>DXVO01000025.1 GCA_019417325.1 Parabacteroides sp. | reverse complement strand
AATTGTAAAAAAAAATATATTTGCACTTTTGAAATACATGAGTTCTTCAAGAACTTATATATTGTAATATAATATGTGTATTGTGTATCTGTTCGTTATGACGTGTAACCGTTTCTATAATTTGGATATACTCTTATTCGGTACTGTTTTTAGCTCTACAATTCTGACAATAATTAATAATATCACATAAATAATATAGAATGTATCTTGTTCCCAATACCTAAGATTATATTTTTGCCGTAATTCTGACAATGTGATTTATTGTGTTTATGCTATTAAAGTCTGTGTTAAGCCTTTGTTTATTAGTGGCATTTGAAGATAATCTAATCAAATTTGTAAAATGACATTTCACTGGCATACGGGAATAGTGACTAATTAAATACAGTAATAAGGAAATTACTTCTGTATTTTAAAATATTGTATTAATAATCATAAAATCTAAAGCAATGAAAGTTTCAACCCTTTTGGTAACTGTATTTTTGAGTACTATTCTGATATCCTGTCTAAATGTGGGAAAAAGTAAATCCGTAGAAGAAAAGCGAATCCCATTTGGTGATCCGTTTATAATGCTTTATGAAAATGTGTATTATGCATATGGAACCAATGCCGAAGAAGGCATAGAAGTATATTCTTCCAATGATTTAAAGCATTGGAAAAAGGCAGAATCTCTTGCTTTACATCAGAAAGACTCATGGGGAGAACGTTGGTTCTGGGCGCCGGAAGTCTATTATATAAAAGAAAAAAATAAATTTCTTATGTATTACACGGCAGACGAACATATCTGTGCAGCAGTATCCGATTCTCCTTTCGGGCCATTCGTGCAAGATGAAAAACGACCCATGATTGAAGATGAAAAGTGTATTGATAATACCTTATTTATAGATGATGACGGGAAACCCTATCTGTATTTTGACCGTTTCAATGATGGATTAAATATATGGGCTGCTGAGCTTGAAAGCGATTTGCAGTCAATCAAACCATCTACGTTAACAAAATGTATTCATGTATCCCAGCCCTGGGAAGAAGTTCATCCTCGTGTTAATGAAGGCGCCTTTGTCATTAAACACAAGGGAGTGTATTATATGACCTATTCAGGCAATAGTTATGAGAGTCCTTTCTACGGAATAGGTTACGCCACAGCAAGCTCTCCTATGGGCCCCTGGACAAAATATTCAGCGAATCCGATTTTGCAGAAACCAGATAGCCTTGTCGGAGTCGGGCATAGCGCTATGTTTAAAGATAAGGAAGGCCAGATGAAAATCGTGTATCATGCACATAAAAATAAAGAAGAAATTCATCCGAGATATATGTGTATTTCTACGGTACACTTTACAAATGACACCGTACCGGTAATGCAGATTGGGAATGATATCTTGAAGCCGGCGGAGGAAGAATAAAAAAACTGTTCCAACTTTTTTAGTTTTTCTTTGTCTTCTTGTCGAAATATTGGGAGGGTGTCAAGCTATATTCTTCTTTAAAACATTTAGTAAAATAGGCGGGAGAAGAAAATCCCACTTGATACCCTACTTCTGCATACGTATATTTATTTGCTAAAATCAACCCTTTCGATTTTTCTAAGCGGTATTTTTTCAGATAGTTGTTGGGCGTATCTCCGAATTTCAATTTGAATTTCTTATAAAAATGAACCCGCGACAATCCTAAATCGTCTATTAAAACATTTAAATCGCAATCATACTCCATATAGTGCGCTTTGACGTATGCTAAGATTTTCTTTTCAAATTCTTCCCATTCTTCGTCAGCGGAAGTCTCTGTAGCTTGTTTATCTCCATGCGATGTTTCTTCCAGGGATGGGAGTTTTGCTTTTTTTATTTTCCTAAACAGGACTATACAGATTGTTAACAGAAGAACAAAACCAAGTATTCCGCCGGAAAACCAAGTTTGCAACCGCTGCTTATCCATCTTTTTTTCTTGCAACAGAAAATTTATTTTTTGTTGCAATTCTGTCACATCCAATCCCTGGTTATGATATACCGAAACGTTACTCTTATCGATAAGGAAAGTAGGTAGCAGATTTTCTTTGGGAACCGATACATGGTTGACGATTTTCATACCTACATCTAATACCTTTCTTCCTCCGGTAGGATAGACAATAGAGGCTGTAAGGATACCCTCTTTAACGGCATAAATGCCTTTGTTATATCCTAACAAGCCGTCTACACCTATAATGATTGGCATATGCTGGATTTGGTTTTTCCGTAATACTTCGTGGGCTGTAATGGCTATGGCATCGTTGAAAGCATAAATCACGTCGACCGTTTTCAAAAGGTCCAGATTTTCCTCCAGAATATATTTCGTCGATTCCACATTTTTCCCTCCGGAATCGTCTCCCGATACAATTGTCGAGATAGACATGTTTTTCAAAGGATATAGCGCATTTACGAAAGCAGCCTCCCTCTCCAGGGTAGCCGTCGACTTGTCGTGCCCTTTGATATGAAGAATATGTGTAGGTTTTTCTCCCCTGAGTAGCTTTACGTAATCCGCCGCTTTCGTGCCTACCTCCCAATTGCTCGCCCCGACAAACGAGACATATTTGTTGGAAGACAACTTCCGGTCGACCAACAATACCGGGATATTATGGAAATCCTGATTATTGAAAGTCTCTATCAAGGCACTGTCTTCCAAGGGGGAAACGATGAGGAGGTCCACTTTGTCTTTGATAAAAAACTGGATATCGTCTATCTGTTGCCCGATATTGCCGGAAGCATTTTTGATGGTTATATCTACATTATCGTAGAAACCGGCTTCCGACATGATTTCCTGATTCATCTGTTCACGCCATTCTCCACCCGTACATTGAGAAAAACCGATTCTAACCTGTTTCTTTTCCCCTGTGCACGAAACCAGGCTACCATACAGAAAAGCAAACAAAATCCACCGGATAAAATATATCTTTGTCATTTGGAATACGATGTTTTTTAGGTATTATGGAATAATAAATCCTTACAAAGATAGTTTTTCTGAAATACACAAAGAAAAAGAAATAGCAGATAGACAAATTTAACGCTCTGTGAAAGACCGCAAAATCCTACTACCTGCTATCTTGGTCATATTATTGAGAAATAACAATGCTACCGTGCTGAGATTCCAGTAAAAGATTTTCGTCGGGTACTGGTACGCTTTTATTATTAACCGTTATGCGTTTTCCTTTGCTATCGGGGAGGCGGAGTTTTATTTTCCAACCTTTTTGCTCGGATACATAATTTAGTGTATAGGTTTTATCCTCTTTTGAAATAGAAAGATCAAACCAGTTATCGCCTATACGCAACCGTTTCAACGACATGGATTTCCATTTGGACGGGAGCTTGGGAGTAAGAGTGATTTCTTTTAAATCGGCTCGAGGCTCGACTCCGAAACAACCGGAAACCAGACCGGTTGCCATTCCGTAAATAGTCCAGGCCTGGAAAGGACACCCATAATCCGGCATCATCTCGTTGATAGCGCCAGGCATCGTTCGTCCTATTGTTTTCGCTATCATTCCGAGATATTCCACGGACTGGTCGATTCGGCCATAGTTCGCTTCTGCCACAGCTTGTACGCCGGTGGCGATGGTCATCATACGTTTCCGGTCGACAGCCGATAAATAAGGACCGTATTCGCCGCAATTATGCTGATAAATAGCTTCCAGAGCTCTTATAGCTCTTTCCTGTGGGGCTATTTTACATTCCATAGGCGTGTTGATTACCCAGTTTTTGTTTGTGAACCAACCTTTGTGCACGCTGGAAGGATAATTCTTGCCGATGTCTTGTAGCAAATTTTCATAATAAGCAACGATTCGCCGGGCATCTTCTCCTTCTAATTTTTTTGCTTCCTCTATCGCTCCTTCAGTTACCTGCAAAGCCATTTCTTTGCTCCCGTAAAAATCGCAATAGCTGACTGATGCTTCGTCCCACAATTCCTGGTTTATCTTTTGTTTCAAAACTTCAGACTTCTCCTTGTACACTGTCGCTAAACTGTCTTCTTTAAACAGGTGAGCCATATTCGAGGCAGCTTCCAGTGCTTGTTGGGTATACACCGCTACATCGATTAGTTCCGCATTCAGTCCTTTCACTTCCATAATCCCGTATCCTTCCGGGAAAAGATCCTGATTGGTGTCCATTGTTTCCGTCAACCAGGTTATACCCTTCTTAACATTCGGATAAATTTCCTCCAGCAACTCCTTATCGGCAGTCCATTCGTATGTTTTCCACAGAGCCAGGATAAAATGGGCTGTCTCCTGGGTGTTCCCGAGATTTCCAACCCGTCCATTGTTCGACATCTCGTGGATAATCCTTCCGTTCCGGTTTACTTGATCCGAGACGTTATTCAATAAACGCAGGGTGGATTTGACTAAATCGAATTTACCTGTCCGCAACACGCCTTGCAACGCATACGAATTATCGCATCCAAACAACCAGGGATATTCTACGGCTCCGGCACCGAGAAAATATCCAATAGTATCCACATCCATTTCCAGCCAGCGGTTATTAATTACAGTCCAATAATACGCTTGTTCGATTTCTTTATCAGGAATGGAAATCTCAGACATAGATAATAATTCTTCTATCGATTTCTTTTTCTCGAGTATTTGTTTTTCACCGTTTGCCAGAAGGGTATGGCAGTTATCGATTGCTTGTCCATAACTTTCAATTGAAGAGGCGAGGACGTAATTTATTGTTTCTTTTTGACCGGGTTTCAGGCAAAGTGTGGTATACATGCAGGTAGGCGTGACCGAGCCTTGAGTCCGGATAGATTCGTTTCCTGTTTCGTAGGAGGAAACATTGTGGTCGCATTTCCAGGCCATATACCATTGGTGCAATGAATCTTTTGCAGTAAACAATTCACCCTCTTTGTTCCATTCCACAGTATCAGGGCCGTTGTGAATACCGTTTTCTTCGGAAAACCATACCGGGAAAAGGTCGACATTGACTAAAAAGCCCAAACTGATGGAACGTTCTTCGCGGGTCGTATTCTCTACGGTATAAGAAACAATGATTCCCGGCTGCGTATCCGAGGCGAATTGGGAAGCCGACAGTTTCAGTCCGTGTAGTACATCTCCGAAATCGAATTGGGTTTGATGAGGATACACCTTCATCTCTCGGGCCCGGAGTATCGAGTCTTCATTTGAAGCAATATCGGCTATTTTCATCCAATATCCGTCGGCCATTTTAAACGACCCTGTCCAAATACCACCCATTTCTCCCGGAACATGACTGCCTGTATCCGGAAACATAGCATCCTGTGTACCTACTATCTGTGCCTTTCTTCCAGAGGTAACATACAGCTTGCCACCATTTGTCCCATGGTTGGAAAGGCCGTTGAAGCAACTATGCCAGGGTGCATCAGACTGTTTTTCCACATTCGAGCAACCTCCCGACAAAAGTCCTATTAACAATATAACCGTTAATTTATACATAGCTAATTCTATTAAAGAAAAAGAAACCCGGTATCAAAAATACCGGTTCTCTTTTTCATTTCTACTAATATCCGTTGTTTTGTTGCAAATTTGGATTGGAATCCATTTGTACCTGAGGAATAGGGAACAGTTTACGGAAATCTTCACTCTGTTCTTTGTAATCCCATGCATTTCTCCATACATCAAAACGAATCATATCGTTTCGGCGCCAGCCTTCCCAGGCAAATTCACGACCACGCTCCGCCAATAAATCGTCGGCCGTCAGCCGGGAGAGTTTATAAACCGGGTTATTCCCATTTCTTGTCCGTACCTGATTGACAAGGTCGAGAGCTTCCGTATCATTCGGATCCAAACGGAATAAGGCCTCGGCGCGCATCATTAGAACATCGGCATAACGCAGGATAGGCATATCATTGTTCAAGCCTCTTTCTACCATTGTGCCACCGATACCGTCCATAAGATATTTTACACCTCTGGCACCATCCCAGTGGTCGGCATTGTTTACCGGGTCGGAACTTGTAAAATCGATCGTATAATCCAGTTGGCGGATGACTCCTTTGTCATCCTGTTGCATAATAGGTTCACCGTCTGAACCCACCTGCGGACCATAGAGGAAAGCCTGAAGACGAACATCGTTATCATCATATGAACGGATAAAAGACGGAAGCGCTGCTGTTCCCTGCCATCCTTGGGCAAAAGAACCGTATTTGGCCCGTAAATCGCCCAAAGAGAATAAGTAACTGATATTTTCCGGATAGGTATTCTGGCTTTCACAAATCATCGGGAAAATGATTTCCTTGCTTGTGTAGTTATCCCATTTGAACACATCTTTGAAATTATCTTCCAGCGCATATCCACTGTTGCGCATGATGTCGGAAGTCAAACTGGCTACCTCGTCCCATTTGGCATTACCTTCTCCCAGGAAAACTTCCGCATTCAGGTAGAGTTTAGCCAGTAGCGTTTTCGCTACGTATTTGTTCCACCGTCCGTATTCAGAGGTTTCCGGCAGACAGTTGTCGATAAGGTCGATTAGTTCCGATTCCACAAAATCATACAATTCTTTGCGTGTATTCTGCTTAGGCGGATTTTGTGCATCATATGTGCCATTTGTAACCAAAGGCACATTCCCGAAATGGTCGACCATCAAAAAATAAGCAAAAGCCCGTATAAAGCGAGCATCCGCGCGCATTAATAAAACCTCTTTATCCGTTGTAAAATTACTCTTGTCGATTATGTCTATATAAGAATTGGATACGGCGATAATTTTTGAGATGCCGGTATATATTCCGCTTAACTCGCCATTATCGGGAGTCCAGGTATGCAAATGAACTGCCTGTGCATCCCCTTTCCAGTCGGCGCCACGAGCAGGCGCAATCATATCGTCGGCCGAAATACCGATTTTATATACAATTTCAGACCAAATACCTAAGGTCGCATCTACGCCGGAAAGCCCGTTCAGAAATTCTGTCTTTTCTTTATAAGCCGATTCATCCGTGAGTTGGCTGTCCGGAATGACATTCAGGTCCGTACAGGAAACCATGGAAGCCATGAATGCCGATATCATGATTAATTTTTTCATTTTCTGAGGAATTAAAAGTTAATATTCAAACCCAATGTGAAAGTACGTGCCTGCGGATAACTGCAATAATCGATACCGATTGCTTTTACATCCTTATCTGAGCTGACATTACTTACTTCCGGATCGTATCCGGTATAGGAAGTGATGGTAAACAAGTTCTGGGCCGTTACATAAATACGCCCGTTCTTGATGACTTTAGGCAACGAGAAATTATAGCCCAGAGTGATATTATCCAATTTCAGGAAAGCGGCATTTTCCACCCACCGTGAAGAAGAATATACGGTTCCACCTCCGCCTGCCTTATGAAACTCGGCACCTTCTATGTTTGTATTCTGTCCGGGCAAACGGCTACCTTGTGCTAATTCCGCCCGTGTATTGTTGTACACGCTGACACCGAGGTTCGAACGCAGGCAAACAGATAAATCCCAATCTTTGTATTTGAACGAGTTGTTGAAACCGATAATAACATCCGGCAACGCGTCGCTGATTACTTCGCGTTCGTCCGATGCGAATACTTCCTCCCCGTTTTCTATACCGATAAAACGACGCCCGTAAAACGATCCGACCGATTCCCCAACACGTAATATTTGCGTGTTGCCTGAAGCGCCGGCTCCACTTACCACACCGTACACGATATCTTTGTTGTTGTAAAGTTCGGTTACCTCATTTTTGTTGTAAGCCACATTCAAATTGGCATCCCAGTAGAAATCTTTCGTGCTGATGACAGCCGCATCCAGTGAAAATTCGACTCCCCGGTTTACCATTGCCCCGATATTATCCAGATAAGTGGAACTTACTGCCGGTTGGATGGCATCGATTGTCAGCAACAAATTGGAGGTCTTTTTATTGTATACATCCAGCGAACCACGGAGGCGGTTGTTAAAGAAGGCATAATCGATACCCACATTAAACTGGGCGGTCTGTTCCCATTTCAGGTTCGGATTTGCGATGGCGGTAATTCCATACGACGGATAAGCAACGCCACCGAAAGAAGTACCCTCCTTGCTGTTGATTGAATAAGTTTGGCTATAACGGAAATTACCAATATCCTGGTTACCGGTTATACCATATCCCAACCGTAGTTTCAAATCGTCAAGGAACGATACATCTTTCAAAAAATCTTCCTGTTTTATTTTCCAAGCAAAGGCTCCTGAGGGAAATACCGCCCACCGGTTATTCGGACCGAAACGGGAAGAACCATCGCGCCTTACAGTGGCGGTGAACATATATTTATCCATCAGATTATAATTCGCACGGGCATAGAAAGAAATCAACCGGTTTTTTTCCTGATTGTTCCGGGCCTCTTGGGTTCTGGCTCCTCCTACGTTATTCGCACCGAGGTTGTCGTTTACAAAGCCTTCTGCCCGTACAGTCGATATATAATTATCGAATTCCTGCCAGGAATAACCTGCCACCACATTCAATGCATGAATTTTATTAAATGTTTTATCGAAAGTCAGATAGCCTTCCAGTAAATAATTGGAATAGCGGTTACTTTCCGTTACAGCACGTCCTTCCACATTCTCGGCCGCTTTCGAATGGATTGGCTGGTATGCTTTCCGGTTGATATTATCTACATCATAGCCTAAATTAATTTTACCGAATAACGTTTTAGGAAGGAAATAATAAGTTGCGTCCGCATTTCCGATAAAACGGTCGCCGCGTGATTTATCTGACATTTGTTTGGCCATTGCCACCGGGTTGCGTACGGTTTCCGCGTATTCGTTGAAAGAACCGTCGGCTTTATACACCGGTTCGGTCGGGTTTGCTTTCAATGCATTGTTGATAATACCGCCATTCGCACCCCCTGTCTGCTGTTCCAGTACATTATCCAATTTATAGTACGTGTTTGTTGCATTCAGGTTGAAGATTAAACGGTCTTCAAACATTTTGTGCGTCAGGTTAAAGCGCAGTGAATAACGGTCCATGCCGGTTCCGATAATGATACCGTCTTGTCCCGAAGCGCTTAATGATGCCCGGTAGGATGTGTTTTTATTTCCGTTGCTGAACGTAACATTGTGTTCGTGTACCACAGCTGTGCGGAAAATTTCGTCTTGCCAGTCGGTGGAGGCCGTACCTGTAGCGTCGGGTACATACTGGCGGTATTGGTCGGCGCTCAATATGTCAATCTTATTGGCAACCTGTGAAAAACCGACAGAGCCGGAATAGCTTACCGAACGGATGCCGTCTTTTCCCCCTTTTGTGGTGATTAGAATCACACCGTTTGCACCACGCGACCCATAGATGGCTGTGGCGGAAGCATCTTTTAATACGGTCATCGATTCGATGTCGGAAGCGGGAATCATAGACAAGGGATTGATCGATAGATTGTTTAACCCCGCATCGTTGCCAACGCTCAGTGTCGACCGGGAATTATCGATGGGTACTCCGTCGATGACATACAGTGGTTCACTTGAGGCCGAAATCGAATTGACACCACGTATACGCACGTTGGTATTCGCTCCCGGCTGACCACTTGTGGAGGTTACCTGTACGCCGGCAATATGCCCTTTGAACAAGGATTCGGGGGAAGTTACCACTCCTTTGTTGAAGTCGGAACTTTTCAACACTTCGATCGCTCCGGTAGCATCCGATTTTTTAACGGAGCCATAGCCCACGATTACTACTTCGTCCAATATTTCGGAATCTTCGATCAGTTCAATCACAGCTTCCGTCTGGTTCTTTTGTAAAGACACCTCTTTTGTCAGATAGCCGATGTAAGAAATGACTAAGACAGCCTGGTCGGGAACGTTCTCGAGTACGGTACGTCCGTTCAGGTCGGTCATATTCCCGTTTGTCGTACCTTTGATAATTACATTTGCGCCGATGATAGGCCCTGCCTGGTCGTTGACCACGACCGTTACTTTACGATAACTTTGAACAATCTCCGATGAGTTTTTAAAACTGACCGGTTCTGTTTCGATGCCCGCCCATAAAGGGTGAGCCATGCTCAGAAGCAACGATGTTCCGATTAATACTACTTTCATAAGATATTAAATTTAAGGAAATCTGATACGTGTTGTCGGTATGCTGATTTCCGGTTTATGATTTATTCTGAAAAAATCGTTCGAAAAAACGGTAGGAAACTTAGGTGTCAGCGAATCACATATGTTTTTTTATCGGGACCGATACCTTTCAATGTCATAGATTTCCAATGGGCCGGTAAAATCGTATGTTCCTGGATGATCCCTTCGTCGGTTATTTTCAACCCTCCGAAGCCGGATAAAAGAACTTGCAGTAAGCCACCTGCTCCGGTACAGAAATAGGGGTTATTGGAAAAAGCGGATTCCGATAAAACACCGAACGGGGGACGTTTATTGGGTAAATAACTCTTTTTGAAAAATTCATATGCCCGGTCGCGATCTCCTGATTTCGCATATAAAATAGCCAGGATAGCATTTCCCATAGCCGGGCCGTCTTCGTGAATCTTGTTGGCATAATAATCCAGGTTCTTTTTCATGCTTTCCGGTTCAGCTAAGATATCCAGCGGATAACTCAACAGGTTGACATCCGCCTGCTTGATTATTTCTCCGGCATAGGTTTCATTTTCTTTCATTACGCCGTCGGCCATCCAATGAAAGCGTAGTTTAGCTGCTATTTCTTTCCATTCCGGTTCGGCCTGTTCTCCTACGATAGCGGCTGCTTTCGTTGCACACTCCAGTGCAAATTTGGCCGAACCGTTGGTAAATGCGTTGTCATTCACGTTCGGGGCAAATTCATTGGCGCCTACGACGTTCTTGATAGAGTAACTGCCGTCCTCGTTTTTGACCACCCGCGATGCCCAGAAGTCGGCTACCTGTTTCAGTACCGGGTATCCTTCCGACTTGAGCCAGTTGCGGTCTTTAGTCACACTATAATAATTCCAGAAAGCTATTCCGACATCGGCTGTAATATGATGTTCGAAAGTTCCTGTCAGGCACCAGGTGGGGGTGGCTTCCTCACCTGTGTCGTCCGACTCCCAAGGGTACATACATCCTCTGAATCCGTATAGGGTCGCTTTCTGCATGGCTTTCTGTAGTCTGTCGTAACGGTAATCCACACAGGAACGGGCCATCCGGTTGTTCAACATCAGTAGGGGAGGATACATCCATAACTCTGTGTCCCAGAAAACGTGGCCGTTGTATCCGGTTACCGTGGTAAGACCCATGGGAGGGATACTCAGGCGAGTATTTTCTCCTGCCGAGGCATACAAATTGTACAATGCCAGACGGATATCGCGTTGGGCTTCTTCATCGCCTTCTATTTCTATATCACTTTGCCATAAGCGCGCCCAGGCTTCTTTATGGCCGGTTAAAAAATAGTTTATGTCCGATTGCAAAGCAAATACTGCCATCCGTTCTGCTTCCGATTTGGGGTCGTTGAAATCTTTGGAGGAACAAACTGCTCCAATCAGGGCAAAGCGGTAGCGTTGGCCTTTTTTCAACCGGACTTTAAAACCCATCGATTGATGATGGGCGGTTCCGTATAAGGCTTCGATAGCTGGTCTGTCCGTATCAAAAAGGAAAGCGGAACAGGTTGCCAGGTCCTGCATGCCGGTACGGCTTTTGGCCTGGGAAGTATAAACCGGGAGTTCTATTTCGGCATCTTTATATAATTTGTAAGTTGCAGAGGTCTCGGTCAGCTCTTCCGGGAAAATAGTGGAATTGGCAACATCCAATTCAAAGGAAGCGGTTGGTACTAATTCTACCACTACCATTCCCATATAAGGGAAATTCCGGAGTGCGCGGATAGAGTAATGAACTGTGGCCTTCTGTGTCTGTACGACTGTTTCCAAATAAGCCTCTTTCATGTTCAGATTCTGATGCCAGGCTGTGATATTCTTTTCGGAGACGGGTACTCCGTCCAGCTTCAATTGTAAATTTGTAAAAACAGGTCCTCTTACAATACGGCTTACGCCTTCTTTATCCTCTTTATCGTATACCCCGTTTAAAACGATGTCGGTAACGCTGAAGAATTGGGAACTAACCAAACCGATTCTACCATTGGCCAAGGTCACTCCGTTATAGTTCTCTCTCGAGGAAGTAGATAGTATCCAACTTCCTTCACCCGATGCAGAGGCAACATTCCCGGCAATCAGCCAGAAAAGGATTACGTAAAATAAATGTGTGTTCATGGTGCTTAAAACAATAAAAATTGTTTTTCAAAAGTAAAATATCGAAAAGGAAACATCTTATCTAAATCTGTTTTTCCATATAACGACATTTTAAACAGATGAGAAAAAAGGGATAAAACCGGGTACGGAATCGATATGAGAAGAACACAATTGTCCCATATCCAGGGAGTTAAAGCTGTACTCGTTTTATATCGCCAAACGATATAAATTAAGGGAGAAAATCAGATATTAGTCTTTAGAAAGTTAAAATAGAAAATGAACAAGTACCTTAAATTTGTATCTTTGTCTAAAGTATCAGAGATTTCCATACTGGAAATTATAGGCTTTATTCGCCGATCGGTATCGTGTCCCTTTTTCTAATGTATCAGGGTAAAAGTCAATACGAAAGGAAAATGGTTTGGCGGTTGTGAATGATATTTTTCTTAAGTAGTTATAGAACGGAGTTGCTGTGTTTTTCCATACTGTATTTGTTTTAAATAATCTTGATAAATCTGTTCACGAGGCGGTCAAAAATATTTTCGAGGGCGTCATTATTATTTTCGAGGTGGTCATTAATATTTTTGACCACCTCGAAAATAGATTTTCTCGGGAAGAAAAGAAAAAGAATACGTGTACCTTTTTAAAAAACAGCAGGTCATGCAAACAATTTCCTTTTAAGGGAAAATCAATGTAATTGGAGTTTATATTGTAGGCGTTTGATCCACTTGGACGGGCTGGGGTTTTACCCCTGCAATTTTATCGATAATGAGAGCAATCGCTCCATTGCCAGTCACATTGCAAGCCGTACCGAAACTATCCATCGAAATATATAAAGCAATCATGAGTGCTTGTAGTGTCTCGTTGAAACCTAATATGCTTTCCAATATACCCAGTGCTGCCATGATAGCGCCTCCTGGTATTCCCGGTGCGGCAACCATGGTGATACCCAGCATCATGATAAAATTTAATATACTTAAGAATGAAACCGGTTGTCCGGTCAAATACATAATAGCTAAAGCACAAGCGAGAATTTTCATAGTGCTGCCTGCAAGGTGTATCGTAGAGCAAAGAGGTACGACAAAAATAGCAATGCTTTCCCTAACTCCCAGTTTAATTGTTTGATTCAGTGTGACAGGGATACTGGCTGCCGAAGACTGTGTGCCTAGTGCAGTCGCATAAGCCGGCATCATTGTTTTTAATGCCTTGAATGGATTTTTCCCGGATATACTTCCAGCTATGAGGAACTGGATGATTAATAGCAGGACATGTAAAATGAAGACAACAACAATTACTTTGAGGAACATGCCGATAATGCTTACAACTTGTCCACTTACTGTCATGTTCAAAAAAATGCCGAAAATATGGAGAGGCAATAAAGGAACGATAACTGTATCGATTAATTTTGTAATAATTGCACCGAAATCAGAGAACCCATCTTTCAAAGTTGTTCTATCAATATAACATAATCCGAGCCCAATGGTGAATGAAAGCAAGAGGGCTGTCATAACATCCATCAGTGGTGGCATGTCTATAACAAAAAGAGGGCTTAAAGATGCCATGCCACCGGGAGTATCCAATGCCGTAAGTTCGGGATTGGGGGATAACATATGTGGAAAAACCGAGGCACAACTAAAGTAGGTGAATAGACCGGAAAAAATAGTGGAGCCATATGCCAATAAAGCTGTAATGGCTAATAGCTTACCCGCTCCTTTCCCTAACTCTGCTATAGCAGGCGTAACAAGCCCTAATATAATTAAGGGAATGGAAAATGACAGAAAATTACCGAAAAGGGAATTGAACGTTACAAAAATACGGGCAATCCCATGGGGAAGGAACTGGCCGAATAAGATACCGGCTCCGATGGCAATGACCACTTGGCCCAATAATGAGATTTTTAATTTTTTCATTGTATTTTTAATTAATACCGGGATACAGGAAGGTTGCCCATGTATGGCGGTTTCCAGGTTAGTTAGAAATAATGAGTTTAATAGAATGGCGCCTGGCAGGCTGTAAATTGAATTTACTTTTGGATATACGGATTGTCACTGAAAAAAGAGACATTGATCCGGAAATAGAAAGCGGTGGCATAAAGAGAACGGTGTTCATGCCGGTTAATTGTCTTTTTCATTGTATTTTATGTATTTCTTTGGGTTAATTATGGCTACAAACTTAATGAAAAAAATAGTTGGCTATCAATGCCCGCTTACTGGTTTTAAGTTTCTTTTTGTGTTTTTATGAGGTCATTCCTAAGTAATCTCTGAATGAAGATATTAACAGGATATTTGACGGATGAATTATAAGGATTGTCGAAAATGTATTACTTTTGCCGTTAAAATAAACTCTTAGAGACGTGAGACATACCAAATTGACTATTTTGATAAGTATTTTATGCTTAGTTTCCACATTTGCATCTGCTCAGATCGATTCTTCTTTTTATCGTTCACTAGTAAAGGAAAAGAGATTTCCTTCCCGGCTTGATAAAATAACATCGTCAAAAGCTTACCAGATGACGTGCGTTGGTGTGCCTTTGGTTGTCGGTGGATTGATCCTGAAGCCAACAGATACTCAATTCAGGGATCTTAGAAATTCATATATCCCAGGTTTTCGTAATCCTTATGATGATTATTTGCAATATGCTCCAGCAGCAGTGATGTTAGGGCTGAAGCTCGGTGGAGTAGAGAGCCGTAGTTCGTGGCCGAGGATGCTGGTGTCTGATGCTTTTTCCGTAGGTGTAATGGCTTTAGTTGTTAACGTGATTAAACACTCGGCTTCAGTTACCCGTCCTGATGATTCAAACGATCATTCATTCCCTTCCGGGCATACGGCAACAGCATTTATGGCGGCAACAATGATGCATAAGGAATATGGCGGAAGAAGCCCGTGGTATAGTATTGGAGCCTATACGGTAGCAACAGCAACCGGACTGAGCCGTATAGCAAATAATAAACATTGGCTGAGTGATATAATGGTGGGGGCCGGTATTGGTATCCTTTCTACGGAACTGGGATATTTTCTTGCCGACCTGATTTTTAAAGAGAAAGGTATTACTCATTTCCCTGTATATGAAAATCGGTTCGATGAGAATTACAGGCCTTCTTTTGCAGGGTTTAATTTGGGTCTTAACTTTATGTTGGGGGCTGTCAGTTTGCCTGATGGCTCTGAAATGAAAATGTCGACAGGAAGCAGTGCCGGATTGGAAGGTGCTTATTTTTTCACTCCCAACTGGGGTGTCGGCGGACGCTTTTCACTTGCTTATTCACCTCTGTCAGTCAATGGCATAGAGGAAAATAATGCGTTGAATACACTCTCAGGAGCAGTTGGTGCTTATTATTCGTATCCTGCTACATCTCGAATCTTGTTCGGGACAAAAGCTTTGCTGGGATATGCTCATTATAATAAATGTACATTATCTAGAATGGATATAGGTGCAACTGGAGGCGTGACTTTCGGTACCGGAATTTCTGTAAGTTTTCTTCTTAAACATAATTTGGGCATGAAAATTTTCGGAGATTATAATTTGCTGCCTCCGGTAAGCAGTGATCTGAATAAAGTTCAGCATCTGCTGGTAGCTGGTGCTTCTGCAAATATTCTGTTCTGATATGGATAATAGTGAAAGTCTGTATTGGCATTTTACTAATTATTTTAACACATTTAGATAAATAAATCGTTTTCAAATGCGGGAATCCGAAAATATTTACTTTAATTTGTGACTTGATAAGGACGTATTTATCCTTTTCTTAAATGAATAGAATATGAAGGACACTCAGGACACTAATTTGCCAATCGAGGAAACTGGTAAATTGGAAGAAGCTAAAGCACCGGAAACAACTCCGGAGAACATAACAGGTGAAGTTGTGAAAGATGAAGAATTGGACACAGCAGCTGATGTGGAGAACGAAGAGGTTAGTGAAGAAACGATGATTGCTGCCGGAAAGTTATCGAAAGAAGAAATTCTGGAGAAATTGTCCGAACTGGTAGGTGCTGCTGCAGAAGTAACTCGTAATGAGATAGAAGCTCTTAAACAAGCTTATTATAAAATCCGCCGTAATGAAGTGGAAGAAATGAAAAAAGAATTTCTAGAAAACGGAGGAGAAGAGAGCGAGTTTGTATCATCTGAGGATCCTGCTGAATCTAAAATAAAAGAATTCCTAGCTGTTTATAAAGAAAAAAGAGCTGCACTTCTTGCTGAAGAAGAACGTCAGAAGGAAGCTAATTATGCTTTGAAACTTCAATTAATCGAACAGTTGAAAAACCTGAGTGAAAGCCAGGAAGATTTCAATAAGTTATATAATGACTTTAAGGATATTCAGCAAAGATGGAAAGAAGTAAAAGATGTTCCTCAGGAACATGTGAATGAATTATGGAAAAGCTATCAGCTTTATAGCGAGAAATTTTATGATATTATCAAAATAAATAATCAGTTCCGTGATTACGATTTCAGAAAAAATCTGGAATTAAAAACGGTTCTTTGTGAAACCGTTGAGAAGTTACAGAACGAATCGGATGTAGTATCAGCTTTCCACCAATTGCAGAAATTGCATCAGCAGTGGCGTGAAATCGGTCCGGTGGCTAAGGAGTTGCGTGAAGATTTATGGGCACGCTTTAAAGCTGCTTCCACAATTATCAATAAACGCCATCAGGAACATTTCGAAGGCCTGAAAGCTAAGGAAGAAGAAAACCTGAAAGAAAAGACTGCTATTTGCGAAGAAATAGAAGGTATTGATTTTTCTGTTCTTAAATCATTTAAGGATTGGGAAGAAAAGAGTAAGGAAGTAATCGCTTTGCAGGCAAAGTGGAAAACTATAGGTTTTGCCCCGAAAAAATCGAATGTCAAGATTTTTGAACGTTTCCGTGCTGCATGTGATGCCTATTTTAATCGTAAAGGTGAATTTTACAAGGATATAAAAGCTGAGATGGAAAAGAATCTTGAGCTGAAAAAAGCCTTGTGTGAAAAAGTAGAAGCATTGAAAGACAGTACCGACTGGAAGAATACGACGGACAAGATGATTGCCCTCCAAAAAGAATGGAAGACAATCGGTTCTGTAGCACGTAAACACTCGGATGCTGTATGGAAGCGTTTTATCTCTGCTTGTGATTATTTCTTTGAACAGAAAAATAAGAATGTTTCTTCACAAAAGAGTGTGGAACAGGCAAATCTGGTTGCAAAGAAAGAACTGATTCAGAAGATTCATGCGATAGAGGAAACTGATCATGATGAAGCCGTATCAGCTCTGAAAGGTTATATGGCAGAATGGAATGCTATCGGGCATGTTCCATTTAAAGAAAAAGATAAGATATACAAAGAATATCACGAAGCAGTGGATGCACAATTCGACCGTCTGAAAGTTGATATGAACGATCGAAAGATGCAGACTTACCGTAGCTCTCTGAATGATATGGGGAACAGCGAAAGGGGTAAAGGCAAACTTTACGGCGAGCGGGAAAAATTGATGAGAATGTATGAAAGAATGAAGAATGAACTTCAGACCTACGAAAATAATATCGGTTTTCTTAGCGTTTCTTCTAAAGGTGGAGGCGGCTTGCTGAAAGAAATGGAACGAAAGATTGAAAAGCTGAAAAGTGAAATGGAGTTGACAATCAAAAAGATTGACGCCATAGATGAAAATTTGGAATAACATCATAGGAAGCCGTCCTTTAAAAGACGGCTTCTTTTTTGCTTATAGTATATGAAATCTCTATTACACTATTTTAATCCGGGGCATGAGACGGCTGTTCTAAGTGGCTCTGCAAATTATACACCTCCGGTTAATGTCCGTCGTATGATACGGGAACTGTCTTATTTACCCGTATGGTATGCTGACCCTGAAGATTATGTTTATGTGGAGGAAGTAAGTGCTCCGCGTTTTTTCTCTTTGCTTCCGAAAGAACTTAAACCTTTTGCTTCTGTCGTTTCGAAAGACAGTTTGTTATCTCAGGCGGCTTCTTTTCCGGAACTTATTGCTGCTCCCTGGGGATTGTCTCTGCAAAGTATGGGGGTGTATGATAGACTAAAGAAAAACTGCAATCTATCGCTTACTATTCCAGAATGGAAAGATGAATACCGGATATTAACCGGACGTCAGACTGCAGCGGTCTGCTTGGATAAGATACGTGAATCTTTACCGGATATGCAAATCCCGGTTTCTCCTAAGTTTTGTACAAAAATACATGAAGTGGAGAAGTATCTGATTTTGCAGAATGCTCCGTTTGTTTTGAAAACGCCTTACTCTTCGTCCGGCAGAGGGCTTCTATGGCTGTCTGAAAGGAAACTGTCTCCTAAAGACCGGACCTGGATAGAAGGAGCTATCAAAAAACAGGGGATGGTTAGTATCGAATGTGCTTTGAATAAATATCAGGACTTTGCCATGGAGTTTTATTCCGATGGAGAAGGAAATGTGCGATATGAAGGCCTTTCTGTCTTTGGTTCTGGAGCAAGAGGTGCATATACCGGAAATGTATTGGGTAGTCAGGATTATTTGAACAGTTTTTTTGTAGAGAACTTCGGAGAAGCTCTTTTTTTGCAAATAAGGGAGGCGGTCCGTGAAGCTGTACAGGATATTTATGGCAAAGTTTATACGGGGTATTTGGGAGTTGACATGCTTGTTTATAACAAAGCTGATGGATCGTTTGCCATCCATCCTTGCATTGAAGTGAATATGCGCTATACGATGGGGATGTTGGCTTTTCGTTTGAGTCAGAAATATCTGGCTCCTGGTGCACGTGGTGATTTTAGTATTACTTATACAAGCCATCCCGGAGAGGCATATGAAAATCATAGTTTTATGAAAAAAGCATATCCGCTTGAGCTGGAAAACGGAAAAATAAAGGAAGGGTATTTGTCCTTATGTCCTGTTACCAAAGAAACAGGGTATAGGGCTTATATGCTTATATTTTAGGTTTTCATTTTCTCATATGTTATTCTATTAGTTGCAAAAAAATGAGCGAATATTAACAGGAAAGATATAAAAAAGGGCTGTTTTAGTAAAAACAACCCTGCTTATAATTTTCCGGTCATCGGATATTTAACGGTTACTTCGGATATAATTCATGAATTCTTCTCTTGTTTTGGCTTGTTGGAATACACCGGTAAAGTCTGCAGTGGTTGTTTGAGAGTTTTGCTTTTCCACACCACGCATTTGCATACACATATGTTGTGCTTCGATTACAACCATTACGCCGAGTGGATCAAGAGTTTTCTGGATGCAGTCTTTAATTTGCATAGTCATCCGTTCCTGGATTTGCAGACGGCGGGCGAAAATGTCTACTACACGGGGAATCTTGCTTAGCCCGGTGATATAATGTTTAGGAATATAAGCAACATGTGCCTTGCCGAAGAAAGGCAGCATATGATGTTCGCAGAGCGAATAGAAGTCTATATTAACAACGGCAACCATCTGCTTGTAATCTTCTTCCTTAAACATAGCGGAAGATAATACAGCCCCCGGATCTTCGTGATAACCTTTTGTCAGGAATTGCATGGCTTTGGCTACACGTATCGGCGTTTTAATCAGACCTTCGCGGTCTACATCTTCTCCAAGCAGATTGATAATGCTCTTATAATGGCTTGCAAGCTCTTCACGTTCCTGCAATGTGTTTTCGTTTTCTTCAATCATCATTAATTCAGCGGGATTTTAACTTCTTCCTTTACGATATACATTTCTTTTTTGTAAGCTGGAAATGCATCCATTAGTAAGCGTTGCATCCGGTACGCTTCTTCATGTGTCCGGAAATCTCCGACACGCAGTTTCCAGAAAGGAGCATTGTAAGTAACATAAGTCGGGACATCCGGAAATAAGTCCTTTATTTCTTTTTCTTTCCGGAAGGCTTCGTCTTTGGATTTACGCTGGTTGTTACCAGAGAAAACCTGTGTACGGTATCCTTGTATTTTCAGAAAAGATTCGTCACCGCTTTGTTCCACATCGGCACCCTTTTTATGCGCTCCTACCAGATTACGGATAGCATCTGATTGGTGTATATCTACCTGTCCTTTTCCTGCACCACCTGCTTCCATTGCTTCAAATATGGTCTGATAGGAATCGCTGGTAGTTTGTGCAGACAGAGAGAATACCCCAAGCAACAAACAAAATGATAAGATATAATATATTCGTTTCATATCGGATATATCAGAGGGTGTTGCAGGTTCAGGATTGAATCTTGCAACGCCCTCAAAATGGATTTTATTTATCAAAAGCTTCGATAATAGGCATGAATTTATCAACAGACAGAGAAGCGCCACCGATCAGACCACCGTCTACGTTCGGTTTAGAGAACAATTCTTTAGCGTTGCTTGCGTTGCAGCTACCGCCATACAGGATTGTACAGTTCTCTGCAATTTCGTTGCCATATTTAGCAGCTAAAGTAGCGCGGATATGAGCATGTATTTCTTCAGCCTGGTCGGAAGTAGCAGTTTTACCTGTACCGATAGCCCAAACCGGTTCGTAAGCTAATACGATTTTAGCGAAATCTTCAGCAGAAAGGCCGAATAAAGAACCTGCAATCTGAGCATCTACGACTTCGAAATGCTTGCCTGCTTCTCTTTCTTCCAATACTTCACCGATACAGAAGATAGGTGTCAAACCGTTAGCTAAAGCTAATTCTACTTTCGTTTTCAGGATTTCCGGAGTTTCGTGGTAATAAGCACGTCTTTCAGAGTGACCTAAAATCACATATTTAGCACCTGTAGAGGCAACCATAGAAGCAGAAACTTCACCCGTGTAAGCACCAGAAACTTTATCTGCACAGTTTTCAGCAGCAACACCGATTTTGTTTGTATCGATAGCAGCAGCAACACTTGCAAGATGAGTAAACGGAGTACCGATAATTACATCGCAATTAGTAGTTTTACCTTTAAGAGCTTCATCTAAACCTTTTGCCAAAGCAAGACCTTCGGGAAGAGTAGTGTTCATCTTCCAGTTACCTGCAACAATATTCTTTCTCATGACTTAATTAATTAAATATATAATACAAATAAATTATTCTTTTATTTTGCGTTTCCGGCGGAAGCGCAAGTAATCGTATAACCAAACGAGCAACAAAGGTACGGTAAAAGTCAATAAGTTGGTTGCAAGCCGGCTATGTTCTTTTTCTTTCACTATCTCGCCAGACAAGCCTTTTTCAATTTCTACCTTTACTTGGTTTTCGTATGGAATATCATTATAATGCCATTTTCCCAGGATAGTTCCTTCGTTTAGCAGGACAAGTCCCGGATTGGAACGGATAATTGTTTTCAGCAATACATCGTCTGCCATCCGGAAAGGATATTCGGCACCAGTATTGTCGCTCCATTCGGTAATAGCTTGTTCTGACGAGCCTGTTACACAATAGAACGTAATGTTGTGCTCGAGTGCGTAATCATATACATCGTTTATCTGTTCCACTTCATCATCATCTGCATTCTCCAGTTTTGGAGCAACGAGTAGTAATACCGGTCTCGGATTATGGATGATCTCGTCGGTGACGTCTTCTCCTTCTTCATTGTATATATTAAAGGCGGCAACAGGAGGTGTGTATCCTTTCTTTACCAGTTCGGTTTTCGATTCGACAAAAGTCCATGTACTATCGTTCGCCGGATAATTTTCCAAGGTGAATTCTTTCTGTACTCCGTCTTTCTCGTAAATAAAAGTATATTTATATTCATCTTCCGGGGCTCCGGGCGGAATTTCTGTCAGTGCGGGAATATTTGCTCCCAACTTGTAGGGGCGGAAGTCGATGACCGGCAAATGATTGTAATTATGATAAGCAAAGCCTATGGCAAAAATGTAGGCATATAATGCAATAAACCAGTAAACTCTGTAAGTGTAACATTGGAAAATGCGCTGATTATAAATAAATACAATAATAGCAGCAGCCAGAAGAACAATGTTTTTATAGAATGTATCCCAGTTACTGATAACCAGTGCATCTCCAAAACATCCACAATCGGATACCGGGTCAAAAAGCGCCAGGTAAAGCGTTAGTGGAGTCATAAAAGCCATGAAAAGGAGTGTAAGAAAAGAGGCATACCGGCGGTAAACTCCAAACAACATGCATACGCCTAATGCAAATTCGATTGCCGATAAGTTAAAAGAAAATATAACCGTAAAAGGCTGCAGTTTATCCAATCCGAATGATGCCAGGTATTCACCTATTTTTATAGCACCTCCCATTGGGTCGACCGCTTTTACAAAACCGGAGAAGATAAATACAATTCCGATCAGTACACGGCAGCATTCTGCAACTATTTTAATAACGGTGTCTTTATATTTCATTCTCCATATTCCAGTTTAATCAACCCGAACAAGGCGTAATTAATCATATCCATATAATTAGCGTCGATACCTTCCGAAACTAATGTTTTGCCGTCGTGGCTTTCTATTTGTTTTGTACGATAAATTTTCATCAAAATCAGATCTGTATAGGAGCTGATACGCATACTGCGCCATGCCTCGTCATAGTCATGATTTTTGGCATACATCAGTTCTTTTGTTTGTGTGATGTATTTATCATACAGGCTTAATGCTTCTTCGTTACTCATATCCGTTGTATCGGCATATCCTTTGGCAAGCTGGATAAGACCGATTACCCCATAGTTTACGATGGCTACAAATTCAGGACGAATCCCTTCGTCTACCATGCTAATGCCTTTTGTTTCAAGACTGCGGATACGGTTTGCTTTAATGAATATTTGGTCGGTCACCGAGAGTGGGCGCATGATTCGCCAAGAGGGACCGTAATCTTTTAGTTTTTTTTCAAACAGCTCCCTGCATTGGGAGATAACCTTCTCGAACTGTTCTTTCGTGTCAGCCATAATCTCTTATTTATGAAGGCAAAGATACGGATAAATCCTGTGACAACAGGCAGATTACACATTTTTTAGCGCAGGTAAGAATCTTGTCCATATAAAAAAACTGTATGAACAAGCGTAAATGTCCATACAGTTTCTATTTTGTATCATTATGTTTGTTATGAACAGCGCAGTGAGCGTCCCGGTCTTAAAGTCGTAGTTTTTGAGATACCGTTAAGCTGACAGAGTTTGGAAACAGTAGTTCCGTGTTTGATAGCAATAGCTCCCAGTGTGTCGCCACTTTTGATACGATAATAAACTGCTTCTGAAGACGATTCAGCTTTCTTGCTGCTTGAAACGTTACTGTTGTTTGTAAGTGAAGCCACTGCTGCTGCGTCTGCTTTTACCGTAGTGGTTTTAGCAGGAGCTTTTTTTGCAACACTTGTTTTTGTTTCGGTTGAACCTGCTGCGCTGCAACGGATCGATTGTCCTAAACGTAAAACCGAATTACGGTTCAGCCCATTTAGGCGACATAATTCATTTACTGTTGTTCCGTACATACGAGCTATCTTTCCTAAATTGTCGCCGGATTTAACCCGGTGAAACACCATATGGTTTGAAGATGAGGTATAGATATTACTTTTGCGTCCGTTTATTTTCACATTGCGGAATACATATGTATCCTGATGCGGAACACTGTTTTCAAAATCGATAATTTCCGCAGGATTAATAGCTTGTCCCAGGAAACGAGTTTCAAAGTGGAGGTGTGAACCTGTAGAACGTCCTGTATTACCGCCTAATGCAATCGGATCACCGGCATGAACTATTTGATTTACGTCTACAAGTGCTTTTGATAAGTGACCGTAGATAGTTTCGAGTCCATTCGGATGGCGGATTACCAGATAATTTCCATATCCGCGCCGTTCAAAACTTCTAATACGAACTTTCCCGTCAAAGGCTGCATAAATTGTATCTCCAATCTGAACTTTCAGGTCAATACCTTTGTGCATACGGCGACGGCGAGGGCCATACTTAGATGTAATTCTTGTCATGGAATCCAAAGGAAAAAAGAAAGAGGTACAATCGATGGCGCAGGAGTCAGGGAATGTAACGGCTGTTCCTCCACGGAACGGGTCAACCCATTGGTTTTCCCAAGTAGAACCATATAATTCATCAGCAGGGAACATCAGGCTTTCTTTTGCCAGTTCTGCTTTTTCATTAATAGCAGCCAGTTCTTTTAATTCCAAATCCTTTTTGAAACCTACGCGGTCTGCCATCAGTTCGGAAACCTGATTTGCCATTTTTTTATTAATATGGCGGATTTCTTTGGAAGTTTCCTGTTCAGTTTGTGCATTCGCCTGCACTGCCGATACCATAATTGTGGTACAACAAATGAATAGTAATGCTCTTATCTTCATTATTTTTATCACTTACGATTCTATTAGACGACGATAATTTGGAGGGAGACAAGAAGAGTCTCGTTTAACGTCAACTTGTCAAAGGTCGTAAATTTGTATAGACCAGCAAAATACAATAAAGAAAAATTTCCTCAATAATAAGAATTCATAATAAATATGTGCTTTTAAAGTATTGAAAAACAAAGCATAACAGGAAAACATGTTTCACAACATATTAGCTAATCATGCTCCAATTTACCTTTCGTGCAAACAGTGTTTTTAACCTGTCATTTAACATTCTGTTGGCTTCGGATGTTAAATCCGGATCTTCGCTTAACACTTCTTTGGCTATATCACGGGCATATTGCAATATTTGCCCGTCCGCTGCAAGATTTGCAATTTTCAGGTCTATTCCTTCTCCGCTTTGGCGTGTTCCTTCAAGGTCTCCATGTCCCCGCAATCGTAAATCCGCTTCAGCTATTTCAAATCCGTTATTACTATTTACCATGATTTCAAGCCGTTTCCGTGTGTCATTGCTCAGTTTGTAGGATGAGACTAATATACAATAAGACTGCTCAGCTCCACGTCCTACACGTCCACGTAACTGGTGCAGTTGAGACAGGCCGAAACGTTCGGCACTTTCAATTACCATAACCGAAGCATTAGGAACATTTACTCCTACCTCTATTACGGTAGTGGCCATTAATATCTGTGCTTCTCCGGAAATAAATTTTTGCATTTCAGTGTCTTTGTCAACAGCTTTCATCTTTCCGTGTACCATGCATACTTTATATTCGGGGAAAACTTCCTTAAATGTTTCAAAGCCTTCTTCCAAGTTTTTGTAATCGAGTTTTTCACTGCCTTCAATAAGCGGATATACAACATAAACCTGCCGGCCTAACCTGATTTCTTTTCGCAGGAAATCATATAATTGTGCTTTTTTATTGTCATAGCGATGGAGAGTTTGTATCGGTTTGCGTCCGGGAGGAAGTTCATCGATGACAGAAACATCTAAATCTCCGTATAGCGTCATGGCAAGTGTCCGGGGGATGGGAGTGGCAGTCATTACCAATACATGAGGAACGACAGCATTTTTCATCCATAACCGGGAGCGTTGTTCTACACCGAAACGGTGTTGTTCGTCTATGATGGCTAATCCGAGTGAAGAAAAGATTACGGTTTCTTCAATCAGTGCATGGGTTCCGATAACGATTTGGATCTCTCCACTGGCAATGGCCGGCAATATCCGGTTTCGTTCTTTTTTCTTTGTTGAACCTGTCAGAAGTGCTACTTTAATATCCATGTCCTTCAGGAATTCCATTACCGTAGCATAATGCTGGTTGGCGAGAATCTCAGTAGGTGCCATCATGCATGCCTGACAATTATTGTCTACTGCCAATAACATGGAAAGTAGTCCTACCAGTGTTTTTCCGCTACCGACATCTCCTTGCAACAACCGGTTCATTTGTCGTCCGCTGCCCATATCGATACGTATTTCCCTGACAACCCGCTTTTGCGCGTTTGTCAGTTCAAAAGGCAGATAATCTTTATAGAACGTATTAAAGTAATGACCGACGGTAGGGAAAACTATTCCTTTGAGTTTTAGTTTTCTTAGGCTGGCGGTCTTGAGTATGTTTAATTGTATGAAAAACAGTTCGTCAAATTTCAGGCGAAGCTGTGCTTGCCGTAATTTATCGACAGATTCAGGGAAATGTACATTCCGGATAGCTTCGGCAAACGGCATCATATGGATACGTTCCAGGATAGAGGATGGTAATGTTTCCGGTAATATCCAATTCAGATGGCTGAGCAGGGCATATTGCATGTTCTGGATGGCACGAGAGTTGAGGAACGACTTCTTCATCTTTTCTGATGTATTATAAAAAGGAGTCAGTCCGTTTGCCACTTGTTCCGCCTGTTCCACCGGGTCTATGTCCGGATGGGGAATGTTATAAACATGTCCGAACTCGACAGGTTTACCGAATATGATATATTCTACACCGGTCAGTACTTTTTCTTTTATATAATTGATACCTTGAAACCAAACTAAATCGATCGTACCTGTTCCGTCGGTAAATTTCCCTATCAACCGTTTGGTGCGTCCTTCACCTACGGTGTCATAATAAAGGATACGTCCCTTTAATTGTATATAAGGCATGTTGCCTGTAATCTCGGCTACTTTGTAGAAGCGGCTTCGGTCGATGTATTTGTACGGAAAATAAAACAGCAAATCTTCAAAAGAAGAAATGCCTGCTTCTTTTTTTAATACTTCTGCTTTTTTAGGACCTACGCCCGGCAGATACATGATGGAGCGTTTATCGAGATCGAGCATATTGTGTTTTGATTCAATTTTTATGTACGATGTTCAAATAATGCCTCAGCCACTAATAAGTCAAACGGAGTGGTTATTTTTATATTTTCCCGGTTTCCCGGAACGGTCATGATTGCATGTCCGTCAGCTTCTACAACAGAAGCGTCATCCGTGAATTGTTCGTTGTAAAGTTGCCCATATGCCTGCATAAGCAGGTTATATTCGAAAACCTGCGGGGTCTGTACTGCCATATAGCGGTTTCTGTCTACTGGATGGGAACCTGTTTTATCTGTTTCACGCAGCGAATCAATCATGGGTACTGTTGGAATGACTGCTTTGCAACGACTTGCTTCTGCAAAACAGGTCGTGATTACTTCTGAAGAAACAAAAGGACGTACACCATCGTGTATGCCTACAATTATTTCTTCCTGATAGTCCGGATTATTTCCTATTTCCTGTTGAAGAAGTTGAAGACCGTTCAATACGGAATGGAAGCGGGTTGTTCCTCCATTTGCTATTTTGTGGGGAACTTTGCATCCGATTTCTTTACAAAGCATATTCCAGTAAGGTTGATGGTCTTCGGGTAATACAAGGATCTGACCGGCTGATGCGTCCCACTTATAAAAAGTCTCGAGTGTATGCATCAGAATCGGTTTACCATTCATCGGGATAAATTGCTTTGGTAAGTCACCTCCCATACGGAGCCCTTTCCCGCCGGCTACTATCAGGACATACTTTTTCATTATTCCAGTTCTTCTAAAACTTTTTTCACTTCTTCATCTACCTTATATAATTTCTCTTTACATAGCTTGATAAGACGGGTTGCTTCTTTCACTTTTTCGGAAAGAATATCGACATCCAAATCTCCGTTTTCGATATCGGCAACTATTTTGCGGAGTTTTTCTACCGCGTCATTGTATGTTTCTTTCTTTTCTGCCATATGATCTTTCTTTTTATTTTATTATTTCGTTCGAATACCCTTCTGTCTGTATCGGATTTATGGTTGTCTCTTTGACAGATGAATGAACTTTACCTCCGGCAAAGCAAGTTACTATTTCATCTCCAACCCGAAGTTCCGCTGCCTGTTTAATAATTTTACCATCTTTCAGAGTCAGGGTGTATCCTCTTTTTAAGATATAATCGGGGGATGCCATCCGGATAAACTGTTCGGTTAACTGGATGAAGCGGTTATAGCCATCCAATCGGGAGACCGTTCGGTTTTTCAGAGAAAGTTTTAAAGTTTCCAGTGAAGATGCGCGTAACTTTAATAAGGAAAATGCAGTGACCGGGAGTTGCGCTCCCAACTGTTGTAACAGAGAACGGTTACGTTCTATCCTGTTAATTGCCAATGCAGGTAGACGATTACCTAGTAATTGCAGGAAGTTTTTCTGCTTCATCAAAATCTCTGTAGCCAAGGCACAAACATCTTGTTGGAGCTCTTCCAATTCTTCCGCTGCATTATCCATGCAGCCAATCAGAAATTCGGCAACAGCAGTAGGTGTTTTCATGCGGGTATGTGCTACCATGTCCAGAACCGTATCATCCCTTTCATGTCCGATACCGGTGATGATAGGAAGTGGAAACTGTGCGCAGTTTGCAGCAAGCAGGTAAGAATCGAAACTGTTCAAGTCCGAAGTGGCACCGCCACCCCGTATAATCACTATCACATCAAATTTATCGGTATGAGGATAAATACGGTCTAAAGCCGTAATAATCGATTCTTCGGTTTTTTCCCCTTGCATTAGAGCAGGGAAGAGTTTGGGATAAAAAGGATATCCTGCTTTATTTCCTGCAAGCTGGTTCAGAAAATCTTCATAGCCGGCTGCCGTAGGTGATGTGATTACTGCTATCCGTTTGGGTAATGTAGGAAAAGGTAATTCCTTGTTTAGTGTAAATACGCCTTCTTCTTTTAACTGCCGGATGATTTCCATCCGTTTACGGAGCATATCTCCTAATGTATAGGTCGGGTCGATATCTAATACGGTCAGGCTATATCCATATAATTCATGGAATTCGATAGATACTTTCACCAGCACTTTCAGACCTGAAGCGAATGCCTGGCCGGTTTCCATCTCAAAATAAGGTTTGAGCATTCGGAATGTTTTTGCCCAAATGGAGCCCCGTGCCCGTGCTACTAACTGTCCCGTGATAGCGTTCTTTTCAATAAATTCCAGATAGCAATGACCGGATGCGGCATTTGTCCGTACATCGCTTGTCTCGGCACGTACCCAGTACGTGTCGGGAAAAGCATTACGGACAGCTCCCTTTATGTAATTGTTTAGTTCCAAGAGAGACAGTTCCTGCCGTTTGTTGTTGTTTATGTCGGTCTGATTATAAAGCATTTTTTCTTTCTTTTTTGTATGCCTTGTATATATTGGGAATGCCGTATCCAAGCTCTGGGTCCGGATGTTTGTATTGGCTGGAATACCGGTGCAATACTTCAATTATATCCATATTACTTAACCGGGGTAATGCCTGCCATAAACAAATTCCCAGTCCTGCCAGTATAGGTGTGGCAAAAGATGTCCCGTTTGCATAGCGAATTTCCCCGGAAGGTTCGATTACGCAGCTACCGGAACCTAACGCGACGGCATCCGGTTTTATACGTCCGTCAGTCGTATAACCGATGGAGCTGAATGTACTTTTCTTTTTATCTTCGCAAATGGCTCCGACTGTAAAAATATTGGCGGCATCTGCGGGAAAGGTTATTTTCTCCCAATTTCCACTACCTTCATTACCGGCGCTACAAAAAATAAGTAGTCCTTTACTTGCTGCAAAGTTTGCGGCACGGCTGATAAAGGCTGTTTTACCGTCAAGGTCGGAGTGTTTATAAGATAATTCGTCAGTATCGAATGAGAAATAGCCCAGGGATGAAGAGATAACGTCTACTCCTACACTGTCTGCATATTCCACAGCGGCTGTCCAATAGTCTTCTTCTATCGGAAATTCGGAATCGCTTTCTTCACTTTTGATCAGAAAATAAGAGGCTTGGGGGGCTGTACCTACCATAACCCCCGGGATATTGGCCGCGAGACAGGAGAGGACCTTAGTGCCGTGGTCGTCTCCGACAAATACACTATGGCCTGGGAAGACGACATTATGCGTACCCAATAAATGCAGTGAATCAAAAGCGGCAATACGGTCTACATTTTGAAAACCGGCATCAATTACGGCAACTCGCATGCCCTCACCCTGGAATCCCTCTTCATGTAGTTTGATACCGTTTAGCATTTTTATTTGCCTGGTCGCATAGCCATATTTATCTTTTAGAGGTGTGTCAATACATTCGATGCGTTTTTTATCTTTGTATTCAGCGGGAGCTTTTCGTGTCCCTTTCCATACCCATTTGACCGAATCGACAATAGATAGTTGTTTCAGTCGATCGGCAATCGTACTGTCCGGGCTCTCCATAACCACTGTTGTAAACCATTTGCTTTGTACAATAGGGATGGCGCCGGTAGAAGACAGCGTATCTATATAAGCGGGAGCGATAGGAAGATCGGAGTCAGAAATCGCTATCTTGTTTTTTTTACGTCTTTGAATAGCTTCAGCTGATAAATAATCTTCCGGGTGTTCCATGCTGAATCCCGTGTCGCCTTTGTCTTTCAGGTAAACACGAAAACAGAAACTTTCCCCTGCCGACAGGTAAAGGGGAAATAAGCACAAAAATATAATATATTTGATATACCGGTTCATTAGAATTGATTTTCGCATGTCTACCGGACAAAATTACGAATTGTCGCGGACATAAAAAAGCCCGGCTTTTATCCGAAGCCGGGCTACCTTGAAGATATCTTTTTATTCAAAAATATCGCAGATAGGAATTTCACGTTTTACGCTCTGCCGCAATGAAATAAGCGTTTCTGTCGCTGTGACTCCCGGAATTTCCTGAATACGTGTATTCAGCAATTCCATTAGATGTTCATTGTCGCGTGCATAAAGTTTAATAAGCATGGTATATGGACCTGTAGTGAAATGGCATTCCACCACTTCCGGAATTTTCTCAAATTCGGGTACTACGTCTTTATACATAGAACCACGTTCAAGTTTTACTCCGATGTAAGTACAGGTATTATATCCCAAAATTTTGGGATTAATATGATAGCCTGAGCCAACGATCACATTCATGTCAATCATGCGTTGTACCCGTTGATGAATAGCAGCACGTGAAACACCACATTCTTCGGCGACATCCTTAAAAGGAATCCGGGCATTTCTTGAAATAATGTTCAATATCTGCCGGTCCAGTTTGTCTATCTTTTCCATTTTCTACTTGTATTACTTTCCTATTAATAGATTTAATGTATCAAAAGTATATAATAAATTTCAATACTATATCATTCTGAAAGAAAAAAGTGTAGAATAAATAATAAAAGAGAGCGAAAAATGCTCTTTAGCATATCCCGCTCTCCGTATTTTGTGTATAAAAGATATATTTGTTACTTTTTAGCAGCAGTGCTATCCTTTACGATATCAAGTAATTCTACTTCGAATTTCAGTACGCTGTTCGGTTTGATATCCGGTTGTGCACCACGTTCGCCATAAGCCAGTTCAGAAGGTACCCAGATGATATATTTAGAACCTACAGGCATTAACTGAAGAACTTCGGTCCAGCCTTTAATTACTTGTCCAACACCAAATTCAGCAGGTTCGCCACGATCTACAGAGCTGTCGAATTTTGTTCCGTCCAACAGAGTTCCTGTATAGTGAACTTTAACTTTATCTTCAGCTGTCGGTTTTGCACCTGTACCCTCTTTTTCAACCTGATATTGCAGACCGCTTTCTGTTGTGATAACGCCTTTCTTTCCTTTATTTTCAGCCAAGAATTTTTCGCCTTCCTCTTTATTTTTCTTTGCATCTCTTGCAGAAGCTTCCATAAAGTAAGTCTGGATGTAAGCCTGAGCTGCCTGCGGAGTCATCTTCATTGCTGCAGAGTCACCTTTGATAGCTTGTGTGAAACCTGCAATCAGATCGTCTACATTAGCAGGGTCACCCGGTAAAGTTTTCAGGTTGTCTTTGTAACCTGCGCCAGTGCTGATGCCGATAGCATAACTAACACTGTCTGCAGCTGTTTTTAAAGAAGCACTTTTGTGAGAATCACAAGAAGTTACTGTCATGCCCATAGCTACAATCGCTGTAGCAACTAATACACTAATCTTTTTCATTTTTCTTATTTATTATTTTACTATATCCAATAATTCAACGTCAAATACTAAAGCACTGTTCGGCTCGATAGCATCGCCGGCACCATGTTCACCATAAGCCAGATCCGAAGGAATGAAAAGTCTCCATTTAGAACCAACTTCCATTAACTGAAGTGCTTCAACCCATCCCGGGATTACTTGTGATACTCCGAATACGGCAGGTTCGCCACGCTGTACGGAGCTATCAAATACTGTACCATTGATTAATGTACCGTGATAATGGCATTTTACTTTATCATTGGCAGTAGGTTTTGCACCTGTTCCTTTTGTCAATACCTGATATTGCAGGCCGCTGGGTAAGGTCACAACACCTGCTTTTCCTTTATTGATGTTCAGAAACTCTTCTCCGGCTTTCTTGTTCAGTTCCAACTTTTCTTTTTGCAATTGCATAAAGAATTCGTTGATAACTTGTTTTGCTTCATCGTAACTGATTTCCGGATTTTTTTCTTCCAATACGTCTTTCAATCCTTTTACGAAATCTTCAATCTGAAGATTTTGGATGCCTGAGTTCTGGAAATTGTTTCCGATACTTAAGCCCAGTGCGTAACTAACTTTATCCATTCTTTTTCTTTTCAACTAATTATGAGCCACAAAAGTAATGTTTTTAACTACATAAACATCAATTCGCTTCACTTTTTTATTACTTTTGCATCACTTATGGGAGATATGGGGGAACAGCAGACAGATACAAAACTCTTTGCATCGCTCTTTGAACAATACAAAGAGCCTTTTATAATGTTTGCCAATTCGTACATAAGAGATGCGGCAGCGGCAGAGGACATCTATATAGATGCAATGATGCAGTATTGGGAAAAACGCCATGATCTTCCTTCCGATACAAATATTCCTGCTTATATTTTAACTTCAGTAAAAAACAGAGCATTAAACTACCTGCGTCATAGCCATGTTAAAACAGAAGTGGAAGAGCAATTGTTCAGCCATTCTGTCAGGGAATTGGATTTTCGTACATCTTCACTGGATTCTTGTGACCCGTCTGAGTTGTTCACGAATGAAATGCAAGAAATTATACGCAACACGCTGAATGAACTTCCGGAGCAAACCCGTCTTATTTTCTTTAAAAGCCGTTATGGGAACAAGACAAACCGTGAAATTGCCGAAGAACTGGGTATCAGTATTAAAACGGTAGAATTCCATATATCTAAAGCCTTAAAGGTCTTCCGTGTTAAATTGAAGGATTATCTGCCTTTATTAATAGGTACATGTTTCTTTTGGCCTAATTAAAAAATGTCTATATAAATAAGTTGTGAAAAGGAAACAGATGAATGTTTCTTAATACTTCATAGTTATGGTTTTCCCAAATCATAACTATGAATTCGGAAAACCATAACTATGAGTCTTCAAAAACATATTTTGGAATAAAAATAAAAAACGAAAAAAAAGATTTTTCCGTTAGGGTATTTTTTGATTGGCGTGTTATTATTATGAAAAGGACGATAATTAGCCTTAAAGTTTATAAGAAGAATGGATAAAGAGTTACTACATAAATATTTTAAAGGTTGCACTTCTGCAGATGAGGAACAACAGATTATGGATTGGGCGGAAGCTTCTCCTGAAAATTATGCGGAATACCTGAAGGAGCGCAAGATGTGGAATGCCCTTCTTGTCTATTCTGCTGTTAAAACCGGTGAGACCCGCTCTATTGCATTGAAAAAACGGACATTGAACCTGTGGAAGGCAGTAAGCATTGCTGCTTCATTCGCCTTGTTGATGATGGTTGCCTGGATGCAACTGGGAGTGAAGGAGGAACAACAGGCGGGAATGCAGGCTATTCTGGTTCCGGCTGGCCAAAGGGTACAACTCATATTGGAGGATGGAACGAAAGTTTGGCTTAACTCTAAATCCGAATTTACATATCCAACTTCGTTCGGAGATAAAACTCGTGAAGTTACATTGAAAGGCGAAGGCTTTTTTGAGGTGGCGCGAGATGAAAAGAAACCATTTATCGTTAAAACGACAAAGTATGATGTAAAAGTTTTAGGTACGACATTTAATGTTTATGCTTATGACAATGCAAACGGGACCGCATTTGAAACTTCTTTATTGCATGGTTCTGTAGATGTCGTATCAAACCAGGATATTGAACAGCATATAATTCTTAAGACCAAAGAGAGTGTGAGCGAGGTAAATGGTCTATTATGCAAAGGCGTAATAGACAACCTCGATCGCTTCAGATGGAAAGATGGCCTGATTTGTTTGGATGATGTTCCATTTGGAACGCTTATGGATAAATTCTCTATTTACTATGATACACATATCCAGATTGAAAATTCTAAATTACTTAATTATCGTTGTACTGGTAAATTCAGACAGAGCGACGGGCTGGAATATGCTTTGAAAGTTATACAGAAAGACTTGAATTTCAAATTTGTAAGAGATAGTGAGAAAAATAGTATTATCATTAAATAACATATTTATTAACCTTTTTATTTGGTACTTGTATGCAGAACGATCCTTGAATAAACACAAAAAGTAAACCGGAAGATGTCCCCACATCCCCCGGTTCGAATGTCAACATGAGACAAGTCTTATAATTTTCTCAGTATTAACAATAAATCCTTTACAAAGTTATGATAAATATTCTTTGTCAAACCTATTATGTGCCTAAAAAACACAAAACAAATCATTTGGGACGGATTATGAAACTATCAGTATTTCTATTCTTTTGTTTCGCATTTGCTGCAGTGGCTGAAAATGCCAATTCCCAAAATGCCAAAATTTCGCTGAATAAAAAGAATGCAGCAGTCAGTGAAATCTTAAATGCCATAGAGGAGCAGACCGATTATCTATTCCTTTATAATAAAGCAAATGTGGATGTGAACCGCAAGGCATCCGTCAATGTGGAAGATGCAACGGTACGCAGTGTTTTGGCAAATCTGTTTCATGAAACAGATGTTGTGTTTACCATGGAAGGTAAACACATTGTTCTCCATAAACAAGAAAATGAATCTTCTGCAATAGTCCAGCAAAACGGACGTACGGTTAGCGGGGTCGTTAAAGATGAAAAAGGAGATGCTGTTATTGGAGCTAATGTTGTCGTGCAAGGAACAACTAACGGAACAATGACAGACCTCGATGGAAATTTTACATTAACAAATGTTCCGGAGAAAGCTATACTCCAAGTTTCCTATATCGGATATTTAACTCAGGATATTAACGTTGGCAAGCAAACTGCATATAACATCATCTTAAAAGAAGATACGAAGATGATAGATGAAGTTGTTGTTGTCGGTTATGGAACCCGTTCCCGTAAAAGTATTACCGGTTCTGTAGACCAGGTAAACAGTGAAGTTTTTGAAAACCGGCCTGTGACGAACGCAACTCAAGCTTTGCAGGGGGCGTCTGCCAATCTTATCATCCAAAGTAAAAATGCGAATCCAAATGACAATAGCATGAATATCAACATTCGTGGTGTCAGTACGATGGGAAATAATGACCCTTTGATTGTTATTGATGGTTTGGTTTCAAGTTCTTCAACTTTGAACAACTTAAACCCGAATGACATTGATAATGTGTCTGTCTTGAAAGATGCAGGTAGTGCCGCCATTTATGGGTCCCGTTCTGCAAATGGAGTTATTTTAGTAACGACGAAAAAAGGTTCTAAAGGTAGCAAACCAGTTGTCTCATTTAATGGACAGGTTGGTATTCAGGATCCACATATCCTGTTTTCTCCGGTTGAAGGTTGGCAGAATGCGATGTTGAGAAACCAGGCAAACATGAATGTTGGTAGTTCACCTCAGTTTACTCCTTCTGATATCCGTGATTTGTATGATCATCGTAATGAGGAAGAATGGTTATATGACCAAATTATAAAATCGGGTCTGCAACAAAACTACAATTTGAATGTATCCGGAGGTGGTGAGAATGTAACTTATATGGTATCTGCCAGTTACTATAATCAAGGTAGTAATTTTCAAGGTGGATTCGGAATGGAACGTTATAACTTCCGTAGTAATTTAAGTGCGGAATACGGTCGTTTTAAATTAACCTCTTTGATGGCTTATAATCGTCGTAAAGACAAAACTGTAGCAGGTGGTACAGGAAATACGATTATCAATTCATCTCGTGTTCCTTCTTATTACTATTATAAATTTATGGAAGACGGTAAGTATTTGGTAAATGATGTAGTTGGTGATGACAATCCATTGGCTTTGTTGCAGGAAGGCGGTTATGAGAGGAAAGACGAAGATAACTTTATCGGGAGCATGAATCTTGACTTTAAGATTATTGATGGTTTGAAAGCTACCGGTTTAGTCGGTTTGGATTTGACTCAGCATCATCGTTTTCGTCGTGATAAAAAAGTGCCATTGTATTCTTCTGCCGATTTAGAAAATCCGGTACTGTATATGCATTCTAATACAATGACTGAAGATTATAATGAAAAACGTTATACTTTAAGTACACAATTTCTATTGGACTTCAATCGCACATTTAATAATGTCCATAATGTTAGCGCATTGTTAGGTGTTTCAAATGAGTCTTATACCAAGCAGGCAAGCCGTATAGCGTGGGAATATACAGATGAAGATCTGGGATTGCCGACAACAGATGAATCAATCCAGAATAAAGATAATAAGAACTCGAATAACGATACAGACCAGACAAGTATCACTTCTTTATTCGGCCGCATTGGTTATAATTACAGTGATAAGTATTATGGTGATGTATCTTTCCGTTATGACGGTTCATCCAAGTTTGCAAAAGACCAACGTTGGGGATTCTTCCCTTCGTTCTCTGCCGGTTGGCGTTTATCGGAAGAAGGTTTTATGGATACCTATAAGAATAATATTGGAGACCTTAAACTGAGAGCTTCGTATGGTGTATTGGGTAATCAGAATGTAGACAATTATTCTTACCAGACAGTCTATCAAATGAATAATAATGGTTATGTGTTTAATGGCATATCTGTTCCCGGAACCAGCTACACTGATGGTAATGCATTCTTGACATGGGAAAAATCAGCTAACTTTAATATCGGTGCAGATGCAACATTTTTGAACGGAAATTTATTTTTATCAGTTGATTATTTTGATAAGAAAACCTCAAATATATTACTGACGCCGGAAGTATCGTCTATTTATGGTGGAGCTGCTGCTAAAGAAAATGCAGGTGAAATGAGAAACAGAGGTTGGGAAGTAACGATCAACTATAAGTTAAATTCTGGAGATTTCCATCACAACTTTAATTTTAATATTTCAGACTCAAAGAACAAAGTGGTCGATTTTGGTGGAAAAGAACGTATTGACCAGAACGATCAATTATACAAATTGATTCGTGAAGGAGAGGCTTTAGGTTCATATTTCGGATATAAAACGGATGGAGTATTTCAGAGCTATGATGAAATTGCAAATAGTGCATTGCCCGTAGGTGCTTCCGTACAACCTGGTGATGTGAAATATGTTAATCAAAATGGTGACGATGTTATTGATGAAAAAGACCGTGTAGTACTGGGAAATGCATTTCCTCGTTATACGTTCGGCTTTACCTATAATTTGGTATGGAAAGGCTTTGATCTGAATGTGATGCTTCAAGGTGTAGGTAAACGTTCCATGTATTTGCGTGGGGAGTTGATAGAACCGTTCCATTCCAATTATTCATATTGTATTTATGAACATCAATTGGATTTCTGGACTCCGACAAATCCGGATGCCCGTTGGCCACGTTTGGTTGCTCCGGGTTCTTCTTCTTCTACAAACAACTGGGGTATGGCTGGTTCTGATATTTATTTGTTGAATGCAGCTTATTTGCGAGTTAAGAACATTCAGATTGGATATACTTTGCCGAAGGCATTAACCCAGAAATTCGGTGTACAAAAACTACGCGTCAGTCTAAATACAGAAAATCCATTGACATTCACTAAAAACTCATTTATTGATCCGGAATCTTCTGAATTCGGAAGCGACATGGGTGGTATTGGCGGCATTGGTGCAAACAGCGGACGTAACTATCCGACACTTACATATTACGGATTTGGATTGGATGTAGAATTTTAATATACATACTTAAATTATGAAAATAAATTTTCTTAAATATAGCGCAGGTATAGCATGTATAGTGCTGGGATCATTTATATCCTGTAATGATCTGGATTTGGCTCCGACCAATAAGTTTACAGATTTGAATTATTGGACTTCCGAAGCAAAGGCTTCTTCTGTATTGAGTATGGCTTATAGTCAAATGATGAGTTCTGGTTATTTCTTTGCAGATGAACGGTTATCGGATAATTTATATGAAGGACGTGGCAGTACGGATGAAAAGCTTATCACTTCAGGACAAGCTAACGCGGCTTTAAAACGTTTTTCAGAAGATTGGCAGAAATGCTATGAAGGTATCAAAACATGCCATACTTTTTTGGAAAATGTGGACCGTGTCCCTAATATGGATGAGACGTTGAAAAACCGGATGAAAGCAGAAATACGTTTTATTCGCGCTTATCTGTATTTCCGTCTGGCTAATAATTATGGTGATGTTCCTTTGTTTGACTATGCATTAACGATTGAAGAAGCTAATACAATTGCCCGTTCACCGAAAGCTGATGTTATTAAGTTTGTCCGTAATGAATTGAATGATATTGTTAGCACATTGCCGACAAAACAGGAATACGCAGAATCAGATAATGGACGAATTACTAAGGGAGCAGCTATGACTTTATTAGCACGTACCTATTTATATGAAAATGATTGGCAAAATGTTGCATCTATCTGTGAGAAAATCATAGGTGGAGAATATGGAGAATATGCTTTATTTTCAAGTTATGAAGGCTTATTCTTGCCGGAGAACGAATATAATAGTGAAGTGATCTTAGATATGGGTTATTTGTTGAATTTGAGAACCTGGAGTGAAATGTATGATGGTATTCCCTTATCTGTGGGTGGACGTGTAAACGGTTTTGCTCCTACACAGGAATTGGTTGACGATTACATCATGAAAAATGGTAAATCTATCAATGAGGATGGCTCTGGTTATAAAGAAGATGATCCTTATATAAACAGAGACCCGAGGTTGCAGGCAACAGTCGTTTATCATGGCTATAAATGGAAAGACGGTAATGGTAAAACTTCTACAATTTACATCAAACCTGGCTCTTCTGCAGATGCAGGAGCAGCAAATTTGGATGAATATGCAGGTCCTGGACAGAATGCTACAGGAACAGGCTATTATCTTCGTAAATGGTTTGATCCGACTGCTCCGGAAGGGTTAGCTTCTGGTTTAAATCTGATATTGATGCGTTATGCAGATGTTTTATTGATGTATGCAGAAGCAAAAACGGAACTGGGTGAAATGAACGAAACCATTTGGAACAAAACCATTCGTCCGATCAGAGAACGTGCAGGTTTCACTGATGCTTCCGCTTTGAATTATCCGACATCTGGAGATATGCAAACGATTGTCCGCCGTGAACGCCGTTGTGAGTTAGCGATTGAAGGATTACGACTTTACGATATTCGCCGTTGGAAGACTATTGAAACTGTATTGAATGGAAATCCTCGTGGAGCTAAGTTTGCAGCAAATAATACGCAGTATATTCAACTGGATAAGAGAACTTTTAATAAGGATAGAGATTACTTGTTCGCAATACCTCAGTCACAGAGAGACATCAACAAGAGTCTGACTCAAAATCCGGGATATTAATTAAGTTAGACGTTTTTTAAGTCCAAAAATAAAAAGATATGAAAGCGATAAAATATATGATGCTTTTTGGTTTCTTCCTGGCTTTTGCTGCATGTAGCAGTGACGGAGAAGTAAGGCATTTGGGTGTAACGGCCGTTAAATCGTTATATGAACCGGACAATGGTAAAGCTGTTATTTTACAATCATCCGCTTCTGCATCCTTATATTTCGAATGGGAACCATCTTTATCAGAAGATGGTGGTGGAGTATTATATGAAGTTATATTTGATAAAGCAGATGGAGACTTTTCAGAGCCGATATCTGTTATTACAGCGGATAATAATGGCGCAGACAATCATGCTACTATTACGCATAAACAGTTGAATAAGATTGCAGCTGAAGCTGGGATAGAATCTGCTGCTCAGGGCACATTAAAATGGACGGTTTGGGCTTCCAAAGGAATTAATCCGGTAAAAGCGGAGCAAGAACGGACATTGACACTCACTCGTCTCGCAGGTTTTGCAGAGGTGCCTAGCCAATTATATATCACAGGAGAAGCAACTGAAGTTGGAGATAAATTAGAAAAAGCCATGATCATGAGGAAAGTGGCAGAAGGTGAGTTCGAAATTTATATGAAGTTGACTGAAGGCAAAGCGTTTAAATTTGTCAGTGCTACATCTGGAACTCCGTTAGAATTCTCTTTAAGTGGTGATAAACTGGTTGAAGGAGGAACAACTACAGCTACCCAAACCGGTATCTACAAATATTACATAGATTTTAATGCCGGTTCATTTACATCAAAAGAGGTTACTAAAGTTAAATGGTTCCTGAATTGGTCTCAAAAAGAAATCGAACTGGATTATCAAGGTTTGGGTGTTTGGGCTATTAGTAATTATACAATTTCCGGAATTCCGGAAGGTAATGATAATACAGATGACCGTTATAAATTCCGGATGGAAAGCTCAGAAGGTGAAACGGAATGGAGGGCTGCAATCACTAATGATAGCAAACCTACAGGTAACGATGAATATTATTTCATGACCGAGAAGACAAATGTTGAGCAATGGACAAATAATGAAGTCTGGAAAACACCGTCTACCAATGGTTGGAACGGACAGGCTTATGATGTTACATTCTCATTGAATCCGGAAAGTGATTATACCCACAGTTTAGTAATCAAATAAAAAAGAAGTCTTATGAAAATGATATTCACAAAATTAATGTTTGTCACTTCTTTTATACTGGTATTTATGGGATGTGATGACAATATGGGAAAAACAGATACTCGTTTGGCTGCTGTAGACACTTTTGCGGAGCCTGCAGATGGAAAATCTGTCGTGCTGGAAGCATCAGCGTCGGCGAGTGTTTATTTCGAATGGGCCTATGTAGATGCAGAAGTTGCCGGAACAGTCATTTATCAAGTTGCTTTTGATAAAATGGATGGAGATTTTTCCAATCCGGTTTATATAACAGCCTCAGACAATAATGGATTTGAGAATCATGCAAGTATTACTCATAAACAATTAAATAAGATTGCAGGGATGATGGGTATTGCGGCTTCTGAAACAGGCTCTTTCAAATGGACTGTCTTTTCGTCTAAAGGGACACAAGCTCAAAAAGCCGGTCAGGAAAATACGATAACTGTTACCCGTTTGGCTGGTTTTGCTGATGTTCCTATTGATGTTTTTGTCACAGGGGAAGCTTCTGAAGGAGGAGCTGATTTGTCAAAAGCTCATAAGATGAAAGCTGTAGCGAATGGAGAATTTGAGGTTTATACGAAGTTGGCGGCAGGAAAGGCTTACTATTTTACAGATGCAACATCCGGTACTCCGAGACAATTCTATACGGCTGACGGTCTTATTAAGGAAAATGGTACATCTACTGTTGCTACTGACGGTATTTATAGAATAACGCTTGATTTCAATACTGGAGCCTGCTCATATACTTTAGTCACAAGAATCGGTTTTTATTTCTCTCCGAAAGGTGAAATCCTGTTTGATTTGCCATATATTGGTTATGGAGTATTTCAAACTGTAGCGACAGTTGAATTCCAACAGGAAAGTTGGGGTAGAGATGAACGTTACAAATTCAGAATGTTCATTAAAGAAAACGGAGGTGCTGATGAAGAGACTGAAGTGGAATGGGGAACTTTGAATGGAACAGATTCCCGTCCTACGGCAAGCAGCCCGGAATCTTATTACTATATGCAATTGTTAACTGGTGCGAATGTAACGCAATGGGATAACAAGTGGAAATTAATGGGTGATTTTGATGGTGTTCCTGCTACTTATACGATATATCTGACAGCAGATCAGCCTTATACTCATTCAATCGTTAAATAATTCATTATTCATAATTTAAGAATTGGGAATTATGAGTTGTATCTTTGATTAACTTGTAATTTCCAGTTCTTAATTTTTTAATAAGAAAACAATATCATGAAAAAAATTTTTCTTTTATTCTCTTTGTCAGCCTTTCTTTTTTCTTGCAGTAACGATGATGGCATGGAACCTAAGCCAGAAGAAGAAAATGTGATTGATTGGTATGCTGCAGCTGACAGTAGTAGTACGGCTTTGACACGTTCATTCTGGAATGCTAGCGGGAAATATTTTAATTATGGAAGTAATGGGAATTTGGACTTCCATTATTGGCCGCAGGCACATGCTCTGGATGTATTAATTGATGCTTACCTGCGGACAAGTGACAATGCTTATAAAGCTTATTTTGACCAGTGGTTTGAAGGTGTGAAGATTAAAAATGGAAATACATTCAGAAATGATTTCTATGATGATATGGAGTGGAATGCTTTGGCAATCCTTCGTGCCTATCAAGCAACGAAAGATACAAAATATAAAGAAGCAGCTTTACAAATTTGGGAATATATTAAAGTTGGCTGGAACGACAATGCAGGAGGTGGTATCACTTGGAAAAAGGGGATGGAAAACAGTAAGAACGCCTGCTCTAATGGACCTGCTTGTATTTTGGCAGCCCGTTTGTATCAGGAATTCGGTGATGAAGCGAATAAGGAATGGGCACTCAAAATATATAATTGGGAGAAAAGTACCCTTTTTAACAGTAATAATGGAATGGTCTATGATAATATCGACAGTAATACTGGAGAAATCAAGAAGGAGTGGATATTCACTTATAATCAAGGAACATTTATTGGCTCGGCAGTTGAACTCTATAAAATTCTGAATGAAAAAGCATATCTGAATGATGCGGTATTGGCTGCAGATTATACAATTAGTAGTTTGGTTGATAACTCAATTTTGAAAAGTGAAGGTGATGGTGACGGAGGACTTTTTAAAGGTATATTCGTCCGTTATTTTACTGATTTAATCCAGCAAGACCGTTTGGATATTGCCGCAAAGAAGCGATATATACAGTTTTTGAAACATAATGCAGAAACATTATGGGGAGAAGGTACGAACAAAACTTCCGTTTTTTTTGGTACTGATTGGCGGACAAAACCGGGAGCATCTACCGGGCTGACTGAGCAATTGAGCGGGTGTATGCTTATTGAAGCAATTGCCTTATTAGAAGATAAAGAATTACTTTAATCTGATTTAATAGTTGTGTTTATGAAAAAATGTATCTTTTCAGTTTTAATAGCTTTACTTTGTTTTTCTACAAGTAAAGCAGACAAGCGATTAACTGAATATGTAAATCCTCTTTTGGGTACGGCTACTTTATGGGAACCGGAAGATTTAGGGTATATCCGTAAAATGAAAGCACGTACATGGGGAGCAGAGGTATTTCCCGGTTCTTCTGTTCCAAACGCAATGGTACAGTTAAGTCCTGTTACCCAATTTCGTAGTGGTGCAGGTTATCAGTATGAAGATACGGTTATTTACGGATTTTCCCATACAAACAAAGGGCATTGGAATTTGCTTCATATCCCCATGCTTCCGGTTACAGGAGAAATTAAACCTAGCGATTATTGTTCAGGTTACAGTCATACGAATGAAACCGCTCATCCGGGGTATTATCAAGTCTTTCTTGAACGTTATGGCATTAATGCAGAATTGACATCTACGCTTCGTTGTGCTTATCATAAATATACATTTCGGGTGGGAGACGATAAGAAATTATTGGCTGATATGACTCGTTCTAATAACCGGGTTGGCGATTGGGCGATTCAGAAAACAGATAATCATGTTTTTACTGGTTATCAAAACGGTGAAGGTAAGATGTTTTTTTATGCTGTGTCGAATTATGAGGTGAAAGAAATTAGACAAATCCAAGATGGCAGGCATATTGTGTCCATTGTTGATTTTACTGATAGTAAAGGTTCCGAGCCGTTGGAATTGAAGATAGGTTTCTCTTTTGTTAGTATAAAGAATGCAAAAATGAACCTGGAAAAAGAAATGCTTACTAAAAACTTTGATCAAGTTCGTAATGAAGCAGATCAGGCATGGGAAAATTTGCTTTCTAAAATAATGGTTAATGGAGGTACGGAACGTCAGAAAGGAATTTTTTATTCTTGCCTGTACCGTTCTTTTCTTTGGCCGGCCTTACGTAGTGATGTAAATGGTGAATATACGGATGTGAAAGGGGATGTGGTTAATGGAGGTTTCCGTTATTATACTGATCCTTCTTTCTGGGATGATTATCGCAATAAGTTGATTTTGTTAGGAATGATTGCACCAGATGTTACAGTGGACATAATCAAGTCTATCACTGATAAAGGAGAAAAAAGAGGAGGTTATATGCCTACTTTCTTTCATGGTGATCATGCTTCGACTTTTGTTGCAGGAAGTTATTTGCGTGGAATTAAAAATTTTGATTTAGAGCGTGCATATAAGCTATTGTTGAATAATGCAACTGTTCCTGGGCAAGGAGGCCGGCCTTATTTGGATGAATATATCGAAAGAGGTTGGATTGCGGAAAAAGATACGACTAATGTGCCGACTTGGGACGAGTATAAGGCTGCAGTAACCAAGACTGTTGAATATGCTTATGACGATTATGCAACAGCCCTATTGGCAAAGGAATTGGGCGATAAAGAACACTACAAGCTGTTGATGAAACGTTCAGCTAATTATAAAAATTTATTCGATTCTGGTACTGGCTTTTGGCGTGGTCGCATTGATAACGGTTCTTGGATTCAGGATTTTGATCCATATTACCCTTATTATGCCTATATGTATCGGGAAGCAAATGCTTGGCAGTCTCTTTTCTTTGCACCACATGATCCAAAAGGAATGATTGCTTTGTATCCAAGTAAGAAGGCTGTTGAGCAAAAGCTGGATTCTTTATTTACAATTCCTTGGAAAGGTTATGAGGCACATAACATGACTGGTTTTATTGGAAATTATTGCCATGGAAATCAACCGGACCATAGTGTTCCTTACATGTATTATTTCATTGGTAAACAAGAGAAAGCTCAGAGTGTATTAGACAGTATTATGGATCGTTTCTATGATATGGGTGCGGATAAATTGGCTTATAGTGGAATGGATGATGCTGGTGAAATGTCTTCATGGTATGTATTTAATGCTATAGGTCTATATACATATTCTCCTGCTGATCCGGAATATATTATCTCTGTCCCTTTATTCGACAAAGTTATTTTTACATTAAATGACAATACAAAATTTACTATCGTGAAGAAAAAAGAAGGGAACGTATCTGGCGGGAAAATAACAAAAATTACATATGGCGGTAAAAGAGTGAACGGTTGGTTCATTTCTCATAATCAATTAAAAGAGGGAAAAGAATTAACAATTTGTACCCAATAAACGATTGGCATATAGACTTGCATAGAGTTAGTCGTATATTTGTCCTCAAAATATCAGTTGCTCTTTAATTGATTAATTCTTAATTTCAGGGCATCTTAGAGCTATGACCCAATGTTCAAGCCTTTAAGATGCCCTAATTATTTCTTAAATATAATGTTATGAAGACGAATGTAAAAATGCTTTTGATGGGAAGCGTTGCTCTTTCCCTGGTTACTGCATCCTGCCAGACCGGGCAGAAAGGTACCGAGGCAAATGTTGAACGGAGAGAAAAGACAGCCTTCCAAACCGGACAACCTTGGAAACCGACTACCGACAATCGCGCAGATGTAGCCATTGTGTATGGCGTAGGTGGAAACCCTTCTGAAAAACGTTCCGGAATGACTTTCGAACAACGTGTGCAAAGCTGGAGGGATAAAGGATATATAACTCATTTTATGACTGGTATCGCATGGGGTGAATATCAGGATTATTTTACTGGAAAATGGGATGGCAAATGGCATCTTGATGAAGGCCAGGTTACCCAAAAGGGAGATACGATCTGGCATGGACATATGGTTCCATATATTGTACCTTCTATGAATTTTATTCAATATATGAAAGAAAATCATATCAAGCGGGTTATTGATGCCGGTATTGATGCTATTTATCTGGAAGAACCTGAATTTTGGGCACGTGCCGGTTATAGTGATGCATTTAAAAGAGAATGGAAAGAATATTATGGATTTGACTGGCGCCCGCAACATGAGTCAGCAGAAAATACATATCTTGCGAACAAATTGAAATATCATTTGTACTATCGTGCTTTGAATGAATGTTTTACTTATGCAAAAGAATATGGAAAGAGTAAAGGAATGGATGTACGTTGTTATGTGCCGACCCACTCGCTGGTAAATTATTCTCAATGGCAGATTGTCAGTCCGGAAGCAAGTTTGGCTTCATTGCCTTGTGTAGATGGTTATATCGCACAGGTATGGACGGGAACTTCCCGTGAGCCGAATTATTTTAACGGAGTTGTGAAGGAACGTGTGTTTGAAACGGCATTCCTTGAATATGGTTGTATGGAATCTATGACGGCTCCGACTGGGCGTAAAGTATTTTTCCTGACAGATCCGATAGAAGACTGGCCTCGCGATTGGGCTGATTATAAGAAAAATTATCAGGCAACTTTTACTGCCAAATTATTATATCCGAACAATAATAATTATGAGGTAATGCCTTGGCCGGACCGTATTTATGAAGGTTTGTACCGTACAAGTGCCAACAGTGAAGAAAAAGCCCGTATTCCCCGCTTCTATTCTACCCAGATGCAGGTGATGATTAATACGTTGAATAACATGCCTTTGTCTGATAATAAAGTATCGGGCTCTTCCGGTATTAGTGTATTGATGGCAAATTCTTTAATGTTCCAGCGTGCTCCGCAGCCGGTTGCCGGATATGACGATCCTCAGTTGTCTAACTTTTACGGCCAGGCTTTGCCTTTGCTGAAGCGTGGGGTTCCGGTACATTTATTGCATCTGGAAAATGTGTCTTATCCTGAAACTTGGAAAAATACAAAAGTGTTGTTGATGACTTATTCAAATATGAAACCGTTGGATAAGGAAACACATAAGTTTATTGCCGAATGGGTGAAAAACGGCGGTGTATTAGTTTATAGTACACGAGATACAGACCCGTTCCAGAATGTCCAGGAATGGTGGAACCAGGGTGAAGTGAAATTTAATACTCCTTCCGAGCATTTGTTCCAGTTGATGGGTATCGATAAAAAAGCAAAAGAAGGTGAATATACCTATGGTAACGGTACTGTATATGTTATCCGTAAAGACCCGAAAGAGTTTGTTTTGAAAGAAGGTTCCGATAAAGAATTTATCGCTACTGTAAAACGTATGTATGAAGAGAAGGCAAAAGCCGGTACATTGGAATTCAAAAACCATTTCTATCTGGAAAGAGGTGCTTATGATTTGGTTGCTGTTCTTGATGAAGGTTCTATAAGCAACGAACCTTACATTATAAAAGGACGTTTAATCGATTTGTTTGATCCGACTCTGCCTGTTTTGACAGAAAAGGTTGTACAGCCGGGTGAACAGGCATTCCTGTTGGATATCAACCGGATAAAAGACCAGGATAAACCGCAGGTATTATGCGGTGCAGCACGTACTTATGAAGAAAAAGTAGGCAAAAAAGACTTCTCTTTTGTTGTAAAAAGCCCGATTAATACTACAAATGTAATGCGTGTTTTATTACCGGGCGAACCTGAGTCTGTGGTTATTGCAGATGCAAAAGGTAATGCGCTTGGTGAAGCAACAAGCCAGTGGGATGCTCAAAGCAAAACTTGCCTTCTGACATTTGAAAATAATCCTGAAGGAGTGAAAGTTTCTTTTAAATGGTAATTAAATAGATAAATGAAAAAAGAGGGATATTTCAGGTGTCTAATGTACCTGAGGGTCCCTCCCTTTTCTGCGGGAATACTATGGAATTAGTATATATCATATTTAAATCCGCTTTGTATGTGATGCTTTTTAACAAAGGTGTAGTGTCTTGATTTGTTAATTCTTAGGCTTTCACTATAGGTCGGTTTTTGTATTTCATTATCTTTGTCAAAATTTTAATCTTTAGGCTAACTTAAAAAATCATGAAACTAAAAGGTTTTTCAATAATCCTGGCAGGATGTATTGTTTTAGGAACATCTTGCAATATTACACCGGATGTGTCTGGGGCGAATCGGGATATTTCAATTGCAGATACTATGCTTACTAATATTCTGAGTAAATATGAAGTAAAGAAATATGGTCTGCTGCAAGAAACATATCCGGCAAATTCGGAGAACCAGGTTACTTATCTGGCAGAAGGTTCGGAACAGAAACGAAATCAGGAAGTATCTTTTCTATGGCCTTATTCCGGCATGCTGTCCGGAGGCATAGCTCTTTATAAAACGACTGGTGATAATAAATATTTGAAAATACTGGAAGAACGTATCCTTCCCGGACTCGAGTTGTACTGGGATAATATACGTGAACCTTTCTGCTATCAAAGTTATCCCATGTTTAATGGTGAAAGTGATCGTTTCTATGATGATAACGACTGGTTGGCAATCGATTATTGTGATCTGTATGCCCTGACTAAAAATGATAAATATCTGGAAAAAGCAGTCGCTCTTTATGATTACATTTTTAGCGGGTGGGACGACGTGCTGGGGGGTGGTATTTATTGGTGTGAGCAGAAGAAGACTTCTAAAAATACCTGTTCGAATGCGCCGGCGGCTGTTCTCTGTATGAAGCTGTACAATCTGACTAAGGACAGCGTTTATCTGGAGCAGGCTAAAAAAACGTATGACTGGACTAAAAAGAATCTGCGTGATCCCGAGGACTTTGTTTACTGGGATAATGTGCGTCTGGACGGGAGTGTGGATAAAGCAAAATATACATATAACAGCGGTCAGATGATACAGGCTGGAGTCTTATTATACCAGAATTCAGGAGATGAATCTTATCTGGAGGATGCAAAGGAAACAGCAGCCGGTGCTTACCATCGTTTTACCGAGGTGAGAGAAGGCATGGATGGAACGAAAACGCGTTTCTTTACAGCCAGTCCCTGGTTTAATGTGATTTTATTACGTGGTTTGGTGGCGCTCTATGAGGAGGACCAGAATCCGGAATATATTCGAACGATGGCGGATAATGCACATTATGCTTGGGAGCATACCCGGGATGCAAACGGGTTCCTTGACAACGATTGGACGGGCGTTAAAACAAAAGAGCATAAATGGTTGCTCGACAATGCCTGTATGATTGAATTATTTTCAGAAATCAGTAACATTAAATAAAATACAAAGATGACAACACGAAGAAATTTCTTAAAAGCAGGCGGTCTTTCTCTGGCAGGTCTGGTAGTAGGGCAAAACTCGTTTGCCGAATTGGCAGGTAAAGCAAGCAGCGGTATGGCAGCTCCGACTGATAGTGCAACTTCAATCTCAGCTTCAACGCTCCAATATGTATGTAAACGTCCTCCGCTGGATAAACGTCAGTTTACTTCGGAAGCTGTGGAGAAAGCGATTGCTTCTACCAAAAAACAGTTGAAAGACCCGAAACTTGCCTGGATGTTCGAAAACTGTTTTCCAAATACATTGGATACGACTTGCGAACATACGATTAAGAATGGCAAACCGGATACTTTTGTATTGACCGGTGATATTCATGCCATGTGGTTGCGTGATTCTTCAGCACAGGTATTTCCTCATATTCAGTTTGCTAATCAGGACCCGAAAGTAAAAACGATGCTTGCCGGTGTTATTAACCGTCAGACTTGGTGTATTAATATCGATCCTTATGCAAACGGTTTTAATGAAGGACCTACTGGCAGTGAATGGGAAAGTGATAATACAGTGATGAAAAAAGAATTGCACGAACGTAAATGGGAGATAGACTCATTGTGTTACCCTATCCGTTTGGCTTATCATTTCTGGAAAAAAACCGGCGATACTTCTCCTTTCGATGCGGATTGGATGAGTGCAATGGAAAAAGTATATAAGACTTTTAAAGAACAACAACGTAAGGATGGTCTCGGACCGTATAAATTTACTCGTAAGACTGACCGTCAGGGGGACACTTTACTGAACGATGGTTATGGAAGCCCTGTTAATCCTGTTGGATTAATTGTTTCTTCATTCCGTCCATCAGATGATGCAACCTTGTTCGGATTCCTTATCCCTTCTAATTTATTCGCAGTTACATCTCTCCGTCAACTGGCAGAAATGATGCGTGAAATCAAGAAAAATAATGAATTTGCCCGTAATTGTGATTCTCTTGCCGATGAAGTACATGCAGCGATAGAGAAATACGGAATTATTAAGCATCCTGAGTTCGGCAAGGTGTATGCTTTCGAAGTAGACGGTTTTTACAACCATGTTTTTATGGATGATGCAAATGTTCCGAGTCTGCTTGCTTTGCCTTATCTGGGCTGTGTGGATGTGAATGATCCTGTATATCAGAATACCCGTAAATTGGTATTAAGCCATTCTAATCCTTATTTCTTCAAAGGTAAAGCTGGCGAAGGCATTGGCGGTCCACATATCGGATTCGATTTTATCTGGCCGATGAGTATTATTATGCGTTGTAATACGACAAGTGATAAAGAAGAAATCCGTGCATGCGTTAAGATGTTGCGTGATACGGACGGAGATACCGGATTTATGCACGAATCATTCCATAAGGATGATCCTAAAAATTTCACACGTTCATGGTTTGCTTGGGTAAACACGTTGTTCGGTGAAATGATTTACCGCTTGGTAAATGAAGGAAAAGTGGATGTCCTGAATAATTTGGGATAATATTTTTAACTATTCCGGTATTCCTGTGGTGTCATCCCTACATGTTGCCGGAAATATTTGTTAAAGAAAGAAAGGTTGTTGAAGCTCAGCGAATAGGCGATTTGTTTTACGGAAAAATCGGTCGATTTCAGCTGGGCTTTGGCATCCATAACAATGATATTAGTTATAATTTGCATAGGAGTAGCCCCTGTTACTTTTCGGATGGTGGAACAAAGGTGAGGCAAAGTAATACTCAGTTTCTTTGCATAAAAAGAGACCGAATGTTCCTTTACATAGTGACTCATAACCAATTTAATAAATTCTCTGTAAATCTCCCTTTCACGTGTTATATTCGGTTGTTTCAGAGGACCGATATTTTTGTATAGTTCCGAAGTCCCATGAAGAAATATGTTAAGGACGGAGCGGGTTATTTCCGGATTCCGAAGTGTATTAGGAAGCGAATAGCATTTCATTAATAAAGAAAAAGCATCTTCATATAGAGGAATAAGATCTTTAGGTAAAGAAATAATAGGGCTTTCTACGGTTCCCGGTAAAAAATCTATTGCTGTTTTTATATAATTGACACTATCCATAAATGCAGAAGAAAAACCTGCAAAATAGAGATGGATATCATCCGAAACTTCATGTATTTGAATGAAACTGTTGGGTAAGAGGGTGACAAAAGAGGAAGCTCCGATCGTGTACTCTTTAAGGTTAATTGTGGCACGAATTTGTCCACACTGGCATAAAACGAAAATACCTGCCTTTATTTTACAAGGAAAACGTCCGTACAGGTTCAGTATTTCTCCGGTAATGTTGTCTCCTACAATGAAATCAACCGGTAGGTCCAGTTTAGGAATACTGTCATTCATAAATAGCGGATTAAAGTTCTACAGTCAAAAGTACGCTTTTTTTCTTATACTCTATTTCTATTATTAAAAATAGAACATCATTTCACAAATATGGAGATTGATTCACAGTTGTTTATACACGACCTTTGTCCAAAATTTATAAAATAGTTAAAAAGGAGGATAAAATGAAGCGAAACCTATTACTCCGTTTATTTCCAGTTGTGTGTTTGTTTATTTCTTTTGTTGCCTGCGATAAAGGTGAAAAATATGATGGCCCTTCACCCGAACAGGTGAATGCCAGATATTCGAATAAATTGAGTATGGGAGGCGACACAACCTTAACATTAACCTATAGCGGACAAGTGCTTATTGGCAAAGACGTTTACTTTAAAATGAAAGATCCCGGAAATGCAGATATAACGCTGCTTGGCATATTACCGGGGGAAAAAGAAACGTCAATTAATAATGTAACCCTTCTTGCCAAGAGTGACAGTTATAGCTTTTCTGGAAATAGTACGGGAACCAATGGAACAACTTTTCACTATGAAGGTAGTGTGAAAGAAGGAAAAATGATCATGAACCTGACTGATGTGGAAATTGCGGGAAACCAGCTTACCACCCAGGGTGAATGGTATATTGTTCATAATAAGGCACCTGAAATAGAGCAGGATGCGGATGAGATTAATAAATATACCTATCACAATACCACTTACAATGGTGTAGGAGGTCCGGGTGGAAACAGTAGTACATTAATTGGATTAGTGTATGGCCTTGTTATTAATAAGATTTTTGGAAATGCCGTGAGTTCTGTTTTAGATGGCGTAACGTTTAATCCGGATGGAAATATCACTTCGGCTTATGCTCCACTGCCGGATAGCATGACGATAAGTAAACTTATTACCGGATATGGTGTAATGGGACGTCCTTCGACAGATTGGAAAGCCTCACCTCTGAATCTGGCAACTTATTATGTGAAGAATGATTCGGATTTGTATGTTACTCCGAATATTGATATGATTATCCGTCAGGCAGAGTTGAACAAGACCAAATCTGAAACCGGAGACTCTACTGATGTAGGGGATGCCCTGGATCAGATTTATAAAAAATTAAATACCTGGAGTACGACAGGTGTTAAGTTGGTGATTCGTAAAAATGATAAAAAGGAATATCAGCCGGTTGATAATGGGAAATCCTATGAACGGTATGCGGGCGACGTAATCCTTGTTTTGAAGAAAGAAGAAATTCAGGATTTCTTCCTGCTGTTTGATGTGGCACTGGCTGTGATTCCTGCCGATACGCTGGATAAGTCGTTGAAGGAATTATTGCAGGATGTAGTACCTGCTGAATATATGGCTCTGATAGAGGTCTTGTTGAAGGGGGAAACCTTAAAATCTATTCTTATTAAGATTCGGGACAATGTGAATGCTATTCCGATTGAAGTCGGGCTCTATTTAAGTAAAGAACAAACATTCAATTAAAAAAAGAATTAATCACGATGAAGACTTTATATTCAATAATTATACTCTTTATACTGTCGTCTGTACCTGCTGTCGGGCAAACATTGAAAGGGCATGTATATGATGATGAAACTAATGAACCTTTGGTTGGTGTCAATATCTCCTATAAATTAAAAGATACGCAGGGTGTCATTTCAGATGTGGATGGTGCTTATGTAATTAATGTACCTGAAGGTGGGGTCGACCTGGTGTTCAGTTATGTTGGCTACGATGATGTGCACTTGCCGATTGTAATCGGTAAAAGCAAGACCATTACAAAAGATATTTATATGAATGCAAGTACGAACTTGCTACAAGATGTGGTGGTAAGTGCCGGACGTTTCGAGCAGAAATTAAGCGATATTACTGTGTCGATGGATTTGCTGAAGGCAGGAGATATTGCCAAACAAGCTCCAACAGACTTGACTTCTACCCTGAATATCCTTCCAGGTGTTGATGTGAATGATAAACAACCCTCTATCCGTGGTGGAGCCGGTTGGGCTTATGGAGTAGGTGCACGCAGTCAAATTTTGATGGACGGGATGTCTGTCCTGACTCCGGGTTCCGGCGAGATAAACTGGAATTCTATTCCGATGGAGAACATCGAGCAGGTTGAAATTATCAAAGGGGCTTCTTCCGTATTATACGGTTCATCTGCTTTAAACGGAGTTATTAATGTTCGTACTGCACGTCCGGGGTTGACTCCGAAAACACATATCGGTGCCTATGTCGGTATTTATGGAGATCCGGCAAACGATAACTACAGATGGAGTGATAAAAGTTTTTGGAAAGAAGGAAAATATCCGGTGAAACCGTTTTTGCGCAATAGTGTGCTGAGCGGAGTTCGTAATCCTTTGTATGAAGGTTTTGATGTGTCTCATTCACGCCGTATCGGTAACTTTGATGTATCGGGAGGCTTGAACTTGTTTACTGATGAAGGATACCGTCAACAGGGATTTAATAAGCGTTTTCGTGTGGGGGGAAATCTTACTTACCATCAGCCGGATATGGGAGAGAAAATATTGAATTATGGTTTTAATACAAACTTCCTGTCGAACCGTTATGCCGATTTCTTTATTTGGCGTTCACCGAAAGATCCTTATCGGCCGTCAGCTTTTTCCAATATGGGACGTGAAGGCAATTCATTTTACATTGATCCGTTCCTGAATTATACGAACCGGGAAAAACAGACAACCCATCGTTTCAGAGGACGCTTCTACTATCGTGGCGATAATATTTTCCAACCAACTGAAGAGAAAGGTATAATGGATATACTGGGTGATATGGGAACGGACATGGATGCGATTGGAAAGATTGCCAATGGTGACCTGAGTGTTTTTTATCCGGTTATCCAGCCTGCTTTGCAGGGAGATTGGGATGGCATGGTAAATGGTTTGTATAACTCTTTGGGTAAAGTGTTTCCTAATGCAACGACTGCAGATTATTGCGATTTGATTTCATGGACAATGAATCATGGTTTGCCGAGTGGTACGGCTGATGCCATACCCTGGTTGGCAAATGTATTTAATTCAAACAGGATTGCTAATAAAGGAAATGGTATTGATGCTACCTATAATTATTATTTGGATTACCAGTTTAATAAACAATGGGAAAGCGGTGCTCAGATTACAGCAGGTGGAACTTACGAACATCTTCGTTCGGATTCGCGGACTACAGGTGTCCATCAAAGTGATAATGTGGCAGCTTTTTTCCAGTATGACCAACGCTTCTTCGACCGTTTGAGTGTTTCTGCCGGGGTGCGTGCCGAATATTATCGTGTGGATAATTTTTATCGTGAATCAGATACAAAAATATTTGGAGGATATATTCCTGTACGTCCGGTATTTCGTGCTGGTTTAAATTATCAATTGGCACAGTATAGTTTCCTTCGTGCCAGTTTCGGACAAGGATACCGTAACCCGTCTATTACGGAAAAATATGCACGTAAAGATATTGGTGGAGTCGGTATTTATCCTAACTATAATTTGCAAGCAGAAAAAGGCTTTAATGCGGAAGTCGGTTTGAAGCAAGGATATAAAATCGGAAACCTGACGGGGTTTGTCGACTTGGGTGCTTTCTATACACAGTACCGGAATATGGTTGAATTCCAGTTCGGTCTGTTTAATAATACGACTTATAAACCGATCAATAGTGTATCGGATGTTATCAGTATGATTTCTTCCGGTGATGGATTCGGCATTGGAGCACAATTCCATAATGTATCCAAAGCCCGTATTTATGGAGCCGAGATTTCTGCAAACGGAACATACGATTTCAATAAAAATACCCGTTTGCTGTTTAATTTAGGATATGTGTATCTGGAACCTGAAGATGTTGATTATAAAAAACGGAATGAATTAGAAGATACCTACACTGACCCTCTCCAGATGAAAGAGAAGTCCAATAACTCCAAGTATCTGAAATATCGTCAGAAACATACAGTGAAAGGAGTTATTGACTTCCAGTGGAAACGCATCGATTTAGGTGTGAACATGACCTGGAAGAGCAAAACCCTTGCAGTTGACTATCTGATGGTAGATGAACGCGAAAAACCGCTCGGGCGTTTAGAGCCAATGGATCATATCCGCCAGCTTTTATTCGGGAATGTGGATGGTGAAACGCTTGCTACTTACTGGGACCGGATGAACAGACCTTATTTTATAATGGACTTCAGAGCCGGTGTGAAAGTAACAGACGAGGTTAAATTCATGTTCCTTATCAATAACCTGTTGAATAAGGAATATTCTACCCGTCCGATGGCTGTATCTGCTCCGCGGACATTTGTAATGCAGTTGAGTATTGATTTTTGACAAGCAGAAGATTTAGAAAGAATAGATACCTGCCAGTTGTATTTTGATTACATTTGTGTGATTGTAAAACAATTGCCTTATGAAAAAGAAATTGGTCATATTGACAGGTGCCGGTATGAGTGCGGAAAGTGGTATTTCCACTTTCCGTGATTCGGACGGTTTATGGGAAAAGTACCGGGTTGAAGAGGTGGCTACACCGGAAGGATTTGCCGCAAATCCGAAATTAGTGCTGGATTTTTATAACCAGCGGAGGCGGGAACTCTTGAATACAAAGCCTAACGCCGGACATACGGGATTGGCTGCACTTGAAAATGATTTTGATGTCCGCATTGTTACTCAAAACATCGATAATTTACATGAGCAGGCTGGAAGCAGTCATGTGATTCATCTTCATGGTGAATTGATGAAAGCTTGTTCTGTCCGCGATTTGAATACTACTTATGATTTGTCTCCGGATAGTCCGGATATCCATATTGGAGACAAAGACCCGTTTGGCATACAACTTCGTCCTTTTATTGTTTGGTTTGGAGAAGCTGTTCCCATGATAGAGCCTGCAATCCGTGAAGTTGAGAATTGTGATATCTTTGTTGTTATCGGAACATCCCTGAATGTGTATCCTGCAGCGGGTTTGCTTAATTATGTCCGCAAGGGGCAACCTATCTATCTGATAGACCCGAAAGAAGTAAATGCTTACCGAAATGATATACATTTTATCAGGAAAGGAGCATCCGAAGGTGTAAAAGAATTGGCTGCATTGCTGGAAATGAAGAAATAAGCATTTATCTTTGCCATCCAAATAAAGAACAGTAATCAGATTATGGGAAATTTCTTTACATCATTATTCTCTTCTTCCAAGACAGAGACCCCGGAAGAAGCAAAAAGTAAAAACGACCAGAAAAATTTTGATATTCTGAAATATGACGGTGTCCGGGCTCAACGAATAGGAAAACTGGCGTATGCTATTAAGTGTTTTACCGAAGCGCTTAATATCCAGGAGGATTTTGAAACTATGAATTATCTGGTAACAGCTTATACGGCTGCCAACCGGTTGGAGGAGGCTTTGGATATTCTGAACCGGATGGTGGAATTGGAGCCGGATCATATTAATGCCCGGTTGACAAGGATAAACCTTTTCTTTATGCTTGACAAAGAAGCTGAGGTGATTGCAGATTGTACACATGTGATAGAACTGGAAGAAACAAATCATCTTGCCTGGTTCCTGATGGGAAAAGCGAAACGGACAGTAAACGACCCGTTGGGTGCGATTGCGGACCTGACCCGTTCCATCAGCTTGAAAGAAGATTTTACCGATGCTTACCTGCTTAGGGCTGAAGTTTTGTTGGGTATAGGACAAGCCTCAGAGGCGCTTCCTGATGTGGAGAAGGCGATTGAATTGAACCCGGAAGAGGAAACGACTTATTTGCTTCGTGGACGTGTGCATGAAGCGATAGGAGATACGGATGCCGCTTTTGAGGATTTTCAGAAAACATTGGAATTGAATCCGTTTAATGAGGATGCAACCCTTCTTTCCGGCAAATTACTGATTGAACAGCAAAAGCTGGATAAGGCAATTGAATTCTTTGATGAAGCGATCGACTTGAATCCTGAATTTGCCAAAGCATATGCAGAAAGAGGACGTGCTAAAAATCTGAAAGGGGATAAGGAGGGGGCTTTTGACGATTTGAAAAAGTCTATAGAACTCAATCCGGAAGGTGAAGAGGCTCAGAAAATGAACGGTCAACATACTAACTTTGATAATATGTATAAAGGCGGTATCTTTTAATGTCTGGGGTAAAAAAAGAATGCAACTCTTTGTTTATTAAAAAAAAGACTCTATCTTTGCAGCCCAAATTGGTATGAATAAGATAATAATAAATAATATATAGAAAGATGAAAAGAACATTCCAACCTTCCAACAGAAAAAGAAAGAACAAGCATGGCTTTCGTTCAAGAATGGCTACTGCTAATGGTCGCAGAGTATTAGCAGCACGTCGTGCAAAAGGAAGAGCTAAATTATCTGTATCAGACGAATACAACGGATAATCAATCCGTTTGAAGATTTAAATTATAAGAAAGTAGAGGTTTTTACTAAAAAGCCTTTACTTTCTTTGTTTTAACAGCTTTGTTTTCTACTTTTGATGCACTTTACTACATTATGGTAAATGTAGGCATAAATATGAGATAAAAATGAAAGGCTTTTTAGTAAAACTGATTAAAAACCCGTACGTTTTTAATTTATTGCTGGCTATAGTTGTTTTATGTGGGTTGATTTACGGCACATTGAAGTGGCTGGATGTGTATACCCGTCATAATGAGGCTGTGGTTGTTCCGGATGTGAAAGGCTTGAAGGTAGAAGAAGCGGAAGAGTTTTTTAAGAATAACAACTTACGTTATAATGTGATTGACTCAGTATATTCTAAAAATGTGAAGCCTGGGGCAATAGTGGAACTGGTACCGCAAGCCGGTTCAAAAGTGAAAGAGGGGCGTATTGTTTTTGTTACTGTTAATGCTCTGACCTCCCAAATGGCAACAATTCCGGAAGTGGAAGATTTGTCATTCCGGCAGGCATATGCATTGTTACGTGCCCGTGGATTTGAGAAAATAGAAATTGAATATGTTCCCGGTACTTATAAAGATTTGGCAGTAGCAGTTACTGCCGGTGGGCGTATCTTGCAGAAAGGCGACCATGTCCCGCTGGCATCCCAATTGGTGTTGCGGGTAAGTAGCGGAGAAGAAGAACTTATACCCAATGATTCTTTGCCGGATGTGGTGCAGCCATTGGATAGTGACGTAGAAAACTGGTTTTAACATGGACAATTTTTTAGACGAAATGGATGATGAACAGGTGGACGACCTGTTACAACCGGAAGGGGAAGAGGATATAAATCCCCAACTGTATGAACACTTCCGATTCGTTGCCGACCGCGGACAATCGTTGTTGCGCGTAGATAAATTCCTGGTAGACCGGATGATGGGAGCTACTCGTAACCGGATACAATTGGCGGCAGAAGCCGGCTGTATCATGGCTAATGGCAAACCAGTCAAAAGTAATTACCGGGTAAAGCCGGAAGATGTCGTGACGATTATGATGACACGTCCCCGGCGGGATATGCAAATCCTACCTGAAAATATTCCTATAAAAATTATATATGAGGATGATGACTTGCTGGTTGTAGATAAGCCGGCAGGACTTGTTGTTCACCCCGGGCACGGAAACTATACAGGAACATTGGTGAACGCATTGGCTTGGTATCTGAAAGATGACCCGACTTATGATCCGAATGACCCGGCCCTCGGGTTGGTGCATCGTATCGATAAAGACACCTCCGGTCTGTTGGTTGTAGCAAAGAAGCCGGAAGCAAAAGCCCATCTCAGTTTACAGTTTTTTCATAAGACGACAAAACGGGAATACCGCGCGTTGGTTTGGGGAAATGTGCGAGAAGAAGGAGGGCGTATTGAAGGTAATATTGGTCGTGACCCGCGTGACCGTATGCAAATGACGGTTTTCCCGGAAGGGGAACAGGGGAAAACAGCTGTAACCCATTATTCTGTCCTTGAACGGTTAGGCTATGTTACACTTGTGAAGTGCCGCTTGGAAACGGGACGTACCCATCAGATTCGTGTGCATATGAAATATATCGGTCATACGTTGTTTAATGATGAACGTTATGGCGGTAATGAGATATTAAAAGGTACTACCTCTACCAAGTATAAGCAGTTTGTACAAAATTGTTTTGCTATTTGTCCGCGGCAGGCACTCCATGCCAAGACGCTGGGCTTTATTCATCCCTCGACGGGAGAAGAAATGTTTTTCGATTCTGAAGTACCTGATGATATGACTACATTGATCGAAAAATGGCGCACCTATGCAAATACAAAAGAACTATAAAAATGAAAAAGAACATTGCTATTATAGCCGGAGGAGACTCCTCTGAGATAGTTGTTTCATTAAAAAGTGCAGCAGGAATCTACTCTTTTATTGATAAAGACAAATATAATTTATATATTGCCATCGTTAAAAGAGACGAGTGGTCAGTTGATCTTTCTAATGGAGAGCATACACCTATCGATAAGAATGATTTCAGTTTCCGTGAAAATGGCGAGATAAAACATTTTGATTTTGCTTATATCACCATTCATGGAACTCCTGGAGAAGATGGTCGTTTACAGGCTTATTTCGATTTGATAGGAATGCCTTATTCTTCTTGTGGAATGTTAGTGAGTGCAATAACATTCAATAAGTTCGTCTGCAATAATTATTTGCGGAACTTTGGAGTGAATGTTGCAGATTCCATCCGTCTTTTTAAAGGACAAACAATAACAAACGAAGAAGCAGTATCCCGTTTGGGGCTTCCTATTTTTGTGAAACCGAATGATGGCGGAAGCAGTTTCGGGGTAACTAAGGTGAAAGAAATTGCTCAGCTTCAGCCTGCTATAGAGAAGGCATTTAATGAGGGAGAGGAAGTGATGTTGGAAAGCTTCATCGCAGGAACAGAGGTTACTTGCGGATGTTATAAGGTGAAAGGGAAAGAAGTTGTTTTCCCACTTACGGAAGTTGTCACAGAAAATGAATTCTTTGACTTCGACGCCAAATATAATGGTCAGGTAGATGAAATAACTCCTGCCCGGATTTCTTCCGAATTAACGGAGAAAATACAGCGTGAAACTTCAAAGATTTATGATATATTGGGTGCTAAAGGCATTATACGTGTCGATTTTATAATTACGGCGGATGGTGGCTTCAAGATGTTAGAAGTAAATACAACGCCGGGAATGACGGCAACCAGCTTTATTCCTCAGCAGGTTCGTGCAGCCGGGCTGGATATAAAGGATGTGATGACTGATATTATAGAAAACGAGTTTAATTAATTGAGAATTGTATATTAGGGATTATATAAATTAATTCAATCCCTGATTTTCAGTTTTCAACTTTCAATTATAAAAAATATGGAAGTTCCGAATAATTTTGACGATATTCGTCCGCTTAATAATGATGAGGTAAAAGGTGCCATTGAATCTCTTATTGCCGATGCCGATTTCGAGCGGGCTTTCCGGTACATACAGCCTAATGTAAACTGGAAAGAGTTTTGTGATAAAATGCGTTCCTTCAAGACAAAGGAGGATTTTAAATCTAAGCTGGCATACGATACAGTAATGATGGTAGCACGTAACACTACCTTCTCATTAACAATCTCAGGACGTAGCCGTCTTCCTGAAGACAAAAAACCGTGCACTTTCATCTCGAATCATCGTGATATTGCACTTGATGCTTCTTTTTTGAATGTAATGTTGTATGATGTCGGATATGGAATGACACAGGTTGCTATCGGTGATAACCTGCTTATCCGTCCTTGGATTGAGACTGTGGTACGTTTGAACAATAGTTTTATTGTAAAACGTAATGTGTCTGTGCGGCAGATGTTGGAAATAAGCGGAACACTTTCTGCTTATATACGTCATACTATTAAGGAAACAAAAGAATCAATCTGGATAGCACAGCGTGAAGGACGTGCCAAAGATTCGGACGATCGTACGCAAGGCAGTATCCTGAAGATGTTGAATATGAGTGGAGACAAAGATCTCCTTACTAATCTGATGGAACTGAATATTTTCCCTGTTGCTATTTCTTATGAATATGATCCGTGCGATTTCCTGAAAGCACAGGAATTCCAGCAGAAACGCGATAATCCGGATTTTGTAAAGAGTAAACGTGATGATTTGTTGGCAATGGAAACAGGAATCCTCAATAATAAGGGACGTGTCCATTTTACATTGACTTCTCCTATCAACGATCAGCTTGAGAAGTTGGACCCGAATATGGACAAAGGAGAATTAATTTCTGCCGTTGCTACAATTATTGATAAGGAAATATATAAACATTACCGTTTCTATCCTTGCAATTACGTTGCTTATGATATGTTGACAGGGACAAAACGTTTCAGTGGAAACTACGGTTTAAATGACAAAAAACAATTTGAAGAATATTTGCAGGGACAGTTAGATAAGATTGTCCTACCGAACAAGGATGAAGCATTTTTGCGTACAAAGATATTGGAAATGTATACCAATCCGCTGAAAAATCATTTGGCAAATAAAGAATAATAAGAATTGATTGTTCTATTATATATGAAAGCCGCTCCGGTACATGCCAGGGCGGCTTTTATTATTTATTCTCTTTCGCATATTTGGAAGGACTAACCCCAAATTGCTTGATGAAAGCCGACCAGAAATAAGACTGCGAACTGAAACCTACGGCTTCCGATATCTCATAAATTTTCATATTCCCCTGGATTAACAACTCTGCCGCTTTTTTTAGGCGGCTGATTTTAATCAGGTCGTTAGGCGTCAGGTCTGAGATTGCACGTATCTTCCGGTACAGGGTAGGGCGGCTCAGGTGCATCATATCGGCTATCATGTTGACATCAAGTGCCGTATTACTGATGTTGTCATTAATAATCTGATTCAATTTTTCCAGGAAACTTTCATCCGCCTTTGTATATGCCATCGATTTCATATTGGCAATCGGTGATTTGAAGTAGAATTTCCGGATATTGTCGCGGTTAGAGAGCAGGTTGGAAACCTGTGCCATCAGCAGGCTGGTAGAGAATGGTTTTTCTATATAGGCATCGGCTCCTAGCTCCAGCCCCTCGAGGCGAGATTGCATCGTGTTCTTTGCTGTTAACAGGATAATCGGTATATGGCTGAATTCCAAATCCGTTCTTACCTCTTTCAGTAAAGCGAAACCATCCATTACAGGCATCATTACATCACTGATAATTAGCTGAAAACTATGCTCTTTCAGCAAGGCAACAGCCTCGGCACCATTATTGGCAATCTGTACATTATATAATGTATTAATTTCTTCGGCGATGAAAGCACTCATCTCTCTGTTATCCTCGACGACAAGGACAGTAGGACGGGATTCTTTGTGGATATAGGTTACTTCCTTCGGCGTACTTTCCTGTGGCTGTTCTTCTTCTGTGGTTGGTTGGATGGATTCCGGTAGTTTGACGGGAAGGGTGATACGGAACATCGTCATGGTGGAGCCATCTTCAAACCGTGTAAGTTGCAGTGTTCCATGATGCATTTCAGTCAGAGAGCGTGCCATCGGCAAACCTAAACCTGTTCCCGGCTTGCTTTCCGAACCGGCTATACGGTAGAAAGGTTCGAATATTTTATCCTTAAGCTCTTCCGGAATAGGTTTTCCATCATTGATAAAGTCAATAGTAAAAGTTTCATAGTCCGGTGATAGTTGCAAACGAATGATGATACTGCTTGTTGCATATTTGATTGCATTGGAAAACAGGTTACTGAATATTTTGGTAACAGCTTCCCTGTCCACAAAAACATAGAGTTCCTGCATCGGCAAGTCCAGATTCAGCAATAAATTCTTTTCCGTGGCAAGCTCCTGGAAACGTTTGGCTGTTTCCGTAAGTAAGGTAACTATTTCCGTACGGACAAAACTAAGCCGGTATCCTTCTATTTCTGTTTTTCTGAAATCCAGCAACTGGTTTACCAGAGACAAAAGCCTGGATACATTCTTATCCATCAGCAGTAGAGAGTTATTTTCCTTTTCCCCAATGTTGTTTGATTTAAGCAAACGTTCGAGCGGACTTTTTATCAATGTAAGTGGAGTACGGATTTCGTGCGCGATATTGATAAAGAAGTCTATTTTTGCCTGATATAGTTCTTTTTCTTTCTGGTCTTCGAATAATTGCATGTTGTAAGCCATCGTTCGCTTTGTTTTTCTCCGCCAGGAATAGAGTGAGCCGGTTACAATCGCAAGGATAATAAGTATATAGATGAAATATGCTGTTTGCGAAGCCCACCAGGGAGGTAATACCGTTATATATAAACGGGTGGATGTATCGCTCCAGTTATTGGCAAGATTGGCGGCCCTTACTTCAAAAATATAATCGCCAGGATGAAGTTCTGTAAAATAAACCGTATTACGTTCGCCGATAGGTATCCACTCTTTGTCCATATTTCCCATCCTGTACGCATACCGTATAGAGCCTGGAGCTATAAAATTCAGGGCGGAAAAGTTAATACTGAAAGTAGACTCCTGATGGTCGAGTACGATTTTCTTAATCGGTGAATGTGCCGAACTATTCAATATCTGTTTTTTCCCTTCCTTGTTCTGTATTTCGAGTGTTCCGAGATATACATCCATCTGTTCGGCTACAGGTTTTACTTCGGATGGCTTGAAATGAATAAAACCTTTTACCGTACCGAAATAAAAATTGCCGTCCTGGTCTTTGAATGCAGAATTATCATTAAACTGGCGTGTGATTAAGCCATGTGTTTCCGTATATGTATTAATTTTTTCCGTATATGTGTCCAGGCTGACCAAACCGTTTGCCGTGCTGATCCATAATAGACCATTTTCATCCGGTAGGATACGGAAAGCAACGTTACTTGGCATACCGTTCTTTACCGTATAATGGATAGATTCTCCGGTCTGGAAGTCATATCTGATGATACCTTCTACGGTGGCAAACCACATGTTCCCTTCCTTATCTTCGCAAATGTCGTTTACGAAGTTATGGCGCTGGGTGTTCAGTTTGTCGTAAGGCAGATACATTCCTGTATTACTTATCGGATTATAGTAGAAACTGCGGTTGAACATCCCTACCCAGATACGCCCGAGGCGATCTTCATAAATGCTGTTGATGGAAAGTGCAGGAAATTGCGGAGCATACAGAAACCGGTCGTTCAGAAAGTCATATTTATAAACACCGTCGTCAGTACCTACATAGATTTGTCCTTCCTGTAATACTTTAATACAGCGGACACTGCTGTTTTTTACCGTTGTCGAATCTTTCAGTAATTTGTAGTTCTTGATAATCTTGCGCGTTTTTAGATCCATCAGGTCGATACCATGAATCACATGCCCTATCCACAGGTTGTCTCCGGATGAAGCCAGTCCCCTGATATTGGTATGGGATAATCCCCTTTCTCCGGGAACCGGTTGGTAATTGGTGAATGTCCCGGTTTTCTTTTCCAGGCAGTTGATGCCGGCATCTTCGGTTCCAACCCAGATATTATTGTAAATATCCGTACAAATATCCCGTATTACCTCTCCTTTTAAAGTATGTTGATTGTCCCAGGGATAATAGACATGGAAAGGGCGGAAAGGGGAATAATAATTTACGCCATTCTGGTGAAAGCAAATCCAAATACCGTTTTCCCTATCCCTGTAGAACGCGGAGATAAAATGGCTTGAAAGTGCATAAGGATCCAGAGGATCCTGCCGGATGCGCGTACACTCACCATTGTCCAGCCTGTAAATGAATAAGCCGGAGTCTGTACCAATCCATAATTCGTTTTCATCTTTTTCCTGGAAACTGTTAATCAGGATGGTCAATTGGTTTTGTACCTGGATATTCAAATCCTGGTAAGTACGTGTTGCAGTGTTGAATATTTTTACATCATCATGTTCGTAAGCCACATAAATATGTTTAGTAGAGGAAGATGGGTAGAGCATGAAAAGCTTCTTGGGATTTTCTGAGCCGGTATGGGCAAACAGATTATAAATCTCGGTTGTCCCGTCTTCCTGGTTCAATAGGGAAAGTTGCCCGTTGGAATCCCCTATCCATATATTATTATCCGTAATACAGAAAGAAGTGTAGCTGGCATTTTCTTTGGCGGAAAATATCTGGAATAAGTTGTCTTCCGTATTATATCTCAACAGATATCCATCCATTAGTATCCATAGTTTGTTATTGGCATCGAAGCCAAATACATCGATCCGTTTGTCAGCCGTGACGGAAAGATGGTGGAATGTTTCTTTTTCCTCATCATACCGGTAAAGTCCGGATAAAGTCCCTATCCATAAATCTCCGTTCCGGTCGCAAACAAGCTGGGTGATCCAGTTACTGCCCAGGGTTTCGACTTCATCCGGATCATTGCGGAATACCTTAAAGGTGTAGCCATCGAAACGGTTCAGACCGTCGCGTGTCCCAATCCATATATAGCCATTCTTATCTTGTACGCAACTTGTTACCATATTATCGCTAAGCCCGTTTTCCACCTGATAATGGCGGAAAAGGTAATTACTGTCATCGGCAGCTATCCGGGTGAGACAAAATAGAAAGAAAACAGATAAGATTAACTTTAGGTGTTTCATAGGTATAAACTCACTTTTGAGTGCGAAAGATACTCAAATTTGTATTACGGATTTTCATTTATCGTATCATGGATTTGATAAATTGTTTCAATAGCGGTATGAGATATTCAGAATGAGACGAATACAAGAAAGTATGCAACAGGGTCGCACAGAGATATGAAATGCAATCTTCTATTTTTGCCAATACAAAAAACGATTAACGAAACAACCTTTATTCTATTTTATTATGAACACACAGCATTCGACACAAGCATTTGGAACAAAAGCGCAGCTATGCATAATGATGTTTATGCAATATATGCTGAGTGCTGTATGGTGGGTACCGTTGGCTGCTTACCTTTCACATACGCTTAAGTTGGAGGTTTACCAGGTTTCACTTGTGCTGAGTGCAATGGCAATAGGAGCGATGGCTTCTTCTTTTATCGGTGCGATAGCCGACCGTTATTTTGCAGCGGAGAAAGTATTAGCGGTATTAAACCTATTGACAGGTGTGTTTTTACTGTTTGCTGCCCAGCAGACAACATTTCCCCCTTTGATGTTTTTTGTAGTGATGGCCTTGCTTTGCCATATGCCGACACAAAGCCTTACCAGTACGATAGCAATGAGCCATACACCATCCGAGCAGTTTCCCCGTATCCGTATGTTCGGTTCCGTAGGTTGGGTGGCTTCGGGTATATTCAGCATTGTTGCCATCCATGTGATGGGATTGCCTGCTTTCGACGATACTAATTTGCCGATGTATTGCGGTGCCGGAGTTTGTTTTGTTGCTGCTATCCTGAACCTTAAACTGCCACATACTCCTCCTGTAGTTGATAAAACAGCAAAGATTTCAGTAATGGACATTACGGGTTTTAGCGCATTCTCTCTTTTAAAAGATAAGAATTACAGGAACTTTATGATACTTACATTTCTTTCAATCATACCGTTTACCCTTTATCATGTATATGGTTCGATGATTTTGGCGGACGAACAGGTCCGGAACATTACGGTGACCATGAATTTCGGTCAGTTGGCAGAAATGTTTTTCCTGGTTATTACAACAACCATTTTAGTAAAGTCCGGGATTAAGAAAACATTGATATTCGGTATTTTGGCTTTGCTGGTACGTTATATCTGTTTTTATTTTGGAGCGGAAACCGATATGCAATGGTTTTATTATATCGGTATTGTCGTTCATGGATTGATTTTCGGACTGTTTTATGTGGGCGGTCAGGTTTATACCGATAATGTAGCTCCGAGAGAAATGAAGGCACAGGCACAAGGTTTACTTTTCTTCCTGGTCTGGGGGGTAGGCTTCCTGATCGGTACGCTGTGGAATGGCTGGTTAATCGGCTTGTTCAGAGTAGATGGCAAATGCGACTGGCCGGTTCTGTTTATTATATCGTCTATATGTACATTTATTATATTAATCCTATTTGTTTTCGCTTTTAAACCGGTATCATTAAAGATTGATAACTAATCTAATTATCAATTTACCTTTAATTCTCATGCCACTATACAACACACTATTTGTTTTTTAGAGGAAGAAGGAAAAGAGGGATGACTGCCGGGTCATCCCTCTTGTTTTTAGGCCTCCTTTGCTTGACGTATGTTTCTTAACATGGTTTGCCGGATGACATAGTGTTAGCTAAATTTCTACCTTTGAAGCAATAGCAATACAGGTTGCTTACAATATGCCAAAATATTTTAAACATCATAGCGTATGAAACCCGAAGATTACATTACTCGTGAGGAGAAATTTGGAGCACATAACTATCATCCCCTGCCTGTTGTGCTCGAGAGAGGAGAAGGCGTTTATGTATGGGATGTGGAAGGTAAACGTTATTTTGACTTCCTGTCCGGTTATTCTGCCTTGAGCCAGGGACATTGCCACCCTAAAATTATTGAAGCATTGATGGAGCAAGCTCAAAAACTAACATTGGTGTCCCGCGCTTTCCATGCAGATGTGTTGGGCGAATACATGGAATTTGCCTGCAAATTCTTTGGTTACGACAAATTGTTGCCGATGAATACCGGGGCGGAAGCGGTGGAGACAGCTTTGAAACTGGCACGTCGCTGGGGCTATCGTAAAAAGGGGATAGCCACAGAGAAAGCAAAAATTATTGTATGCAGTGAAAACTTCCACGGGCGTACCATAACTATTATTTCTATGAGTACAGACCCGAGTTCATATGCCGATTTCGGACCTTATACCCCTGGGTTTATCAAAGTACAGTATAATAATATCAAAGAGCTGGAAACGGCTTTGCAAGACCCTGACGTTGTAGGGTTCCTGCTCGAACCTATTCAGGGGGAAGCCGGAGTTGTTGTTCCGGACGACGGTTATCTCCGTACCTGCTATGAGCTTTGCAGAAAACAGAATGTCCTTTTTATTGCCGATGAGATACAGACGGGAATCGGGCGTACCGGAAAGTTGTTGGCTTGTGATTATGAAAATGTACATCCGGATATACTGATTTTGGGGAAAGCGCTTTCCGGAGGGGTAAGCCCTGTCTCTGCGGTACTGGCAGACGATGATATTATGTTGACAATCGCTCCCGGCGAGCATGGCTCGACTTATGGAGGAAATCCATTAGCCGCACGTGTTGCTATTGCTGCTCTTGAAGTAGTCCGCGATGAGCATCTATCCGAAAATGCCTATGAGATGGGACATCTTTTCCGGGAAGAAATGAGGAAGATTGATAATCCGATGATAAAGAATGTAAGAGGCAAAGGTCTGTTGAATGCTGTGGTAACAGAGCCCCGTGATGGAAAAGTTGCCTGGGATATCTGTCTTGCCCTGAAAGAAAACGGGCTGATAGCCAAACCTACGCACGATCATATCATACGTTTTACCCCTCCGTTGGTTATCACACGCGACCAGATGATGGAGGCTATAGGTATTATACGGGATACGTTTGCGAAATTTTAGTTTGTGGCAAATGGAAACATAAATAACCTGAATAATGTATGAAAATAAACGTAATAGGTGTACCTCTTAATTTAGGATGCGACCGTGAAGGCGTGGAGCGTGCCCCGAACCATCTTCGCGAACGGGGTTTAATGCAATTGATACGAAGCCACGGTCATCGTGCTTTCGATTTGGGGAATTTGTATGTACCGTCCGTATCGGAAACCGATAAGTTTGCGCGTAGCAAAAGTATGAAATATCTGGATGCCATTGTCGAGGTAAATAATAATCTTGCCGAACTGGTTTACGATACGCTGCGCGGAGGAGCTTTCCCCTTGATTGTCGGAGGCGACCATTCCCTTGGGTTGGGAAGCGCTTCCGGTGTGGGGAAATGTTTTGATGATTTTGGCATTATCTGGTTGGATGCACATGGCGACATTAATACCAGCGAGACTTCCCCAAGCGGAAATGTACACGGGATGCCTCTTAGTGCTTTAATGGGAATGGGCAGCGAAGAGCTGGTAAATGTATATGCTCCCGGAAATAAAGTAAATCCCCAGAATGTGTTTTTAGTCGGCACCCGTAGTTTGGATGAAGGCGAGCTGGAACTGATTCATAGGGAACAACTCAGTGTATATACAATGGACACCATCCGTTTGAAAGGTATCGCATTTGTTGCCGAAGACATTAAACGGAAACTGAAAGAGCGTAAAATCCGGAATGTCCATTTCAGTATCGACGTGGATAGCATAGACCCCCGCTTTGCGCCCGGTACCGGAACAAGAGTCTGCGAAGGGTTGATGCCGGACGAGTTTAAAGACTTTGTAGACCATATTCTTGCAACCAATCTTATAAAATCGATGGATCTGGTGGAACTGAATCCTGAATTAGATGTGAACGACCAAACCACCAATCTCTGTCTGGATATTATCGATTACATAACGGAAAGACTATAGAAGAGTTGACAATTGGCATATGCCAATTGTCAACTGATTACAGCTCCGCTGGCGAGCGAAAATAGGATACAGTACTGTTTGAAGCTTCCGCTGGTGTGCGAATGGGTTTTACAGCACTGCATCCTGCTATTGAACACCTCCGGATAGGTAAATCAGATAAATCGAATGTGGTCGGCAATTGAAGAGCAGGCTTAGCTAATTTACCGAGCTTTTTTATTCTTGGATACACCGAACGGAAAAACCGTCTGCCCTGTAGCCCGTGTATTGCTTCAACGGAGCACTACTGATGTCTATGCCATAGGCGCCCGTGCTACCATCGGACGGAACTGATGATGACCAGTAGAGACCATGGGAACCTTGAACGTTGGAGAGATCACTACCGCCGCCTCGAAAGCCTGCGGCAGGCAAAATGAGCTGGGGGTAGCCACTCTCTGCATTTACTTTGAATAAACCACCAGCTCCATCCCAAGTGGTCGCATTCCCGATAGATTTTAATTCATCGATAGTAGGTACACGGTATCCTGCCGGGCAGGGGTCGTTTGTCCCTTTGCTACTATTGTTCCATAGACTATTATTTTGACTGTTGAACCAGTTGTTAGGGCTGTTAGGTGCTTTATAAAAAATATGGTTGTTAGGTTTGGAATTACCTGTAGGACCGGAAGCGGTAGGACCACCATGGTTGGTATAATCATAACGTCCCCACTGATAGAGATTACCAATTCCTTCTACTTTTCCGGGACTTTTTCCGTCGTCAGCCTGAGCCATGCGGGTTGCACCGCAATTGACGGGAGCCCAATAATAAGAACCTTTCCTTATTGCGGTATAATAGAGAGAAGCACTGGCACTCCCCATCGGATAACCCACATAAGAAGCACCACGCCAGAGAGTATAAGATTTAACAGTATTCCCATTATGTGTGATATTCATGGTTGCCTTATGAAGCTGGTATGCTGCATCCGTTCCACTTGATTCCGCCACTTCTATATGGTAAGTATATTTGCGACGGTTATTAACAACCTCTGTTTTTAACAGTTTGGAATTGTTTAGCCAGGTATCACCATCGTTCTTTGAGGAACAATAAGTGTCATCGTAAGATGCTGATAATTCAGGGGCGGCAAACATTCCGTAAAAGGATACTGTCATCGTTTTACCACTTGTTCCCACACGGTATCCGTCCGATGTCTTTTCATCAAAATTTGCAAGGTCTTCCACCAACCATGCATCCGCCTCGGTAAAGCTAACCGTTACTTCAGAAGTTTTACTTGCATCCGTCTTGTTCTTTATCGTGATGGTTTGTGCAGAAGGCAATGCATCGGGGAAGTTCGCTTTAGAGGGATTCAGTTCGATGGCATAAGAAAAGTCGGTTTTATCTGAGCTTGTTGTTTTATAAGTCAGCCACTCAGGACCCTCTATGGTGGAACCACCGATACTTTTGCCAGTGATTGTTAGTGTCGGGATAGTATTATCCGCATTGGCATGGAGGGTTACAGCAGCAGGAGAGCTCAGGCTGGGGGCTCCGCTGGGTTCTACTATCACCGTGTTTTCTTCACCGCTCATGCTGTTTATAAAACGCAGGACGGCTTTTGGATATTCATCCTTATCATAACCGGCTTTAACCGATACTGCATACTGATAACCGGAGACGGCAGCTTTGGTAACAGGGGTCGCTGCGCTTACTTCCAGCCAGTCGTATTGCTGGGCTGCCACACTGCCTGAGTATGTTTTCTGCAATTTGGGTTCACTTCCGGTTCCCACTTCAACTGTAAAGCCATCCCCGGCATTCAATGTATTCATTGTTACAATACGGGTAGTAGCGTTATAACTTATCTTATCCTTCAAAGCATCAGAAATAGTAACGGTAGTACCAGAGCCGTTAGTTCCTGCATTCGGGTCGTACTCGTCCAGGCTGCCGCCTTCATCCCATTCGTCTACATCCAGTGTAAAGTTCAGGTTGTATCCGTCTGCTTTAGTGATACCGATAGTATACCTGTGGTTGGGGTTGATTTCTAATTCAACCGAGCCTCCATCGGCGGTTTGTTGCTTGAAAGGAACCTGATAAGTTACCTCTTTCTTCTCCGTCAGGTTTACCTGGTAGGTACCGTTCAGTATCAGGTAACCTTCATCTTCCAACAAACTTGGATAACTGTAGAAAGCGGATACCT
>DXVO01000024.1 GCA_019417325.1 Parabacteroides sp. | reverse complement strand
ACTTTTGAAAGCTTGTTGTTCCATATGAACTTTAACTTAGTTCGATATGAACTATAGTAAAAAACATAAATATTTTAGTACAAAAATAGTTTTATATTTTAACGGCAATGTTTCCGTTTTATTTTATTATGATTTTGTTTTTCAATTAGATAGCAGTTTGGCTTTAACAATAAAACTGTGATATTATTTGATTTCCATTTATTGACATTAGTTAATTTCTTCCTTTTCTTAAATTTTATCTTTCAGATATTATACACAATAATTAACATACATACAAAGGTATAATAGTAAGAACTACAGTCTTTTATTATTCTTGTTTAATTAAGCCGTTGCGATTGATAATCAATAGTTCATATCGAACTAGGTTATTTGGGGGAGATAGAGATATGTTTGTCAGACTTAATTCATAAAATGTAATCCAATGAAAAGAATTATTTATTTGTTGTTAGTTTTTGTGTTACTCATAGGTTGTAAAAAAGAAGATCCTGTGAGTACGGAGTATACCGTTAGTTTTAATACACAAGGCGGGAGTGCTGTTGAATCTCTAAAAGTGGCTAAAGGTGAAAAAATAGTGAAGCCACAAGATCCTACAAAAGAAGCATGTACTTTTATCGGTTGGTTTAAAGATGATACCTATAGTAACGCCTGGAATTTTGAAAAAGATTTGGTTGAACAAGACATGACCTTATATGCTTGTTGGCAAGTGGGGAAGCCTGCTGATGTGTATATGGCAGCTACAGAGTCGACTACGCTGTCGCACCGGGTTGTGAAAACATATAAAAATGGGATAGAAATATTTTCAACAGATGCTCAGGCCCCAGCATATGCAGGTTCTATGTTTGTGTCGGGAAATGATGTGTATGTGGTTGGTAGTGAGGGAGGCGATAGAGACTTGATCGTTCCGGTCATGTGGAAAAACGGTGAAAAAACTGTTTTATATGATGAAAGTGAAGGTAAAGCGATATCCATTTATGTATCAGGTGAAGATGTTTATATTGCCGGATGGGTTGATGTGTATAATAGCGAAAAAGAAGATTATATGGAAGTCGGCAAATTGTGGAAAAATGGAAAGGTGATTTTGTCTACGGATGAAGCAGTAGACGGGAAATTTTGTTCTGTCTATGTTTCTGGTAATGATGTTTATGTTGCCGGATATGAAACGAATCTTGCTAAAGTATGGAAAAATGGAGAAGCAACGCTTTTAAGTAATGGAGTGAATAGCGCTCTTGCCACTTCTGTATTTGTATCTGACAATGAGGTTTATGCTGCTTTTTATGAAACGATCAATGAAAAAGGGGTTGCGTTTTTTGCAAAAAATGGTGTAGTGCATCAATTAACCAATGGAGAAAATCACGCCATACCCAGTTCTATTTGCGTATCTGATGGAGATGTTTATATAGCAGGGTTTGAATCTAATGGAACAAATATGGTCGCTAAAGTTTGGAAAAATGAGAAAGAGATACTGTTGAGTGATGGTAAATACAATGCATTCGCTAATACTATTTATACATTTGATAATGACATTTATATAGGGGGTAATGATATGTCAAAAGCTATGATATGGAAAAATGGTGATATCTTTTATGAAAAAGACTATAGCCCTGCATTACTTGAAGTAGTATCTGTTTTTGTTTCTAAATAATTTAATCGTATAAGTAGAGTTTTTATCAATAATAAATATCATTGTTAAATGCCGCTGGATGAATTTTGTAATGTTCATAAATCCAGTGGCATTTTATTAAAATTACCAGACAATCCAAATAATCAGCTCTTGAATTCCAATCTTCTTTATTTTCTTATTACTTTTGCCGGCAGAATCGGTTCCACTCTCCCGTTCGGGAGGCGGATTAAAAGGGAACCGGGTGTAAATCCCGGACAGTCCACGCTGCTGTGAAGCTTTATAAACATGCTGATAACACCTTTTGCCACTGGTTATGATATACCGGGAAGGCTTTCAGTATGGAAGCAAGTCAGAAGACCTGCCATTTGTATTTAAAACTAAGTCCTCGTGGGGTTGGACAATTGTACCGAAAAATAAAAACAGATATGAATAAGTATTTAGTGGCCGGTGCCCTTGCCCTGATGTTATTAGGGGGAGGATGTGGCTCGAAAGGTAATCACGCAGATAAAGGGAATATTCCGGTGGAGGAAGCTGTTGGTTCCCATATGCATATTGTTCCCCAGTATGCCAAAGGGTTCAATCTCCAGTATAAAAAAGATTTTATATTGGTGGATATACAAGACCCGCAGCACGAAGAAAGCAATATCTTCCGTTATGCATTAGTGAAACGGGGTACAAAGCCAACTGGTGTCCCTTCCGAATACACACAAATAGAATATCCTATCCGGAGCGTTATTTGTATGACATCCCTGCAACTGTCCAACTTTATCAAACTGGATGCCCTCGATAAAGTGGTAGGCGTGACCAGTACCCGTCACCTGTTTAATAAAGAAATGAATAAGCGTTTGAAAGAAGGGCAGACCGCTAAAATCGGAATAGAGGGTAATTTCGATAACGAAATCATTATGAGCATGAACCCGGACCTTATTTTGGTTTCACCTTTTAAACGTGGTGGATATGAAACCCTGAAAGATGTGGGAATCCCTTTGATTCCTCATTTGGGCTATAAGGAAATGACTCCGCTCGGACAAGCCGAATGGCTTAAATTCATAGGGCTGCTGCTGGGAGAAGAACAGAAAGCCTGCGATAAATTTACTGCAATCGAAAAACGGTATAATGAATTGAAAGCATTAACGGCTGAGGGTCGCGTAAAGAAACGCCCGGTTGTCCTGAGCGGTGAAATGCGGGGAGGTAACTGGTATGCAGTGGGAGGGGAAAGTTTCCTTGCCCAACTGTTTAAGGATGCCGGGGCCGACTATTTTCTGAAAGACGATGAACGTTCGGGGGGCGTTACGCTGGATTTTGAAACGGTCTATAACCAGGGGGATGACGCCTCTTACTGGCGTATTGTGAATAGTTTCCCCGGCACTTTCAGTTATGACGCATTGAAAGAACAAGACCCCCGGTATGCCGATTTCCGTGCATTCAAGGAAAAAGGAATTATCTACTGCAATATGAAAGATACTCCTTTCTACGAGAATATGCCGACAGAACCGGAAGTAGTCCTTGCCGACCTGCTCCATATATTCCATCCGGATTTATTACCGGAGCATACACCGGTCTATTATGCATTATTAAAATGAGCGGGCAGATGAGACAATCCACTTCATTTTCGATGCTTCTGATTGTAGCAGTCATTTTGGTTTTGCTGTTCCTGAATCTGATATTAGGTTCCGTTTCCATCCCTTTGAAGTCCGTGTGGAATGTCCTTTGCGGGAATGGGGGCGAACCTGTTACTTGGCAAAATATAATCTGGAAGTCCCGTTTGCCCCAGGCGCTTACCGCATTGGTAGCCGGAGCCGGATTATCCGTCAGCGGGCTTCAGATGCAAACCGTGTTCCGTAATCCGCTTGCCGGACCTTCCGTATTAGGTATCAGTTCGGGGGCAAGTATGGGAGTGGCCTTTGTTGTTTTGCTGAGCGGTAGCATAGGAGGCGTTGCGTTGAGCCGTCTCGGATTTATGGGGGAAATAGCCCTGTCTGTTGCGGCTGTCATAGGTTCCCTGTCGGTAATGGCGCTGATTGTATATGTCTCCCAGAAAGTAAAGGGAAATGTTACTTTGCTGATTATCGGTGTGATGATCGGTTATGTGGCAAATGCCGTAATCGGTGTCCTTAAATTCTTTAGTGTGGAAGAAGACATCCGGGCATATGTAATCTGGGGCCTGGGTAGTTTCTCGCGTGTGTCCGGCAATCAGATGATGTTGTTCGTTGCCATTATGGCTGTATTGCTTCCTCTTTCTTTCCTGTTGGTTAAGACTCTGAACCTGATGTTATTGGGTGACGGGTATGCCCGTAACCTCGGCTTGAATGTAAAACGGTCGCGTTTGCTGGTGATTACCTCGGCAGGTGTGCTGACAGCTATTGTTACGGCATATTGCGGCCCGATTATCTTCCTCGGGCTGGCTGTTCCCCATTTATCGAGAGCTATCTTCCAAACCTCAGACCACCGTATCCTGATGCCTGCTTCTTTATTAGTTGGCGGGGCATTGGCTCTGGTTTGTAACCTGATTGCAAGAATGCCCGGTTTTGAAGGGGCTCTTCCTGTCAACTCCGTTACAGCGCTGGTGGGTGCTCCGGTAGTTGCATCCGTCTTGTTCCGTAAACGTAAAAATGAATTAAACGAATAAGTATGAGGCAGGAAACGATTCGTATAGAAAACCTATCAATCGGCTATCCGTCTAAAAATGATACTAAACGGGTTGCCGACCATATCTGTTCCTCTATTTACAGTGGTGAACTGACTTGCTTGCTGGGAGCAAACGGAGTAGGGAAGTCCACCTTATTGCGTACGCTGTCTGCTTTCCAACCCAAGATAGAGGGGCAAATCTTTGTGATGGGAAGGGATATCGATACTTTTTCGGATAAGGCTCTGAGTACGACTATCGGTGTTGTACTGACCGAAAAGTGTGATATCCGTAATATGTCCGTTCGCGAACTGGTAGGCATGGGGCGTAGTCCATATACCGGCTTTTGGGGACGTTTGGATAAAGAGGACAAAAAGATTGTAGAAGAATCCATTTCATTAGTCCGTATAGAAAACCTTGCCTCCCGCATGGTACATACCCTTTCCGATGGGGAGCGGCAGAAGGTCATGATAGCTAAGGCGCTTGCCCAACAAACTCCTGTGATTTTCCTGGATGAACCGACTGCTTTTCTTGATTTCCCAAGTAAGGTGGAGATTATGCAGTTGCTCCACCGTCTTACCCGTACTACCAATAAAACCATCTTCCTTTCTACGCATGATTTGGAACTGGCTCTCCAGATAGCCGATAAAATCTGGCTGATGGATAAGGTAAACGGTATCCATACCGGTACTCCGGAAGATTTGGCATTGAGCGGTCATCTAAGCGGTTTCTTTGCCCGAAAAGGAATTGTCTTTGATACGGAAACCGGTCTGTTCCGTATAGAAAACCAATATTCAACAGCAGTCCGTTTGGAAGGGCATGGACAGAAATATGCCATGATACGTAAAGCACTCCAGCGAAACGGCATCCAAGGTAACCGCCATGCCGAATCCGATGTATGGATTGAAACCGGCAATTTACAAACTGATAACTTCACGATACATTTCCCGGATGGCAGGGAGGTCTGTGTGGATACGATAGAGGAGTTGCTGAAGGAGATTGTTTAGAAAGATTTTACGTTTGTGAGGATTGCCTTAGTTTGAAAACTGGAAAGGAAATGAATCTTTAAAGCGTTGTTTAAATAATAGAATAAACTATCTTTGTAAAAAAGAGAAATATAACAATGACATCATTTGAATATATAGGTCAGTTTTCTTCTTATCTATTTTGGGACGTCGATAAAGATAGTCTGGATATGGATGAGCATGCCTCTTATATAATAAAAAGAGTGTTAGAGTACGGGCTCTTATCAGATTGGAATCTGATATGCAACTATTATACTTTACCTGTAATTGTCGCATATGTAAAAAAGTTTAGAGATTTGGAACCTCGTGCTTTATCTTATATTTCTGCAATATCCCAAATACCTATTCAGCAATTCAGATGTTACACAGCTCAACAGTCGAATCCCCAACACTGGAACTTTTAAAAAAAATCCAGAAGTTACCATCTATGACAGATACCCGTTTAGTGGGTGGTACAGCTTTGGCTCTTCAGATAGGTCATCGTAAATCCGTAGACTTAGATTTTTTTGGACATATAGCAGATACTGAAGTTGTTATTGAGGAATTAAGAAGTATAGGCAATCTAACTATTTTAAAGTCTTCTGCCCATATTCATATATTTGTTTTGAATAATGTTAAAATAGATATTGTAGATTATTCATACAAATGGTTATCTGATTTTATTGAATATGATGGGATTCGTTTAGCTGACTTAAACGATATTGCAGCTATGAAATTGGCTGCGATTACAGGACGTGGAACGAAAAAAGATTTTATTGATTTATATTTTTTATCTGAGAGATATACCTTACCTCAAATGCTTTCTTTTTATAGAGAGAAGTATCCCGATGGTTCTGATTTTATGGTTTTAAAGAGTTTGTCTTATTTTGATGATGCAGATCCGGACCCATTGCCTTATATGTTCCGGGCTGTAACTTGGGAAGACGTAAAAAGCCGGGTATTGTCATTGTTGTAACCGGAGATATCTGATTTTCTGTAATCTTCGGTCTATATAAACTTATTTAGGAAAATCCATTTATTAGATATGAAGCCGTTTTGCCAGTAAAGGTAAAGCGGCTTTTTTATGCTTTGTCAGGTATGATATGCGATGTGAAATAGTATTCTATAAATAATCCTTGATAAAATTTATAAATATATTTCGCCTTTTATAGAATGGAGAAAATGAAAAATGACTAAAAAAACGTTCGTTTATTTTAGCCATTTTGATGGCGCAAAGTTATGTTTTTAATATTGAAATTCAAAATCCACATTAAATAATTATTATTCTACAGATCAATCGAATATATAATTTTCATAATGATAAATCCTTAAAAAAGTATGTTATAGCATTTTATATAAAAAAGACTAATCAGAAACGAACGTTTTTTTAGGCGTTTTTTCGTTAGTCTGTTATGGGGCTGACGAACTTTCTTGTCCTCAAATACAAACTCGATATAATGTCTTATCTGTTGATTTTCATGTGCTTTTTGATAGCCTTTGCGTTATCTTCTATGTTCATACCACGTATTCTGTTAGTAGCATATAGAAAGCGGCTGTTCGATATACCGGATGAAAGAAAGGTACATGAAAAAGAGGTTCCCCGTTTAGGAGGTATTTCCTTCCTTCCCTCCATATTATTCTCCCTGTGTTTTATTACCGGCATACGTTACCAGTTAGGCTATCCTATACCAGCCGGCACCCTTAATTTCCTAATCCCCGAATTTTATTTGTTGATATGCGGATTGATTCTCCTGTATCTGGTAGGAATCAAAGATGATTTGGTTGGTGTCTATAGCCGTTCCAAGCTTATGGTTCAGATAGCAGCAGCTTGTTTGTTGCCATTGTCCGGATTATGGATAAATAATTTATATGGTCTCTTGGGTATCCACGAATTGACACCTTGGGTTGGGATTCCTTTAACTATATTAGGTATTGTTTTTATAGTAAATGCAATCAATCTGATAGATGGAATAGACGGTCTTGCTTCCGGACTGAGTAGTATACCATTGGTCGTATTCAGTTTTTTATTTTTTTCGAATGATTTCTGGACGTATTCCATGCTTGCATTTGCAACCTTGGGGGTCCTTGTCCCTTTCTTTTATTACAACGTATTCGGGAATGCCGAACATTGCCGTAAGATATTTATGGGAGATACCGGAAGCCTGACATTAGGCTTTTTACTGGCATTTCTCGCAATTCGTTATGCGGTATACCGTCCTTTGGAATATCCGTCATCCGAGTGTGCATTAATGATAGCTGTGTCTACATTAATCATTCCTTTGTTTGATGTGTTCCGTGTAATCTTCCTTCGTTTTCGTACCCGTCGTCCCATCTTTGAAGCCGATAAAAATCATATCCATCATAAATTGTTGGCAATAGGTTTTACTCCCCGTCAGGTCTTATTGTGTACCCTATTGGCAGGATATGTGTTTTGCGGGGTAAATATAGCCTTGTCTTCTTATGTGAATTGCAATTTGCTGTTGTTAGGAGACATTTTGATTTATACCATGGTCAATCTTTGGTTGGATTGGATACGAAGCAAGAAAAAAGAACTAAATAGATAAATATAAAAGTAGTATGAGAGCATGTTTTATGGGGTTGGGATATATCGGACTTCCAACCGCAATTATTGCTGCAAAGCATGGTATTGAGATTTTAGGTGTGGACATTAATCCTACAGTTGTGGAAATGACCAATCAAGGCAAACTACATATCATCGAACCGGGTATGGAAGAATGCCTTCAAGAGGTGGTAAACAAAGGAATGTTGAGAGCCTCTTTAAAGCCTGAAGTTTGTGATGCTTACTTTATGGTAGTCCCGACTCCGTTTAAAGAAAATCATGAGCCGGATATTTCTTATGTGGAAGCAGCCACCCGCTGCGTTCTTCCCCTTTTGAAAGAAGGCGACCTGTATGTAATCGAATCCACTTCACCTGTAGGAACCACAGAAAGAATGGAACAACTGATTTTCAGTGAGCGTCCTGAATTAAAAGATAAAATCTATATCGCTTACTGCCCGGAACGCGTATTACCCGGAAATGTTATTTATGAATTAGTTCATAATGATCGTGTGATTGGTGGCATTAATCAGGAGTCAACAGATAAGGCAATAAGTTTCTATAGTCAATTTGTAAAAGGTACATTGCATAAAACCAACAGTAAAACAGCCGAGATGTGTAAACTAACGGAAAATTCATCCCGTGATGTGCAGATAGCCTTTGCCAATGAATTGTCTATTATTTGTGATAAAGCCGGTATCAATGTTTGGGAACTTATCGAATTGGCAAATAAGCATCCGCGTGTAAATATCCTGCAACCGGGTTCCGGAGTTGGAGGTCATTGCATAGCTGTAGACCCTTATTTTATTACAGCGGAATATCCGATAGAATCCCAACTTATAGCCAAAGCCCGTGAAATCAATAACTACAAAGCATTCTGGTGTGCAGAGAAAGTTCAAAATGCCATCCTAAAGTTCGAACTTGAACATAATCGTAAACCTGTTGTGGCAATGATGGGGCTTGCTTTCAAACCGAATATTGATGATTTACGGGAATCTCCTGCTAAATATATAACAACTAAGGTAATGCAGTTCTGCAATAATGCAGATATATTGGTTGTGGAACCGAATGTGAAAGAACACAAAGTCTTTAAGCTGACGGAATATAAAGAGGCTTATGATATGGCGGATATTGTGGTGTTCTTAGTCTCACATGACTTGTTTAAACTTTTGCCATATATAGAAGATAAAATAATATTAGATTTTACTGGTATTTTCAGAAAATAATTATAAAAGTAATGACTGTTTTAGTTTTGTACGGATGATATCTGTAATTATTCATAAACTATAATATAGTGGTTTTTGTGGTAAATATAATATGATATCATTTAGGAAAGAATTATTTATCGCTTTTTTTTATAAAGCAGTAGATACTTATTCGTATGTGATAATATCATTTGTGGTGACAATGATATTATCACGAATACTAACACCTTATGATTATGGTATAGTTGCTATTGCAAATGTATTTCTTTCACTGTTTTTATTAGTTGGAACATGTGGATTAAATAATGCTATCGTTCAAAATAAAGAATTGAGAGAGAATGATTTTAATAATTTTTTTTCATTAACTTTTTATGCAGCAATTATATTTTCTATCATTTTTTTCTCTTTCTCAAAATTCATAGCTGATTTTTATGGAAAAGATCAATTAGTGGTAGTTTGTAGGATATTATCTGTTGTTTTATTTTTCAATATATTGAATATAGTTCCTAATTCACTTCTTATTAAGGGGAAGAAATTTGCTTTTATAGCAAAAAGGACTTTTATAGTTTATCTACTGACAGGTACTGTTTCTGTAATTTTAGCTTTAAATGGGGGAGGTATATACTCTCTTTTGATAACACCATTGTTTTCCAGTATATTGATTTTTGTTGTTAATTACTATCGATATAGGTTTGAACTGAAGATTCATATAGAAAAAGAAAGCATTAATAAGGTGTTTAAATTTTCATTATATGATTTCTTGTATGGACTTATTAATACAATGGAGTTGCAGTTTGATAAATTAGTTATAGGAAAAAAATATAATACTTCTGTTCTTGCTCAATATGATAAAGCGAATTTATTTACAAATTTAATTGTAGGTAATATAAATGCTGTGCTTATTCAATCAGTATATTCTATTTTGAATGAAAAAGCAATTGGATTGGATTGGATAGAATCTTCATTTAGAAAGTTTGTTAGGATTGTTGCCTCAATATCACTCCCTCTTTCAGTATTTGTATATATATCTTCTAAAGAACTCATCTTGATTAGTTTTGGAAATCAATGGGATACTGCTATTGATTTACTAAAGATATCTTCTTTTTTTATACCTGTTATATTATTGCAATCTTTGAAAGATGTATATTTTAGGATTATGAATAAAACTTCTATATTGATGATTAGTAGTTTGTATTTGTTTTTGTTAAAAGTGGTTGTGGTAATATTTGTAGTTTATTATACGGAATCTTTATATTATGTGATGTATTCTATTTTGTGTGTTAATTTATTGAAACTTTTTTATGTATATGGATTGCTATATAAACTATTTGATAAACCTGTAATATGGGCATATAAAGCTATGTTTTATCCTTTGATATTTACGTTGTCGTTGTTGATTTTATATAATTTTGTTTTTCTGTTTTTGGATGTGGATAATCTATGGATTAATATAATGATTAAGCTTGGTATTTTTTTGATTTTTGGTGGTGGTTTTATTATGTATATGATACGTAGGTGATTATGTTGAATAGTTTATTGGCTAGAGCGTATATCTATTTGAAAAGGCGCTTTTATTTCTACTTTAGAAGATGTCTTGTGGATAAATATAATTGTGGCCTTTTTTTTTCACAGAAAAAAGACTTTGTCGATTTTTTCGTGAAGACAAAATTTTTATTTGCTGTAAGTAATATAGATGAACTTAAGGGATTTTATGGGCAGCAAAGAGATTATGCGGGGAAAATAATAATAAATGCAAATAATATCTCTAATCATTATTTTGATTTGTTAGGTACTGGAAAATATGATTTTGGAGAAGTAATATGCTGGTGCAAAGATGTAAAGAGCGGTTTTGAATGGAGTAACACTTTTTTTAAAAATATTCGGGTAATAGATATTTGTAAAGGTTGTGATGTGAAAAACCCTTGGGAATTGTCTCGATTCTACCATTTACTAACTCTGGGAAGGGCTTTTGTAATAACGGAGGATATTAAATACTATAGGGAATTTAAAAATCAAATAAGTGATTGGATAGAAAAGAATCCCGTAGAAAAGTCTGTCAATTGGACTTGTGCAATGGAAGTTGCGATACGTGCATGCAATTGGATCTTTGCATATAATTTATTTTATGGTGAATTGTACAAAGATAGTGAGTTTCGTAGTGAGTTGGATGCTTCGTTATTTGAACATGGACGTTTTGTTTATAGGTATCAAGAGAAATCATTGAGATCGGATATTCAAGGGAATCATTATATCTCTAATCTTGTAGGTCTGGTTTTTATTGGATTACATTTTAGTGGTTATAAAAAAGAGGCTGATCGTTGGTTAACATATGCTATTTCAGAATTAGATAAGGAGATTTTATCCCAAGTTAGTTCTGATGGAGTTAATATAGAAACATCAACAGGTTATCATCGGCTGGTTTTAGAGCAGTTACTTTTTATTCAGTTGATATTGGAGAAAAATGGTCTTACTTTCGGGGAGAAGCAAAAGAAACGATTATTAGATATGTGTTATTTTGTTTATTCTATTACGAACGAAGCAGGTGTTGCTCCTTTAGTCGGTGATTATGATAGTGGGCGGCTTTTTATTTTTGAAGATTATTTTAATTGGTCTAAGATTAATTTTTCTACGGTTTTAAGTCTTTGTGATTGGTGTTTTAAAACTAATTATAGAAAAGGTAAATCTTTGTTACATGAAGAATTAGGATTGTTTTTAGGAAAGTATATAGAAGATGATGGTAAACAGCAAGAAAAACCTGTGGTAAAATCTTGTAAGTTTCCAGATGGTGGATTTTACGTATTAAGAAATAGTCTGTTCAATTGTTTGATACGTTGTGGAAAAGTTGCTCCGACAGGAGCTCATAGCCATAATGATCAATTAAGTTTTACGCTTTTTGTGTATGATAAAAGTTTTATTATTGATCCGGGAACGTATGTGTATACTGCCAATAAGACTTATCGGGATCTATTTCGTTCAACAGATTACCATAATACTCTATGTGTTGAAAATGTAGAACAGAATGACTATAATAAGTTGTCTAATAACTGTTTTCGTATGCCGGAAGAAACATATGCTAAATGTCTTCACTTCGATGAACTCTCTTTTAAAGGGGAACATTCTGGATATAAAAATAAAATTGGTGTTGTACATAGAAGATTTATCAGAATATCAGATAGAAAATTCTATATCGAAGATAATGTGCTGGGAGATAAGTGTGTAAAATATTCAAATTTAATACTTGATAAAGATGTTGATATAGAAGTCTGTCCAGATGGTATATTGTTGAAAAAAGAAAATGTTATTTTGAAGGTATTTCTAAATGATTATAAAATAAGTAATAAATATATCTCTGAAGGATATGGATATATTCAAGAAACTAAAGTTATAAAATATAAAGAAGATACTTTATTAATTGAAATTGTAAACTAAAAAAATAAATATGTGTGGAATATTAGGATCTATAAATAAAGAAATAGCAAAAGAGCAATTAGCTTCTATTTCTCATAGAGGACCGGATAGACAAGATGTCAAGAATTTTTATGTCGGTGAGCATTCTGTATCGTTGGGGCATGTGAGGCTTTCTATAGTAGATTTGTCAGATACAGGAAATCAACCTATGTTAAGTGAATGTGGTAATTATTGTCTGATATATAATGGGGAGATTTATAATTATAAGGAATTAGCGAAGAGATTTTTGAAAAAAGATTTAAAAGGTCATTCAGATACGGAAGTTCTTCTTTATTTATTGATAGAGCATGGAATTGATATCCTTAAAATGTTAAATGGTATTTTTTCTTTTGCATTTTATGATTTAAGAAAAGGAGAATTATTATTAGTACGGGATCCGTTTGGAGTCAAACCTCTCTATTATTATCGGAAAAACAATTATTTTATTTTTTCTTCTGAAGTTCGTCCAATTCTATTTTCAAACAATTTAGGTGTTGATGGTAATGCTGTATATACATTGGTCGATATAGGTTATCTTCCGTCTCCGATGTGCATGTATGAAAATGTATATAAGGTTAGGCCTGGGCATTATTTAAGACTTTTTTTGAAGAAAGATATTGAAATAGAGACACATTGTTATAGGAACTACTCTGTACCAAAAATAAATATCTCATTTGCGGAGGCTGTTGAAGAATATGGTATTCTAATGGAAAAAGCAGTAGAAAGGCAGTTGATGTCGGATGTTGATCTTGGTGTTTTTTTAAGTGGTGGTATCGATTCTGCTTTAATAGCGTTATTGGCGGGACGAAAAAAATCATTAAATGCCTATACTGTGGGATTCGAGAATGAATGTGAAGAAGATGAAATATATTGGGCGTCAGAAACTGCTAAGATTGTGGGACTTGAGCATAAGTATATAAAAATAGGCTCTGGGGATCTTTTTGATATTTTTTCAAAATGTGCTGAAATTCTGGAAGAGCCAATTGCTACGACTTCTACCATTCCTATGTATTATCTCTCGCAATTGGCATCCAAAGATGTTAAGGTGGTTCTAAGTGGGCAAGGTGCTGATGAAATACTTGGAGGATATGAACGGTATAATAATGAAGTTCGCTTTAATCAAAATTATTGCACGTTTTATAGGGCTGCATGGAAATTATTTGAAATGAACAAAAGGTGGTTGAAACGAGGCGGTACGAATTTTTACCGTATGTCTTTAAATAATGACATACATCGATTTACTCCGGGAAATCCGTTTCTGATAAATTTTTTTAAGTCGATAGGTTCTTATACTGTCATAAAAAAGAATTTGGATGATATTTTCTCATACAATTATGATTTGTTGGCCTGTAGTCAATTGGAAAGTACAGCAGAACGTTTGATGAAGATGGATACTTTTGCTGCACTTCCGGATAACTTATTGTTTTATACGGATAAGATAACAATGAGTCATTCGATAGAATGTCGCGTGCCAATGTTAGATCTTGAATTAGTTAGATTCATTGAATCATTACCTTCTAATTATAAAATAACCGAAATACACAACAAAATAATTCATAAGGAATTTGCAAAACAAGTATTACCTGATTCAATAATAAATCGGAAAAAGTATGGGTTTCAATCTCCTGTGCAAAAGTGGTTTGTAGAGAAAAAAGTGGAAATACAAGAATTACTTATCGAAGGAGGAAATAACTTATTTAAATATTTTCCTGAAAAAGCTGTACAGGATATTATAACGCAGTACTTTAAAGGAGATCGCCGTAATGAGAGATTATTATTTCAACTTTTGGCTTTAAGTTTTTGGTTAAATGATAAAAAGCAGAGTAATGTGTAATAAGAGAATATTAATGATGGTAAATACTCCGATCCAGTATGATGCAAGAGTACAGCGAGCAGCCAATGCATTGAAGGAGTTTGGGGTAACAGTTTTATCAATGAATAGTGATAAGGCATATAGTAATTCTGATTTTGAATCAAAAGTGTTCGTTAATACCTTTTTTAAAGGATTCATATTGAATGTTTTATTTGAAATTTATCTGTTGTTTTATTGTTTGAAAAATAGACGGAAGTACGCATTGTTTTATGTGCATGATTTCCCTATCGTTTTTACAGGGTGGATAGCTGCCTTATTATGTGGAAAGAAATGGGTATATGATGCACATGAATTGTTATTGCAACGGAAAACGAGTAAAATACCCTTTAAGAGACGCATTTTTATTTTTCTTGAGCGAATAGCTATGGGGCATGCAGATTTAGTAGTTGCAGCTAACTATGAGCGGGAACGGATTGTGCGAAATGTATATCACTTGGTGAATACGATACATATTAATAACGTAGCAAACATACAAATTGAATCGGGCAATAGTAAAAAGAGAAAAGAGTATATAGTTTACCAAGGATGTGTGTCTAAAGAGCGTGATCTCAGACCCTTTATAGGAGCTCTTGCTAAAATGGATAAAAGTGTAACAATGAGAATTGTAGGAGGTGGTGATGGATTAAACTATTTTAAGCAATATACTCATGAAAGGAATCTTGAAGCTAAGGTTGTTTTTACAGGACGCTTGCCATATGATAAATTATTGAATGAGAGCCTGGAAGGTAAGATTGGAATACTTGTATATCCTATGGAAGGGCTAAATAACTTATATTGTTCACCTAATAAAATATATGAATATGCTCAGGCTGGTTTGCCAATGTTAGTCTCTCCTCAGCCTTTTTTAAAGTACATGATAAATAAATACCATATAGGTGAGATTTTGGAGTATCCATTTAATGAAGATGATATTGCTTTTAAAGCAAATAAAATATTATCGAACTATGAGTCTTATAGCTTTGGGCTGAAATCTTTTTGTGAATCTTATTCTTTTGATAATGAATGTGATAGGTTGAATTGTGCTATAAGGCGTATTGTTTGATTTACCCTTGTTAGTTTTTTACTATTCTTGTTGTTATATCTCAAATAAGAAATAATAAATGCATGTTTTTTAGAAATATTACTAATAAATTTTATGTTAATATATTACCTTCAATTTTAATTGTTTATTTTGTTGCAATTGATTTGATTAATGGTTATCTTCAGAACTTGTTGGATTTACATACACCTATAGGAATAATCTCTAGAGGAATAATTCTATTGATAACAATTCATTTTTTATTTAAAAATAAGCAGTCTGATGTTGTAAAATTATTTTTATTTATTTTATTGATATATATACTTATTATTCCATTTTGGTTTTTGAATAATCAAGGATTTGTTCTTTCAATAGAATTGGAGATGCTTTTTAAATTTCTGTATTTTTTTTCTATATTTTCATATTTTTATTCATATCGACATTTTTTTTCTATTAAAACATTACTTTCCAAATTCGTCTTATCCGCATTTTTAATAGCTATTACTAATATATTCTGTTTTTTATTCGGGATAGGTGTGAAGACATATGGTGATAGTTTCGGGTTTGGAATAAAATCTTTTTATGCAGATGGCAATTCATTAAGTTTGTATATGATTTTAGTGAATTGTTTGTCTATATGGTATGCTTTTTATTCTTCATTTAAGATGATTTTTGTCTCTATTATAATTAGTGTTGGAACAATATTGGTTGGTACTAGAGCTGCCTTTATTGGTGTTGTAGTAAGTTGGAGTAGTATTTTGTTATATCTTATGTTGTATAAAGATCCTTTTATCTGTATTTCTAAAAAAACAAGATTTTTTATGGGATTTAGTATTGGAGGGATGATGGGATATGGATTGTATTTAGCTTATCTTTTTATTTCAAGATATGATTACTATACACTTGAACGATTTAGTATTGATGCAGTAATAGTTCCCAGAGAAAAACTAATTTCTTTCGCAAAACAATTGATAGATGAATTTAACTTTAGAGAATTTCTATTTGGAAAAAGTTATTCTGGAGCTATAAATGCTGTTGGATATTTATCTAATATGACAGTAAGCTCAAAATCTATTGAAGCTGATTTTTATGATACAATACTTTCTTTTGGATGGATTTTTGGAGGTTTGATGATTATTCTTCAATTATTAATTTTTAAAGGGCTATTTATGTCTTTTATTAGAAATAAATCATCTCTATCTTTTTCTTTATTATTAGTGGGATGTTTATGGATAGGTGCTTCCTATATGGCAGGACATGGATTTAACAATACAATGTTAGCTCCTTTGTTAAGTGTTTGTTATGTGATAAATTGTAAATTGTCTAATATTTGAATGTAATGATATCTAAATCAACTTCTGAGCATATTCTTCTTATAGGGACCGATTTGGAAGGAAAAGGAGGGATTGCTGTACTATTGAAGATGTACTCTGAAATTTTTACTATTTTTCATTTTATTTGCTCTCATAAATTTTGTAATAAATTTAATCAGCTCCTTTTGGCTATATATGCTATAATCAAAATGTTTTATTATTTTTTGTTTTTTAAAGTAAGAGTTGTCCATATTCATACTGCATCTTATCATTCTTTTTTTAGAGATTCTGTTTATATATTGATTGCTAAGATTTGTAATAAAAAAGTAGTAATTCATATTCACGGAGGTAAATTTGAACAATTTTATTATAAATATCCTCATTATTGTAATTATATTTGTCGAAAAGCAGATTCTATAGTGTGTGTGTCTAAGTGTTTTGCTGATATTTTTAGAAGATTACAATTAAATGAAAAAATATGTGTGATATATAATGCTTCAGAAAAGCCTCTTTATCAAAAAATAAAATCTCATGAAAAAGTGATAAATATTCTATTTTTAGGGGCGATTGATGATAATAAAGGAATTTTTGATGTTTTGGAGTGTCTGTTTGAATATAAATCTTATTTTCAGAATAAAATTTTATTGAATATTGGAGGTGTTGGAGATGATATACGATTAAAAGAAATGATCAAAAAGTATGAGTTACAGGATATTGTTTTATACCATGGTTGGATTAACTATGAGAAAAAAAATCAGTTATTTGCTGTAACTGATATCTATATACAACCCTCTTATTTTGAATCCTTAGGAATCGCGATTATTGAAGCTATGAATTATGCTATTCCTGTTATTGCGTCTAATACAGGTGGTATACCAGAGCTAATAAGTACAGGAGATAATGGTATTTTGATAGAACCGGGTGATAGGAGTCAACTTTTTTATGCGCTTTGTCGCTTAATTGAAGATAGTGATTTACGTGAACAGATGGGGAAAAAAACATTGGAAAAATCGAAAAAATTTACATTAGAACAGATGGAGGAGAATCTTATAAAATTATATACTACCTTGTTAGGATAATTTATTCTCTTTGAAAATTCAATATCACTTTATATTGATTTGAGATTTGTATATGATTTGATGTAATCAGCTCTCAAATAAAGAATAATTAAATCGATAAAATATAACTTATGAATATATATATAAAATCGGCTCTTCTAAGAATAGCTGCTAATTTTTCATGTTTTTTGAAAAGAAATCCCATAATGGTTTGGAGAATAAGATATTGGAAAGATTATAATAAACGTCTTAATTTAAAAAATCCACAATCTTTTATGGAAAAAATTATCTGGATTTCTCTCTTTTATGATACGTCAAAGTGGACAGATTTGGCAGATAAATATGCTGTAAGAGAATATGTTAAAAATAAATGTGGAGAACAATATCTAAACAAGATATATGGGGTATATAATACTACTTCTGATATTAATTATGATGTCTTACCCAATTCTTTTGTGTTGAAAACGACAAATGGTTGTGCAACGAATATTTTAGTAAGAGATAAAATCTGCATGAATAAGGAGATGATTAATTTAAAGTTAAGTAAATGGCTTAAGTTTCCATATGGAGAATTGACAGGTCAATTACATTATACCCGGATTAAACCTCGAATTATTGCGGAAGAGTATCTTAAAGAAGGAAGTAAACCCTCCCTTACTGATTATAAATTCTTTTGTTTTAATGGAGTACCTAAATATGTAGTCGTTTATGCAGATAGGGAGGAAAATACCCATAATTACTCAGTTATGGTTTATGATATGGATTGGAATGCCTATCCGAAATTTGTAAATCCTCGATGTGCTACATCAGACATAATCCTCCCTCCAATAGCATTGGAAGAGATGGTCTCAATCGTTTCATGTTTGTCAGAATCATTTCCATTTGTAAGGGTAGATCTATATATTATAAATGATCGCCCTATTTTTGGAGAAATGACTTTTACCCCTGATGTAGTGAGTAATATTACAACAGAATTAACAGATTTGATGAGTAAATGGATTGATATCTAAATAGTATGGCTAATTGATAAAATAATATATTATGCGTGATACTTGTTTTTTAAGATTGAATGAAATGTATAATAAATTTGCGTTTTCAAAAAATAAAGTTTTTATATTTTTTGTTATCTCAATTATTGTACGGTTTGTATTTGTATATAATAGTGGAATAGAACAGATATCTGATTTTAATTCATATCTTAGTTTATCAAGAGCATGTTTATCAAATCACTTATGGTATCCTAATGTTAATAATTTGTATGATAGTTATATATGGGCTCCAGGTTTTATAAATTATCTTATTGGTTTGTTACATCTATTTGATTCTATTAAATTTATTCAGTTTGTTAATGTATCTCTAACAGTGATATTGGATTTAGAATTGTATTGGTTAACTAAGAAGTATATTTCCCATAGAACGGCTCTGATTGTCTTAACTTTATTATGTGTTTATCCAACAAATTATGGTATTTCATATTGGCTTATTTCTGATTTGTTATTTGTTGTATTATTTTTCACTATTCTTGTAATGATTAGTTGGAAGAGATGGTATTTTATTCTTTTGGCTGGAGTTTTTACAGCTTATGCAAACTGGGTACGTCCGTTTTTACCTGTGCTTGTGGTATCCGCTATTTTATTGATTATGATAAATTCCAAGTCAGGAATATGGAAAAAACAGGTAGTTCTGTTTGTTGCAACATCAGCATTTACTATTTTTTTGATAGCCTTTTTTACTTATAATAGGATGGGAGTTGTGAATTTTCAATCATCAACCTCGGGTATAAATCTTATTATGGGAGCCAATAAGAAGGCAACAGGAGCTTATATGGATTGTACTATTCCGGGTGAAGTCGGTTACATAGAGAATACGGATAAGGTTTTGTATTATGTTAAAGATGCTATATGGAAAGAAAGGGCTATAGAGTATATTTTGAATCATCCTATAAAATGGATTAGTCTTGTTCCCAATAAATTGTTTTACATGTACTCAAATGATTCCTTTGCTATGGGACCTTTTTGGGAGGATCATTCCGTAAGTTTATCTGCTCGCGATATTATTATATCTATTAGGAATGATTTTCCCAGACTATCACTATCGCAATATATTTATATATTCAACCAAGTGGTTTATTATTTTGTTTTGTTTTTTTCCGTTCTAGGATTAGCGACTGTTTTTAAAAGTAGGAATAAGTTCTTGATAATGTTGTATCTATATATCATTATGGGTACAGGAATGACAATAATTACAGTTGGAGGTAACAGGTATCATTATATATTGATGCCTGCTGTTTTTATCACTGCAGCATACTCGTTAAATTACATTTTGAATTCAAAGTATAAGTTGCTATGAAAGATATTTTTCTTCTTCTTCGTTCCCATCAGTGGGTAAAAAATATATTTATTTTTCTTCCATTATTTTTTGGTAGACGTATAACAGATATAGAGTATCTTATCCCCTGTATCATTGCTTTTGGGGCTTTCTGTTTTGTCGCTAGTTCAATTTATTGTTTCAATGATATATGGGATATGGATGCGGATCGGATACATCCGACAAAATGTAGTCGACCAATTGCTTCTGGCGCTATATCGAAGGGAATTGCATATTGTATTATGATAGTAATGTTTTTACTTTCCTTATTGATATGTGTATTGTTTTTTAAAGAAGATGTGTTGTTGAAAGTGATTGGTATTCTCTGTTTCTATTATTTAATGAATATAGCTTACTGCATTAAATTAAAACAGAGTGCTTTAATAGATGTATTCATCATATCTATAGGCTTTGTTCTTAGAGTTTTAATTGGAGGTGTGTCAACTGGAATCTGGATATCTCATTGGATTATCTTGATGACTTTTTTGTTGGCTCTTTTTTTGGCATTTGCCAAACGTAGGGATGATGTAATGATTTATCAGGAAACAGGAGTAATGGCAAGAAAAAATGTAAGTCGGTATAATTTGGATTTTATGAATCAGGCTATTTCAATTATAGCAGCTATTACAATGGTGTGTTACATTATGTATACGGTTTCGGATGAGGTAATCGTTCGTATGCATACTTCTTTTTTATATATGACTTCTATATTTGTCCTTGCTGGAATTCTACGCTATTTACAATTAACAATTGTGGATGTGAAGAGCGGTAGTCCTACAAAAGTGCTAATGAATGATCGTTTTATACAGTTGTGCATAGCAGGGTGGATCATGTTTTTTTTTGTTATTATTTATTTCTAAGATGGAAAAGAAAAATATTGCCATATTTGATTTTGATGGTACACTTACCCAAAAGGATACTTTATTAGAGTTTATAAAATATGTCAAAGGTAATTACTATTTTTATTTAGGTTTCTTCATTTATTTACCGATATTAGTTGCGTATAAGCTGAAATTTTATCCAAACTGGAAAGCTAAACAGAAACTTTTTTCCTTTTTTTTCAAAGGAATGTCTTATAATGATTTCTGTAAAAGAGGAAAGGAATTTTCAAATGTTATTAATAGAATATTACGCAAAGAACAAATAGAAATTCTAAAAAAACATCATCAACAAGAAGATAAGATATATGTCATTAGTGCCAGCATAGAAGAATGGGTGGCTCCATGGTGTAAGGAAAATGGTATAGAGAACTTAATTTGTACAAAAATAGAAGTTGATGAAAAGGAAGTAATTACAGGGCGATTTAGTTCTGCAAATTGCTTTGGAAAGGAAAAGGTAAACCGTTTCTTGGAAATGGAGCCAATGAGGGATAGTTATTTTCTCTATGCATATGGTGATAGTGCCGGTGATGAAGCTATCATAAACTTTGCCGATAAAGGTATATGGTGCAAATAATGCATGACTAATTATAGATAAAGTATCAGTATAAATCAAATAAAAATTAGTTCATAATACATTTTTTCATGCCCAACGATTTAGTTACCCTGAACGGAGTAAATGTCCATCCATTTACTTCGGCTCAAAAGTTAGCGTCCAAAAAAGATATGTGGCATAATTGAGACTAAATTTAGACTTTTGTCGCTGTAATCCCAAATCCTATAAATATGTATAGTAACAGTGATTTTGAACGTTTCTTCCTTCACTACAAGTCCGAAGCGTTGACTAACAAAGAGTCCATTCAATCCTTTTGCTTTAGAAACAAGGTTCCTATAACCTTTTTGAGAAATGGTACAAAGATATACGTCACAAGTTGGTTCCGGTACAAGTGACAGGTCAACCGGATTCTGTTCAACCAGAACATTCGGAGCCTCACGAGTCTCTCTCTGCTTCTTTAAATTAAATAGGTGGCTTAAGTTCCCTTATGGAGAATTAACAGGACAATTGCATTATACTCGGATTAAACCTTTAATTATCGTAGAAGAATATCTTAAATAAGAAAATAAACATTCTCTTACTGATTATAATTTTTTTATTTTAATGGGGTACCTAAATATGTTGTCATTTATTCAGATAGGGAAGAAAATACACATAATTATTCGGTTATGGTTTATGATATGGATTGGAATGCCTATCCAAAATTTGTAAATCCTAGATGTGCAACATCTGAAATAATTCCCTCTCCAATAGTGTTAGAAGAGATGATTTTTATTGTTTCCCGTTTATCAGAATCATTTCCGTTTGTTAGAGTAGATTTATATATTATCAATAATCGTCCTATTTTTGGAGAAATGACATTTACTCCAGATGTTGTAAGTAATATTATGACAGAATTAACGGACCTGATGAGTGAATGGATTGATATAACAACATTAAAAGCAAAAAATATGATTGTTAAAATTAGAGAATTGATTAGGAAATACTTTATTTCAGGTATGTATTTTATTTATGTTAAAATTTATCATATGGATATAGCTGAAAATTCAAAATTTTCATTGGGAGTGAAGTTTGATAAAAGCAATCCTAGAGGGATACATATTGGAGAGGAAAGTTTTATAGCTTCAGGTTCTGTTATTTTAGCACATGATTTTTGTAAACCTACTAAAGCTGATACATATATCGGAAAATGTTGTTTTATTGGAGTTAATGCTATTATTATGTGTGGAGTAAAAATAGGCGATCATGTTATAGTGGGTAGTGGTGCCGTTGTAACCAAAGATGTTCCTTCAAATTGTATTGTAGCAGGTAATCCTGCCCGGATTATAAAAGAGAACATACAGACTAAGAAATTCGGTCAATTAGTACAGTAACAAACTACTAAATACATTTTTTCATGCCCAACGATTTAGTTACCCTGAACGGAGTAAATATTCATCCATTTACTTCGGCTCAAAAGCTATTGGATTATGTGGACCAGACCAAAGGGCTTCTTGTGGCCATTAATGCAGAAAAAATACTTCATGCGACAGACCAGATGCGTGCCATCATTAACCGGAATATCGGGTATTGTGATGGAGCGGGACCTATGCTTGCCTTGCGGCGTTATGGATATCGGGACGTTATCAAAATACCCGGTTGTGAGCTGTGGTTGAAGATTATCGAGGCTACTTATAACCGGAAAACATTCTACTTGGTAGGAGGGAAGCAGGAAGTGATAGAAGAGACTGTCAGGAAGTTGAATGAAGAGTATCCGGGTATTCGCATTGTCAGTTACAGGAACGGATACATCAAGACCGATGAAGAGCGGAAGTCTTTGATTACGGATGTAGTGGAGAAGAAACCCGATGTCGTATTCGTGGCGATGGGTTCACCGAAACAAGAATTGTTGATGGAAGAGATGTTCAAAAAGCATCCGGCTATCTATCAAGGATTGGGAGGCAGCTTCGATGTCTATACCGGTAGGGTGAAACGTGCTCCCAGGTGGTGGGTGGAACATAATCTCGAGTTTGCATATAGATTGATAAAACAACCGTCCCGTATCAAACGGCAGATACATTTAATACGTTTCCTGCTGCTTGTCGGACTTGGAAAAATATAATATAAAGAATGAAAACAATCCTCCTCGTCTTCGGCACCCGTCCGGAGGCAATAAAAATGGCGCCTTTGGTAAAGGCATTCCAGAAAGACCCCGAAGAGTTTAAAACCATCGTATGCGTAACCGGTCAGCATCGGGAGATGCTCGACCAGGTACTTCACCTCTTTGAAATCCATCCCGACTATGATTTGAATATCATGAAACAAGGACAGGATTTGTATGATGTGACTGCCCGTGTCCTTACCGGTATGCGTGATGTCTTGAAAGAAGTACAGCCGGATGTAGTGTTGGTTCATGGGGACACCTCCACTTCGATGGCATCGGCATTGGCGGCATTCTACCAACAGATACCCGTGGGGCATGTGGAGGCAGGGCTTCGTACACACAATATGTATAGCCCGTGGCCTGAAGAGATGAATCGTTTGATAACAGGACGGATAGCCGCTTACCATTTCTCGCCGACGGCTATGAGCCGCCAAAACCTCTTGGATGAAGGGGTGAAAGAAGAAACCATCCATGTTACCGGAAACAGTGTGATAGATGCTTTATACCTGGTGGTAGACAAAATAAAAAACAGCCCCTCTTTGAAAGAGGAACTGGATGCTGTCCTTACCCGTTCCGGCTATCCTGTTTCCCGCCTTCTAACGGGCAATTCTCTCCAGCCAACAGCCACCAGTACCAGACGAAAACTGGTACTCATCACCGGTCACCGTCGTGAAAACTTCGGGGATGGTTTTATCCGCATGTGCCGGGCGATAAAGACACTTGCCATGAAATATCCGGAAGCGGACTTTGTGTACCCGATGCACCTGAATCCCAATGTCCGTAAACCGATTCGTGAGGTCTTCGGAGAAACCTCTTTACCGAATCTGTTCTTTATCGAACCGCTGGAATACCTTCCGTTTGTTTACCTGATGGAGAAATCGACGCTTGTTCTGACCGATAGCGGCGGCATTCAGGAAGAAGCTCCTGGATTGGGAAAACCTGTATTGGTGATGCGCGATACCACCGAACGTCCGGAAGCACTGGATGCGGGAACTGTCAAGCTGGTAGGAAGCGATTACGATAAGATAGTGGAAGAGACTTCCCGTCTACTGGATGATGCCGCCTATTACGATAGCATGAGTAAAGCTGTCAATCCTTATGGCGACGGATTGGCTTGCAGCAGGATAGTGGAGGTGTTGAAAAAATAAGAAAGGTCCCTTTTGATTTGAATAGGTTTTGGGAAACTTGGTTATGTTGTAAATAAATAGTTCCTTTGTGGAAAGGATTTATATATGATATAAGCAAAACAAATAATAAAATCAAAAACTGATTATCTATGAAAAAGAACTTGCAGAGAATAGTATGCCTTTAGCAGAGTCAAAAAGGTTGCTTTTTGAGCGGATTCGTCAAGATTTCCATAAATGATGGATTGATGACCTTGAAATAATCTATATATTTGCATATAGTAATCAGTAGAATCCCATTGTTATGAAAACAACGCAAGAAATAATACAACTATTAAAGGACTTCAAAATGCGTCATGCAAATCAGTATGGTATTTTGAGGATGGGGATATTTGGTTCTGTAGCAAGAGGGGAACAAATGGAAAATAGTGATGTGGATATCTATTATGAAGGTGAGCTACCCGGTTTGTTTGCGTTGTCACACCTGAAAAATGAATTGGAAGATTTGTTAGGATGTAAAGTGGATATTGTCCGCTTAAGAGACCGGATGAATCATTTACTTCGGAAACGAATTGAACAAGAGGGTGTATATGTTTGATAAAGTCTTGGCTATTGATACGCTTACGTTAATAAAGGAAACTTTATTAACCGTTATGAAAAGAACTTCTCATATTCGTACTGTGGATGATTTTTATATAAATGAAGCAGGAATGATTCTTCTTGACAGTGTTTGTATGAAATTAGTAGCAGTAGGAGAAAGTGTTAAGAATCTGGATAAAATAACAAATAAAGATTTATTGAAAAATTATCCAGAGATTAACTGGAAAGATATAATGGGAATGAGAGATATCATTGTACATCATTATTTTGATATTGATGCAAATATTGTAATTGCTACTCTCCGGAACGAAATTCCACAACTTTATAAAACGATAGAACTTATACTGGTAGAGTTGAATTGAAAATCCAGTTTTGTAAATAAATAGTGTATTTATATGTATAAACTTTAGGTATAGGCCGTACTGATTTGCCAACCTATACCTGTGCTTGGAGTCGTTATCCTATAAACCATTTCAGTACACATCCCATTCCTCCAAGCAACATCAAGCTATATCCCGAAATGCCTAACCAGTCCGCTTGCGGGCGGTTGCCGTTTCCGGCTTGCGCGGGAAGATAACCCGGGCAAGGACAGCAAGTAAATGTAGAATTGTTTCAAGGACTTTCATATTAAAAGATAAATAAAGATGAATAAATTCGGGAAATAATACAATAAATGAAATTGAGTCGCGTTATATTTGTAGTTAACGCATAAAACAATTTCTTATGAAGAAAAAAGACAACTATAAAATCCCGGACGAAGATACCTCTCCAGTCAAAGAACCGGAGGTCGGATATCAGGTTTCGTTGCCGCTTATGTCCAGGGAGCAAGCATTGCAGACGGGTATGACATTGCAAGAGTCGAGACGGCTTCTGTTTGAGAAAATACATCAGGATATAGAACATCGTAAATAATGGATGTAATTATAGATGAGCAAGTTCATCAAACAATTATGAAATTCTATGAAGCATCCAAATTTTTACATGAAACACTGGACGATAGAACCATTTCAAACAAATTGAGACGTATCTACGATGAAGTGGAAAAAATGGGACAATATGCCACGGCTTATAATATAGCCCGTCTTAACCTTGCTTGGAAACAAAAAGGATATAGGGAATATATAATCGAAGATTTTCATTTTGCCTATCGAATCTACAGAGATGAAAATGGAGAATCATTTGTCTATATCCACGACGTTTGCCACAGCTACCTGTATAAAGAATAGTTGACGAATTAGTTGACAGTTGACAGTTGGGGCGGCTTTCAGCCGATTTATATACCGAACGCGAAGCTTAGCTGTCACTTGTCAACTGTCATTTGATATCAATCTGTTTGCAGATAGATATCAACACCTTCCTGTACACCTCCCTGTTGTCGCCATTCACTTCGCTGATGTACTTGCTGTAGGCGATTTCTTTGGCGAAGGCGGCAGGTTGGAAACTCAGGTCGGCGGCACGCGGATAGGCGTTGCGTATCAGGCGGGCGTAATCCATAAAAGAGTGGGCAGGCTCGGAGTAGGAGCGGAATGAGAGGGAGCCTTCGGAGAGTTGGGCTTTAGCGCCGTGCCACCAGACATTCGGCTTACCGTAGGCCGTGATACCGAAATAATTGTGATACTGTACGGCAAGGACACTCTGTCCCCAGCCTGTTTCGATAGCCGCTTGTGCGACAATCACCACCGGATTAATCCGGAAAGCAGCCCCCGCCTTTACGGCGAGTGGCATACATAAAGCGATGAATTCTTTTTTAAGCATAATAGGCTTTTTAAGTTGTCAACTGTCAATTGATTACAGTTCCGACGGTTTGTCCCCATCACTCTCACCGGGTGTGCCGGAGTCGGCAGCAGCGTCCTTTTTGGGGACGTAGCGTTCGAAGGAAGCGTTGTTGACCTGGTTGATGAGCATGGTGCCCGGGTAAAAGACGATGTGGGCGCGGTTGAAAAGGGAGGTGTTGAAGTCGTCGATATTTTTTGTGCCTTTGCTGCCGGCAACCATGCGGAAACTGCCGAACTCGCCCAGGTGAACCGATTCGCCGTCGGAAAGGGCTTCGTTCATCACCTTGAGCAGGCCGTCGAGCACCAGGAGGATTTCACCGCGGCTGGCGGTACAGTAGTTCTCGATACGGGTACAGATTTTGTTGAGTGTCAGTTTCTTGGTGATACTGGTTTGTGCGTGGTAGAGGGTGGCGCCTTCGGCAGCCCCTTTGCTCATGTCCGGCCTTTTGACCAGCGTGTAAACTAATGGCATAATTTTTTGGATTTAAAGTTTAATAAATTGATAATTAATACACAACAAAGATACGGCAGGTTAAAATCCCGGAGTCGGTTAGAGACTATTCCAGTCGATTATGAACCAGTAATAGTTAAGAAAATAAACAGCTTAAACCCCCTTTCGAAACATAGGTGTTTTGCATTCAAAACATATATGTTTTAAAATCAAAACACCTATGTTTTGAAAACAGGAAAAAGAAGAAAGAACGCCATATAACCACAACAAAAAACAGAATTATCATGAAAAAAAATAACAACAATTATTTGTCTGAAGATATAGGGCAATTTGTGGAGATTTTAAAAAAAAGTAAGAAAAATAGCGGGAAGCCATTTGTCGTTTCGCTTGCTAAAGGAATATATAGACGGCAGGGATGAAAGAAACGGTTTGCTCTTGTCCTTCGTGCTGCTGTTCGGTAGCCCGTCGGTCAATCAATATGAAACGTGGAACCGCTTGGGCAAACGCTTTTTTGAGGCGTATAGGCGGCAGATACAGGCTTGTTGCGGGTATGATACCGGCGGTCTGGGAATAGAAAGGATATGGATGCCGTTGCCCGATTTGTTTCTCCATTATATGGGCGCCATGGAGCGTTCCGGGATGATGGGGGACTGTCCGTTTCCTTTGCTTGCCGGTTATCTGGAAATCATATTCAATATGGGAAATGCCGGAAGTACGGTTTTAAACAAGTTAAAAGAACAAAATCCGGAGTATGAATATCTGTTCGAACAGATGAAAGCGGAGAAAAAGAAGTTTAAAATCCGGAATAATAGTTTGTAATTGATTGAATAATAGTGTTATGTGGCTTCTTTTTTTCTTTTTTATTCTTGTGGAAATGTCCATAAAACAGTTTTTTTTTAGAGACAAACAGGCCCCATCTTTGCAGTATGGGGTAGATGCGATTTGTATTCTTAAAAAAAGCATGAAAATCACGATTTATAAATAGTTATAAAAGAAATCTTCCTTCTATATTAAAGAGGAGTGCTCATCCAGGGTAGTCATCCTGTTTTCAGAGCATGTCGTAAGTGGTTGTTATTCTGTAGGTTTTGAGTAGTCAACATTGTGCCATACCCCCTGCTCATTAAAAAAAAGAAATTATGATGGAAAAATCTGTTCAAGAAGACAGGGTGTCGGGATTTCTGGGACAATCCTTTGTCCGCATTCCCCGCAAGGTGCTTGCCATGGTGTTTCATGGGAAAGGCCAGGAAAAGACCGTAGGCCTGGTGTATTTGATGCTGCTTTCGGAGGTCTATTTTGCCGAAGGGCGTGTGGTGTTGCAAAAGCGCTCCTATATCTGCAAACGGGGCGAATACATGGGAACCTGCAAAGCCTTGTCCGAGGGCGTCGGAATGAGTATGGCCTCTGTCCGCCGCGGGTTAAAGTGGCTGAAGGAAGAGGGGCTTATTGAAATCAGTCCGTTGGAGGACGGTTGCCGCATTCGTGTCTGCGGATATCATGGCATGATGGCGGTTCGTTCTGCGGAAAGTTTGGGTAAAGGAGGAAAACCTTTAGATTTCAGCAGTTTTGAAGAGGCGGAGCGTAACATGGGCGGACGCAGTATGCAGTTCGACCTGAATGCCGGTGAGGCGGAAAGGGGCGAGGCATGAACGAGGAAGAAATAGCCCGCGGGATATCCGGGGAAGACGTGGAAAAAGCATTGGTTTGTTGTATGATGGTGTCGGTGGAAGCGCCGGGATATGCAGAAGGCAAACTTCGCCGGGAGATGTTTGCCAATGCATCGTTGGGATTTGTGTTTGATGTGATAATGGGGCTTTACGGAAAAGGCATACAGCCGGATATGGTTTCGGTGGAAGCCGGGATGCGGCAGTCGGACGAAGAACTGTGCAAGCAGTTGGGCGGCCTGTCGTTCCTGCTGCCTTACATGCTGAATGTGAGGCACGACGGGAATGTCCCGGTCTATGTGGAAGAGGTGCGCAGGCAGTACAAGTTGCGTTGCCTCGCACTGATGTTCACTGCATTGGCATTTAAAGCAGGTAAAGTGTCGTCGCCGCCGGAGGAATTGGCGGAAGAGGCGGACCGCTTATTGATGCAGTTCAGGCAGGACACGGCAGACGGGTTGCCGGTACGCACGGTGGGCGAACTGGCGCTCGAAGCAGTGGAATGGCATAACTGCCGCCTCAAAGGAGATAATGGAACGGAACAGGTGAAAAGCGGGCTTGCAGAGTTCGATTATGTGACCGGAGGACTTCACAATACGGAACTGACCGTGATAGCCGGACGTCCGAGCGACGGGAAAACGGCTGTCTCCCTGCAAATGGCATTGAATGCGGCGTATGCAGGCAAGTCGGTTTGTTTCTTCAGCCTCGAGATGTCGAGCCTGCAAATGCTGAACCGTATTTTGGCGGGAATGACGAGTGTGAATCCGGAGAACCTGCGTATCGACAAACCTTCTTCCCGTGATATAACCTTGCTGGAAGAGGCTGCGGCGCGGTTGAAGGATTTGCCTTTCTATCTCGATTATACGGCCGGCGCTACGGTGGAACAAATCCGTGCGAAGGCGATGCTGCAACGCCGGTTGGGTAAATGCGACCTGGTAGTGGTGGACTACCTGCACCTTTTGGGTGGCGACCGCCAGAGAGGGGAAACGCTGGAACAGGTAGTGGCACGCAATATCCGTGCGCTCAAACAACTGGCGCTGGATGTCAATTGCCCCGTATTGGTCGTTTCGCAGATGAACCGTGCCTGCGAGACTCGTTCGGACAAGCATTGCCTTCCGGTGATGAGCGACCTGCGTGATTCGGGTACTATCGAACAGGTGGCGGATTGCGTGGTGTTTGTTTACCGTCCCGAACGGTATGGCATCACCAAGGACGAAAAGACGGGGTGTAGCCTGGTTGGTGTCGGCAGGCTCTATATATCGAAAAACCGCAACGGGGCGGTGGGTATTGCCCGGTTCCGTTACAATTCGTCGTTTACCCGCATTACGGACTACATACAACCCGGTACACAAACTTATTTGGACTTATGACAAAACAAGAGATAAAAAAGCTGAAAGCCTCCCTGCCTATCGGGGAGGTAATCGGACGCTACGTAAAACTGACACGTACCGGACGCTTGCTGACAGGCCTTTGTCCTTTCCACGGCGACCGCCATCCTTCACTCTCGGTCAATCCGGAGAAAGGTACTTTTATCTGCTATGCCTGCGGCGAAAAGGGGGATGTGTTCGGTTTTGTGCAGAAGATAGAAGGCCTGAGTTTTAGCGAAACGCTAAAACGGTTGACAAACCGATTGGCAGTGGATAGTGGGCAATTGGCAGTTAAAGAAGATAATAACGAGAGAAATAAAAACGCTTGTTCGGACAAGAATAACCCTTCCTTGGTAAATACCGACGCGAAGCAACTGCCGGCTGTCACTTGTCAACTGCCGGCTGATTTGTCCACTTTTTTGTCTTCCCTGCAACCTTGCGGTTCGGGAAATTCGGAACTCACCCCTGCGTGGTTGGATTTTGAAGTCGGGCATTCGTCCTGCCATATGGAAGGGTCGATGAAAGCCATGCGGAACCGCCTGGTATTCCCGATACGCGATGAAGAGGGGAGGCTGGTAGGCTTTGCCGCCCGGCGTTTGTCGGACGGGAATCCGGATATACCCAAGTATATCAATTCGGCGTCGAGCGACCTGTTTCATAAAAGCGAATTGCTCTACGGCCTTTACCGGGCGAAGGAGGCTATCCGCCGTGAAGGTTGCGTCTTTGTGGTGGAGGGCTATAAGGATGTGCTGGCGATGCATGCGGCAGGTTTTATCCATACGGTGGCACTTTGCGGTACGGCGCTTTGTCCGGGACATATAGCCCTGCTTCGGAAATATACCTCGTCCGTCTATCTGCTGCTGGATGGCGATAGGGCAGGCAGGAAGGCTGCGGAGAAGGTCTCCGCTATGCTGTTGGAAGCCGGCCTGGAGGTGTTTTGTATGCATTTGCCGGAAGGAGAAGACCCGGATTCGCTGTTCCGCCGTTTGGGAAAGGAGGCGTTTGCTTCTTTTATCCGGAAAGCGGTGGAGGAAATGGCGCCTTCGGAAGAACAGGTTTTGCTGCAAAGGTTACGCAAGGGCATCCGCTTGCTTGCTGTGGCTACCGAGCCGGCCAAGCGGAAGTGTTTGTTGGAGACGATGCACATTTGTTTGTCCGGGCTTGCCGGCTTGTCCCGTGATGCTCGTCGTCCGGCAACAATGGATTGGAGGTGGGTATGAACCGTTGGTTTGACGGAGAACAGAAATGGAAAAGCCGCTGCCTCTCTTTCCGGCGGCTGGGGATGATGTACAGCCCTGATGTGACGCCTGAGGTTGCTTCCCGGCGGTTGAAACGGTGGATACTGACGAATCCCGAGTTGCCTGCCCTGTTGGCTGCAACGGGCTGGACACCTTCCCAACGGATATTGAACCCCCGGCAGGTGTCTTGTATCGTAGAGGTGCTGGAAGCGCCTTGATATATTGAAACAAATCAATCAAAAATAAAAACAATGAAGTATTTAAAATTGACGCTGGCGTGTGCGGCGGTGGTCTTTACCGCCTGCTCATCGCCCAGAAAAGTATTGTACTTTCAGGACGTGGCGCCTCAGAGTGCGCAGGAAATCGCTCAGAAGTACGAAGCGGTAATCCATACGGACGACCAACTTGCCATCATGGTGAACTGTAAAGACCCGGAGTTGGCGATGCCGTTTAATATGCCGATGGTAACGTATCAGGCGGGGACGGATGGGACGCCTTACGGTCAGCAACGTATCTTGGGGTATCTGGTAGATGCGAACGGTAATATCGACTTCCCTGTGCTCGGACGTATCCATGTGGATGGGTTGACCCGTTTGCAACTGACGGACCTGATCCGCAAACGGCTGGTAGACGAGGATTTGATAAAAGACCCGATAGTGACGGTGCAGTTCCTGAACTTCAAAATCTCAGTCATGGGTGAAGTAGTGCGTCCGGGGAGTTTCAATATCACGGGCGACCGTATCACGCTGCTCGAGGCGCTCAGCATGGCAGGCGACCTTAGCATATACGGCAAACGCGACCGTGTAGCGGTAATCCGCGAGAAGGACGGCGTACGTACCATCCGTTTCCACGACCTCCGCTCGTCCGACCTCTTTCTCTCGCCGGACTATTACCTGCAACAAAACGACATCGTGTACGTCGAACCCAACAAGGCGCGTGTGGGGCAGAGCGAAATCAACCAGAACAACTCGGTGGGCACATGGCTGTCGGCGGTATCGGTACTGGCATCGGTAATCTCTCTGGTAGTCACAGTCACGAAATAGACGCGAATAATTATTGACGCGGATGACGCGGAAAACGCGGATTAAATACAGGATAAAAAATGTGTGGATAAAGAATCTTATTTTCTTAAATCCGCGTTTTCCGCGTCATCCGCGTCAAAAACTTAGCGTCTGATATCCGTGTCTAATAACAACTTCGCGTCAGCAAATAAAAACAAACTTAGAAAAGAAAAAGCGAATGGAAGTAAATCAGGAATTTCAGAATATACAGCAGCAGGAGGAAGAAGAGGGTTTGAACCTGGGTGATATGGTGCGTATTGTCCGTGCGAACTGGCATTGGTTTGCCTTGTCGGTGGCGGCATGCCTGCTGGTGGCATTTATTTATATCCAGTGGGCGCCTAAGCAGTATGTGCGTACGGCGACGGTACTGATAAAGGACGATAATAAAGGGGCCGGGGCAATGAGCGAGGCATCTGCTTTCTCCGACCTCGGCATGTTCAGCATGAAGAGCAGCGTGGACAATGAGGTGTTGGTTTTCCAGTCCAGGCAATTGATGCAGACCGTAGTGAAGCGTTTGAAACTGGATATCGGTTATACGGTGAAACAGGGATTGAGGACGGTCGAGTTGTATACGCAAAGCCCCGTTTGCCTATCCTTCCCGGATGCGGAACCGAACCAGAAGTTTTCCCTTAAGGTGACTCCCCTGGATGAGCATAAGGTGAATTTGTCTTCTTTTGAGGCGGACTCGGTGGATGTGTCAGACGGTATCCCCGCTATGTTGGGGGATACGGTACAGACGCCGTTCGGCAGGGTGGTGGTGACGCCAACCCTGTACTATACCGGAGAATATTTCGGTGAAAGCATAGCCGTAAAGAAGTCCGACCGTGATGAGGTGGTACAGCATTTCAGCAAGCAGTTGCAGGTAGCGCTCGCCAGCAAGACGGCAACGATAATCAACCTGAGCTTACAGGATGTGTCCGTTTCCCGTGCGGAGGATTTAATCAATACGCTGATAGCCGTCTATAATGAGGATGCGGTGAATGACAAGAACCGCATCACGGTAAACACCTCGGAGTTTATCAACGACCGCCTGATAATTATCGAAAAGGAATTAGGCAGTGTGGACTCGGATATCGAAGCCTTCAAACGCGAAAACCGGTTGACGGACATCGTCTCGGAAACCGGCATGTACCTGAAGGAAAGCAGCGATTATAGCAAGGAGGGATTGGGATTGGAGAACCAATTGACTTTGGCGCGCTATATCCGCAGTTACCTGACCGACCCTACAAAAGAAGGGGAGTTGATACCTGCCAATACCGGCATCTCCGATACGAATGTGGAATCCCAGATAACGGAGTACAATACGATGTTGTTGAAGCGCGACCGTCTGGTGGCAGGCAGCAGCAACCGCAATCCGGTGGTGATGGATTTGAACCAGTCGCTTGTGGCGCTCCGGCAGACGATTATCCGCTCGGTGGACAACCTGATTGTCAGCCTTGATATCCAGGACAGGAATGTGAAGGCGCGTGAGGCGCAGACCGCCAAGCGTATTGCAGCCGTACCGGGACAACAGAAACAGGTGCTGACCATCGAACGGCAGCAGAAGATAAAGGAGGAACTGTACCTCTACCTGTTGAATAAACGGGAAGAGAATGCCTTGTCGCAGGCCATCACCGAAAGCAATGCCCGTATTATCGACCCGGCAACAGGTAGCAAGGAGCCAGTGGCGCCTAAATCCCTGATGGTGATGCTTGCCGCATTTATATTGGGTTGTATGCTTCCGGCGGGTGTGCTATGGTTGATGAATACGATAGATACGGCGGTACGTGTGCGCCGTGATGTGGAAGAGAAGGTTACGATTCCGTTCCTCGGTGAGATACCGGAGAGGGAGCGGAAGAAGAAACTGTTTGGCTGGAAGGATTGGACAAACAGGAAAGATAAGAAGGAGGAAGAGCACGATGGAATCGTGGTGCGTGAGGGCGGTCGCGATTCGGTGTCCGAGGCTTTCCGCATAGTCCGAACCAATATGGATTTTATGCGTGTGAAGGCGAAAGATATGAAGGTGGTGATGTTTACTTCGCTCAATGCCGGTTCGGGTAAAACCTTCGTTTCGATGAACCTTGCCATGAGCTTTGCACTTGCCAAGAAGAAGGTCGTCCTTGTCGACCTCGATATTCGTAAGGGTACCCTTAGCTCCCGCGTTCACAGCGCGAACGCGGGAATGACCAACTATCTGTCCGGTAAAGTTGAAAAAATAGAGGATATCATCCGTAAAAACGAACTGCATGAGAACCTCGACATTATCCATGCGGGCCCTGTTCCCCCGAACCCTGCCGAGTTATTGCTTAGCGACCGTCTGGATAAACTGGTGGCGGAGCTGAAAGAGCGGTATGATTATGTTATCCTGGATAATGTCCCCGGTGGTGTGGTGGCGGATGCGGCGATTGTAAACCGTGTGGCGGAACTCACTATCTATATTATCCGTGCGGGTCTGTTCGACCGTCGGCAGTTGCCTGAGCTGGAACGTCTGTATCGTCAGGAGAAATTCCGCAACCTTTGTCTTATCCTGAATGGTGTCCGCTACAAACGTAGTGGGTACGGGTATGGATACGGCTATGGGTATGGTTACGGATACGGGTATGGCAATGAGCATGATAAGAACAATGTGTAAAAAAGCTATTACTGAACGCTGATGACGCAGACTACGCAGATTTACGCAGATTCTTTGTTGAAAAAATATGGTCTGCGTAAATCTGCGCTCTGTCTGCGTAGTCTGCGTTCCTAATATAGACTTTTGATATATTCATCCAAAAAAATATTTTATGTTCTCCTTGTTTTCACGAAAGCGAAATATCCTCGACACAGACTTATTGGCAAATAAGACGGATATTCACTGCCACCTTTTACCCGGCGTGGACGATGGTGTCCGTACGGAAGCCGAAGCGGTTGCCTCGTTAAAGGCATTGAATGAAAGCGGTATCACCCGTTTTGTCTTCACTCCTCATGTGATGGAGGAGATGCCGGATAATACCGCATGCCGCTTACAGCGACAGTTTGAATCGTTTTGCGCCCTTGTTCCTTCAGGAATAGAGGTAAGGCTTGCTGCCGAATATATGCTTGATGGCTGTTTCCGCAGTCATTTGGAATCCGGTTTGTTATTGATGGGTGGCAGCCATGTGTTGGTTGAGACATCCTACCTGTCGGCGCCTCCGGATATGCGGCAGCTTCTTTACGAAGTGGTACTTGCCGGATATACGCCTGTCATCGCCCATCCTGAGCGTTATGTCTATATGGAAGGCGGAGGGTATGGCAAGTGGAAAGAAGCCGGTTGCAAGTTCCAGTTGAACCTGTTATCGCTGGGTGGCTATTACGGCAGGTATGCCTATGAGGTATCGCATAAGCTCCTGAAAAAGGGGATGTATGATTATGCAGGAACGGATTTCCATAACCTGAAGAAGCACATGCGTGGTATGGAACATTTGCTGCTTACATCCTCGGAACAGAAGCTGGTGAGGGGGCTGTTGGAAAACAATGAAATTTTGTGGTAGTAAAAATATAACCGAAACCTTACCCTTTAGTATTACATAATACATAAAATTGGTCTGGAACGTTTGGGATGTGATATCCCGAACGTTCCTTTTATTGGTATATCTGATTATTGGGAATTAACAGAGTTATCAAACTTTTGTGCAAATGATTCCATTTCTCGTTTGGCGATACCAAGTCTGGTAGCCAACGTTCTCCAGCTTTTAACGGCATTACGAACTTCATTAATGATTTTTGTTGCCGTTTCTTTGTTTATCATATAATTTTCGCAAGCATCAAGTAAAATATTCAAATCAGATTCACATGAAGATACGGAAATAAGCAAACTTTGTTGCTCATTCAATGTAGGATTCATATCATAAGCGGGAGAAAGTGTCCAACCTTTAGGAGTCAGAAGGAATCTTTAAATCGAATGCCGCCCATTCGTGAAAAGTCGTCAATGCCTATCAGATAGTCGAATGACGATAAGCGTCGTATAGGACGTTTTTTTTCCGTGGCTTGTATCTGTTCACGTCTGTTTAATAAGGTGCGTCCCCAACGGTCAGGCAGGGCATCTGAGAAACATCCGAATATGTCTTTATCCATTCCTGTGTATTGCTGTCCCGGATAGTTGTTCAAGTCATTACTCAAGAATAAGTTTCCGTGTTTTTTTAACCATGTATCAGCAAACTTAAAACCATAAGTTTCCGAGCCTCGAAGAGATTCATGACTTAATTCTCCAATTAGCTCTATATCTTTGAGCCAATCAAAATCGGCATATACAAAAAGTTTCTTCATGCTTATTCTTTTTTAGAGGCTCTTTCTCGTTTGGTCATATTCAGGTCTTGCAGGGTCTTTCCTAGTGTGTCCTCTTTAGCGAGCCAAAGAATATCGTCGTCGAGTTGCAAAGCATAGAGCACACGTAAATAAATACCGATGGCAACTGTCGGGATACCCTTCTCTATGCGTGATACTGTCAACGAAGAGCAGGTTGCGCGTTCAGCTACTTGGGCTACACTTAAATTTCTTCTGAGGCGTGCCAGTTTGATTTGTTCGCCTACAATCTGCATTTTTTGCTCTAATTTGCGGGGAAGTTTGGTCCCCATTGTACTCTTTGTCATAGTTCAACCTATCATATAATATACAAATATAATGGTTTTTATTTATTTTATGATAGGTTGAATGGAATGTTTCATCTTTTTCGGGGTATCATGGTTGATGTCAGAGTAGATGAAAACTATTACTACTTATTAGTAAACGTTAAACGGAGAAACTTTTCCCTTTTCATTTGTTATTTGTAGTATGACGTACTAATAGCAATGAATATGAAAAAGAGCTTTGTTTATGTAACCCTGTTGTTGGCGGGAGCTTTGGCTTCCTGTAGTAAAGACCATTCTAATGAGATAGATTTAATTGTTCCTTTCTATCAGAATCTGGGTGTAGAGTATGATATGACAGCTAATAAAACCTATGCCGGGGCGAATTTTAATAAGACAGACAGTGCCGGTGCTAATCTGAAATTGCCTTCAGGAGCTGTGTTGATTAATGGGCAAGAGCCGCAGTTTGAAAATGTAGGGGTCTATTTCTATACGATGTCTTTTGACGGATTACAGGATGTTACTTTTACTTTCAACCGTTCGCAAGACAAGGTTTTTGTGAATAAGGCATCGACAAGTGACGCAATACCTATCGAGATTCCTATGGCATTTACTGCTATCGACGGAAATGGTACTACGGTATTGACGTGGGATGGTGCTCCGGTAGCGAAAGGTGAATATGTGGCATTACGTCTTGAATATAAAGGGGGGTCACTTCAGCTTTATAACCGGATAGAAGGTGGACAATCCATATCCATTCCTTTCAATAACCAGACAGGGGCAACGGAAGCGACTTTGTTTCTAAGCCGTATTACTACCCTTCCTTTGCAGCAGAGTAATGGCAATGCAGGGGGGAAGATTGACGTGTCATATGCGGTTAGTAAAACGGTGGCTATCCAGTAAATATAATCGCTACCTTTCTAAATATTTCTTTATATCTTGTAAGGAATTTCCCCTTCTTCCGTAAGGAGCAGTATGGAAAGTTTGCCTTCCGTAAAGAGCGGAGAGCAGTGGGCATAACATTTTTGCAGGAGAAGAGGGAAGAATAGGGACTGGTCGGCGGTAGAGAGTGATTGCCAGAGTTCGCGTGCCAGCGTGAGCTGTTCGATTTGTTCCAGGGAGGCGGGAGAGCATCCGGCTTCTGTGGCCAGCTCTTTCAGGAACTCTTTATTCATTACGACTTTTTTACTGTGGGTGTCGAGTGCGCCTTCCGCAAGTTTTACGGCTTTGCCTAACATGATACCCAGGATAAGTTTCGGGAAATGCAGGCTTGCCGCTATCCGGATGGTTTCTCCGATGAAGTTGCCATAGTGGACAAATGCCTGTGGCGGAAGGTTGGCAGCTTCGTGCTGTGCGATATAACTTTTCAGGAAACGTTCGCTCTTTGCCCCTGAGTTGATGACCAGGGTTTCGCATCCGATGGCTTTGGCAACTTCCGCTTCTTTACGGATAGAGGCGATAAATGCTTCGTTGGAGAAAGGCCGCACAATACCTGAGGTACCGATGATGGAGATGCCGCCTTTGATACCCAGTTTGGGATTGAAAGTCCGCTTTGCCAGTTCACGTCCTCCGGGTACGGAGATTGTCACGGTGATTTGCCCGTTGAAGTGCGGACGGCTTTGCCTGAGAACGGTTGTCAGTTCGTCGGTTATCAAACGGCGTGGTGTCGTGTTGATTGCCGGACCGCCTATTTCCAGCCCGAGACCGGGAAGGGTAACGGTTCCTACGCCTTCGCCGGCTTTGAAAAGGATGGAGGGCGTATCAACCGTTTCTGTACTTTCCTTAGACGGAGATAGTTCTACTTCTACAATGATTTGACATCCGTTGGTGACGTCCGGGTCGTCTCCCGCATTTTTTATAACCGTACATCTGGCACTGCTTGTTGTCCATTCCGTATGGGCAACAGGTAGGGTGATGATTTGTCCGGAAGGCAGGGTGATGGCACTTTCCGTTTGTTCCTGCTTGCTTAGCAGGGCGTACAGGGCGGCTTTGGAGGCAGCTGTGGCACAAGCACCTGTGGTATATCCGCTGCGTAGCGGAAGGAAACCGGGGAGCAGGCGGTATATCTCTTTCCGGAGGCTTTCCGTATCGCTTACTGTGATAAAGGTATCGGGAAGAGCCGGACGGCAGACTACATAGACAGGGATACCCGCTTGTCGCGCTGCTTCCGTTTTTTCATTGAACAGGCCGCTTTCCCCGCTTTCTTTGGTTAAGATGGCATCGGGATGAAGTTGGTCGAGCAGCTTTTTCTCCTCTTCTCCTTCATGGAAAAAGACAAGACGTTCGGGAGGAAAACCGCTTTCCCCGGCTAAACCTATCGATTCTTCCCGGTCGAGGATACGGAACCAACAAGGAGTTTGTTGCCAGTAATCACGCAGTTTGGAGATGGTCTTCACCCCGGTAAGTGCCAGCAGGTTTTTGATACCGTCGGTTTGCAGGCGTTGTATGGCTTCATCGTAGCCGGAACACCAGATAAATGCGGTATCCCGTACCGGGTATTGACGTTCGAAACGGATAACGGGAAGGGAAAGACGAGTAGCCACTGTTGCTACGGTAGTATGCAATTGAATGGCAAAAGGGTGGGCGGCATCTATCAGCAGGGAGATTTGATTCTCCCGGCAGAACCGTTCCATTTCTTCTTCCTGCATCGCTCCGGCAAGGCGTATGGCATAGGTGGAACCGATTGCCTGCATCTTGCTTACGGTGGAGTAGAAGTAAGGTTTGTTTGCCTCGTCCGCCACCTGTATGGCTTTTCGCCCTTCGGTTGTTCCTCCCAGTATCAGTATCATTTTATTTACGGAAAAGATGTTTGAATTCGTCTGCATATAAGCGGGAAAGACCTTCCCGGTTGTCGATGGCATCACCTACAACCAACAGGGTGGTGAGGGTCAGGTGGTTGTCTTTTACGATACGAGCCAGATCTTTCAGTTCGCCCCGGTAGATGCGTTCGTCTTTCCAGGTGAGTTTGTAGCAGGCGGCAACCGGGGTTGTAGGCGGATAATGTTCCAGCAGTTCTTTCTGGACCTGCTCTGCGATACCGGCACTCAGGAAGATACACATGGTGCTTTGGCTTTGAGCCAGCTTATGCAGTTGTTCTTTTTCCGGCATAGGGGTACGCCCTTCTCCACGGGTAAGGATGATGGTTTGTACCTTTTCCGGGATGGTGAACTGGGAACGCAGGGCGGCAGCGGCAGCCTGGAACGAAGAGATTCCAGGGGTGATATGGTAGTCCATTCCGTATGCGTCGAAGAAAGCCATTTGCTCCTGGATAGCTCCGTAGATACATGGGTCGCCGGTATGCAGGCGGACAACGAATTTGCCTTTGTCGTAGAACGTTTTCATCAGGAGGAATTGTTCTTCCAGGTTCATATCGGCAGAGCTGCGGACTGTCGCACTTTTCTTGGCACAGAATGTCAGTTCTTTCGGGACAAGACTGCCTGCATACAGGATAAGGTCTGCCTTTTCCAACATACGGCGTCCACGGATGGAAATAAGTTCGGGGTCGCCCGGTCCGGCTCCTACGATTTCAATATGGCCTCTCTTTTCAGGGATAGCGATGGCATAGGTGAAGTCGTTGCAGTCGCCTAACTTCCCTTTTTGTTTGCCAACCAGTAGCCTGCCGTTGGCGGCTGCATAACATGCCGCAGCTTCGGAAACGCTGGAAGAACCTGTTACTTCCGCTACCTTTTCGGACGGATTAGGAATATCCATGCGGGCAAGTTCTTCTGCCGGATAAGTTTGGAAAGACACTTGCAGTTTCTCTGCCAGTTGCAATAAGATGTTCTCTTCTTTTTTCAGGTCGATGGAAGCAACGGAGGCTATTGCTGCCGGGTGGATGGCTTGTTGCATACAGGTATCCATTATCTGGCGGAAGAAGACATCGAATGAACCGTCCAGTCCTTTTTTACATCCGGCTCCGAGGGTAAGTATCCGGGGTACGAATGCCAGTACCGGAGTCTCGAATGTATGAATGAACGGGCTTATGGTGATGACCCACGCGTATTTTTTATCGTCGATAGTATCTGCCGTATGGAAGATTTCGACATGTTCCGGGCAGGTATCCTGAAGATAGGCTGTCCCTTCGTCTTCCGTTTCTATCAGTAGGGCAAAAGGTTTGCGGTTGACGAAGTCCGTGATACAGGCATTCATCACTTTGGGTTTATTGTCCGTACTGCCGGAGATGAGTTCCGTATAAAAAGCAAGCGGGTCTGTTTCTTTTGTGACAGGTTGTTCATAAATGAAACTTTTCCAGTTGTAGGTTCCTCCCAAAGTGTCGAGCGCCCAAAGGCCGGTATTGTCGCTCCGGGTGGTGACGATGGCTTCGGCTTTGAGTAACCGGGCAAGTTCGAGGCTGAACTCGTTGGCTCCGCCGATATGACCGGATAGAACCGGGATGACGAATTTGCCGGTACTGTCGATACAAATAACGGCAGGGTCGGTATATTTACTGTCTATATAAGGGGCAATGCTGCGTACACAGATACCCATTGCTCCGATGAACAGGATGGCGTTTGTCCGGGAAAACAGTTCTTTGGTTGTTTCTTCAAATGAAATAACGGGCAGGGTTCCGTCTTCTCCGTTCTTGCTATAGAGTTCTGCTACCGGATACTGTTCTTTTATTTTGTATGCCAATGGCATGCTGTCCGCCGATACGATGATGACGGCCAGGGATTGTATAGGATTCATTTTTCTTCTTTTATTGTACGGATGATACAAATCGGGTTATAGGAGTCTACCGTGATATGCGTTTCCACAGGATGCGGGAAACCGTTTTCCCTGATAGCCTCTGTAAACAAAGCATAGCTTTCGGCTGAAACAGAATTGAAGACGAGGGTACCGCCTACTTTCATTTTGCCGGCTACCTTTTTAACTATTTCTTTCAGTTTTCCGCCATGTCCGCCGATAAAGACGGCATCGGGAGGCGGCAGCTTGCTGATATCTTCTTTCAGGAAATCCCCTATGTGCAGGTCGATACCCGGAGCGGAGAACCGCCTGCAATTCTTTTCTACAATTTCTTTGCAGGCTTCCCGTATTTCAAAAGCATGGATATGCAAATGGGGATATTGTCTTTTGGCTTCGATGGAAACGGAGCCGGTACAGCAACCGATATCCCAGAAACAACTGCTCCGGTGTAGTTGCAGTACACTCAGGTCGAGCAGGCGTACCGGTGATTTGGTAATCATTTTCTCCCGTCCGTCCAGATGGATAAAGGAACTGTCCGGTATGCCGGCTGCCGGCCTGTATTGTTCGTGTCCGGATGTACGTTGGAGCAGTATGCAGTTCGGGGTATCGAATGTCGTTTCTGCAATTTCGGAAAGGGAGGAGATACGGAATATCTGTTCTTTTTCCCGGTTGCCTAAATGAGTGCCGATATACATCCGATATCGGTTGAAATTATATTCCAGCATTCTGGATGCAATGGCAGCGGGGGTATGGACGTGGTCGGTCAGCAGACCGACCAGTGGAGCGTTTTCGATAAAAGCCCGGTCCATTTCATGCCAGGAACGTCCTGTCACCGAAACGGCGTGCATCTCCTGATAAGGCAGTTGGAGCCTGTGGGCAAGCAACTGCAGGGAACTGAATGCCGGGAATATCTGCAAGGAAGCATCCGGCATCCTTTTCCGGATGGTGGAGGCAAAGCCGAAGAACAACGGGTCGCCGGAGGCAAACACTACGATGTCTTTTCCTTCGAAGAAAGCGTATTGTTCGAACACGTTATCTAACGGGGCTTTGATGTCAATCCATACGGCGTTGGCGGGCAAGAGCGGCATAACGATTTCATGCTGCCGCAAGCCTCCGGAAAAGACCGTATGTTGTTTGATAATATCCTGTATCTCTTCCGGAAACCGGGGTGTCTGGTTGTCGTCCAGTCCTATTATATGGAAATGTATCATACGTCCCGTCCCGGTTTTAATTGTTCGGCATCGTTATAACAAAGGATGGAGTTTACCAGGGTTGCCGCCAGGTTGCTGCCACCTTTCCGTCCTTCCACTATCAGTTTGGGGATGGAGGTAAAGGGCTTCACCATATGTTTTGATTCCTGTACATGTACAAAACCGACGGGAGCGGCAATGATACCGCTTGGCTGGGCTTTCCCTTTGCGGACCAAATCACAGAGTTCCATCAGTGCGGTAGGGGCGTTCCCGAATACATACAGGGCATCGGGATGCTCTTCTACAGCCAGACGTATGCCTGCCTGGGTACGGGTGATGCCTTTGGAAGCGGCAAGCTCTTCGGTACGTTCGTCTCCCAGGTAACATTTAACGGAGATACCCATTCGCTGCAAAGCGCCTTTACGGATACCGGAGGCTGCCATCGTAACGTCTGTAATAATCGTCCGGCAGGTCCCGGAGACAAATTTGTCGTAAAGGGAACTGACCGCATTGTCATCTATGCAAAGAATATTTTCCATATCGAAATCGGCCGTTGTATGGATGGCATGCAGTAAGGCCCATTTCTTATCGAGCGGGATTTCTTTGTTTTTAAGTTCTTTCTCGATGGTACGGAAACTTTGTATCATGATATGCTGTCCCTTGCGCAGGGAACCATCCGTATCCGAAGGTTGTGTATCCCGATAGTAGCCGCGCGGGGTAATGATTGTTTCTCCAAAACGGTAAGACTGGGAGTTACCGATAAGGATGACGGTAAACATATCTATTTGCTCCGGGTCAAATTCCCCGAGGGTAGTGATATGTACTTCCTGTTCTTCACGTCCGGCTTGCCGTACATAACCGACCGGGGTTTCGGGGGAACGTTCGGCAAGGAACAATTCTTTTAAGCGGTAGAGTTGCCAGTAACGTCCTTCACTTTTGGGATTGTAGACGGCTGTGACGAAGTCCGCCATAGCAGCCGCTTTGATACGTTGTTCGATACGTTCCCAGGGAGTCATCAGGTCTGATAAGGAAATGACGCAGAAGTCGTGGCCGATAGGAGCACCCAGCAGGGAGGCTGCCTTTTGGAAGGCGCTGATACCGGGTAGCACTTCGATTTCCATGTCGGTTCCTTTTTCCCGTTTCATTTCATAAATCAGCGGGGCCATGCCGTAGATACCGGCGTCTCCCGAACTGATAACGGTTACTGTATTTCCTTCCGATGCCAGGTTATATGCTTGTTCTGCACGGGCCTTTTCCCGTTTCATACCGGTATCGATACATTGTGTACCGGGACGAAGGATGTCTTGTATAAAACGGAAATAGTATTTATAGCCGACAATAATATCCGATTGCTTGATAGCGGATAAAACAGCCGGAGTTATGTCTGCCTCACTGCCGGGACCGATTCCGGCTACTATTATTTTTCCTTTACTCATTGTTGTTGATTTGTTCAGAATTTTAAGTCAAAGATATAATTTATTCTTTTCTCTGCTTTCTTCTTAATTTTCTTTTGATGTATTTAATGCCAAGCCATACGCCGGTTGCCGAGCATGCGGTTCCGCCTATCATTAGTATCCAGACCATTATACTCCATAGAAGGGTATGGTTGGCCATCCAGGGGAAATAGAGTGTGTGCAATCCCATATAGAGGAAATGACGTATACGTGTATTGTTATTGTAATAGCGGGTGTATCCGGTTTGGGGTTCGATGTAATAGGTACTCCGGTCTTTGTTGTCCACTTGTACACGATAGACGGGTAGGGGGAGTGCTTTCTTCCGGGAGATATAATGGTTATCGTATGCTGTAATTTCTTCGGCAGATAAATTATTTTCCGGGTGGATTGCTTGTACCAACTTCTTGCAGAAGTCTTTGTCGAGTGTGAACAGCCGGGGATATGAACCGGATACTGTCATCAGGCGGGTGGTGTTGTCTGTATATACTTTATACAAGGGTTGGTTGCCTATGCGGACCCATTCTATCCGTTTGATGCTGTCGCATGACCGGACCAGTTGCCGGTAGTCCGAATGAAATCCGGCAGGGTCGAGGATTCCTCCCTGAATGTCTGTGTCTGTTTTCGACTGGTGATGTACGGGAATCATCCATTCCGGTACTTTTTGTAAGGACATGTATCCGCTGAACATCCAGGTGAGAACGAACAGCCCGAATACGAAACCGGTGATATGATGCCATTTATAAACAGGTTTTTTATAAGGGGAAGCGATTGTCTTACTTCTTTTCCAGTTTCTGTAATACACCCGGATACCGACTATGATACCGAACAGGCAGGCAAAGCAACAGAAGCCGGATAACCAAAGTACGGTATCCACCCATGCTTTCCCATTGTTCGTATCGCGTAATGTCACGACATAGACCCAATGGGGGATAGGTCCCAGCCATGCCCAGAAACGGCTGTCTTTATCGGTAAGCTGGAGGGCGTCACCGGTCCGGGAAGATAGATAGAGTGTTTCTTTTTTGTCACTGGCAAAGTGGAATTTGTAGACGGGCATGTCTTTTTTCATTCTTGGGTAAGGTATCCATACGTCGATGGCGTTTATGCTGTCGACGGATGCGATTTCTCCCTGGCTATAGGGAGCGGCAATAAGGGAAAGTTGTGCAGGGTTGACTTTTGTATAGGGGATAATCCGGTTGCTATCAGCGTAGCAACGGATTTCATCGCTTGCGGTTTTCAATGTAAAACTTGTTTTGCCTGCTTGTTTTTCTACACTGAGTGACTGGATACTGTCGGAAGGAATAGCTATTGCAGACAAGAGCTGTTGCAAGGAGGGCAGGTTGTTGTCCAGTGCGGCTTGTTTTTCCATTTTCCGGGAAACGGACAACCGGGGGAAGGTGTGGTAAATCATAACGAGGCCGGACAGGAACCACATAAGGAAAAGCATACTGAGGAGTGTCCCCAGTATGCGATGTAATTTTATAATGAATCTGTTCATCATTTTCTTATAAATAAAATCCTAATGTAACTGATACATTTCTTTTTTCTTCAGGGATGAACTGTGTGCTGTTTACCGCATTTCTGAAGTATGTTTTATTGAACAGGTTGTTCACGTTCACCTTGATTTGATATTTACGGTATTTATACTTAGCCATCAGGTTGGCGATGGCATAAGGATCGTATGCAATCGTATTGTCCGCCGTAGCAAATGCCTTGGATGAGTATTCAGCTCCGACAGCCACAGAAAGTCCGTTTAATGTCCGGCTGGAGAAATCGTAGAAGACCCATCCGTAAGCCATGTGTTTAGGGGCTTGTGTGTGGTATTTGCCTTTCAGGTCGTTTGTCATATAGTCGTTGGTTGCATATTCACGGTATTTTGTTACGTTGAATGTGTAACCGGCTGTGATACTCAAATCTTTGATAGGGCTGTAGTTTACATCCAGTTCCAGACCTTTGGAATCGGCAGAACCTACCTGTCCGGAGATTCGCATGTCTTCGTAGGTTCCCAGACTTTGTACCATATTGTTCTTACGGATATAGTAAGTTGCAAGGTTTACCTGCAGGCTGTTTGCCAGGTCGAGGTGGGAACCGAATTCAAACTGGTAACCTGTTTCCGGATCGAAGATATTGTCTCCGTTCGGATAGATGCGTTCTCCTTTATTATTGATGTAGATAGTCGCATCGTTGGCAATGGTACGGCTCGGTTTGAAATAGTTTGTACCGGAAGCAAAGATGTTGAACTGGTCATTGATATCGTAAACCAGACCGACACGCCAGGTAACAGAGTTGTTCTTCAGGTGTGATTTGTCACCTTTTTCCAGTACCTCTTTATTATCTGTTGTCGCTTTCTGATAATACCGGTCGTACCGGTCGTATCTCAAACCGATTAAAGTACGTAACTGGGGAATGAATTTGATATAATCCTGGACGAATACGCCATGGATATATTCATACAGATAGGTTTTTGAAGAGAACTTCGTTTCAAAAGCACCTTGGTTCAACAGTGGATTGATGGTAGAGATGACAGCCTGTTTTCCGGGTCCCCAACCGTCTTTTCCTGTGGCTCCAACAGAAGCGGAATAACCGTTCCGGTTCATTAATGTGAAGGTATATCCGGTTACGATGTTGTGTTCGATTCCTCCGGTTTTGAATTTACCGGTTACGTCGAACTGGTTCTGCAATACTTTTGCATGGTAGGCAAAACGTAAAGGCGAATTTCTACGGATGGAGTCGAGGCAGATATATACTTTCTTGTCTCCGTTCATATAGTAGTTTTCATATCCTTTTTTAGGCGTATCGGAAGTTAGGAATGCCAGGGATTCGGTATTGAAATAGTCGTTATCATCGTCAAAATAGGAGAGGTATTCAGTCAATTTCCAGTCTTTGTTGATGATATGTTTCCATTTGGCAGTGGCATTATAACCTTTGTGGGTAAGAAAGTCGGCGGGGTCGTTGTAACGCTGGCGCAGATCGATACCCTGAGGCATGTCGCCGGCATTATATATTTTAGTACCGGAAGCGTTATAGATGTCGTTCTTTACATGAGGTATACCGGTTTCCGTACCGTACCAGTCATTGTTTCCACCTACTTTGAATTCCAGTTTGTTACGATGGTCGATATTGTAGTCGAGCGCTGCATAGAGATTGGCTGTACGGTCGTAGGAACTGCGCCATCCTTCCCCGTTTGCTATGGATGCATCGAAACGCAGGTTTAGTTTTTTGCTGATGGCTCCGCTTCCTCCGACTTGTACGTTGTAGCGTCCCCAGCTTGCTGCTCCGGCTTCGGCATTGATATGCGTTTCTGCAGAAGGTTGCTTTCTCATGACGTTGATGACACCCCCTAAGGCGGAGTGACCATATAGAACAGATGCCGGGCCTTTCAGCACTTCTATTTTTTCTACCGCAGCAGTGGTGGTAGAGGTTGCAGACTGTGACAGGTTATGACGTTCGTCGCGTACGCCGTCGGTCATAAGTACAAAGTCATAGAATCCTCTCAGTTTGAATGTCTGGAAACCACCGTATGTGTTGATCGGTTTTACACCTGTGGCATAACGGGTGGCCGTTTGCAGGGTGGTCAGGGACAAATCCTGGATTAATCGGGGAGATACCTGCGATACGGCGATCGGCATCTCTTTCAAGGGAACGGGCATTTTTAATACTTCCGTCCGTTTGTTTACGGAACTTTGTATAACGACTTCGTTAATATTGAATGTCGTATCGGCAAAGTTTGTGTAATCTTTTTTATCGTGACGTTGTGCGTATACGTTGGTCAGTTGTAACGCGGCTAAAAATAAAATGGTAATACTCTTTTTCATATACATTTGATATCTCTGATTATTCATATTTTTCTTTTCCTTTGGCATACTCTTTTTTCTTTGCTGTAATTTCCAGATATTTATGGTTTGCGGCAAAGCGGGCATGCTCTATGAATATACTTTGTATGTCAGGGTTTTCTCCAAGCCCTTCCATAAGCACTGTCACCTGGTATCCTTGTTCTTCCAGTTGGCTTTTCCAGTCGTCGGCAATGTCATTCTTGGCATGTTCGCCGGCAACGAACATAAATGGCATTAACATTACTTTTTTTACTCCGCTCTTTTTCAATTGGATTGCAGCATCATCGAATGAGGGATAGCCTTCTATTGTTCCCACAATGAAATTGTTGAATCCTTTAGCCTTCAACATATAATCCGTCATCGCATATTGTGCGGTAGCGGGGGTATACGTACCGTGTCCAACCAGGAGAGTTGCTCCTTCTTTTGCTCCTTTTTTGGTTACGGCATCAATCACTGCTTCATAGTCGGCAGGAGAGTAGAGAAGCGGTGTACCGATTCTGATTTCTTTGAATTCTTTTTCCCACAAAGCGATATCCTTGCGCAAGGATTCCATCTCTATGCCTTCGATAATATTGGATGACTGGATAATGATGTGTGTGTATCCTTCCGCTTTTAATTGTTTCAATGCTTCGTCCGGATTCTGCTTTTGTATACCACGTTTCTTCAGGCGATATACAACAATGCGGGATGTCCAGGCTTCACGGACTTCCGTACCGGGAAAGGCTTCTGCCATTTTCTTGTTGATGGCTTCGATGGTCCGTATGCGGGTATCATCGTTTGTTGTCCCGAAATGAACCATTAATACAGCCGCTTTATCTCCTTCCTTCAATGAATTGAAGATATTTGATTCGATGAAATTGCCTTCTGCATACATAGGTGAATTAAACAGAAAAGACAGGCCGATAAATAATAAAATCAGTATGTTCTTATGTTTCATAAATTTGTTGTAATTGATTAAAAGGGCGGTATTCTATAACAAATGCCACCCTTTTAATTATGAGTTATTGATAGTCTTCGCCAGTTGTCCATTCGTCAGCATCATTCCATCTGTCGGTTAAATGTTTTAACCAAATGGCACGGATGCTTGCTCTGTCTGCAAGACCTTTGATCGTACATTTGTCTACACTACCGTTATGGCTTTCTTCTGTCGTGTTGATATTGAAGCCCATTTTCTGAATCTTAAGTCTCCAGCAGCAATCGGCTTCGGGAAGCGCATCTTTCACTTCAGTCTTGTCGTCGATACCCCACATGTCATTATGAGCATGGTCGCCAGCGATAGACATGAACGGAACTAAATAAACGGTATAGTCGCTATAGTCGCCACCATTTTGTTTTACATAATCCACTAACTTCTTGTAGATATATGTGTCGGCCATATCATCAACATTCATTGTAGCTGATTTCCAGTCTTCAGGACAGAACAGCATTTTGCCGTAGTCTACAGTACCTACGAATACGTTTTTGTTGGCTGCTTTTGTTTGTAATGCTTCTTCTACGGCAGTATACATATCATTGGCGTGTTGGTATACCCCGTCCGGGTTACCGTGTCCCATAAATAAAACGATATTCTTCTTATTGCTCAGGTCTGTTTTATAATCTTCAAACAGATAAGAGGCGACAGCTTCCACATCGTCTTCATCGTCCAACAAGTTCGGGCTTTTCAGTACTTTTATGTGTGGATATCTTTCGATCATGAATTTCTTTTTCACATCCGTACCCATCAAACTTGCGTATTCTTCACCCGGGATCACGTGTAAAGACTGTACGGCTACTTTTTCATAACCGGCTTCTCCAAGAGCTTCCAGCCAGTAGTCCGGTTGTACACGGTCGATACCAGTTGCTTCATATACACGGTTCACACAAGTACGCGAAGTAAATGACAGATAGATATCCGCTTCATTTCCATACTTTTCTCTGAAATCTTTTTCAATAGCATCATACGTTTTTACTGATTCTTCAAACGTACTTCCAAAGGTACACAGCAAGATAGCCGTATCGTGTTTTTTGTTGCTTGCAGCAAAATCTGCAACCGGATTGGTTACGTTATCTTCATCGCTATTACAAGAAACGAAACCAGAACTTGCAGCTAACAGGGCGGCTGCCATCAAATAATACTTCATTTGTTTCATATTAAAACAGTTTAAGAAATTAGGTTATTTTGTTTTATTTTGAAATTTGACTGTCACAGAGGCATAAAAAGTACGTCCGGGTGTGGTTGTTCCGCGGTTCCATCCAAACGGCGTTTTATCTATATAATTGAATATATTATCTATTCCAGCATTGATATTCAGTTTCCATTTCTTGTATTTCAAGAGGGAATGGGAGGTGTTGAGCCGCCAGATCTGATAACCGTCGCCATTACCGTCTGTCAGGTAATAACGCATGGATTGGTATCTGCCGAATAGACTCAAATCCAGTTGGTAGAATTTCCATGTATGCCCCCAGTTTGCTTTCCATGTGATATTGTGTTTGGAGGTACCGTTGATAGGGATGTATTCCATATAATGGGGATCGTCCGGGTCGCTTGCATATTGGGCTTTTGCATCTACATAGCTGTATCCTCCGCTGACAGCCAGTGAAGGTAATATTTGGTAACTAACAGTTATGTCTGTCCCGAAAGAACGGGCTTTTGCCAGATTCTTATATTGTTTGGCTTCATCTACTTCCAGGAATTTGTCGGCAGGAGGGATAGGGATTGGCGTCAGTTCAATCATATCTCTAATCCCGTTATAATAGCCTGTTACACTCAGTTGGAATTTAGAGTGGTTATACTCGATACCTACCGAACCATAGTTGGAGGTCTGGGGTTTCAAATCCGTATTGCCATAATAAGATTTGAGTTTGCCCATCATATTTCCCACATAATTATAATAGAGTTCTTTCAGGGTAGGAGCTTTGAAACCGTAAGAGTAAGTTCCCCGTAAATTGAAATCTCCCAATTTATACAGAGCCGATACTTTGGGTGTCAGCTTTGCACCGAATTCTTTATGATAAACGGCGCGGACTCCCGCTGTGATATTGAAATCTTTGCAAACATCCCATTCGTCCTGCGCATAGGCGGATATGGTGTAAGCATTGGCACGTTCGGTTACGATACGATGGGGAGCTTTCAAAATGTCATGTTTATATTCTATGCCTGCATTCAGGATATTTTTTTGTTTTAAATAGAAAACGCCTTTAACCAAAGCTAATATCTGCTGTTGTTCTGTCTGAAGGATGCGTTCCCCGGGATAATGGGTAATACGCAAACCTGTTTCTTTATCGAAGTCGTCGGTTGTTTCCCGGCTGGTATAATCGTAATAATAGTTGTAACGGTCGTATGAAATTTCGGCACTCAGATAGTTGTATCCTGCCAGGTTGTATCTTGCATTCACGCCATAACTCTGGTTACGGTAGAAGAAATCGTTCAGGACATATCTGTAAGGGCCTCTTATCCTGTACATCCATTTCTGATAGAAAGAGGCGTCGGCTCCTACTGTCAGTTTATCGTTCGCTTTATAGGTCAGCTCTTCACGGATGTTGAAGTTTGTATTGCGGTTTACGGTTTTGCTTACGCTACCCTCATGTAGTTCGTAATGATAATATTCCAGGTCGGTATTTCGCCAGCCGTCTGTGTGCATGACACTAAAGTTGGTGGTGGAGTTTAGTTTTCCGTTGTTAAAGCCTATTTGGTTGTACTGGTTGACATCGCCATAATATCCTACGCGTGTTGTATTGGTTACGCTGAACTTGTCTTTGTTTTTCTTTGTGATGATATTGATAACGCCGGCAATGGCATCCGAGCCGTAGAGAGAAGAAGAAGCTCCTTTTACGATTTCGATGCGTTCGATATTGGCGATATTTATCGTATTGAGGTCATTTTGCCCTCCGTTGTCACCATTAATACGGCGTCCGTTGATAAGGATAAGGATGTAGTCGTTGTTCAGCCCGTTCAACTGGATATTGCTTCCCATATCGTTCGGATTGAAGCTGAGGGATGCGCACAAGCTGCCAAGTAAATCGTCTATGCTGCGTCCCTGATAACTTTGCAAGGCTTTACTTGTGATAACTTCTGTTTGTACAGGGGCATCTTTCAGGTAATGTTCCGTACCGGTCCCGGTTACTACAACTTCATTCAGATACACATTCTTTTCTGTCGTAGCATTCCCTTGTGAAGATACTTGTGCAAAAAGCATATTCACGCTGCAACCCATAGCAAAGGCTGCCAGCAGACATCTTTTTTCCATTAAAAAGAGATAATAGTGTTTTTAATAAACCCTCCTGACCCCGGGAGAATGATATTACTTTTTGCCTGGCAGGTTTCCTGACTTAGCCTTTGGAGAGCAGCCTTCCCGTCGATAGACAGTGGCATTGGAGAACTCTCCGTTATCGTATAGGCTTTACAGTAGCGGGCACTGTTCCGGACTTGAACCGGATTCCCTTTTATACAAACCATCGGATATGGTTTATATCACCGAAGCGGGAGCAAAGATATGAAAAAATTGAATTTCATCCGGTCTATTGTAAACAAAATGATACCGGACAACGTTTTATTAATAAACACGCCGATATAAATAACCTCTATCATGCCATAGAAATTATTGAACAAAAGGTGTTTATATAAATATTATTTTTGTTAAAAACGAAAATACCGTGAAGTCATATATATTACATCTTTATTGCTTACGGGAAGATATATTTGCAAAAAGCGATTGTGAACAAACAAAAAACAGATAGACATGGTGTACGACTTGGAAATGCTGGAAAGTTTTTATGCTAACTTTCCCAAGCGGGTGGATGCAGCCCGTAAGAGAATAGGACGACCGATGACACTGGCCGAAAAAATCCTGTATGCACATTTATATGATGCGAATGAAATCCGGCTTTATAAGCGGGGAACGGATTATGTGAATTTCCGTCCCGACCGTGTGGCTATGCAGGATGCTACGGCACAGATGGCATTACTGCAATTTATGAATGCCGGGAAAGATAAATCGGCTGTTCCTGCCACGGTGCATTGCGACCACCTGATACAGGCGAATATCGGAGCAAAAGCCGATATTGAAACCGCAACAAAAGGGAATAGCGAAGTGTACGATTTCCTCAAGTCCGTTTCTGACAAGTACGGTATCGGTTTCTGGAAACCCGGAGCGGGTATCATTCATCAGGTAGTGCTCGAAAACTATGCATTCCCCGGCGGGATGATGGTAGGGACGGATTCTCACACTCCGAATGCCGGAGGACTGGGTATGGTCGCTATCGGTGTAGGTGGTGCCGACGCAGTGGATGTGATGACCGGCATGGAATGGGAACTGAAGATGCCGAAACTCATCGGTGTTAAACTGACCGGCGAATTGAATGGCTGGGCATCGCCGAAAGATGTGATTCTTAAACTGGCAGGTATCCTGACCGTAAAGGGTGGGACAAATGCCATTATCGAATATTTCGGTCCGGGCGCTTCTTCTTTGTCCGCTACCGGAAAAGCTACGATATGCAATATGGGGGCTGAAGTTGGGGCTACCACTTCTTTGTTCCCGTTTGATGCGAATATGGCAGAATACCTGCGTGCCACAGGACGTGATACGATTGCAGTTTCTGCAACGGCTATCGCCGATTATCTGATGGCAGACGAGGAAGTCCGTGCTACACCGGATGATTATTACGACCGCGTAATTGTGATCGATTTATCCGAACTGGAACCTTATATTAACGGTCCTTTCACACCGGATGCAGCTACTCCGATTTCGGAATTTGCCGCCAAAGTAAAGGAAAACGGATGGCCACGTAAGATGGAAGTTGGCTTAATCGGTTCGTGTACCAACTCCTCTTATCAGGATTTAAGCCGTGCCGTATCTATTGCCCGTCAGGCGGATGAGGATAAGATTCCGGTAGTTTCCCCGCTGATTATTAATCCGGGCTCGGAACAAATCCGGTATACGGCTGAACGTGATGGTATAATCGGTGACTTTGAAAAAATCGGCGCTATTATCATGGCTAATGCCTGTGGTCCTTGTATCGGACAGTGGAAACGCCATACCGACGATAATACACGCAAAAACTCTATCGTCACCTCCTTTAACCGTAACTTCGCTAAGCGTGCGGACGGGAATCCGAATACACATGCTTTTGTCGCTTCACCGGAGCTGACACTGGCGCTGACTATAGCCGGGGACCTTTGTTTCAACCCGTTGACAGATACATTGAAAACAGAAGACGGTCGCGAAGTGAAACTGAAAGAACCGAAAGGCACAGACTTCCCGCCTCAGGGATTTGCCGTAAAGGATAACGGTTATCTTGCTCCGACCGGAAAGCATATGGAGGTGGTTATCTCTCCCGATTCTTCCCGTTTGCAGGTACTCCATCCGTTTGCCCCGTGGGATGGAAAGGACTTATTGCAAATGCCGCTTCTTCTGAAAGCGGAAGGAAAATGTACGACCGACCATATCTCGATGGCAGGCCCGTGGCTGCGTTTCCGTGGTCATCTGGAAAACATATCGGACAATATGCTGATGGGTGCCGTAAATGCTTTCAACGGAAAGACGAACAGCGTCCTGAACCAGTTGACAAACCAGTATGAAGCCGTGTCGGCCGTAGCTAAACAATATAAGGCAAAAGGCATTTCATCTATAGTCGTAGCGGAAGAAAATTACGGGGAAGGTTCTTCCCGCGAACATGCCGCTATGGAACCCCGTTTCCTGAATGTAAAGGTTATCCTTGCCAAGAGCTTTGCCCGTATCCATGAAACGAACCTGAAGAAGCAGGGAATGCTTGCCCTCACATTTGAAGATAAGGATGATTATCAGAAAATACGCGAGGAAGACCGTATCTCGATTGTCGGTCTGCAACACTTCGAACCCGGACAGCCGCTTACGGCTATCCTCTATCATGCCGATGGAACGGAAGAGTCCTTCCAGGTAAACCATACGTATAATGATTTGCAGATTAACTGGTTTAAAGCCGGTTCTGCATTGAATGCAGCACATTGATAAGTAGTATTCCGATATACGATACCCGTATGCCTTCGTATACGGTTGTCGTATGCGAGGGGATACGACCATCATATACGAGAGCATACGGGTATCGTATACGCCCGCATACGGATGTCGTATAAAAAATAACCGGGGAAATAACAAATAGATAGCTTATGGAGAAGATTGTAAAAAAAGAGGGACGATTGGTTGTCCCCAATAAAGTAACTATCCCCTATATAGAAGGAGATGGAGTGGGAGCGGAGATAACTCCCGTCAGCCAACGTATCGTGAATGCGGCAGTAGACAGAGCCTATGGTTGCAGCCGTTTCATCGAATGGAAAGAAGTCCTGGCAGGCGAAAAAGCATTCAAGCAGACAGGTAGCTGGTTACCTGACGAAACGATGGAGGCTTTCCGCGAGTATATGATAGGCATTAAAGGCCCGCTTACAACGCCTATCGGCGGAGGTATCCGTTCCCTGAACGTGGCACTTCGCCAGACACTCGATTTGTTTGTTTGCCTGCGTCCCGTCCGCTGGTTTAAAGGAATCGTGACTCCGATTAAGGAACCGGAAAAAGTGGATATGTACATTTTCCGTGAGAATACGGAAGATATTTATGCTGGTATCGAATGGCAACAGGGAACTCCCGAGGCTGAAAAGTTCCTTCGTTTCCTTACGGAAGAGATGGGTGTATCCAAAGTTCGTTTCCCTGAAACCTCTGCATTTGGAGTGAAGCCGGTATCTATTGAAGGTACGGAGCGTCTGGTGCGTGCTGCCATAGAATATGCCCTGGTACATCATCTGCCGAGTGTCACACTGGTACATAAGGGGAACATAATGAAGTTTACCGAAGGAGGTTTCAAACTATGGGGCTATGCTTTGGCAGAACGGGAGTTTCCGGATAAAACATTTACCTGGCAGCAATACGACAAGATAAAGAAGGAAAAGGGTGAGGATGCGGCAGCCCAGGCTTTGCTGGACGCGGAGAATGAAGGCAAGGTGGTTATAAAAGACGTGATAGCCGATGCATTCCTGCAAAATACATTGCTTATACCCGAAGAATATTCAGTCATAGCGACACTGAACCTGAACGGAGACTATATCTCCGACCAGTTGGCTGCTATGGTGGGCGGTATCGGTATCGCACCGGGAGCCAATATCAATTACGACAGCGGCTATGCAATCTTTGAAGCCACCCACGGTACGGCTCCGAATATTGCAGGGAAGAATGTGGTGAATCCATGTTCGCTGATATTATCCTCTGTGATGATGCTCGAATATATGGGATGGAATGAAGCAGCCCTGTTGATTACGGCAGCGCTTGAACGTGCCTTTTCGGAAGGAAAAGCGACTCATGACCTGGCCCGTTTTATGCCGGATGGAAAGTCGATGGGTACAAAGGAATTTGGGGAATATATAGTAAGCATACTATGATTCCGGATATGAATTACATGAATAATGAGTATAAAAAAGTATGACAATGAAGAAAGAGTATATCATTTATAAGCTGTCCGACGCATCCAGAGATGCCTGTAAAATAGATAACGAACTGTTCCCGATGTATAATGTGAAGCGGGGTTTGCGTAATGAAGACGGTAGTGGCGTTTTGGTAGGATTGACCAAGATTGGTAATGTAGTGGGTTACGAACGTTTGCCGGAAGGCGGACTGAAAGCCATACCCGGTAAACTGTTCTACCGTGGTTATGATGTGGAAGACCTCGCACATGCGTTTATCAGCGAGAAACGTTTCGGTTTTGAAGAAGTAGCCTATCTGCTGCTTTCCGGCAAATTGCCTGACAAGGAAGAACTGGCAGGCTTCAAGGAATTGCTCTGCGATAATATGCCTTTGGAACAGAAGACAAAGATGAATATCCTCGACCTGGAAGGACAGAACATCATGAATATCCTGTCTCGTAGCGTACTCGAAATGTATACGTTCGATCCGAATCCGGATGATACTTCCCGCGATAACCTGATGCGTCAGTCTATCGAACTAATCTCCCGGTTCCCTACAATTATTGCTTACGCTTACAATATCTTCCGCCACAGCCAGCAGGGACGTTCCCTGCATATCCGTCATCCGCACGAAAACCTTTCTATTGCAGAGAACTTCCTTCATATGTTGAAACGCGAATATACCGAGTTGGATGCCCGTACACTGGACTTATTGCTGGTATTGCAGGCTGAGCACGGAGGTGGTAACAACTCTACCTTTACCGTTCGTGTGACCAGCTCTACCGGTACGGATACTTACTCCTCTATAGCAGCAGGTATCGGTTCGTTGAAAGGCCCGTTGCATGGTGGTGCCAATATCCAGGTTGTCGACATGTTCCATCACCTGAAAGAGAATATCCGGGACTGGACGAATGTGGATGAAATCGATACCTATTTCATGCGTATGCTGAATAAGGAAGTATATAATAAATCCGGTTTGATTTATGGTATCGGACATGCGGTATATACCATTTCGGACCCTCGCGCCGTTGTGCTGAAAGAGCTTGCCCGCGACCTGGCAAAGGAGAAAGGGCGTGAAGAAGAATTTGCCTTCCTCGAATTGCTGGAAGAACGTGCTATCGAATGTTTCGCCAAACATAAAGGAACCAAGAAGAAAGTATCTTCCAACGTAGACTTCTATTCTGGCTTTGTATATGAGATGATCGGTTTGCCGCAGGAAATCTATACCCCGTTGTTTGCAATGGCACGTATCGTAGGATGGACGGCACACCGGATTGAAGAATTGAACTTCGAAGGCAAGCGTATCATCCGTCCGGCTTACAAGAATGTACTGGATGAACAGGAATATATCCCTATAAAAGAACGTTGATTGATAACGACTGCTAAGGTATGGCTTTTTCGAATCATAGTTATGATTTTCCAAAATGATAACTATGATTTGGGAAAGCCATAGTTATGTTTATATCTGTGTGCCTCGATATTTTCTGCCGATTCGTATGTAAACCTTGAATTTATTTGCTTAATTAGTAACTTGATTGTGTAACAAACGAATAAACTATATGAGAATACACCTGACCACTACACCAAACAAAGGAATCATCCACTTCGACTATCAGCAGAAACTGATAGGAACCCTACATAAATGGATAGGAGATAATGACATCCACGATAAGATTTCCCTGTACTCTTTTTCCTGGCTGCAAAACGGTAACCTGGCAACGAATGGCTATAACTTCCGGAACGGGGCGAAGTGGTTTATCAGTTTTTATGACGAAACCTATATAAAGAAGATAGTGAGAACCATTCTGGCCGACCCTGAAATGTTTTTAGGCTTGCAGGTAAAGGACGTGACGCTTCAGGATGTTCCGGACTTTTCCGAACAGGAATATTTTAAACTGGCAAGCCCGGTATTTATCAAAAGACAACTGGCAGACAAATCTTCCAAATACTATACCTATGATGATAAGGATGCCGGTTCCCTGCTGGTGGAAACCCTGAAACATAAAATGCAGATAGCCGGCCTTCCCGAAGATAATACATTGGACATCCGGTTCGATGTATCCTATCAGAATAAGAAAGTAAAGATGACGTCCATTCATGGTATCGGAATTAAAGGTAGTATGTGTCCGGTATTTATCCAGGGCAAACCCGAGACAAAAGCATTTGCCTGGTCTGTCGGTCTGGGAAATATGACCGGGGCAGGTTTTGGTTCGTTATATTAATAAAGAAGGAGGACAGGATGTATTATGTAGTGAAATATACAGGACCGTTCGGGTTTATCAAACCCTGGACTGCCGTACGCGATGGCGAAACATTCAGCCAGCAGTTTTTGGTTGCATCCACATTGGAGGGCATTGAAAAGAAACTGTTTCCCGAACTGCTCCATGAAAACGGTACGGTCCGTAAGATATGCCGGTACCGGTTGAACTATTGCGGTCTGGATTCCCAACTGGAACGGACCTGGTCCAAAGGCGGTTTCGTTAAAGAGAGGAAGACGGACAGTCAGGGACGCGTTTATTATCTGCCTAAAAATATCAGTATCATTACCCGGGGCGTTCTTCTATATCCCCATTTATATTTGGCTTTCGCAAATGAAGAAGATGCGTTACGGGCTTCCCGGCAATCGGTCTGCCTGTGCCGGAATGAAGATATACTTCTGCCTGAACGGCCTGTAGAAATGCCGGAAGAGGCATTTGAGCAAATAGAAGGATTCGAATGGATTGCCACAGACGAGGACAATGGATTTAAATCCGGATATAACCGGTACGGCAATTCGGAAGCGATGTATGGAAAACTGTATGTAACGGGCAATCCCATCCGAAACCATCTTATATGACAAAATCGCTCGATGACATATTAGCCAAAAGTAAAGAGCACGGTGGAACTACTTTGTCAGACCATTCGCAGTTTGTCGTGTGGGCAGTAGAAGTCTTTGCCAAATACATGCATTACCCTTTTGATGTGAGTCTGGCAAGAAAGGGGGCAGCACTGCATGATTTGGGTAAGGCGCATCCGTCTTCACAAAAGCGGTTGCGTGAAGAAACGGACGACTCTCCGGTAAACAGTGGAAATCAGTTTGTTCACAGGCATGAGTTATCCTCCTTGGCATTCCTTCCGGCTTTCCCCGAATCGGAATGGAATATTCTGATAGAGATGGTGGTTGCCCACCATAAGCCCATAAAAGGAGATGTTAAAGGCGGGGGAATCTTAGACCTTGCCACAAAAGACCGGAATTGGGTCGGGAATCATTTGCAGGATTGGGAAGCATGGAGTGTGTATGGTTTGGAGATACTGCATAGATTGGGTTATCCCTGTACAAGCATATCCAAAGAGGAGGCAAGACGTGCCCTGCTCTATGCCGTCGATTATTGTAAACGGCAGACTTACGACTGGTCTGCCTGGCGGGGTTTACTGATGGCGGCAGACCATTTCGCTTCCGCTTTCTCGTCAAACACATCGAAGGAACTTACCCGCTTATTCGAGAAGCCGGATTTATCTTATTATTTCGACTTGCAGCGGGAGAATGATTTATATCCTTTATCAAAGATACCGGCGGACGATAAACGGATGCATACGTTGGTTGTTGCCTCAACCGGTTCGGGGAAGACAGACTTCCTGTTGAGGAGATGCAAGGGACGTATATTCTATACCCTTCCTTTTCAGGCATCGATTAATGCCATGTGGGAACGGTTGAAGGCTACCATACCGAATAAGGATGTCCGCTTATTGCATGCAACCTCCAGGATTACGGTAGGGGATAATGTGGAAGAAAGGATGTTGCAACCATTAGCCGGTTCGTCGGTAAAGGTGCTGACGCCCCATCAATTATCTTCAATCATTTTCGGAACGACCGGATTCGAGAGCATGTTGCTGGATATAAAAGGCTGTGATATAATTCTGGATGAGATTCATACCTATTCGGATTATTCACAGGCAATGGTACTTGAAATCGTAAAGGTTTTATTAAAATTCGATTGCCGTATCCATATCGGTACGGCAACAATGTCTACCCGGTTATATAAAAAGCTGCTCGAACTGTTAGGGGGCAAAGACAAGGTCTATGAAGTTCGCCTGACCGGCGAGCAATTGGATTCCTACAACCGCCACCGCATTTATAAGATGAAGGACGAGCGTGGTATTCCGGAAATCTTGTCCCATGCCTTTAAGCAGCAGGAAAAGGTACTGGTGATTTACAACACGGTCTTGAAAGCCCAGCAAGCCTATGAAACATTTAAAGCGGAATATCCGGATATACCGATGATGCTCATACATGCGCGCTTTAAGCGGGGCGACCGGGTTCGATTGGAAAGACAATTGAAAACGGAGTTCGACAGTGAAGCATACGGCTGTGGCAAATCCCCTTGTCTGGTAGTATCCACACAAGTCGTAGAGGTAAGTCTGGACATAAGTTTCGACCGGATGATTACGCAGTGCGCTCCTTTGGATAGCCTGATTCAGCGATTCGGAAGGATAAACAGAAAACGGTTGCCACCCGCTTTGAGAACCTGTAAACCAATCCATGTCATTGCTCCCGATGGGAACGCATTACCCTATAAAAAGGATATACTGCAACGCAGTTTCGACCAATTGCCCGATAAAGGCGAAGTCCTGCAGGAACGTAATTTGCAGGGAATGCTCGATGAGGTGTATAAAGAATCGGATACAAAAGAGATAGACATCCACTTGGCTTATAAGGACGGTCTGTTCTCTTTGATGAAGCTGACAAGCCGCTCGGAAGCCATTCTGCTAAAAGCACTCGGCATAGACACTGCTACATGTATTCTGGCTTCGGACAGGGAACGGTATATCCAGGCAGGTTGGGAGGAACGAATACAGATGGAGATACCTGTGAACTGGAAGTTTATCACCCGGCATGCATCCGGCTATGAACAGTTGGATGGTATCGGGTCGAATCCTTTTGTCGTTCCGGTGAGCCAGGAAGCGTATGAGATTTACGGATTACGGGTAGTCGAATCATCTAATCTTACAACAATATGTACACAAGCTATATAGGTAAAAAGTTTCTGAAGATATATAATGAGCGGATGCACACAAGCCTCTCTGCCTGCGATTTTTTTGAACAGGTATTCTTTCCCCTGTTCTTCAATGACGACAGGCATTTGATGCATGTAAGCAATTCACCTTTTTTTCAGAAACCCAGAAGCGAAGATGTAAAGAAATACGGCAGCAAGCCATTGGCGCAGTTCCATAACTTGCAGGAGGCAATAGCCGGCGACGAACCGAACATGTCCATCTTTGTAGGATATGCAGCTAAGGATTCGGGAGGTACTACTTCCGGTCAGGTATCGGACATCCACGCTTCGATTGATGCAAACGAGATGTATGCTTCATGGATAGGCGAAGCGCTTGCCATTGGTGTAAGTGGGGGATTTGTCATGCTGATAGATGAGCCGGAAGTGTTATGGCATCTGTTCCGGGGATGGGAAATCTATCGCAAATATCTGAACCAGACTCCGGCAATAAAGGATAAACAGATAGAAACATGGAACGGGCACTGGCTATGTCATGGCTGCGAGGAAAGTTTTAACGCCCAATCTCCGGAAAGAGGTTTTTATATCACTCCGGTAGAGGTAAAGGGGCGTCTTGCAATCCAATCCGGACTTTGGCTTTCTGTCGTAATGGCATTGTCGTTAAAATATCCCCGGAAGACGATAACCGCTTATGCGTATAACCTGTCGCAGACGAACACGACTTTAGGTTTTATAAATATCTATCTGCCGGAGATACACTCGCTGTTCGACCTTAGGGATAGACTTTTTGTAGACGCAGCGGAAACCATCCTCTCGGATAAAGCAATAGAGGCATTGGAGCCGTATTATACTTTTAAGTCGGCATGTAAACTGGGCACTATCGGTTTAAGGGCGATAGAACCGGATAGGCTAAGGCAATACCTCCCGGTCGGTTCAATGCCATATGCGCAGGGAAAAGACTATAAGTTTTCAGACCGGGAGTCGTATCTAAAGTATGAACTATATAAAATATGGATGATAGCTATGATAAACAAAACAGAATTGATGGAGCAGGCAACAAAAATAGCCCGGGCTTTGATTGAGTTTGAGAATACCTCGGAAAAGGGCAGGACCGTATTTTCCGTTTTATCGAAAGAGATAAGAAAGGCAAGCAAGTTGGATACCTTGGTCAACAAACTCAAAGAGGTGATAGCGTATGAACCGGCAAATGCCGATGTGTTCAGGAATATGGTGAAAGAGGTTTTGGTTATGCCGGCAGACAAGTTCCCTTTGTTTATCGCCTTAATCGATTTTGAATATGTCTATTGGAAATCAAAGAATTGAAAAAACTAAATATAATATCATGAATAATCCATTTATCTATTTACGGGGACTTCGCCATGCGGAACATACGGTGTTTGGTGTAAACGACGGACAGAAATATTATTATGACCCTCAGTTCAATAAACGAATCGCCTATTCCAGTGGGCAGCAGGTGAAACGCTCCATTATCGAAGCATTGAATATGCCTTTTGCCGCGATAACCTTTAATTGGGAAATCGATAAGAAGGACAAGGATAATAAAGCGAACCAGAAAGAACCTCATTCTCCCTGCGACCCTTCGTTTGCCGACCAGTTATTGGGAGGCTATATGAAGATAGAAAGCGGTGGGGGCATGATTGCTAAAAGGCGTAGCCCGCTGTCGGTTTCGGCAATGCGCCCGCTTCATCCTTTATTAGGGGGAATAGAATCTCCAACGGAAGATATAACCTTCGACCGGACTTCCCATCCTGACCGCCATATCGTTAAGGTGTATTGGTCGGATGGTAAGAAGCGGGGCGATGAATTGACAAAAGAAGAGTTGGACGAATGGCTGGTAAGTAAAAGAAGGACACTCCCGAACCGGGCATTTATACAGGAGCAGACACGGGCATCCGGTCTTTTTGTATATGATATAGCCATCGATTTGAGAACGCTGTTCTGTGTCTCCACCAATAAGCTGGAACCGGAACTATTCCCTGAGATAGAAGCGAAACTCCGGGATTTAGGCTGGGTTGAAGGACAGAATATCTTTGGTAAATGTCTGATTTGCCCGAAGGAAAAACGGGATGAACTGATACCCGCTCTGGCTAAAGCCATTATCAATTGGCGTATTACGACTAACCAGGCACGGACATTCAGCCTGATGGAAACCGTAGCCATTGCCATTAGCGATGATGCCAACCAGATAGCTTATGCCATCCGTGGAGAATTAAAAGATAATGTGGAAAAGCCCAGTGCCATTCCTGTTATTGATGAAACGACGTATGCGGATATATTTATTACTCCTATCGCTAAAAGCTATATCGCCGGTTCTGTTGGTTCGGCAGATGCCCTGATAAAAGCAGAACAGAAACTGATTGAACAGATGTCTGCTTTTGATTATGAGAATCAATTATAAAGAATAGTTCCAAAGTACTCTTTATCACAAGGGTACTTTGGAAAAGAGATTCATTGAATTTTGTATTAATTGGATCGCTTAAGGAATTGAAATAACCATCTGGCTGCCGTATTGGAAGTATCAGGGTCGTCTTTAATTGCACCGTTTGGTATTGAAATGCAGCTCTGAGGGCTGTTTCTGTTAATGCAGCTAAATTTTTAATTGTACTGTTTGGAATTGAAAGAACCAAGACCCAGCCGTATTGGAAGTGTCAGGATCATATTTAATCGAACCGTTTGTGGAATTGAAATAAAATCGTCAGCATACCCAGCAGGATTTGCTGGCAGCGCTTTAATTGAACCGTGCGGAATTTAAATATAGGAAATTATCTTAGTCAGTTATTCGCCAATTTAAGGTTAATCGAACCATTATGGTATGGGGATATCGACTCTTTTCAAGAAGCCGGTAATTATCACAACTACCGGTTTTCTTTTTCTTGTGTGCTAACGCTTTCTCATAAACTCTATAGAAACACTTTCTATGAGAGTGATAGTTATGAAAATATATCAGGACAATCTATTTCCTTATTCATTATCCTTTATATTCAAAACATATATGGTTTGCATTCAAATCATATATGTTTTAAAATCAAATCATATATGTTTTGACTTTGGGGCATATGGCTTGGAGTGTGCCTCTAACATAGTTCTATTGAAACTACGTTAATAACAGACGCAAATATATGAATAAATAACAAACAAAAACAAGACTTAATTTATTAATATACAGCAAATAACATCTGAATAGAGCCTTCGATTCCCTGAATCATTATAATAAACAACAACTTTCAGGGAATTGCATTTTTCTTGATTATTGTAGATATTTTTTCCATAGTTTCAATAGAACTAATATAGCATTTTACATGCTAATCGTATAAAAACGTATACTACAAAAATATTCAATATGAAAACAAATCTACATTATGAATCGTCTAAGAAAATGTCCTTTAGGACATTAACGGCAGGCCTATGTATGCTTGCCCTACTGTTGGCTGGCTGTACGGCAGAAACAGATAAGACAGACCGTTCTTCAGGTGAAGATACGGATAGCGGGAGCAGGAGGGAAGTTCTTCTTGCTTTTAAGAACAAACTCTCGATAAGTACAACCAAAGCAGGAACAAAGGCAGAAACCAAAGCGATTGCAACCGGGAAGGAAAACGAAATCAATACATTAGACATCTATGTCTTTGCTGCAAAGGAAGAAAACGGAACCTATACTTTCCGCGAACGATTTTCCTATCGGCAAGATGGTTCGCCTCTTCCGGCAGGAGCAAGGGAACTCAACCTTACACCAAGTACGGACAACGCCACAACTACAGCTTTGTTGGAACTTCAAAAAGGCTTGTTTGTCCGCTTGTACAGCATAGCCAATCAAACGGAACTGGTAAATCCTGTTGATGGCAATCCGGTAGCCGATACCTATTTCGACCCTTTGGCGTATGATATGGAAACAGGAGTCCTGAACGATGGTACTCCTACTGAAGAACAGTTCCGGAAATACCATTCCCCGCTACTTATCGATGCTTCGCCTGCATTGGGCTTACCTTTGCCTATGGTAGGCGCTCAGACTGTACCTATCGACCTGACCGATTTAGGTTCATCTTCACGCGTACAGGTCGGATTTAAGCTGACCCGTACAATGGCACGTTTTGATGTTACGAATGTAGAAAAAGATTCCCGTTTTCACCTTGAAACCATTTCGATGGCGAAGGGGCGGACGGGCGTATCCTTTTTCCCTATCAAAGTATATGGAGAACCTGTTGCAAAAGACGGTGAACTGATTACGTATCCGGCTCGTACTTTTGAAGGTGACAATGCCAATATCGGTACGCAGGTATCCGCTTTCTATAGCTATCCGAGCCTGTTGGCAGATGAAGCCTATCTGGTATTGACCGGTACCTACCGGGTAAACGAAACCGAATCGAAAGAAGTGACTTACCAAGTCCCATTCAAACAGGAAACGGCTGGTGGTGGCTCTTCTTTCCTTGAAATCAATGCGAATCACCGGTACACCGTCGGTATCACAAAAGCGGATGAATATCACCTCGATTTCACTTTGGAGGTAGCCGACTGGATAGACGGGGATTTAGTAGATGGATATGATCCAAGCAAAGGTTCCGGTCTTTTTGATGTAAATATCGATGTGGCAAATGGCGATTACGACCCTGATACCCGGATAGTGAACATGGCAATAACCGACGGGGCAGCTTTCTCTGTCGCTGTTGCTTCCAATTCTGCGATGGATTATTCGCTCACCTATGAGAAGAAAGTGACCACGGCTCCTTGGTTGACCGTTGCTCCTTTGGCTGCACGTTCGGCAACACAGGAGTTTGCCTATACCGTATCCCGTAATGCAGACTATACGGGGAATGATTTCCCTGTAGCATATCTTCGTTTTATTGATAAAGCGACAAATAATGAAAGCCTTTTGATTATCCATCCGATAGCCATACCTGTAGTCAAATTTGTATCGGCTTCGTCGGAATGTGCTTTTGATAAAGACAATGGGACTGTCACCTTATATAAGGATGAAACTTCCGGTAAGACTTCGGTCACTTTGAATATTGTATCTACCGGTGGATGTACATTGGAAGATGTTTCCGGCGGCAGCCTTCCCGACTGGCTCGAAAGGGATAAAGAGGCTTTGACGGATGCTGCGGGCAATATAAAGTTAACCTTGGATACGGATGACCCTTCTTTCCCCTCCACTTCACCCGTCGATGGATATACTTTTAATGTGGTAAACGCTAAGAATAATGACAAGAAACTTCCGCTTACCGTTAGAGTAAAAACGGCAATAAATGTCCGCCAGTCCGCAGTTACCGTATCGAATGGGGGCAATTATGATGCAACGAACAGCCGTCTGCGTCTTTATAATAATACCTCGGATAAAGTGACATTGAGTGTGTTCTCGCTAAAAGGGGCTGATGTGGAAGGTGTTCCTGCATGGCTGAGCCTGGATAAGACTACTACTTCAAATGACGTTGAAACATATACTTTCCATGTAGAAGATGGAGCGGCAACAGGAAGTAGCGCAACGATTACGGTAAAGAATAAGTTTGACAATACGTTATCTAAAACATTTACGGTTTACTCTATAAATAAGAATATAGTGCTTTCGGAATTTACTGCTTCACAACCGGCTTATTCCACAGTAGATAATTTGTCCAGTTCAAATCCGAATATTACTTTCTTCCCATCGGCAAATGCCTATTTTACAATTAAGGTGGTTTCGCCTAAGGGAGTAGATGTTACCTGTCAAGATAACTGGAGATGGATAACTAAATCTACTGCTTCCGAAACAACCGACCCGAATACGGGAGTAATAACGGCCACATATAGATTTACCAGAAATACAAATCCGGCAGGGCAAAATGCAGATGTGTTCTTTGCAACGGCAAGCGGTGATGAAAAGATTACTATTACCAATAAGTATGCGGCAGGCGGTGGCAAGGGCTTTGCCATTAAACATTCTACCCCGGTATATCCGGGAAGTACCGCTACACCTAAGATAGTAACAGGAAGTAGCAAGAGTTATTGGGTATCTCCGGTTAATCAGGGAGCTGTTATTTTTGCAAATAAAAGCTGTCCGTCCGGATGGAAAGTCGGTTCAATAGAAGATTATAAAAACATAATGTATATTCCGTCCGTCGATTTAAGTGTAGAGATAAATAAAACCCGGTCTTATGAAAATGCACAAGCGAAAAAAAACGGGGAGATTATGAGAGAAGGCGGTGCCCCTTACATATGGGCGTCTGAGGCATATTGGTATATGCGGTTTGATGCCGATTCTTACAGGGCGAATAGTATGGGTGGTTCCGATACGAATGCGGTCCGTTGTATTCAGCAGAGATAAGACATACGAATGCGGATTAATAAATAGTAATATGCATTAATCCGCATCTGATAAAAACAGTTGTTTTCGATTTCAAAAACAACTGTTTTTGTTTGTATAGACAGGTATATTTCAGTGTGTAGATAATTGTATTGCCAATATTCTGAACCTTATTTCTCTTTGTCCATCTTAATCTTCATTTTCTCAAACATTTCGAAATCCTTTTTCGACAGTCCTAAATCGAAGAATGAATGCGGTTCGTTGTGGTCGTTCAGGTAATATCGCGGATGCTCCGTATAGAGTGGGCTTGCCACAGAAAAGGAATCATTCAATAGAGGCGTTTGTACACCTGCCAAATCCAGCATGGTATGGAACACGGCACAACTGGATGCTACCGCTTTCTGTTTATTGCTATCTAAGGCATGGATCTGTTCAGGATAGGCCTCACGGTATGAATCGGATGTCCAGATGATGTATGGAACATGCAATTGGTAATAGGAGGGGACAGGAGAGGCATGGAGGAAAAGATGACGGCTGTCGTCGAAAATATCTTCCCCGTGGTCGGAGGTATATAACATGGCTGTTTCGGCAGGCTGGCTGTTCAGCATACCAATCAACCGGGCAAGGAAATCATCTGTGTAACGGATGGAGTTATCGTAGGCATTAACCAGATTATCGCGGTATTTGAATTTTGCATCAGCCGGGCTGTCAGGCATGAAAAAGGCATTAGATGCAGGATACCGTTCGCGGTAATTGAAGTGGGAGCCATACGTATGAAGTACAATAAAGAGTTTTTGGTCGTCCTTGGCAAGTACATTTTCCACCAATTTAAGTAATTCATCGTCCGAAAGATTTTGGTTGGCTACCCCTTCATCTTCCTTAATGAAATCCCATGTATCCGCTTCTTTTCCGAAGAAGTCAATAAATGAGTCGTTATATCTTTGGTTCGAGAAGAAAGCCGTTTTGAAGCCTGCCTCCTTGAATGCTGTAATAATACCTTTCTGCCGGTAGATAGAGTCGAAGTTTTCCGAAGAAATGGCCGACATCAACATCGGGACGCTCTTATGGGTCGTGTTGGATAATGTCAGTACATCCGTAAAAATGGACAGATTGGGAACTTTGCTAAGTTCCGGGTTGGTAGTACGTCCGTAACCGTACAGTTCCCAGTTTAGGGCACGGGATGTTTCACCGACTACCAGCACATAGATTTCCCGTTTGCTTTTATCATGTGTAGCCTTTGCTTGGAAAGTAAAATCCTTGGACGTTTCAGCATAATTCCTTGTCTGTGCATCACGCTCAACGGCAAGAACAACATTATAGCATACATTTAGCGGATATAAGTCCGAAGTAATTTCGTATTTCTTATCGAAAGCATAGGCCGAACCCAATGAGATAAAGCCGATAACCAAAAACAGATAAGACCGTATCCGTTCCCTGCGGATAAATTCGACAGATACCTTCCGTTTATAAATAATGGAAACCATAGCCAGTATCAATGCCGGGATATAAATAATGACAATGGTAACCAATGCCGGAATCAGATTATCGAGAAGCTCCATCGCTTCGGAAGAATTGGTGGTAACCAGGTTAAGGAACATATCTACAGCAATAATAGACTGTCCGAATAGATAGAGCAATACAATCTGGAAGGCTCCGAAAAAGATAAACAGAAACAATATCCAGAACATTTTACCACAGTTCCGGGATAACGTCATTATCCAGTAATAACAGGCTAACGGTAGCAATACATTGGCTATTTTAGCAACTACTGGCATCGGTTCCGTAAAGCACAAGACAATATTAGGGATGATAAGAATAAAGAGGAAAAGATAAAAAAGATGTTCCTGATTCCCTAACCAATTTTTTATATAATTAAAAGGCTTCATTGATGTTAAATATAAATCCAGTTTGATTTTTGCCGAACCCGAGGTCTAAGCGGACGTTCACTCGTTTCTTGAATTCCCATCTGTAGCCAAAACCGTAATTCGGCAGTATTTGTTTTGCTTTGAACGATTTAAAATTGGGAAATACATTCCCTGCACCTACCCACACGGCGACACCATTCCTTCTCCATACGTGTTGCCTCAATTCTACTTGCATATCGATTGCGTTTTTATCGCGGAATCGTCCCTCATAATATCCCCTCATAGAGTATGAACTGCCTAAAGTAGCCATCATTCCCCAGGGGGTATCTCCATATGTTAACATAGCGTGAAGCTGGGCTGCCAGGATACCGCCTTTCCATACCGGATGGTAATAGCTGGTAGTCAGTTCCGTACTGCTGTATGCGTTTTTATTTCCCAGGAAAGACGGACTGAACAGTTGGTCTATCCGGAGATAATACCCTTTATACGCATTTGTCAGGAAGTCTCTGGAATCATATACTACCGAAAGACCGACATTCAGATTGGTTGTCCGGCTGTCTTCTCCTTCCCAAAGTTCCGGTTTCTGAAAATCTTTTCCGTTGATATAATTGAAAGAGGCCATAGGACCTACATAAAAATTGTCTGCCAAACGGAACAAGAAGTCGGCTTTTACCATTGCCTGAAAGCGGTTGTAAGTACTTTTGTTATCGTTGTTTATTCCGTTCTCGTATCCTTCACCCCAATATAAACTGGGGAAGGAATAGAAATAGAGCGTATAATTCAGCCGGTATTTTTCTTTGGGAAAGATGTTGCTTCCCCGTATGCCCAGCAGATAGAAACCGACTGTGGAGACATCCCCGAACAAAGATACTGTAGACGGTTGCAGCGTACTGTCGTTTCTATCCGTTTTATAAAGTCCTGCGGCTACCAACCCCAGTCCTAATTTTGTATCACTCGCGAAGTGTGGACCGCCTATTATACTGAAATCGAATTTTTTGTCTTTCTTTTCTTTGTTAGCATCGCTGTAGTAATTAAGGAGCTTCTGTATGATATTCAGTTTTTTCTTAGGCACAGAATCTGTTGTTGCCACTTGTATGGAATCCGGTTCTTGTGTCTGAGCTTTTGTCCCTAATGCCAAAGCAGTTAGCAAACAAATCAACAAAAATTTGTTTTGCATTGATTTCATATAATCAATAGTCTAAAGGATAAAATTATGGGCAACGAAGGTACTTCTTTATTTTAATAGCTGCAATGAAACATTGTAGTTTTATTGTATGGGAGCGAATATCTCTTTGGTTTCTCTTATAAGAGAAACCTGCTTGTCACCCAGAAATTTACAACGTTTGTAAATACAGCTAAGCAATGATTGATAGTTCTTGTGGTAAAATTCGGATACCCGGATGATACGGCGGTTGTTTTTTATCAAATAGGTATATTGATAGTTACCTCCGCGGCTTTGCAGGACAGAGCGGGTGAAACCTTCCATCTCGGAAAGATTATAGGTTTTCTTTTTACCAAAACCGAAATAATTGCTAACAGATATATTGTTTCCGTTTATTTCTATTTTGGTAATGGAACGGCGCATTTCCCCGAATACCAGGCATATGACTACTATCAGCATGAATAGCCCCAACAATATGGAAGTATCGGCAAGGATATTGGAGAGTAACAAAAAAGCGAACAAAAGGAATACCATCGTTAACAAGAGTATCATATATGCTTTGAAACAAAATCTCGAACTTACAGTTCCGGCTGCAACCGGACGATGGTCCTGTCTATAGATAAACAATGAAGCGACAGCAAAAACAATAAGCAGTCCCCATAGGTATAGTGAAATGTTCTTGTTACCATGTCCGATGTCAAAACAATAAACTTCTACCGGATAAGTTACTCCCCCGAATGTCAGGTTCTCCGGGTACAAGCTATAGGTGCCTGATTTATTGCTTCTGTATTTATAAGCGAATTTATATTGTTCTACGCCGTTTGTAGACGACTTTTCCATTTTGCGGCTAACTTGTAGCAAACCCATATGGGAGATGGACGGATATTCTTCATCCGGTTTGCTGTTGCAGGTGATAGTAAACCAGAACTCTTTTCCGGGTTGGGGATGTTCGGGGCTGACGGATAGCGTGCAGGTCACATGGCTGATCTCTTTTCCCGGAAAGACTTCTATGGTTTGCGAAGGGCAAGTATATTGCTTGCCTCCTATGGTTGCGGTCGTTCCCGGAACAGTCACCATACCCGGATACAGGAAGCGGACTTTATAATAGAAACCTTCCTGTCGGATGTTTTTTTGTTCCCCATTGATAATTTGTAGTTGGGAGCTACTTGTCCGGTGAGGTTCGGTATCTATTACTTCAATGGAATCTCCCCATTCCGGCATTATAATTTTACTGACAGGCCTATTACTGTAATAATTGATATGGACTTCCTGAAGGGCTTGTATGTTTCCGGCAAAGCGGTCTACGTCCAGTGTAAACCGGACGCTATCGTTTTGCGCATAACCGTTTACAACCCATATAATGAATAACAGGTAGAGAAACTTCCTCATGTAAAATTTACTCGGTTTTATACATTAAGTATTCGGTTGTATATCGTCCCAGTCCGCATTATCGTTTGCTCCGATAATCCAGTTGAAGGCATAATGCCTTTCCACAACAACACCTCCGTCGAGAGATGCCGGAGCATCGTTTCCTTTGATACGGGCATCTACACAAGCCCAGTCGTAACGTAGTGTAAGGTCTGCCATATCCAGAATCTCCGTTTCGGGGCGGGCGAAACCTTTCGACATTAAGTCTGCAATGCCTTTAGATTGCCAGAAAATAGCGGCAAGGACAGGAACATCTATGATTTCGGATGGATAGGGTAATTCTTCTACAATACCGGCAGCCCATAGAAGCACACCGCAACATTCATATCGCCATACGAATTGTAAACAGGTTTGTTGTTCCGGTTCGGGGTCACTGATATAAGCTTTTTCATCAGGAGTCATCCATTTACCAGCATCATACAGTTCATTTATTTTGTCAACATATTTCAGCGCTTCTTTGCGACTGGAATTTTCAGACAACATAACTTCCGAATAAACCGATACGGCAAATAGTGCGGCAGCGCGTTGTACCATTTCCTCCCGGCTTCTTAAAACAGCTTCACTCTCCGATACTTCGCTGCGCAGATGCTCCATGAAAGGGATACCCATTTCTTTCAGGATGGCAATGGAGCGCTGGGTACGAGCTTTGTCCGCTTCTGTTTCTTCCGGACGTCCGGCATCCAGTAAATCTGCATTTGCAATAGGGGTAAAAGCTGTGAACTCGCTCTTTCCCTCGGTAGAAAACAGCAATTTACCTTCGCAGGTATAAATTTCCATATCCGGATAAAGGATAAAACCTTTTACATCTTCGGCAATACAATAAAAACAATGGAAAAGATAGTTGATACGGTCCTTGTCTTCATCGATACCGAAAGAAATGCCTGTTACACAGTTGAAACATTGTATCTGGTGAAGTACATCTTGTTTTAACTTTTCCTGTTCCGTTTCAACCTGGGCAAAAAAGTTTGCCATACCTCCGATATGTGAAGCTATGAAGTCCGGTTTGCTACTCTGATGGCTCATATTGAAGATAATCTGCGTGTCGTCCAGTAGCGTCAAAGTAGTGGTTCCATCTTTGGTTCCGATACTTTTTGTCACTTCCTTGAAGTGTTTTTGGATGGAGACCGGTATCCTTTCCGGATTACCAATTGCGGTATATAGAGTAAGAACTGCTTTTTCCATATGCGTAGTGTATTATACTTTATACTACAAATATAGAATTTATTGAATTATAATTATATTTGTTATCGCACAAAATAGACTCGACATGGAGAAAATAATAGAGTTGGTCGCAGCGAAAGATTATCGGAAGATATTAAACTGGGCTGAACAGTTGACAGAGAATGAAAGGAAAGATGCTTTAGATAGAATAAAGCAGGTGGATATCCGGCAGGATATTATCTCTCGGTTATATAAAGAAAATACCAACCTGGATTATACTTTATGGCGTAGTATCCTTCAGTTCATGAGTGTGACTTGTCTGCGTAATTGGGCAGATTATAAGAAAGATGCGGGAAATAATCTTTGTTGGTATATGCAGTCTCCTGAATTCGGGATAGAACCGCTGATTGCCTATTTCAAACTTTTTCCACCGGATTATCTGGACAAAGTTCTTGATACCTGGAAGGATACCCGGCAGAACCATATTCATTTTCATATGTTATGGGAATTGTATAAAAACGGCTGGGTTGCTTTTCAGGAAGAATTCTTTGTCAATTCCCTGTTTATTATTCAGATGTTTAACAGGGATGTTTCTAAAGATATAGATTATCTGGTTGCTAATCCGGAAACAATAGATAACGTATTGCTCCAATTTTATAAATATGAAATTCCCATACTGGATATATCCAAATGGAAAACAGCTGCAGGTGGTTTTACTTGTGCAAAATGCTATGAGTATTGGGATGAGGTGTTCCATATTTTATTGGAACGCAATATGATACACGACAGAGCAATTGTGCCGAATCTGTTGGGATCCTTATCTTTCAATTGGAAAAAAGGGCATCTGGACTGGCATGTACGAATGATAAAAATGTTTGAACCGACCTTGGAGGAGCTGATAGCTAATCAGAATTTATTATTTGCAGCCGCTTATTCAACAAATAATACGGTCGTCAATTTTATTGTTCAGGAAATAAGCTCTATTTATAAAGACAGCCGGTTTGATAGCCAAACATTCTTTCAGGCGATGCCCGCTATCTGTACACATGAGAAATGTGACAAATCGATTATGCTTGTTTTGGAGATGGCAGACTGGTTGTTGGAGAATAAAAAGGAAACGGCAGGTTTAGGTGTTTCTGTTGCAAATGCCCTTATACAACCGTCGGAAAAGATCCAGGAAAAAGCAGCCGGCTTACTTTATAAATATATTCTTTCGGAAGAGTTACAGGCTGTAGTGGAACCTTTCAGGTCTTTTTTGAAGGAAAAGGCGAGGGCTTTATTGAGCGTTTCTACGGATATACCGGGGGAAGAGGATGTAGTTTATTTATCGGAAAAGGCTCCTTTACTTGTTCCTGATACCTGGGAGAACTGGCTGTTTCATGTGGGGAAAACAATCGGAGCCCTTGAACCGGCGGATATAGAACTTTTTTATGAAGGACTGATACAAATACAGGATCAGATACCGGATGATTATCAATCCCAATTGCAGCCGTTTACTAAAAAGTTATTCAGGCGGGGAAATGCTAAAGCACCGTTATTCCATTTGGCTGAGTTCTTTTATAATTGGTTTTCGGACGAATCTAAGTATATGGCTTATCCGGCATTGGAAGCCTATTCTCAGAAATGTGTTTTTCTGCGGAACAAGAATAAATGGGTATTGGATAAACTGAGCCGGAGGAGTAAGTTGCCTTTGCTCTCGACTCCGACACACAAGCCGTTCTTTGTTCATCCAACCATTTTGGTAGAACGTATGCTTGCCTATGAAAAAGCTGGGGATGTTATCGAAATGGAAGATTTGCTGATTGCTTGCAACCGTATCTTGAAAGTTGAAATTACAGCGGATATACAGGAACAGGCCAAATTACTGAAAGGCAAATATGCCGAAGCTGTCCGGTATTTATTCGGAATGACAGACCGTCTGTCTTTCGATGAGGAAACATTGCCCCTTTGGACACAGGTGGCACGTACCCACAATCCGGATGGAGTCTTTACTGGATTTGAAAATACACCGGCAGCAGGTTACCCGACTGTTGTAAGGCCATTTGTTATCCCTTATGAAATCAAGCGAACTTATTCGGATGACAAAGTATATCATTGGGACCGGATTTTTTTGGAGGATAACTGGAATTATAATTGGTGGAAGAAAAATGAGCGGTCTTATCCCCGGTTATACTATTATACTGCTTTTAATGAGCCTGTCGCTGAATATTTTGATTGTCTGGAAACATTGTATTACCGGATCAGTCTTGTTCCCCATTATGCAGATCCCTGGTTATTGCGTTTTCTTCCTGATACCGTATCGGGAAATGAAGCGGACGAATTGAGGTATGGTCTGCTTCCGCTGAAGTTTCTTATGGATAACGGTATCAGGACACACCATAGCGGATGGATTTATATAGCTTGTTGTTTGCTGTTCGAGAAAAAAGAATCCCGCCAATTGGCCTCTTCTTATGTTCAGTTTGCCATCCAACAGGATTTTCTGGATAGAGAATATCTGATTGATTGTATCACACGTATGATATTACAACAGTTTGCTCCTATAAACCGTCTTACAGAGTTCTTTGAAGGTAATTATTCCCGTCCGGTGAAAGAATTCCAGTTAAATCTTATAGCCAATTGTATTAAATCGGTAAATAAAGAGCACTTGCCACCCAACTTTAAAAAGCTGGTTGGTTATTATAAGGAATTGGGAAGCCAGTTGGTACAAGAGCCGGATGAAGAGATTATGATAAAATTAAAAAGCTTAAAAAAATGATAGCAGAATTCTTTCGCATATATGAAAATGGTCAAAAAGACCAGTTGATTCCATTCCTGCAAAAACTGAATGAAAAAGAGAAGAATAGATTACTTCTGGAAATCAAGAGAAAGAACAAGAAGAAGGAAAGAGGAATGATGGCAGGAAAAACGGTCTGGCATGATGAGGTTGTGCGGATTTGTACTTTCGTGCTCTTTCCGGCTTCCAGTGTGAAACGCTTGCTGACATTTGACCTGCCGGATGAACAAGTCATTGATGAATTACTGGAATGGTATTGTCCCGAATGGTTTTCTGACTATTATAATATGATGGAATATTCTATCTTGTCGTATCCGTATCTGGTGAAATGGACGCAGAAAGGATATTTGCAACCTTCCAACATTTTGATAGCCCGAAGTCTTTCGGCATCAGCACCGGATAAATTCGAAAAAGAGGGGCAAGAAGAAGAGTTCCATCGATTACTCGAACAAAATGCAATCACCTTCGATGAACATATCTGGTATTTGTTCCAATATCCGTCGATTGTGGCATTCCGGGATACATGGTCTTTACCCTATGGCTCAAAAGAGGAGGGACTATGGGTGAAAGCGTTCAAGAAATATACTGCCAACGGGCGTATTAGCCGACTGGAAGTATTAAGACAATGTATGAAGTCTGTACATAACGGGCTTGAAAAAGAGACAGTCAACTGGTTTGCTTCTTTATTTGCAGCATTGAAGCCACAACCCGAGGAGATTCTTGCCATCCAGGAGGATATGATGAGTGTCTTTACCGGTAAATTATCGAAACCTGTGAATGTCGTATTGAATGAATTGAAGAAGGTAGCGATTGATAAAGATTTTCATGCCGATACATTTATCTCTTACCAAACGGTTTTACTTTCTTCTGAAGTAAAGTCCATACTGCTTTCAACTCTTACCTTACTGGAAAAGATAGCCTGTTTCCATCCGGACGACAGGGTAAGGATTTGTAAAGGAGCGATGCTTGTATTCCTGAATAAGGATTTAACGCTTCAAAGCAGGGCGGCTACACTTATCGCGCAATATGGTAAGCATTATACGGAAGCAATCGGGGAAGCTTTATTGCCTTATGCCGATATATTATTGTCTCAGGTGAGAGAATATTTATCTTTTTATCTGATCGGGAAAATAAATCAACCGGAGCCGGAGGATGTGAATATCCCTGTGAATCCGGGTTTGATAAACGAAGATAACCGGATACCGGAGATACATGCTTTTGATGAGCTTTTATTTTTTCTTGCCGGGTTATTCGAAAGTAAAGAGCCTTATGTGATAGACCTGCTACCTGCAACCCTGATAAAATTGAACAAAGAGGTAACAGCTGCGAATGTAGGACAATTGGAGGTCGTATTTCAGAAAGTATATGATGCTGTCATGCAGCAACCTTTTTGGCATAGTTACGATTATCAGACAAAGGCATTTGAAAAAACTAATTTTCATTGGAATATTGGCTTGTATAAACATTTGATGGCGGCATTTCTGGTGGCGTATGGGCAATACCTGGTACGGAAATTCCCTTATGAAGCCGCATTTATCCAGAGCCTGCATGAGGAAACAGAGGAAAAAGACAGGCAAAATAAGGATCGGATTAGCTCTCTTTTTGAATATGATTATCTGATACGCCCTTTGGCAGACTGGAAAGGTGCCGAATATCCTATCTTTCGCCCGTATCATCGTATTATGATGCGTGCTTTATCATTTATAGAGCAGGGGATGGAGCTGGAACTCCTATCCACACCGACCCATACGCCTTGCTGGATAGCTCCGGGGGTATTAAAAGAGCGCCTCGACCGATACGTTTTGATGAAACAAAAACCGGAGAGTGCAGATTTACAACTTGCCTTTTCCCGTTGTCCTGATACAGTAAAGGGCGGCATAGACTATCCGGATAAGGATATGAACATCAGTCAGCTATCTGAACATTTGAATACGTATTCCTGGAATATTGCTGATGAGAAGAGAAGTGATGCTTCTTATACGGAATATTCGGTTTTGGAAGTTCATATTCCGCCTTCCCCCTGGCTACAGACAGATAATATATATGCCTGCATTAGCGATGATCTCCGTTTATGTGTAGGAACCTGGGATTTCCGGTATTTTATCCAGTCGTATCCTTTGTGTACGGATATACCTTGTGCCCTGTTGGTAAAATATTATTTTGAATTTTCCCGAATACCGAATGCCGAGAACCGGGATATGCTGCTGCAATCTGTTATTGCACTTTATGATTTAAAAGTTGAGACGGGAGAGATGACTTCCCTTTTTCTGGCTTGTTGTATGCTTTGTTCGGAGAAAACAATTCGTACTTATGCAGCGGAAATTTATTTGGAACGTGCGGCAACGGATATGCTGGATGTTGCCCGTTTGGGAAAGATTATAGGATATTTAGAAAATAGGGAGTGGGCACCTGTCAAACGTTTTCTCGATTTAATTGTCGATACTTTGCTAAATCAGGGGCAACAGGCAAACAAGCTACTGGAACTGTTGCTGGTATCCATCCTTTCACAAATAGAACGGCCTATCTTGAACCTGAGAAAATTATTGGAGATATACGATGAACTTATATATCGGAATAACTCTAAAGCCGATTTGGAACAAATTCCTCAGCTTCTCGTCTGGGAGCAGGATGCAAACTTGAAGAAAGTGGTGAAACTATTATTAAATGAGTCACGGTAAATTTATATAGATGGAAGATTTATTGACCTATCGGTATGCCGTACCCTCTGATTTAATCAAAAAGGGTGCAACAGAAGAACTGTTTTTATCTAAATATAGCGAGATACAGAAGAATAAGGATGCTTCCTGTTTCTTTTGGGGGAATGTGGCAAACCCGTTTATTATGGCACGTTGCCTGATTACGTTGGCAAACATAGTGAAATCGAGCTTTAATATGTCGCCTTTCCAACTTTCCTTACTGAAAGACCCGATTGTGACAGCCGGGAATGACCGAATCCGTTTTGAAGGTTTCTCCCATTGTGCCGGAGTCTATGCAAGGGTAGATGTTTTACCTGATGGGTTAGACGGGGAATTTATAGAAAGCGGAACTACAAATGTGGATTTTAACCAGTCGATGCTTACGGCTTTGGGAGGAATACGCCAGGAAGAAAAAGTAATGCTTTCCGTTGGAAGAAAAGAAGTCGGATTGCATAAAGAAGGGGATAAAGTGATAGAACGTAAAGTCCCTCTGCCTGTGAAATGGATAAAAGGGCTGAGTACCGTGCAGATTTATTTGTCCAAAGCAGAGAAGGTTTATACTTTTAACCGTATACAAACTCAACTCCTTTTCCGTGGGATTCCAAAAGGGCAGGTAAAGAATGATTATTATCTGATAGTAAGAAACAATATGCCGGTATTCTCATCCGTCAAATCCCAATCCGGAATTTGTATCGGAGGTTTGCACCGTTTGCGTTTACTGGAACCGTTGCTTCCTTATATCGATATTTTGCAAGTATTCCCTCATCCGGATATGCTGTCGACCACCTGGCAACTTTATTTCGGGAATATCCGCTTTAGTTTCTCCTTATCCCGCGAATGCTGGAGAGGTTTCTCGGGTGAAGGAGCTGCATTGGAGTCTTTGTTGGAAGAAGTTTCTGATGAATGGGTGGAAGCTGTGGACAAATACGCATATGCTAACCAAGCTTTCAACCCGACACTGTTTGCCGTGAAAGAGAATCTTTCATTTTCTGACGCGGATGTTTTAACTGCACGTCTGGCAGCAATGGGGTTATTGGGATTTGATTTGGATGACAACCAGTTCTTTTATCGCCGGCTTCCCTTTAAATTAAGCCGCATTATGAGTCTGAACCCACGAATGAAAGGTGCGGAAAAGTTAATAGAAGAAGGCAAAGTGGAGATAATCGCCAATACATCTTCGCGTGTGGAGGCCCGTGTAGCAGGTTCGGGGGTTCGCCATACCGTTATCCTCGACGATAAGAATGAGCGTTGTACCTGTGAGTGGTTCAGTAAATACCAAGGAGAACGCGGTCCTTGCAAACATGTATTGGCTGTGAAGAAATTGACAGGGTTTACCAGGCCGTAATCAATAAAAAACTACAGGTTCCACTTACCTTATTTAGAAACCTTTTCGAAATAACTGGTTTCTTTATCTCCATCCTGATGGTTGAATGTTACGACGAATTGTTTGCCGGTACCTTCGCTTTTTTACGTATTAGCCGGTAGGTATAACCGGTTTCCTACAATGAAATGATTATCCCATTAGGTATTTAGCTTTCTTTCCCATAACCTTGTAGATTACCGATACAATCAGCCAGGAAGTACCGAATGCAATAATGGCGGCAGCAGGTATCTGTATGCTAACTGGGATATTCATGGCACGTACCAGTAATACACAAGGTCCGGTGAAGAAATAATGTATCATATAAACCCCGAAGCCGCATAACGTCAGGTTTGCCAATGCTTTTTTCAACCATTCCGCATGGATGTTTACTTTTTTTGCAAGCATGAATACCGGAATTGTCATCATAACCACATTCAAAGAGCAGTAGTAGAAGAATAATTCCAGAAATTCTTCACTGTATTCCGGTAGAGATGTTACATAGCGGAAACCGAAAAATGTAACTGCATATCCGGTAACAAACATCGGAATACCGATAGCCAGTATCTTCTTTGTCGGCCATTCCTGTTTGCGTAGGTAATGTCCTAATAACAAGTAACCGTTGAATCCGGCGAAAGTATATAGCATATTAAACTCATTCCATGAGCAAGCCCCCCAGATATACGGATCTACAAATTGTTTGTAATAAGGCAATAGGGTAGTGATCCCCCATGCTGCAAGGAACCATAGTTTTGCTTTGTCGGATGCTTTTTCCACCCATGCAGAGAAAACAGGCATATATAAATATAAACCGATGAGCAGATATATATACCACATATGTACATCCAATAGGGAAAAGTTGAACGGAATTTTGGCTATGTTTTCTAATGAAATATTGAATGCCTGAAGAGTTGCTGCTTCACCGGAATAGGGAAAAAAGTCTAGAATGATTCTTGGTTTCAGTCCCAGCACTCCGGTTATCCAGGGGAAAAGGTTATAAAGGACAGACCAGATAAGAAAAGGCCATAATACACGCAGGATACGTTTTTTGTAGAATGTGGATGTCTCGCCGGTTATGGGCAATAATAAAGCTCCGGTTATCATAACGAACAATGGAACACAAGGGCGTAATAAAGCTCCGTAAGCAGCACCCCAGAATTTGATTTCTCCGATATTGGGAGGAAGCGGTTCCGGATAGAAATTAAAAGGGTCGCCACAATGGCAACAAACAACGGTAAACATGGCAACAAAGCGAACGACATCCAGCCATACTACATGCTGCTTTGCTGTAGAGAGAGTTACATTTTGTGTCATTTTGTGTTTTTAGGTATTACTTAAAAATAGGATATTTGTATTTGTTTTAAGTGTACAAAGATAATCTTTCTTCCTACATTTGCCTTTATGATTTATACTTATCTTTATAATACATATATGTTGATAAATATGGAAATACAAAAGCACTTTGGATATGTAAAATGTTTTATGGTCGTATTTTGCTTGTTTTCGTTAGTGTCGTGTGATCAAGCTGAGAAGAAGACGGACAAAGGTGTAAATTCAACTATTGAAACGATCCTGAACCGCAAAAGTGTACGTAAATATACCAGGCGTCCGGTAGAAAAAGAACAGTTGGAGTTATTGGTACGTGCCGGAATGGCTGCCCCTTCTTCAAGAGATCGCCGTCCTTGGGAGTTTGTGGTTGTAACAGACCGGGTATTGTTGGATAAGTTGGGGAGCGGACTCCCTTTGGCACGTATGCTGAAAGAAACAAACCAGGCGATTATTGTTTGTGGGGATACGGCAAAGTCTTCTAATTCCTGGTTTTTGGATTGTTCTACTGCTGCACAGAATATACTGTTGGCTGCCGAATCGATGGGACTGGGTGCTGTCTGGACCGCCGCTTATCCGTATCAGGAGCGTGTTGATGTAATAAAGGAGGTAGTGGGTTTGCCCGAACGAATCATACCGTTGACCGTTATTCCTATAGGATATCCGACAGGTGCAGAAAAGACAAAAGATAAATATAATCCGCAACAGATACATTACAATGGATGGTAAGACTTTTGTGCAAAAAAGAGCGGTACCAGAGTTCTGTTAAAGGAACCGTATGGTATCGCTCTTCTGCCATTTTTATGTATACTTATTCTTCTTTTTCTCCTTTTTTCAGGTGTTTGTGCAAGCTTTTTAATTCGAAAGAAAGCATCACACGGAATACTCCGATAATAAGTAATGTATATGCCATCATGTAAACCAGAGATAAAGCTCCGAGCCCCGGTTGCCAGATAATACCGAAACTACATAAAATTGCCAGTATCCCGAAAACCATATACCAGCCCCAGTTTCTGGAACCATATCCTTTTAAATCCATGGCATATCCAGTGGAAGCAAATCCCCTGAACATTAACCAGAAGGCTACGATAAACGGTAGGACAGCCATGCTTAAACCAACATTAGCCATCAGGTAAATACCTAAAATCAAGTCGATAATACCACCGGCGAGATACCAGCCCCAACTTGAAATATTCTTTTTATTGCTAATAGCAAAAAGAATCTCCAATGTTCCGCTAACAAACATAGCGATGCTGAATAAAACACTTAATGCAATATACGTTGCAACAGGAGTGAACATCAGGCAGATGGCAATCAGGATATATAATAATCCTAATAATAGGGATACCCACCAGTTTTTCACTGCAAAAGTGAGAGTGTCTATTAAATCTTTCATATGAATTTAATTTTAATTATTTGTAGATTTATTTCATAACAAGCCTTTGGCAAGAAATGTTTCTTCCGGCAGGTGAAGTGAATTATTTTTAATACATTTGTCCTTTATTTAAAGTGGTAAATTAGAAATATAATATACTCATATGAAAGGTATTGTTTTAGCCGGAGGTTCCGGTACTCGTTTGTATCCTATAACAAAAGGCGTTTCCAAACAATTATTGCCGATTTATGATAAACCGATGGTTTATTATCCTATATCTGTACTGATGTTGGCAGGTATACGCGAAATCCTGATTATTTCAACTCCTCAAGATTTACCCGGATTTCGCCGGTTGTTAGGGGATGGAAGCGATTATGGGGTACGTTTTGAATATGCAGAACAGCCATCGCCGGACGGACTTGCGCAGGCTTTCATTATCGGTGAAGAATTTATAGGGAACGATTCAGTCTGTCTGGTACTGGGCGATAATATCTTTTACGGACAAAGTTTCACTTCTATGTTGAGAGAAGCGGTGGACAATGCGCAGAAAGAACAGAAGGCAACTGTATTCGGTTATTATGTAAATGATCCGGAACGTTATGGCGTTGCCGAGTTTGATAAAGACGGAAATGTATTGAGTATCGAAGAGAAACCGGAGATTCCTAAATCGAACTATGCGGTAGTCGGACTTTATTTCTATCCGAATAAAGTGGTGGATGTCGCTAAATACATCAAGCCTTCTGCACGTGGTGAGTTGGAGATTACAACCGTGAACCAGGAGTTTTTGAAAGAGAGTGCTTTGAAGGTTAAATTGCTGGGACGCGGTTTTGCGTGGTTGGATACCGGCACGCATGATTCCCTGTCCGAGGCTTCTACATTTGTGGAAGTGATTGAAAAAAGACAGGGATTGAAAGTTGCTTGTCTGGAAGAAATAGCTTTTCGTAACGGTTGGATTAATGCTGGGCAACTGAAAGAGATTGCAAAGCCGATGAGTAAGAACCAGTATGGACAGTATTTGTTGAATCTGGTAAAAGAAAAGAATAAATAAGCGGTTGGATGGCAACCGTAAATTAAAAGATCTGTTTTTACAGAAAGGTTTTGTGATGAATAAAGAGAGTAAAATATTCGTAGCCGGTCATCGTGGGCTGGTAGGTTCTGCCATTCTTAAAAATCTAAAGGAACGCGGATATACGAATTTTGTGCTCCGGACACATTCGGAGCTGGATTTGACAAACCAACAGGCTGTAGATGATTTCTTCACTTCGGAGAAACCTGAATATGTATTTCTGGCTGCTGCCCATGTGGGAGGTATTATGGCAAACAGTAAATACAGGGCTGATTTTATATATATCAACCTGATGATTCAAAACAATGTTATCCATGCTTCCTATGCGAATAAGGTAAAGAAGTTGTTGTTTTTAGGCAGCACCTGCATTTATCCGGGGAATGCTCCCCAGCCGATGCCGGAAAGTTGTTTGCTTACATCGCCATTGGAATACACCAATGAGCCTTATGCAATTGCGAAGATTGCAGGTATAAAGATGTGCGAAAGTTATAATCTTCAGTATGGAACGAATTATATTGCAGTGATGCCTACCAACCTGTATGGTCCGAATGATAACTTTAATTTGGAGACATCGCATGTTATGCCTGCTATGATTCGTAAGGTTCATCTGGCTAAATGCCTGCATCAGGATAATTGGGATGCCTTAAAGAAGGATTTGGATAAACGTCCCGTAGAGAATATATCCGGACATTCATCTCGTCAGGAAATAGTGGATATACTTGCCAAATATGGGATATATCCGGGCAAGGTGGAACTGTGGGGCACGGGAGAGCCGCTTCGTGAGTTTTTATGGAGTGAGGAAATGGCGGATGCTTCTGTTTATATTATGGAACAGGTTGATTTTACAGATGTCCGTCCGGAAGGAAAGGAGGTTCGGAATACCCATATTAATATAGGTACGGGAAAAGAACTTTCCATAAAAGAACTAGCATGGCTGATTAAAGAAAAAGTGAGCTTTGACGGTGAAATTGTTTTTGATTCGTCCAAGCCGGATGGTACGCTTCGGAAGCTGACGGATGTAAGTAAGTTACATGAATTAGGCTGGCATCATACTATTGAAGTGGAAGATGGCGTGAAGCGTTTATATGATTGGTATTTGGATAACGATAATTAATAAGAACGATTGGTAATGAATACGGAATTTGTTCATTATTAATGAAAATCTATGAAGAATGAGTAAAGTTGCTTTAATAACCGGAATAACCGGACAGGATGGTGCGTATCTGGCTGAATATTTAATAAAAAAAGGATATATTGTACATGGTATTAAACGGCGTTCTTCAATGTTTAATACAGATCGTATAGACCATATTTATCAAGACCCGCATGTGGAAAACCGTAATTTCATTTTACATTATGGGGACTTGACAGATAGCTTGAATCTGACCCGTATCATTGGTGAAACGCAGCCGGATGAGATTTATAACCTGGCAGCAATGAGCCATGTGAAGGTGAGTTTCGATACGCCGGAATATACAGCTAATGCCGATGCCTTAGGGGTATTGCGTATCCTGGAAGCTGTCCGTTTATTGAATCTGGTATCCAAAAGCCGTATCTACCAAGCATCAACTTCCGAATTGTATGGTTTGGTGCAGGAAGTCCCTCAAAAAGAAACTACTCCTTTCTATCCGCGTAGCCCTTATGCCGTAGCTAAACTATATGGTTACTGGATTATGGTGAACTACCGGGAGGCTTATAATATGCATGCATCCAATGGTATTTTATTTAACCATGAATCTCCTTTAAGGGGCGAAACTTTTGTTACCCGTAAGGTAACCCGTGCCGTTTCCCGTATAGCAATGGGTATGCAGGATAAGGTTTATCTGGGTAATTTATCGGCAAAGCGTGACTGGGGACATGCAAAAGACTATGTACGTGCTATGCATGCCATCCTCCAACAGGATAAACCGGATGATTATGTAATAGCTACAGGTATTACTACCACTATCCGTGAATTTATTCGTATGGCTTTTTCTGAAATTGGTGTGGAAATTATTTTTAGAGGAGAAAATGTTAATGAGGTCGCATTATTAAACTATATTGACGAAAATGTGTTTATAAAAAAGGTAGGTGAAGCTTACCTCGAGAAATTTAAAACAAGAATAGGGCAAGAAGTAGTAGGTGTTGATCCTCAGTATTTTCGCCCTACAGAAGTTGAATTGTTGATCGGTGATGCCACAAAGGCACGGACCTGCTTGGGCTGGGAACCGAAATACGATTTACCCGCATTAATAGAGGATATGATGGCAAATGATATTAAGTTGACAAAAAAAGAATCTTATCTAAGAGAAGGCGGATATAAAATTTTAAATTATTTCGAGTAAAGCAAAACCATTATAGCAATAATTTGTTATAATTAGAAAAAGAGTTACTCTCGCGCCTATTAAGCGTTTTTAGTTAAGAAGATTAATTGTTTAATTTAATAATGTTGATGAATATGAAGACAAAAGTATTACTTTTTGCTTTGTTATCAGGTTTTGTTTTCTCTGCCGCTGCGCAAGAATTTCAACCACAAGTGGGATATAGCACAGAACCGGGTTATAAAACAAACTTTAAGAAAAACAGAGCCCGTGATAATTGGTTTATATCAGTAGCTGGTGGTGCCAGTATTTTATTAGGCGACCAGAATGATAAGGCTCAGTTTAAAAACCGTTTGAACTTCGCACCTCAGTTGTCTTTCGGTAAATGGTTCAATCCTTATTTGGCATTCCGTGTACAGTTTAACGGTGGTGTTCTACATGGTTTTGAAGGTGACAACGCTCAGTTTATGCAACATAATACATATGCAGCTGCTCATGCAGATTTGTTATGGGATGTGACAAACTTCTGGGCTCCCTATAATGAAAAGAGGGTATTCCGTTTGATTCCTTGGATTGGTGTTGGTTACGCACAGCGCTTTAAAACTCCGGATGACAATAGAGGTATTCCAAGAAGCGAATCTCCTTCATTGAATGCTGGTATCTTAACAGCTTTCCGCTTGAGTAAACGCGTAGATTTGAACGTTGAAATCCAGGGCTCTTTATTGAACGAACAGTTTAACCGTGTTCAGATGGGTAAATTATCTGATGGTATCGTACAGTTGAGTGCAGGTTTGACATTCAAATTGGGTAAGACAGACTTTGAAGTTCTGCAACCGATGGATTATGCATTGCTGAACGACCTGAACGGCCAGATTAACTCTTTACGTGCAGAAAACGATCAGTTGAGTAAACGTCCGGTTTCTTGTCCTGAATGTGAAGAAGTAGTTGCTACTGAAGTTGTAAATAATTATGTGGACAATATCGTATACTTCCGTATCAATAGTTCTAAGATTGATAAGAACCAGCAGATTAATATCTACAACACTGCTCAGTTTATGAAGAATAATGGTGCAGCTATTAAGGTGGTAGGTTATGCAGATAAAGATACCGGTTCAGCAGAATACAACATGGCTCTTTCTGAAAAACGCGCTAAAGCAGTTGCTAAAGAGTTGATGGATAAATACGGCATCTCTTCTAACCAGATTACAGTAGAATGGAAGGGCTCTGATGTTCAGCCTTACGGAACAAACAACTGGAACCGTGTTGCGATTATGTCAGCTAACGAATAATTCATTCATATATTATATATAGATAGGGGAATGTCCGCTTGGGCATTCCCTTTCTTTTTGTTGTTTTTAATCAGTCGTTTAGGTAGTAAAGTGGCATTCCACTGCACACTTTTTATGTATATGTGTAATTATAATTTGAATTTGTGTTATCTTTGTGCCCGATGGGAAGAATTATAGCAATTGATTATGGTCGGAAACGAACCGGTATAGCTGTAACAGATACGTTACAAATGATAGCGAATGGTTTGACCACAGTACCGAGCGGGGAGCTAGTGAAGTTCCTCACAGACTACATATCCCGTGAACCTGTGGAACGTTTTGTAGTTGGACTTCCTAAACAGATGAATAATGAACCCTCGGAAAATATGAAATATGTGGAAGCCTTCGTTACCCATCTGAAACGAACCCTTCCTGATATACCCGTAGAATATTATGATGAGCGTTTTACTTCGGTATTGGCACATCAAGCTATGTTGGATGGTGGGGTAAAGAAAAAGAAAAGACAGGATAAAGGACTGGTGGATGAAATCAGTGCGACGATTATCCTGCAATCATATTTGGAAAATAAAAAATATCAGTTATAAAGTTATGATTTTACCTATATATCTATACGGGCAGCCCGTATTAAGGAAAGAAACTGAAGAGGTTCCCAAAGACTATCCTGAATTGAAACAGTTGATAGCAAATATGTTTGAAACAATGTATAATGCCGACGGAGTAGGGCTTGCTGCTCCCCAAGTTGGTTTGTCACTTCGTTTGCTGGTAATTGATGCCGATGTTATGGGGGATGATTTCCCAGAATGTAAAGGTTTCAAGCGTGCAATGGTCAATCCCGAAATTGTAGAAAGCAGTGAAGAAGAAATAGCTATGGAAGAAGGATGTCTTAGCTTACCGGGAATCCATGAAAAAGTTTCACGTGCTAAAACCATACATGTAAAATATCTGGATGAAAATCTGGAAGAACACGATGAAACTGTAGACGGATTTGCAGCCCGCGTTGTACAACATGAGTGCGAACATTTGGGCGGACATGTATTTATTGATAATATTTCAGCAATCCGCCGTCAGTTGAATAAAGGAAAACTAAATGGTATAATTAAAGGTACAGCCCGTTGTTCATACAGAGCAAAAGCGGTTGGAAAATAATTGGAACTCTATTAAATAAATGAGTATGACAGATTTAAGTAAAAACATTCAGACCCTCAGAGAAAAGAAAGCCGTTGTAGAGATGGGTGGAGGCGAAGCTGCTATTGAAAAGCAGATTGCAATGGGTAAACTTACAGCCCGTGACCGTATTCTCTCCTTGTTGGATAAAAATTCTTTTCATGAATACGACTTGTTCGTGAAGCATGATGGCCGTGATTTTGGTATGGAGAAAAAAGACCTGCCTGGTGATGGTGTAGTTACAGGTACTGGTACTATTTTCGGTGCTCCTGTTTGTATCTATGCACAGGACTTTACTGTAGCTGGTGGTTCGCTTGGTTTACAGCATGCCCGTAAAATCACTAAGATCATGGATCACGCGCTGAAGATGAAATGTCCGATTATCGGAATCAATGACTCGGGTGGTGCTCGTATTCAGGAAGGTGTAGGTGCATTGGCTGGTTATGGTGAAATTTTCTATCGTAATACAATTGCTTCCGGTGTTATTCCTCAGCTTTCTTTGATTCTTGGTCCTTGTGCCGGTGGGGCTGTTTATTCTCCGGCTTTGACAGACTTCGTATTCGTGGTTGAAAATATCTCTAAGATGTTTATCACCGGTCCGAATGTTATCAAGACTGTACTGGGTGAAGATATCTCTATGGAAGATCTGGGTGGTGCACGTGTTCATGCTGAAATAACCGGGAATGCTCACTTCTATGCAATGAGTGAACAGGATTGTTTCGAACAGGTTAAACGTTTGGTTAGCTTTATCCCTTGGAACAACCAGGAAAAAGCAAAAGCTATCGAACCGAAAGAACCGTCTGCAATGTTGAATATCGAACAGGTTGTACCTGCCGATCCGAAGCAACCGTATGATGTTCGTGATGTTATTAAATGTATTGTTGATGATTCTGATTTTCTGGAAATTCAGGAATTGTGGGCAGCCAATATCGTAATAGGTTTTGGCCGTATGGGTGGTGAAACTGTAGGTTTCGTAGCCAACCAGCCGATGGTACTTGCCGGTGTATTGGATTGCGACAGTGCTGATAAAGCTGCACGTTTCATTCGTTTCTGCGACTCATTCAATATTCCTATTATTACTTTGGAAGATATGCCGGGTTATCTGCCGGGTGTAGACCAGGAACATGCAGGTGTGATTCGTCACGGTGCAAAAGTCTTGTATGCTTATTCTGAAGCTACAGTTCCAAAGATTACAGTTATCTTGCGTAAGGCTTATGGTGGTGGATACATCGCAATGAACTCCCGTCACCTGGGTGCAGACTTTATGTTTGCATGGCCTTCTGCTGAAATTGCAGTTATGGGACCGGAAGGTGCTGCCAATATTATTTTCCGTAAGGAAATCATGGAAGCAGAAGATCAGAATGCAATGCGTCAGGAAAAGGTAAAAGAATATATCGAAAAGTTCGCCAACCCGTTTGTGGCAGCATCCAAAGGGTTCATCGATTCTGTTATCGAGCCGAAAGAAACACGTTCATTGTTGCTTCATGCGCTTAAACTTTCTATATTGAAAGAGGAATACAGACCGGCTAAGAAGCACGGATTGCCTCCGTTCTAATTAACCCTGTAAAATTTTTGAATATGGAACAGAAAGAGAAAGATAACGAATATGTGGATTTTGTAGTAACTGCACGTAAATATAAAACACTGCTGACTACAAAGTATAAAAACCGTAAAATATGGCATAAGCCCTTTATCGGTGATGTGATTTCTCATCTTCCCGGCACAATCGTTAAGTTGGAAGTTAAGCCAGGACAGGAAGTTGAAGCCGGTCAGCTGCTTTTGATTCACCAGGCGATGAAAATGTTTAATCGGGTAGTTGCTCCGGTTGCAGGAGTAGTAACTGAATTGAATGTACAGGAAGGTGATAAAATTCCGAAGGATCATCTGATGGTTAAGATTGAACCGAAGTAAAAAGCGGTTTATAATATAATAGAAAGGTTGCGTTAAAGTATATTTTATGCTTATAAACGCAACCTTTTTTATTTATGGAAAGAACCTGTTTCTATAGTTATAACAATCCATTTTTAATGAATTTACCTATAAATCGTTATAAATACAATTATCGGTTACCTATTAATAGGGATTGGTTCGCTTTCTATTTATAGAGAATTTTGCATCGTTTTACTAACGATATAAAACTCTTTATAAATTGAAAGCGAAAACTTTTAAGATTCCATTTCTATTTGTTCTATTATTCTTGTCCATATCTGTATTTTCCCAGGATAAGGGAATGATTTCCGGTAAGATTCTATCAACAGAAAAAGAAATAGTAGATTTTGCAACTGTCTACCTGAAAGGTACCAACTATGGCGGTACAACCAATCCGGAAGGTATCTATCATTTAAAAGCTCCGGCTGGTGATTATACTTTAATTGTATCCGCTATCGGATATAAAACAGTAGAAAAACAGGTAAAGCTTATAGAGGGCGACCGGATTAAGGTAAATATAATAATTACTCCCCAGGCTACCGAATTGGACGAGGTGGTTATTGTCTCAAGCGGCGTAAGCCGTGTAAAGAAATCTGCATTCAATGCAATAGCCGTCGATGCTAAAGGCTTACACAATACAACCCAAAACCTAAGCGAAGCATTAGCTCAGACACCGGGATTGAAGCTGAGAGAATCGGGTGGTGTAGGCTCTGATATGCAATTTATAATGGACGGTTTTAGTGGAAAACATATCAAGATATTTATTGATGGGGTTCCGCAGGAAGGAGTCGGTAGCTCGTTTAGTTTGAATAATATCCCGGTAAACTTTGCCGAACGTATTGAAGTATATAAAGGAGTTGTTCCGGTAGGCTTTGGTACGGATGCCTTAGGAGGAGTCATTAATATTGTCACAAATAAGAAAAGGCGGAAATGGTTTTTGGATGCTTCTTATTCATACGGTTCATTCAATACTCATAAATCATATGTTAATTTCGGACAAACATTAAAAAATGGGTTGACTTATGAAATCAATGCATTCCAGAACTATTCGGACAACGATTATTATGTAGATACTCCGGTGGAGCATTTTAATGAAGATGGGACGACTAGCCTGAATTCTACTTTGATAGAGCATGTGAAACGTTTCAACGATACCTACCATAATGAAGCTGTTATGGGAAAGATAGGTTTTACAGATAAATCATGGGCAGATCGTTTGATGTTGGGTTTTACTTATTCCCGTTTTTATAAAGAAATACAGACCGGGGTTATTCAGAAAGTTGTTTTTGGGAAAAAGCATCGTAAGGGATATTCGTTGATGCCTTCCCTTGAGTACCGTAAGCATAATTTCTTTACAAAAGGATTGGATGTAAGTCTGACTGCCAATTATAATGATAATATAACTCAGAATATAGATACTTCTGCGTATCGGTACAATTGGCTCGGACAGAAAAAGTACCAGAGCGGACAGTTGGGGGAGCAGGCTTATCAGGATTCAAAATATGATAATAATAATTGGAATGCCACCTTGACTGCAAACTATCGTATAGGAAAGGCACATACCTTAACTTTGAATCATGTATTTAATTCCTTTAACCGTAAAAATACTTCATCGGCGGCTTCATCCGGAAATTCTACCGAAGCGGAAGCCATTTCTAAAGAAACACGCAAAAATATTACCGGGCTTTCATACCGTTTGATGCCTGTAGATAAATGGAATCTTTCAGTTTTCGGGAAATATTATAACCAGTTCAATTCTGGACCTGTCTCTACTTCCAGTAGCGGTACAGATAGTTATGTCCGTACAACCAACACCGCAAGCACATTGGGATATGGAGCAGCCGGTACTTATTTTCCATTAAATGGGGTACAAGTCAAACTCTCTTATGAGAAGGCATATCGTTTACCGACTAATGAAGAGCTTTTTGGTGATGAAGACCTGGAGTTGGGACAAATCGGTTTGAAACCGGAAAAGAGCGACAATGTAAATTTAAACCTGAGCTACGACCGTAAATTCAATGTTCATGGCGTTTATCTTGAGGGAGGACTGATTTACCGGAATACGGCAGATTATATCCAACGCCGTATCGGAACTTACAGTGGTAATAAAACGTATGCGTCTTACGAAAACCATGGACGTGTAAAAACGAAAGGGTATACAATTTCAGTACGTTATACTTATTCACATTGGATAAGCCTGGGGGGTAACTTCACTCGTATGGATGTTCGCGATAACGTGAAAACGGTTTCTGAAGGGAGCGAGCAGGAAAGCCTGACTTATGGGGCACGCATACCCAACCAACCGTATATGTTTGCCAATTCAGATGTATCATTTTATTGGCGTAATTGTTTGCAAAAAGGAAATTTTCTTACTGTTACTTATGATAATCTGTATATGCATAGTTTTCCGCTTTATTCGGAGAATCTCGGCTCGTCTTCATCGAAAGACAGGGTACCGACACAGTTTTCTCATAACCTGAGCCTGTCTTATAGTATAAAAGGAGGGCGTTACAATATATCCTTTGAGTGCCGTAATCTGTTGAACGAGAATTTGTATGATAATTTCAGTTTGCAGAAAGCAGGGCGTGCTTTCTATGGTAAAGTGAGAGTCTATTTTGGAGATTAAATACTTAAAGCCGATAATCTTTTATCGGCAGAATAATTATAAAAACAATTCGTATAAAAAAGAATGAATATGAAGAAAAATTCATGGAATTGGGGATTCGCTGTAATCCTTTTGATTGGAAGTATCCTTTCCTCGTGTGGTGATGAAAAAAAAGATCCGATACCTTCTCCGGATGATGAAAAACCGGCAGATACCGTATCAGGTTACGTTATCTCTGCTGCTGCCGGAAAAGCAAACTACTTGCTTACTTCGGAAAGCCTTGATGAAGGAAGTGTGACTACCCAGGGGGATGGGCTGGAAACGGCAACCGGAACAACGTGGCTTTTTTATGGTAACGAGTATCTTTACCGTTTACAATATAATCAGGGAAATGCAGGGGTTACGACTTCCTATGTGATGAATGCCAGTGGGAAAGTGGTGGCACGCCCCAATGAGTATAATATCACTCGTTTTACGACCTATGGTATATATAATGATAATATCATAACCTGTTCGTCAGTGGATACGGAAACTCAGGATGCGGAAGGCAATATAGCTAAAGGCCTTGGTATAAATTATCTGAATGTCAAATCAGAGACAACACGCTCTGCTGTTATCCCCGGAGGAGAAAACTTTCTCGGTAATGGTGAATATGTTACTTTCGCCGGTATTCTTCAAGCAAATGGTAAACTTTATACCGCTGTAATCCCGATGGGATTGAGTAAATATGGGGTAAAAGCAGAAGGTGGCAAATATGTGGTTTACCCGGATTTAGTGAAGACTGAAGATGGTGGTAGCAGTAGTAGCTCTTATCAAAAAGGAGAATTACAATGGACACAGTATCCGGATGAAGCTTGGATTGCTATCTATAATGATGATAATTTTGAGAATCCTACTTTGGTGCGCACCGATAAAATCAGCTATGCCTGCGGGCGTAACCGTTCTCAGTATTACCAAACAATCTGGGCTGCTGATAATGGCGATATTTATGTTTTCTCTCCAAGTTATGCCAAAATACAGACTGATAAACGCCAGCAGACTAAGCTTCCGTCAGGCGTTGCCCGTATTAAAGCAAATACAACGGAATTTGACCCGGGTTATTATTTTGATATCGAATCGGCATCAGGAGGACAGCCTCTTTACCGTTGCTGGCATATCACGAGCGATTATTTCTTGTTACAAATGTATACCCAGGGGTTGAACGGTCGTGCTCAGGGTACTACTCGTTTGGCTATTTATAAAGGTGAAGATAAGTCTTTTAATTATGTGACAGGATTGCCTGCGGTTGATGTTATCTCTTCATTCGGCAGTGCACCGTTTTGTGAGAACGGTATGGCTTATGTGTCGGTCGTGACAACAGAAGGTGATCCGGCTATTTATAAGATAGATCCGAAGACTGCCACTGCTGTTAAGGGCTTAACGGTAAAAGCAGAATCAGTTAGCGCTGTGGGGATATTAAAATCAAGTAATTAAGAAGATATATTTTATAAGAGAAAAAGGCTGTTATGCAGGCAGCCTTTTTCTATGAAATTCCATTTTCAATGAAAACTCTATTTCGTAAAATACATTTGTGGCTTTCCGTCCCATTCGGATTAATAATTTCCCTTATTTGCTTTTCGGGTGCTTTGTTGGTATTCGAAAAAGAAGTGATAGAGCTGTGCGACCACGATTTGTATTATGTAAAGTCTGTCGAATCGCCTCCGTTACCTATCGGAAAATTACTTGAAAAGGTTACAGAAACTTTGCCTGAAGGTGTGTCGGTAACGGGAGTAACGATTTTCTCCAAGCCGGAACGGACTTACCAGATCGGTCTTTCAAAGCCCCGCCATTCGTCAATTTATGTAGACCAATATACAGGGGAGATAAAAGGACAATATGAACGAAACCCTTTCTTTACTTTTATGTTTAAACTTCATCGCTGGCTACTTGACGGAGTGAAGCAGGATGGAAGTATTTCCATTGGGAAGTTGATCGTTGGCATCAGTACTTTGATGTTTGTATTCGTATTGTTGACGGGGGTATTTATCTGGTGGCCTCGTACACGTAAGGCACTGAAGAATAGTTTGAAGATAGCAACAGATAAAGGCTTACGGAGGTTCTGGTACGATTTGCATGTAGCAGGAGGAATCTATACACTTCTTTTACTTTTGGCTATGGCGCTTACCGGATTAACATGGTCTTTCTCATGGTATCGAACTGGTTTCTATAAAGTATTTGGAGCGGAAGTGCATAAAGTTCCCGGACCTGGTTCTGTGTCTAAACAAACTCATGGAAGGGGAGGAGATAAAGGAAAAACTTCTGCTGTATTCTCCCATTGGCAAGGAATTTATGAAGAGTTGAAAGAACGTAATCCCGGAAATAAACAAATAACCATATCTTATGGCTCTGCCAATGTCTTTTTTGATGGCTTCGGTAACCAGCGTGCTTCCGACCGTTATATATTTAATCTGCGTAATGGTAAGATTACTGAAGAAATCTTATATAAAGAAACCGACCGTGCCGGGAAAATCCGTGGATGGATATATTCCGTACATGTAGGGAGTTGGGGTGGGATGGTTACCCGCATATTAAGTTTTATTGCAGCATTGCTGGGAGCAACTTTGCCATTGACCGGATATTACCTCTGGATTCGTAAATGGAAGCAAAAGAAAAAGAGTTTGTCCCGGTAGCAGAAAGGACTCTAAGGATATTTTCACTATTTCTTATTTTCATTTCCCGGTTAAATGTTTATTTTTGTCGGTCGGAAGCAAGGAACTATAAGTACTGCTTTTTAAACGATTAAGATGATCAGATGAAAAAAATACTTTTCACGCTGTTTTTAGCGATATCTTCATTCTCTTTATTTGCACAGATTAATACGGATCGTGTGCTGGCGATAGGGCGTAATGCTTTGTACTTCGAAGATTATGTTCTTTCCATTCAATATTTTAACCAGGTTATCAAATCGAAACCCTGGTTGGCGGAACCTTATTTTTATCGTGCAGTAGCGAAAATAAACCTGGATGATTTCAAGGGCGCCGAGGAAGACTGTTCATTATGCCTTCAGCGAAACCCTTTTTTAGTACAGGCGTATTATGCTCGTGGGATAGCGCGGCAGAGCCAGGAGAAATATGAAGAAGCTATTGCTGATTATCAGAAAGGATTGGAGTTTAAACCGGAAGACCGGCAGATGCTGGTTAACAAAGCGGTCGCTTATATTCAAAAGAAAGATTATAAAGGTGCGGAAAAGGCATTTGATGTCTTATTGGCAGCACACCCTAAATATTCGATGAGTTATCTGACACGTGGAGCCATGTATACGGAAGAAGGTGACACGGTAAAAGCGCTTGCCGATTATGATAAGGCTATCAGTATAGACCCTTATTATGCTCCTGCTTACGGTAACCGTGCGATTCTGTTATACCAGATGAACAACTTGCAAGGGGCTTTATCTGATTTGAATGAAGCCATTCACCTGAATACCCGTGAGAGTGGTTTTTATATCAACCGTGGTTTAGTCCGTTTCCAGATGAATGACCTGCGTGGTGCAATGGCAGATTATGACCAGGTAGTCAGTATGGATAGCCAGAACTTGATAGCTCGTTTTAACCGTGGTTTGCTTCGTGCACAAGTTGGTGACAACAACCGTGCAATTGAGGACTTCGATGTAGTATTGCAACTCGAACCGGACAACTACATGGCATATTATAACCGTGCCCTGCTCCGTTTTGAAACCGGAGACTTTCAGGGGGCTGTTGCCGATTATAATGTAGTGCTTACTCAATATCCCCGTTTTATTCCCGGATATTACAGCCGTGCCGATGCCAAACGTAAAATGCGTGATGAAGCCGGAGCCGACCGTGATTACTGGACAGCCTACAATATGGAACAAGAGATGCGAAAAGAGCGTGAAAGCGGGAAGACCGGAAATGCTACGGCCTCTGCTTCGGGAGCTAACTCATCATCTGGACAAAACAAGGAAGATAAAACCCGTGAACAATCCGATAAGAATATCGATAAATTCAACCGTCTGGTGGTCTACGATAAAGAAGAGGAACGTAAGAGTAAATACCAGAATGAATTCCGCGGACGTGTACAGGATCGTAATGTCCGTGTAGACCTTGAGCCGCAGTTTATCCTGACCTATTATGAAAAGCTGGATCCGGTTAAGAAACTGGTTTACTATGACAAGACCGTAGAAGAGTTTAACCGTCGTATGTTTTTGTCGCATAAGTTGCGAATTACAAATGAAGAAGCTGCCTTGACAGAAGATCAGGTGGCAGTCCATTTCGCTTCTATTGATAATTTCTCGGCAAAGATAGAAGCCGATCCGAAGAATGCAGATGCTTATTTCGGGCGTGCGATCGACTTTATGTTAGTTCAGGACTTTGCAGAGGCTATTAAGGATTATTCAAAAGCCATTGAGTTAAATTCAGACTTCGCAATGGCCTATTTCAACCGGGCTGTAGTGCGTTATAAACAATTGGATTACGAGCAGTCGCAGGCAACCAGCATGGAAAATGATTTGTCGAACCTGAGTATGAATCTGACTATAGGCAAGACTTCTCCCTCTGTTGTAAATAATCAGGCGACAGCCCAGGTAAAAGACAATAAGCGAGCTTACGAGCACGAAATGATAACCCGGGATTATGATATGGTAATCAAACTGAATCCTGGCTTTGTGTATGCTTATTTCAACCGTGGAAACCTGCGTTGTGCACAACGGGATTTCAGAGCTGCAATTCTCGATTATAATGAAGCTATCCAGCGTGATCCTGAATTTGCAGAAGCTTATTTCAACCGTGGGCTGGCACGCTTATCTTTGGGGGATGCCAATCGGGGTATAGCCGATTTGAGTAAAGCCGGAGAACTGGGGATTATCAATGCCTATAGTATCATCAAACGTATGACTACTTCTAATTGATAATCGATCTATAGGAAAAAAGTGTGTATTTTTGAAAACAATTCATATATGTTTCGGATTTAAAAGATGTATGTTTTGACTTTAAAGGGTATATCTTTTGAATTCGAAACATATATCTTTTTTTTCAATATATCTCTATTTCTAAAAAAGAATGCTAAATTTGCAACCTATTATTAAGATTTTATAGTGAACAGATTATGATAAAGATTACATTTCCGGATAATTCCGTAAAAGAATATGCCGAAGGAACGACTGCGATGCAGATTGCAGAGAGTATCAGTTCCCGTCTGGCACAGGAAGTTCTGGCTGCAAGTGTGAATGGTGAAATCTGGGACCTTAGCCGTCCTATCAATCAGGATGCTGCTGTCAAACTTTTCAAGTGGGAAGACGAGGAAGGTAAACATGCATTCTGGCACTCCAGTGCCCACCTGATGGCAGAAGCTTTGCAGGAACTTTATCCTGGTATTAAATTCGGTATCGGACCGGCTATCGAGAACGGTTTCTACTATGATGTAGACCCGGGGGATACAGTTATTAAAGAAAGTGATTTCGCTGCTATCGAAGCTAAAATGTTGGAGTTGGTAGCAAAGAAGGAAGAAATCAAACGTCAGAGTATTTCAAAGGCTGATGCTATGAAAATGTTTGGCGAAAGAGGCGAGGAGTACAAAACCGAGCTTATCAGCGAATTGGAAGACGGACATATTACCACTTATACACAAGGCTCATTTACAGACCTGTGCCGTGGACCTCACTTGCCGAATACTTCTTATCTGAAAGCAGTTAAAATATTAAGCGTAGCCGGTGCTTACTGGCGTGGAGACGAAAAACGTAAACAGTTGGTTCGTTTGTATGGTATTACCTTCCCGAAGAAAAAGATGTTGGATGAATATCTGACATTAATGGAAGAAGCAAAAAAACGTGACCATCGTAAAGTAGGCAAAGAACTGGAATTGTTTACATTCTCAACAGCTGTAGGAGCTGGGCTTCCGTTATGGTTGCCACGTGGTACGCAGCTTCGCCTGAAACTGGAAGATTTCCTGAAACGTATCCAAAAGAAATATGGCTACCAGCAGGTAATGACTCCGCATATCGGAGGCAAGCAACTGTATGTGACATCAGGACACTATGCGAAATACGGAAAAGACTCTTTCCAGCCGATTCATACTCCGCAAGAAGGTGAAGAATTTTTGTTAAAACCAATGAACTGTCCTCACCACTGTGAGATATTCAAGGCATTCCCACGTTCATACAAAGACCTGCCTCTTCGTTTTGCAGAGTTCGGAACAGTATACCGTTATGAACAGAGTGGTGAATTACACGGTCTGACAAGGGTTCGTGGTTTTACGCAGGATGATGCACACTTGTTCTGTCGTCCGGACCAGTTGAAAGATGAATTCCTGAAAGTAATGGATATTATCTTTATCATCTTTAAGGCTCTTGATTTCGAAAATTTTGAAGCTCAGATCTCTTTACGTGATAAGGTGAACCGTGATAAATATATTGGTTCCGATGAAAATTGGGAAAAGGCAGAAACTGCTATTATCGAAGCATGTCAGGAAAAAGGTCTGAAAGCGAAGGTAGAATACGGTGAAGCAGCATTCTATGGTCCTAAGTTGGATTTCATGGTAAAGGATGCTATCGGACGCCGTTGGCAATTGGGTACTATCCAGGTAGATTATAACCTGCCGGAACGCTTTGAACTGGAATATACAGGAGAAGACAATAAGAAGCACCGTCCTGTTATGATTCACCGTGCACCGTTCGGCTCTATGGAACGTTTTGTTGCCGTATTGATTGAGCATACAGGTGGTAAGTTCCCGTTATGGTTGACTCCTGATCAGGTAGCAATTCTGCCTATCAGCGAAAAGTTCAATGAATATGCTTATGAAGTAAAACGTCAGCTTGAAGCGGATGATCTAAGTGTGGTAGTTGATGATCGTAACGAGAAGATTGGACGTAAAATCCGTGACACAGAATTGAAGCGTATCCCTTATATGCTCATCGTAGGTGAGAAAGAGGCAGAAAATAATGAAATTTCTGTAAGAAAACAGGGTGAAGGTGATAAAGGTTCGATGAAAATTACTACCTTTGCAGCGCTTTTAAAGAATGAAATAGAGGACCAGTTGAATAGCTGGCAGAAAAGTAATTAATTAAATAACTAATAACGAGGAGAATAAATCTTTTTGAATGAAGAATGACAGTCTGAAAGAACAGTATAGAATAAATGAACGTATTCGCGTTCGTGAAGTTCGTTTAGTAGGTGACAATGTAGAACAGGGAGTATTTCCTATATCCCAGGCATTAAAAATAGCTGAAGACCAAGGATTAGATCTTGTTGAAATTTCACCGAATGCTGCGCCCCCCGTTTGTAGAGTAATTGATTATCAAAAGTTCCTCTATCAACAGAAAAAAAGACAAAAAGAACAGAAAGCCAAGTCTGTAAAAGTGATTGTAAAGGAGATTCGTTTCGGACCTCAAACAGATGATCACGATTATAACTTTAAGTTGAAACATGCAAAAGGCTTTTTGGAAGAAGGGTCAAAGGTTAAAGCTTATGTATTTTTTAAAGGCCGTTCCATTCTGTTCAAAGAGCAGGGAGAAGTATTATTACTTCGCTTTGCCAATGATCTGGAAGATTACGGTAAAGTAGAGCAGTTGCCGGTATTGGAAGGTAAGCGTATGATTATTATGCTTACTCCTAAGAAGAGTACGGTTGCGCCTTCTGCTCCATCTTCAAACCCTAAGCCCGTTGTTAAAAAAGTTGTTGTTACACCTAAGCCACAGGTACAGGGTGCGGATGATAGCGATAAAGATGAATAATAAGAACCACCCGATGGAGGGTGTAACGTTTAATAATTAAAAATAATTGGAAAATGCCTAAGATGAAGACTAATTCCGGTGCCAAAAAGAGGTTCGCCCTTACCGGATCAGGTAAAATCAAGAGAAAACACGCTTTTAAAAGTCACATCCTTACAAAGAAGACTAAAAAGCAGAAGAGAAACCTTACTCACGTGGGATTGATTGACCGTGTTGACGTAAGCAATGTTAAGCAGTTGCTTGGCTTAAAGTAATCTTCAATTAAGCGAGTTTTTACAAGATTTTTATTAACCGAATGTATTTAGCTAACAAGTTCATTTATAAAGAATGACGCTAACATTCAAAACAGATTAGAATTATGCCTAGATCAGTAAATCATGTTGCTTCAAGAGCAAAAAGAAAACGGATTTTAAAACTTACCCGCGGTTATTATGGTGCACGCAAGAATGTTTGGACCGTAGCAAAAAACACATGGGAAAAAGGTTTGACTTATGCATTCCGTGACCGTCGTAACAAGAAACGTAACTTCCGTGCATTGTGGATTCAGCGTATTAATGCCGCTGCTCGTTTGGAAGGTATGTCTTACTCTCGTTTGATGGGTGCTTTGCACGCTGCAGGAATCGAAATCAACCGTAAAGTTCTTGCCGATTTGGCAGTAAACCATCCGGAAGCTTTCAAAGCAATCGTTGCAAAAGTAAAGTAAGTTGATACTCAATCAATAGTAAAAAAGAGCTCCATAACGGAGCTCTTTTTTTGTGCGATTTCTTGTATATATCAAATGGAATACATATCTTTGTAATAGAGAAAAATGAGTTAGCCGCACATGTTCGATTGGGAAACTCATCAGTTTTTTTAATTCCGAGACATAGCTCTTGTCGCTAATGGCGGGCCGCGCCCTTCGGGGTATGCTTAGCACAGCGGATTACAAAGGTGGCAAAGCACTCAAATCCTGTCATACGGAGTTTGTTCATATCTACAGTGCGGCTTTCTTTTCATAAAGAGAGGGTATTTCGATTAAGAAATACCCTCTTCTCTTTTTATTCCGGTTTTACTTATGCAATTAATCCCTTCATAAAAAGCAGGCTTCTGATTTTTCTTTGTATATTTATCCCGCTAAGAATTAAACACATTAAACCGTATATTTATGTTGCTGCCAAAACGATTTAAGAAGAAAGCGATAGGAGGTGCTTTAGCATGTTCATTGCTTTTGGTATCCTGTTCTCCTAAACAGACTGTGACAAACACATTAATCCCTAAACCTGCCTATATGGAGCTTACAGGGGGATATTTGCAGGTAGATGATAGTCTGCAAATACCACAGGGACAATCCGGGTCGATTACTTATCAGATAAATGCATCATTAGCAGAGGACAATCCTGAAAAATATGAGTTATCCATATCCAAAGATGGTATTAGTCTCCGGGCAGGTTCGGAAGCTGGGTTATTTTATGGTAAACAGACGCTTCGTCAGTTACTTACTCCACAAGGATTGCCTTATGGTACAATTAAAGACGAACCCCGTTTTAAATACCGTGGTTTACATTTGGATGTTTCCCGTCATTTCTTTTCTAAAGAAGAAGTAAAGAAATTGCTGGATGCAATGGCCTATTATAAATTGAATACATTGCATATGCACCTGACTGATGCAGGAGGTTGGCGTATCCAAATGGATAAATATCCGAAACTGACATCCGAAACAGCGTTTCGTACAGAATCCGATTGGCGTAAATGGTGGGATGGAGGCGACAGAAAATATTTGTCGGAAGGAACTCCCGGTGCTTATGGTGGCTATTATACAAAAGATGATATTCGCGAATTGGTCGCCTATACAGCCGAACGTCACATTAATATATTGCCGGAAATCGAATTTCCCGGACATTCGGAAGAGGTCTTATTCGCCTATCCGGAATTGAGTTGTTCCGGTAAACCTTATAAAAATGGAGATTTCTGTATCGGTAATGAAAAGTCATTTACCTTTATGGAAGATGTGTTGGGAGAGATAATCGAATTATTCCCGTCGGAATATATCCACGTAGGAGGTGATGAAGCCGGTAAAACAGCTTGGAAGACTTGTCCTAAATGCCAGGCTTTAATGAAAAAGGAAGGTATGCAGCATGTAGATGAACTTCAAAGTTATATGATACATCGCGCGGAAAAATACTTGAATTCCAAAGGCCGTAAATTGATTGGCTGGGACGAAATATTGGAAGGAGGTTTAGCCCCGGAAGCTACCGTTATGTCCTGGCGTGGCGAGAGCGGTGGTATAAAATCTGCACGAATGGGACATGATGTAGTGATGACTCCCGGTAATTACCTCTATTTTGACTTCTATCAGGCTGATCCTAAAACGCAGCCTTATGCAATCGGCGGTTATACCCCTATAAAGAAAGTATATAGTTATAATCCTGTTCCTGTAGATTCGTTGACAACAGAAGAAAGCAAACATATTGTAGGGGTACAGGCAAATACCTGGACTGAGTATATTACGACTCCCGAACATCTTGAATATATGATGTTCCCCCGTGCTCTTGCTCTTGCCGAGATAGCTTGGACACCCCAAGAGTTACGTTCCTGGGAAGATTTCAAGCCACGTGTAAATGCCCACATCCCTCAATTACAAAAGATGGGACTTCACCCGTTTACCCTTTCGGACGAACTGGAAGTAACCATGTCGGTAGATACTGTAAAGAAACAGATTGAAGTTCTTCTGGATGCGGAAAAGTATCCGGCAGAAATACATTATACGACAGATGGTTCGGTTCCTACCGCCACATCTTCTATTTATAAAGCTCCAATTATAGTGAGGGATTCTGCCCATATCGTTGCCGCTATCTTCAAGGATGGACAGCTGCAGGGAACTCCTACGGAAAAGAAAGTGGATTATCACCGGGGAATAAATAAGCCCATACATTATAATAGTAAGCTGTATGACGGTTATATGGCCGGTGGTATGAATGCTTTGTTGGATGGCTATCGTGGAGGTCTTACTTATCTGGATGGTCGCTGGCAGGGATATCTGGATAACTTGGATTGCGTTGTGGATATGGAAGAGGTGACGGATATTCATAATGTCTCTATCCGGTTTATGCAATTGATAGGACCGGGAGTATTCCAGCCCAAAGATGTAGAGATGTTGGTTTCAGAGGATGGAGAGAACTTTACATCCTGTGGAATTGTTCCAACAACAATACCGGCAGATGATCCTAACCTGTTGTTCCAGGAATACCGTTTCGATGGAAATTGGAAAACCCGTTATATCCGTATAAAAGCACCCCGCGCCAATAAAGGGTTTACTTTTACGGATGAGATTGTAATATGGTAGGATTAAGTTGGCAGTTGACAAGTGACAGTTATTTTGGCTTTCAGCCGATTTGTTAATAGAGAGAGCAGCCTGATTGTCAACTGTTTTTTGGAAATCGCCAATTACCATTTGAATAATATCTAAATAATTAAAATAGACGACAAATGAAGAAACAGTTAATGGCCATTCTGCTTTGCTGCGGCATATTTACGGTATCTGCACAGCAGCCGGTAGATTATGTAAATCCATTTATCGGAACCAGCAATTATGGTACGACCAATCCCGGGGCTATTTGTCCCCAGGGAATGATGAGTGTCACACCTTTTAATGTAATGGGTTCCAAAAGCAATAAATTTGATAAAGACAGCCAGTGGTGGTCGACCCCTTATTCGGCGGATAACAACTATTTCACGGGCTTTTCCCATGTGAACCTGAGTGGAGTCGGTTGTCCTGATTTGGGAAGTCTTTTATTGATGCCTACTACCGGAGATGTGAATGTCGATTATCGGGAGTATGGCAGCGAATATAAGAATGAAGTAGCCCAACCCGGTTACTACAGCAATATCCTGACCAAATATGGTATCAAGACAGAAGCGACCGCCAGTATGCGTACCGGGCTTACCCGTTTCACCTTTCCAAAGGGACAGGGAAATATCCTGCTTAATTTAGGAGAAGGATTGACTAATGAAACAGGTGCAACCGTTCGCCGGGTGAGTGATACCGAAATAGAAGGAAGCAAGTTATTGGGAACCTTCTGCTATAACCCGCAGGCTGTATTTCCTATTTATTTTGTAATGAAAGTAAGCAAAGCTCCGAAACAAGTCGGTTACTGGAAGAAACAACGCGAAATGAAAGGCGTGGAAGCCCAATGGGATGCTTATTCCGGAAAATATAAACTTTATACCAAATATGATCGTGAAATGAGTGGAGATGATATTGGTGTATGGTTTACCTACGATACGGAAGAGAATGAAACAATAGAGGTAAAGATGGGCGTATCTTTTGTCAGCATAGAAAATGCCCGCCTGAATATGAATACCGAACAGCCGGATTTCAATTTTGATAAGGTTCGTACGGCAGCATCTACGATGTGGAATAAAGACCTTTCCCGTGTGAAAGTGGAAGGCGGTTCACAGACCGATAAAGTTATTTTCTATACCGCCATGTACCACCTGCTTATCCATCCGAACATCATACAGGATGTAAACGGCGAATATCCGATGATGGAAAGCCTGAAAGTAGGTCATACTACCGGCAACCGGTATACCGTATTCTCTTTATGGGATACCTATCGCAATGTAAGTACCTTAATGACTCTCCTGTATCCGGAAAAGCAACTGGATATTATCCGTACCATGATTGATATGTACAAAGAAAGCGGTTGGCTACCTAAGTGGGAGCTTTACGGACGCGAAACCTTGACAATGGAAGGCGATCCTTCTATTCCTTATATCGTGGATGCTTATCTACGTGGCTTGCGTGATTATGATATCGAGACAGCTTATGAGGGAATGCGCAAAGGTGCAACTACTCCGGGTGAATTTAATCTGCTGCGTCCGGATAATAATGATTATATGAGTCTTGGTTATGTTCCTCTTCGCGAACAGTATGATAATTCCGTATCACATGCCCTCGAATACTATATTGCCGACTGGAACCTGTCGTTGCTGGCCGATGCATTAGGAAAGAAGGAAGACGCTAAATTATTCCGCGAACGTGCAATGGGCTACAAGCATTATTATAGCAAGGAATACGGTACGCTCCGTCCAATCTTGCCGGATGGAACATTCTATTCACCTTTCGACCCGAAACAGGGAGAGAACTTCGAGCCAAATCCTGGTTTCCACGAAGGAAATGCCTGGAATTATACATTTTATGTTCCGCATGATATTAAAGGTCTTACCAAGTTGATGGGGGGACAAAAGAAATTTGTGGACAAACTGCAAATGGTTTTCGATAAAGGTTACTATGATATGGCAAACGAACCGGATATTGCTTACCCGTATTTGTTCAGTTATTTCAAGGGAGAGGCTTGGCGTACTCAGAAGACAGTCCGCGAACTGCTTGAGAAATATTATCATAATGCGCCGAACGGTCTTCCGGGTAATGATGATACGGGGACAATGTCTACCTGGGCCATCTTCTCTATGATGGGCTTTTATCCAGCCTGTCCGGGTGATTTGGATTATGTCCTGACTTCGCCGACCTTCAATAAAGTAACTATCCAATTGGATAAAAAATTCTATCCGAAAGGAGAGTTGGTCATAGAGTCCGAGCATAAAACGCCTGCTGATATTTATATCAAGGAAGTTACGGCCGGCGATAAGAAGCTGAAAGGATACACTATCTCGCAGCATGATTTGGTAAATTCAGGGACTTTACGGTTTGTATTACAGGATACACATTGAGTTAAACTCTTTTTTCTGAAAAAGAAAAAGAGAAATATTGAAGAATCATATTTATTGAAGAGGTATGGGAACACGTATTGTTCTCATACCTTTTTTTATTTGCCTTTAGATAAAGTATTCGGATTTATAGAAATAAATAACCAAGAGTATTCTATCGTTTTTTATAAAGAAAACGCGTATATTGTCGTCATATTCTAAATTCATTCTCGCTTTAAACCTAATATAATGAAACTACGCCTGTTATTAAAGTCTCATTTCTTTATTTTTTCATTCTTATTTTTGTTTTCTTGTTCAGAAGGGCTGAGAGAAACAGATGGTTATCCAGTCATTGATGTAGAGCAATCAGTTGATGGAAAGAATTATTCAGTTCAAAAGTTGAGTGATTATGCTCAAAATATTATGTATATCCCATTGGAAACCACCGATTCTTCATTAGTTCAAATTAATGATGGAATTATATTTGAAAATGGACGATTGTTTATTAATAGTAATTGGGATGATTGTTTGTCTTTTGCCGAGGAAGACGGTTCTTTCTTAGGGAGAATAGGAAAGAAGGGGCAAGGTCCGGAGGAATTTTTGGCTATAAAAGGGATGGATATATCTCTGGACGGGAAACGTTTTTTAATCTCTTCTGCTGAGAGAGGACTGGAATATTCATTAGATGGAGAGTTTATACGAAATATAAAATTTCCGGAGGTAGAAGGTCATATTCCTTATAAGATAGTATATCTACAAGATAACTTATTCCTTTATAGCTTAGTCTCTTGGGCAACTTCTGAATATGAATTTTGTATAGCCACGGATTCTGGCATTGTAAAACTATTGCAGAAAGAATATCTGCCTGTGATAAAAGATGGAAATTCAGGTTTTAGTTCTCGGGAAGTGACTGAAATATATCGTGTAGGGGATGTTATTCATTCTTATAGGCTGCAATCTGATACAATTTATACAGTAAAAGATGCTGGAAGTAGAATTCCAGCCTATGTATTGAATTTAGGGAAATATAGATGTTCGTTTAAGCAGGATGAACAGCATAAAGAAATACATGATGGTAAAAAGATTGTTGTAGCAGGCTATTCGGAATCAGCTCAGTATTCGTTTTTTAGATTTACTTTTGGGCAATATGCTCCGGAACCGTTTGAGGAAACTTTTTATAATAGAGTAGGTGAAAAGCGGACTTTAGTAAATACTGCAGTTTATGGGATTTATAATAAGGGAACAGGTGATATGGTTCTTCTAAATTTACCCTCTCCCGGAAATCAAGGTTTATTGAACGACCTTGATGGCGGACCTGCTTTTTGGCCTCAGTACATATCGAAAGATGGTAAAATGGCAATGCTTATTGATGCGGAGAAGTTTATCGAAGCATGCGAAAGTATTAAAAAACCATCCACAGAGATAAAGAAAGTCTTAGATAGACTGGATCTGGAAGATAATCCTGTGCTGGCAGTTGCATATTAAAATGTTCCTATATATAGTAGAATTTTATCTTGAATAACAAAACCTATATGGATGGAGAGAAAGGAATACTAACAGTGAGCTTTTGGGTAGCAAATATTTTGGTTTGATGTTAATTTATGTAAAAACAAAGAGTTGTTAACCTTATATTTAACTTAGTTCGGTATGAACTTGAATAAAAGAACTCTTGATCTTGTGGACAAAGATACTCCTGTTTTTTTTATGTTGAAAACAGGTTTTGTTTTATTAATATTTTGTTGTTCAGGTAGATGATGAAATATATAAAACTGAAATAGATATGTGAAAACTGATTTTTATTTACTACAAATTAAAAATAATCCTTTTATATAAGTGTTTCTTTGAAAAAAAACATACAATAATTAACAATTTGGGAATAATATAAGGTGATGATTTACACCGTAATACAATGATAAGATTGAAAGCCTTCTACTGTTGATTATACTTTGATAAAAACAGTTCATACCGAACTAAGGTAAATATTAAAAATCAAGGTATAAATTATTTAGAACGTTTTTATGAAGACTAAAAATGAGTTGTGGCAGATAAGCCTGAAAAGTATTACTAAACCCCTTTTCTTTTTCGTAATGGTTGTTGTATTATTATCTTCTTGTAAAAAAGAGGATGATATGGTAATTAATTCTATTTCAATTAATCCTAATGAAGTTACAATGTATACAGGCGATAGTGATAGTCTTAAAGTATTGATTACACCTTCTGATATTGTTATTTCAGAGATAATATGGAAAAGTAGTAACGAAAAAGTAGTACAGGTTGAAAATGGTGTTATTACAGCCTTGTCATTTGGAAAATCAGATATTATAGCGACTGTAGGTTCTTTTTCTGCATCTTGCCATATCACAGTGCTTCCGCATACTTATATTGCAGGATATGTAACAAATGAGAATAACTATTCAGTTGCAACTGTATGGAAAGATGGAGTAGCTATTTCTTTAACGGATGGCACAAAAAATTCAGTGGCTAATTCTGTTTTTGAAATAGAAGGAGATATTTATGCAGGAGGCTATATAGATATGGATAATAATAAAGGTCTATGTCCTATTATCTGGAAAAACGAAAAGGTAGATGCTTCTCTCTGTAACGAAAGTACGTCAGGTTCTATTAATAGCATAACTAAGGTTAATAATATTTTTTATGCAGTAGGTTGCTATGGAGAATGGGTAGATGGTGAATATTATGAATTTCCTGCCATATGGAAAGATGGAATACGAATGCCTTTATTGGAAACCCCAGGAGAAGCAAGTTCCTTAAGTGTTGTTGGCAATGATGTCTATGTTGGTGGTTATGAAAAAATATCAAAAGATTTAAGTTCTCGTATTATCTGGAAAAATGGTACTTCGGAAAAAATAGGAGAGGATGGCTTTTTGGCAGATGTTAAAGCTTTATATGTTGATGCCCAAAATCCCTCAGATATTTATCTTGGAGGATATATATGGAAATCCGGTGAATCATTTACCACTGCTTATCAATGTAAAAATGGTGAGGAGTTATTTTTAACGGATGGCAGTACTCATGCAGGAGTAGGTTCAATTATAGAATATCAAGGAAATATCTATGCGGCAGGATATATCGGAAATGAATATGATATTCTTTTATCTGTTGTTTGGAAAAATGGACAAGTATATAAAATAATGTCGGATGGAGATAAAGAAGGTCATTCAAGCATTAATTCTTTTTTGATAGTAGATAGCATAGAGTATGCTTGTGGGACTTGTAACTTTGAAGATGAAAGCCCAACTGCTGTTTTGTGGGTTAACGGCATAAAAACGGAATTGGCAAAGAACGTAAAGTCTGAAGCAAAAAGTTTATTCATTAGATAAATAAAAGATTTCAGTATAAAAGTATTTCCTTTGTGAAGTTTGATTTTGTCAAAATGATTATCTTTTATTATTATAGTGTAAAATAATCATTTTGACAAAATACCCCTGTCCTGCCTTTTCTGTACGTATGGAGATACATGCCTTGTCATAAATATTCGGCTCTCGCAGAGTTTAGCTTTGTCATTTTGTAGGCGGAAATAAAGAACTACTTATAAAATGTCTGTCGGAATCAATATTAGCCCAGTTTGTTTTCTTTTTAAGTTATCGGTTTTATCATATTGTGACCAATCTGTCATTTTCAAACCGATCGCTTTTTATGACCATCCAGGATGTTAAACCTGCCCAAGAACATCTAAAAATCAAAACATATATGCTTTAAAATCGAAACATATATGTTTTGAATGCAAAATATGTATGTTTTGAGGTCAAATATAACTGTAAATTAGTACCGGTACTAATATAAATTACTCCGGAAGTAATTGTAAATACCTCCATAGTGAATGGAAAAAGACCGTATTTGTCTGTAAAAACAGCCCAAATACAGCTAAAATACAATTTTTGGAAATAGTACTTGTTAGCGTTAAACCCTTAATTTTGAAATAATGTCACTTACTGGTATGAAAAACTATCATAATGTATTCTCTTCCGGGCAAAGCCTGTTGCCCTATTTTTACTTTCTGTTTTCCCCATATTTAGCAATAACATCATTTTTATTATTATTATCTTTGCAGCCATAGTTTTTGAAATAATAGTTTAATCCATATAAAACATGTATAGAACGAGAACTTGTGGCGACTTGCGCCTTGCCGACGAAGGCTTGGTAATTACGCTTGCCGGATGGGTACAGAAAACCCGTAAGATGGGTGGTATGACTTTTGTGGATATCCGCGACCGTTATGGTATAACCCAGTTGGTATTTAACCAGGAGGTAGATGCTGCGCTTTGTGAAAAAGCAAACAAACTGGGACGCGAATATGTAATTCAGGTAACAGGAACAGTCCGCGAACGTTCCAATAAGAATGCAAATCTTCCGACCGGGGAGATTGAAGTTATCGCATCGGAACTGAATGTCCTGAATTCGGCCGTAACACCTCCTTTCACTATTGAAGATGAAACAGACGGGGGCGATGACCTTCGTATGAAATACCGTTATCTGGACTTACGTCGTAATGCTGTGCGCAAGAACCTGGAACTTCGCCATAAAATGGCTTTCGAAGTACGTAACTATCTGGATAAACAAGGCTTCCTGGAAGTGGAAACTCCGGTGCTCGTAAATTCAACACCGGAAGGTGCACGCGACTTCGTGGTGCCTTCACGTATGAATCCGGGACAGTTCTACGCACTTCCCCAGTCTCCTCAGACATTGAAGCAACTGTTGATGGTATCCGGTTTCGACCGTTACTTCCAGATTGTAAAATGCTTCCGTGATGAAGACCTACGTGCAGACCGTCAGCCGGAATTTACACAGATAGACTGTGAAATGAGCTTCGTGGAACAGGAAGATGTGCTGACTATTTTTGAAGGAATGGCAAAGCATTTGTTCAAGACAATCCGCGGAATTGAAATAAAAGAACCGTTCCAGCGTATAACCTGGCACGATGCTATGAAATATTACGGTAGTGATAAACCGGACTTGCGTTTCGATATGAAGTTTGTCGAATTGATGGATATCATGAAAGGCCATGGTTTCTCCGTATTCGATAATGCTGCTTACGTAGGCGGTATCTGTGCAGAAGGTGCGGCAACCTATACCCGCAAGCAACTGGATGCACTGACCGAGTTTGTGAAACGTCCGCAGATTGGAGCAAAAGGCATGGTTTATGCGCGTGTGGAAGCAGACGGCAGCGTAAAATCGAGCGTAGATAAATTCTATACACAGGAAACTTTGCAGCAGATGAAGGATGCTTTCGGTGCAAAACCGGGCGACCTGATTCTTATCCTTTCCGGCGATGATGCTATGAAGACCCGCAAACAGCTTTGCGAATTGCGTCTTGAAGTGGCAAGCCAGTTAGGATTGCGCGACAAAAATAAATTTGTATGCCTTTGGGTAATAGACTTCCCGCTATTTGAGTGGAGTGAAGAAGACCAGCGTTTCTATGCAATGCACCATCCGTTTACTTCTCCGAAACCAGAAGATATTCCTTTGCTGGACTCTGACACAGGAGCTGTTCGTGCAAATGCTTACGATATGGTTATCAATGGCGTTGAAGTGGGTGGAGGTTCAATCCGTATCCATGACAGCCAGTTGCAGGATAAGATGTTCAGACTGTTGGGCTTTACCGAAGAAAAGGCCCAGGAACGTTTTGGCTTCCTGATGAATGCCTTCAAATACGGTGCGCCTCCTCACGGTGGCCTTGCTTACGGTTTGGACCGTTGGGTATCTTTGTTTGCCGGCCTGGATTCAATCCGCGACTGTATCGCATTCCCGAAGAACAACTCAGGACGCGATGTCATGCTGGATGCTCCGGGACAAATCGACGACTCCCAGCTTGAAGAGCTTTGCCTGAAAGTCGAAGTAAAAGAATAATTGAATTATGGTACGGGTTAAGGATATTCTGAAAGAGATAGAGCAACACGCTCCCCTGCCTTTGCAGGAAAGTTTCGACAATGCCGGTGTGCAGGTCGGTGATGTAAACCAGTATGCAACCGGGGCAATGCTTTGTTTGGATGTGACTGAGGAAGTCATCGACGAAGCCATCGAAAAGGAGTGCAATCTCATAATTTCTCACCATCCCTTAGCCTTTAAAGCTTTTAAATCGTTGACCGGTTCCACTTATATCGAGCGTTGCATGATGAAAGCTTGCAAATACGATTTAGTCATCTATTCCGCCCATACCAATCTGGATAATGCGGTGGGAGGGGTGAATTACCGGTTGGCAGAGTTGATAGGCTTGCAGAATGTCCGTATCCTGAGCCCGCAGAAAGGAGCCTTGTTGAAGTTGGTTACATTTGTACCCGAAGCCTATGCGGAATTGGTACGTAATACTTTGTTTAATGCAGGAGCCGGAAGTATAGGCGATTATGATGCGTGCAGTTATAACCTGAAAGGGGAGGGAACTTTCCGTGCCGGCGAAGACTGTCATCCGTTTTGCGGGGAAATAGGCGAACTGCATTTTGAAAATGAAGTTCGTATCGAAACCATTCTGCCCGCTTTCAAAAAGGCAACAATTACCCGTGCCCTGCTCTCTGTTCATCCGTACGAAGAACCGGCTTTCGATTTTTATGCGCTCGATAACTCCTGGGACCAGGCAGGTTCAGGTATCGTGGGAGAGTTGCCGGAAAGCGAAGATGAACTGAGTTTCCTGCAACGAATCAAGGAACTTTTCCAGGTGGGCTGTGTGAAACATTCTCCGCTTACCGGAAAGGAAATACGGGAAGTGGCTATCTGTGGTGGCAGCGGTGCTTTCCTGATTAAGGATGCAATTAATTATGGGGCGGATATTTTTATAACCGGCGAAGCGAAGTATAATGACTTTTATGATGTGGAAGACCGTATTCTATTGGCGGTTATCGGTCATTATGAAAGCGAAGTCTGTACAAAAGATATCTTTTATAACATAATATCGAAAAAATTCCCTACCTTTGCCCTACATTTTTCGAATGTTAATTCAAACCCAGTAAAATATTTATAGAATGGCTACAGAGAAACAATCAGCTGAAAAAGAAATTACAGTTGAAGAAAAGCTTTCTACGCTGTATCAACTTCAGACTATGATGACTGAAATTGATAAGATCAAAACCCTTCGCGGAGAGCTTCCTTTGGAGGTGCAGGACCTTGAGGATGAGATCGCTGGTCTGGAAACACGTCTTCAGAACTATTTGGCGGAGATCAAAGACTTTGAAAACGCTGTTGTAGAACAGAAACATAAGATTACGGAATCAACCGGACTGATTGAGAAATATAAAACACAATTAGATAACGTCCGTAATAACCGTGAATTTGATAACTTGTCGAAGGAAATAGAATTCCAGGGACTTGAAATTGAATTCTCTGAAAAGAAAATCCGTGAGTTCGGCGAAGCAGTAGGCCACAAAAAAGCTGAAATTGCTGAATTGAACGAACGTCTGGAAGGTCGTAAAGCAGACCTTGTACAGAAAAAGGGCGAATTGGAACAGATTATTTCTGAAACCAAGCAGGACGAAGAAAAATTGCGTGAAAAGGCTAAAAAGCTGGAAGCAAATATCGAACCGCGTTTGCTGACTGCATTCAAGCGTATCCGTAAGGGGGCACGCAACGGTTTGGCAGTCGTATATATACAGCGTGATGCTTGCGGCGGTTGCTTTAATAAGATTCCGCCCCAGAAACAGATGGATATCAAGATGCGTAAGAAAGTAATCGTTTGCGAATACTGCGGACGTATCATGATTGACCCTGAATTGGCAGGTGTAGACGAATAAAACGATGCGCGACACTGTCCGTGCATACATAGAAAAATATCAGCTACTCGAAGAAGGCTGTCCCGTATTGGTAGGCTTGAGTGGCGGAGCAGATTCGATAGCCCTACTTACCCTTTTGGTTAAGTTGGGCTATTCCTGTATTGCGGCACATTGTAATTTTCACCTGCGTGGAGAGGAATCCATGCGGGATGAACGTTTTGCCGAAGAGTATGCTAAAACCTTGCAAGTCCCTTTCCTGAAAACTGATTTTGATACGGAGCAATATGCTGCTACTAATCATTTGTCAATTGAAATGGCGGCACGTGAATTACGCTATAATTGGTTTGAGGAGAAACGTTCGGAAACCGGCGCCCAGGCAATTGCCGTAGCACACCATCGCGACGATAGTGTGGAAACCGTACTGATGAATCTGGTAAGGGGTACAGGTATTCGGGGAATGAGTGGTATCCGTCCTAAAAACGGTTATGTGGTTCGGCCTTTACTTTGCGTAACCCGTAAGGAAATAACAACCTGGCTGGATGCAGGGAATATCTCTTATGTGACAGACAGTACAAACCTCTCTGATGCTTATACACGCAATTTTATCCGTTTGCGTATACTTCCCCTGTTGGAAGAAATAAATCCATCCGTACGTACGGCGATAGCACGTACGGCAGATCATTTGTCAGCTACTGAGGTTGTTTATATGCACGTGGTGGAACAGGCGAAAGCTGAAGTACTGGATGAAGGTAATCGTATTTCCATCCCTGCTTTAATGCATTATCCCTCTCCTGGTGCTATTTTGTATGAACTATTGAAAGCGTATAATTTTTCCCGTACCGTATCGGAAGATATTTATGCATCTTTAGAGGGTGAGCCGGGGAAACTGTTCTTTTCTCCTACGCACCGTTTGGTTAAAGACCGCGATTGTCTGTTGCTCTCATCTGTAGAAACCAAACCGGAGCAGACCTATGTTTTATCAGGAAATGAGGAGAAATGGGTAGGTCCGGTTGAACTATCTTTCAATAAAGTTGTTATATCAGAGAACTTTCACATCCGGAAGGATAAAAACATCGCTTATTTTGATTACGATAAACTGACTTTCCCGCTTACCTTGCGTAGCTGGAAAGATGGTGACTGGTTTATTCCGTTTGGAATGAAGGGGCGTAAGAAACTGAGTGATTATTTTTCGGATCGTAAGTTTAGCCGTTTTGAAAAAGAACGAGTGTGGTTACTATGTAGTGGCAACGATATCATCTGGATTGTTGGAGAACGTCCGGACAACCGGTATTCCATCGGTTCGGCGACAAAATGCGTATTAATCGTGAATTTTTTTTCAACAAAGACACTGTATTAGTAAAATATTATTACATTTGCAAAGATTTCACTCCGCAGATGTGTTACTAATGTTTCAGTTAGCAGAACAATCCGGTTTTCACATGATTAATAATTAAATTCAAATTTATAAAGATACAATGAACGCATTGTGCATATGCCCCATGTAGGGATATGTTGTATGTGCTGTTTTATTTTTTTCTTCACATTATGCAAAAATATAACATTCTAGAACTAAATGAAAAACTCCTTCCTGAGTTGCAAACTATTGCAGGAGAGTTAGGAATAACCAAAGTAAGCGCTTTGAGAAAAGATGAACTAATCTACCGAATTCTTGATGAACAGGCAATCTCTTATGCAGAGACTCATGCAGAAAAGGTTAAGGAGTTAGAAGCTAAAAGAGCAGAAAGACCAGCCAAAAGTAAAAAGACGGCAAAATCTGCAACTGCTAAAGCCGCAAAACCAGCGGCTAAAGAAACGACCACTGTTGCTAAACCAGCTGAAACTACAGAAGCGACGCCTGCCGATAATAAGGTAGAACGTACCGAACGTAAGAAACGGACTCGTATAGAAAAGAAAGATAAAGTAGGAGAGGCAGCTCCGGCAAAAGAACCGGAAGTAACGGCAGCAAACCAAAAGACTCCGGTTTCGGCAAACGCTCCTTTATCTGATGCGAAAGAAGTCCCCGCAGTAGGAGTTCCGGTAGAAGTAAAAGCTCCTGAGGCAGTTGTTGAACCGGCATCTAAACCCATCGTAAAAAAGGTAATCAAGAAGGTTGAAAAAGCATTGCTTCCCCCTGTTGTAGTAGAGAATGAAGCTGCACTTCCGGAGGCTCCAGAGGTTGCAGAAGCAACACCGGAACCTGCTTTACCGGAATCAACTTCAACCCCCCCGGCAACTCCGAACGAACCGAAACGTGTAGTGTTCCGCCATCCGGATACTAAATCTGTACTCGACCAGTTGTTCCCTTTGTCTTCAACTCCGAATCGTCCTGAACCGAAAGCGGTGCAAAGTGAACCAAATACGAACAACAATACGAATACGAACAATAACAACAATCCGCAGCCGACCAATCGTCAGAATAACCGTCAGAATGCTCATAATAATCCCCGCAATAATCAGGCTAACAACCAGCAACAGCAGGAAAAACAGTATGAGTTTGATGGTATCCTTACAGGCGTAGGTGTCCTTGAAATGATGCCGGACGGTTATGGTTTCCTTCGTTCTTCCGATTATAATTATCTGACTTCTCCGGATGATATTTATGTATCCCAATCCCAGATTAAGCTGTTCGGTTTAAAAACCGGTGATGTGGTAGAGGGTGCTATCCGTCCTCCGAAAGAAGGTGAAAAGTATTTTCCGTTGGTAAAGGTGGATTTGATTAACGGACGCACTCCGGAAGAAGTTCGCGACCGTGTTCCTTTCGACCATTTGACACCGCTTTTCCCGGATGAAAAGTTTATGCTTACAGCTCGTAAAGCTCCTAAGGTATATGATAATATCGCTGTACGTGTGGTAGACCTTTTCTCTCCGATAGGTAAAGGACAACGTGGTCTGATTGTTGCACAGCCAAAGACCGGTAAAACTATGTTGCTGAAAGATATTGCAAATGCAATTGCAGCAAATCATCCGGAAGTATATATGATTATCCTGTTAATAGACGAACGTCCTGAAGAAGTAACGGATATGGCTCGCAGTGTAGATGCTGAAGTCATTGCTTCTACTTTCGACGAACCGGCAGAACGTCACGTGAAGATTGCGGAAATCGTATTGAATAAAGCGAAACGTATGGTTGAGTGTGGTCATGATGTGGTAATTCTTCTCGACTCTATCACTCGTCTGGCACGTGCCTATAATACTGTGCAACCGGCTTCCGGTAAGGTTCTTTCCGGTGGTGTGGATGCAAACGCATTGCAGAAACCGAAACGTTTCTTTGGCGCTGCCCGGAATATTGAAAATGGCGGTAGTCTTACAATTCTTGCCACAGCGTTGACGGAAACGGGGTCAAAGATGGATGATGTAATCTTTGAAGAGTTCAAAGGAACTGGTAATATGGAATTGCAGCTTGACCGTAAGCTATCCAACAAACGTATTTATCCGGCAGTCGATATTATGGCTTCCAGTACACGTCGTGATGATTTGTTGCAGGATGACAGCACTTTGAATCGTATGTGGGTACTTCGTAAATATCTCTCGGATATGAATTCAATCGAAGCAATGGAGTTTGTAAAGAAACGTATGGAACAGACATTCGATAATATGGAATTTCTGGCCTCGATGAATGGTTGATGATTTAAGAACTACATATATAGATACAAAAAAAGGCATCTTTACAGGATGCCTTTTTTTATGATGCCTCTCCTTAAGAGGGTTTATGTGTCTCAGTTTTTATCTGATTTCTGACGGGGAGATTTACTTTTATTGTTCTTGGTATTCTCCTGTTTACGTGGGCGGCCTCTGCCTTTCCTCATGTTACCGTATTTTTCTGGTTCATAGGCAGGAGCTTCGCCGAATTTGGAATCTATCGGAATTTTATAGACTTCTTTATTCAGGAATTTCTCTATTTGTTTGAATTTTGCCTGTTCATCTATTGCTACAAATGTGATGGCAAGTCCTTCGCCATTGGTTCCTCGTGCGGTACGTCCGATGCGATGTACATAATCTTCCGGATCGTGAGGTATATCGAAGTTTACAACCAACTTAATATCGTTGATGTCAATGCCGCGTGCCACAACATCTGTTGCAACCAGAATATCGATACGTCCGTTCTTGAAATCTTTCATAACTTCTTCGCGGGTCGCTTGTTCAAGGTCTGAATGCATTTGGGCAACATTGAATTTCATGCGGCTCAGTGTGCTTGTCAGCTCCTTTACTTTCATTTTAGAGGAAGAGAAGATGATAACACGTTGCGGACGGCTCTGATTGAACAAATCCTGAAGTATCTGGATTTTTTGTGTATCGTGACAAATATAAGCCGTTTGCATGATGGATTCGGGAGGACGTGAAATGGCTATCTTTATTTCTTCCGGATTTTTCAGGATTGTTTTTGCCAGTGTCCGTATCTTAGGAGGCATAGTGGCCGAGAACATGATGATCTGGCAGGTAGGAGGCAAAAGCTTATGCACCTTCATAATGTCATCATAGAATCCCATATCGAGCATGCGGTCTGCTTCGTCGAGAATAAAGAATGAGACTTGCGAGAGGTCTACCGTACCCATTTTGATATGTGATAACAGGCGTCCCGGAGTAGCAATTACTATATCGGCTCCCATTTCCATACCACGTTTCTGTTGTTCCCAGGCGATACCGTCGGTACCTCCGTAGACAGCAACTGCCGAAACCGGAATAAAATATGTGAATCCTTCTATTTGTTGATCTATTTGTTGTGCCAGTTCACGTGTTGGAGCCATGATAATGGCATTAATCACGTTAGCCGGATGTTCTCCTTTGCTAAGTTCGTTGATGACAGGTAGAACATAAGCGGCTGTTTTTCCTGTTCCTGTCTGTGCACATGCAATAATATCTTTACCTTCCAATATTACCGGAATAGTTAGTTCCTGCACAGGGGTTGTTTCCAAAAAATTCATAGCGTCGAGACCATCCAATATAGCCTCTTCTAAATCCAATTCGTCAAATCTCATTTTTCAACATTCAAATAACGTGTAAAGGTAGTCATAATTTAGGAATATTTGACTATGAAGCGGCGTAATAATTGACAGTTGGCAATTGACTGTTAAAAGTTAGCGCTTAACTGGATTATTAAAGTCTAAAAAAGGGAGTAAGTTTCATAAAAAAATATGTTCCCTTCATTTCTTTCGTTGTCATCTGCCATTAATTATTACTTGCTATAGTATTTCTTATAGATTTTGTCGTAAAGACCACTTTCCTTTATCCGGTTCAGCCAACTGTTGAGACTGTCGAGCAGGATAGGAGAGTCTTTGCGTACAGCCCAGGACTGGAGTTGTGTGAAACTGATGTCTGTTTCTATATCTATTTCAGGTAACAGTTCTTTCGATTTTCGTGCAATTTGCTGGTCACAGACGGCATAGTCTATATCCTTCTTCGCCACCATAATGGCTAGCTGTTCGCCGGAATATAAATCGTCTTCCTTTACGTAGATCGTATCTCCGATTTCATGTCCGAGATTTTGAAGGCGGAGTTGTGCGGGAGAATCTTTAGGGATATAAAGCGTTTTACCAGCCAGGTCAAGTTGGTTCCGTATAGGTTTGATACCGTTATTTGCCTTTTCAGTACGCTGAATCAGTACTTGCTTATTCAGTACGATCGGTTCTGTAAACAGATAATCTTCTTTGATTTCGCTGGTGGTCGGAATATTCCGGGCAATTATATCGCATTTATTATTGGCAAGCATTTCAAAGCTCTCGGCAAGGCTCATCACCAGATGAGTCTGTACTTCCAATCCTGATATTTGTGCTATCGCCTGGCTTAGTTCATACTGGAACCCCTCGATTGTATCTCCAGCTATATAATAGCCGGATTGATTATATTCGGTTACCATGCGGAGGATTCCTTCTGCTTTGATTTCCGGATAGTCTCGTGGTAGTATTTCTTCCGGGCTGTGCTTCATAATTCGCCATAACATAACCATAGTAGCAATGGCTACTACCAGTAAGCCGGCATAAAGCATAATCAGTTTTTTTGACCTCATGGTCCAGAGTGCTTAATTGTTGAACATCACAGCAACACCTAATTTCAACACCATCGGATTAAGCGGATAGTGCGCAAGAGAGAAATAGTTCGGGTCGACGAACAAAGAACTTAAGTTATACCCCATCACAAAGAAACGCGCTTGTTTCAAGTGGAAGTTGGCATAGGCATTCATAAGCGGATAATTACCTACATCCACTTTATCCTGTAGTTGGAACTGCTGGGTGGCAGGTTCGTAATAAGGTGCTTTGTATGCCGTGTTATAATACACATTTGCACCAATCTGGATACTCAGTACTTTGGCTACTTTGAACTGCAGGTACATATTCGAATAAAGGCTGAGGGATGGCAAAGGTAATACGTCCTTATCGCTGCTAAGCTGGTAGGCTATTTCATTTTCCCATCCGAAAGCCCGGTATTTGAAATCTTGTTTGAGCCGTGCACTCAGCACTTGCAGGTTTCCGTTTTTCTGTTCAGGAATCCCGTCTTTATTAATATATACATAATTTTGTATGCTTTCCACTCCGGCTGATAGCTGGGTACGAGTAGATTCCAGGTCTATCTTGGCACCTGCATAGATATGCTGAATCATCGATAAGTCGTTGTCCCACCAGAAATAGCGGGAGTGGAAATGGCGCAGATAAAATGCTGGTGTAACATTCTTTATATATCCTTCCGCCCGGATGATAGCATCTTTTTGGAATAGTCTGAACTGTGTCTGTAAATGTCCTGTTGCACGGAATTCTCCGATATCGGAACCTACCAGGCAAAGTTCTCCCCGGGCATCATAAGTCAGTAAGGTGCCTTGCCGTTTGGATATTTCTGCACCGATATAAGTTGAGAACTCATCATATTTATCCACTAACGGGAAATTCAGGGAAGTAGGAGTGGGGTTGGTGCCTCTTCCGTTCGGGCCATAATTTAATCCTGGTATGGCAGCCGGTAACTGGAACCTTCTCTTATCGAAGGTAACAAAGGCAGTCAATCCGAATTTAGCCCAGTTTTGGAAACCTTCACGCAATGAAAGTCCGAATGTGTTCCTTAAATACCAAGAAGAAGCCCGGTCGTCCAGTTGGTTGTCCAAACCATATATACGTGGGGTACCGTCTGCATTCCGATAACAAGAGTCTATCTGTGTGCCTTCGGATATGAAACGACGGGTATTGTCATTGTATTCGAAGGTATGGATAATGCTTGATACAGGGACAAACTGCATGATGGCATTACCCAAAGAATCTTTTTCGGCAGTTTCCCTTTCGAAACCAAGGTTGTAACGATGTGTAAAGAAATACTGTTTACCCCGGACACGATTCCATACATTTGCCGGATAGCGGATATCGAATGACTTGGGGTCATTGCTTCCTTGTCGCCCGTTTTCAAAATACTGGTCGGGGTGGGTGATTACAGAGTCGTTTGCTAATCCTCCGTTTTCGTAATTTACGAAATTGAAATTACTCAGAAAGGCATGGATTTCATACCGGTCGCTTTCATAACTACCGAACAGGCGATAACTCAGCAGCTTGTTACCATTATTTTTATAATGTCCTCTACCATAAATATAATCGATATCACCTCCGATGTTAATCTTTTTCCCAAAGTTTAATGTCAGGGTTCCCTTCAACTGTTCTTCTTTGTTGTCGCTACCGCCTGCGGTAGTGTACATGATGTTGGTATAGGGGATTTTGGTATTATAGAAGTACGCATTCTCCGGAGTCGTGATATAGTAGTCGTAGGCATCGGCAAAGATAAAATCCCGTGCTTCCTTTCGTTCGGAGAATATGCGGGTTTGTGCCGACGAACCCAGATTGGCAAGATAGCCTACAGCCAAAGAGTTGGATTCAACCAGCGTCCTGTTTGAAAAGTTAAGCCGTTGCGTATCCATGGGAGCAACGTAAACTTCTCCAAGTAAAGGAGTAAGGCGGTAGCCAATGATGCGCTTGTTCTGCATCGATGCACTATCCGGTACTAATAAACTGTCCGGGACCTCTTGGGAAGCAGAGGATAGGTTACTTAAGGAAAAACCGCCTTTTCCACCTTGCGAAGGCCGGCGTTGTGCTTCAGTAACTGCGACAGATGTTATCAATAATATAAGTAATATGTATAAGCAACGCTTCATGGGGTGCAAAGATAGGAATAAAGTGCTAATGTAATAATGCGGCAATATGCCAATATGTCAAAATGCGCTAATAAAATATTACAATTTATATTAATTGGCACATGCTATAAATGACATATCAGCATATTGAAATATAAATGCATTATTGCATTTTCTGTATGATGTCCATACCTTTTTTGATGGCCGCCTCATTCATCGGGATTAATTTATGATGGCGTTCGGGCAGCGACTTTTTCAGTCCTGCAAGTACATTTTCAAGTTTTACCATAGGAACGACTTTCAGCAAGCCACCCAGAATAAGCATATTGAATACCTTATCATTCTTCATTTCGGTGGCTGCATCCATTGCATCTACACGGTAAATGTTAATGTCGGAGCGTGTTGCCGGAGTATGGATACCATATCCGTCATATATCAGGATGCCGCCTTTTTTAACCTTTTTCTCGAACTTGTCCATTGAAGGTTGGTTCAGGATGATAGCTACATCATATTCGTTTAAGATAGGTGAGCTGATAGGATCGTCGCTTAATATAACGGTCACGTTCGCTGTTCCACCGCGCTGTTCAGGTCCGTATGAAGGCATCCAACTTACTTCTTTTCCTTCCATCAGTCCGGAATAAGCAAGGATTTTACCCATAGACAATACACCTTGTCCGCCGAAACCTGCTATGATTATTTCTTGTTTCATTGTAATAATGTGCAAATGTGCCAATATATCAATGAGCAGATAAATGCTACATTGTCTTTTTGGCTGAATTAATAATGCTATTTATAATTCTCAATTTCACAGTCCTGCGCTTTATTCCTTATTCTTAAGGTCGCCCAGCGGATAGAACGGGAACATATTTTCTTCCATCCATTTGTTTGCCTTTTCAGGGGTCATTTTCCAACCGGATGAACAGGTAGAGACAAATTCGACAACAGATGTTCCTTTGCCGGCCATTGAGTTTTCAAAAGCTTTGCGTAACATTTTCTTTGCTTTGCGAACAGCAGCAGCAGTCTGGACACTCTGGCGGGTTACCAGGCAAGTTCCTTCCAACTGAGCCAGTAAATCACCTATTTTCAATGGATAGCCATTCAGTGCGATGTCGCGTCCGTAAGGACAGGTAGCAGTCGGCATACCTTCCAATGTGGTAGGAGCCATTTGTCCGCCGGTCATACCATAGATGGCATTGTTTACGAATACGATTACGATATTCTCGCCACGGTTGGCTGCATGGATTGTTTCGGCTGTTCCGATAGCAGCAAGGTCACCGTCTCCCTGATATGTAAATACCATCTTTCCGGGATTCAGTCGTTTGATAGCTGTGGCTACGGCAGGTGCACGTCCGTGTGCGGCTTCAATCCAGTCTACATCCAGATAGTTATATGCAAATACGGCACATCCTACAGGGGAAACGCCGATGGTTTTATCTTCCATACCCATTTCGGCTACTACTTCAGCAATCAGCTTATGTATCACACCGTGACTACAACCGGGGCAATAGTGCATGGGATTTTCATTCATCAACCTTGGTTTGTCATATACAAGGTTTTCCGGTTTAATTATTTCGTTGAGTTCCATATTAATAATTTTTCAATTTGCTAATTGGCCGATATGCCATAATCCATAGGCAGGCATATTGTTTAATTGGCATAGTATTGATTAGCTGATAAATCTCATCAGGTATTGGACCAGACGGATAAAGATGGCTGCACCTCCGCAGTACAGGAATGCGGAATGATCGTCTACTACGAAATAGCAGATAACTGCTGCAACAGCCATAACCATGAATATCCAGGTCATTACCGTGTCTAATTTGCTTCTCCGGACCATGCGATTAGAATAGTTTTTCTTTTAATGCATTCAATACTTCATCCGGAGTAAATACGATACCCCCGAGACGTCCGAAATGTTCGACCTTAATCTTACCGTTTACGGCTAAACGAACATCCTCTACCATCTGGCCTGCATTCAGTTCAACAGAGAGCATACCTTTTACCCTATTGGCATATTGGGTGATAATGTCTTTTGGGAACGGCCAAAGCGTAATCGGACGAAGCAAACCAAGTTTGATACCTTCTGCACGTGCTATTTCTACTACCTTCTGGCAGATACGTGCGGATGAACCGAAAGCGATCAACAGATATTCAGCATCATCGCAATGGAATTTTTCATAACGAACTTCGTTTTCTTCAATTTTGCGGTATTTGGCCTGGAAACGGATATTATTTTCTTCCATGATAGCCGGGTCCAATTCCAGCGAGGTAATGATGTTCGGTTTGCGATTGCCTGTTTTACCTTGTGTAGCCCACGGACATTCGGCAACCACTTCTTCCTCTGTTCTGCGGGGACGGAAAGGAGGCATCACAACCTTTTCCATCATCTGTCCGATGATACCATCGGCAAGAATGATTGCCGGGTTATTATATTTGAAAGCAAGGTCAAAGCCTAAACCTACGAAATCAGCCATTTCCTGTACGGAAGAAGGAGCAAGGGTAATAAGGCGGTAATCACCGTGCCCGCCACCTTTTACAGTCTGGAAGTAGTCTGCCTGGCTGGGCTGGATGGTTCCCAGTCCGGGACCTCCACGCATTACATTAACAATCAGACAGGGTAGTTCCGCTCCTGCGATATAAGAGATACCTTCTTGTTTCAGGCTGATACCAGGGCTTGAAGAAGAAGTCATAACGCGCTTGCCTGTACCGGCACCTCCGTATACCATATTAATAGCGGCTACTTCGCTTTCTGCCTGTAGCACTACCATTCCTGTAGTTTTCCAAGGCATTTCTGCCATCAGGGTTTCCAATATCTCCGACTGGGGAGTAATCGGGTATCCGAAGTATCCGTCCACACCATAGCGGATTGCTGCATGTGCGATGGCTTCGTTACCTTTCATTAATTTAATTTCTTCTGCCATACTTTTATTGAGTTGACAGTTGACTGGTTACAGTTGACAGGTATGGGCAACTGTTGCTGGTCAACTATTTAGATTTTTACTTTGTAAATTGTTAAACAACCATCCGGACAAACTAATCCGCAGCTTGCACAGCCGATACAATCGTCTGGGTTTTTCATATACACGTAGTGATACCCTTTATTGTTTACTTCACGTGGGTGTAGTTCTAACACGTCCGAGGGGCAGGCTACCACACAAAGGTTACAGCCCTTGCATCGTTCTGTGTTTACAACAACAGCTCCTTTTATTTTCGCCATAATACTATAATGTTTAAAATCTGATATCGTATAAAAAACTTATCTTGGACTGCCAAAGGTAGTAAAAACTTTGTAATGCGTATGTTTTTAAATATAAAATAACCTGTTGTGGCATGAATCCTTTATCCTTTAAACAGGATAGATATTTATGACTACCATGGTTTCCTATTTTGTTTTTTGCCTTTGAGAAAAAATACTCATAGTTATGATTTTTTTTTCATAGTTATGAGTATCCGGCTTCATAACTATCATTATATTATATTGTAAGAATATATGCTTTAATTACTAATGATAAGGTCTTTTAATAAATAGCTGTTCGTGATATCAGATGTAGTATCTTTATTTATTGTTCATTGTATATTTATGCTTTACGACATACTTAACGTATTTTTACATACTTTATAATAGGATTCCTATCTGCCACTTTATATTTGATTCAAATCTGAAATAGTATTTCAAATATGGAAAGTAATATTCCAAATATGGAAAAGACGGAAGAGAATTATAAGGCTCCCAATCTAGAAAAAGGAATTGCGGTTCTCGAGTACTTGTCATTTCATAATCAGGGGGAAACGTTGCAGAATATCAAGTCTGATCTTGATATTTCGCAGACGACGGCTTACCGTATTCTGAATACTTTGGTCCGTTTGGACTATCTTATATATAATGAGGAGACGAAACGTTATAAGTTATCCCGTAAATTATTAACTTTGGGATTCAGGTCGCTGAATGAGCATAATTTGCTGGAAACCGTTTTACCTCGTTTGCGCGATTTGCGTGACCAAGTGAAAGAAACTGCATGTTTCGGGGTATTGGGAGAAGAAAAAGGAATCTTTATAGAACAGGCACAAGGGCATCATACGTTTCGTTTCATCCTTTCACCTGGCAAGTCGTTTGAGTTACACTGTTCGGCCCCCGGTAAAGCGATTATGGCTTATCTGCCTAATACGGTACGCGATCGCTATTTATCGTATATGAAGTTTGAACGTTATAACGCCAGGACAATTACAGACCGGGATACTTATCTGGAAGAACTGGAAAAAGTCCGCAAGCAGGGATATGCGTTGGATAATGAAGAGGAAATGAGCGGCGTTATCTGCATCGGAGCTCCTATATTCAATTATACCGGGTATCCTTGTGGTGCTATCTGGATCTCCGGTCCGAAAGACCGCCTGTTAAAAGAAGTGATACGAGCTTCTGCAGAATCTATCAGAAAGGTTGCCCTGAATGTTTCGGCCGAGTTAGGATATAGTAAAGCACAAAGAACATAACAAATAATATACCATGAAAATCTACAAATATATGTTGAGGAATTCACTGCTGGCGTGCTTTGCCGGTTGCTGTATTTCTTTCGCATCGGCAAGTAACCCTCCATTCTTTCCTTCGGATATAGTCCTGAATGAAAAAGGAGAGATGTTGATTGCCGAGAAGGGAATGAAGCGTGTGGATATTTTCTCACCGGATGGCAAGGCCTTGTTACACTCTTTCCCTATGGATGAACAGCCTACCGGAATTTTGTTGGATGGCGATAAAGCATATGTGACTACTTTCGGTACTACCGGTCATTTACAGGTCCTTTTATTGGAGTCGGGCAGGGTAGAGGCTTCTATTCCTACAGGTTCCGGAGCTTGTTATCCGATGTTCGGACCGGATAAGAAACATATATATGTATGTAACCAGTTTTCTAATACGGTTTCGGAGATCAATCCGGAGAGCCGTAAAGTCGTACGTACGGTAAAAGTATTGCGTGAGCCTAAATCAGCTGTATTCAGCAAGGATGGAAAGTATATGTTCGTATCCAATTTCCTTCCGGCACAGCGGGCGGATATAGATTATGTTGCAGCTTGTGTTTCGGTAATCGATATGGGTAGTTTCGAAAAGGTAAAAGATATACAACTGGCTAATGGCAGTAATGCGTTGCGCGGAATCTGTATTACGCCGGATGGCAAATATATTTATGTATCTCATAACCTAGGGCGTTTTGCCGTTCCTACTTCCCAGTTGCAACAGGGCTGGATGAATACAAGTGCGTTCAGTGTGATAGACGTAGCCAAGCAAGCGTTTGTTGGAGCTGTGTTGGTTGACGAACCCGAGCGTGGTGCTGCCGGAATCTGGAGCATTGCCTGCAATGATGAATCCATCTTTATTACTCATTCGGGAACACATGAAGTAAGTGTGATAGACCATAAAGCAATGCTCAATAAGTTTGAGAATTACCCGGATAAGTCCGTGCTTGATTACGATTTGACTTTCCTTTATGGGATCCGTAAACGTATACCTTTACAAGGTAACGGTCCCCGTAATATGATTTTGACAAGTGATAAATTAATCATACCGACTTATTTTGCCGATATACTGAACTTCGTAGACATCAACACCTGCGAAGTCACATCCGAGAACCTGAATCCCGGACGCGAGGAAAGTACCGAAAACAAGGGCGAACGTTTCTTTAATGATGCTTCCCATTGTTTCCAAAACTGGCAAAGCTGTAATGGTTGTCATCCCGGAGATGCCCGTACCGATGGAATGAACTGGGATTTGATGAATGATGGAGTAGGAAACCCGAAGAATTGTAAGAGTTTGTTGTTCAGTCATGTGACGCCTCCCAATATGATATCCGGAATCCGGGCTTCGGCAGAGGTAGCCGTCCGTGCCGGGTACAATTTCATTCAGTTCTTCGATATTACTGAAGAAGATGCTGTGTGTGTGGACGCTTATCTGAAATCACTTCGTCCGGTTCCCAGCCCTTATCTGGTAAATGGCGAATTATCCGAGTTGGCAAAAGAAGGGCGTAAAGTCTTTGAAAAACTGAAATGTGGTGAATGCCACTCCGGACCTTATTATACGGATATGAAAATGCACCGGATAGGTGAAGAAATTGAATTTGAAAAAGGATGGGATACACCTACGCTACGTGAAGTATGGCGTACGGCTCCTTATCTCTTTAAAGGACGTGCTGCTACAATGGAAGAGGTTTTCAGCGTGTATAAGCACGGTATAGAGAAAAAAGTATCAAAGAAAGATATAGAAGCATTAACAGAATACGTTAACTCCTTATGAACTATTGCGATAAAATAAGATATAGTATATATATTACCGAAGTTGCAGACTTTGCGGTAATGGTAGATAACCTGCTTGCACAGTTGCCTCAGGATGAACAAATACTACGATTGGCATTTTTCGGTATGCCAAAGGATAATGAACAATATGTATCACGCCGTATACTGTTGCGTGAGAAGATACGTAAGTTTTATGGGAACCATGAACCGGTGTTGAGTTATGTCTCACAGCCCCCTTTGAATGCAGGTTTGATACTCGAGGTTCATAGTTATAAAGCTGATGAAGGCGATCGTATAACCAACCGTTATCATGCCGGATTTCCTTATGTCCTGTTGGAAAATGCAGAAGGGCGTTTCCTGTTTGCCGGAGGTTTTCATGGTGATGTAATCAATTTCGGTATAGAACAACAATCCGTGGAGGTGCTTCGCCTGTTAGGCGAGGTCTTGCGAAAGGAAGGATTCCCCGTCAACAGCATTATCCGTCAGTGGAATTATATCGAACAGATTACGAAGTTTGAAGGAGCTGACCAACACTATCAAATGTTCAATAACGCGCGTAGTGATTTTTATGCTAATGCTGACTGGCATAACGGATACCCTGCGGCTACAGGTATAGGAACCAATCTGGGAGGAATCCTGGTTGATGTGGATGCTGCTGTTTTCGCTTCACCGGATTGCTATGCTACTCCGATTGATAATAAGTTGCAGATTGCTGCTCATGCCTACTCAGAGCAGGTTCTGGAAGTGGCAGGCAAGCAGAAAACAACTCCAAAGTTCGAACGTGCAAAGAGTATGACCTTCAACGGGCGACGTCTGGTTTATATCTCCGGTACGGCTGCTATCCGCGGAGAAGAAACATTGGTAGGTGTCGGACTTGGAAAGCAGTTACAAATTACAATGGAAAATATTGCAGAATTGATTGGTGATGCCAAATTGAAAATGCTCCGTGTTTATCTGAAGGAAAAGTCTTTCTATGAAGAAGCATGCGAACTGCTTGAAGGCTACCGGTTGAATATTCCTATTTCATATATGTGTGCAGATGTTTGCCGGGATGAATTACTGATTGAGATAGAAGGAATAGCAATTGAATAATTGCTTGTATGAAACACAAATAATTTAATTACTAACTAAAATAAACAAACAAGAGAAAATGAAAAAAGTACTTACTATCAAGTCTGCGGCTTTTGCTCTGTTACTGAGTTCAATGGTTGCATGTTGCGGTAAATCCTCAAACGGTGAAGCTACTTGCTGTTCAGCAGCAGGAAAAGGACAATGCACGGAACAATGCGGTTCCGATTGCAAGAATGAATGCAAGGATAATACTAACTGTAAAATTAATAAAGAGATGGCTTATTCTAAAAAGTTCACAAACGCCGATTTCTATAAGGATGGCGTATTCCAGCAAGAAGTTGCTATGAAGGCAATGAAAGATATGTTTGAATTCTATGGTGTACCTTTCACAGACCTGATGGCTAAAGACATGTGGGTTACCGACTTCGGTTTGGGTGACTTTGAAAACGTAGGTATGGGGGGTATCTTCTGGGTAAATGATGCAGAATACGGATACTTTGCTCACGCTATCTATTTGCTTCCGGGACAGATGATTCCTGAACATGCACATGTAAAAACTAAATTCCCCGCTAAACACGAATCATGGATGGTAGAAAAAGGATGGGTTTACAACTTCTCTGAAGTAGGAGATGAGACACCGAATGCTCCGGCTATCCCTGCTATGCACGGTCCGATTAAGAGTAAAAACTTCGTTGTTCAGAAAGTTGGCGACGTATTGCGTCTGAAACAACTGGGAACATTCCACTTCATGATGGCTGGTCCCGAAGGTGCTATCGTTGACGAATGGGCTTGCTATCACGACAATGATGGTTTACGCTTTACAAATAAAAAAGCAGCGCTTTAATTCCAACTCTCCTTTAAATTTAAACGCATGAATAAATACTTATTAATTGCATCATTATTCCTTTCCTCCTCCATGCTGTTATCGGCCGGACCGAAGCAGAAAAAGGTGGAAACATGGATTGATGCATCAGTTAAAGCAAAATCGGAATTGCGCTCCGAGCTTCGGAAATCCGGGATGCCGGTCATCTCCAGATGGGTGAAGCATAAAGAGAAAGCAGCTCCTTTTGTTGTGGATTTGAAGGGAGTGGATAAGCTTGTGCTTATTACTTCCGGAGGTCCGGACGGTTCGGACTACGACCAGGCTGTATGGGGTAATGCCCGTTTGATTGCTGCCGACGGTTCCTCTGTCTGGTTGGACGAAGTGCCTTATGAATATGGCGTAGCCGGATGGGCTAAACCGAAAATGAACATCAATGCGTACGATAAAGAAATATATATTGCCGGTAAATTGTACCCTCATGGTGTATTCTGCCATGCTAACGGCACGCTGGTTTATCCGGTAGGAGGTAAATATGTCCGCTTTGAAGCAGAAGTAGGAGTAGACGATACCTCTCAGAGCGGTAGCGTATATTTCCAGGCATTAAATGTTTTTCCGAAGACGACTGGAGATAAGCTCATCAGCCAGTATCCCCGCGAAATCGGCATGTTGAGTGCCTTAATGGACGGTCTGGATACCTGGTTGATTACTCCGGATGCCTCTGTTGAAAAACAGGCGGTAGAGGATATGGTATCCAAACTGAAGAATGGTTCTTATTATCAGAATGAAGTAGCCCGCATTGCTTCTGAAAAGGATGTGGATACACAAATCCGTAAATATCTCGAACTGTTTGAAAAGGTTCAGGGGGTTTATGAGGTTCAAACAGAACTGGCATGGTTGAACATAGATGCCATAAAGTTGGCGTTTGCCGACTTGAAAAAGCAGAAAGGATATGATGTAGCCAAATACCAGCCGATGTATGACGAACTGTTGAAACTCCAGCAGAAAGGTTTTGACGGTATCTATAACGGTAACGAACAGGCTTTGGCGGATGCCCGTAAAGCATTGGAATGTAAACGTACGATACTTTTAGGTAATCCGTTGCTGGATGCTGACAAGATTGTGGCTGCCCGTTATAAATTAGGTTCACGTGCACGTCAGGCAATGGCTCCCGATTTGGGAACGCAGGCAAACAACTGGAGTAACCAGGAGTCTGCACGCCGTGAAGGTTTCGATGCTGAAATCGTAGAACTTTCAAACTTGCGTGGCGAAGTAAAGACTCGTTCCGTATATAAACCGACTAATACATCATCTATTGCAGACCTTCGTTTGCATTGGAACGGAGACCGTGTCATGTTTACACAGACTCAGCCGGATAAACGTTGGAATGTATATGAAGTGAAGATGGATGGTACCGGATGCAAACCTCTCGTGGAGAATGAAGAGCCGGATTTGGAATTTTATGACGGTACTTATCTGCCAGACGGTCGTATCATTGCCAATTCCAATATCGGTTACCAGGGCGTACCTTGTGTAAGTGGTGATGACCCTGTAGGTAATATGGTACTTTATACTCCGGAAAAGAAGAATCTTCGTCGTCTGACATTCGACCAGGATGCAAACTGGAACCCGGTAATCATGAATAATGGTCGTGTGATGTATACCCGTTGGGAATATACCGACCTTACTCACTATTACTCCCGTATCATCATGCATATGAATCCGGACGGAACAGAGAACAAAGCCCTTTATGGTAGCGGTTCCATGTTCCCGAACAGTACATTCGATGTTCAGCCTCTTCCGGGACATTCGTCTGCATTCATCGGAGTTATCTCCGGTCACCACGGTATTGCCCGTTCCGGTCGTCTGATTATCTTCGATCCGACAAAAGCACGTAAAGGTACTGCTGGGATGATACAGGAAATACCTTATCGTAACCGTCCGGTAGTCGAGTTGATTAAAGACGAATTGGTAAATGGCGTATGGCCTCAGTTCATCAAACCGATGCCGTTGGATGATAAATATTTCCTGGTGGCTGCTAAGTTAGACCCGCAATCTTTGTGGGGTATCTATCTGGTGGATATTTACGATAACGTAACTTGCCTGATGAAATCGGAAGGCGAAGGCTTTATAAGCCCTGCGCTGGTTCGTAAAACAACTACGCCTCCTGCAATTCCCGACCGTGTAAAGCTGAACGATAAGGAAGCTACTATCTTTATCCAGGATATTTACCAGGGTGAAGGTTTACGTGGCATACCTCGCGGTACGGTCAAATATCTCCGTCTGCATGCTTATGAATATGCGTATGTTAAAACTACATCCGACCATAACTGGCATGGTATTCAAAGTGGATGGGATATCAAACGTATTTTGGGTACGGTTCCTGTGGAAGAAGACGGTTCCGCAATCTTCAAAGTTCCTGCTAACACTCCGATTTCTATTCAGCCAATCGACAAAGACGGTGTGGCTGTACAGTGGATGCGTAGCTGGCTGACCGGACAACCGGGTGAGGTGGTTTCCTGTATCGGTTGCCATGAAGACCAGAACCAGATACCTATTCCGAAGCGTGTAATAGCTTCACAGAAAGCTCCTCATGCCTTGCAAGCTCCGGAAGGTGGTGTCCGTTCATTTACATTCGATCTGGAAATACAACCGATTTTGGACCGTGCATGTATTGCTTGTCATAATGGTAATAAAGCATTCGACCTGCGTGGCGGTAAGAAAGATAAATTAGGCTATGGCACTTCTTATTTGAACTTCCATCCTTATATTCACCGTCAGGGTGGAGAAGGGGATATGGTTGTGCTTCACCCGTACGAATATCATCCGAATACGAGCGAACTGGTTCGTTTGTTGAAGAGAGGTCATCATAACGTGAAACTGACTGATGCAGAATGGAAGACCTTGTATAACTGGATTGATTACAACTGTCCGGATAAAGGTTATTTCAATGCAAACAAAATCACCGACTTCCCATATAAAGGATTCGACCAGATTGAACGTCGTAAGGAATTGACTGATAAGTATGCCAACGGTGCTGGTGTAGACTGGAAGAAGGAAATCGCCGACTATGCCGACTACCTGAAAGCTAAAGGTCCGATTACCCCGGAAATGCCTGAAAAGGAGACTCCTGTAAAGGAAAAGAACCTGAAAGTAAAAGGATGGCCTTTTGATGCTTCTGCTATCAAAGAAATGCTGAAAGACGAAAAAGCAACCCGCAAGGAAGTTGAACTGGCTCCGGGTGTGAAAATGACATTCGTCCGTATTCCTGCCGGCGAGTTTGTAATGGGTAGTTACCGTGGTTCGAAAGATGCTTATCCTACCACCAAGGTAAAAATCAGCAAACCGTTCTGGATGGGTGAAATGGAAGTTACCAACCAGCAGTACAACGTAATTTTCCCAGACCATGACAGTCGTTTCGTTGACCAGCAATGGAAAGACCATGTGATACAAGGTTACCCGGCAAACAAACCGGAACAACCTGTTATCCGTGTAAGCTACAATGACGTAGTGGAATACTGTCAGAAACTGAGCGAAAAGACCGGGCTTAATATTACGCTTCCTACCGAAGCACAATGGGAATGGGCTTGTCGTGCAGGTAGCGATACAGACTTTTGGTATGGTGATCTGAATACAGATTTCGGTAAGTTTGAAAATCTTGCCGACGCTACGACTCTTAAATTGGCTGTTAGTGGTATTGACCCGCAGCCGATGCCTAAAACGTCCTACTGGTATAAGTATTACATCTACTTGCCGAAGGAAGAGAGCGTAAACGATGGTAATCTGGTTCAGACAGGTACTAAGGATTATCAGGCTAATCCGTTCGGTTTGTACAATATGCACGGTAACGTGGCTGAATGGACATGCTCTGATTATGTACCTTATCCTTATACGGAGAAAGTAAAGACTCCTTCCGGATATAAAGTTGTCCGTGGCGGTTCATACATCGAACGTCCGAAGTTCTCGACAGCTTACGAACGTAAGGGCTTCTATCCGTACCAGACTGTATTTAACGTAGGCTTCCGTGTTATCATTGAAGACTAATTAAGGACAAAACATAAATGGTATCAATGGGTGTATAGGTCATATCGATAAATAAAATTATAAATTTGTCAGATCAATACGGGCTATGCACCCGTTGATATAAATTTATGTAATCTCTCTTAATTTAAAACGAAGAATGAAAGCGACTCTAATTAAATTTTTCTCTTCTTTCGTGACGACAATCGTCCTGTTACTGATTTATGCCTGTGGATTGGCTGTGGCTACTTTTATAGAAAAGTACCATGGGACAGTTGCTGCCAAGACACTGGTTTATTATTCCCCTCTCTTTTTTCTGCTCCAGTTCCTGCTGGTTGTTAATTTTGTAGCCGCTTGTATCAAACACCAATACCTTAAACGGGGCAAATGGGCATTGATGACCGTCCATTTCTCTTTTATTATCATCCTTCTTGGCGCTCTTACATCCTTTCTTACCGGCGAAGAAGGTATTCTACATTTGCGTGAAGGAGAGACAAGCAATCAGGTCGTTGTCCGTACCTCTCAGAATACAACCTACTTAACCTTACCCTTTTCCGTTGAACTGGTAAAGTTCACTTTAACCCGTTATCCCGGTTCAGCCAGCCCTTCTTCATATGAGAGTGAAGTTTTGGTACATGTAGATGGTAAAACCCTCCGGGAGCGTATTTTTATGAATAACGTACTGGATGTAAAAGGTTACCGTTTCTTTCAGGCCTCATATGACCAGGATGAACGTGGAACGATTCTTTCCGTTAACCGCGACGTAGCGGGACGGAACATAACGTATACCGGTTACCTGTTGTTGGTAATCGGACTTGTTTTAAGTTTTATCGGCAAGGATACCCGCTTTATGCGTCTTTCCCGTCGTCTGAAAGAAATGCGTGCGGTAGCGCCTTTCGTTGCTTTGTTATTTGCATTCGGTTGTTTCTCCTTCGATGCCGGAGCAAAAGAGAAGCCATCTCCCATGCTGGATGCTATCCAGAAATATCCGGTAAGCCCTGCACATGCCGAACAGTTCGGAGCTTTGCCTATACAGGCAAACAATGGGCGGATGATGCCGCTAAATACCTTCTCTTCCGAAATCCTCCGTAAACTCCATAAGGCAGATAAAATCGGTCAGTTTAACTCTGACCAGTTTCTGATAAGCTTGTTGACAATGCCCGATATGTGGATGCGTATCCCATTGATAACGCTTTCCAATCCTGAGCTTGCCAATTATTTTGATTTGACGGATGGGGAGTGTGCCTATATCGAAGTATTCGATTCAAACGGAAACTATAAGCTTCAGCAAAAGCTGGAAGAAGCATACAATAAAATGCCAGCCCAGCGTTCCCGTTTCGATAAGGATTTGATGAAGTTGGACGAACAGGTAAATATCTTCCACCAGCTTGTCAACCACCAGCTATTGAACCTTTTCCCGAAGGAAGATGACCCGAACCATAAATGGTACGCTCCGGGTGATGACTTGTCTGTTTTCACAGGAAAAGATTCGATGTTCGTATCCCGTATCATGGACTGGTATATCTCCGAGGTGCAGGAAGCCTTGAAAGGCGGCGACTGGTCGAAAGCCGATGAGGTGCTCGGTATGATATCTACTTACCAGCAAGCAAAGAACAAAACACTCAATATAAGCCCGGAAAGAATACAAGCCGAATTGAAATATAATAAACTGGAAGTTTTCCGTTATTGTAAAATCGGTTACCTTATCTTAGGAGGTCTGCTGCTGGTTCTGTCGTTCGCTATGTTATTTAAGCAGGAACGTTGGATGAAGGTAGCCTCGTGGATATTGATACTCGGGGTCTTTACGGTGTTCTGTTTTCATATGTATGGAATGGGAATGCGCTGGTATATCGGAGGCTATGCTCCATGGAGCAACTCTTACGAAACAATGGTTTATGTGGGATGGGCTACTGTATTGGCAGGCTTGTTGTTTGTGCGTCGCAGTACGGTTACTTTTGCTTTGGCAACCTTGTTCGGAGGAATCATCCTTTTTGTTTCCGGATTGAACTGGATGGACCCGGAGATTAATCCGTTGGTACCTGTGCTTAAATCCCCGTGGCTGATGTTTCATGTGGCTGTTATTGTTGCTGCTTACGGATTTTTCGGCATAAGTTGCCTGATAGGATTAACGAATATGGTGATGATGAGCATTACCGGGAAAAAGAATACGGCCCTTTTGTCGCAGCGTATAAAGGAACTGGCCATTATCAACGAGATGGCGCTTTGGATAGGACTGGCATTGATGACGATAGGGACTTTCTTAGGAGCGGTCTGGGCGAATGAATCGTGGGGACGTTACTGGGGATGGGACCCGAAAGAGACTTGGGCATTGATTACAATGGTGGTGTATGCGGTAGTTGCCCATCTGCACCTGGTGAAGCGCTGGAATAACCTTTGGTTGTTCAATCTGGCTTCGGTGGTTGCTTTTGCTTCCGTATTGATGACCTTTTTCGGTGTGAATTATTTCCTGAGCGGAATGCATTCATACGGACAGAATGATAATGTACACGGTATATTTATATATCTTTATATCGCATTATTTGTAGTAGTCGTATTGGCTGTCTTTTCCCGTAGAGGATGGAAAAAAATGGACAGACCCTGATGCAGCAAACGGGTATATATATGCTGATTTCAAAACATAGGTGTTTCGTTTTCAAAACATATATGTTTTAAAGTCAAAACACCGGTGTTTTGAAAACAGTGCTCGGAAGTAGAAAATAAGTAATGAATAAATTAAATTATAAACACTTTAAAATTTAATCATCATGAGAACATTTAATCACGTTGGTATCGTAACTACAGAACAGAAAGAAGGCGCAGTGTTGAACGAAGGTCTGAACGTTTGGTTGACAGACTACAGCAAAAGCCCCAACCGGATTGAGTTTCTAAAGTTTGAACCCGGTAGCTGCCTGCCGGAGTTGGTACAGACACAGGGACATATTGCTTATACCGTGCCTTCTATCGAGGAAGAATTGAAAGGTAAGAAAGTAATTTTCGGTCCGGCTGTATGCGACGAACATCTTACTATTGCTTTCATCGAAGAAGAAGGCATTGCAATTGAAATCATGGAAGTAAAATAATAATCATTTAAAAAAGAACAGGAGGAAAACACCATGTCAGACATCAAGACTAAATTTATTAATGACCCCGAACAGATTACTCCCGAACTGCTGGAAGGCTACGTATTGGCTTATCCGGAGCAGGTTAAACTGGGAGGCGAAAATATAGTAGTACGTGCCAATCCGAAAAGTGAGGATAAGGTAGCTATTGTTACTTTGGGCGGTTCCGGACATGAGCCGGCATTAAGTGGCTTTGTTGGCGACGGTATGCTGGACTGTTCCGTGGTCGGCGATATCTTTGCTGCTCCCGGTGCACAGCGTCTGTTCCAAGCTCTGCAGTTGATGAAGCGTGAAGCCGGCATCCTGTTGGTTGTATTGAACCATTCAGGCGACGTGATGAGCGCGAATATGGCATGCCAGTTGGCTGCACGTGTAGGCATCAAGGTAAAACAACTTCTTACCCACGATGACATTAGTGCCGGTATCGGTGCAAGCGATGACGACCGTCGCGGTTTGGCTGGTTGTGTTCCTTTGTACAAGATATTAGGTGCTGCTGCCGAAGAAGGTAAATCGTTGGACGAACTGATTGAAATAGGCGAACGTTACAATAAACAGGTTGCCACATTGGCTGTCGCTATGCGTTCCTGTACGCATCCTCAGAACGGTGGAACCATTACTGATTTGCCTGACGGAGTGATGGAAATCGGTATGGGACAACACGGCGAAGGTGGTGGTGGACAGAAACCCCTGGAATCTGCTGATGCTACGGCTGCTGAAATGGTTGACTTACTTTGCCAGCAACTCCAACCGAAGAAGGGTGACAAGATGTTGCTTATCATCAACGGCGTGGGGGCAACCACCCATATGGAGCTGAACATCATTTTCCGTAAAGCCTATAAGGAACTGGAAGCACGCGGTATGGAAGTCGTAGTGAGCCGTATCCAGGAAATCCTGACCGTGCAGGAACAAGCCGGATTCCAGATGATTATGGCAATCCTGGATGAAGACCATATCGATTATTTGAAGAACAAACGCGCCGATGCACCTTATTGGACTACTATCGGTAAATAAGCAAAAAACATGAAACAATTGACAATTGACAACTTCAAGGCAATGTTGGATAACGCCTTGAAAAACATTAAAGCACGTGAGGACGAATTTTCAAAATTGGACGCTGTAATCGGCGATGGCGACCACGGTCAGGCAATCGTTACTGCCATGTCCGCTATTGTAGCAACAGCACAAAAAGGAACGGAATTCAAATCCATGCTGAACGATATGGGCTTTGATGTTATGTTACAAGTAAGCGGTTCCACCAGTACACTATTGGGAGCCTTCTTCCTCGGGATGAGCGACGGAGCCGAAGGTACTGAACTGGATGCAGCCGGAGTGAAGAAAATGTTTGCCAGTGGTCTGGATAACGTGAAGAAGCAAACTAAAGCACAGCAAGGTGATAAGACAATGATGGATGCCTTGATTCCTGCTGTCGAAGCTATTCAGGCATGCGAATCGGATGACATTAAGGAAATCCTTCATGCTGGAGCTGTTGCCGCTCTGAAAGGTGCGGAAGACACCGTACAGATGAAAGCAAACTTCGGGCGTGCCCGTAATTATGGCGAACGCTCGATCGGTTATGCCGACAGCGGTGCTACTTCCTGGAGTTGTATGTTTGCTTCTTTTGCAGAAGCATTGTAAAAAATAAAGGTTTAATCACGGACGGGCGGAGCATATGTTTCGTCCCCCGCTAAAAAAGAAATAAACAAATGGCAGATTTAGATGATTTGAGAGAAGGTGCCAACTTCGGTTTAGGCGTAGCTTCCCAACAACAAATATTTCATGTGAAAGGTGCAGAGAATGCTCCCTGGGGTTTGAAAGACCGTCTTTCCCGTATTTTCAATCCGAAAACAGGCAAATCGGTGATGCTGGCTTGCGATCATGGTTTCATAATGGGGCCTACCTCCGGTTTGGAACGTATTGATCTCACGATCGTTCCTTTGATGGAGTATGCCGACTGCTTGATGTGTACACGCGGTATCCTGCAATCCGTTATCCCAGCAAATACAAAAACTCCAATCTGCTTGCGTTCCGATGCCGGTACCTCTATTCTGACAGAGCTGAATGACAATGTACTGATTGATATCGAAGATGCTATCCGTATGAACGTATCCGCTATGGCTGTCATGCTTGCCATCGGTGACGAAGCGCATGAAGCTAAAACCGTAGCCAATCTGTTCAAGGCTGTAGACAAGGCAAGCCGCTATAACATTCCCGTAATGGGTGTGACTGCTGTCGGCAAACAGATGGCACGTGACGCTCGTTATTTCGGTCTGGCTTCCCGTATCTGTGCCGAGAATGGAGCAAATATCGTAAAGACTTACTACTGCGAAGGTTTTGAAAAAGTAGCTGCCGCATGTTCCGTTCCCGTAGTTATCGCCGGAGGAAAGAAACTTCCGGAGAAAGAAGCCCTTGAGCTTTGTTATAAGGCGATAAACGATGGCGCTGCCGGTGTAGATATGGGGCGTAATGTATTCCAGAGCGAATCTCCTGCTGCCATGATTCAGGCTGTACATGCAGTTGTGCATGACGGGCTGACTCCTGAAAAGGGCTATGAAATGTTCCTTGATATTTCAAAATAAACAAGCATGAAGAAGATATTCGCACTATTGTGTTCCGCACTCCTTCTTTTCTCCGCTACATCCTGCCAGAAGAAAGCTCAGAAGCTTCTGTTGGGTGGTTCCGGTTGGAACAAGATTGTAATCATAAACAAAAACACAAAGGAGATAGAGTGGGAACATCCGCTTGAAAAGGGCTGGGAATGTAATTCCGTAGCTGCTACTCCGGATGGCAATATTCTATTCTCGTATGCACGGGGAGCTAAGGTCATCACTCGTGAACATCAGGAAGTGTGGAACATCCCTGCTCCCGATACGTGCGAGATGCAGACAGCACGTGTACTGCCCAACGGCAACTACTTGTTGGCATGGGTGGGGCATCCGGCTGTTATCACGGAAGTAAGCCCGAAGGGAGATATTCTTTCCCGTACGGAATATGAGACTGGTATTGAACAACCTCACGCTCAGTTCCGTCAGGTAAACAAGAATGAACGTGGTAACTATCTGATTCCTCTCTTTGAAACTTCCGATGTGCGTGAGGTCTCTCAGGAAGGAAAATTGCTAAAAGCTACGAAGTTGGAAGGTACACCGTTCAGTACATATGCCTTGAACAATGGTAACTATTGGGTTGCCTGTGGCGACGGTCATTCGCTACTTGAAGTAAACCTTGACAATGGTGAGATAGCCCGCCGGTATGGTGAAAACGATATCAAAGGTGTCCGTCTGTTTTTTGTTGCACAGTTGTTGCCGGCCTATGGCGAAGGGTTATATATCTGTAACTGGCAGGGGCACGACAAAAATGCGAAGGAAGCCAATAGTCCCCAGTTATTGGAAATTGACGGCAATGGTCGCGTTGTCTGGAGTCTTAACGATAACGAAAAGTTTGGTATGATTTCTGCGATTAGCCCGATTTGATATTCTTGTTTCCGAAGCAAACGGATTCATCCGGGAAGCAAGAAATGGAATAATCCGTATAAAAACCTCTCCAACCTCTATATGGGGGTAATGGAGAGGTTTTTCTTTTTGGGATATAGTGTGGAAAAAATACACATAATTCCACACTGCATTCCACAATTCCACACTTTTGTGTTAGGCGGAGTTATTTGGTTTGTGTTGTTAAATCTGTTGTATATTAATATGTTACACTTGGTGTGTTGTCTATGTCTCTACCTTTTGGCACGCCCTTTGTTCTTTATTGTCCGAATTAGATATTATCCTTCCCAAGATATTGTTTTCTGATTAGATATTTGATTAGAAAAAGCTTATCGATTAAAAAGCCGCTTCGCCTGTGAAGGTAAAGCGGCTTTGTCTTTTTACAATTTCCAGTAGAAATACAGTTGAGAGGAACTGGTGCGACATCTCTCTGCGCTAGGATAAAATAATCGCCAGCGCGTTCTTACACCTCATCAGGCAGATTGCATTATGGAGATACCGGCAAACCTTAGAACCATTTTATCTTTCTGAAGATAAAGAAGGCAAGTGCCGAGAGCATGATGGAGAACATCACGATAATCACGAATCCGTGAGGCATGTTTTCTCCATAGATAGGTACGTTCATACCATAGAAACTGGCAATTAGCGTGGGTACCATTAGAATAATGGAGATGGAGGTCATACGCTTCATGATGGTATTCACGTTGTTGGATATAACGGAAGCAAAAGCATCCATTGTACCGGTGAGGATATCACTGTAGATGTTTACCGTGAGGTGTGCCTGTTTCAACTCAGTCTCTACGTCTTCCAGCAGTTCTTTATCCATGTACATGGGTTCTTGGAAAATGCTTTGCAGCTTAGTGAGCATCACTTCATTGCCACGGATGGAAGTGTTGAAGTAAACGAGGCTCTTTTCCAATTTCATCAGGCGCATCAAATCCTCGTTGCGGATACTTCTTTCCAGTTCCTTTTCGGCACGTGCCACTTCATTGTTGATTTGTTTCAGGTACTTCAGGAACCAGACCGCCGACGAGTGAATCAGGCGCAGTATCAAGTCATATTTATGACGGACTACGACTTCCTTTCTGCGGGTGTACCGGATGAAATCCGCGATTAGTTCGGTTTTATGGTAACAGACGGAAATAATAATGTCGTTGTTTGTTATAATCCCCATCGGCACCGTCCCAAAAGGGGTGTCACTATTGCGTGTATATAAAGGAATACGAATGATGGTAAGCAACCAGTTGCCCTCATATTCGATACGAGGGCGTTCGTCTGTATCGGCTATATCATCCAGAAATGATTTGGGAACATCAAAATGTTCGGTTAGATAACGGAGTTCTTCGGGTGTAGGACATTCTACATTTACCCAACTGTTGGGAAGCCACTCGTTTTTTTCTACAAAGCCGGCTTCACAATAAAGAAAAGTTTTCATTATTGCCTCCTTTCGTTGTTTGTAACGCGGCAGGAGACATCTTGCGGACCCCTACGACGTCAGTTAATACTTGCTGTTTTCGTTTCTCGCGGAATACTGTCGTCCATAATTTAGGTAATTACTTTTTACGGCTGCAAAGGTAGGATTTTTTACGGAAAGTAAAAATATTATTGTAATTTTGGTGTCCGATATTTATTAAAAGAAGATGGCAGAAGGAACAAGAAATACAGGAAGAGGAAAGCAGAAGACAGTGATTGTGCCTGATATGGGACGCTTGCAACCGCAGGCACGCGAACTGGAAGAAGCTGTGTTGGGTGCGTTGATGCTGGAGAAAGATGCTTATTCGATTATCAGTGAGATATTGAAACCGGAATGTTTCTATGAGAAGGCACATGAGATGATTTATGCGGCTATTGTGGATTTGGCTATCAGCCAGCGTCCTGTGGATATGCTCACCGTTACGGAGCAGTTGAAGAAGCGGGGAGAGCTGGACCAAGTGGGAGGTCCTTTCTATATTTCACAGCTCACCAGTAAGGTGGCAAGTAGTGCGCATATCGAATACCATGCCCGTATTATCGCCCAGAAGTATCTGGCACGCGAGCTGATTTCCTTTACTGCCATGATACAAGGTAAAGCCTTTGACGAAACAATCGATGTGGAAGACCTGATGCAGGAAGCCGAGGGGAAACTGTTTGAAATCTCACAGCGAAATGTGAAGAAGGATGTGACGCAAATCAATCCGGTTATTAAAGATGCAATGGAGATGCTCCAGAAGGCGGCAAACCAGAAGGAGGGACTGAGCGGTATCCGTACCGGTTTTGAAGGTCTGGATAAGATTACCTCGGGTTGGCAGAACTCCGACCTTATTATTATAGCAGCCCGTCCTGCAATGGGTAAGACGGCTTTCGTCCTTTCTATGGCTAAGAATATGGCGGTGAACCATAATACGCCGGTAGCCGTGTTCTCGCTTGAAATGAGTAACGTGCAGTTGGTAAACCGTCTGATTGTGAATGTATGCGAGATACCGGGCGAGAAAATCAAGAGCGGACGATTGGAAAGCTATGAATGGGAGCAACTCGACTTCAAGATAAAAGAACTATATGATGCGCCTATCTTCGTGGATGATACGCCGAGCCTTTCGGTATTTGAGCTTCGTACTAAGGCACGCCGTCTGGTTCGCGAACATGATGTCAAATGTATCATTATTGACTACCTCCAGTTGATGAATGCAAGCGGCATGAACTTCGGTAGCCGTGAGCAGGAGGTGAGTACCATATCCCGTTCATTGAAAGGGTTGGCGAAGGAATTGAATATCCCGATTATCGCCCTGTCGCAGTTGAATCGTGGTGTGGAAAGTCGTCAGGGAGCGGAAGGGAAGCGTCCACAGTTAGCAGACCTGCGTGAGTCCGGCGCTATTGAGCAGGATGCGGATATGGTTTGCTTTATCCACCGTCCTGAATATTACAAGATAACAGAAGATGAACGGGGGAACTCGCTGATTGGTCTGGCTGAAATTATCATAGCCAAGCATCGTAACGGTGCTACCGGCGACGTACGACTCCGTTTCAAAAGTGAATTTGCCAAGTTTATGAATATAGATGAAGACATTGCTATCCGTGAATTTTCATCCAATATGAACAGCGGTAACCCAATGACAGAAATACCTCCTATACCCCCCGCAGGAGCAGATTTTCTGTCTCAAGGTAGCAATAATGAGGTCCCATTTTAAGCAGTTGTCAATTGTCACAAGTCAGCTCTACCGGGTTTGTATTGGCTGTCCGCCAGCTTTGGAAAGTGACAGTGGCGATTGTGATAGCCAGGACGATGATCAGGGCTATAAGAAACACCCACCAGTATATAGGTGTTTTGTAGGCAAAGCTTTCAAGCCATTTTTTGACACCGAACCAAGCTAGAGGAACGGCAATAACAAAACAGGTTAAGACGATATAGATATATTGCCTGTTCAGCATGCCGAGTATTTCCTTGAGAGTGGCTCCATGTACTTTACGAATACCTATTTCTTTACGGCGGTATTGTGTATCGAATACCACCAACCCGAATACGCCTACCAGCGAGAGGGTGATGGCTAACAGACTGAATAAGGTAATCAGGCTGCGCAGGTTCTCTTCTTTATGGTAAAGCTGGTTGAATATTGTATCATAAAACTCTACGTCGAACGGATAGGAGGGATCGATACCCGCAAGTGTTTCTCTAATATGTTCTACGGCTGCATGTGTATCGGTCCCCTGATTCAGACGGATATAGGAGACTGTTAATGGAATATCTGTTTTCCCTACAACAAAAGCTATATTGTTCTCTCCCTGGCGAAGGGAAGTGAGCTTCACATCTCCGGTGAATCCAATTATACGTCCGGTAATCCATGAACCGAATTCATCCCCTTCGGCCATCTGATTGTTTATGTGTGCTGTACGGTTGAAAATCATAGCGGCATTCTCTGTTTGCTCATCGGCAGGAGTGAAGTTGCGTCCTTCTTCTACAGGAATTCCCATTACGTTGAGGAAATTGGAAGATACCAGAATCATAAAATATGAATCTGCTTTTCCTTTATATGTGACGGTATTGGTATTATACATATCCAGCGATCCGACTTTCTCGAATGAAAATGCTACATCATTAATACCTGTAAATTCCTTTAGCCGGTTGGTGTATGTATCCCGATATTTATTATAGATATCGCCGCTCAGGTTTACAATAGCAATCTGGCTTTTGTCGAATCCTAATGAATAGTTCTGCATATAATGGTTCTGGATACGGACGAATCCGGCAGCTACGATTAATACGATGGATACGATAAACTGTATCCCGATAAGAATGGTGCGTAGTTTCCTTCCGGTAGGAGACAGTCCAAAGTTTCCTTTCAGCACCAATGCGGGAGGGAAGGAGGTTACGTACCAGGAAGGGTAAAGCCCTGCTACGATTCCTGTAACGGCAGCTACGCCGGCAGACAACACTGCCACCTGCCAGTTTTGTAATAAACTGAGATTTGCTTCGACAAATGGCAATGAGGCCGTTTCACTTAGAAACCATACCAGAGACAAACTGCCCAACCATGCTATCATACTGATGCAGACGGCTTCGGCTAGTAAGGCTGAACGGAGCATGGCATCGGAACTCCCTAAAACCTTTTGGATATTGATGCTCTTGATGCGCATCGGAGTCAATGCGGTACTGAAATTAGTGAAATTGATGACGGCAACGGTCAGAATAAGTAACGCAATGCCGAAAAGCAGGAGTGTTATCTCTTTATTTCCGGAACGGATGATATATTGATCCATATCTGTATCCCTGTAATAAATGTCAGTGAGGGGAACTAGAGTGATTCCTTTCTCGTTGTTACGTCCCAGTTTGGAAAAATCGAAATGTGCGTTGAAATTGGTAGCTACATCTTGGGCGGAAGTGGCATCGTCCAACAGTAAGTAACCGATATAGCTGCTTGATCTGTAGTTTCCTTTGGCATACCCGTCTATTGCCATGTAGATGACGTTGTTTAACTGTGTATTTGTGGGGAAGTCACGGTAGACGCCTCCAACAGTGAAATCTTTTCTGTCTTTGGTCCATACAGATTCTTCTGCATGGATGGATTTTCCTATGGCAGACTGTTCTCCGAATAGCTTATGCGACAGGCTTTCGGGTATCAATATCTTTTCCGGGTCGGAGAGGCAGTCCGGATTACCTTCAAGTAGAGTGAATCCGAATATTTGGATGAAAGAGGGGTAGCATGTCTGTATTTCTTCACGAAAGCCCCGCTTCTCTCCATTCTCGGTAATGGAGAAATAGAGGGGAGGGACAATGGTTGTGAGCAATGTGCCTGCTTTGATATGTGGAGAGGAGTTGATGACATCATCAATCAATCCTCTGGGTAACAAAGCTGAGAAAATACCTGTTTCATTTAGGTTTATCCGGAATATTTGTTTTGATGTGGGGTGGAAGCGGTCGAAATTACGTTCATAATTTATTTGTATCAGAATGACAATGAATGCGGCAAATGCGACAGCAAGACCTGCTATATTGAGGAAGGCTGCCATCCTAAACCGTCTAAGAATACTTAAGAAGTTACGTAGTATTGTATTCATTCTTTGAAATTTAATATTTGATGACTATTAGTGTTCAAATATTATGCCAAAGTGTGTAATTTGTTGTATTATAGTTATTTGTGTAATTTTATAGGTGTAGATGTTGTCAAAATATTAGACAGGGGTGTATAATAAATAGACAGTAGAGGTAGGAGGTTCTTGTTTGTGTTTATATATGGAGAAGGGCTAATCACGGTCGTCATCTCTCATATCCAGTATATCTTTTACAATGTACCAAATAACGAATAAGAGTATGGCTCCGAGTATCAGCCCTTCTCCGACTTTTATTATAGAGAATATATATTTCTCCATATTGGGTTAAAAAGCAATGTTACCAAGGAGTAATCGTTACGTTACGGAATTGAACTTCCTTGCCTTCGCTCTGCAGACCGATGTAGCCTTCTTTCTGCTTATTGGTTCCTGTGTTTTGGTAAACACCGTTGATATAAACTGTGATTACACCATCTTTTACGAATACATTGGCTTCGTTCCACTCGCCAGCAGGTTTCTCGCTGTCGGGATTGGTTTTCCGTACAACGGGGAAGGCTGGACGGGGCTCGCCTGGTTTGCCCTGGTATTCGGCAAGGTCGGAACCTCCCAGAAGAACGAAATCGCCTGCATTGTCTTTCATCAGGTTACATTCGATACCGTTAGGGAAGGGATTCTTCGGATCTGCAATTAACAAAAAGATTCCGCTGTTTGCATTCTCCTTGCCGTTAGGCCAACGGTATTCCACATGTAATTTGTAGTTACTGTACTTGTCTTTTGTGTACATATAACCGAACGGATTGCCGGTGATGTTAATTATTCCGTCTTCAACGGAATATACTTGTTCGGCAGGAACAGCATTCTTATCTACAACAAAATTCCAGTTTGAAAGATCTTTGCCGTTAAACAACTTAATTGTTTTCTGGGCGTTTGCTTCACTTCCAAAACACAAGAAGACGGCAGCACATACTGCCAATGATAACATTCTTTTTTTCATGGTCTTAATACTATATATGTGATTAATCTGTAATTAGCTTACGGTAGCGTACGCGTTTCGGCTCTGTATAGCCTTCCTGTTTACGTTTATATTCTTCGTATTCGGAGTAGGTACCTTCGTAGAATACCACGTTAGAATCTCCTTCAAACGAGAGAATATGGGTACAGATACGGTCGAGGAACCAGCGGTCGTGTGATACGACAACGGCACAACCTGCAAAGTTTTCCAGCCCTTCTTCCAAGGCGCGGAGAGTGTTTACATCTATATCGTTGGTCGGTTCGTCCAGCAGTAATACGTTAGCTTCAGCCTTCAGGGTAAGCGCCAGATGGAGACGATTGCGTTCTCCACCGGACAGTACACCACAAAGTTTTTCTTGGTCTGCTCCTGCAAAGTTGAATTTGGACAGGTAGGCACGTGCGTTGATTTCTTTTCCTCCCACACGAATAAATTCCTGTCCTCCGGATACTACCTGATAAACGGTTTTCTGCGGGTCAATATCTTTATGTGTCTGGTCTGCATAACCAACCTTCACCGTTTCGCCTACCTCGAATGTACCTTTATCGATGCTTTCCATACCCATAATCATCTTGAATAGAGTAGTCTTTCCTGCACCGTTCGGACCGATAACTCCTACAATGCCGTTAGGTGGAAGCATGAAGTTGAGGTCGTCAAACAATAACTTGTCTCCGAATGCTTTGGCTACGTGTTGAGCTTCAATTACCTTGTTTCCCAGTCGAGGACCGTTTGGTATAAAGATTTCCAACTTGGCTTCGCGTTCTTTCTGGTCTTCATTCAATAGTGCTTCGTATGAATTCAAACGGGCTTTACCTTTAGCCTGACGGGCCTTAGGTGCCAAGTTGATCCATTCCAATTCGCGTTCCAGAGTCTTACGACGTTTGCTTACCTGCTTTTCTTCCTGAGCCATTCGTTTGGTTTTCTGGTCTAGCCAGGATGAGTAGTTACCTTTCCATGGAATACCTTCTCCTCGGTCTAGTTCCAGAATCCAACCGGCAACGTGGTCGAGGAAGTAACGGTCGTGTGTTATACAGATTACGGTTCCTGTATATTGTTGTAAGTGTTGTTCCAACCAATCGATAGATTCTGCATCTAAATGGTTGGTCGGCTCATCGAGCAACAAGATGTCCGGTTGCTTTAGTAAGAGACGGCAGAGGGCTACACGGCGACGTTCGCCTCCGGACAATGTATCTACTACCTGATCTTCTGGTGGACAGCGAAGTGCGTCCATTGCGCGTTCTAAGCGGCTGTCGAGGTTCCATGCATCTGTAGCATCGATTTTGTCCTGTAGCTCAGCCTGACGAGCAATGAGGGCATCCATTTTGTCCGGGTCTTCCAATATCTCGGGATCTCCGAATTTTTCATTTACTTCTTCATATTCTTTTAATATGTCGACAGTCTCTTGTACGCCTTCCTGTACGATTTCCTTTACTGTTTTGCCTGTTTCCAGTTTTGGATCTTGTTCAAGGTATCCCACAGAATAGCCTGGAGAGAAAACGACTTCTCCTTGATATTCTTTTTCTATCCCAGCGATGATTTTAAGCAAGGTAGATTTACCAGATCCGTTCAGACCGATAATGCCGATCTTGGCTCCGTAAAAGAAAGACAGATAAATATTTTTTAAAACTTGTTTCTGTGGCGGAAAGGTCTTACTCACGCCAACCATCGAAAAAATGATTTTCTTATCGTCTGCCATGTGTCTCTAATGTGTATTTAAACTGTATATTTGATTATCTTTAATTTAAACTGTCTCTTTAATTTAATTGTATATCTCTGTATATATCTATTCTTATTTTGTTTGTTCGTGTACAAATGTACATGATAAAATTTGAAATAAAAAGGCTGAAATGCTTGCAAGGTTAAAATATATGGTATATCTTTGCACCCGCATTACAGAAGTAACGCACCGGATGATTCGCTAGCTCAGCAGGTAGAGCACATCCCTTTTAAGGATGGGGTCCTGGGTTCGAACCCCAGGCGGATCACTTAAAACAAAAGAAAAATCAAGCAAATCCCTGATAATCAGATATTATCAGGGATTTCTTTTTTCTGGCAGGTAGCAGAAAATAGCCGTTTCAAGCATATTATCGGTGGATAAATCGTGGGACTAAAATTTAGTTCAAAAAAGTCCCACGAATTTGCATCTTTTTCGCTGATTCATAGTCTTTTGCATAGACTTACTTTGGAAGAGAATACATAGTTTTGTAACTTTAAAAACGATGTAAAAATGGCTCGAAAATCATTTTCTGTATTGTTCTTCATCAAGAAAGGCAAATTATTAAAGAACGGGGAAGCACCCGTGTGCATGAGAATCACTGTAAATGGCTGTATGGTAGATATTTCTATCAAAAGAAGCTGTCCCGTAAACCTATGGAATCAGGCTAAAGAGAATTCAAAAGGTAAAGACCGTATGTCGGTGGAACTGAACCACTACTTAGAAATCACACGTTCACACATACACCAAATTTATAGAGAACTGGAAACTTCCGGCAAGGTTATCACTGTTGATCTTGTTAGAAAACTATTTTATGGTGTGGACGAAGATAGCAAAACACTATTGCAAGTATTTAGGGAGCATAACGAACAAAGCCGTAAGTTAATCGGCAAAGACTTCGTTAGTAAGACCGTTCAACGGTATGAAACCACTACCCGATATTTGGAGGAATTCATAAAGAAAGAATATCAGCTATCGGATATTGCCCTGAATAACTTGGAAGCCAACTTTATTTCTAAATTCGATGCTTTTTTGAAGATTGAAAAGGGTTGTGCGCAGAATTCAGCTATCACCCGATTGAAGAACTTAAAGAAGATTATCCGCATTGCTTTGGAAAACGACTGGATAAAGAAAGATCCGTTTGCTTACTATCGCTTCAAACTGGAAGAAACCGATCCTGAATTTCTGACGATGGACGAGATTAAGATCATTCTTGCCAAAGAGTTCACCATTAAACGAGTTGAGCAGGTACGGGACGTTTTTGTCTTTTGCATTTTTACTGGCTTGGCGTTCAGTGATGTGAAAGACTTATCACCCGAACACTTGGTTAGGGATAACAAAGGGGAACTTTGGATAAGGAAGAACCGCCAAAAGACAAAAATCATGTGTAACATTCCTGTGTTACCAGTGGCAGCTTCAATTCTTGATAAATATAAAGATGTGTCAGACTGTACTGGAAAACTTTTACCTGTATTATGCAATCAACGCATGAACAGTTATTTGAAGGAAATTGCAGATGTGTGCGGAATTCAGAAAAACCTTAGTACTCACACTGCCCGTCATAGCTATGCCACAAGTATTTGCCTTGCAAATGGCGTGAGTATGGAAAATGTAGCCAAGATGTTAGGTCATGCAGATACCAACGTGACGAAACACTACGCACGGGTACTGGATCAGAATATTCTAAAAGATATGCAGAAAGTAAATAACTGTTTATCAGAACTGACTATATAATAAAGGTAGTAGTCAATATAGAAATGGATTGGGAAGAATGAATTTCATTTTCTCAATCCTTTTCTTTTAAAGTAAGTTTTCCAGAACTCAATATGAAACATTGACAAAGGTAAGTTCCATATTTAGCCTGTTCAAGTCCAAGCCTTCGGTTTAGATGAAAATCTTCCTCTCACTGCGTTCGAGCGTATTTTCATCTAAAGACTTGCACAGACTAAATACTTCACTGGAAAAGTCAATGATTCAAATTAAATTCCGAAAAACAATGTTTTCGAGGGTAGCAGGTTATTCTTTCCAGCTTTCAAAGTAGTGTTTTTGGAGCAGTTTATCAATATCACTTTGGCGATAAATGATTTTACCTTTTATCTGAATAAAGGGGATTAGCCCTGTATCTCGCCATTCTTGCAAAGTTCGCAGACTGACATTCAGTTCCTTGGAAACTTCATTGTTAGAAAGAAATCGTTCTCCGTTTAGATGGGGCTTGTAATGCTTGACAATAGATTCAATACCGTTCAGCATTGAATCAAGCGAAGAAACAAACTCTTTGACTTGCGGGGTATCTTTATTTATTAGTTCCATGATTGAAAGATTGTTTTATTGAAATATTGATTTCAAGATGGCTAGATAGCTGGCTAGTTACGCAGATAGTCACCCAACGATGAAATGTTAAGTATGTCTTTTACCGGATCATAATCTACATAGAGCCGTTTGGATGTAATGGTAATAAAATACTGGCTACCATCTTGCTGTATCTCATAAGTTGCGGGTAAAGCCTGTTTGGTCGTTTCTGATACATATATAATAGAAAGAAGATAGTCCTTGTCGTTTCGGTAGATGATAACCGTAGGATTCAGATTAATGCTTTCCCATGTACCGACAATGGAAAACAGGTTGAAGAATGGATAATTTTCTTTAGTTCTTTTCATAAGGCGTGATTTGTTTGGGTGATTGATTCTGTGTTTCACTGTCCGCAATAATTCTCTCGATATCGGAAGATTTATAATAAATCTTGCTGCCGATTTGAGAATAAGCCAGCCGTCCACTACTTCGGTAATATTGCAGCGTTCGCTTACTAAAACCTAACAACAGGCACACTTCCTGGCTATCTAGCCAGTTTTCTACCTTCTGAGTATGAGTACTGCATAAACTCTCTATCCGCTTGGCAAACTCCGTGAACCTTTCGCAGACATACGAAAATGTTCTTTTCTCAATGGTTACTACTTCCATACATTTAATTTTTAATGGTTTATAAAACGTGTTGATTCTATTTCACCAGCAAATGAAAGAAGAATCAAGAGTCGTTTTCAAAACTGTCTGAAAGTGGCATGGTAAAGCTACTAATGTCTAACTTCTAAAGTTATACATAAGAATCTATGGAAGTTAAAATAGTGAACTCACCAGTTCATGAAAAAAATTATGAACTAATTGTTTGAAGCACTATTCAATAAGCAATTCAATTATTTGCTACTACTATAGTGTATCAAAATAGAATTCTGATTATCAGCTTTTACAATATAAAAAACAAAATAGGGAATGGGTAAATGGGTAGAAACGAGCGAACTACTTTAGTTTACTGTGGTTTTCCATTGTTTCAAATAACCTTACTACACAGTAAGAACTATTTTTGAATTAATCCAATAGTCCAAGTTTTCGGGCATAATTAATAGCCTCAACAACATTGTCTGTATTCATTTTTTGAAGAATATTTTGTCTGTGATTGTTTACTGTATGAATACTTATCGAAAGGCTATCCGATATTTCTTTACTAAACATGCCTTTATTTACCAGTTTCAGTATTTCCACTTCTCGTTTAGTTAACTTTATATTTGTTTCTTCGGTCAAAGGGAAAGGTGTCATTTCTCCTGTTTTATTATTGACAAGCCGAAATTTTATCTCATCCATATCTTTTTGGTCAGGGGATAAATCAACTACCCCTAAAACCAAAAAGGGATTACCAATTTCATCTATTTCTAAAACCTGATGCTGACTAATCACTCTTACATATTCTTTCTTTGCATTCAAAATTCTAAATTCAAAGATATGCTTGTAATCTTTTCTGCATTCAATAGGCTGGCTATAGTAAAAGCCAAGTAACCTTTTTTGAATAGTGCTAAAGATCAGAAAATCATCAGGATGAATATATTTCTCTAAGTAGTTGTGTTCAATCGAAGGGTCTTTAAGTTTTTCGATGTCGTATCCAAAAAATGTATTGAAATTTGGAGATGTATATAAAAATCTATTATTATATTCTATAAGAAACACACAACTATTGTTCACTCTTGACAATAGCTCTACATACGATTTATATTTTTCTAAGTTCATGAATGTTCCAAAATATGATGATAATTCACTATTGATAATAGCCCTTGACTACTCTACCTTTGCAAAGGTAACTAAATGAAAGGAGAGAATTTATGAAAACTGCAATAATCTACTATTCAAAGCATGGAACAACTGAAAGAGTTGCACATCTTATAGGAGAAAAATTAAGTCCTGAACCGGAGTATATATCATTGAAAGAGTTCCATAATCCTGATATTCAAGGTTATGATAGAATTATTCTTGGAACTTCTATTTACGCTGGGCACCCAGGAAGATTAATGAGTAAATTCTGCAATAAGAATCGCGCTCAGTTAGAACAGAAGATTATAGCATTATTTATTTGCGGAATGAACGATACTCAAGAAGTTGAGCAACTTAAAAAAGCTTTCCCCGAATATCTACACTCAAATGCTGTCGCCGAAGCAATCTTAGGTGGTGAGTTTCTGTTTGACAAAATGAATTTCATAGAAAAGTTTATTACGAGAAAGATTAGCAAAGTAGTGTGTTCTGTTTCAAATCTACGATATGATGCAATAACGGTGTTTTTCCTTAAAATGAATAATATAAGGAAGTGATATATGACGAAAGTCAGTAACAATAAAAGATCTATTTTGATTTTTCGAACTTCTATTACGACCGAATTAGAAATAGAAAGAATAAAAATACTATTTGCTCAATACTCGCAGATTCATAAATGGAATGTGGATTTTGAAGATTGGGAAAAAGTATTACGCATAGAGAGCCACGGTATTACAGAAACTGATGTTATAAATATATTGCAAACAATCAATATTTATATATCAGAACTAGAATAGTTTGATTATAAAACATTATCGCAAATAAGCATATTAAATGTAGACAATATATTTATTGGTTTTATTCACCATTTAAAATTATGCTTATGAACAAATTATTAAGAACAGAACTTTTCAACCTTTTGATTGAAAAGTCTAAAGAGGAAGTCAATAACAATGTAATGCAAAATGCCTATGACGAGTTTATCGAAAAAATTAGAGACATAAGTAATGAAAACGATTATTCAACTATTTATCGTATTCTTGTAGCTACCCGTATTGAGATAGCTTCACTTGAAACAATACCTCTTTACGGGCAGGGGGGAAAATGCGCTTAAAAAGCAGTTTCTACAAAAGACATTGGCTATTATCAATTCAGAACTGGAGCTATTGAATCTAAAAATTCAATATCCAGCCCCGTTTCAAAACAAAAAAAATGGTAATCCACAATCGCCACTCTATCTGACAGATGAAACTAACCTTGTTGAAATCATGGAGCTGGTTAGCGGATTATTCATATCCAAGAGAGTGATAAACCATGCCGGAAAAGAAGCACCATTAACAGAAATCGGACGAGCGTTTGAACATCTCTTCAATATCAAATTTGGGGACATCCACAAAAAGCATGAAAGTGTAATTTGTCGGCAAGCCAATAAACGAATCGAATTTTTAGATATACTTCGCAAAGCTATTACTGAAGAAAATCAAAAGAAAGGCTATCTATAAATCAGTAACTTACCAACAAATGTTAGGGGTGTAGTATATCTACTCCCCTAACTTATTTGCACCCATTTGCCGAACTTTGCTTCATCAATCGATTGAGAACAATAATGTTGAACTAAAAATTGAAGCAAAATGTATATAGACAACGAAAATTTCGATAAGTGGATGGAAAGGCTATCGAAGAAACTTGGGGAGATAGGTCAAAACCTGCAATCGCTTATCAATACCGATAAAGTGCTGGATGAAAACGACCGACTGTTAGACAATCAGGATTTAGCTTTCCTGCTGAAAGTATCTTTCCGAACCTTGCAGCGTTATCGGGCAAGTGGTAAACTACCTTTCTTTATGATTAGTCATAAAACCTATTATCGGGCATCCGACATTCGGGCATTCGTTCAGGAAAATGCCGATTGTAAAACCTATGAACGATTTAAAAAGGAAAATCAACTCGATAAGCAAACCGAAGCAAAAAAGGCGGATAATTCATCCGTTCTGTAAAGTGCCATCACACCCCATTTAGCAGAAACCACCTCGCTTTGTGGCTCGGCTCATTTCGCTAAATGAAGCAAGAGGGAACTGGACAAGTCCTGTTCTTCCCTCTTGCCCTGCGGGGCAAAGCCTTCGGCTTTAGCGTGTTACAAAAACACGCTGCAATGACACCTGTAATAAGCATTGCAAAGAAAATGCTTATTATCAGGTATTTATCTATTCATATTTCTATAAAAAAGTAATTACCATGCCAAACAACAGTAGAAAAACGATATTCACTACCATTTCCATAGATAAGGAAACGGCAGCTTTGGTAGAGAAGATATGCAAACGCTATTCGCTGAAAAAGAGTGAAGTTGTAAAGTTGGCGTTCGGGTATATAGACAAGGCACATATCAACCCATCCGAAGCACCGGAATCTGTAAAATCGGAACTGGCGAAAATAAATAAGAGACAAAATGATATTATTCGCTTCATCCGTCATTATGAGGTAGAAGAACTGAATCCCATGATACGGGCAACAAATTCTATCGCTTTGCGCTTCGATGCTATCGAAAAAACTTTGGAAACTCTGATCCTCTCTCAACTGGAAGCCAGTCAGGAGAAACAAACAGCCGTACTGAAAAAGATAAGTGAGCAGTTCGGCAATCATGCCGATGTGATAAACAATCAGTGCAAACAAATTAACGCACTCTACCAGATACACCAACGAGATTATAAAAAGTTGCTTCACCTAATAAAACTCTATTCGGAACTTTCTGCTTGTGGTGTGATGGATAGCAAAAGGAAAGATAACCTAAAAGCAGAAATTACAAACCTGATAAATACATAAGCTGATGCACATAGACTTTGCTCCACCATCCAACAGCACATATAATAATGCAGGCAGTAGCCGACGACTAGCTAATTACCTTGAACACGAGGATTTAGAACAGATGGAGAAAGGTCTCTATACTGAAGGCTTTTTCAATCTGACAGATGACAACATCTATAAATCAACCGTCATAAAAGATATAGATAGTAATATTGGACAACTGATGAAAACAGATGCTAAGTTTTATGCTATTCATGTCAGCCCATCAGAAAATGAACTGCGAGCAATGGGTAATACAGAACAGGAGCAAGCCGAAGCCATAAAGCGGTACATCCGAGAGGTGTTCATCCCTGAATATGCCAAGAATTTCAACAAAGAGCTATCCGAAACAGATATAAAGTTTTATGGGAAGATTCATTTTGATCGTAGCCGTTCAGATAATGAGTTGAATATGCACTGTCATTTGATTGTGAGCCGGAAAGACCAATCTAACAAAAAGAAGCTATCTCCACTTACCAATCATAAGGACACCAAAAACGGAATAATCAAAGGTGGCTTTGATCGTGTAAACCTATTCCAACAAGCGGAACAAGGTTTTGATAAACTTTTTAGCTACTATCGTCAACAACTGGAATCATTCGACTACCACAATACGATGAAGAACGGTTCAATCTCCGAACAACTTGAATTACAAAATCAAGACTTTACTGGCGAGAAGAAGAAAGAAGTATTACAATTCAGTGAAAAAGAAAACAACATTTCTTGCAATCTTGATATTAGACAAGATAATAAACGGACTTACAATCAACAAAATAATAGTAGTAGTGATTCTTTGCTATCTATCTTCTCATTGGGAGATGGCAATAATTACGATGCTAAACTGGCAGAGGATTTACAGGCACAGAAACTCAAAAAGAAAAAGAAGAAAGGAATAAAACGATGATTAAATATGAGAAACTAAGAGCCGATATAAACCGTTACCTGATAGAGCGTTTCAAATATCGTAAATCACTTGTCAGCCCAACGATAGACAATGTTATTACCACCCGAATAAATAGCCGTATAGACCTGTATTAAGATTCGGATTTCTTCTTGGCATTTTACTCTCACCTGAGTATTCTAGTCTAAGCATAAGATTATCCACAAACAAGTAAAATAAGAAGTATCTTAAAAAGGAATGAGAAGCTGAAGAGGGCAAAGCAATTGCAATGGAACAAAGATATTTCACTAAAATGTTGAAGCATTGAAAGAATCCGAATAAATTATAATGGATTCATAAAGAGAAATAGTATCTTTGCAGGAAACATCAAGAAAATTGCATAATGAAACAGATGAATAGGCTGAAGGCTGTTCTTGCAGAGCAACAGCGTACTAGTAAATGGCTTGCAGAAACTGTAGGACGAAATGAAGCGACTGTCTCTCGATGGTGCACTAATTCATGCCAACCACCAATGGAGATGGTATATAAGATAGCAAAACTACTTGATGTAGATATTAAAGATTTGCTTTTATCATCAAAAACAAATGATTATGAAAAATAAAACATATCTTGTTTTAACACAGTACCGAAATGATAGTAAATATAATGACTTCATAGGAAAATATTACCATTTCCCTGTGAATGAAGCTAAGTCATATTTGGGGCAATTTGAAACTCTTCCTATTGATTTCATTTATTATGAACCAATAAAGAATGGCAAAGGGGAATTTTTCGGTTTTGGGAGGATAACCCAAAAACCTTTTGAAGATAAAAGAGAATCGGGTTATTATTTTGCTGAAATATCTGAATATAAAGAGTTTACAAAACCTGTTTCTTATAAAAACGAGTCAGGTATAAACATAGAAGAACAAAATAATCCTCATTACAATGCACAAAATGCTGTTCGCAAAATACCTCAAAAACTATTAGATGAGATTTGTTTAGATGGAGGAATTGTTCTCAATATTGAATCAGACGCGCATCTTATCAAAGTTTTAGGAGAACAATTAATTGGTTCGGAGAAAGTTGGTGTATTAGAATTAATAAAAAATTCTATTGATGCTCAAGCCACATATTGTAGAGTAAGAATTGAAAACGTCAGTAAGCTACCATTAATTGATCCTGATAATTATGAATATCCAAATATGTCAGGACCTGTTATTATCATCGAAGATGATGGAATTGGAATGTCTAAGGACGTGATTGAAAATGGATGGTTAAGACCTGCCTCTACCCTAAAAACAAACATTAAAGAAAAATTAAAAGAGGAAAGGGAACGTGCCTTGAAACTCGGAAACTTGGGAAGTTATGATGCTCTGATTAAGCAATTAAAGAAAGAGCATGGAAGAATCCCACTGGGAGAAAAAGGAGTAGGGCGTTTTGCAACACATCGATTAGGTCGATATTTAGAACTGCGTACAAAAACAAAAGACATTCCATATGAACTTGTCTTGAAAATAGATTGGCAGGAATTTGATAAAATATCATCAAATTTCATCAATCTCAACAGCATTGGAATTAGCTTATACAAAGAAGAAATCAGCCGAGATTATGGCAAATCGGGGTCTGGTACAAAGCTTATAATATATGGTGGAAAAGAAGGATTTGAATGGAATCAAGAAGAAATAAATGAATTAGCACGATCTATTTTAAATATCAACTCTCCTAATCCTAAAAATCAATTTCAAAAAAGTACAAACAACAATACTTTACCTTTTAGAGCATATTTAGAATGCCCTCAAATAGAAGATTTACCAATTTCTCATATTTATGAGGATGCCACTCCTAATTTTATATTTGATATATTAATAAATGAAAATGGAATTGCTGAAATTTCTGAATTAAAATTCAAACACCCAATAGATAAGATTCCATCTGACGAATGGATTGAGAAAGATATTGATTTACGATTTATTGATGAAGCTAATCCTTTATATTGGTTTTCTGGTACTCAAAAAAGAAAAATAGAGTGTGGAAGTTTTTATATACATATGGAAATATGGTATAGAACAAAAGAATGGATTGATTTGCCTGATTTCAAGGAATTAATAACTTATTTGGATGATTATGGAGGTATGTCAATATATCGAGATGGAGTATTGGTGCTCGATTCAAAACTAAGTTCAGAATATGACTGGTTAGGACTTGGGAAGAAGCATATAAAGCAAGGCTTCCGTATCTCATATCGTGACTTTATAGGAAATATAGAAATAAATCAAGATTATAATTTCAATTTGATCGACAAAACAAATCGAGAAGGATTGATTGATAATCAGGCATCTAAAGATTTATCAAAAATAGTATCTGCTGCAATTGAAAAAATAGTTTTACCTAGATATATTAGGAAAAGAGATGAATTTGCTAAATTAACAAAGGGATTAGTTACCGATGCAAAAACCCTTAATACTCTCGCAAAGACAAGTTCTTCTTTTTTTACAAATGTTGCAGAAAGCGATTATCCATTAGAAACAGACCCATATAAATTTTTCAATAATTTATGGGCAAAAGTTGAAGAGCGAAGAGAAGGGGTAATAAACCTAAGTGAGTCGATGAAACACCTTCAAAAAAGCATACAGAAATTAGAAGAGGTTCAAGATACTTTTGTTGAGCAAGCTGGTTTCGGAATAGCGGTAGCTATGTCTTTACATGAAATCAATAAAATCACAGCAAATTTTTATACAGGTATTTCTAGTTTAATAAAAAAAGGAGAATTTGATAAAATTAAATTAGAAGATTTGCAAGCAACTTCTCAATCTCTTCGTTCAGAACTGAAAAGGTTAAGTCCACTTCGTGCCATAAGAAATGAGCAGAGCATAGAATTTAATGTTTTAAAATCAGTAAACTATGCTCGTGAAATATACCGACGTAAAATGCAGGAAGAAAATATTATTTTTGAGATACTGAATCCAGAAGAAGATTTTCAGATTTACGGACGATATGCTACAATAAACCAAGTTTTTGGAAATCTATTTGACAATAGTATATATTGGATAAAATATGCTGCAAAGGGGGATAATTCAATCAAAATCTTATTAAATAAAGAACACAGAACAATAACTATAGCAGATTCTGGCAGTGATATTAGTGACATTATAAGACCAAGTCTATTTCAACCTGGCTATAGTTTAAAAGAGCCCCCAAGCGGACTAGGACTTTTTATTTGCAAAACATATCTAAATAACTTAAAAGGACGTATTTATGAAACTCCTTCAAAAGATAGAATTCCATCAATGAGAGGAGCGCATTTTACACTTGATTTTAAGAAAACACCTAATACAAAATAATTATGGGCAAATTATCATTATGTATTTTGGACGACAAAATACCTGTTGAACGATTAACAGATATACAGATAGATGATACTAGTTATATTGATGGAAATATACTTAAGCATTGTCTAACTTTGCAAAATGAAGCAGGTGAACCATATGATTGGGGAGATAAAAGTTTACGAAATTTTGTTGATGCTATCAAAGATGATGCCGATTATTCCATATCAGGATTTAAAAATCATTTATTCTTTTTTAATCATAAAGAAGATGTTATATTTAGTCCTGATATTATTGTTTTTGACTGGGATATGGGAGATGGCGGACAAGATTCTTCAACTAATCTTCTTAAACTATTATCATCAACATATTGCCTCGTTGCTATTTTTACAGGTGAGGATGCAGAAGATGGAGTAAGTGAACTGCTTAATAAGCCTGAATTCAAAGAATACCAATGCCGGTGTTTTTTAATAAAGAAGCAAGACGAAGACTCTGCAAATTCTTTAAAAAATCAAATAAAAGAACATGAAAAAGATTTTTCTTTTGAATTTGGAAATGAGTTCCGTAAAGCATCACTATCTGCTCTAAATGAAATTCTTGTTGAATTAGGTATAGCTACATCTAATGAACTTAGATATTACTTTAACATTGAAGACGATAATGATTTGAGAGGACTTATGTCTGAAAAGTATAATTCCTTATTAAATTCAAATGGGAATAAATTTAATTACCCAAAAGGAAGCAAATGGGCAGAATCTCTATTACATGTTGTAAGAAAGAAGTTTGAAAAAAGATTATCTTCTCTGAATGTATTAAATATAAATAAGGAAGAGGTCAATCCTGTAGATAATAATATCATTGAAAAATTGTGGTCTTATCGTTTATATCATAAATATCCAGATTTGGATAAGAATATAAGAAAAGGAGACATAATATGTAATAATGAACAGTATTATTTAATCATTAATTCCGATTGTCATCTGCCTCGTTTGTGGGCGAAAAATCTTGGTTTTGTGAATGTAATCCCATTATTATTAGTAGATAATACAAATCAAAAACTTAGAGATATTTTTGCTCTATTGAATAATGGAATAAGTAGAGATTATAAGCAAAATTCATTCTCGGAAACAATGAGTAACTTTTCAGAAGGAGCCTATTGTATGCCATTCGTACCAGTGAATGGTATTCATAAAACATTTTTATTTTTCGCTAAGAATTTGACTTATATACAAGTTGCTACCCCCAATGTTGCAAAAGGGGAAAGTGTAAAATCAAAAAAGTTCACATATGACCTTTTTACGAATTACACAAGGATATGTACTTTGTCTGAGCCATTCTTAACACCAATTATAACAAATGTGCTTTCAGCGATAGCTGGTCATGGATGCCCAGATTATAGTAATGCAACAAAAGAATTATTAAATAATAAAATAAAGCAAATTTTTTCATGAAACTCAATTCAATAGATCTTTTTTGCGGCTGCGGCGGTTTAAGTGAAGGCATGCATCAAGCAGGTTTCAAAACCAAGGTAGCTGTTGAAATTGAAGAAAAAGCTGTATTGGCATATAAATTAAATCATAAGAGAACTATTGTTATCCAAAAAGATATTCGAAAAGTGGATATTGATAAAGTGAAAAAACACTTTAAAGGAGAACCTGTACATCTTCTTGCTGGTTGCCCCCCCTGCCAAGGTTTCTCTTCTGTACGTAGGCTTAATAGACCTCAAAGTATTGAAGATGATAGAAATGATTTAGTGTTAGAATACTTACGTTTTGTAAAAGAACTGAAACCACTTACAATTATGATGGAAAATGTTCCGGCTTTACAACATTATGATAAATTTAAATACGTTGTAGATGAGTTGAGAAAGTTAGGATATAATCCGAAAGTTAGAATTGTAAATGTAAAGGATTACGAAGTTCCTCAAAGTAGAAAACGCCTCGTAATGGTGGGCTCCATATTAGGAAATTTAGAAATAGCTAATCCAATAAATAAAAAAGTTACAGTCAGAGATATGATTGGAAACATTGAATCTACTGAAACAACTCATGACTTAGTTCATAAAATATATCCAAAGCATACCGAAAAAGTAATGAGGCGTATTAAACTTACTCCCAAAAACGGAGGTAGCAGAAAAGACTTACCAGAAGAATATACGTTGCCGTGCCACAAAAAGGAAAATGTTGGATTTAATGACATATATGGAAGATTGCGCTGGGATGATTATTCTACAACAATAACTGGGGGATGCCTTAATCCTTCAAAAGGGCGTTTTCTACACCCAGAAGAAGATAGATGCATTACAGCAAGAGAAGCTGCATTATTACAATCGTTTCCAATAAAATATAGGTTTCCAACAAATATACCATCAACTGCTATTGCATTATTAATAGGCAATGCTCTTCCACCAAAATTCAGTTATTATCAGTCACTAAATATTTACAAACACATTATAGAAAACATTGGCAGATAAATTTTCAAAAGAAAAGCGTTCAGATATTATGTCTAAAATTACAGGTAAAGAAACGAAGCCTGAAATTTTAGTAAGGAGGTTTTTATTTGCAGCAGGTTTTAGATTTAGAAAGAATGTTGTAAATTTATTGGGAAAACCAGACATTGTTCTTAGCAAGTATAACACTATAATTTTCGTTCATGGTTGTTTTTGGCATGGACATACATGTAAACGAGGTAAATTGCCTGAATCTAATCATGAATTTTGGAAACAAAAAATTGAAAAAAATATAGAAAGAGACAAGCAAATCATTGCCCAACTAGAGAAAGATGGCTGGACAGTGATTATTATTTGGCAGTGTGAGATTAGAAATAAAGAAAAATGCAATATGCGTTTAAATGAATTAATCGATGAATTGAAAATAGACATTAAGAATGAAAGAGTTAAAAAGTAACCAATATAATAAAACTGAAGAGTCTATTTTTACGTTATTATCTCTGACCACGCAAATAACTCAATCATACGACTCTATTTTTGACAATGAAGACATACTTAATTCTGACTTTGAGCACTTTAAAGGTAATTATCATGAATTAATTAATGATACAATATACGATGCCTTAGCCTCACAAATAATATTGAAAGCTATAGCATATTTAGATGAATGGAATAATTATTTTGGTGTACAAACTGAACTTAAAGATAAAGATAGGATTCTTTATGTTAAAAAGATAGCAAAACCTGCATATTCTCTTTTAAAAGAATGGAAAGATTTGAATGATTATAGAAATCACGCTTTAGCTCATAATCATAGAGATAGAGAAAAACAAAATATTTATTTAAATAACAAAAAATATGATATACCAGGTTCTAATGGAGAATTAATGTTACTTTGTTACTGCGTAAATAAGATGTCTCAGGTCGTGGCTGCATTCTTTCAAGATGAAGTAATAGCTGTTATATCTATTATAAGTAATATAATGGTAAAGAATAAAATTGAGAAATCTGAAAGTATCACTTTTAAATCAAAATATATTGAAAAGATTAGATATATGGATGATACTATTGCTGATGAATTAATGCGAAAATCAGTCTATGAATCTTTTATTTATGGAATAATAAGTAAGAAAACATAGTATAGCTTTCTCAATATTTTAAAGAATATCACATTTTTTCCTTTAATAATAGATAAAAATACTATCTTTTTTTGTGGTAACTCTACAAATAATTATCTTTGCCCCCAGTATTCTCCATGAGCAAACTACCGCAAAAGCACGTAGCAAATTAGTGGGATAATTCATGGGATATGCTTGAAGCTAAAAATATAAAGTTTTAAATATCAGCGTGGTAACTCTGAAAGGAGAATCCCAGGCGGATCACTTAGGAGAAATGAAAATACTCCAACAATCTAAGACAAAGCTCTTTAAACCACTGGTTTAAAGAGCTTTTTTCTTACCCGCTTATGACAGAAAAAAGACCTCAAAAAGCCACCCTGTGAAGATTAATCGTTACTAATTCGTTACGGTTTTTATCGTAACAAAAAACCGTAACGAATTTACATGTAAGTTACTCATTTGTAGAATATAGGTAGTAGAAAGTCATAGCCGTTACGGAATGAACAAATTAACTTTGCAACAAGAAAGGAGTTACGGTATGAAATCGACATTCAAGATGCTCTTCTATTTAAAGAAGAACGAACCGAAGAAAAACGGTCATGTAGTAATTATGGTGCGTATCACAGTAGAATATTTTGATTTTATCTATTGATTAATAGATGTTTATAATAAAGAGAAAGGACAATGGGTAACGATATAGAAATGAGCGAACTACTTTAGTCTGCTCTGTTTTTCCATTGTTTCAAATAACTTCCCTGCAAAGTTAATGATTTTCCTGACTAAATCATAAATCTATCATTAAATGATTTTTATATTTTGTAGGTGTTTGCCCAATAACTCCCTTAAATTGTTTGTTGAAATGGGATAAATTATTGAATCCCACTTCATAGGCTATTTGTGAAATCGTAAGATCTGAATTGGATAATAGATTACAAGCATGTTCAATCCTAATCTCATTCAGGCAATCAAAAATAGTTTTCCCTGTTCTTTGTTTAAAATAGCGACACAATGATGCTGGATTAAGTTTTATATAATCAGCAATACCTTTTAATGTTATAACCTTGCTAAAATTGCTCACTAAATATGTATATATCTTATTAATTGGTTCATCTTGGGATGTTGTAAATGATTCAGGTATATATTCAATAGATGAAATAAGAGTGATGTTTTTAGATTTTCCTAGTATATCAAGTATCTTAGTTAAAGATATAATTCTTTCAATACCATTTTTTTTATTCATACTTCTCAATAGTTTTAAAACAGTCCTTTCAATTCCATTAGATTGAAATTTTATTCCATATGAACTTTTTTCTAAAACAGAGTTTATAAATGAATATTCAGGAATAGACACTAAATTTTCAGGAAAAATATTTCGGGGAAACTGTAAAATGTCACATGTGCTTTTTTGTAGACTCTGCTTGTCAATGATAGAATCACAAAGATGTAAATGAGGAACACCACTTCCAATCAAAATTAAGTCACCGGCAGTATATCTTTTCATATAGTTGCCAATAAACTCTTGACCATGACCTGAAATTATATATATCAGTTCATATTCCTTGTGACAATGTAATGGCATTGTAAATGGTATATTCGTGGAATAACTATATGATTGGGCTATTTCATGGACAATCTTCTTGTACAATATTTTTCTTTCCATACTATAATAATTCATTTTGCAAATATAGCATCAAATAGAGCAAATATAGCATTATAATCAAAAATATTATTATTCTACCTTTGCAGAAAGATTAATTTATAATGTAACAATAATGAATAACAGTGATTTAACAAGAACGTTTGAACAAAATTACAAACGAGTAGAAAGTGCTATTGTGGCATTACAATCAGGTAAAGGAATACTTTTGGTTGATGATGAAAATAGAGAAAATGAAGGTGATTTAATATTTTCAGCAGAAATAATGACAGTTGAGAATATGGCACTTATGATTAGAGAATGCAGTGGGATAGTTTGTTTATGTCTTACTTCCGAAAAAGCTAAATCTTTAGGCTTACATCTAATGGTACGTCAAAACACAAGTCGATATGGTACGAATTTTACAGAATCAATAGAAGCATCTCACGGCGTAACTACTGGTGTTTCTGCTTTAGATCGAATTACAACTATCAAAACTGCTATTTCTCAATCTGCAACTCCTGTTGATTTGGCAAAACCGGGACATGTATTTCCATTAATAGCAAAAGATAATGGTGTTTTTGAAAGAGAAGGGCATACAGAAGGTAGTGTAGACTTAATGAAATTATCCAAATTAACTCCTTATGCCGTTCTATGCGAGCTAACCAATCCTGATGGGACTATGGCAAGGCTTTCTGAAATCAAAGATTTTGCAAGAAAGCATAATTACCCTGTAGTTTCTATTATAGATATTATAGCATATCGAAAACAGTATTTGCTATAAAGAATTATGCCTATGAATGAATTATTAAACATGAGGGTATTCAGACTATTATCTGATCCTTCACAAGAAGTAACTAACGAAGAAATGCAAAATGCCTATGGTGAATTTGTCGAACAAGTAAGAAACGTAAGTGATAGAAATGATTATTCTACTACTTATCGTATTCTTACAGCTACCCGTATTGAGATAGCCTCACTTGAAACAACACCTCTTTACGGGCAGGGGGAAAAATGCGCTTAAAAAGCGGTTTCTACAAAAGACACTGGCGATTACTAACGCAGAACTGGAACTACTAAATTTCAAAATCACACATCCCGAATCATTCCCTTCTGCAACTCTATCAGCATTTGAATCTCCTTTATCGGTCATACCTAAGTTTCAAAATCTTGGAATTATGGGTATGACCGAAATTCTTTCAGCTTTGATGTTGTTGGGTGGTATCATCGACAACACAGGCAAGAATCCTACTATCATTGCTTTTTCGGAAGTCTTTGAACAAGCTTTCGGATTTAGTTTTAACGGTATCTATGACCGTCAAAGCGAACTTTTCAAACGCAAGCCATGTAATCTCACTAAAACACTGGATGCTTTAAAAGCCGTCCTTATTAAAGAATATAAGAAACGACAAGCGGAAGTACTGAAAAATAAAAATGAAAAAAGATAATTTTTCAATAGTTTGATAAATAGCTATTTGCGTTTGTGATATAGAGGGGTCAATACCGGACTCCTCTATTTTAATTTCTCTATTCTGCCGAACTTTGCTTCATCAATCGGTTGAGAACAATAATGTTAAACTAAAAATTGAAGCAAAATGTATGTAGACAATGAAAACTTCGACAAGTGGATGGAACGATTATCAAAGAAGCTCACCGAAGTAGGGCAAGACCTGAAATCACTTATCAATACCGACAAAGTATTGGACGAAAATGAAAAGATACTCGACAATCAGGATTTAGCTTTTCTGCTGAAAGTATCTTTCCGAACCCTGCAACGGTATCGGGCAAGTGGTAAGCTCCCTTACTTCACGATAAGTCATAAGACCTATTATCGTGCTGCTGACATACGGGCATTTGTTCAAGAAAATGCCGATTCTACAACCTATGAACGATTTAAAAAAGAAAATCAGTTCGATAAGCAAATCGAAGTAAAATAAGGTGGCTAATGTTACCGACTAAAAAAGTGCTACCTCTCCCCATTTAGCAGAAACCGCCTCACCCTATGGCTCGGCTCGTTTCGCTAAATGGAGCAAGAGGGAACTGGACAAGTCCTGTTCTTCCCTCTTGCCCTGCGGGGCAAAGCCTTCGGCTTTAAGAGGTTACATTCGTAACCATTTATAAAAGTGATTATAAGCCTGAAATGTATTTCCCTTATAATCAACTGAATGAATCTCACTTTCTTTATAAAAAAGTTATAATCATGGATAAGACCAATAATATATCCACACTTACCACCATCGGGATAGACCGACAGACAGGTAAGTTGATAGATAAGCTTTGCAAACGCTATTCGCTGAAAAAAGGGGAAATAGTCCGATTAGCATTTGTCTATATTGATAAAGCGTGTATCAACCCATCGGAAGCACCCGAATCGGTAAAATCGGAACTGGCGAAGATTAACAAACGGCAAGACGATATTATCCGCTTTATCCGTCACTACGAGGAAGAACAATTAAATCCTATGATACGAACCGCCAATTCCATTGCAGTTCGCTTTGATACCATTGGCAAGACGTTAGAAACGCTTATCCTCTCACAACTGGAATCAGATAGAGGAAAGCAAACTGCCGTATTACAAAAAGTAAGTGAGCAGTTTGGCAAGCACGCCGATGTAATCAACCAGCAAGGAAAACAACTTAGCGCACTATATCAGATACACCAACGGGATTATAAGAAGTTGTTCCAACTGTTACAACTCTATTCGGAATTATCGGCTTGCGGTGTGATGGATAGCAAGAGAAAAGAGAACCTAAAGGCGGAGATTATCAATCTGATAAATACATAGAACCATGCACATAGATTTTGCCCCACCATCGGCAGGAACATATAACAATGCAGGTAGTAGCAGGCAGTTAGTATCATATATGGAACATGAAGATTTGGAACGTATGGAGAAAGGAATCTATACCGATGGCTTTTTCAATCTGACGGATGATAATATCTACAAATCAAAGGTTATCCAAGATATAGATAGTAATATCGGGCAACTGCTGAAAACGGATGCTAAGTTTTTCGCTATCCATGTCAGCCCATCGGAAAACGAGCTTCGGGCAATGGGAAATACAGAGCAGGAGAAAGCCGAAGCCATGAAACGGTATATTCGGGAGGTGTTTATTCCTGAATATGCCAAGAACTTCAACAAAGGACTATCCGAAGTAGATATAAAATTTTACGGAAAGATACATTTCGACCGTAGCCGTTCCGACAACGAGCTAAATATGCACTGCCATTTGATTGTCAGCCGAAAAGACCAAACTAACAAAAAGAAGCTATCACCGCTTACCAACCACAAGAACACCAAGAAAGGGACGGTAATGGGTGGTTTTGACCGTATAAACCTATTCCAACAGGCAGAACAGGGCTTTGATAAGTTGTTCGGCTACAACCGCCAACAATCCGAATCATTTGATTACCGCAATACGATGAAGAACGCCTCTATATCTGAACAACTTGAATTACAAGAACAAAACTTTACTGGCGAAAATAAAAAAGAAACATTCCAATCCAGTGAAAAAGAAAACATGATTTCTTGCAATCTTGATAGCAAAGCAGATAACAAACATTCTTATAATCAACAAAGTAATAGTAGCGGTGATTCTCTGTTATCTATCTTTTCATTGGGAGATGGCAACAATTACGATGCTACACAGGCCGAAAATTTGCAGGCACAGAAACGTAAAAAGAAAAAGAAGAAAGGAATAAGAAGATGATTGAATACGAAGAACTAAGAGCCGACATAGACCGCTATCTGATGGAACGGTTCAAGTATCGAAAATCGCTTGTCTGCCTGACGGTAGATAATACAATCGCCACCCGGAGAAACAGCCGGGTAGATTTGTATTTGCGTATCAGGAGAGTAAAAAGTCTTTTTCCACCTGATTGCCTGATTATTGCCCGATTGGGTTTTTGCAAAGAACGGATAGGGCACGGAACGCACTTTATCCGATTCTTGACTGGCATAGCCCCAAAGTATAGTTTTAATCATATCGGCATCGAGTGTGCAAACACCAAAAGCGGAGCATTTGCCCAAAAGTTAGGTTTTTACTCCATAGATGGCGAGAACTACACAATATCCGTAGCCAGTTTAATCGCTTATTTTTCAATGGAATGAATGTATTTTTTTTAAAACGCAGAAATGTTAAATGAAATATGTATTTTTGTATACTCTTTTGAACTACAAGCATATGATGTAGAGAAATATAGTAAATAACAGATGGGAGAAATCAAAATACAAAAATTTGCAGCATTGAATGAAGAGTTTGATACAGCAGACAAATTAGTGAAGTTAGGACTTGGAGAACTTCAAAATATAAATCTTAACAATGATTTTTATTTTCTGCCATTTCAACTTTTGTCACAAGGATTTGAACGCTTTATGAAAGCTTATATCTGTGTTGCTTATGTGGAGAAGCACAAAACTTTGCCGGATTATTCATATATAAAATCGTTAGGACATGATTTAGAACGACTTCTATCTGAAATTATGTCAAATTATTACACCCGTTATGAGCCTATTCAGTTTGAATCAGATTGGCTATTAATCAATAATGATACTAATTTAAAAGAACTTCTATTTATATTATCTGAATTTGGAAAATTTGCTCGCTATTACAATTTTGACTTCATTACCGGAAATTCTAAAATCGGCATAAATCCTAAGGAGGCTTGGCTCAAATTTGAAAATAAAATAAAGCCTGTTGATGCTCAAACTATGGAAAAATTAATGAATCAAGACGTAGACCGTGAAGTATACCAAGAAATAACAAATTATATAGTTGACATTTTTGAACGATTTATAGCAAGTCTTTCAAGACAAATAATTTGGGGAACATTAGGGCAATTAGGTAAACAACTAACTATAAGTTCTTTCTTTGATTATGGGATGCTGTATGAAAAAGATTTTGGAAAAACAGACTATCGCAAGAACACAACAAAATATAAAGAAACTCCTAAATCTATACATAAGCGAACGGTGTTAGATTGGTTTAATAGAAGATTTAACCCTGATTTTAAATCAAAAAGGTTAAAGAAATGTGATTATAATGGTGATTGGCCTTTTTATGTTGATGAAATAATTATTGAGTGTAGGCAAAAGCATTGGTGTATAGTTACAATTAACGGATATGACTATGCTTTAAATGCTTCAGCAAAAGGACGTTATAAATTAGAAAAACCACACGATGCAGGGATGGCTATACTTGGTAAAAGTATAGGAGATTTTATTTCAATGGCATTAGCATTATAATACTAATTAGTCCTTTCTTTCTCTGAACACAAAGGTATATTCCAAGAATAAAACGGCAACACCAAGCCCTTCGGGTTTTGATAAATTTCTTCCTTTTTCGTACCGAAAAAGAGTAAATTTATCAAAAGTGCTGCCTTATTTATTCTTTCCATATAATGAATGTGTATCAGAGAAAAAAAGGAAAAAATATGTTTGTTGTGACGTGCTTACTTTGCCAGTTCGTATTTACCCTCAATCCGTTCCGCAAGGTTAGTCATATCCTCATTAATTTTTGTTTTAGTAACCTCTGCGTAAATTTGAGTAGTCTTAATATTAATGTGCCCCATCATTTGGCTAAGGCTCTCTATCGGAACACCTTGTGTCAGGCAGACTGTCGTGGCGAAAGTAAATCTACTCATGTGATAGGTTAATCGCTTCTCTATACCGGCAGCTTTGGCAATCTTTTTCAAGTAAAGATTTACTTCTGGGCTGTTCATCAAGTTGAATAACTTTCCGTTCTTACCCGTCCCCCTGTATTTCTCAATAATACGCATCGGAATATCCAATAAAGGGATATAAGAAGGCGTTCCTGTTTTTTGGCGATTTATAACAATCCATTTACTACCATCATCCATCTCTTTGATATTAGACTCCTGCAAATTCTTGACATCCACATACGCCAAACCTGTAAATGAAGATAGAATAAACATATCACGAACGAAGTTTGTACTTTTGTGAGCGATAGGTGTTTTCATTATCTTCTCTATCTCCTCATTGGAAAGCCACCGATGTGTAGGGCGTACCCGTGTAGGTACATAATTGAAAAATGGATCTTGACGAATCATCCCTTTATTAAGGGCACGCCTGACAACCCTGCGAAATACGACAACATTTCCTTCTACGGTGCGAGTGGTCATTCCCTTGTCTATCTTTAGGTAATAATCATATGATTCAACAAAGTTATAATCAATTTGCCCAAAAGCAATATCTTCCATACCATATTTGGATAATATAAATTCTCGCAAATGATTATAGGCAACACGGTACATACGGTAAGTAGAATATACCATATTTATACAGATACCTTTCCTGCAATCTTCCAGATATTCGGAAAATTCCTGTAACAAGGTGTTGTGTCGGGTTCCAATTCCTCGAAGTGCATTTTTAAGATATTCGGCTGTTACATAGCCGTTGTTATTTACCATATCCTTGTAATGATTGGCAATCTCAATTCTATAATTCTCAATTTGTCGGTTAATATCATTGACCTCTTTAGGTTTCCCGGTTGCCAATCCTGATTTGGCATCCCACTGTTCAGGCGAGATTTCCAATCCCGTACTAAATGTGGTACTTTTTCCGTCAATACTAATTCTGCCAACTATCGGACATTTACCCGACTTTTTCGTTTTACTTGTATTGAGATAAAATAATATGGCGAAAGTGCTTCTATTCTTTTTCATGTTTTGCTTCTTTAATCATTCTACATAAGTATATTTGTCGGCTATACGTAGCGATAGCTTTTTCATGTCATTGGCTATTTTATCATTATTGACACGGGCATATCGTTGTGTGGTGTGAATATCCGTGTGTCCCATCATTCGGCTAACGCTCTCTATCGGAACGCCTTGAGATAGACAAACCTGACTTCCGAAAGTATGACGGCTCATGTGGTAGGCAAGAGGCTTGTTTATACCGCATAATTTGGCAATGAGTTTTAGCCGTACATCAATATTGCTCAATGCAATCATCGGGAACACCTTATCTTCTTTTCCCATACCTCGATACTTCTCTATAATTTGTATGGGAATATCTAATAACTTAACATTGAAAGGGACGTTCGTTTTTTGTCGAAACATGTTTATCCACAGGCTACCGTCCTCATCTTTTGTCAAATCTTTCCAAGTAAATTTTCGGACATCGGAATAACACATGCCAGTAAACGAAGAAAATACAAACATATCACGGGCAAACACTAAGGTAGGTCGCTCAATCGGAGTTGCCAGAAGCCGTTCAAGTTCGTCAGCGGTAAGAGATTTGATTTTTATTTTGCACTTTTCAGCTTTATAGCCGAAAAATGGCGGACGGCTTATCAATCCCCGATGCAAAGCCACTCTAACCGCTTTTTGGAGTAGTATAATTCGTCCGTTTACAGTTTCGGGTTGCATTTTCCGTTCCACACGTAAGTATAGGGCGAAACTTTCGATAAAGGGTAAATCCAATTGTGTCAGGGGTAAATCCTGAACTTTATATTTGGCTCGTATAAACCGTTCCAAATGCATTTGGGCGTTCAGGTATTTCAGGTAAGTCGTATGCGCCCTGTCTATACCTACCCTCAAATGAAATTCCCGAACAAGTTCATTAAAGAACCTGAGTAAAGTTTCCTGTTCGGTTGCAATGCCTTGAAAGGCATTTTTTACATCGGTAGCGGTTACTTTCCCTGTCCTGTCTAAAATGTCTTTATAATGGTGATGTATGGAGAGATTGATTTTATTAATCTCTCTGTTGAGTTCAACGGCTACACGGCTTTTGCCGATTGCCCGACCTGATTTTACACTCCAAAGCCGTTCTTCAATTTTCAGTTTTGAACTGAATTGGGCGATGGAGTTGCCAATAATGATTTTTCCGATTATCGGATAAAAGGTATAGGGATTAACCTCTGCCGTTTCACTGTTCCCCTCTCGTTTGAGGTAGAAAGACACCTTTAATTCATTGCTCATAATGCTCACATTTTTAAGTTTATAAAATTACTTTCTCTGTGAGTTATTTGAATTATGTAACATGGAGACAAACAGCGCTATACCCAGTCGTTTGAGGTCATTGTTTTGCCTTGTTTTTCACGAGTGAAAATGGGTAACGGATAAGAGACGGAAAGTATGCGCTAATCCGCTTTTTCCTGCAAATTCACTATCGGACATCATAAGACACCAAAAGACTTACATTTCTATTTATCAATTAATTACCTCGTTTTTCTCTTTCCTGCTTTTACTGTGTAGAGTTCGCATCACGGTGGATGGTGATCAGGTACAATTCAGCAGCAAGCTGGATATACACCCCGACAACAGGGACACGAAAACGGGAAGAGCCATCATCAACAATCAAAGTGAGGAGAAGAAAGAAAACCTCAGGGTATCCTCACTTAACAAGACATTGGACGAGATACGTTCGGTCATTACCATGCACTACACACGCATGATGAACGTGGACGGTTACGCCCTGCCGGAAAAAATCAGGAACGCATTCCTAGGATTGGAGGAAAAGGAGAAAACACTCATCAGCTACTTCTGTGATTGCCTGTATGGTGTAGCGAGCTGCCGATTGTGCTAAGAATGCTGGGTAATCGGTTACAAATTCATTGGCAAAACCGAATCCGAGAAGTTGTTGTTGTCCGTCCGGACGACAGCCAATTGCCTCAAAAGTACCTTCCAGTATGGCAATTACATAACGGCACAACTCCCCTTGTTTTACCACGGATTCGCCCCTCCGAATGGTAGCAACACGTCCGCCTTCCGCAAACGTTCGTACTAGCTCTTCCGACAGGTTGAGGCGAGATATAAATTCAGCCAACAAGTTTGTTGTTTCAGCCATTTTTCTATCTTTTTATTATTTGTACAATGAGCGCATCCCTGTAAGCTAAAGTTGCTTATAACCTGTGGTATGGAGAACTTTTATTCTTTGGAGAGTGGAATTTCGTTTATCAGCTTTCTTGTGATAGGCAATAGATATCAACTTATTAATTATGCTATAATTCTGTTGCACATATATTATTTACAAAGTAAGCGAAATAAAGTAAATAAGCGAAAGACAGACTATATTTTAGCTCCTTTAGATTGTGCTCTATTCCGTATAAGTATTTTGATGGGTGATAGTTATGTGTTCTTTTACAAATTGTCTTTTGCTTTTATCCTTGCTGGAAATATTCAGGTTACTATTTTCAAGAGTCACTATTTTGTTGTTCTTTGAATTTTGCATGGTCTGATACTCTGATAAGTTCCAATCTACTAATTCGGATTTGAGTTGCTTCAATTCCTCTTCTTTTTTCTATGTATCGCCCATCACTTTCCGGAGCGTGGGTAAATCCTTCTCCGACTTCGCGTTCTCCGTCTTGTACTGCGTCCAACGATGCCTTGCACTGTATAGAACTCGCTTGTCGAGGTGTTTTACTCTGTACATTCGGTTCACCCAGCAAAGGTAATTCACCGGATAAAGGTGGTAATGTGGAAATCTTTCTCTGTTTGCCGTTTTTCTATCCTTTATTTTTTCCCTGCCTCTAACATGAAAATTAAAAAAGGATGGAGAAAGGGATCTATACAGATGTTTTTTTCAATCTGGCAGATATTTTATGATTAAACTTCAAGCTTAGAATTTTGAAATGTTACTCTGCTTTGGTTACTCTATTCTGGCGGTTAGATGAAGTGATATATGAAATAGAGGAGGGGGATGTAAGACTAGGTGATGCGTATGCTATTTCGAAAAAAAGTTAAAAATACAAGGAGAAGATGGTTTATGAAAATTAATAATTATTTTTGAACCGTTTAAATAGCTTTTATAATGAAAGTTTCAATTAAAGACATAGCTCAAGCATTAAATCTTTCGAAAGCAACTATCTCATGGATACTTTCTGGGCAAGGGGAATCCAAAGGGTTTAGTGAAGCTACGATTAAGCGCGTGAAAGAGTATGCGGAATCGGTCAATTATCGTCCGAATCTGCTTGCTCGTAGCTTGTCTTTAGGAACATCGAACACAATAGGGTTAATTATTCCTTTTTTAGGAGATACATTTTATGCAAGTCTAGCTCAGGCAATAGAATTAGAAGCGGCACGGAATAAATATGCTTTGGTAGTGTGTAGTTCAGAAGGAGACGGAAAGAAGGAATATGAATTAGTTAAGACTTTGAAATCAAAGCAAGTCGATGGAATCATAATTGCTCCAACTAAGGTTTTTAAACAATGGATTGATTTTTTGTTGAATGATTCACTTCCTTTTGTTTTAGTGGATAGATACTATCCGAATATAAAAACCAATTATGTAATAGTAAATAATTGCGATAGTAGTTTTGATTTAGTTTATCATTTAGGAAAAAAGGGGTCGAAGAAGATAGCATTGTTAACAACAGATGTACATCTTTATGTAATGAAGCAGCGAATAGAGGGATATCGAAGTGCTTTAAAGGAATTGGGTTTGGTGCACGATCTGTCTCTTGAAGTTTTCATTGATCGACAGAGTTATAAAACAGATATTATTGATAAACTAAATTATCTTTTTGAAGAAGTACCTGATGTCGATGGTTTCTTTTTCTCTACTCATTATTTAGCAATGGAAGCGATTCGTTATTTTATTACTCATAATATAAATTATCATACCCGTTTTAATTTAGGTAGTTTTCATGAAACAGGGGCTTTGGACATATTAGCTCCGGAAATGTGTATATCTAAAATGCAAATAGATAAAATGGGTATTGAGGCTGTGAAGATTCTTTTAGAAAATATTCAGACCGGTAATGATTATGTGTATAAAAATGTAGTTGTTGAAAATGAATTCTTGCCATTGGCAAGTAAAAGATAATTTTTTTATTTATCACATTATTGAACCGGTTAAGTAATCGTTAATTTTAAAAATAATACAACATGATTAGAACACTTATTGTAGGACTACTTTGTATAGTTACAAATATTGAAGCCCAAATTCAGGTGTCAGCAGTAATAGCTCCTGTTTCTCCAGTTGAATATAAGCAAGATAATAAGGACTTTAAGATTTTGTCATATATTAAAACGGAAAAAGCCTTGAGAACCTCTGTAAAAGCATATATGGATGGTAAGGCAATAGAGATTACTTCTACAACTCGTCCCGATAGTTTACTTGTTTGGTTACCAATGATAGGTGATCAGAATATATTGAAATTGGTTTCAAATAAGAAGACTGTATTAGAGCAAGTTTATACACCTTTTATACCATCAGATTGGGGATATTTTAAAGATGGAACTATTCACATTATACAGTCTTCCCACCAAGATATTGCTTGGATGGATACACCAGAGTATTGTAGAGAAGATCGGATAAATCAGATTATTTGTCCAGCTTTGGAATTGATGAAGAATAATCCATCTTTCACGTTTGAGATGGAGCAGACACTCAATTTAATGGAGTTTTTAGAAAAGCATCCGGAAAGAAAGGATGAATTGATTCAATTATATAAGGAAAAACGTTTTGGTTGGGGAGCTACTTATAATCAGCCATATGAGGGTTTATCAAGTGGTGAGCAATTAGTGCGTCAGGCCTATTATGGGAGGAAATGGATTCGTGAGAATTTGCCAGGATGTGATGATTTGGTGGCAAATAATATAGACGTACCAGGAAGAACATGGCAGATGCCTCAAATTCTGGCAAAAAGTGGAATTCCTAACTTGTTTATCAGCCGTATGGCAGAAGGATTATATGATTGGTATAGTCCGGATGGATCAAAAGTGCTAACATTTACCCCAGGAAATTATGGTTGGGCATCAATGATTTGGAAATTTTTCGATAAGGATGCCGTTACTGCATTTTATAAATTGCATCATCGCACACAACTTTGGAGTAATTATTTTGAGAAACATCAAATCCCCCCTCATTATGCGATTCTGATCAGTTGTGATGCTACCAAACCTGTAGATTTTCAGCCTGTGATAAATGAATGGAATAAGATTGCTGAAGCTTCGGAAGTCCCATTACCCCGTCTGAAAGCATCAACATCAGAGGAATATTTTGAAGCTGTCAGAGGTAAGAATACACAGTTTGAAAAAATAGCAGGGGAGCGACCGGATTTGTGGCTTTATATTCATGGACCAGCTCATTATGAAGCGACAGTTTATAAGCGTGAAGCTGCCGTTTTGTTACCAGCAGCAGAATCATTTACCACTTTTTCTTCTCTTTTAAAAGGAAGCTTAAACTCTTATCCACGTTCTTCATTTGATCGTGCCTGGATGGCATCCATTTATCCCGACCATGGTTTGGGAGGAAAGAACGGTGATATTACAGATGCTATTTTCGAGGATAGCTTGAAAGTAGGACGCGATATGGGGAAAGCATTATTGACTGATGCCTTGAAACAAATAGTAGAAGAAGTCGATACACGGACAAATAATTATGTTGTGTTTAACGATCTGACCTGGAAACGCAGTGAATTGATAGAAATAGGAATCACAGAGGATAAGGCCATTGTTAAGGATGAAACCGGTAACATAGTTCCCTCTCAAGTCAGAGTATCGGAAGATGGCAATTGTTATGTAGTATTTCGTGCAGAAAATGTACCATCAATGGGATATCGTACCTATTCGATTATGGAGGGAAAGAATCCCACAACAAATGATTCCACTATCTCTAATTTTACAAGTAATAGTGTTGAAAATGTTTATTATAAGGCTGTTCTGGGTAATGGAGGTATAGTCTCCCTGTTTGATAAACAATTAGGGAAAGAGGTAACGCATACATCGAAGTTTGCTTGTGGTGATGTAATTGAATTAGGATATACTGGTAATGGAGCCGGAGAATTTACCCGTATTACGGACGTTGTTCCGGGTGATATTGCTCCGTTAAGTTCACAGATTGCTCATTGGTGTGTGACAGAAAATGGACCATTATACACTCGGTTTGTTAATGAACAGCTAACGAAACATGCAACAATAGTTCAGACAATTACGTTTCATCATCATGATAAACAAATAGACTTTGATGTACAGTTAAAAGATTTCGATGGTGAGCATAATCGTCAGTATCGAATAGCGTTTCCTCTGAATATGATGGAGGAACGGGCCATTAATTATGAAGTGCCTATGGGAGTTGCACAAGTTGGACGTGACGAACTTGATAAACAGCCTGGCGGTTGGGCTTGGGGAGGAACATATGTACACCATCCGAAAGATTCACATCCTCGTGAGATTCAAAATTTCATTTCAGCTAATGGGAATGGTTTTGGAATGACAATGTCTTCATGTGTCGCGGTTGGCGATTGGATTGACCCATCACGTGAGATAGCTATTTATCCTGTGTTACAAGGAATTTTATTATCCTCGCATAAAAGTTGTCATGGGGAAGGAAATTGGTATCATCAGAAAGGGACTCATTCCTATAAGTTCTCGATAACATCACATTCGGAAGGGTGGAAGAATGGTTATCTTTTCGGTCAGGAGAGTAATCGTCCGATACATGTACAGAAAAAGGTGAATAAAGGAGGGAAACTGGATATGAACTATAGTTTCTTACAATTGTCTGATCCTTTTGTTGCTATGTCATTAATCAAGAAAGCTGATAATGATGGTAATCTGATTATTCGTCTGACAGAGATGGAGGGTAAAGATAAAGAAGTAACATTGACTTTACCCTTCGAAGTGAAGAATGTGATCCGTACAAATCTTATTGAAGACGAAGTAGAACAATTAAATGTTTCCGGCAAACAAATCCGTTTGAAGTTAGGTCATCATGCTATTGAAACTTACAAATTGGTATTGTAAATTGTGTAAAGAATATTGTTATGAAGAAAACCGGAAACATACTATTATTGCAACTGATACCAGTTCTATTTGCATTCTTTGTCATGGGCTTTGTGGATGTTGTAGGTATTTCCACAAGTTATATCAAAAATGATTTTGGGTTGAGTGATACTGTGGCTAATTTATTACCAATAATGGTTTTTGTCTGGTTTGCCATTTGTTCGTTACCAACCGGACTTATTATGGATAAAGTTGGCAGAAAGAAGACGGTACTTTTCAGTATTATCCTAACGATGATAGCAATGCTGTTACCTTTATTCAACTATTCTTATACCTGGGTTTTGGGTGCATTTATATTATTAGGAATTGGAAATACGGTATTGCAGGTCTCATTAAATCCGTTGTTACTGGATGTCGTTTCAAAAGAAAAAGTAACAAGTACATTGACTTTAGGATATTTTATCAAAGCCATTTCATCGACATTGGGACCGGTAATTGCCAGCGCAGCTGTCGGATTATTCGGCAATTGGTATTTGATGTTTTGGGTATATGCGGTTGTATCTTGTCTGTCATTTCTTTGGTTGGCTTTTACCCCAATAAAAGAAACATTGGTTGTGGCAGAGAAACAAAGCTTCAGAAAAGTTCTTTCTTTATTAAAAGACACCAAATTACTTCTTAGGTTTTCCATAATTCTATTGATTGTTGGTTTTGAAATAGGTTTGATGACTGCCATACCCAGATATTTTGCAGAACGGTGTGATTTGCCAATCGACAAGGGGAGTTTAGGCTGTAGCGTCTATTTTGCAGCACGTACTTTGGGGACATTATTAGGCACATTTGTGCTGGCACGTTATTCGTCTTGGAAGTTTTTGATTATAAATATGATAGCAGCCGTTATCGCATTTTTCTTATTTTTATTTACAACGGATGTTACTTTAATGATGCTGATTCTTTTTGTAGTGGGGTTGACTTGTGCCAATGTTTTTCCAATTATTTTTTCCCAGGCAATCCAGTCAAAACCGGAACAAGCGAACGAAATCTCGGCTTTGATGATAATGGGAGTAGCAGGTGGTGCCATATTACCAATGGTTATGGGAATAATGGCTGATGTTTATAATCAATGGGTAAGTCTGCTTGTACCATTGTTCTCATTGATTTATATTTTGATAGTATCCTATCGGATTAAGTGAGCATGATTATTGAAAATGATAAGTAATAGCCTTGTTTTCGTTTAATCGGGTATTGCTTAATTTGAAATATTAATAAACAAATTAGATAATAAATAGAAATGAAAGAAATGACATCTTTGGAACGATGCATGGCTGTTCTGAAAGGAGAAATGGTCGATAAGCTTCCTATTGTTCCACAATGCTTTATGTTGGCGGTTGAAACAGCAGGAATGAAAATCAGTGATGTGAATAAAAATGGTCGAAAGATGGCTCAGGCCCATATTATTTCACAAGAAAAATATGGTTATGACGGTTGCGTTATTGATTTTGATGATGCAACGATTGCAGAATCAGTTGGAGCTAAAGTAATTTTTAGAGATGACGAACCTGCAATTGTTGATGAAAGTGAACCTGTATTAAAAGATTTGCGGGATGTATATGATATGTCAATACCGGATCCTATGAAATCCGGCCGCTTGTGTGAATGGTTGGAAGCAACACGCACATTAAAAGAAGCGATTGGTGATCATGTTTTTATCATGGGACGTGCAGATCAGGGACCATTTAGTATTGCTTGTTTGCTACGTGGTACAACTCAGTTTATGATGGATCTAATGACAGAAGATGAACAATTGATTAAAGATGTGTTAGATTATTGTAGAAAAATCAGTGCTGTTTTTGCAAAGGCACAAAAAGATGCTGGTGCACATACGACTTCTATTGGAGATGCATTTGCCGGTCCGAATTTAATTTCCCCCGAGATGTATCGTCAATTTGCTCTTGAGCCCGAACGTAGTTTGGCGAAGGAAGTTCAGGATTATGGCATTCCGTTTTCCATTCATATCTGTGGTAATACGAATGGAATTATTAAAGATATGGGAACGACAGGAGCAAAGATTTTGGAGGTAGATTGGATGTTGGATATTAAAGAAGCGCGTAGTCTGGTTCCTGCAGATACGGTATTAATGGGAAATATAGATCCTTGTTTTCCACTTGTAATCGGTTCACCGGCTGAAGTGGACGAAGCTGTGAAGAATCTGGTGAATGCAACTAAAGGGCGCGGTCATATCATCAGTTCGGGTTGTGCAATGGGACGAAATACACCTCCGGAGAACTTCAAGGCTTTTATTGCTGCAGCCCGTCGTTACGGAGCATACGAAGAAATAATGCGTTTACAAAACTTATAAATAAAATATTATGGTAGATTTAAATAGATTACGCGAAGCGATTATAGCTGGAAAATTAGAACAGGCCGTAGAAGTGACTCATCAGATTATTGAAGAGCAGTTGGACATACAGGAGGTGATAAATAACTATATGATCAAAGCAATGGAAGAAATAGGGGATCGCTTTCAGCAACAAAAAGCATATGTACCGGAATTATTAATGGCAGCCAGAGCGATGAAAGGATCATTAGAGTTATTGAAACCACATATAAAAGGAGAAGATACAACAATTATTGGTAAGATTGTGATTGGAACTGTTTTTGGCGATTTGCACGATATTGGAAAGAACTTGGTTGCATCTATGTTCGAAGGTTGTGGATTTGATGTGGTTAACCTGGGTGTAAATATCCCAACCGATAAATTTATTGAAACGGTAGAGAAGGAGAAACCGGATATTTTATGTCTGTCTGCTTTGTTGACAACAACCATGAATAATATGAAAGGAGTTATTGATGCTCTTCAAAAGGCGGGAATGCGTGATCAGGTGAAAGTAATGGTTGGTGGTGCGCCTGTAAATGAAATATTTGCTAATCAGATTGGTGCAGACGGATATAGCAGTAATGCGAATGCGGCTGTGTTGAAGGCTAAAGAGTTGCTTGCTATTGCTTAAAAATAATTGTATTATGAAGATCAATATGAAAGAATGGATTGCATCTGTGATTGCTTCGAAAGAAAGGATTGCAATTCCGATTATGACGCATTCCGGAATTGAATTAATTGGAAGGAATGTAAGAGATGCCGTAACGAATGGCCAGGTTCATTATGAGGCAATAAAAGCCTTGGCAGATAAATATCCGTCTGCCGCATCTTCAGTTATTATGGATTTGACGGTCGAAGCTGAAGCATTTGGAGCCGAAATATCTTTCTCTGACTCAGAAGTGCCAAGTGTTGTAGGACGCTTAGTTTCTTCAATAGAAGCTATAGAGCAATTAGAGATACCTTCATTGGATAAAGGTCGGATTCCTGAGTATATCAAGGCAAATCGTTTAGTTGCGGAAAAGGCTTCAAAGCCGGTTTTGTCAGGATGTATCGGTCCTTATTCGTTAGCGGGGAGACTCTATGATATGTCGGAAATTATGATGGCTATTTATATTGAACCGGACAATATGAAAACACTATTATTAAAATGTACGGAATTTATTACCAACTATTGTTTGGCATTGAAGGCTGCTGGTGCCAACGGGGTACTTGTTGCTGAACCGGCTGCAGGCCTATTGTCTAATGAAGCTTGTCTGGAATTCTCATCTGTTTATGTAAAGAAGATTGTAGAGAAGGTTCAGGATGATGATTTTGCCGTTATCTTACACAATTGTGGGAATGTCGGACAATGTACGGAAGCAATGGTTTATACTGGAGCTGCCGGATATCATTTTGGTAATAGTATTAATTTGGTAGATGCTTTGGAACATTGTCCTGCAGATGTGTTGGTGATGGGAAATATCGATCCGGTTTCTATTATGAAGATGGCATCAGCTCAAGAGGTTTACGATACAACAATGAACTTGCTTCAAGCTACTGGAAGTTATGCTAATTATGTATTATCGACCGGATGCGACACCCCTCCGGAAATTCCGTTTGAAAATATAGACATGTTTTATAAGGCTCTGGCAGATTATAATCATAAGTTGTAAAAGTTATGATAGAAGTCTATTACCATGAGAAGGAAGGATATAACCACCCTTTCTTTATTCGTGAAGGTTGGCAAGTAGCACAGTTGAATTATCAACCGATGAAATGAGTTTTGAATGTGTGCAAATGAAAACAGGAGTCACCTACAATATCTCAGCCGGTACATGGCATAATATTGCGATGGACAAAGATGCAGAACTGATTATTGTGGAGAAATCAGATACATACAAGCAGGATTGTGCATATATCAGTTTGGATTTAGAGCAACAACAAAAACTTTATAAGGAAATAACGAGTCGACTGTAACAAAAGGTTTCTGTAATATGGATGTTTATGTAATATGGGGCTTTTTAGGAAGTGGCAAAACAACATTGATTAATTATCTTTTATCAAGTCAATTGAAAGATAAACAAGTGGTTGTTTTGGAAAATGAATCGGGAGATGAATCGGTTGACGGAATATTTCTTCAGTCACAGCAATTTAATGTAGTTGATTTAAAGGCGGGGTGTGTATGTTGTACACTACGGTTAAAGCTGGTCGATCTGTTAGATGATATACGTCAACGTTTTCACCCGGATATTGTCCTGATCGAGCCTTCAGGTCTTGCTTCACTGGAGGATTTGTTTCAGATACCGAATCTTTCCTTGAAAGGAGTAATATCCTTATTGGATGTAACACTATATGATTTCTTGATGAAATTGAATTCAACATTTTATCATCGTCAGTTCCATAGATCATCTCTTCTTTTCCTGACAAAAACCGAGCTGATAAATGATGAAAAGGTAGGGCAAATCACAAAAGAATTACTAACGTTGCACCCACAGCTGATTATCGTAAATGATTATCGAAAGATAGATGAAAAAATGTGGGGCAATATATGGAGAAATGTTTGTAGGCAACAATTGCTATTTTATCCTATTCAGAGGAAAATATCCATGCCGGAATATGTTATGCAGACCATCGAATTGAATTCTCCATTGGATATTTCTTTTTTTGAAACGAGCTTTCAAGAGATTAATCGACAGTTTGGTTCTCAAATTATTCGGGCAAAGGGTTTGTTGCAGATAGATAAGAAACTTTGGTATAGGTTTGATGCTGTTGGAGATTTATCCTCTTGGGATATTGTACCGGATATAGAGTATGAAGGAAATAGTTTTTTGTCAATCTGGTGGAACAAGGCAGATATAGTTTCTCCGGTTGAATGGCTCTCTGTATTTCTGAATGCTGAAGAAGTGGACTGCTCTGTCCGGGAACTGACAGTGACTAGTGAAGAATTATTTAATTATATGGGATATAAGGAGAGTAAGCCTGATTCTTTTATTTTTGATTTTATCCATACTCTAAAGCAGGAGGCGTTATCTATTTGTCGTCCGCGGATAGGATTCCGTTTTCTAACCGGCAATAAAAAAGATAAACACCACTTAGAGCTCGGAGGAAAGCTATTCCGACCGGGTTTAAAAATTTCCAAGATATTGCAAAATGCGGATTTTTATGTAACAATGGTTTCGTCTGTCGGTGAAGAATTGGATATGTGGATTACAGAGAAGAGAAATAGTAACGACGTGATGGCTGCTTATATTGCAGATATACTTGGTTCCGTATTAGCAGAATCTGTTGTAAGTTATGGACAATCATTGCTTGAACGACGAATGCAACGTTGGAATTTGAATGTAAGTAATGCATACAGTCCAGGTTATTGTGATTGGAATGTATCTCAACAGCAATTGTTCTTTTCAATGTTGCCATCTGGTTTTTGTGGTATCACTCTGACTAAATCATGTATGATGCTTCCTCTTAAATCGGTAAGTTCTCTGATTGCAGTAGGAAAGGAGATAGAGAAAAAAAACTATGGTTGTGCTATTTGCCGGAATAAGAGTTGCTTTAAACGAAAAACTTAATTGCTTTTAAGGCAGACCGTTTACCATGACCTATTTCAATAATATGGGATCAGTGTTTTGCAGAAGAAGCGCTTGCTTTGCTTAGTCCGGATGGTGTGAAAAAAAGCATAGAATTGCTCCTTCATCTTGGAAAAGCGGAAAAATCATACATTTATTATAATGGCACAACTCCTTATGATGCTTATCCCGGGGATGAAGATTTAGGGCAAATGAGCAGTTGGTTTGTAATGAGTTCTTTAGGATTATTCCAAATGGATGGAGGATGTTCTGAAAAACCATTTTATGAACTGGCCTCTCCTCGTTATCCCAAAATAACAATTCGTTTGGATGGAAAGTATAACCGGAGAGAAACTTCGTGATAGAGGCACCCAGTGCTTCCAAAGAAAATAAATATGGCCGTTCCGTCATATTAAATGGAAGAGTAATAAACGATTTTAGAATTTCACAAGAAGAGGTTTTGAAAGGGGGAAAAATAGTATTTGAAATGGACGCGAATAAAAATGAAGGCAGTCTCTTTTTATCAAAATATCAAAAAGACAAAATAGCCTATACCTGTGTCATCTATATATATCCATATCCGAGGAAGGTTGCAAATACTCTATTCTCGCGAGGTTTAGCTTTGTCAGTTTGTTATTCGGATTGTATAATACTTACTAATTGGATAAAGAGATAAATTATTTATTAGACGCGAATGACGCGAAAAACGTGGATTAAGAGACAAATAACATGTGTTAATCCACGTTTTTCGTGTCATTTGCGTCTAATCATATTGTTACGTTTGTTAGGCGATAATAATCTATTTGACATCTGAATATGGTCTGGTATTAGTATCATTCCAGAACCGTGTCTTTACTCAAGGGTATCAAAAACAAAGCATATATGATTCGATTTCAAAACATATATGCTTTAAAGTCAAAACATATATGTTTTGTCCGTGCGGATAGTTGGATTTGAGTGCGCAAATAGTTGGAATTGATCACCAAAATAACTGGAAATATTCCCTAAATAGATGGAAATAGGTTCCGGATAGTATGGAAATACCCGGTTTTTAGTACTAAAAAGAGTTTGTTTTCTTCTGGAAATCCTTTTAGATATGTATGTTGAGTCACTAAAAAGGGAATTGTTCTGCCTGAATGTTATTAAATGGGATAAAAGGATGATATTATGTAATTATCAAAAACCTGTTTTTAAGTTGGTTGTATATGTTCTTTGGGGGATGAAGGAATAAAAAAGGGCTATCCTCACGGACAACCCTTTAGCCTATGAAATATCATAGGTACTGTCATCCTAACAATGACGAAATGGTTCTGGTTATGTGATTTAACTCTTTATTAATGATTTAAAGTGCTAATCCTTTTTCAAGGTGATGAGACTCATCTTTTTAGATTAATATGAGTCTTTAGGTGTGTTGCCCATTTCTACGTCTAACTTACCACCTGCTGTTACTGTATTAAATGGAATTTTTAGTCCTTCCAGCGGTTGACCGTTCAATACATATTTTTGGACATATTTATTCTCTTTACTGTTATTCGTGGTTTCGATAACAAACCGGTCGCCTTTGTAGTATGTTTTATCTAATTGGATGGTAATCTTATCAAACTTAGGACTTCCTAATGAGAACTCCGGATTAATATTTCCCAATCCTGCAACATCAAACATGCCTAATGATGAAATTACATACCAGGCACCTAATTGCCCCTGGTCTTCATCTTGCCCATAGCCATATCCATGAATACCGTCTGTTCCATAAAACTCATCTAAAATGGCACGTACCCATTTCTGGGTTAGGGAAGGATGGCCGGCCTCATTGAATAGCCAGGATATATGTAAACAAGGTTCATTTCCCTGGTTGTAGTATGTTTGCAGGCCGGCAAAAGCATCAACTGTTGTACCTCCGCTGAATATCTTGTCCTGGGAGCAGATGAATATACTATCCAGACGTTGTGTAAATTCTTCAGCACCAACTTTTTCAATCAATCCTTTCGGATCATGAGGTACGTAGAAGGTATATTGCCAGGCATTACCTTCTTGAAAACCGCGCCAAACCTGCATCGGGTCAAAGTCTTCTATAAATTTACCGTTTTCCAGTTTGGGGCGGATTAAATTTAATTCCGGGTCATAGATACGCTCCCAACCTTTGGATAATTCCATCAATTGATTATAATCATCTGTTTTTCCCAATTCTTTAGCCATCTGTGCCACTGCATAAGCGCCAAAAGAATATTCCAATGTATGCGAGGCAGAAAACATCCATGCCTCATCCGGCCAGGGACCTTTATCCTTATGAGGTACATAACCATATTTTACAAATTGGTCTGTATCCAATTTACCGGCACCCATCGGCCGGTTCTCGCCGTCCAATTCATTTTTCCGGGCTGCCGCATAGGCTGCTTCAATATCAAAGTCACGTATGCCACATAAATATGCCGCGGCTATTACATTACCTAACTGGTTTGTTCCTACTCCGGAAACATAGCGACTGCAAGCAATGCCATCGCCTAACCATCCGGCATCTTTAAATACTTGTACATGAGTACTTACGTAATCAGACAAATATTCGGGATATGCCAATGCCCAAACCTGAATAAGTCCCCATTGACCTCCCCAAATACCATCCGTATTATAAAAGGAGAAAGCAGGTTCTCCGTTTTTCATAGGAATTTGTCCGATTGTTCCGTCATTTTTAGGGTATGCACCATTTACATCACTCGCTAAGCCACGACCTAAAATCGCATGGTATAAACCCGTATAAAATTTGATTTTATCCTCTTTGGAGGGTGTTTCTACACGGATACGTCCTAAATACTTTTCCCATGTCTGTTTGGAAGCAGCCTGAGCTTGTTCGAATGTGAGTTTGCCTTGTGCTGTTTCTATTTCGCGATTCAAACGGGCATTAGCAACGGAGGTATATGACAAACCGATCTTTGCTGTTACACGATCTCCCTCTTCTGTTTTATAAGTTAAATATACGCCTGCTCCAACGCCTTTAGCCTGTTTTTGGTCGGCGAATATTTCTGTTTTCTTAAAAGTGCCGACGGCATCAGACTTTCTATCCATCTCTGCCGAAAAATACATTGTGATTGTGGCTCCCGACTGATATTTATCACTGTATACAGGCAAAGTCTTTACCCAACCTTCAATTAACCCTTCATCTGAAATTGAAACTTCGGCATCTACGACTTCTCCACTTTCTCCCTGACGATTGCCTATATCGAATAGAACATGGCTTTGCTCATTGGCGGGGAATGTAAATCTCTGGTAAGCGACACGCTTGGTTGCAGTCAATTCGGCTTTGATTCCATAGTCTTTCAATAAAACGGAATAATATCCTGGTTGTACCACTTCATTGGCATGATCAAAAGCAGAACGATAGCCTTCTCCTGTAGAATTTACAGCACCTGGGACTGTTTTCAATTTTCCGTTTGTTGGCATTAAGACAATGCCCCCTACCTGAAACTCATGCAGGCAAGGAAAACCTTCTATGGAAGTATCCCGGTAGTCATAACCTGTAGCTTCCCAACCGGACTTGTTGCCTGCGCTTGCATTTGTTGCAGAGGCAGGTTTGGCCATACCGAAAGGTAATGCTCCCGGAGCAAAATGGAACCAACGGCAATGTGCCGTACCTATTAAAGGATCTACATATTGTGTTAATGATTCCTGTTCTGTTGTTCCGGTCTGCCCTTTTGTCGAACAAGCTGTTAGAAAACTTATGGCAGCAAAAAAACAGGCGAATACAAAAAACTGTGTTTTCATACTTACTTTTCGTTTACAATTTTAATTTATAGGTTTCAATGGCATATTTGCCTAACTGGATATTTTCTACTGGATTCATTTCCTCTTCGATAAGATTTGTATGGATAATGGTTGCCGGCTGTTTACCGTAAATATTTATATTCACTTCCTGTTTATCTGCAGATGTGTTATATAAACGTATAATAAAGCTATTGTCATCTTCGCATTTTTTTAATGCTGTGACTTTCACATTCGGATTCTTTATTGAAATAAAAGATATGGTTTCAGGTAGAGATGCATTTACGTTTTGTACCGGATTAAATACGGTAAGCAAAGGAACGTTCGCAGATACTCCTTGTTCTTCGCGTGCTTTGGACCCTGAAGAATGGGAAGTCAGGGAAAAACGATAAGAGTGGTCTCCCGGCTGGAAATACGGATTACCTAATCCATGACAGCTATGACGGGAAGCTAATAATATCGGTTGTAGAATTGTATAATCCACAGGTTGATCCGTAGGGTCGATATAATCAGCTACTGCGACGGAAGAAGTTAAAGTAACGGCTACTTTATCATTTGCCGCACTGATCCAGTTGCCGATACCGCGTGGACGTTGTTTCTTATTCTCTACATAATATCTTTCCCCGGCAGCTCCCGGCATCTCATCCTTACCGACTGTTAAAGCTCCATAAGGTACTTCATATGAGACGTCTGCTTTATCTAAAGCCAATGGCCACATTAAACGATATTCACGATATAGAACACCATCCCAGTTCAGTAAATCGACATCCATATCTATCTGTTTTGTCTGGTGATAAACACGCAATGTTTGCTCAATAACGACATTACGGATAGGGGTGCGCATTTTGTAAGCTGTATAAACCGGACCGTCTTCTTTTATTTCCCAGGGAATAGGATGGGCAGATGTTTTATCGAATCCGTCCATATCAGGTTGTTGGACCGCGTCAAACTCTCCGGCTCCATTTCCGATAGAACGCATGGTAATAACTTCACCTCCTAAAAATTTATTCGTATTCAGTAAGGGCGTATTTAGTTCTTTATCAAAAATCTGTTTGATGCCACCGTCCACAAGTTCTATTTTATAATATGTGTTTTCAATCACTTTTGTATTTTGAGCCGGGCTCAGTGGAGTCATTTGGTTCGACGGGTTCAAATAATATGTCTGTAACCCCATAGAAGGAACATCATTTGCTATGAAATGTACGGTTGCTTTTTCAATATTTTTATTGGGGTAGTAAGAGACATCGGAAAGTTGTATCGGAATGTTTATACCTTTCGCATTCTGTATTGTCAACTGATTGGCAAAACCTTCATCCAGACGAATATCCATGCATACGGGTGCAGTCCGGTTATATGACAGATTATTGAATACGATAATCGGACGTCCTTTCTCTTCGTTTGTCTTTACGGATGAAGCCAGTAAAGTAGATTGCCGTTCGATTACTTTCTCTGCTTCCGATAGGGCATATTCGTATTTGCGGTGGAACTCATTGTCTGTCATTACACCTTCGTTGCCACCCCAGCCATGGTCCGGATATATCTTTGCTTTCCAGGCGGCATTAATAACTTCCACAGGATAAGTAGTAAACGATCCTGATACCATCGCTTGATAAGAGGACATCATTTCTGCTACCGGAAGCATTATATCTCCTTTTCGGCTGGCAGTAATAGCACGTTCATGTGAAGGTCCGTGGATGTATAGCCATACATTGGGGCGTTCGCCTTGGATTTCAGGTAATAAAGATGTTGATTTATCTAATGTATTAAAGAAGTTATCTGCCGTTGCATATTCGAATTTGGGAAGGTTAACCTTTACCCATTTCTTTTCCCCTTCTTTACGTATATATCGGACCGAATTCCATTTATTTATAAATTGGGGTGTATTTTCTACTGGTTTCTGATCCCAGGAAAGTTCGTAGTTCAGCATAGCAGGCATAACGGTTTGTGTATTCTTGATATTATTGTATTTTGTATACCAAAGCACAGCCTCTTTCCCTAATTCCCGGACTGCAGCAGTGTCTGTCTTACCCATTACATTGTAAAAATAAATATAATGTCCCGGGGTATAAGCCCGTACTTTTGAACCGTCGGGAGCTTTCCAATAAAATAATCCCCGTTCATGGCGACTGATTACTAAATTATCTACACCTGCTTTTTGCATGATTTGGGGCATTTGTAATGTACGTCCGGGTACGTCTACATTAAAATAGGAGAGTGTCTTATAACCGTCAAATGTTTTTTTCAACCAACGGGTTCCTAAATAAAATTGACGTGACAGCGATTCTCCGGAATACATCTCTTCATAAGGTTGGATAAACGTTCCCCCTATACAAATACGGCCTTCTTTAATATATTTATCGAAAAGAGGTTTTGTATTTGGATGCCGGTGTAAATACTCCATGACAATGGAAGTTTGTTCTATATCCATTTTAAAAGTGGGATCTTCCTGCAAACGTTTCAGAAACGGAGTTAACCATAAAGTATCCCGGTCTGCAATACAAGCATCGATATGATTTAACCAGGCCAGGTCCTGATGTGTTGTGGTAAATAAATAGATACTGCCTTTTCCTAGTTGGGAATCAGAGAGATTTTCCAATAGATTAAAAGTTTCTTCATTACAAGTGTATAGTTCCTTTTCAAATTGAGCATATAAGGAAAAGGATGTAGATAAAGCCAATGCTACAGTTAATAATTTCTTTTTCATGATACTTCTCATATTTTAGTATTGTCTTTCGTTCTATACTGACCTTTTTTGATAAAAGAGCAATCATATGGTTTTTTCTAAATATTTACTTAAAATTGATATTATTCTGATAATCCGTTATTGAATCGGTTAAGTAAACCGGTTCAAATGGTGCAAATATATAAACTTTATACAAAATCAAAACATATTCTTGCAAAAGAATTACTATTTGATGTAGCATTAAAGAAAAAAGATGTGGCAAACAAACCCTGTTTCTACAATTCCCCCTGAACGTTTCGATATGAAATTCCTTTACCTGCGAGCAGTAGAGATAATAGAAGTCCAATGGTTCTTTTCTGTACTTGCTGATACTCAAGGTGTAGAAAAACGCCTTACTGCCTAAAATAATCTTATAAAAAACTTTGTGGAATAATTTTTTAATATATTTGTACTATTGTTATAGTACAATGTTTTATAGTATAGTGTGAAACTGTATGATTAAGTTTTTATTAGATTATTCCAGTGGAGTACCAGTATACCGTCAGATTATTGACCAGATAAGGTTTGGTATTGCATCCGGACATCTCAAATTAGGAGAGCAGCTTCCAACAGTCAGGGCACTTGCAGTGGAACTGAAAGTGAACCTGAACACAGTATCTAAGGCTTATAAAGAATTGGAAATCAAAAATATTCTGGAGACCCAACAAGGAACCGGAACTTTTATCAACGAAACGGAACATGTGTTACAGGAGCATGAGCGGGAAGAAAAACTAAGAGAGATATGCTTACAGTTGTCTTCCGTAGCGTTTAGTTATGGTTTCAGCATTGATGAAGTCATACAAGGATTGAAGTATATCGGAACTTCTAAAAAGCAATGAATATGGTAACAAATGTAATTAACAAGGGATGGTTTAATCCTCTTTCTCTTTCTGTATTGCTGGTATTGATTCTTATATCGGTTGTTTTGTATAGTTTGCAAATTGCAAATATTATGGTTTTCGTGTTATTAATTCTCCTTTCTGGATTAGTTGCTTTTTCAATCCGTATTGCCGACCAATGGGAGCGGGGAGTAGTATTACGTATGGGAAAATATAAAGGATTGAAAGGTCCCGGACCGTTTATGATTATTCCTATCATCGACAGTGTCTCTACTTATATTGACCAGCGGGTTCGGGTAAGTGCTTTTAAAGCGGAGCAAACACTTACTAAAGATACGGTTCCGGTAAATGTGGATGCTGTTGTGTACTGGACAGTTTGGGATGTGGAAAAAGCGGCTTTGGAAGTACAGGAATATCAAAAGGCGATTGATAAATAATGTAAGAATATGGAAAAGAAAAAGGGATTAGCAATTATTACAGGTGCAAGCCAGGGGATTGGTTCTGTTATTGCAGTCGGTCTGGCAATGGATGGTTATCGAGTAGTATTAATTGCCAGGAATGGACAAAACCTGGAGAAAGTACATAATGAAATTATGAATGCTGCTAAGGATGTACAGGAACCTATAATCTTGCCTTTGGACATAACGGATTGTACAAAAGTAGATTGTGTAATCAAAGATGTATATCAGCAATACGGAACAGTAGATATACTGGTAAATGCAGCAGCAATGTTTATGAATGGCTCTTTAAATGAATCTGTTGATAATTTCAGAAAGATATTGGAAATAAATGTAGTAGCCCAATATGGCATATTGAAAACCGTAACAGAAATAATGAAAGTGCAAAAAGACGGATATATATTTAATCTTGTTTCCCGTGCTGCAAAATACGGATTTCCGGATGGAGGTATTTACGGTTCTACAAAGTTTGCGTTTCTTGGACTATCCGAATCTTTATATCGTGAATTGGCACCCTTAGGCATACGGGTTACTTCTTTATGTCCGGGGTGGGTGAATACGGAAATGGCGAAAAAGGCAGGTACTCCTTTTAGTGATGAAGAAATGGTACAGCCCTATGATTTATTGAATACGATTCGATATTTGTTGAATCTGTCTGATAATGTACGTATTAAGGATATAGTTTTTGAAATGAAAAAAAGTATCATATGATTGTAAATTGAAATATGTTCATTTTAAAATCAAAAGATTAGATACCCATCTTCTTCAAAGTATACAACCTTGATAAATTTATATGGAAACAGAATCCAGCTATAAAGGAAATAGTTGGATTCTGTTTTATTATTTAGATTTTCTTTCCTATATAGAACACATAGCCATAAAACTCTTTATACTTGTAGTATAACTGCGTTTCATGACGCTGGTTGGCTATAAACTCTTCTGCCGCTTTGTTGCCGGCATACTTTTGCAGAAAATCTTTCTGTGCTTCTACTTGCGGGGCATAGAAATTTTCCGTCCAACAATTTTCAGGTAGAATAAAGCAGGCAACAGGTATATAGCCGGCTTTTTGCATCTGTAAAATCTTATTTGGAATCGTATCTATTTCAGGATAAGCATCCATCCAAAAATCGTTGATTTCGTTAGGACGTTCATCGGTAAACCATGATACCTCTGAAACGGCAATATAGCCATCGGTTTTCAAATATTTCCGCCACTCATTTAATCCTTTTTGAAAACCAATATTGTAGATAGCACCTTCCGACCATATCAAATCTAACTCCTCTTTCTTAAAAGGGAGTTTGTCCATTGAACCAATGATTCCTTCGACCCGTTTTTGTAAATTAAGCTCTTTAGCATTATGGTTAAATATGTTGATAAAATCGGGAAATAAATCCAAGCCGGTAATATGTCCCGGAGTATGTTGGGCCAATATCATCGTTTGCCCTCCAGTTCCGCAACCAATATCGGCAATGTGAGAATGTTCCGTTAAATTATCGATGAAACTAAGTGCTTTAATTGTTGTTTCCGGACTCCCGGGACCTTGTCGTTCTACGTTAGTAAAATATTCGCAGATTAATTGAAAATCGAATTCGTGAATTGATTGATTATCGTTGCTCATACTATTTAAATTTAATATTGTGATTACAGAATAGACCTATAGCATCACAACTTTATTAATATACTGGTATAAAAATAACTCCGGCAAGAATATGCCTGAGTGTCAATATAAGGATAACCTTAAGCAGAGAGCTTAAAGGTTATTTACTTCACGGAATCCTTCTTAAACTTAAACATCCAACTTTTTTATTGGGAATAAAGATAGGAGTATTTTTTATTTCAGTAACTATTTGAGATATTAAAAAAATTGTTCTGTCAGAAGTAACAGGTTTATTATATGAAGAGAAGGCTTGTATTTAGCATATTATTAATGTAGTTTCAGAAAATTTCAAGCCTTGAAACTTTTTGTTTCACCCTTTGAAACTTTTAGTTTCATAACTATGAAACTATTTCTGACAGGTAAATAAAAAAACTACAGATCGTATGAACTGTAGTTTTCTATAATATAAATAATGGATAATATCTCATTTATAACAATGAGGTTTACTTATTTTCTTGCTTCATCAGCCAAAGTATGTACCCTTTTCTTTAAATCATTAGCTTTTTTTGCAACTTCGAAAGTACCATCGGCTACTTTGTCTGCCATTTTTGTTCCGGTATCCAATACTTTATCTTTGGCAGTATCCAATATTTCTTCGGCATGTTCGCCTGCTTTGTGGAAGGCTTGACATGCTTTGTCTCTTAACTGTTGTCCTTCTACAGAACTGGAGAAGCGATAAACGAGTACTCCGATAATTGAACCTATTCCGAATCCAATCCAGAAATTAGAATTTTTGCATTCCATAATTCATTCTTATTTATTTGATTATTAATAAAATATTATTCACTTCTTGTTGGATGTTTGAGTAATGAAACCAACCATAACAGTAGTATGGCTCCAATTACGGAAGTGATAAGGCTTCCGATGATTCCTGTTGCAGCAATTCCCAACAAGCCGAAAACCCAACCGCCTAAAACACCACCAATGATACCCACAATTAAATTGACAAGAAGCCCGAAACCGCCTCCTCTCATAATCTTACCGGCTGTAAATCCGGCTATGATTCCTATGACAATATACCAAATAAAGCTCATATCGTTATTTTTTAGACTTATAATTATTTCCCCAAATTTAGGGAATGAGGTATACATTGCTTGAATGCCTCTATTAAAAACAACAGAATCTGATAAAAATTAGTTCGGGGATAGATTGCTGATTAACAACTATTGCATTTTTAATGATGAGTAAAGCTCCTATATCACTTATAAATAAATCGATTGATACATCACACAGACTGAAACTGGCTCATACCGAAATCCTGAGGGGATTAAATTTTAAGCATAAATATTAGCAAG
>DXVO01000023.1 GCA_019417325.1 Parabacteroides sp. | reverse complement strand
ATGAAGAACGAGGTACGCGGATGACACGGATAGGGCGGATTGGAACGGATTTTTTAATTTAAAAAATAATTCTTATCCGTAAACCTGGTTCTTCGAGTATAATATATAATTAGTCGAGTTCTAATTTTATTATCGCTCCATAGGAGGGAACATTTTTGAATGCTTCTTTCAGGTCGTATTCGCCGGCATAGACGCGGGCGCAGGTTAAAACTCCGCCATGAGCAAAAAGGCATACCTTTTCTAATCCGCTATTTCTTACTTCTTCCAAGAAAGTACTTACCCGTTTATATTGTTCCTGCAAAGATTCACCGGAAGGTGCGGGTACATTAACCCAATCGTTGAACCATTCTTTGGAACGGGGATCGGATGATAGTTCTTCCCATGATTTCATTTCCCACTCTCCAAAGCTGATTTCTTTGATGCGGTCTTCTCTTTCTGCATCCGGATAACCGCAATAGGTAGCTAAACGGAGACAACGTGTAAGCGGACTGCTCCAGACCTTATCGAATATCTGACCGGATAGATTCTCTTTTACGACTTTTGCCTCATCTTCAAAGGATGAACGGACGGGGACGTCTGTTTGTCCATAGGCATAACCTGCCGGGACGTCTACGGATGTGTGTCTGACCAGATAGATTTCCATATTATATTGTTTATATCATTGTTGTATAAATAACAGTAATTCCCAGGTAAAAGCTCAATTCGCAGAGTAGAAATGTGGCTCCGCAGCAGTCGCCCGTATAACCTTGTATTTTATTTTTCATCAGGGTGGTGAGAATATAAAAAACAATTACGGGTAATAAACCTGCCAGGAAATAAACCGGTTTGGGAAGCCAAAGAAGGGGGATGAGAGCGGAGAAAAGACAAAATGTATATTCACTTGTCGTCATCCGGCTGTAGATCGTTTTATTCTTGGCTTCTTCCTCTTTACGCGCATAAGGAAGGCGGTTGATAATCATTCCGGCAACCCCTTTGGAAAAAGGATCGCCAGCCAGTATGGCACTGCCTGCAATTGCTATAGGCAAACTGCTCAGTAACGTATATAGAAGTCCGAAATAGAGTATCAATCCGATAACTCCGTAGCTGCCGATATGTGAATCCTTCATAATGGCAAGAATTCGTTCGCGGGAAGTACCTCCTCCGAAGCCGTCAAAAAAATCGGCAAGTCCGTCTTCATGCAGGCATCCGGTTACCAGCAACCTGGTAATAATAGCCAATAATACAGCAACCCCAACGGGCAGAATTAATGAACTGGCATATAGAACAAGCACAGATAACCCGGCTGTCAACCAACCAGCCAAAGCCCAATGGCTGACAATATTTTTGAAATATTCGGCAGGAACTTCGGCAACCCGCCAGAAGGGTAACCGGGTAAAGAATATGAAGGCGGCAAGGATACGCAGCATACGTGTAATTGAAGATTGATTGTTGAATATTTAAAATGAAATCCCTGGAAATTTAGAAATACTTGGTGATAGCAGCCTGACGGAAACTATGCATTTCATTAATCATCCGAACGGCGGATTCTACAATCGGATAGGCACAAACGGAACCGGAGCCTTCACCCAAACGTAATCCGAGATTCAAAAGCGGTTTTGCCTGAAGATAATCCAGTATGCGTTTATGACCGGCTTCATCGCCACAATGTCCGAATATGCAGTAAGGTAACATTTCCGGATATAATTTGGAGGCGGCAAGTACACAATTTGTCATAATAAAGCCGTCTACCAGAATAATCATTTTCAGTTCGGCGGCACGAAGCATACCGCCTACTGCCATAACCATCTCATATCCTCCGAAATAACGTATGATATCGAGCGTGCTGTTATCTCCCTTATAATTCTCCAAAGCCTTTTTCAGAACATTATATTTGTGTCTGATACCTTCGTTGTCCAATCCGCTTCCGGCACCGACACATTCAATCAGGGGGACACCGGTCAGGCATGTCATCCACATGCTGGACGTGGCCGTATTGCCTATGCCCATTTCTCCGAAGCTGATAATATTGCATCCCTCATTATAGCAGTCTGTAACAATGTCCGCACCGTAACGGAGCGCCAGTTCCATTTCTTCTTGCGTCATGGCGGCTTCGTGAAGGTAGTTGCGTGTTCCTTTCCGTATTTTCCTATCGATTAATTGCGGAATGGGGGGAAAGTCGAAATCGACCCCTCCATCTACGATTTTTATTTCCACACCATGCTGGCGTGCAAGAAAGCAGACGCCGGCACCGCCATTTAAAAAATTATGAATTACCTGGCGGGTAACTTCTTTAGGCGATTTACTGACTCCTTCGTCGGCAATGCCATGGTCGGATGCATAAATAACATTGAATGGATGATGGAGCGCAGGTGATAATGTTTGCTGGATCAGACCGATTTGTAGAGCGAGTTCCTCTAAAACACCCAGGGAACCTTTGGGTTTGGTGAGATTTTCAATTTTGTCTTGTAGAGCCGTTGCGATTGTTGTATCAGGCTTTTGAATATTAAAAGTAATCATGATATTATGTTATTTAACTTTCATAGGAATACCACTGACCATCAGGACGACTTCGTCTGCTTTTGAAGCAATATATTGGTTAAGCCATCCTTGTAAATCCGTGAATTTACGTTGTACCGTATCCGGAGAAACCCCTCCAAGTCCGATTTCATTTGTTACGAAAATCAGGTATGCATCCTGTTCCGCCAGTTTGTTGAATTCATTTTTCAGTTCGTCCAAAGAACGTTCGACATTGCTATCGTTATCGAAAAAGAAATTGGTTCCCCACAATGTTACGCAATCAATTACAACTACCCGTCCGTTCAAATTATGACGGCTTAGCTGTTTTTCTTCTTCAATATTAGTCCATTCCGGTCCGCGGTCTGCCTGATGGCGAAGAACACGTTGCCGGAATTCATCGTCCCAGACCCGTGAAGTCGCCAGATAGACCGGATTAGAGGCAAGCGACAGGGCCAGGCGTTGTGCATATCCACTTTTTCCGGAACGTTGTCCTCCGGTAACCAAAACGATGTGCTTGCTTACCATCCCTTACTCTTCTTTAGGTTTATTCCGTAAATTCATCCGTTTAGCCTTATTAGCCGGGTTGTTATGGCTGGTTTTGCGCAGGCTGGCTGATTTGGGAGATGCTGCGATACGTTGTGCTACGGCAGAGCGGCTTAGCGATTTGCCGAATTTAGGCTGCATGGCTTCCTTCAGCAATTTTTCATCTGCATTTGCCTCCTTGTTAGGTTTTGAGCCACTTTTTGCTGCTTTACGGGCTGCTGCATATTTATTATATTTTACATATTTTCCGGGACGTAAGCCGTTGGATGCAGGGCCGGAGGATTGGGCCTTTGCCTTTTTTTCGGGAGAAGAGGTTTTTGCCGGAGTGGATTTCTTCTCCTTTCCTACAATACGTGGGGCAGGCTTGCCGGCTGCTGCACGTGCTTTTTCAATTGCCTGTTTGCTTAACTGGATACGTATGTCATCCAAAAGGACAATATCATTTTCTGAAACTTTCTGTCCAACATGAGGCAAATTTCCGTTTACGGTGACACGACCGCTTTCGATAAATTCGTCTGCTTCCCTGCGTGAGCAGATGCCCGTATCACTAATTAGTTTATTCAGTCTTATTTCCATTTTCTTCGTTATTTTTTAATGTATGATTATTGATAATAAACAAACTAATAGGCCCATCGCGAGCTCTGTGTTGCTATTTATCTGTATGGCAATTAACATGTCGTCGGTAGTAAAGGTTCGTTCGTTCGTGCCGATGTAAGGTTTTTCAACCGGCTTTCCAAAATAATCGTGGGTACCTCCGAACCTGCAATCCAGTATGGCTGCTAATGCAGATTCCGGATATCCGGAATTCGGACTGGCGTGTGCAGGTCCGAAGCGTTTTACAAAATCCATTTTATGAAGATTCCCTGAAACAGCCAGCATGAGCCATGCGGTAATCCTTGCCGGGATATAATTGGCTATATCATCCAGACGGGCGGCTGTCCGTCCGAAGTCGATATACCGTTCGTTTTTGTAGCCAATCATGGAATCGAGTGTATTTACCATTTTGTATGCCATCATACCGGGTAGTCCGAGCAAAGCGAACCAGAACATGGGGGCAATAACCCCGTCGCTAAGATTTTCTGCTAAAGTTTCCAATGCTGCCGCCCGGATTTCTTGCGGGGAAAGTGAAGTCGTATCGCGTCCGACAATACGTCCGACCTGCTGCCTGCCTTCTTCCGTACTTCGATCTACAGCTTCGAATACGGCTTTTACTTCTTTAACCAATGTTTTTCCTGCCAGACAGTAAAATACTCCGATACCTATGAGGATGGTTTCCAGATAAGGGTGAATCCGGTTTGCCCAATTCAGTATTACAAGACAGAGGATAAAAACACCTGCTATAAGCGCAATTGCCGATAATGTTCCTTTCAAGGCCCGGTCATTTCCCTGGTTCCATTTTTTTTCAACATACGAAATAGTCTTGCCAAAGGCTACGACCGGGTGTGGCCATCCTTCGGGATCTCCCAATATGCGGTCGCCCAGCCAACCGCCCAGGAATGGGATTATTTTTGATAAGTAAGCAGGTTGAGATATCCAATACATAATAACTGCAAAGGTAGAAATATAATTTTAGTATTTGTGGCGTTTTTTGTTTTGAAAATTCCGCTAAATAGCTACCTTTGTTCTATGCTTAGGATTATAACACATATTGAACGTTTGCTTTTGGTGCATGATTGTGTGATCGTGCCTAAATTCGGTGGTTTTGTTTTGCAGGCAGTTCCGTCTGTCCGGGAAGCAGGAAATCATACGTTCCGTCCTCTGCGGAAGGAAATCGGTTTTAACATGACCTTGCAGCATAACGACGGCTTGTTGGCTGAATCGTATATGCAGATGTACCACGTGAATTACCGTCAGGCTCAATTGATGCTGGAAGAAGATATTGCGGATATGACATCTTCATTGCAGCGTAGCGGGAAACTTTCGTTGGGTGTGTTGGGTTCATTCAGTATAGGGCAGGAAGGACAAATGGTGTTCCGTCCTGAAGAAACGGATTTATTTAGCGTTAATTCCTATGGTTTGCCGGCATTTCATTTCCCTGTTTTAATGCCATTACAGGTAGAATGTGAGGAAGTGTCCCTTCTTACCGAAAAAAAGAAAAAAAAGAAAGATACATTCTATATACCGGTCAGCCGGAAATTGCTTCGTGCCATGGTCGCTTCGGCGGCAGCTATCGGTTTATTCCTGTTGGTTTCAACTCCGGTAAAGGATGTGAATCAGGATGCGTATACAGCCAGTTTTATTCCAACGGAGATGGTATCCTATAAATCGGCTGTTGCTGTAGAACCGCAGAAAGAGGAGATTGCCGAAGTGGCAGTAACTCCTGAAGTTTCCATCCTGGCACCGGCAGTTAATGCAACACCCGCTCCAAGGAAGCAGGAAGTGGTTTCTAAACCGGAAATCCGTACGGAACAAGCAAAGGCCAAGATGTATCATATTGTAATAGCCAGTTTCCCTTCCGAAACACAGGCAGATGAGTATATAGCCGGAGTTAATAAGGGCGAATGCAAGCATGTAAGTAAAGTGGTACGGGATGGAAAGTACCGTATTTATGCAGACCGTTTCGATAATCGTAAGGATGCGGAAACTTATATGGCTACACTTCGTCAGAATCCGAAATATAAGGATGCCTGGTTGTTTATCAGCCGTTAATTATCCCAATTTTATTCTTCTTTTGATTTAGTTTGCCGCTTCTTTTTTAAGCGGCCTGCTTTTCTTAGTGCCTGATCCAAAATGTACTGTATTTGCCCGTTGGTACTGCGGAACTCGTCCGCAGCCCAGGCTTCAATAGCATCCATCATTTCAGCGTCTATACGCAATATGAAATTCCGGGTTGTATTTTCATTCTCTTTTTTTGCCATTTCCTAATTCAGTTCTGTTTACTGGTATAAAGTACCCGTATTGATTACCGGTTGCGCAGATTCGTCTGCACAAAGAACAACCAGCAGATTACTTACCATTGTTGCTTTCCGTTCCTCATCAAGATTGATGATGCCGTCTTTCTCCAATTTTTCCAAAGCCAGATGAACCATGCTGACAGCCCCTTCGACAATACGTTCGCGGGCTGCAATAATAGCATCCGCCTGTTGCCGCCTTAACATGACACTTGCTATTTCCGAAGCATAAGCAAGATAATTGATTCGGGCTTCTATAATTTCTATACCGGCAATTGATAAGCGATTGTTCAGTTCGGCTTCAAGGCGTTGTGTCACTTCGCCATTGTTGTCGGAACGGAGGGTTACCTTATCTGTTGTTTCGTTGGCATCATAAGCATACATACCTGCAACCTGACGGAGTGCCGCATCACTTTGTATCAGAACAAAATCTTTTACATTGCCGGAAATGTCGAATGTGGCTTTGTATGTGTCTTTTACTCTCCATACAACAACCGCCCCTATCATGACCGGGTTACCTACCTTATCGTTTACTTTAATCGGTTCGATATCCAGGTTGAAAATGCGTAGGGTAACTTTTGTTTTCGTTAATAATGGATTGATCCAGTAAAAGCCGTTTTCCGTAATTGTCCCGGCATATTTTCCAAAGAAAGTCAAAACCTTTGAATTATTTGGCTGGATGATGATAAAACCGGGAATCATGAAAATAAAACATACAGTACAGAGTAGACCCAAAGCATGGTTTGCGATGTGTGACAGATTGAAGAAAAACACAGCGGCAATAATTAAGACCAGCATGATTAACAGTGCGCTGAACCCTGTTAGTTTAATGCCATCATAAGTCTTTTCGGATGTCTTCATAATGATTAGTATTTGATATTATTTTGATATCACAAAAGAAAGTGTTTTTTTGAAAAAGAGCAAATAAAATCTTTCTTTTTTTATGAGTAGATATATAAAATATTCTATAGCTTTGCCTACTCAAATTAAGCTTGATTGGAATTTCAGTTAGATACAAACAATAAGGAGTTTCAGGATGCGTTGCAACTGATTACCCATACACGCCAGTCCGTTTTCCTGACAGGGAAAGCAGGAACTGGAAAATCCACGTTCCTTAAATACATCTGTTCCCAGACTAAAAAAAAGTATGTGGTGCTCGCACCGACCGGTATTGCAGCAATCAATGCGGAAGGAGTTACTTTACATTCTTTTTTTAAGCTGCCTTTTCGTCCGATGTTGCCGGATGATCCGGATTTGAGCCTGAAAGACGGGCGTATTTTTGAATTTTTCAAATACAGGAAACAGCACCGGAAGTTAATTGCCGAAGTCGAGTTGATTATCATTGATGAAATTTCGATGGTAAGAGCGGATATAATAGACTGTGTGGACCGCATCTTGCGTGTCTTTTCAGGGAATATGCGCCTTCCGTTCGGAGGAAAGCAATTATTATTTGTAGGAGATGTTTTTCAGTTGGAGCCAGTGGTTCCGTCTGACCAGAAAGAGATATTGAGTTTGTTTTATGCCAGTCCTTTCTTTTTTTCGGCACGTGTTTTTAAAGAAATAAATCTGGTACCTATAGAACTTCAAAAGGTATACAGGCAGACAGATGCTGTTTTCATCAATATCTTGGACCGGATTCGTAATAATGCCGCCCGTAAGCAAGAATTAGATATCCTGAATGCCCGTTATTTTCCTGATTTTTCCCCGCGTAATGAAGATATGTATATCACGCTGGCTACCCGCCGCGACCAGGTAGATTTTATTAATGAAAAGAAACTGGCGGAGTTGCCCGGTGACGAATTTATAGCTCATGGGAAAGTGGAGGGGGATTTTCCCGAATCTTCTCTTCCGACCCAATTAAATCTTTCTATAAAAGAGCAGGCACAAGTTATTTTTATCGATAATGATTATGAGCGCCGTTGGGTAAATGGAACCATCGGTATGATATCGGGTATCGATGAGAATGGAAATGTCTATGTCCTGTTGGAAAGCGGAGTCGAATATCTGGTAGAACCGACTTCCTGGCGTAACTATAAATATAAGTATAATGAAAAAGAGAAACGGATAGAAGAGGAGATTGTCGGAACCTTCGAGCAGCTTCCTATCCGTCTGGCCTGGGCTATAACAGTGCATAAAAGCCAGGGATTGACTTTTAACCGCGTTGTAGTAGACCTTACAGGCGGTGTTTTTGCCGGTGGGCAGACTTATGTTGCATTGAGCCGTTGTACTTCTTTGGAAGGTCTTGTGCTGAAGAGTAAAGTGTCGTCGCATGATATATTTGTGCGGAAAGAAATTGTACAGTTCAGCCAGATTTTTAATGACCGGCAATTGATAGAAAAGAGTTTGCGTGAAAATGAGGCGGAATTATTATATGCCCGTGCCATCCGTTCGTTTGATGCCGGAGATATGAAAGAGGCTGTCGATGCCTTTTCTGCAGCTCTTAGCAAGAGAAATGAATTAGAGAAGCCGGAGATGCAACGGTTACTACGGTTTAAGTTGCAACGCCTGAATACACAACGTTCCCAGATTAAAAAACTTCGTGAAGAGATACATGCCCAACGGGAGATACAGAAAGAATATGCGCGTGAGTATTATCTGATGGGAAATGAGTGTATTACGACTGCGCATGACCCGAATGCCGCCATCCGTTCGTTTGACAAAGCACTTAAACTGTATCCGGAATATGTGGATGCGTGGGTTCGCAAAGGTGTGACATTATTAGATATAGGAGATAGTTTTCAGGCGGTCACCTGCCTGAATGAAGCGGTGAAATTGAATCCGGGTTCTTTTAAGGCACGTTATAACCGGGGAAAATGTTACCTCCAATTGAAGTATTACGAAGAAGCAGTAAGCGATTTTATGAAAGCTGTGGATATAAAGCCCGATCATGCATCCGCACACGAATATTTGTCCGAGGCATTTCTTCATACCGGAGAGGAAGAATTGGCACGGCAGCATAAAGATATTGCAGACCAGTTGCGTGAAAATAGAAAAGGTTGATAAAAAATAATCAAAACATTTGAAAATTATATGTTTTAGTAAGTGTGCATGAATACATAATTCTATATCTTTGTACTGTTTTTAAGAAAAAGTATTTTTTTCTTTCTTTTTAAACTCTACATTGTATGGGGAAATATTATTTGATTTTTTTACTTCTTTGGTGCATAGGAGGTTCATTGAGGGCACAAATGACAACCTCAGGTATAAATGGAAAAGTAACAGCAGATGGAGATGTTTTGATTGGAGCTTCGGTTCAGGCAATACACGAGCCATCAGGTACGGTTTACGGGACAACAACAAATATGGAGGGGCAATATAGTTTGCAGGGACTTCGTACGGGAGGACCCTATCTTGTTGAAGTATCTTATGTTGGTTTTCAGAAAGCAGTCTTTAAAAATATAACATTGCAACTCGGTGAAAACTATTTGTTGAATGTGGCATTAACGGAATCGGCTACATTGGATGAAGTTTTCATTACAGCTTCTAAAAGTGCCTTGTTTAATTCGCAAAAAACAGGGGCGGCGCAAAATTTTAATCAATCCCAGATCCAGGCTATTCCATCTATCAAGCGTAGTATTTTTGATATTACACGGTTAAATCCGATGGCTATTAATACGAGTGGCGGAATGTCTTTTGCCGGGTCAAGTAACAAATACAACTCATTCTTAATTGATGGTACAGCCAATAATGATATATTCGGACTTGCACCCAGCGGGACGAATGGCGGACAGGCAGGGGCCAATCCTATCTCTTTGGATGCTATTGAAGAGATACAGGTAGTAATTGCACCTTTTGATGTTCGTCAGAGCGGGTTTACAGGCGGTGGCATCAATGCAATCACCCGGTCGGGAACAAATACGTTTCATGGTTCGGCTTACGGTTATTTTAATAATGAGAAATTTTATGGGAAAACTCCGGGCGATACAGACGACCGTAAACGTTTGGGTGACCTTTCCACAGAAACTTATGGTGTAACACTGGGTGGTCCTATTATCAAAAACAAACTCTTTTTCTTCACAAACTTCGAACGTGTAAAGGAAACAAAGCCTTCGACAAACACGATAGGTTCTTCCGCTTCGAATGTAACAGCAGATGAAGCAAATGCCGTGATTAATAAAATTTCCGAGTTAACAGATGGATATAACGGCGGCGGCTATGCGCCTTTGGATATAGATACGTATTCCAATAAATTTTTAGCACGTCTGGACTGGAATATAAATCAACGTAATAAGTTTACGATCCGTTACAGTTTGTTGGATGCACGTAGCATGGTATTTTCAAATAATATGTCTGCGGCCCATCTGAATGATAATGGATATTATATGAACAACTCGACTCATTCGCTGGTAGCCGAGTTGAACAGCCAGATTAGTTCCGACTGGACAAATGAATTCCGTGCAGGCTGGACCCGTGTTCGCGATAGCCGTGATCCGATAGGCAGGCCGATGCCATATGTTAAAATCCTGAATCTTTCAAAAGGGGCTTCCCTGGAGCTAGGTTCGGAATCCAATTCTACGGCAAACTCATTGGGACAGGATATTTATACGCTTGTCGACAATGTTTCATGGAATAAGGGAAATCATTTTTTTACCTTCGGAACATATAATGAATTTTTCCATTTTACCAATCTGTATATTTCCAATAATTACGGAGCATATACTTATAATTCCCTTGATGACTTTTTGTCGGTTGGAACAGCCAATGAGGCTATGCCTTCATTTTATTCATACGCTTATTCCCGGAAGGATGTAACGGGAACAACCCGCTGGACTCCAACATTCGGGGCTGCCCAGTTAGGTTTTTATGCACAGGATGATTGGAAGCTGACAGACCGTTTCCGTCTGACGTATGGCTTGCGAATAGACATACCTTTGTTTTTTGATAAACCAAGGGCTAATGAAGAGTTTAACCAATCGGATATAGCTCGTGAGTATGGAATTGCAACACAACAGTTACCTTCAACTAAAGTCCTTTGGTCGCCGCGTGCCGGATTCCGTTGGAACCTGGATGAGGAAGGAATGACTTTACTTCGTGGGGGATTGGGACTTTTCACAGGACGTGTGCCTTTTGTCTGGATTGCAAACGGTTTTTCAAATACAGGAGTGGAAATGGGTAAAACTTCATTGAGTTCTGCCGCCGATTTTGAAAAAGCAAAAGCAGATGGTTTTAAATTTAATGCCGATCCCGCACATCAGTATCCATATCCGGATGACCGGAATCTGGAAACAAAGGCAATTACTTCTGAAGTGGATGTGGCTGATAAGAAATTTAAATATCCTTCGGTTTTCCGTATTAATCTGGCATTGGAACATACGTTCCCGTTCGATATAAAAGGTAGTGTGGAAGGGCTTTATTCAAAAACACTGAATAATATCTGGTATGAAAACCTGAATTATAGACAAGCCGGTACTTTAGGCAACGGGGGTGACGACCGTCCGGTTTACCAAAAACAGTCGAATAAATATACCCAGATTATGTATCTGACGAATACCAACAAAGGATATTCTTATAATATAACCGCTAAGTTGGAAAAGGCTTTTGACTTTGGCCTGAGTGCGATGGTAGCATATACCTATGGCCAGTCGAAATCATTAACAGACGGAAACTCTTCACAGGCATATTCCGGCTGGAAATTTAATCCGACATATTACGGAGATGCCAACCCGGAACTTACCTGGTCTATGTTTGATGTCCGCAACCGTATTGTAGGTATTGTCTCTTATACAAAAGACTATGCCAAACATTTTGGAACAACAGTCAGTCTTGTGTATAACGGTCAGACCGGCGGGCGCTATTCCTTATTGTATAATAATGATTTGAATGGTGACGGTTGGAGTAATGACTTGTTATATATTCCGACAGATGCGGAGCGGAATCAAATGGTCTTTGTGGATAACTATGACAAAGGCCAGTTGAAAGCTACAGCGGCAGAGCAGAAAGCGGCTTTTGCGAACTGGATCGATGGTAATAAAGAGTTAAGTAAATCAAAGGGCGAACATTTGAAAAGAAACCAGATGGTAATGCCGTTCGAACATCATTTCGATTTCCATATCGCTCAAAACTTTTATATGAATGTAGCCGGTCGCCGCCATACGTTACAGGTAAATTTCGATATCCTGAACGTAGGCAACTTATTTAATAAAAAGTGGGGACTTTATAATAAAACCACTACCGGTTACGATTTAGCTCCTGTGGTGGCAACCGTAGCAAACGGGCAGGCAACTTATAAATTTATTGATCCGGGAAAGATGGTGACTGCCATAGACCTGGATTCCCGTTGGCATGCCCAGGTAGGGGTGCGTTATATCTTTTAAGAAAGGAAGAAAATTATATTACCGGAGGCTGATGACGCAGAATTTACAGATCTCTGCGTCATCAGTGTTTTTTAATACCGGTTTTGTAAAGTCTTTCAGATTTTTGTAGCAGAACCTTTAATTACGCATAAATATTCATGCCGGCACAGAAAGATAACTGACTACTGCCTTTTCTAATTTCAACTTTGTTCTCTCTAGCCAGCCATCCTATGGCCGACCATAAATCCGCTTCTGTCAGGGATGATGCCGATTTCAACTCTTCAAAGCTCCAGCATTTGCCTTCTAACAACAAATTACAGATTGTTCCGGCATTCAATCCAATAGTTCCTTTAGTCATGATATCCAAGTTTATATTAATCTTATCCGTTGAATAAACAAGGCGGGACGCATAAAAGATTTCGAATTAAAGGTGTTTTAGAATCTTTTAAAATAGGAGAGGAAAAGTTCGTTTTTCTTTTAAATCGATAATTTTACGGCTGGCATTTTATAAAATGCAATATAAAAGCGGTCGTTTGCTTGATAAGTGTAAGAAAAAATAAGATTTTTCTTTTAAATCCTTTGCTGGTATAAATTATTGTTCTACATTTGCAGCGTTAAACGAAAAAGAAACAAGAGATGATGAACAATGTATTACATATTATTCTCGTGGTGGTCCTTCTAGTCATTAGTAGGTAAGGAGAAAGGTGTGTAAGAAGTTGTGAAATCGTGCAAGATATTTCTTAGAGCCTTTCTCCCTATAGAGAAGGGCTTTTTTTATGGTAAAAAGATAACGATAAAAAACAGATAAGATGAAGAACCCGTTAAGAAGTTCATACAGTACAGAAGGTCGCCGGATGGCTGGCGCACGTGCTTTGTGGCGCGCCAACGGCATGAAAGAAGAGCAGTTCGGCAAACCGGTTATAGCAATTGTCAATTCATTTACACAATTTGTCCCCGGGCATGTACATTTGCATGAAGTAGGACAGTTGGTAAAAGCTGAGATAGAAAAATTAGGTTGTTTTGCTGCTGAGTTTAATACGATTGCAATTGACGACGGTATAGCCATGGGACATGATGGAATGCTCTATTCCCTTCCTTCCCGCGATATTATTGCAGACAGCGTGGAATATATGGTAAATGCCCATAAGGCGGATGCGATGGTTTGTATCAGCAATTGCGATAAAATTACGCCGGGTATGCTGATGGCTTCCATGCGGTTGAATATCCCGACTGTATTTGTTTCCGGTGGTCCGATGGAAGCCGGCGAACTGGACGGACGTCATCTCGACCTGATCGATGCAATGATTGAATCTGCCGATACATCAGTAAGCGATGAACGGATTTCACAGGTGGAACGGAATGCTTGTCCGGGTTGCGGATGCTGCTCTGGTATGTTTACAGCCAATTCGATGAACTGCCTGAACGAAGCAATCGGTCTGGCTCTTCCGGGAAATGGCACGATTGTGGCTACGCATGCCAACCGTGTGCAGTTATTCCGTGATGCGGCAAAACAAATCGTGGAAAATGCTTATAAATATTACCGTGACGGCGACGACTCGGTTCTTCCCCGTAATATAGCTACCCGCCAGGCTTTCCTGAATGCCATGTCGCTGGATATTGCGATGGGAGGCTCCACCAATACCGTATTGCATTTATTGGCAATAGCACAGGAAGCTGAAGCAGATTTTACGATGGATGATATCGATATACTTTCCCGTAAGACACCTTGCCTGTGTAAGGTGGCTCCCAATACACATACCTATCATGTACAGGATGTAAATCGTGCCGGAGGAATTTTAGCAATCATGGATGAGCTGCTGAAAGCCGGTTTAGTGGATGGTACTGTGAAGCGGGCGGATGGAATGACATTGGCTGAGGCCGTAAATATGTATTCCGTAACCTCCCCGAATGTATCTCAGGAAGCAGTGAAGAAATATAAGAGTGCTCCGGCTCATCGTTTCAGTATACAGATGGGGTCGCAGGAAACTTATTATAAAGAACTGGATACGGACCGTACAGCCGGTTGCATCCGCGATTTTGAACATGCGTATTCCAAAGATGGAGGATTAGCTGTTCTGAAAGGAAATATCGCTTTGAACGGATGTGTTGTAAAGACTGCCGGTGTAGACGAAAGTATCTGGAAATTTGCAGGGCCTGCAAAGGTTTTTGATTCTCAGGATGCAGCTTGTGAAGGAATTTTGGGTGGAAAAGTTGTTTCCGGTGACGTGGTTGTTATCACCTATGAAGGTCCTAAAGGCGGTCCGGGCATGCAAGAAATGTTATATCCTACTTCTTATATCAAAAGCCGTCATCTGGGTAAAGAGTGTGCTTTGATTACCGACGGACGCTTTAGTGGCGGGACATCCGGGCTTTCTATCGGCCATATCTCTCCGGAAGCGGCAGCCGGTGGTGCAATAGGTTTGGTTAAAGACGGAGATATTATCGAGATAAATATACCGGAACGGACTATCAATGTAAAGTTGAGCGATAAGGAATTGGCAGAACGCCGTGCCACAGAAGAAGCCCGCGGGACCAAAGCCTTTACTCCTCCGGTCCGCCAACGAGTCGTATCGAAAGCGTTGAAAGCTTATGGTAAGATGGTAAGCTCGGCCGATAAAGGCGGTGTAAGGATAGTAGAAGATTAATTAGTAACGGAAACGAAAATATATAAGTATGGAACAAAAGATAACCGGTTCGGAAGCTTTATTGAAAGCACTGATCGCTGAAGGAGTAGATACTATCTTCGGTTATCCGGGTGGGCAGGCGATACCTATTTACGATAGTTTGTATGATTACAGGGATCAGTTAAAACATATTCTGGTGCGCCATGAACAGGGTGCGACACATGCAGCCCAAGGGTATGCCCGTGTTTCCGGTAAAGTGGGAGTAACATTGGTTACTTCAGGTCCGGGAGCCACCAATACCATTACAGGCATTGCCGATGCACTGATGGACAGTACGCCAATGGTGGTGATAGCCGGACAGGTTCCGTCTCCGTTGCTTGGTACGGATGCTTTTCAGGAAGTCGATGTGATTGGTATCACCCAACCGATTACCAAATGGGCTTATCAGATACGTAAACCCGAAGAAATAGCTTGGGCTGTATCGCGTGCTTTCTATATAGCATCTACAGGCCGTCCGGGACCTGTAGTACTGGATTTGGCAAAGGATGCTCAAGTAGGTCTGGTAGATTATGAATATCAGAAAGTAAATTATGTCCGCAGTTACCAACCGGAGCCCGATATTAAGGAGGAACGTATTGAAGCTGCTGCTGCATTGATTAATAGTGCGAAGAAGCCCTTCTGTCTGGTAGGGCAGGGTGTTATTTTGGGCGGAGCTGAGGAAGAATTGAAAGCTTTCCTGCTTAAAAATGATATACCGGCAGGTTCAACCGTTTTAGGGCTGTCTGCGTTACCTTCCGATTTCCCTTTAAATAAAGGTATGCTGGGTATGCATGGAAACGTAGGTCCGAACCGGAAAACGAATGAATGTGATGTTTTGATTGCTATCGGCATGCGTTTTGACGACCGTGTGACCGGCGACTTGAAAACGTATGCGAAACAGGCGAAAGTAATACATCTGGATATAGATAATTCGGAAATAGGGAAGAATGTACCGGTAGATGTAAAGGTTTTGGGGAATGCCAAGCATACGATTCCGATGATTACTGATTTACTGGAAGAACGGAAGCGTCCGGAATGGAATGCCGAATTTGATCCGGATGAGAAGGAAGAACATGACAAGGTAATAGCGAAAGAACTTTATCCGGCCGATGGGCAATTGAAAATGGGAGAAGTGGTTTCCCGGGTTTCCCAAGCAACCGGCGATGATGCTGTTTTGGTGACTGATGTCGGTCAAAACCAGATGATGGGAGTTCGTTATTTTAAATATAAACGTACCCGCAGTGTGGTAACCTCCGGAGGTTTGGGAACAATGGGCTTCGGTCTTCCTGCGGCTATCGGAGCCAAGCTGGGGGCACCCGACCGTACGGTTTGTTTCTTTACCGGTGATGGCGGCATACAAATGACTATTCAGGAATTCGGTACGATCATGCAGGAAAACCTGAATGTGAAGATTATTGTACTTAACAATAATTTCCTCGGTATGGTACGCCAGTGGCAGGAGTTGTTCTTTAACGAACGTTATTCGAACACCATCATGAAAAATCCTGATTTCGTAGCGATAGCCAAAGCCTTTGGTATTGCTTCGCGTTCGGTAGACAAACGGGAAGAACTGGATGATGCAATCGCAGAAATGTTGAATCATGACGGAGCTTATCTTCTGGTAGCCAATGTGGAAACCTGCGGTATGGTCTATCCGATGGTTCCGGCGGGAGCTTGTGTTACTAATATGATTTTGGGTGATAAGTAAGAAGGGAGAAAACAGTTATGAATACAAAGAAATTATATACAGTTATCATCTTTTCAGAAAATACGGTAGGTCTTCTGAACCAGATTACGATTATCTTTACGCGCCGGCAGTTAAATATTGAGACGCTTTCTGTTTCTCCTTCTGCTATCCAGGGTATCCATAAATTTACAATTACGACTTTTGCTGATGAGGATACGATAGACAAGGTGGTTAAACAAATAGACAAGCGCGTCGATATACTGAAGGCTTATTACAATACGGATGAAGACCTGGTATTTCAGGAAATCGCTTTATACAAATTAAGCACGGAGTTATTTATAAAGATGGGCACGGTCGAAGATTTGATTCGTAAATACAATGCCCGTATCCTTGAAATGAACGAATCTTGCGTAGTTTTGGAAAAAAGCGGTCATTACGATGAAACACAGGCTTTGTTCCGTGAATTGAGCGAATCGATCGGAGTGCTGCAATTTATACGTTCGGGACGTGTGGCAATAACGAAAAGCCGTGTGGAACGGTTGAGCGATATGCTGGCGGAGATGGAGCGTAAATTGCAGGAAAAGCAAGCATAACCTGAAGGCGGTTTTTCTGCCTGTCAAAAAATAGAATCGTATGGAAAAGAACAAAACAGGAGAATTTCATTTTGTAACCGAATCCTATTTAATGGATTTCCAGGGACGTATAACGATACCGATGATTGGTAATTATCTGCTTCATGCAGCTTCCGTACATGCAGCCGACCGTGGTTTTGGTTATAGCGACATGACGGAAAGGCATACGGCATGGGTATTGTCCCGTTTGGCTATTGAAATGAAGGCTTATCCCGGGATGTCCGAATCCATTACACTATATACATGGGTAGACGAAGTCGGCAAGCTCTTTACCAGCCGTTGCTTTGAGTTTGTCGATGGAAAAGGGGAGACTTTTGCTTTTGCCCGTTCCATCTGGGCGGCAATAGACGTGGAAACCCGTCGTCCGACTTTGCTCGATGTGGAAGGTTTGAGTGCATATATCACGAATCGTCCCTGTCCAATTGAAAAGCCGGGAAAAATTGCCCCGGTGGAAAATGATACGGAAGGAGAACTTTATAAAGTGAAGTATAGTGACCTGGATGTAAACGGGCATCTGAACAGTATTAAATATATGGAACATCTGTTGGATATGTTTGATATAGCCATGTATCAGGAAAAAAAGATAAGCCGTTTTGAAATTGCTTATCAGTCGGAAGGAAAATATGGAATGGAGTTATCGCTCCATAGCAGAGAGATGATTCCGGATAAATATAATATGTCTATCTGTCACGAGGGCAAGGCGATTTGCCGTGCAGCAGTGACATGGTCATGATACAAAGCGGGGAGACCTGCTTATAGCGAATGAATAAATCAGTTTTTTTATACATTAAAATTAAAAACAAATGGCAGTAATGAATTTTGGCGGAGTTGATGAAAATGTAGTAACCCGCGAAGAATTTCCGTTGGAAAAAGCAAGAGAAGTATTGAAAGATGAAGTAATCGCAGTAATCGGTTATGGCGTTCAGGGTCCTGGACAGAGTTTGAACTTGCGTGACAATGGTTTTAATGTAATCGTAGGACAGCGTCCCGGTAAAACGTATGATAAAGCAGTAGCCGACGGTTGGGTACCGGGTGAAACTTTGTTCGGTATTGAAGAAGCTTGTGAGAAAGCAACTATTATACAGGTTTTACTTTCTGATGCTGCGCAGATTGCTTGTTGGCCGATGATTAAGAAACATCTTACACCGGGTAAGGCATTGTATTTCTCTCATGGATTTGCAATCACTTACAAAGAACGTACAAATATCATCCCTCCTGCAGACGTAGATGTAATCCTGATTGCTCCTAAAGGTTCGGGAACTTCTTTGCGCCGTATGTTCCTTCAGGGACGTGGCTTGAACTCAAGCTATGCAATCTTCCAGGATGCTACAGGCAAGGCTTGGGACCGTGTAGTGGCTTTGGGTATCGGCGTTGGTTCAGGTTACTTGTTTGAAACAACATTCAAGAAAGAAGTATATTCTGACCTGACCGGCGAACGTGGTACTTTGATGGGTGCTATCCAAGGTTTGTTGCTTGCCCAGTATGAAACACTGCGTGAAAATGGTCACGAACCATCTGAAGCATTCAATGAAACCGTAGAAGAACTGACTCAGTCATTGATGCCGTTGTTTGCAGAAAACGGTATGGACTGGATGTATGCAAACTGTTCGACAACCGCTCAGCGCGGTGCTTTGGATTGGATGGGCCCGTTCCACGATGCCGTTAAACCGGTATTTGAAAAACTGTACAGTGAAGTAGCATGCGGAAATGAAGCACAACGTTCTATCGATACAAACAGCCAGCCGGATTATCGTGAAAAACTGGATGCCGAATTGAAAGAATTACGTGAAAGCGAAATGTGGCGTGCCGGTGCAGTTGTACGTAAATTACGTCCGGAAAATAACTAATAGGTTATTTTAAATAATTCACCGGATATATTTCCGGCAATTGATAGAAGGGGTTGTCTAAATTTACTAAGGCAACCCCTTTTGTGTTTGCAGCATATTTTTGAAAAAACATGCAGTATAGCCTGATAGGATATTGGATTGTTAGCATAGTGTGAATGAATGATAACCCATTGATTCAAAATATGCTACTTTCATCAATCCTCCTTCCCGGGCAATGGAAATTTCCGGTAAGAGCATCTTCTCATCTATTCCGTACCGGGAGAGGGTATTGGTACATTGGTAAAATTCTACATTCTCGTTATTTAAATAGGTGATTGTGGATTTGGTTGTATCCAAATGTGTACTTTTTAAACAAGAAAGCAGTGCTGTCCCAATACTGATAACTGCTATTTTATCAGTCATTGCAGGCTGTTTTTTTAAATTGATGATATGGGAAAATAATTCTTCCCAGCAATGGTCATCTTTAATCAGAAATACAAAATTCAATTTGTCCATAATTTTATTTATTTTGTTGGTTAGTACATCTTTTAGGATATTACCTTTCCATATTTTAAATATCTGTATGTTGCTATATACATAAGGTTCCATATATGGCTTCTATTATAATTCCACTTAAACATTCTATAAATTAGTATGGTTCATTCCTTTAGAAAAAATGAGAAGAAACAACCTTCGGCAAGAAATCCCTTAAAATATAGTTGAGTCCATATCGATGAATTTGTAGAAACTTAATGAGTATTTGTTTTGTTTTTCAGGACTGTTGGAAAAAAGTAATGGTATAGAATAATAATAAAGATATAATTTGTAAATTACCTGCGCCAAAAGCTAAATGTTGTAAAGTATAGCGATGATGTATGGCTGTTGTCTTTTTTGTTTGAGGGTTAATTAAAAATCTGATAAATCTCTACATTATGAAAACAACTTTTTTTATACTTTTTCTGATAGTCTTATCAATAGGAACCGGATGTAAAATGAATTCGGATCAAGATCAAAAGCCGTTGCCAGTACTTGATATGGAAGCAGCTATAGGAAAGCAAGTGCCGGATACGTTTACATGGAATGGCATTGCCAAGCGGATTACGTATGTTCCTATTTCAACCCCAGCCGATAAATTATTTGGTTCGGCTCAGCCTGTATATGTCGACAATACTATGTATTGTGCAGTGGATCATAAAACAGGAACAGTTTTTCGTACCGATAAAAAAGGAAAGGTTATAAGTTCTTTTTCCCGAAAAGGACATGGACCGGGTGAATATAATATGCTGACGTATGTGCATGTAAATCAAATGGATTCTACAATTGAAGTTTTCGACCAAAGAGGAGGTAGGCATATTGTCTATGATTTGGATGGCAATTTGATCCGGGAAATTTTCCTGAAAGAGAAAGGTCTTGATACGCCTATACTAATTTCTGATAACTATATTGTTGCCAGAGGACAAAATAATACAACTCACAAACTTTATATAGCGGATAAAGACTTTAATATCCGGAAAAGCCTGTTTCCGATGGATACGACTTTAACGGAAATGCAACGTTTGAATCTGACTTGGCAGTTGAACTATTGTAGAAACAGGGATTTTGCAGTGATCAATTTTGCTAATGAAGATACTGTTTTCACTGTAACGGAAAGTGGAGCTCAGCCTTTGTGCATTTTTAAGAAAGGTGTATATAATATTCCTGAAGAAGAATTGAAGAATCCAACAGAGGCGAGTGGTTTTGGTTCGGATTATATACGGACAATGTGGTTGTCTTCAATCCCTGGCTATTATTTAATTTCTTATGTAAGAAAAGACAATTTCTGGGATGAGATATGGAGAAAATCGGATAATCAGATTGTATCACGTTTTTCTAATGAAGATGGAGAGTTTGGCTTTCCTTTGCGCCTTCCGTCCGGAAAGAAAATACGAATCAATGCAAGAAATCTATATATAAAGGGGAATCTTGTAGTTACTTCAATTGATGCGATAGTGGCAGTCGAGGGCAAAATTCAGGATGTAGATGAAGATGACAATCCGGTACTGGTGGTTATGGAGATAGGTTGACCTTTTTGATTCAGATTGGATAGGAAGATATCTTTTTATATGAAATTGAATTTTGTCTGCGTGATTGGTTTAGGTTATCGAATGGTTGGTATTATTATTTGACTCATAATTAAACAGAAAGGAACCATCTCAGAATAATAGTATGAGATGGTTTTTTTGTTTAAAATACACAATTGGCAATTCTCATACAATATAAATCCATATCTTTGAAATACATTGTTGATTAATAAAGATAACCTATGAAAGAAAAAAATCTTTTGCTATTATGTGTTTTGCTGTTGAGTGTGTCTGTTTATGCGCAGGAAGGTATAAAACTGGCTCATGGACCTTATTTACAAAATATGGGACCGGATGAAGTGACTATTGTCTGGTTGTCGGATAAGCCTTCTGTCGGTTGGGTGGAATTGGCTCCGGATGACGGTTCTAATTTTTATGCAACCGAACGGCCTCGCTTTTTCGATGCTAAGAATGGAGTAAAAAATACTTCTACGATTCATACGGTAAAGTTGAAGGGGCTTAACCCGGGTACAAACTATCGGTATCGTGTTTTTGTGCAGGAGGTATTAAGCCATACCGGACATAAAATTGTTTATGGCGATTATGCCGCGACCAATGTATATTCTAAAAAGCCGTTGGTATTTAGAACAAGTGACCCTGCGAATCAAACCATTTCTTTTGCAATGGTAAATGATATTCATGGTAATAACGGGCTATTGGAAAACCTGGTATCCAAATGTGATTTGAAAAAAACGGATTTTATTATTTTTAATGGAGATATGGTTTCTGTTTTTAATGAAGAAAATCATATCTTCAACGGTTTTATGGATAAGGCCACTGCGTTGTTCGCTTCTGAAATCCCCATGTATTATACCCGTGGAAACCATGAAACCCGTGGTGCATTTGCAACCGAGTTCCAACGTTATTTCTCTCCGAAGGAAGAAAATATTTATTATACGTTTCGGCAAGGCCCTGTTTGTTTTGTCATTTTGGATACCGGAGAGGATAAACCGGATTCGGATATTGAGTATGCCGGTATTACTGTTTATGATGAATACCGGAGTGAACAGGCAGAATGGTTGCGGCAGGTTTTAAATAGTAAAGAATATAAGGAAGCTCCTTTTAAAGTGATAGTAGCGCATATTCCACCTATAGGAGGATGGCATGGCAATTTGGAAGTGGAAAATAAATTCATGCCATTATTACGGGAAGCAAAGCCGGATCTTATGCTTTGCGGGCATTTGCACCGTTTCGTTCATCAGAAAGCGACAGCAGAAACTCCATTCCCGATTATCGTTAATTCTAATACGGCTGTGCTGAAAGCTGCGGCGAATTCAGAGGAGTTAGATGTACAGGTTATAGATACCGAAGGAAAAGTTCTGGACCGGTTTTCAGTAAAGAAATAACCGGCTTTGATTATAATAATCGGTTTTTGATTCTGTTTATCTTATACTTTGTAAGAAAAAACGTATAAAAAACTTCGGATTATATTTGGATGTTTATAAAAAGGCTGTATCTTTGCAGCGTTCAAATAAAAAGACAATATGAAACAGGAAATGCTAAATAGCCTCATTATTTCTCTATCTATTATTCTACTCTGGGAACGGGATAGGAAGTGAGACTGTGTATGCATTCGTGGCATAAAGATAAAAAGAGCCTTTCTCACTTCCTTGTGAGAGAGGCTTTTTTTTAGTATTCAAGCGATAGGTATTAACAATTTAAGACGATAAAGACTATGTCAGACAGATTATTTATTTTCGACACAACATTACGTGACGGTGAGCAAGTGCCGGGTTGCCAGTTAAACAGTATTGAAAAGATACAGGTTGCAAAGGCATTGGAGGAACTGGGTGTGGATGTGATAGAGGCAGGTTTTCCGGTTTCAAGCCCCGGTGATTTCAATAGTGTGGTTGAGATATCCAAAGCCGTTACCTGGCCTACAATCTGTGCACTTACACGGGCTGTGGAAAAAGATATTGATGTGGCAGCTGAAGCATTGAAATTTGCTAAACGCGGACGTATCCATACGGGAATAGGAACTTCTGATTATCATATCAAATATAAATTCAATTCCAATCAGGACGAAATACTTGAACGTGCTATCGCTGCAGCCAAGTATGCGAAGAGATATGTGGAAGATGTGGAATTTTATTGTGAAGACGCCGGACGTACGGATAATGAATATCTGGCACGGGTAGTAGAAGCTGTTATCAAAGCCGGGGCAACCGTCGTAAATATCCCGGATACGACAGGATACTGCCTGCCGGATGAATACGGTGCGAAAATCAAATACCTGATGGAGCATGTAAACGGTATAGAGAATGCCATTATCTCCACACATTGCCATAATGACTTGGGGATGGCTACAGCCAATACGGTTCAGGGCGTATTGAACGGTGCACGTCAGGTAGAAGTTACCATGAACGGTATCGGGGAACGTGCCGGTAATACGTCCTTGGAAGAGATAGCAATGATATTTAAGAGCCATAAGGAACGCGAAATCATTACCAATATCAATACAACTAAGATTTACGGTGTGAGCCGCATGGTTTCCAGCCTGATGAATATGCCGATTCAGCCGAACAAGGCGATTGTGGGACGTAATGCTTTTGCCCACTCTTCCGGTATCCATCAGGACGGCGTGTTGAAAAACCGTGAAAGTTACGAAATCATAGACCCGAAAGACGTCGGTATCGACGATAATGCAATCGTATTGACTGCACGCAGCGGACGTGCTGCCCTGAAACATCGCCTGCATGTGCTGGGGGTGGAATTGGAACAGGAAAAGCTGGATAAGGCTTACGAAGAATTCCTGAAACTGGCAGACCGCAAAAAAGATATAAATGATGACGATGTCCTGATGCTGGTGGGTAAAGACCGTACAGCCATGCATCGTATCAAACTGGAATATTTGCAGGTTACTTCCGGTGTCGGTTTGCAGTCGGTTGCCAGCGTATGCCTGAACATTGCCGGCGAAAAGTTTGAAGCAGCCGCAGCCGGAAACGGTCCTGTAGATGCAGCCATCAAAGCCGTAAAATCAATTATCCATCGTACAATGACCATTCAGGAATTCCTGATACAAGCAATTAATAAAGGTAGCGATGATATGGGTAAAGTACATATGCAGGTAGAGTATGATGGAAATAATTATTATGGATTTGCTGCTAATACGGATATTATAGCTGCTTCTGTTGAGGCATTTATCGATGCAATCAATAAATTTGTAAAATAAACGATACGATATAGTTATGAGCAAGACATTATTCGAAAAAATTTGGGAGAAGCACGTAGTGGATACGCTTCCCGACGGAACTATTCAATTGTATATAGACCGTCTTTATTGCCACGAAGTAACCAGCCCGCAAGCTTTTGCCGGATTACGTGCCCGTGGACTGAAACCGTTCCGTCCGGAGCAGATTACTTGTATGCCGGACCATAATATCCCGACATTGGCTCAGGACAAACCGATCGAAGACCCTGTTTCAAAGAACCAGGTGGATACGCTTGAAAAGAATGCGAAAGATTTCGACCTGACCTATTTCGGATTGCTTCATCCGAAAAACGGTATTATCCATGTGGTAGGACCGGAAACCGGACTGACGCAACCGGGGATGACGATTGTTTGTGGCGACTCTCATACATCGACCCACGGGGCTATGGGAGCGATTGCTTTCGGTATCGGCACCAGCGAAGTAGAAATGACGCTTGCTACCCAGTGCATCATGCAGCGTAAGCCCAAGACTATGCGTATCACTGTCGACGGTAAATTGAAACCGGGGGTGACTGCCAAAGACGTCGCTCTTTATATCATCAGCAAAATGACTACAGGAGGTGCTACCGGTTATTTTGTAGAGTATGCCGGAGAAGCCATCCGCAACACCACAATGGAAGAACGCCTGACCATCTGTAACCTGTCTATCGAAATGGGAGCCCGCGGAGGTATGATTGCCCCGGATGATGTCACTTTCAGTTATTTGAAAGACCGCGAATATGCGCCTCGTGGAGAAGCATGGGATAAGAAGCTGGCAGAATGGCGCCGCCTTTACAGTGACCCGGATGCAGTCTTTGATAAGGAAATCGTATTCCATGCGGAAGATATCGACCCGATGGTTACGTATGGAACTAATCCGGGAATGGGAATGGGAGTCCGCGACAATATCCCTTCAATGGAGAGTGTGGATGAAGCCGGACGTATTTCTTACAAGAAGTCTTTGGATTATATGGGATTTACAGCCGGAGAACCTATTTTAGGTAAGAAAATCGATTATGTTTTCCTGGGAAGTTGTACGAACGGACGTATCGAAGATTTCCGTGCATTTGCCTCTTTGGTGAAAGGCAAGAAGAAGGCGGACGATGTAACCGTCTGGTTAGTTCCGGGTAGCTGGTTGGTAGAACGTCAGATACGTGCCGAAGGTATAGACAAGGTATTGGAGAGTGCCGGATTCCAGCTTCGCCAGCCGGGCTGTTCTGCTTGTCTTGCAATGAATGAAGATAAGGTGCCTGCCGGAAAATATGCAGTATCTACTTCAAACCGTAATTTTGAAGGTCGCCAGGGACCGGGAGCGCGTACTATTTTAGCTGGTCCGCTGGTAGCTGCTGCTGCTGCTGTAACCGGAAAGATTACAGACCCGAGAGATTTGATGTAAAGGCTTGGTAGAGCCGTTCAATAACAGAATAAAAATAAACAAGACAATGAAAGAAAAATTCAATATACTGACATCCACCTGTGTTCCTCTTCCTTTGGAAAATGTGGATACAGACCAGATTATCCCGGCACGTTTCTTGAAAGCCACAACCCGAGAGGGATTCGGAGACAATTTGTTCCGCGACTGGCGTTATGATAAAAATGGAAACCCCAATCCTGACTTTGTTCTCAACCAGAATACATATAAAGGTCAGATATTAGTAGCAGGAAAGAATTTTGGTAGCGGTTCCAGCCGTGAACATGCTGCCTGGGCGATTGCCGGATATGGATTCCGCGTAGTAGTGAGCAGTTTCTTTGCCGATATATTCAAGAACAATTCAATGAACAACGGACTGGTTCCCGTAGTTGTATCTCCTGAATTTCTGGCTGAAATCTTTGCTACGGTACAGGCAAATCCGGGAGCTGCATTGACGGTGGACCTGCCTGCACAGACAATTACCAATAATACAACCGGGCGTAGCGAACATTTTGACATCAATGCCTATAAAAAGGATTGTCTGGTAAACGGTTTGGACGACATCGATTACCTACTTGCAAACAAGCATAAAATCGAAGCATACGAACAGCATAATAGTATTACCGAACGCTGATGACGCAGAATACGCAGACTGACGCAGATTATTTGTTTAAAGAAGAAACAGATCGTATTATTGGTCTTTTTTATAAAGTATATCGTACACTGGGATTTGGTTTTCTTGAACGAGTTTATCAAAATGCTCTTTATTATGAATTGAAGAGCCAGGGATTTGAATGCAAAGTACAATATCCTATACAGGTGTTTTATAATTCGCATGTAGTAGGAGAATATATTGCTGATATAATTGTAAATGATCATCTCATTTTGGAGTTGAAGAGTGTTGAATCGTTATCTATAGCTCATGAATGTCAACTAATAAATTATCTGAAAGCTACTCATGTAGAAGTTGGATTGTTACTTAATTTTGGAGAGAGACCTCAGATAAAAAGGAAAATATTTAGAAATAAATAATCTGCGTCAGTCTGCGCATTCTGCGTTGTCTGCGTTCAGTAATACCGTAATAGGATAAATTAAAGATAGTATGATCGAAATAATGGACACCACCCTGCGGGACGGGGAACAAACATCGGGGGTTTCTTTTGCTGCGCATGAGAAACTGAGTATTGCCCAGGCTCTGCTGGTCGATCTTGGTGTGAACCGCCTTGAAATTGCATCCGCACGGGTTTCGGACGGAGAGTTCGAAGCTGTGAGACGTGTAGTTGCCTGGGCGAAGCGTACCGGACATTTGCAAAAACTGGAAGTACTTGGATTTGTAGATGGAGAAGTATCTCTGAACTGGATTGAGGCTGCCGGCTGCCGTGTAGTAAATTTGTTATGTAAGGGTTCATATAAACATGTAACCGAACAGTTACGCAAAACACCCGAACAGCATTTTGCCGATATTCGGACCGTGATAGAGTCTGCCAAGAAAAGGGATATTGAAGTGAATATCTATATGGAGGATTGGTCCAATGGCATGAAAAATTCTCCGGAATATGTCTTCCAGTTTGTAGATGCCTTGAAAGACCAGTCTATCCGCCGTTTTATGCTGCCTGATACGCTTGGTGTTTTAAATCCTGGAAATACGTATGAATATTGTAAGGAAATGACGACCAGGTATCCCCAATTGAAATTTGATTTTCATGCACATAACGATTATGACCTGGCTGTGGCAAATGTTTATTCGGCAGTCCGTGCCGGTATAGACGGTATCCATACCACGTTGAACGGTTTGGGAGAACGTGCCGGAAACGCACCTCTCAGCAGTGTACTGGCTGTCTTAAAAGACCAGTTGGGGGAAGAAACCAGTATCCGGGAGGAGAAAATCAATTATGCGAGCCGTTTGGTAGAAACTTATTCCGGAATCCATATATCGCCTAACCAGCCGATTATCGGGGAACATGTATTTACACAATGTGCAGGTGTACATGCAGATGGGGACAGCAAGAATAATTTGTATTGCAATGACCTGCTACCTGAACGTTTCGGACGTGTCCGCGAATATGCGCTTGGAAAAACTTCCGGCAAAGCCAATATACGCAAGAACCTGGAATGCTTGGGTATCGACATCGATGAAGATTCGATGAAGAAAGTCACCGAACGTATTATCGAGTTAGGGGATAAGAAAGAAATGGTCACTTCGGAAGATTTGCCTTATATCATTAGTGATGTGCTTCACCATGATACGGCAGAAGACCAGCGTATCCGGATATTGAATTATTCTTTGTCTTTAGCACAGGGACTGAAACCGGTTGCAACCTTGAAAATCGAGATTAACGGCGAGGCCTACCAGGAATCCGCTTCCGGCGATGGTCAGTATGATGCTTTTGTACGTGCGTTGCGGAAGATTTATTCTGATTTGGGACGTCCTTTCCCGATGTTGACCAACTATTCCGTATCTATTCCGCCTGGCGGACGAACCGATGCCTTTGTGCAGACGGTTATCAGCTGGAATTATGCCGGCGTAGACTTTAAAACGAGGGGACTTGATGCCGACCAGACTGAAGCTGCTATCAAGGCTACCCTGAAAATGCTGAACAAGATTGAAGGCTAATCAGTTGATGTAATAGATACGTCAACTAAAAATAGATAGTTATGAGAAAGAAGTTAAAAATTGCACTTGTTGCACATGACAACCGGAAAGCGGAAATGGTAGAATGGGCAGTCCATAATGCCGAGTATCTGTCTCAGCATCACCTGGTATGTACCGGCACAACAGGAAGCCTTGTACACAAAGCGCTTGAAGATAGAGGGGTAAATGCTGAAGTTACTTGCATGCACTCCGGTCCGATGGGGGGAGATGCAGAGATAGCAGCTATGGTTGTACGCAAGGAAATAGACCTTGCCGTATTCCTGATAGACGACCTGAACCCGCAGCCTCATGAAGCCGATATCCAGATGTTGCTCCGTCAGTGCCGCGTTCATAACGTACCTATCGCCTGTAACCGTTACAGCGCTGACTTAATGATTACCAGTACGCTGTGGGATGATGAAACCTATGTTCCCACAGAACCGAAATATGTATTCTTCAAACGGGAATAAAATAATAACAAAGGGAATGTGTCAAAAGTCTATATTAGGGAACGCAGACTACGCAGACAGAGCGCAGATTTACGCAGACAAAAGTTTTTTATAAAGAATCTGCGTGTTCTGCGTCATCTGCGTTCAGTAATCGCTTTTTTGATACAGCCTCTATTATACAATAAACACTTATGAAACTGAACATTGCATTACTTCCCGGCGACGGTATCGGTCCCGAGATCATAGAGCAAGGAATGAAAGCCGTAAAAGCGATATGCCGGAAATACGGTCATGAACTGAGTTACAAACAAGCATTAGTCGGAGCCTGTGCCATCGACGCTGTAGGTAATCCTTATCCGGATGAAACGCATGAACTCTGTATGCAGAGCGATGCCGTTTACTTCGGCGCTATCGGTTCGCCCAAGTATGATAATAATCCTTCTGCTAAAGTGCGTCCTGAACAAGGATTGCTGGGAATGCGTAAAAAACTGGGATTATTTGCGAATATCCGTCCTGTGACGACTTTCCCGTCTTTGCTGCACAAATCACCTTTGCGTGCTGAATTGATAGATGGTGCCGACTTTATGTGTATCCGCGAACTGACGGGCGGTATGTATTTCGGCCGTCCGCAGGGTAGAAGCGAAGATGGCAATACGGCTTATGATACTTGCATATATACACGTGAAGAAATCGAACGTATCGTCCGTCTGGCATACCAGTATGCACAGAAACGCCGTAAGAAAGTAACAGTGGTCGATAAGGCAAACGTGTTGGCAACATCCCGCCTTTGGCGCCAGGTAGCACAGGAGATAGAAAAAGAATATCCTGATGTGGAAACAGAATATATGTTTGTGGATAATGCCGCCATGCGCCTGGTTCAATGGCCGAAAAGCTTTGATGTGATGGTGACGGAAAATATGTTCGGTGATATTCTGACCGATGAGGCATCTGTAATTACCGGCTCACTGGGAATGCTTCCTTCTGCTTCTATCGGTGTACATACTTCCGTATTCGAACCCATCCACGGTTCTTACCCGCAAGCAGCAGGAAAGAATATTGCTAATCCTTTGGCAACTATCCTGAGCGGTGCTTTGATGTTTGAATATGCTTTTAACCTGATGGAAGAAGGTGCCCTGATTCGCGAAGCTGTAGCTGCATCCATGGCAGCCGGTATGGTTACCGAAGATATTGCCGATGGTGCAAAAGCTTATACAACAAGTGAAGTTGGGGATTGGATTGCCGATTATATAGTTAAAAAGTAAAATTTTATAATGGAAATCGTTCCGCTGGCGCACGCCAGCGGAATAAAAAAACGATGCTGTTTCCTGCTATGAATCAGATTTCATCCGGCCAGGGACAGTTTTTCTTTGTGGCCTTAAATGACGGACGCTGTGCATCCATCTTCCTTAACTGTTTGCCCAAGTCTTTGGACAATTTCTTTACCAGGTCGGGACGGGAAGCGGACAGGTCGTTTTTTTCTCCTATGTCATCAGGTATATTGAATAATTCTTTCTTTCCGGTTTCGTAGTAGTAAATCAGTTTCCAGTCGCCTTGACGAATTGTGCAGGTGGCTCCTATACCCGGACCTGTATTTCCCCAAAGATTCGGGAAGTTCCAGTAGAGGCTGCGTCCTTTAGATGGGTCGCCGGTATTGGTGAGCAACGGCATGAAGCTGATACCATCGATAGGCTGGATTGTTTTATATTTCTTTATACCGGCCATTTCGAGGATAGTCGGGAAGAAGTCTTCGATAATCAGATATTTGTCGCATTTGGTTTGTGGCTGTACTTTTCCCGGCCAGCTGACGATCATCGGTTCACGTACACCTCCTTCATAGGCGGAACCTTTGCCGCTGTTGAGGGGTGAGTTTTGCGTATGCAGTTTGCCGTCACGCCATTCCGGTTCGGAGGCCAGTCCGCCATTGTCGGACATAAAGAGGATAATAGTATTATCTGCCAGGTTGTTCTTTTCAAGATAATTCATGATATCGCCGAGGCTCTTGTCCATTCCTTCGATCAGGGCGGCATAAGCCGCTTCTTTCTCACTCAGACCTTTATCTATATATTTTTGATAGAAGCGCATATCCTTATCTATCGGGACATGGATGGCGTAATGCGACATATACAGGAAAAAAGGCTGGTCGTATTGTTGTGCTTTGTCGAGTGCCTTGGTTGCTTCCTGCGTCAGGGCTTCGGTGATGAATATATCCTTGCCCCAGTACTTTTCCAGTCCGGGGACGGCAAACCAGGGACTGGGTTTCCCATCCGTACGGTTGCCGAAGTTGGCTTCACCGAGATAGCTTGCCAGGCCTCCGCCGGCATGTCCGGCGATGTTTACTTCAAATCCGAAGTGATAAGGGTTTTCGCCCGGAGTATCTACTGCTCCCCAATGAGCCTTGCCGCAATGGATGGTATGATAACCGTTATCTTTCAATATTTGAGCCATGGAAGTAACCTGATAGGTATGTTCTATGCCCGGTACTTCACATATGCCGTTTACGTTCCAGTCCGGAAGTTCCAGTACATCGCTTTTACGGTCGGTAGACGCATTCTTAGGATATGTCCAGTTTGTTACCCGGTGGCGCCCGGCATTCATTCCGGTGTAGAGGCTGCAACGGCTGGGCGAACTGATACTTGAGGCATATGCCTGTGTAAACATCATACCCTGACGCGCCAGACGTTCCATATTCGGGGTTTCGTATACCTCGTTGTAATGTGTCTTTTCTTTCCAGAAGGGGAGGGAAGTATCCTGCCAACCCATATCATCTACAAGGAATAGAATGATATTCGGCCGTTTCTGTATGTTGGAAGTTTTTGTTTGGCCTGTCGCCCCTACTAAGGGAAGTATTGCCAGGGATAAAAGTAGGCTCTTGTTCATGATCGTATATTTTTTGATTCTTGTTTACTTATTGTTATTTCTCCCGGATGACTGACTGGTATGGTGCGTAATTCCTGCTGACCGTTTTGTTCTACCCATACCCGGAGATTTCCCGGGCAAAGGACGTTCAACTTTAACTGTTCGGGACTGGAGGAAATAATTTCGACAGTAGCAGGCGAGAGGAACTTTTCCTGTATTCCAATCACAGCCCATCCATTATGAATGGGACAAAGATGGAACAACCGGTCCGTAAATCCTTCCAGTACTATCTGTTTATCGGCCGTTAGCTCTTCTGCTGTCTGTTTTTCCCAGTCGTATAACAGGATACGTTCTGCTTGTTGCGCAGTTTTCCCACTCATTGTTTCCCGGAGAGAATAATCTGTTGCGCTAATCGCCGCTTCCACCATATGATAGGAAGGTGACGTATTCAGGTTATAGCAGATGAGTGATACCGCTTCGTTTCCCGTCGGAGCAAATATCCGGTAGGCTTTTCCATCCTTCAGAGGATTGCTAATTACCGACTCGGACGTTGGTATGGCGGGAGCTCCGGGTCGGAATATTCTGCCTTTCTCATCAATGAGCGGCAGGATATTCTCTTTTATGAAATCAGCCGGTGAATCTGATAAATAGACCGGACCACCGGATATTGCTTTCGAGCGGGCCATCAGGCTTCCGCAAATGGTATCGCACGAATGGAACATATCATGATCGGGCCATACCGTTTGTCCTTGCAATAACGTATTGGTATAACATTGGAACAGATGCGATTTAGCCATGTCTTCATCATACTTTTTATAGTCGATACTGACACGGGCTACGCCACTGTATTGTGTATGGTCGATGTTCAATATATTTTGTGCCATACAGTTCATCAAGCCTACTTGCTGGTTATGCGTTTGTTCTTCCAACGCCAGATTGCAGGCTTTGGCTTGCCGTATCACTTCCGTATTGCCCATGTAAAGAGGCAGAAGAAAAGACTGGTTGTCTATCTTCAGAAAGTCGAAGCCATCGTTTTTCAGCGTTTTGATATAATATTTATAGAATGCTTCGATATGCTCTTTGCTTTTTCCGGGTAGCATGTTGCCGTTATAGGGATAAAGAGTTTTTCGAATGTTTTCCGGGAAATCGTTTTCAGGAGATATACCCATCCAGTAACCGCAGAAGTTATACCATAATCCCATCCATTTTATTTTATCCGCTTTCTTCCGGGAGATGATATTTTTCCATCCGTCAGGAAATTTTTTCTTATCCGGAACGAAACTCGTGAGTTGTTGGTTTTTATTTGCCAGATGCCCGTCATCTATCAAAACATAACGGATGGGGATACCGGATGCTTCGATGCCATCCAGATCGCTCAGCATTTTTGTTTCGTCTATATTGAAGTGATAATGTTCCCAGGAACACCATCCCAGATAATTGAAGGCCTCAAAGTGGTTTTTGTCCGTTCTTTTCTGCAATGCTGATATTTCCCTGTTATCGATCAATGAGGCATATGCCTTATGAATGGCATCATAAACCGTTTTTCCTTTTTCTACCAATAGGACAGGGGCCTGCGAAGTCAGGTTGTCAGTTCCTAATGTCGATAAGTAGACTGTCAGCGAACCATCCTTATTTACCTGAAACCAACTGATGCTGTTTTCGCCGGCTACTGTTTTAGTGAAAAGAAATTTTCCGTCAGCCAATTCCAGTAATAGAGCATCCCCCAGGACAGAAGGCGCCCCGTTAGACGGAATCCCTGGATAATCTTCTTGTGTTAAATCTTCTAAACGGTTGAATACCCAAGGCAACAGCCTGTTTGTATTATTGGGCCACTGGTAATCCCCCGGACGATAATCGCGGCTGAAGAATATGCCCTGCTTGTAAGCCGGTATATCTATTTGATAAGAAACTGTTTGCTGTTTTTCCGGAATGTTCCTTTCATAATATACGGGAGTTTGCAACTCTTCCAACCCGATAGGCTTTTCCATCCGGAAAGCTGCAACATCAGTAAACATCTTTCCCTTTTCATAAACAAAAGAAGTTTGTCCTATAAGACCGGGACAAATCCATGCCACGCCACTCAGGATTAATGCAATCAGATATGTTTTATTTCTTGTCATTCTTTTGTTATTATGTTGAAAGCACTGAAGTTACGAATATCCGGTTGTGCAACCGACTGAGTGATAATCAGGCGTAAAGCCGAAGCCTCTATTGTCGGAAATTGCTCGATACGTTTATGACCAACCGATTCTCCTTCGCAAACCGTTTGCCATTTACCGTTCACTTTGGCTTCTACCTTATATTGCCGGATACGTTCTCCGTTCTGAATGTTCTCCTGGATAATGCAATGATTGACAGGTTGAGGCTTGTCCAGTTTCAGCAGTAGAACCTTCTTCTGTCCGGAAGTCGAAGCAAGAGGAGATGAAAAACGCCGGTTAATCTCGTCGCCCCACTCTTTCAGGCGTTGTGCATCGCCCGTAGGGATTAATCCGGTCGTGTCGGGAGTAAGACCGACAATTAGCGTCGCATTTCTTCCTACCGATTTATAATACATGTTCATTAAGCTGTCGACAGGGTAAACAGCTTGTTCGTCGCCTGGTTCCCAGAACCATTCGTGACGACCGTTCATCCCGCGAAGTGGTGTATCGGCCATAGCCGGAACCCAGTAATGACCGTTTTTGTCTCCATGTTTCAGCAGATCATTATGATTGCGTACTCCTTCCGTATTATTACTGTGCGAAAAAGGGTAGGGAAATGAAGACCAGCAGGGATAACCTACGGTACCCGATTCAGACCCACCCCAACGGAAGTCTGCCCGGTCTACATTATGATAAAAAAGACATTCCGGCTGGTACTTGCTGACGATCGGCAATACATCCGGACCGTCACCTTTCGGGTCGTCTGCGCCACCGTCAAACCAGATCATAAACAAATCCCCGTAGCGGCTGCACAGTTCTTCCACCATGCGCTCGCAGAAATGCTTATACCATTGTTGACGGTTGGCGGCAAACTCCCCTTCCCCCTGTACCTTAAAATTATGAACGCCAAAAAGTGAATTCCATCGGATGCCTACATAAATGCCAGGCATTATATCGTATTTGCGGCAGGAATTGACGAAGTCGCGGATGATATCCCCTTTCCCGTCGCGCCATTTTACCGCTTTTAAACAATACGGATTCACATCGCTCTGATAGATGGCAAAGCCTGTTTCGTGTGTGGCTGTCAGTACGGCAAACTTTGCTCCTGCTGCTTTGGCTGCCCGTATCCATTGGTCGGTATCGAGTTTTGTAGGGTTAAAGATATTATAATCTTCAATTGGCTGGATGCGGTTGTTGCCTTGACCGTACTTAATGCCGTCGAAGACATGCAGGTCATAATGAAAAACGACACCTATTTCCGACTCGTGCCACTTTAATTGATGAGGTGCCGGGACAGGAATAAAGGTTTCTTGTCCTATTATAGGGAAGATATTTGCTATCAGAAAGATTATCAGATAAAAATTTATTTTCATGTGTGTATTTGTTATAGACAGTTTGCAAAAGGATCATTTGTTTTCTTTAACCAGCCTTTTAACCGGGAAGAAAATTGTTTAACCAGTTCCGGCTGACCGGAAGCTATATTGTTTAGTTGGAATGGGTCTTGTTCGCGATCGAACAGTATCCATTCGTCTGTTTGGCCGTTTGTAGCGTGCACCACAAATGTATATTTTTTTGTCCGTAATCCCCGGTATCCGGTTGTTAAATTTTCGGGCAGGATATAATAATAGGGCTGTACGACCTCTTGTGTTTTATCCGGAGAAAGGATGGAAGCGGACAGGTCTAACGTCTGTACTTCGGCCGGAATCTGGCCTTTGAATCCCATCAGTGAAAGCAGGGAAGGGTAAAGGTCGGCAAAAGAAATCATTAAAGTGGAATCGCGGCGCGGCACAAGTTTTTCCGGCCAACTGACGATAAGAGGAATGCGCATGGCTTCTTCGTAATAAATATCTTTGCCGATATGGTGGTGCATTCCCATACAATCGCCGTGATCGGATGTAAATACGACAATTGTGTTATCAAATAATCCCTGTTCTTTTAACTGGTGGACAATACGGCCCACTTGTTCGTCTACCCCGGTCATGCAAGCATAATAGTCGAGCACGCTTTTCCGGTAATAATCTCCTTCTTCCGTTCCTTTGGGAGGGATAACAGGAGAGTTACATAATGTTTCGACATCTATGTACCGGTATATCTCTTTATATTTGTCGGGAACCAGCTCATATCCGGTATGAGGAGGGTTCATGGATACGACCAGAGCAAAAGGCTTGCTGTTGTCGCGTAGTTTATTCTCTTTATTGGCGATGTAGTCGATGGCTTGGTCTGCTTCATATTCCGGTCCCCATTGGTTGACGAAATAGTACTCGTCACGTGAGGCATTTGTATTCCAATACATGGGTTTCAGGTGGTAATCGTACGTTCCATAAGCAATCCAATGACTAAAACCATGGCGGCGTTCTTTCGGGCACCATTCGTTCCAGGCTATTTCTCCTCTATTATTATAGGTATCGATGTAAGGTTTATGAGGAGCATCCAGATGCCATTTTCCGATATATCCCAGTTCATATCCCTGGTCTTTCAGTACGTCCGACCAGCAACGAGCTTTTGTGGGCAACTCTACATGGTAAGGAGCCGTCGCCGAATTACAGTTGCCTGTTACCTTACTGTCAATCGGATACATACCCGTCATCAGCATTCCCCGGGCAGGAGAGGAGACCGGATAGCTACTGATTGCATCTGTAAAATATACCCCTTCGGAGATGAGACGGTCGAGATTGGGTGTCTGTACCGGCTCCAGTCCCAGACAGCCCATTGCTTGTCCGCGCCATTGGTCGGCCATAATGAATACAAGATTAGGGGTTTCCGGTTTCTCCTGAGCTTGTACCTGATTTACAGCCAGGCAGGAGGTAAATAATAATAACTGTTTGGGTAACTGTTTCATGGTGAACTGTTAATATTTAATTCCCTGTCTTTTAATCTTTCGACGTTTGCCGAAAAGATTAAAAGAGAGGGACCTTTGTATTCATTATTAGTCTAATTAGGACTAATATATTCTTTATTTATTAGCACTTGTTCCCGGCTGAATATCCCAACCCGGGTTCTGATAAATGTAAGCGGTACTGATATCACCACCCTTTTCAGGTGTACTCAGACGGATCACATCGTAAGCGATAGGAGCCAGGTAATGAGCTTTCATAAATGTATATCCGTTGAATGCCTTGTTGTTGCGGTGTATCTGGTACGGACGGATATACTTGCTTGATTTACTGCTGGAAACATTCGGCTCGTCTGCTTCACCTTCTACTTTCAGGTCGTCATACAGTTTGTATTGTTCGTCCCAAAGGTTGAAACCTTCCACATGATAATTTTTCATCCGGTCGAGTGCCCTCCAGCGGTACAGGTCGTCAAGACGTAAACCCTCGGCAATGAATTCCGTACGGCGTTCACGGCGAATGTTATATAAGGTAGCATCAACTTGCTGCTCTCCGGAATATACGGCTAAATCGTTTTCTTTCGATAGATCGGTTGCATCGATTGTTTTTTGGATGTCATCATCTACGCCCGCTCTTTGACGCAGAGCTTTCCAATAAGAGATACTTTTTGCATCCAGCGAGTTATTATTTAAAAGATAGCTGGCTTCGATATAATTCAGATAAGCTTCTGCCGCACGGAAGATAACACAAGCTGTATAGCCTGGGTTTGTTCCTCCCATACTCAAATCCTGATTCAAACCTTTACGCAGACAATAACCTGTCGTATTTTTATTTTCCGGGATAATAGTGATACCCGGACGGGTGAATTTATTATTTTCATTAATCGGATCGCCGGGAATACTTATGGATTTACGCAGGCGTTTATCTCGATTTGTCGCTACATCGGTCAGAGTTTTGTCTCCTAAATAATAAGACCCGGCAGCGTAGATGGGTAAACCGTTATCCATAAGGCTGCTTTCTACCAGTGAGCGGGTCAGTCCTGTATTTCCACAGCCATTACCACCCGGGTAAACAGCCTGTAAATAAGATATGACATAATGGAATATCTTTAGACCGATGTCATACTTTCTCCACAGCAGTACTTCTTTCTTATCAGACAGGTCAACACTGTTAAACATGCTGGAATAATCCCCCAGAGGAAAATTATCGGCTATTTGTTCTGCAGATGCCTTAGCCTCAGATAAGAAAAATTGTATTTCGCTATTCAGGTCGATATTGAAATCTTTCAGGTAAGGAGCTTTAGCACCCGGCCATTCCGGTCCGCCGGGAACACGGTCGGTTCCTGCATGATATTTTAACCATGTTCCTTCGTAAAGAGCAACTCGTGATTTGAATAATAATGCTACATATTTAGTCAGGCGGTTTGCTTCCGGAGCTGTTTCTTTCATCATTTCTGCTGCTTTGTCGAGATCGGCAAGAATAAAACGGGCCACTTCGTTTTGTGGGCGACGTTGATTGGCTTCTGCGAGTTCGGTATAGTCATCTGATAATGTTTTGTCGACGATTGGGAAGTCACCGTACTTTTTCATGAAAGTGAAGTATTGGAAAGCACGGAAGAAATACATTTCGCCAATATAGTGGCGGATATTCGGGTCCGAGCCCGTGATTTTTCCTTCTTCGTATTTTGGTAATACGGTTTCGAGGAAATAGTTACAGTCACGTATTTTCTTGAAGTCCCATTCTCCGCTGGTCGGAACACGGCGTTCGCCAGGGATGAAATTGGCTTCTTCTACCGTAGAACACTGATTGTCACTGTTATTATCAGTTTTGAAAACACCGATACTGTATTCTCCTGGTTTATGTGACGGAAGTGCATCGTATTGGGCAGCTCCGAAACTGGCAAGTTGGGCTTCCGTATTCAGATAATTCTCCGCAGTGACGGATGATAGCGGTTCGCGGTCGAGGTAGTCGTTACACGCAGTGAAACCAAGTGAACCGACTGCCAGCGATAATATGATGATTGATTGCTTTTTCATGATGCTTTAATTGTTAAAATGAAACATTTATTCCGCATGACAGTGTTCTTGAAAGCGGATAGATTTTACCATTACCGAATGCTCCACCTACAGCTTCAGGATCGAAGACACCGAAGATAGATGAGATGGTGAACAGGTTGTCACCGGAGAAAAATACGCGTACTTTGCTCAGACCGGCTTTTGCTGTCAGGTAGCCAGGCACGGTATAACCTACCGACAGGTTCTTTAGGCGCAGGTAGGCGGCACTTTGCAGATAACCAGATTGTGTTTTATGGTTCTTTGTTGCATTATTATCGAAATAGGGTTTCGGGAAGTAGGCGTCCAAGTTAGCTCCCATATCATTTCCATCCGAACGGAAGTAATCCAAATGTTCTTTATATCCGATAGATTGCCAAAGACCGCCGTCAACAGCTCCCCAGAAGAAGTTGCCGTCCAACCAGATGTCACGTTTACAGACACCTTGGAAGAACGCACGGAAATCGAAACCGTTCCAGTTGGCTCCTAATGTGATACCTACCTGGTAACGTGGGGTTTCATTACCGATGATTTTACGGTCTCCGGGGTCTCCAACCGTATTGGAGCCTGTCGTAATCTTACCGTCACCATTGAGGTCTTTATACATGATATCGCCCGCACCCCATTTACTACCGATCTGTGACTGGTCGGTTGTAGCCAGATGGTCTTGCATCTCTTTATCTGTTTTTGCAATGCCTATCGTTTCAAATCCCCAGATGTCACCCATATATCTTCCGTTATAAGGAACATATTCCATGTTTCCGTCAGAGTTCTTACGGTCGATAATTTGGGCATCGTTCGGATATTTGGTGATCTTGGTTCTGGCATCAGCCAAAGTAAATCCTACCGTATAACCTACTTTGCCGACCTGATCACTCCAGGTTAAAGCCAGTTCCCAACCTTTGCTTTGCATGGCAGCATTGTTAATACGCGGTAACTTGTCATTATCTATACCGATGATAGATGATTTTTCTTCAGGAGGGCCGACCATATCATCCGTACTTCTCATATACCATTCAAACGAACCCGTCAAGCGGTTGTTCAAGGCTCCAAAGTCAAAACCGATATTAGTTGTCGTAATCTTTTCCCATGTCATCAGGGCACTGACCATCAGTGGAGCAGTCGCTGTAGTCGGTTGTTGCCCTCCTATCAGCCATTTACCATTTTTCAATCCAAGCGGTTGAGCCGGATAGAACGGATAAAATTCTTTGGTATTTTGGTTACCCAGCTTACCCCATGAGAAGCGGGGCTTCAATGTCCCGACATATTCCGAAATATCTTCCCAGAAACCTTCACGTGCGATGTTGTATCCCAAAGAGAAAGAAGGAAATACATTCCAGCGTTTATCACGCAAAAAACGTGAAGAGCCGTCATAACGCACATTGACTTCAGCTAGGAAACGGCCGTCGTAATCATAGTTCAAACGTCCGAAGAAACCGGTAGTTGCCCATTCCTTTTTGTTTGCGGAAGTATAATCTTTTCCCATGCTGGTATCGATACTGGGAACTTCATCGCTAATCACATCGTCACGTTTGGCATATACATAGTTCTGTTTGTAGAGTTCAGTATTGAAACCGACCATTATCTTGAAGTTGTTTTTGTTGAACGACTTGAAGTAATCGGTATACAAGCTGGTTGTCAGTAGATTGTTGTCCTGTGCGGAAGACCATGCATAGGTTGCACCGGGGCCATAGCTACCGGCAAATGCCAAAGGAACCGGTTCGTTCTTTGAGTTCCATTCATAGATTTTAGCCAGGTTTTCGTCTTTGTTTATATGTTCGGCTTTCAGACTTATGTCCCCGCGGATATTCCAATCTTTTAGAGGGGTGATAGTTATGTTGGCCTGTGTATAAATAATGTCTTTTCTGCGTTTGTAGCGTCCTCCGTCTTCGATTTGAATGATCTTGGAGTTACGCATATAATGTCCGTTCGGATCTTTGAATGGCATTGTTGGCCAGGTACGTGAGATATCGTGGTAATATAGACCCACATCGATGCCATTTACCGTATTGTCCGGATCATCATTAGCGTATGTCGGACGATTCAGTTCTTCGCGGATGAAACGGGTACTTAAACCGATTTGCAACCAATTGTTTACTTTTGAGTTGATTTTAGCCGAAGCATTCATACGTTTGAAGTCGTCATCGCCGTAACGCATATTACCGCCTTGGTCCATGAAAGCTCCCGACATAAAGTAAGTCAACTTTTCGGTACCGCCACTTACATTAACATTATGTTCCTGGGTAAAACCAGTCTTAAAATGGTTACGTGCCCAGTTTTGGTTGTCGTTGGCTTTTTGGTTGAATTCAAACATCCCGTTACCAGGATTAGGGACAGTTGTAGTTGAGATTTCCCCTTTTTGATAAGCGATGATACGACCCATTGTTTCTTCATTGAAAACAGGATCCTGCCCGCTGTTTAGTGCAGCTGCATTGAAATACTTTGCAAATGTGTAGGAATCCATCATATCCGGAAGATTGGTCGCGGTAGACCAGCGGAAACTGTTATTATAGGTAACCTGTGTTTTTCCGCTCTTTCCGCTTTTAGTTGTGATAAGGATTACACCGAACGGTGCACGCGAACCGTAAATACTGGATGCGGCCGCATCTTTCAATACGGAAATATTTTCTATATCATCCGGGTTCAATGCATTCATATCACCTTCTATACCGTCGATAAGGATCAACGGAGCATCATTCGAACCTTCGCCGATTGTACCTGTACCACGGATATTCACTTTTAAAGCATTGCCTAATGCTCCACCCTGATTGTTGAGCGATAGGTTCAAGCCGGGAACAACACCTTGTAATGCTTGTCCTACCTGAGCAACTGGGCGTGATTCCAGTACTTTTGTATCGACAGTGGATACAGCCCCTGTCAGGTTTACTTTTTTTTGTGTACCGAAACCAACAACAACAACTTCATCCAGTGCCTGTGTATCTTCACCCAATTGGATGGTAAGAACTTTCTGTGTACCGTCGATTTTGACAGTTTGAGGTTTGTAACCGATGTAGGAAACATGTAATATATCTCCTTTTGAAGCTTGTATGGAAAACTTACCGTCCATATCGGTAACAGTTCCATTGGTGGTTCCTTGTACCAGGACGGTTGCTCCGATAACCGGATCACCCAGACCTTTATCAATAACAGTACCAGTAATGGTCAGCTGCTGTGCGTATATATAAGATATACTGGTCATCAGCAGTGCAATTAATAATGTGACTCTTTTCTTCATTCCTTTTTTAGTTTTAAGGTTGTGAATACTAATTTTGAATAATTTTAAAAACAAAAGTATTGGGTATGCCTGAATAGCCCAGTGAGTGTTTTATTCATTAACAGCGGGTGTTTTATTTATTTTACTTGCTGCAAATCAGTATACTTGGTGTTTTATTCACAGATAGTGGGTGTTTCATTCAATTGTGTGGTTTGGCTGGTTTTTCTTTTATTTAGTGATATATACTTTCTTTCTTTTTTGTTTCTTTGCATAAGATCATATTACTTCTCAGGAATAGATCTGTTAATTCGCCAATGAGGAAATCTATTATAGTCATATTATTTGTCATATTTTATAGCTTACCAGGTTATGCTTTTTTTGAAAAAGATATCCGGATACTTACGATGCAGAATGGACTGGCTGATAATACAGTCTCTTGCATTCATAAGGATCGGGACGGTTTTATGTGGTTCGGTACGGATAACGGGCTGAGTCGGTATGACGGGAAAAATATTAAGAATTTCAGTTTAGACAGTCTTTATATGAAGGTGCTTCATATAAATGAAACGGAAAACGGTTTGCTTTGGGTAATAGCCGACAGGCGATTGTTTTGTTTCGACCGACGGATGGAACGTTTTATACCAGTCCGGGGCGCTGAAAAATGTACCAGAGTTCAGGACATACTTATGCAAGATGATTCGTCTTTTTGGTCTATTTCACCCGATGTTCTTTCTTTTGTCCTGATTGATTACAAGACGGATAAAGGAGGTAATATAACAGAGGTTAACCTGAAAGTAGAAAAGGAGTTCCCCAATTTGGCTGGGAGCGATACTGATTACATGGCTTTTTGCCAGTCCCCAGAAGGTATAATTTATATCGGAACAGAAAAGGGGAATATTATTACATTTGATCCGGCTACATTTCATATAATAGGTAAGATTGATCAGTTTAAAGATGGCAAGATTCATATCGTAAATCTTTTATATTCAGAAGGGTGCATATGGATCGCGACTTGGGTTGATGGAGTGATTTGTTATAATTTGAAATCTGGTACTTATAGCCAATATAGTTATAATCCGGAGGATAAGGACCGGACATTGTCACATGGAGATGTCTATCAAGTGGTCCCCCTTAGTAGTGAACATTATTTTGTAGCGACATGGAACGGGTATACAGTACTTGTGCCGGATAAAGACAATCCTACTCATCTTATTACAAAAGTTTATAATAATACAGCTTCACAATTACATCGGAATTTAGAAACCCGGATGATCTCTGCTTATTATGATCCTGAAGGAATTATCTGGGTCGGGACACAAGGAGGTGGTGTTTATGCCTCAGACCTTCGTAAACAGTTTTATAAACGATTTCATCAGGATACCCATAATGAGATTTGCGGAATGGCAACCGATAAGAAACAACGTATCTGGTTGGCTTCATTTCATAAAGGTATCTTGAGAAGTTCAGAACCGTTTGATCCTCAGTCTTATTTATCATTTAAATCAATATTATCCGGAACAGGAAATACGGTTTTATGTGTTACTTCTGATAAAAAAGGAGATTTGTGGTTTGGAAATAGCCAGTCCGAATTGATCTGGTATCATTCGGATACTGAGCAAGTAACAGTCCTTCCTATTCGTTTGGCTGACGGTTTACATTGGACAGGCTCTGTCTGGGCTTTAGTATTCGACAGTCAGGAACGCTTATGGTTAGGAACCTCCAATGGTTTATTACTTTTTGATCCTGCAACAAAATTATTTAAACATTATCCGGCACATTCAGGTATAATACGGACAATGGTAGAGATTCCTGGTAGATGCCTGTGGTTGGGAACATCATATGGACTTAAAAAATTCTGTTTTTCGGAGAATATACTACAATCCGGCTTTGAGAAGCAAGCAAATATCCCAGCAAGAGATGTCCGTTCTCTTTTTGCTTCTTCTGACGGGAAGCTATATATTGGTTTTGCCGACGGATTTGGTATAATGGACTTGTCTTCAGATACGATTGAGAATTTTTTTACGACTCATAACGGATTGAGCAGTAATTTTATAGGTTGTATTAGTGAAGATTCGAAAGGGCATCTTTGGCTAGGTTCCAACTCCAGTGTTTCACGTTACAGCAAACACCAGAAACTTTTTTATAATTATTATGTATCAGGAAATAACCGTTCAGTAATGCTTTATAAGGATTATCTGTTTTGGGGGAATAATAAAAATATAACTTATTTTCTACCAGATAAGGCTATGAATGATTACCTTTCCAACAAGGTTGTTATCACACAGTTGGAAGTTGATAATAAACATGTTGGAATCGGACAAAAAGTGAATGGGCAGATTATCCTTAAGAAAGGTATTCCCTATACTAAAAAATTTACACTAACTGCAACCAATAATAACTTCTCGCTGATGTTCAGTAATTTGACTTATTCGGAGGAATTACAGAAATATGGTTATCGACTTACTCCTGCCCAGGCTGATTGGTTAGTGGCTGGTGATGGTGAAAAAGTTTCATATACTAATTTACCCCGAGGTGAATATATTTTTGAAGTTAGGAGTATTTTCCCTGATGGCTCCAGCGGAGATATAACTTCTATAGCGATAAAAATTTTACCTTATTGGTATGAGACTTTTTGGTTCGGGCTGTTGATATTTATTATTGCTGTTATTATAGTCTATTACCTGATAAAACACCTGAAAAGGAAGCAGATGCGTTTGGCTCAGGAAGAACGGTTGAAACACGAGTTGCTTATTGTTAATTTGGAGAGAGAAAAAGAGAAACAGATCAGCTTGGAAAGAGAAAACTTCTTTACAAATGTATCCCATGAGCTTCGTACGCCGCTAACATTAATCCTTTCGCCTTTACAAGAACTTTTACAGACGGAACGCTTTCCACAGATATTACAGGATAAACTTTCTTTGGTTTATAATAATGCATCTTCGTTGTTTTTTCTGGTGAACCAACTTTTGTATGTTCAGAAAATAGAGGCAGGTATGGTTCACTTAAGTCTGTCTAAAGTGGAGATTGTTGCTTTGGTTAAACAGGTGATGAATTCTTTTAAGCATATGGCAGAAATAAAAAAAACTAAGTATGTCCTGAACTCTGGTATACAGTTTCTCGAACTTTGGATTGATGCTGCTAAAATGGAATCGGCCTTGAAAAATTTGCTTTCAAATGCTTTTAAGTATACTCCTCCCTGTGGAATAATCGAGGTTTCACTGGAAGAAAAAGAAGTGGACGGGAAAATGTTTTGTTTGATTTCTGTTACCGATAATGGTCCGGGAATAGCAGAAGATTTACAAGAACGTATTTTTGATTCCTTTATAACAGGTAAAAATGACCCCTCATTTTCTACCAAGGTGGGCATAGGATTACGTATCGTTAAGAATACGATGAATATTCATCATGGGCAAGTCGTATTGGATAGTTCCCCGGGCAAAGGAGCAAAATTTACTCTTTATCTTCCGATAGGAAAAGAACATTTTAAAGATGACGAATGTGAATGGGTTGAAAATGTAGTGAAACCAAAAGAAAATGAAACTTTTTATGTGCCGCAGTTACGAGATAAAACAATGGAAACTAATTCATATAAGAAGTTATTAATAGTGGAGGACAATGATGAAATAAGAAAATACATCCATACACTATTTAATAAGGATTATCAGGTATTGGAAGCCTGCAATGGCGATGAGGGAGTAAGAATTGCAATTGATGAAATTCCGGATTTGATAATATCAGACATCATGATGCCTGTTAAAGATGGTTTTATTTGTTGTATGGAAATCCGGAGTAATTTGCAAACTTCACATATCCCTATTATAATGCTTACAGCTAAAGCGGAAGAAGAAGATTTGTTGAAAGGCCTTCGAATAGGGGTGGATGATTATCTTATGAAACCGTTTAACCCCGAAATACTCAAGGCTAAAGTTGAAAATCTGATTTATATGCGTAAGCAATTAAAACGAATCTATACCAAAACGTTGATGCTAAAACATACGGCCGAGAATTCGGATGGCGAAGAACAGACTGGTCCTTTTATGCAGCAGGTTATTTGTATTGTTGAAGCAAACCTTACTAATCCTGATTTTAGTGCAAAGATGCTGGCTGAATTACTGAATCTCAGTCAGCCGACACTATACAGAAAAATGAAGCAACAAAGTAATTTGTCAATTATTGAAGCAATCCGTAGCATACGCATGAGTAAGGCTGCATCATTGATTATACAAAAAAAATATTCGGTTCAAGAAATTGCCGAAATGGTTGGTTATAATGATGTAAATACGTTCCGTAAACATTTTACAAACCAATTCGGAGTATCTCCCTCCCGTTATATTTAGGAGATACGACTGTAATGGCAGACTTTTTTACGGGGTGTTTTTATTTCGTTAATTTCATTAGCTCATCAATAGTCGTCTTATCGTATCCCATGGAAGCAGCCTTTTCAAAGTCGAGGATGGCACGTTCTTTTTCGTATTGGGATAATTTGATTTTTCCCCGTAATACGTATAGGGAGGCACTGGGTTCGCTTTCGGCAAATACTTTTTCAATATCAGCCATTGCGCGGGAGTTCTTTCCCATCATAAAATACAGGTCAGCACGTCCTTCATATAAAACCCAGTCGCGAGGCATTTCCTTAATCAGGTAATTATATATTTTCTCACTTTCGGTATAATTGCCACGTGCTTTTTCAAGAATGGCATGTCCCAGACGGGCACGGACTGATTTTTCATTTATCTCCAATATCTTGTCGAAGTCCTGTTCAGCCCACATATAATTTTTCAGTTGGATATAAATCAATCCACGGCAATACAAGGCTTCCTGATGGGTTGGTTCTGCAATTAATAGCGTGTTATAATCACTCAGTGCTTTTTCTGCTTCACCCAGTTCCGTATAAAGGGAGGCACGGTTTTCTAAAATGGTAACATTGGAAGTGTGACCGCTTAAAGCAGAAGAATAAGAGAGAAGTGCTTCTTCCAATTTTCCCTGCCTGCGTTGTATTGTTCCCAGATTAGTCAGCAAAGCGTAATTAAGCGGGTTGGCTGGTTCTTTGCGCATAGCAGCTTTCAGGCTTTCTTCTGCAGAAACCAAATCTTTTTTGTCTAGAAAATCATAACTTTTTTTTACCAGTTCTTCGTAGGATTGTGCAAAGCTGTTTCCAACGAACAGCAACATGCCTATAAAAATAAGGAATACCCTCATAAGATGCTCATTAAGATGTTATTTGACTAGCTGCAAAACTACATAATAAAATCAGTTCTTTAACAGATTAAAAAAACTTTATACCTTTGCTACACTTTGTAATACTTTTTGTGGGGAGGATTGTTATTTAACTATATAGACATTTCTAAATACTAAATTTTTAATTATGATACTATTAGCAGCAGTGGAAGCCAGCACAAAGCTGGAAAAAGTGATTAACTCCCTTGTCTCGCAGGGGGCGGATTTGGGGTGGACTATTGTAAAAGCCCTTTTAGTTTTTATTATCGGACGTTTCGTTATTAATTTGCTGAACAAACTTGTAAAACGTCTGTTGAGCAAGCGTGATATTGATTCATCGGTAAAAACTTTTGTTGGCAGTCTGGTTAATGTGGTTTTGACTGTCTTATTGATAATCTCGGTTGTAGGTGCCCTAGGGGTGCAGACTACCTCTTTTGCTGCATTACTTGCCTCTGCCGGTGTGGCTATCGGTATGGCATTGAGCGGAAACCTGGCAAACTTTGCCGGAGGATTGATAATCCTGTTATTCAAACCCTATAGAGTGGGAGATTATATCGAATCGCAAAGTGTAGGCGGAACTGTAAAAGAAATACAGATATTTCATACAATCCTGAATACTGCCGATAATAAGATGATTTATATTCCGAACGGTTCGTTAAGCAGTGGAGTAGTTACGAATTTCAGTAATCTGCCAACCCGCCGTGTTGAATGGATTATCGGGATAGATTACGGAGAAGATTTTGAAAAAGCAAAGGGGGTGATAGAATCGCTTTTGGATGGAGATGCCCGCGTCCTGAAAGATCCAGCTCCTTTTATTGCTTTACATGCTTTGGCGGATAGTAGTGTAAATGTCGTAGTGCGTGCATGGGTAAACAGTGGTGACTATTGGAATGTATATTTCGATATGAATAAGGCTATATACGAAACATTTAATGCTCAAGGTATAGATTTCCCATTCCCACAACTTACAGTACATAAGGCAAGTAATTAAGATCTGGTAAAATAACTTATATTTAAAAATCCCGAAAAACAATTGTTTTTCGGGATTTTTTGTTGCTATACGGGGTTGGAGGTCTATATGGACATACATTCACCTCTTTTACCTTTGTTCTATATTCTTATTGCTTACTTGATTTTTACTAACGTTATATTGAAGAGTGTTACTTCTATGTCCTTAAATGCTGAGTTCGGATCGGGGACAAGCTTATAATTCATCAATGTCAGTTTTGCTCCATCATGTTTTACGACAGCATCAACTTTAAGGGATGATGTTTCAAAATCCAATTTAAGCCTGGATTCATCATCGATATTTTTATCAATGCGCCATTTCCCTTCTTGAATTATCAAATCTTTGGAAATATCAAAGGATTTATCTGTATTTAAAGTGAGTACATTATTGGTATCCAGAAATTTAAGGAGGTCCATAGCTGGGTTATAATAAGCAGCTTCTACTCTCCATGAACCGGTTAGTTCTTCTTCCATCACTTTATCCTCTTTTTCACAAGATAATAAAGTGAATAAGAATAATAAACATACACTCACCTGCCATTTTTTGTTGGCTAATACGCGTGTTAAATTAGAATTTGTCATTTGTAAAAAGTTTTAATTTTTAGATGTATATGTGTTAAATAATTATCTATTATTAATATGGGTAAGAGTTGTTTAATTGATTATAAAACAATATGCTGGTTGTATATTAGGGGTGCAAAGGTATGTAATATTTTTAAGAGTACAATCCCTTTTATTATGTTTAATTAGTATTACAATCTATATTGTGTCTTATTCTATTATGTGGAAATTATTTATTATTATTGATATTCAAATATAATAGATAGGGTGTGGCGCTTGTATAAACTAAGTAGTTGTAATGAAGTCCGGTAAAGTGGTCTATTCTATTATACTTTTTTCTTCCTTCTCAATTAGTTTATGGTATAATATGTAATTCCAATGTGTCTTGTGGTAGATTAGCAAACTTTGTTTTAGTTCTTTTTATGAATCTTCTTTATTATGAACTTCTATCAATCCATCCAAATCAATATAGCCGAATTGCATATTATCATTTATATTCAATAGGATTCTGTTGTTTTCTTTATCATAGCAGAAATATCGGATATGATGTCTGGTTTCCAAGGTCGCGATATAATCTCCATTAAGACCGAAGACTAAAATTTTGGTTGCTAAGTTTTCTATAGAACCGAGAATAGGGTCGATGACAGATACATTATTTTTCAATAGAAGTGTGAATATCTTGTCATTCCCGAAGGTGACTTGCTGATAATACTTTAGTTCTCCTTCCTGATTCTCCATCCAATATTTTCCTCCGTATATATTATATTTTAATTTCCCATCGAGCGAGCAAATAGTCATCAGGTTTTGTCCTTGGTAGCATTCCACATATAAGCCAAGTTCCGGGGAAACATCAAAAACTATTTGTTTATTTTTGATTAAGGGATGCACATAAGGCATAGGGGTAAGTATCCCATTCTTCGTATTTAGCTTTCCCGGGTACATCTTGAAGTTGTCGTATATGATATGTTCTTTGATAACCCCTATACAAGTACTATCTCCGATATACTGATATTGTTCTAAAACTTTGTTACGGTCTATTTTTATTTTCTTTTCCGGCATATAAGAAGGGTTCGTGAGGACGCTATCCAGATTATAACTGAATATGATTTCTTTTTCATAGTCTGTTACATCAAATCTGCGGCGGGCTTGGTCGATACCAATAGGTCCCATATTTCCAATTTCATCCGGAGCAAATCCCGGATATGCAGTACTTGTAATGTATTGAAACGTATTTTTATCAAAGATATTTATAAGATGGTCATACGTATTGTAATCAGCAATCAGTAGGTATTGGTCTATAATATATAGTTTACAGTATTTACTAAATGTTAGACTGTCAAATTTTATCTCTTTGATTTTATCCATGACTTTTATGACATTGTCACGGTTGTATTGATATTTCTCGGTTTCCAGCTTGTTGGAACAAGCCCAACTAACAATAATTAACGATATGTAGATTAATTTATTCATTTTGTATCTGATTTAATTGTGCCTAATGAAGATAATTGTTTCTCAGTTTTTATTAGGAGACTTTGACTAATCCCTCTAAATTCAAATATCCGAATTGCATATCATCATTCATATTTAGGATGATTCTGTTATTTGCTTCATCATAGCAGAAGTGACAGATATGATAACCAGTTTCCAATGTTGCGATATAATTCCCATTAAGATCGAATACTAAGAGTTTAGTAGCCAGATTTCCTACGATTCCTTTTGCTGGGTCCTTGACGTATCCGTTATCATTCAGATAAAGTGCCATAATTTTGTCGCCAGCCAAAGCGACCTGTTGGAAATATTCAATGTGTCGTTTCCCTTGATTATCGTTCCAGTCGTTACCTCCATAGATATTATATTTTAAATCTCCGTTAAGTGTACAAATAGTCATCAGGTTTTGTCCTCGATAACATTCTACATACATATCGTATTTGGGGGATACATCAAAAGATACACGCTTTTTTTCTATATCAGGGTGTATATACGGCATTAGCTTGAATTCTCCGGTATTCATGTTTTGTGTTCCAACAGATAACTTAAAATCAGAAACACTGATTGGTTCAAAAATTAATCCGATACAGGTTGTATCATTAATATACTTATATTGCTCTAAAGCTTTATCTCCATATATATTTAATTTTTTAGAGGGTATGTAAGATGGGTTGATAAGGACACTATCTAAGTTATAACAAAACACGGTTTGTTTACCATAATCAGACACATTAAATTGGCGGTGGGCATTATCTATGCCAAGGTATCCTATATTTGCAATTTCGCCAACTCCTTGTCCTTTATAGGCAGTACTGGTTATATAATGGAATTTATTTTTGTCAAATAGACTTATAAGATAGTCATAGGATTTATAATCGACAATGAGTAGATAGTCATCAATTATATACAAGGAGCAAGATGAATTTAATATAACACTGTCAATCTCTATCTCTTTAATTTTATCCATTACTTGAATAACATTATCACGATTGTACTGATATTTCTCAGTTTCTGGGCTGCTGCAACTCCAATAGGATATGCAGAAAAATAGTAATAGGCAATATCGGTTAATTGTTTTCATGGCGATTAAGATTAATTTTCAAATTTAATTAAAATAATTGGTTTGAAGGAAGATAGACTGTTAATATTGTTATTCGGAATAAATAAAGCAGGATGATTTTACAAAATGACAAAACGATAAAATACCCGATGAATGTGTCGTTTGTACGGAGCAATATCAGGGAGGGCTTGCAAATACGCGACTCTCGTGGAGTTGAAGTTTATTGGTTTGTAGGAACAGGTGACGAAATGCTTACTAATTGACAGGATGCGGAGCTGATTTATTAGGCACGGATTTCACGGAAAACACGGATTAATACATGTTGTATTTTTTATTAATCCGTGTTTTCTGTGAAATTCGTGTCCAAACATATTGTTGCGTTCAGCAGAAAATAACAATCTATTTGATATCTGCGTAAGAGTTGGTTTTCTTACCATTATAGTATTGCTTCTCCCCCCGATAACACCGAAAATCAAAGTATATATGATTCGATTTCAAAACATATATGCTTTGAAGTCGAAATATATATGTTTTATCCGCGCGGACAGTTATATTTTAGTGCGCGAATAGTTGTATTTAGTCGCAGGGATAACTGGAAATACCCTCAGAATATATGGAAATAGGTTCCGGATTCTGCATAAAAGCCCTCTTTTTGTGGGAAAAAAGGGCTGAATTTCTCCTGAATTGTCCTTTTTGCTTATCAGGAGAGTTAGCTGAATGGTGATAATTTTAAAATAATGATAGGATTAATTAGTTAATAATAGACAAGTGATAGTTGACACTTGTCACTTGTCACCAGATTCGTCCAGTTTCTTTTTGAGGTAGTCCAGTTTTTTAATTGCTTTCTCCTTTTCTTTTTTCATCTTTTCGATGTCACTCAGGACAACTGCCAGATCCAATGTGGAGGCAATCGCTTTCTTATCAGAGTCATTGATGTAAATAATATACGGTTTGCCTCCTGTATATTCCATTTTGATGCGCGTGCCTTCATTGGCATAAATGAATTTGGCAATATCTTCACAGTTTTCCCCTTTATAAGTTACCACTTCCGTTGTATTTCCTAAATCTTTGAAACGGTAATTCAGACCGCCGTCATAAGGGATAGCCGGCGTTTCGGCATACATACCGTCGGTGGTAGTTAACTTGATACCTGTATGGTTCAATGGATTTTTACCAAAGTAAACGCTGGCGATATACATTTCTCCTTTTTCATTTACCCCGGAACGGATATAACTGCGCTGGATATTACGTTCGATGGTTTGTTGTTTCGGGACATAAGTACCCAATTCATTATAAGCAGTATCTTTTTCGAAAGAGAAGTTCTTTTGAAGTTCGGCAAGTTCCTGTTCTTTGACCGGCATCATACTGTCGCAAAAAGCCAGGTTACGTTCCGCTTCTTTCTGTTCGACCTGTCTCATCAGGGAAAGGCCGGCTTTCAATACTTTATATTCTTTCGGATAGAGGGCACGTATGCTGTCTATTTCGCTTTTAGCGGCAAAGAACTCATTTCGTTCAAACATAGCTTTCGCATTATCGAGGCGGGCTTGTGCCTCTTTTTCGGTATTATTGCAGGCTGCCAAGGTTGTCAATGCAAGTGCTGCAATATAGATAACAGACTTTTTCATTCTGATTACTGTTTAATTAGCGATTTGTACTATTTCCTGCAAAGATAGTGTAAACCGGATGCAGAATAAAATGAACTTGTTCATTTTTTATGCTGAGGTGCAACCTGTCTTCGCTTTCGGACAAAGATATTCGAAAAAGGGAGAATTGGTATCACTGGGGGAATTTAATTATCTTTGCAGTCCCATAGTAAGAATAGTATAGGGACAATAAGAAAGAATAAATGTATATAGAAGAACAAGATATATTAAATCATATTTCAGCAAAGCCGTTCCACCTGATATCTGAAGCAGCGGATGAACTGGGCGTTGAAGCTTATGTGATAGGTGGATATGTACGGGATATATTCCTGCACCGCCCGTCTAAAGATATAGATGTTGTGGCGGTCGGCAGTGGAATCGAGTTGGCGAAAGCTGTTGCTAAAAAGCTTGGACGTGGTGCACATCTGTCTGTGTTTAAAAATTTCGGTACTGCACAGGTAAAGGCTGGCGACCTCGAACTCGAGTTTGTAGGTGCACGCAGGGAATCGTATACCCATGATAGCCGTAAACCTGTTGTAGAAGACGGAACCTTGGAAGACGACCAGAATCGCCGCGATTTTACAATCAACGCACTGGCCCTTTGCCTGAATAAAGCCCGGTATGGTGAACTGGTAGACCCTTTTGATGGATTAACGGATATGGATAACCTGCTTATCCGGACTCCGCTTGACCCGGATATTACTTTCAGCGACGATCCGCTTCGCATGATGCGTGCTGTCCGTTTTGCCACTCAGTTGGGTTTCTTTATCGACCCGGATACGTTTGATGCCATCGAGCGGAATAAGGAGCGCATCTCTATTATTTCCAAAGAGCGGATTGTAGACGAATTGAATAAGATAGTGATGTCGCCGAAACCTTCTATCGGTTTCGATTTGCTGGACCGTTGTGGCTTGTTGCCTCTTATCTTTCCGGAACTTTGTGCTTTGAAAGGCGTAGAGACGAAAGAAGGCATCGGGCATAAGGATAATTTTGCCCATACATTGATGGTATTGGACAGGCTGAGCAAGACAACCGATAATTTGTGGTTGCGCTGGAGTGCAATCTTTCATGATATAGCCAAGCCGGCAACCAAACGTTTTGACAACCGTCTGGGCTGGACATTCCATAATCATAACTTTGTAGGGGTAAAGATGATTCCCGGTATCTTCCGTAAGATGAAACTCCCGATGAATGAGAAGATGAAATATGTGCAGAAGATGGTGGGGCTCCATATGCGTCCGATAGTTTTAGCGGATGAAGAAGTGACGGATTCCGCTATCCGCCGTTTATTGTTTGATGCAGGGGATGATATAGATGACCTGATGAAACTCTGTGAAGCGGATATAACCAGCAAGAACCCGGAGAAAGTGCGCCGCTTCCTGAATAACTTCCAAAAAGTCCGCAGTAAGCTTGCCGATATAGAAGAAAAAGACCGTGTCCGTAATTTTCAACCCCCTGTAACTGGTGAAGAAATTATGGAAATCTTCGGACTTGCGCCGTCCAGGCCGGTCGGAGTCCTGAAAGAAGCGATAAAGAATGCCATTCTGGATGGTGTTATCCCGAATGAATATGAGCCTGCCCGCAGGTTTATGTTGGAGAGGGCAAAGAAAATGGGATTGGAACCGGTATGATATAGAAAGGTAACGAGGTTAAGAATTTAACCTCGTTACTGTTTTTACACCTTTTACGGCGTTTATCTTTTTAGTCAGCATATTCAGGGAGGTGGTATCACGAACCATAACCGTGAAGTTTCCTTGAAAGATTCCATCGGCTGCCGAATCTATATTCAGGGAACGCAAAGTTACCCCATTCTCCTTACTGATAACGGAAGTAATATTTGTGACAATAGCAATGTCGTCGCGTCCGATTACCCGTAAAGTTACGACATAGCCGTTATCTCCTTTACCGCTCCATTTTGCCTGAATGATACGGTAACCGAAACGGCTGAACATTTCTTGCGCATTAGGACAGTCCACACGGTGTATCTTGATTCCCTGAGTCGATACAAAGCCGAATACTTCGTCTCCATAAATCGGGTTACAGCATTTTGCCAGTTTGTATTCAATTCCCGTCAGGTTCTTGTCGATTACCAAGACGTCCTGGTGAGTGGATATTTCTTCCACTTCGGTGGTCGTGATATATTCCCCGGCACTCCGAACTTCCGTATGTTCGTATATTTCTGTTTCACGGCGTAACTGTTCGAGATATTCATCGATAACCTGATTCGGGTCAAGGCGTTCTTCTGCAATCTCTACATAAAAATCCGTCACCGTTTTAAACCCTTTCTTTTTGATGTAGCGCATCAATACGGGCTCGTCCATGTCGATTTTTCTGTTCTTGAAACGGCGCTGGAGCATTTCTTTGGCAAAGTCTACCGCTTTTGCCGTTTCTTCGCGCAGTGCTTGTTTTATTTTGACACGGGCTTTAGAGGTAACAACGATGTTTAACCAGTCCCGTTTAGGGGTCTGGGTGGGAGCGGTGATGACTGAGACCGTATCTCCGTTATTCAATACATATTTAATGGGAACATTCTTGTCATTTACTTTGGCAGAGACACATTTGCTCCCCAGTTTGGTATGAATCGCAAATGCAAAGTCCAGCACAGTGGCACCCTTGGCTAGTTTGATCAATTCCCCGGTCGGAGTAAAGACGTAGATTTCATCTTTATACAAATCCATTTTGAAATCCTGCATCAGGTCGAGCGGATTGGATTCTTTCGTTTCAAGGGCGGCACGTACGGTATTCAGGAACTCGTCCAGTCCGTTTTCTTCTTTAACCCCTTTGTATTTCCAGTGTGCTGCGAGTCCACGCTCGGCAATTTCATCCATACGACGGGTACGGATTTGAACTTCCACCCATTTGCTTTGAGGACCCATTACCGTGATATGAAGACTTTCGTATCCGTTTGTCTTAGGAATGGAAATCCAGTCCTTCATACGTTTGGGGTTGGGCTGGTACATATCCGTGATGATAGAATATACCTGCCAGCATTCTGAACGTTCCTTTTCCAAAGGGGTATCCAGAATGATACGGATAGCGAACAGGTCGTATATGCCTTCAAAATCAATATTTTGTTTCTTCAGCTTGTTGTTGATGGAGTGGATAGACTTGGTACGTCCCTTAATATCGAAATTCAATCCGGCATTGTTCAACTTCTGTTCGATAGGAGCAATGAATTCTGCGATATAGGCATCGCGTGAACGTTTGGTTTCATTCAGTTTCTTTTTGATGAAATCATATTGCTTAGGATCAGTATATTTCAGAGATAAATCTTCCAGTTCACTTTTGATGGTATATAAACCCAAACGGTGGGCAAGCGGGGCATACAGGTAAGAAACCTCCGTGGCAAGACGCATGCGCTCTTTATCGTCTCTCAATTGCTTGCCTAAACGCATCAGGCAAAGACGGTCTGCAATCATTATCAGGATAACCCGGACATCTTCGGCAAACGAAAACAAAAGACGGTGGAAGTTTTCCGAGTTAATCGCCGTATTACGGGCGTATAAATCGGAAGTCTTGAGCAGACGGCTTATCATCAAAGCAATATCCTTGTCGAACAGTTTTTCCACATCCTGTATGGAAATGGCTTGTTTCAATACAGGACGGTAGAGTAATAATGCGATAACAGAAGTTCGTTTCAAACCGATTTCCAAAGCCGCGATAAGTGCAGTGTCGATATTGCGTAAAAGCCCGTTGATACCGTTTTTATCCCGCCCGTAACAATCCAACGCAACGACACGTTTCATAAGGGTCTTCATCTTGCTTAAATCTTCCTCCTGCAAAAAAGAGTCGAGGTATCGTAGTAACTGTTTGTATTTGGAGAAAAATTGTTTTTTCTCGTCTTCGGTAAAGAACGGTTGTATATCCATAGTTTGTCAGTTTTTTCTTTGTCTTTTGAAAGACAATCTGTAAAACACACCGTAAAAATAACTTTTTTATCGGGATATTCATATCATTCTGAAGGTATTTTTATACATTTGCGATATGCGGCGGCTCGGAAAGTTCTGCCGTATTGCAGATTGTAAATTAAAATAGAGATACTATGTTAAACGCAAAGGATTTGGAAATGCTGAAAGCCAAAGGTATCAGCGAACAACAGATTGAAGAGCAGCTTGCCTGCTTTGTGAAAGGTTTCCCGTTTTTGGAAATTACGGCTTCCGCTTCGGTAGAAAAAGGGATAAAAGTAATTTCACAGGAAGAGCAAGCTACCTATATGGATGCCTGGGATACTTATCTGGCAAAGAATAAGAAAATCGTAAAGTTCGTACCTGCATCCGGCGCGGCAAGCCGTATGTTTAAGAATTTGTATGAGTTTCTGTCTGCTTCATATAATGAGCCTCAAACTTCTTTTGAAAAGAAATTCTTTGCAGAAATCGAACATTTTGCATTTTATGATGCATTAAACAAGGTTTGCGTTGCCAATGAAGAAAAAGATATTCCGGCATTGGTCGCTTCCGGTAATTATAAAGCTGTAGTTGCAAACTTGTTGGAGGGCAGAGGTTTGAATTATGGACAGTTGCCAAAAGGACTTTTATTATTCCACTCTTATCCTGAAAAAGTACGTACGGCAATGGAAGAACATCTTGCTGAAGGTGCAATGTATGCCAAGAACAATGCGGGTGAAGTGAATATTCATTTTACAGTTTCTCCTGAACATAAGCCGTTATTTGAACAATTGGTGGCAAAAAAGGCAGGTGAATATGAAGAAAAGTTTTCTGTTAAATATGATATTTCTTTCAGTGTTCAGAAACCGAGCACGGATACAATTGCTGCCGATATGGAGAACCAGCCGTTCCGTGATAAGAATGGACAGTTGCTTTTCCGTCCGGGTGGTCATGGTGCATTGATTGAAAATTTGAATGATGTGGAAGCTGATGTGGTATTTGTTAAGAATATTGATAATGTAGTTCCGGACAGCTTCAAGTGTTCTACTGTCATCTTTAAGAAAGTAATAGCCGGAGTATTGGTGTCTCTTCAGGAACGTATCTTTAAATATCTGGAACTGATAGATGGTGGCAAGTATAATCATGATCAGATAGAAGAAATGATTTACTTTCTTCAAAATGAACTTTGCATCAAGAATCCGGAAACGAGTTTGCTGGAAGATGCTGAGCTGATATTATATATTAAAAATAAATTGCTCCGTCCGTTGCGTGTTTGCGGTATGGTGAAGAATGTGGGTGAACCGGGCGGAGGTCCGTTCCTTGCCGTTAATCCGGATGGAACTATTTCTTTACAAATATTGGAAAGCTCTCAGATAGATTTGAATGACCCTGCAAAGAAAGCGATGTTTGAGAAGGGTACTCATTTTAATCCGGTAGATTTGGTTTGTGCTCTGAAGAATTATAAAGGAGAAAAGTTCAACTTGCCTGATTATGTAGATAAGAATACCGGTTTCATTTCATATAAGAGTAAAGACGGCCGTGAATTGAAAGCGCTCGAACTTCCAGGTTTATGGAATGGTGCAATGAGTGACTGGAATACGATCTTCGTAGAAGTTCCTATCGAAACATTCAATCCGGTAAAGACGGTGAATGATTTGCTGAGGCAGGAACACCAATAGGCAGTTGACAATTGACAGTTAGCGCAAGCTGGATAATTAAAAACATAAAAAGGAGCAGGTTTCATTTTGAACTTGCTCCTTTTATTTATTTTGTTAGCACATGTCACCTAAATATTCGGTAGTTTCCACGGTGCTCTGTATTCTTTGCACAGGTATTTGTCGGCTTCTGCATCGTGGAAACTGGAGCCATCCCAGCTTAGTTTCTTTCCGGTGCGGTAAGCGATATTTCCCAGTTGGGAGAATTTAGCGATATGGGCTCCGATTTCTATGCTGGCATTACAGTTACGGTTACGGGATTTGATACATTCAAGATGATTTTTCACGTGGAGGTTCAGACCGCCTTCGCCATATGCTTTTTTTAGTGCAACTGCATCCATGCGGGCTTTTCCGTTTACTCTTTCAGGGATTACTTCCCAGCCGTTCCGGTCAATAACCAATGTGCCGTTTTCACCTACAAATCCTAAACCATGGTTGCGTCCGTAAGCGCCGTCATCGATACCGATGGCGTGGTCCCACATAACCGTAAAGTCATTGAATGTATAAATGGTTTGTAGTAAGTCCGGCGTTTCGCAGGCATCATCCGGATAACCGAATTTGCCCCCCGATGCCATGATAGAATTTGGAGCGGTAACATTCATTCCATATAGTGCATAATCGAGTAGGTGTACACCCCAGTCGGTCATTAATCCTCCTGCATAATCCCAGAACCAGCGGAATGTGAAATGGAAACGGTTCCGGTTAAATGGACGTTGAGGAGCCGGGCCTAACCACATATCATAGTCGACACCTGCCGGAATTGCTTCATCCGGTTTGACTGGTATGGACGGACACCAACCCTGATAGGAGAATACACGTACTGTGCGGATTTTTCCTAATTGTCCGCTGTGTACAAAAGCCATGGCATCTTGCCAATGAGGGTCGCTACGCTGCCATTGGCCGACCTGTACGACACGATTGTATTTTTCGGCTGCGCGAACCATAATATTACATTCCTCTATGCTATTCCCTAATGGTTTTTCGCAATAGACATCTTTTCCAGCCTGGCAGGCTGCTACTAATTGAAGGCAGTGCCAATGGTCGGGAGTTCCTACTATGACAACGTCTATATCTTTATTGTCGATTAGTTTACGCCAGTCTTTATATAGCTTTTTAACCTTTTTGCCGGTTATTTTCTCTGTTTCGGCAGCCCGGCTGTTTAATACATTTTCATCGATGTCGGCTATAGCTACACATTCTACTTCAGGATTACGAAGGAAGGCTTTCAGGTCTTCAAATCCCATACCGTTGCATCCGATAAGGCCGACATGAATCTTATCATTCGCGCCTACACTTGCGGAACCTCCCGCTTTGATTAAAAAAGGATGTGCTGTTAAGCCCGCACTCAACAAGGCGGCTTGCCGAAGAAAGTCTCTGCGTGTTGTCATGGTCTTTTGATTTATGAATTAGAATTTAATAGTTATGTTTTTCGGAAATCATAACTATGGTTTTGAAAAATCATAGTTATGAATCAAAAATAAGGAGAATAAGCGAGTGTTACAATAAAAACTGTGATAAATGTATAAATATACAGGCTATTTGGAAAAAGGGCATTATTTTTGCAATCGATTTGTTTACAAAAGGTAGATAAAGTTGATAAAATTGGTTATTCATTAAAAAGGATTGAAATGAAGTTTAAGTATTTAATAGCGGCACTCTTATTGAGTGTGGTTCTGTTCTCTTGTATACGCGCAGAGGCTCCAAATGCAGAGGCGGATATTATTTCTTGTACGGTTCCCGGTGATATTTTAAAGAGAGAGCCGATTATAGAGAATAATAAAATAACCTTGATGGTTAGGTCTGATGCTGATTTGACCCAGCAAGCACCGGAATTTGAATTGACTCCGGGCGCATCTATTTCCCCGATAAGTGGTACAGTGCTTGACTTTACGCAACCTCAGTATTATACTGTAACGTCAGAAGATGGAAATTGGACAAAGAAATATCAGGTGGCCTATGTGGTTGCAGGAATTAGTACGGAATATCATTTTGAAAATGTAAGGCAGAATGATCCTTATGATGTATTTTATGAGGTGGGTGATGATGGTAAAGAAACTATGAGCTGGGCAAGTGGTAATGGAGGATTCAAATTTACAGATATGAAAGCTCCTGCTTCTGCTTATCCGACTTGTTCAATATTAGAAGGTAAAGAAGGAAAAGGTGTAAAATTAGAAACTCGTTCTACAGGACAGTTTGGCGCTGATGTGAAGATGTATATTGCTGCAGGAAATTTATTTATGGGTGAGTTTAAACTTCTGAATGCAATATTGGATCCATTAAAGGCTACACAATTCGGTTTGCCATTTGATAAAGTCCCTACCAATTTAAGAGGTTATTATAAATATAAAGCAGGACCTGTTTATTCTGAGATGGGACAGACTGTAGACGGAAAGAAAGATAATTTTGATATTTATGCCATTTTCTATGAGACAGATGCTAACACGAAGACGTTAGACGGGACAAATCGTTTCGATCATCCGAACTTAATATCAATTGCACGTATTGCAGATAAAGATCGTGTGGAAGCAAGTGAATGGACAGAGTTTAACATTCCATTTGTAACATTGCCTGGCAAAGTAATAGATAAAGATAAACTGAAAGCCAACAAATATAATATGGCCATTGTCTTTTCTTCCAGTATTGATGGCGATAGTTTTAAAGGTGCGGTAGGAAGTACCCTGTATATAGATGAGGTGGAACTTGAACTCTCACCGGAATATTAAAAGAGATAATATTTATAATATGAAAAGAAATATATTGTTTTATATAATGGCTTTGTTTTTGATTGCATCGCCAGCATTTGCCCAACAGGATAGGAATCCAGGTATTATCAAATCAGCTCTTATCGGTTTGGAGTATGAAGTGAAAGCCGGTTTTAATATAGGCGGAACTTCTCCATTGCCATTACCTGTAGAAATTCGTTCAATCAATAGCTATAGTCCTACTGTGGCCGTTGCTATAGAAGGAAACGTCACGAAATGGTTGGATACACAGAAGAAGTGGGGAGTGGAGATTGGTGTTCGTCTTGAGACTAAAGGGATGCGAACGGATGCTGATGTGAAGAACTATAAGATGGAAATTATTGGTGACGGGGGAGAACTTATTAAAGGTTACTGGACCGGTAAAGTAAAAACAAAAGTTCGTAACTCTTATCTTACTTTCCCTGTTTTGGCCAAATATAAGATTAGCCCTCGTGTTAGCATGGATTTAGGTCCTTATTTTTCTTATATGACAGATGGAGATTTTTCAGGAGATGTTTATGAAGGCTATTTGAGAGAAGGGGATCCTACAGGAAATAAAGTTATCTTTTCGGATGACAAGAGTGCACCGTACGATTTCTCTAAAGACCTTCGTCGTTTCCAATGGGGTGCACAGTTAGGTGTAGAGTGGCGTGCCTTCAAACATTTGAATGTGAATGCGGACCTGACATGGGGCTTTAATGATATCTTTAAGAAAGACTTTGATACGGTTTCTTTTGCCATGTATCCGATTTATCTGAATGTAGGCTTTGGATACGCGTTCTAAGCAGATATTTTTATGATTTATGAAAGGGCTATTTATCTGGAAGAAGGTAAATAGCCCTTTTTTTCTTTTCCCAATGTCATTTTTGTAACCTTTTTATAGAAAAGAGGTAAATCATCCTCCGATTTTATATATATCTTTGTTCGGATTAATCTTTTTGACCAACATATTATTGATTACCATGAAAGAAAACACTAAAAAAGGAATATCCCGAAGAAAATTTCTTGGCTATTCCGCATTGGGATTAGCCGGTTTGACTATCCTGCCCAGTTGGGCAATCAATGGTGTACGTATTGCACCGAGTGATCGTGTCGTTTTAGGCTTCGTAGGACTGGGGCAGCAAGGATGTTCCGACTTTCAAAGTTTCTCGACTTGTCCGGGTGTACAGGTTGCGGCGTGTTGTGATGTGGATTCAATGAAGCGGGAACGTTTCAAAAGACGTATCGAGGCATGGCAGAAATCTCAAGGTATGCCGCTTCGTTGCGATATGTATGAATTTTACGAAGATTTGCTGGAGCGTAAAGATATAGATGCTATAGAAGTGGCAACTCCGGACCATTGGCATGCTTTGGTTGCTATCCATTCCTGCCAGACCGGTAAAGATGTGTACTGTCAGAAACCATTAGCATACACTATTACGGAAGGTTTGGCTGTGGCAAGGGCTGTGCGCGATAATAACCGGGTATTCCAGATTGGAAGCCAGCAGCGTTCAAGTGAAGAGTTCCAGAAAGCAATCGAATTGGTGCGCGGTGGTGCTATAGGCCATATAGAAAAGATATATGCCCGTGTAGGCGAACCTCCCAAACCTTTGGATTTACCGGAAATGCCGGTACCAGATAATCTGAACTTCAATCAGTGGATGGGGCCATTGAATGACCCGAAGATTCATTATCATCCGGATTTATGTCCTCCGATCTCTCTTGATCCGGAAAAGAATGAACAATTGTGGGGTGCTTGGCGTTGGTATCAGGAAACTGGTAACGGTTATACGGCAGACTGGGGTGCACATATGTTTGATATAGCTCAGGCTGCTATTGGTATGGATGGCTCCGGTCCTGTGGAATTCATACCGAAAGGATACAATGGTACTAAATATGCAACAATGAAGTATGCAAACGGTATTGTGATGACTGAGCAGCCTTATCGTGAAGATGATGCGAATGCCCAGGGGATTCAGTTTATTGGTGATAAAGGTTGGTTGAAAGTGGCACGTGGATATATCGAATGTTCTAATCCTTCTTTGTTGAAGAAATCGGAAAAGAAGATTGATAAAGGTCAATATGAAGTAAGTTCTCCGCATATGCAGAACTTTATTGACTGTGTCCGTTCCCGTGAAAATCCGATCGCTCCGGTAGAGGTTGGTTGTAGTACGAATACACTCTGTTGTCTTGCCAATATAGCAAGAGAATTGGGACGTCCGGTAAAATGGAATCCAGCTACGCTTAGTTTTGAAGGAGATAAGGAAGCGGCAGCACATCGTTTGTACTGGTATGAATACAGGAATCCATACAAACTGCCTTATTGCCGTAAATAACATATTTGGTAGATAATCATAAGAAAAGGTTGCTTTGGTTTTATTGACAGAGTAACCTTTTCTGGTTTTATATACTGGATATAAACTGTAGAGTGGGTATATTTAACGGTTTTTATCCATATATTTGCAAATATATAGGATAGTCAAGTCTAAATCTAATTAACATAAACGTTTTAATCTAATTAAAAACATGAAAAAGAATCAGCTATTTCTTTTTACCGGAGTGGCAGCAACTCTACTGCCTTCTTGTGCCGGAAAAGGACAACAGAATGAGCCGGAAAAGCAGATGAATATTTTGTATATCATGTGCGACGACCATTCCTATCAAACAATCAGTGCGTATGATCACCGTTTTATTGAAACACCTAATATTGACAGGATTGCCAATGAAGGGGTAAGGTTCACGAATAGTTTTGTAGCCAACTCTTTGAGTGGTCCGAGCCGTGCCTGCCTTTTGACAGGCAAGCACAGTCATAAGAATGGTTTTACGGATAATACGAAGAGGTTTGACGGCAGTCAGCAGACTTTCCCTAAATTATTACAGAAGGCTGGTTATCAGACTGCAATTGTAGGAAAGTGGCATTTGACATCCGACCCTACCGGGTTTGACTATTGGAATATCCTGACCGGTCAGGGAGATTATTACAATCCTTATTTTATAGATAATGGAGTGAAGAAACAGATAGAAGGTTATGCTACCAATATCACGACCGATTTGGCTTTGGATTGGCTTGACAATAAGCGGGATAAAAATAAACCATTCTGTTTGTTATTACATCATAAGGCTCCTCACCGTACCTGGATGCCGGATACCTGTGATTTGGACTTGTATGAAGATGTGGAATATCCTGTCCCTGAAACTTTTTATGATAAATATGAAGGTAGGATTGCAGCCTCTCAACAGGAAATGAGTATCATTAAAGATATGGATTTGGTGTATGACCTGAAGATGGCGGATAAAGAAAATGAAATCCATACAACAACCGGCCTGGAAGCCTCCGGTCGCGATTTGTATAACCGGATGACACCGGTACAAAAAGCCGCCTGGGATAAACATTATGATCCGATTATCAAAGAATTTAAGGCAAAGAAACTGACAGGAAAAGCTTTGGCTGAATGGAAATACCAACAGTATATGCACGACTATATGCGTGTAATTCATTCTGTGGATCGTAATGTAGGGCGTGTACTCGACTATATGCAAAAGAAAGGTCTGTTGGATAATACGATTATCGTTTATACTTCCGATCAAGGTTTTTATATGGGTGAACATGGTTGGTTTGACAAACGTTTTATGTATGAAGAGTCTTTCCGTACCCCAATGCTGGTTCGTTTTCCGGGAGGTGTAAAAGGGGATATTCCCGAAATGGTTCAGAATATTGATCATGCTGCAACATTCCTTGAACTGGCTGGTGTTCCTGTTCCGGCAGATATTCAGGGCGACTCATATCTTCCTTTGTTAAAAGGCAAACATCCGAAAGACTGGCGTACTTCCTTGTACTATCATTATTACGAATATCCGGCTGAACATGCAGTGAAGCGTCATTATGGTGTACGTACCGACCGTTATAAATTGATGCATTTTTATAATGATATCGATGTTTGGGAATTGTATGATTTGCAGAATGACCCGGATGAAATGCATAATATCTATAATGAACCGGGTAATGAAGCTTTAATAGACAGCCTCAAAGCAGAATTACATAAATTGCAGAAACAGTATGATGATCCGATAGAACAGGAGCTAACGGAAAAGAAAAAGTAGAATTAACTTAGTTCTAATCGAACTATATCACTCGATTAAAATTTTAAACAAAGATAGTATATAATATTGCAAGCTAAAATGTCATTTTAGCTTTATTAAATATTATACATGAAGACTTTGTTTGTTTACTTTTCTTGCAGATAATGAACATCATAGAGTTGTATTTTATTAGTTGTTAAAGAATAAATAGTGTCAATGGTCATCTGTTTGTTATTTGTTAAGCTAAAACAACAATATTTGTATGAGATCTGATAATTGTATATTGTTTTATTATTTTAAATAGTTGATTTATAGTAGTCAAGTGGTGTTGATAAAGCGTTTAGTTCGATTAGAACTAAGTTGCTTTTGATGTATTTTATTTGATTTTTAGGAATGAAAATAGATGCTCTTCTGTAAATAAATGAAAGATTTTGTATTGTGGGATATTGTTTGAACATAAATGAATAAAAGATATAAATCTTGATAGGTTCTAAGATTTATAACCAAAGCCTTAACGTCCTTTCAAATTTACCCTATACTATCCCTCTGGCAACTGCCAGAGGGATTTTTTTAGTTCTGAAACCAAAAAATGGAACTAAAAAGGGTATAATCCCTATTTTAGTCCCATTTTTTTATATCTGTTTACGGAGTTAAAGTGGAGAATATCGGACTCGAACCGATCACCTACAGACTGCCAGTCTGTCGCTCTAGCCAGATGAGCTAATCCCCCGTGCAACATTTTCGTATGCAAATATAGAGCTTTTCCTGATATATGCGCTATCTTTGTATTAAAATTTTAGAGATAAGCATATGATAGTTTTTAATACGACCTTCCATATAGATAGAGATATTTTAAGTGATAGTTTAGCGTTTTTGAAGTCTGATTATATACCGAAAGTATTGGCTGGAGGCCGGTTGACTAATCCTTCTATGCGTAGAATTTTGCAAGATAATCAGGAAGAAGGTGAAAGTCTGGCAATTCAATTTCATGTTGAAAATGTGGATGTCTTACAGCAATGGCTGGAAGAGGAAGGAATTACTATACAGTCTGAGTTGGTAGAACGTTTCCAGCAAAGAATGATAGGTTTTTCCACTATTATGGAAGAATTGGACATTTAAAATCTGTATAATAGATAGATGACGAAAGATCGTGTCATATTAGGTATTGACCCTGGAACAATAGTCATGGGGTATGGGGTCTTGCAGATAGAAGAAAATAAACCCAAATTGCAAGCAATGGGCATTTTGCAACTTAATAAGTATGAAGACCATTATCTGCGATTACGTAAAATATTTGAAAGGGTATTGTCCTTAATAGACCAGTATCATCCGGATGAACTGGCTATTGAAGCTCCCTTTTTCGGTAAGAATGTACAGAGTATGTTGAAATTGGGGCGAGCTCAAGGAGTCGCAATGGCGGCAGCCTTGGAACGTGATATTCCTATCTTTGAATATGCTCCTTTGAAAATAAAGATGTCTATTACAGGAAATGGAAACGCCTCAAAAGAACAGGTTGCGGGAATGCTACAACGTTTTCTTCATATACCAGAAGAAGCCATGTTGCCCCAACTGGATGCAACGGACGGTCTGGCGGCAGCAGTATGTCATTTCTTTCAGACAAACAATCCGGTTGTAGAAAAGAAATATACCGGTTGGAAGGATTATATAGCGAAGAACCCTGGAAAAGTCCGGTAACAGATAATAAATAAAAAAGCGAGCGGTAAATTTACCACTCGCTTTTTTATTTATTATCTGGTTTAATGTTATTATACCACGCCTTGAGCCATCATTGCTTTCGCTACCTTCATGAAGCCAGCGATATTTGCTCCTTTTACATAATTAATATATTTGCCATCCCTGCCATGAGCTACACATTGTTCGTGAATGTCACTCATAATCTGATGAAGTCTGGCATCAACCTCAGCAGCAGACCAGGAGATATGCATAGCATTCTGTGTCATTTCCAGACCGGAAGTTGCTACACCACCCGCATTCACTGCTTTACCAGGAGCAAATAATTGGTTATGTTCAATAAACAGATCAACAGCTTCTGCTGTACATCCCATATTAGAAACTTCAGCTACACACAATGTTTTATTTCCAATCAAGATACGTGCATCGTTAACATCCAGTTCGTTTTGAGTTGCACAAGGAAGAGCAATATCAACTTTTTGTTCCCATGGTTTCTTGCCCGGGAAGAATTTAGCATTCGGATATTCTTCTGCATAAGGAGCAACGATATCGTTACCCGAGTTACGAAGTTCCAGCATGTAGTCAATTTTTTCACCAGAAATACCATCCGGATCGTATATATATCCGTCCGGACCGGAAATAGTAACAACTTTTGCACCTAATTCTGTGGCTTTTGTTGCTGCACCCCATGCTACATTCCCGAAACCGGAAATTGCAACCGTCTTATCTTTTATATCAATGCCATGAGTTTCCAGCATTTGATGTACAAAGTACAGAGCTCCGAAACCTGTAGCTTCCGGACGAAGGATAGAACCTCCGAATTCCATGCCTTTACCTGTAAAGGTTCCTGTGTTTTCACGCGCCAACTTCTTATACATACCATACATATAGCCAACTTCACGTCCGCCTACACCAATGTCGCCAGCTGGAACATCACGGTCCGGACCAAGGTTACGCCATAACTCAAGAATGAAAGATTGACAGAAACGCATGATTTCTGCATCACTCTTTCCACGAGGTGCGAAGTCTGAACCACCTTTACCACCACCCATAGGCAATGTTGTCAGTGCGTTTTTGAATGTCTGTTCAAAACCTAAGAATTTAAGAATAGACAGATTTACAGACGGGTGAAAACGGATGCCCCCTTTATACGGGCCAATCGCGTTATTAAATTGTACACGATATCCCAGGTTAACCTGAATTTCACCTTTATCATCTACCCAAGGCACACGGAAAGTAAAAATACGGTCCGGTTCAACCAGACGTTCGATAATTTTGGCTTTTTCGAATTCCGGATGCTGATTGTACACTTCTTCAATAGATAAAAGAACTTCTTTCACTGCCTGCAAATATTCCTTTTCTCCCGGATGTTTTGCTTCAAGTGCGGATAAGATAACTTCAGTCTTCATAGTATATAATTTCTTTTAAGATGACATTCTGTAGGCAAATGTAGGGAATTTAATGGATTGGCAATGGTTTTTGCTTACTTTTTGATAGTAAAAATTATGTTATTGAACAATGTTTTTAATGATGGATTACAATTGTTGCCGGGCAAATAGTAAATAAATTATTGAACGAAAATTTTTTTCCTTACATTTGGACACAGATATAACCAAATAATATTATGAGCGGAATACCAGATTTTAAAAATCTAGTCTTTAAAGACACTTCATTTGCAAATTTGATGAATAAGCGTATATATAATGTATTGCTTATTGCTACAAAATATGATGCTTTTATGTTGGAAGATGATGGAAGGGTAGACGAACAGATATTCAATGAATATACCTCTTTAAGTCTACGCTATCCTCCACGCTTTACACAGGTGACATCCGAAGCTGAGGCATTGGCTGAATTGAAAGATAGAAATTTCGAGTTGATTATCTGTATGCCGAATATGGATAACCGGGATATTTTCTCGGCAGCAAAGGAAATAAAGTTGCATTATCCGAATATCCCGATTGTAGTGCTCACTCCTTTTTCAAAAGAAGTATCCAAACGAATAGCAAACGAAGATTTGAGTGCTATCGATTATGTGTTCAGTTGGTTGGGAAACTCGGATTTGCTGCTTGCTATCATTAAGTTAATTGAGGATAAAATGAATGCCCCGGACGATACCGCCAGTGTAGGGGTTCAGATTATATTGTTAGTAGAAGATTCGATTCGTTTCTATTCGTCTGCTTTGCCGCATCTGTATAAATTTGTATTGGAACAAAGCCAGATGTTTGCAAAAGAGGCATTAAACGGGCACCAACGTACATTGCGTATGCGCGGACGCCCGAAAATAAAATTAGCTCGTACTTACGAAGAGGCAGTCCGCATATTTAATCAGTACAGGGATAATATGTTGGGAATAATTTCGGATATGAGTTTTATGCACGATGGGGTCAAAGATCCTTATGCTGGATATAAATTCGGGCAGTATGTGCGGAAGACCGGGTTAATAATACCTTTTGTTTTGGAATCATCAGAATCGAATAACCGGATTTATGCAGAGGAGCTAGGTTCTTCATTTATAGACAAGAATTCTAAAAGTTATCCGCAGGACCTTCGTAAAAAGATAATGCAGCGCTTTGGTTTTGGAGATTTTGTTATATTGAATCCACAGACCAAAGAGGAAATTATGCGTATCAAGGATTTGAAGGATTTGCAAAAGAAAGTTTTCCAGATTCCTGATGATTCTCTGGTTTATCACCTGAGCCGGAACCATTTTTCCCGTTTCTTCTATTCCCGTGCCATGTTTCCCCCGGCAGAAGTTCTTAAGCGTGTAGATGTAAGCGACTATAAAGATATGGATGAAGCCCGGAAACTGATATTTGACCTGATTGTCCAATACCGCCGGATGAAGAATACAGGTGTGGTTGCTATCTATCAGAAAGACCGTTTTGATGAGTATAGTAATTTTGCACGTATCGGTGATGGCTCTTTAGGAGGAAAGGGTAGAGGTTTGGCTTTTATCGGTGCAATGGTTAAACGTTACCCGGTTTTGGAACATGAAAATTTTGCTGTAACAATTCCGAAGACTGTTGTTATCTGTACGGATATTTTCGATGAGTTTATGGATACGAATGAATTGTATCCGGTAGCATTGAGTGAGATAGATGATGATACGATTCTTAAATATTTCCTGCGTGCCAGTTTGCCTGCGCGACTTATCGAGGACTTAATGGCCTTTTTCGATGTCGTGAAGAGCCCGATTGCCGTACGTTCTTCCAGCTTACTGGAAGATTCCCACTATCAGCCTTTTGCAGGTATCTATTCAACCTATATGGTGCCTAAGATTGATGATAAATATGAAATGCTTCGTACTGTTAGTGATGCTATTAAAGCCGTATATGCATCGGTTTTCTATCGCGACAGTAAAGCTTATATGACGGCTACTTCCAATCTTATCGACCAGGAGAAAATGGCAATTGTTTTGCAGGAAGTGATTGGTAATAGTTATAGCGACCGTTTCTATCCGACAATATCAGGAGTAGCACGCTCTTTGAATTTTTATCCGATAGGGAATGAAAAGGCCGAAGACGGCATAGCCAATATTGCCTTGGGACTTGGCAAATACATTGTCGATGGTGGTCAAACCCTTCGTTTTTCTCCCCGTCATCCACGGAATATTTTACAGATGAGTACAATGGATTTTGCTTTACGTGAAACGCAAACCCGTTTTTATGCATTGGATTTGAAAAATCTGGCGGAGCAGTTTTCAGTAGATGACTCTTTTAATTTGTTACGTTTAGGGTTGAAAGATGCAGATGCGGATGGTGCCCTGAAATATATTGTATCTACTTACGATCCGTACGATCAGATTATCAGGGACGGTTATTATCCGGGGGGACGTAAAATTTTATCGTTTGTAAATATTTTGCAGCACGATGTATTTCCTCTGGCTGAAACATTAGATTCCATTTTACACATCGGACAGGATGAAATGGGACGTCCGGTAGAAATAGAGTTTGCAGTGAATATTAATCAGGAAGATTCTTCTCAGGCAACATTCTATTTGCTCCAGATCCGTCCAATTGTTGATAATAAAGAGATAATGGAAGAAGATTTGACCTTAGTACAGAAGGAAGACACAATCTTGTCTTCTACCAGCGTGCTGGGACATGGAATTATTTCGGATGTACAGGATGTGATTTATGTTAAGACAGAGGCATTCAATTCATCTAATACGCAACTGATTGCATATGAAATTGAAAAGATAAACCGGCAATTCACCGGAGACGAGAAAGGATACATTTTGGTCGGTCCCGGTCGTTGGGGTAGCAGTGATCCCTGGTTAGGTATTCCGGTGAAATGGCCTCATATCAGTAATGCACGTGTTATTGTGGAATGTGGATTGGAAAATTATCGCGTAGACCCGAGTCAGGGTACTCACTTTTTCCAAAATCTGACATCTTTTGGTGTCGGTTATTTTACAATAAATCCGTTTAAAGGAGATGGGTGGTTTGATGAAACGTATCTGAATGCCTGTCCGGCTGTGGAAGAAACTGAATATCTACGGCATGTTCATTTTGATAAGCCGGTAGTGATAAAGATGGATGGGAAGAGAAGCCAGGGACTTGTTTTAAAACCAGAGGAATAGATAAACATTCCTTTGCATACATAAAAAATAGAGATTGGATTACATTGTATCCAATCTCTATTTTTTGTTATATATCGATAGATAAATATTAGATTTATTTCTTTTCAAAATAAGTAGGGAAGTTTATCTTATCGATAATTTTATTATCCTTTAGACGAATCCATGTATCGAATCCCTCTTTACCTTCTGTCATTTCGATTATACGCGCTCCGTTAGGCAGGTTGTTGTAAACCGTATCCCCTCCGGTATAACGACCGAATGCCAATAAGATGCCTTTCCAGTAAACTGCATAATCATTATCATGGTCGTGTCCGACAAAAACAGCCGAAACATCGCCCATCTCTTTCATTGCTGTAAATAATCCGGAGTTAAGTTCGGGAGGACAGCTTTTTTCTTTGCGCGTTCCGACCAACATTGCTCTTTCGTCAGTAGAAGCTTCTGCATATTCGGGTAGTGCTATGTGGAAGAATGCTAAGGAAGGAATCGGAGTTCCTCCGTTTTGTTTGGTGAAACGAGCACTATTCTCACGGTACCATTGTACCTGGTCAAATTTAATATAATCATATCCTTTTACACCATTAATTTTGGAATAAGAATGTGAGTCAAGGCAGTAAAGAATAACCGCATCCTTCTTGCCATCAGATGATTTCAGAGGTAGAATGAAATTAGAACCACCGGAAACACCCGGTACAGAATCCGTCAGATTATAGGGGATTGATTTCATAATATCGAATAACTGTGAACGGGTTAATCCCTGTTCATCATCATGGTTTCCGAATGTTACGGCAAAAGGAATTTTTCGGCTGGAAGTAAGGTTTAATATTGTACGCATACCTTCTTCGGCAGGAGCACCGAAAATGACATCCCCGGTAAAAATAACCAAATCAGGCTTTTCTGCATCCAAGACTTCATTAATCCGTTCAACAGCTATATCGGATTTCGGATTTCCATAAATATAATGAACGTCTGTAAACTGTACGATTTTAAACTTACCGTTTTTGTTAAACTTCAGAGTGGGTTGTTGTGCATAACTAGTCAGTAGGCTCCCCAGGATGAAAGAAAGGGTGAGAATTAAATGTTTCATATGAACTGTTTATTTTATTAGAGTAAAAGATTTATTGGCAAATATACGAATAACCTGTTATGAATACCGTTTACATGCCAAACAAGTCTACGGGGGGTACTGTTAATATATCTGTAGTAAAATGCGCATTTTGTGATTTTTAAATAATTATTACAAGCTGAAGATTATTTTGATTCGAATATTATAGTAGATTTGTCCATTATTTAATCGTCAATCAATGAAAAAAGTTTTATTATTGTTAATGCTATTATTATCCTTAAACTCTACAGTATGGGGACAAACAAATGAAGTAAAGGCTTATTTTCAAGTGGGAGATAATGCTCTTCATGGTATTTATGGGGGATTTTCGGGATTTTATACCCGGAACTTTTCAGATCGGTTGAGCCTGACAGGGGGCCTTAATTTATCGACAAAGAATCCTCAGGCTTTTGGTGGACTTTATGCAGATGGAACTTACCGTTTTTCTGTTTATAAGTTTAATGTGTATATTTCGAACAGGCTTGTATATAATTATTACGGTTTGTCGAAAATGAATGAACTACTTTACCGTATTGCTGGAACATGGGAGAGCCGTTATTTTAATCTAACCCTGGGTAATAGTTTTCTTGGATACTTTTCCAAAGGAAGCGGGAATTTTGAACCTGTCACTCTTTCTGTTGCTATGGGACTACATCTTAGACCTCGTGAGAACTGGTGGAATGTCGGACTTTTTATTCGTAACTTCGATGATTTCATCTATGAGAATTATAACATTATGTATGGGGTGGACGGAAGAATCGATGTGGCGAAGCACTGGCGGATATTGGCTGAGTTTACAGCACGCCCGGCAGGTAGTATGAATCAATTAGCTATGAAGTATGAAACCTTTTTTAAATTAGGAGCGAGATACAAATGGTAACGAAGAAATATATAATATCGATATGCTGTGTCCTGTGTTTTTTATCCGGTTGCAGTAAAATTGAACCTACAGGTATTTTGGTAGGTAACACAAATGTTGACGACCGCGTAAAGCAATCTTATTATTTTTATTCGCAGGAAGAAAATAAAAAATCAACTTTCGAGATTGATACAAGTGGAAAAGAGTACTCATTTCTGGTCATAGCCGATAGTCATACAACGACTGATATGAAACGTTTAACCGAGGCTTTTGATGAAACCTTGAAAGGAGGACATCTGTTTTGTGCTCATTTGGGCGATTTGGCTGAAACACAACCTGAGTATTATGCAGATGTTGAGGATCTGGTAACAGAGTATAAGGAGAAAGGTTTGATTTTCTATCCGGTAGTGGGAAATCACGATATAACCCGTAATGGTTGGGCGTTATTTAATGATATATTCGGAACTTCAACTTATTTTGTGGAGGTTTATGTTGAAGGACGCGAAGACCTTGCGGATCTTTTTGTTTTTTTGGATACTGCGAACGGTACGTTAGGTAAACGGCAAATGCAGGACATTCTTCCTATCGTTGAGGAGATAAGACAGGAATACCGTCATTGTTTTGTTTTTACGCATAATCCGTTTTTCCGTCCCCGTTCGAATGCTTACTCTTCCAATTTCCCTCGCGAGGAATTGTATTACTTGTTTGATTTCTTTGCTGAGAATAAGATCGATTATGTATTCAGCGGACATATCCATGCTCATGGGGAAAATACATTCCGTGGAGTGCAATATATTACTTTAGATGCATTCAGTGAACGGAATAATCCGATAAGAGGAGAAATCGCAAAAATAACCTGTAAAGCAAATGGAGATATCCAATATGAATTGGTATATGTGCCGTAAAGAATAACTTTAGGGAGGATTTCTTTAGAGATAACTATGGTTTTTCCTGATTCATACTTCTGATTAGGAAAAACCATAGTTATTTTTTTTGTAGTAAACTGTTTTAATGCAATAGGATAGTTACAAACCTTAGCATTTTGTTATTGTTTGGTTATAGCTTTTACAGGCTGGCTCTCGATTTAATCCATTCTTCAGCCTTTGTTAACGTTTCAATTTTTCCGATATCCATCAGGTGCAGATTTTCAGCCGGATAAGCATGAATATCCGTTTTGGCACATATTGACAGATAAAAATTAATAATGGAGAATTTGCCTGTCCATTCTTCCATCCAGTCGAATATTTCAGGAGAAAGTACATGAATGCCGCTAAATGCATATTCATTGTACTGGGCAGGGTCGAAATACGGATAAAATGATTTTACTTCTCCGGTCTCCAGGTTTCTCCAGCCACACAATTTATTTTCTTTATTAAAAAGTAGATAGCGGGAAGTCTCACGTTTACTAACTAATAATGTAGCAAGCGGATTTGTTTCCAGATGCTTATCATATAGTTTTTTCAAATCCACATCCGATATAATGTCCACATTGTGAATCAGAAAAGGCTCTTTACCTGCAAAGAACTTTTTAGCTTTCTTTATGCCGCCTCCCGTATCCATCAGGTAGTCACGCTCGTCAGAAATAATGATTTCTATCCCGAAGTTATTATTTTCCGCAAGGAAATCAATAATTTGCTGTCCGAGGTGATGAACGTTTATGACGATTTGATTAAATCCGGAATCTTTGAGTTTTAAAATAATATGTTCCAGCATTGGTTTCCCGTTTATGGGGACCAAGGCTTTGGGCATAGTATCGGTCAGCGGTTTGAGGCGGGTCCCCATACCAGCTGCAAAAATCATAGCTTTCATAATGTTGCGTTAAAAAGTTGTTCTATGTTTTGTTCGCGATGAACCAGTTCTACTTTTACACCGAATTTGTTATGCAGATGTTCTGCCATATGCTGGGCTGAATAAACGGAACGGTGTTGTCCGCCGGTACAACCGAAACAGATCATCAGGTTGCTGAACCCCCGGTCCAGATAACGTTTTACGGATGCGTCTGCAATTTCATATGCATGATTTAGGAACTGGGTGATTTCTCCGTCTTCTTCGAGGAAACGGATCACCGGTTCATCCAATCCGGTAAAATGGTTATACCGTTCATATTTCCCCGGATTATTGACTGCACGGCAATCGAAAACAAATCCGCCTCCGTTTCCGCTCGGGTCATTCGGTATGCCTTTCTTATAAGCGAAACTTACAATTTTCACTACGAGAGTACGCTTTTGTAAATCGTCCCGGAACTGTGAAAGGTTAGTAAGTTCTTTCAGAACGGAACACAAATAGGGATATTCGGAGTATTCATCTTTCAATAACTGGCGCAAGTTTTCAATGGCAAAAGGAACACTTTGAATGAAATGGGGTTTCTTTTCAAAATATCCTCGGAAACCATATGCACCTAATACTTGCAATGTCCTGAAAAGAACGAAATGGCGTAACTGCTTACAAAATTCCTGTTCGTCTATTTTTGTATATTTACGGGCAGATTCCAAATAAGTCAGTATCAGTTCCTTGCGTAAATTCTCCGGATATTTTGCTTTGGCTTGCCAAAGGAAAGAGGCTACATCATAATATACCGGGCCTTTGCGTCCTCCCTGAAAATCGATAAACCAAGGTTCTCCCTCTTTTATCATAACATTGCGGGACTGGAAATCACGATACATAAATGTAGGGGAGGTGTCTTTTAGTAACACTTCACTCATTTTCAGAAAATCATCTTCCAGTAGATTTTCCTGGAATTCCATTCCTGTTGCTTTCAGGAAGCAATATTTGAAGTAATTTAAATCCCATAGAATGGAACGTTTATTGAATTCCGGTTGCGGATAGCAATTTGAAAAGTCCATTCCTTCAGCTCCTGCAAACTGGATAGCAGGCAGTAGGGCAATTGTCTTATGTAATAAGGTCCGTTCGCATTCATCGAATACACAACTTTTTCTTCCTTTTTCAATTGCGTTAAATAAAAGGGTATCTCCCAAATCTTCTTGCAGATAATAAGATTTATCTTCCGAATAACAGAATACGTTAGGTACAGGCAATCCCTTTTCCCGGAAATGTTGTGCCATATAAATGAATGCTCTGTTCTCTTCGAGAGATGTTCCACTTACGCCGATTAAGGTTTGTAGTCCGGATAGCCTGAAATAGCGTCGGTTGGAGCCGGATGAAGGTAGCTCGGTTATATCTTCTGCCGGGGAACCAGTGTATTCATGATAGAGTTTACTTAATTCAGTCGTTACCATAGTTTTCTAATTTCGGTACTAAGGTAAGAAATAGTTGACAGTTGACAAGTGAGAGTAGATAGTTAAATTCACTCTAATAAATAAAGGCAAAAAAGGATGATGTATCCAAAGGCGGATGCATCATCCTTCTATAATCATTAATCCCTATTTATTCTTCAGTTAACTGTCAACCGTTTTTTTGTCGACAGCCAACTTATTATAGAATGCCTTGTGCCATCATTGCTTTGGCTACTTTCATAAAGCCAGCAACGTTAGCGCCTTTTACATAATTTACTGTACCATCTGCGTTTTTACCATATTTCAGGCACTGTTCGTGGATGTCTTTCATGATGCTTTTCAGCTTTTCATCTACTTCTTCGCTGCTCCAGCTTAACTTCATGGCGTTTTGTGTCATTTCCAGACCGGAAACAGATACACCGCCGGCGTTGGCTGCTTTACCCGGAGCATAAAGGATTTTTGCTTCAAGGAATGTATCGATAGCTTCCGGAGTAGATGGCATGTTTGCACCTTCCGATACAGCGAAACAACCGTTTGCTAGAAGTGTCTTTGCATCATCGCCATTCAACTCGTTTTGAGTTGCACTCGGCATAGCAATATCACATTTTTCACCCCATGGGCGTGCACCTGCTACATATTTGCATCCGTATTTTTCTGCATATTCGCGGATACGTCCGCGGTACATGTTTTTCAATTCCATGATGAAGTCCAGCTTTTCGCGGTCGATACCGTCCGGATCATAAATGTAACCGTCAGAGTCGGACATAGTAACCGGCTTAGCTCCCAATTCAATCAGTTTTTCAACTGTATATTGTGCTACGTTACCGGAACCGGAAACTGTAACGACTTTACCTTTAATATCGATATTGCGTGTTTTCAGCATTTCCAACAGGAAGTATACGTTACCGTAACCTGTAGCTTCCGGACGAATCAGCGAACCACCGAATTCACGTCCTTTACCTGTGAATGTACCTGTATTTTCGTGTGCCAGTTTTTTGTACATACCGTACATGTAAGCAACTTCGCGTCCGCCTACACCTATGTCACCTGCAGGAACGTCTGTATCCGGACCGATGTGGCGCCATAATTCCAGTACGAAAGCCTGGCAGAAACGCATGATTTCAGCGTTTGATTTACCACGCGGGCTGAAGTCTGAACCACCTTTACCACCACCCATCGGCAGTGTTGTCAGTGAGTTTTTGAAAGTCTGTTCGAAAGCTAAGAACTTAAGGATAGATTGGTTTACAGAAGCATGGAAGCGGATACCACCTTTGTACGGGCCGATTGCATTGTTGTGCTGGATACGGTATCCCATATTGGTCTGAATTTGGCCTTTATCGTCCATCCAAGTCACGCGGAATGAGAATATGCGGTCGGGTATACAAAGACGCTCGATTAAATTGCTCTTTTCAAATTCAGGGTGCTCATTGTACGCTTCTTCAATTGTACCTAAAACTTCTGATACTGCCTGATGATACTCAGGTTCATTCGGGAATCTTCTCTTTAAGTTGTCTAAAACTTCACTTGCCTTCATAAGACTGAATTGATTTTATTATACCATTTTGCTATTGTAGCGCCGTCTCCTAAACGACTGTGCAAAGGTAAGCTAAAATTTTACACAAACAAATATTTGAAAGAAAAAATGCGATAAAAATATCATTTAGTTATATTAGGCTTAGAAAACTGACTAAATGTTATTCTTCCTTCCGTCTTCTGCTCTTGTATATCGGTACAAACACAATGATAGCTGATGCTACCAGAGCGAAAATGACGTCGAAGGTTATCTTTTCGCTGTAAACAAGCAATATGTAACATAATACACCCCATAAAAGGGTAATACATACTGCCTGACTATTTGTTATTTTTCTACGTGCCATCGTTACATTTGTCTATTTGGAGGATAAAAGGGAACCGCAATAAATGAAAAGGGTAAGCAGTACCGCTATTATCACGAATATGATAATGATTTGTTTTTCTAATGAATAACTACGGAGAAACGGGATATGGCGTGCCCAGCCTGATATGGCCTGGATTTGTTCCGGTTCTTCATCTTCTTCCGGAAATTCATAGCCATTGGCTTCCATTATTTCCATTGCGTGGGCTACTTCGCTTTCCAGCAATTCCACACGGACACCCCCCATATTGGCAGGATACATAACCTGAGTTGTATATTCGTTTCTCAAATAACATTCGATTCCTTCTGATTTCAGGAGGGATTCGAGTACCTGTGCTTCTTGCGGGCGGGTAAACCGGGCTATTTCTACCATTTTATCCATAACTTCTCCCATTTTTTTACAAAGTAAAAGTTTTTGTTTGGATTTCGTCTATGTTTTGATTTGATATTTTACTTTTTAGAATAGGTCTGGATTGACATATAGGTATTTTTGACATTTTGATAAAATATCTATCTTTTCCTTTTTATGGATAGGAGGGGGATAGGAAGGACCAGGGAATAAACGATTCTTGTGGGGGTGAGGTTTATCGGTTTGTTGTCGAAAATGACGCTGTTCTTTCTAATTGACATGGTATGGATGTTAATTTGTTAGATACGGATTTCGCGTAAAAAGCGGATTAATACATGCTTTTTGTTTCTTAATCCACGTTTTCCTGGAAATTCGCGTCTAAACATATTGTTGTGTTCAACGGGAAATAACAATTAATTTAATATCTGCGTAACAATCGGTTTTTTTATTCTTCCAGCGTTGTGCTTCTGCTCAATAACATATATAAATCAAAATATATATGCTTTAAATACGAAACATATATGTTTTGAAGTCAAATCATACTACTTTTTATGCCGAATATAGTTGAATTTAGTACCGCTACTAATTAAAAATACCTCCGTAGTAAATGAATTTTCTATCTGAAACAGGTATAAAAAAGCTCTTTGGGCAATAGAAACAGACGGATTACTTGCTGAACGTTCCTTTTTGTTTATAGCATGAGTTGGCATAATGTCGATTATATCAACATTGTGTTATTGTTAAAGCTAAAATACGACCATATTGTTATATAGGAAAAGATATATAGCGAAGCTCCCTGTTACCTGTCGCCTGTTTTTCCCGTTATCTGATTCGCAATTTCCGTCGCTTGCCTGATTCTGTCTGCCATACCGATACCTCCTTTCATATTTCCGGCTAAGATTAATCCGGGATATGCTTTTTCGAGTTTTTCGATAGTTTGGAAGCGTTCGCCACTGCTTAGTTCATATTGTGGAATTGCATGCGGATGGCGGAAGATACGGATCATATCCGGTTCTATACCAACCGGAAATTTAAGCATCGAATGGAACTGATGGATAATTAAGGCCTTCAGTTCTTCATCCTTCCAGGTTGTTAGTTCGGCATGTTTGACTCCTCCGATGAAAAAGGAGAAAAGCGCGCCTTCTTTTGGTGCTCTACCGTCGAAACAAGCAGAAGGAAAGAGGATACCGAGTACTTCCTTTTTCTCGCAGGAAGGGACTAAGCCTCCGAATGCATTGAATTGCAAGTCGTTTGTGTTGCGGATACCCACACTTGCTTGAACTACCGGTGCATATTTCAGGTTGCTGATTTTATCTATATCCTCTTTGGAGACGAAAGGCAACAGCTTCGGAAGAGAATAGGCTCCGACAGTGGTAATTACTTTGTCTGCCAAAATTGTTTGTTCCCCGCCTAACGGTGTCTGATAGGAAATCAGCCATTGTTTATTGGAAGGGCGGATGGTAATATCGGTTGCCGAGAGTGTGATATGTTCTTTTCCTATAGCCTCGGTCATAGCTATTGTCAGGTTTTCGAGTCCGCCTGCGGCGGAGAATACCTTTTTGGAAGCCAGGCGGTCGCGTTCGGTTTTAGGAAGTTTTGCTTTGGCAATAGTGCCGCGGATAAAACTACCGTATTGTTGTTCCAGGTTATATAACTTAGGCAGTGCGTAACGGGTTACCAGTTTCATCGGATCGCCGGCATAAACACCAGAAAGGAACGGGTCTACTGCATAATGCAAGAAAGACTTGCCGAGACGTCTTGCCGCCAGTTCACCTACAGTTTCGTCCGGGTTGGTGCCTTTTGCACGGAACGGTTCACCCAGGATACGGAACTTATCACTTAAAGAAAATAAGGGAGTAGTGATTGCGCTGAACAAGCCGGAAGGAAGGGCACGAAATTTGTCATCTTTCCAAATCAGCCGCCGTTTTGCTTCTTCGTGAGCTGTTTCCAGTTCACATGCCGGAGCCAGGGCGGCAAACAGTTCTGCAACTTCAGGATAGGAAACCACTCCAGTGTTAGGACCGCTTTCAAAGACAAATCCTTCTTCGCGAAATGTATGGATCTGGCCGCCGGTACGGTTGCTTTGTTCCAGTACATGTACTTTCTTTCCTTTACGTGTCAGGTGGAAAGCTGTGGTCAGACCGGTTAGTCCGGCTCCTATCACTACAATATTTTCCATAATATTATACCGGTTTAGAAAATGATTTGTTGGTATGAAGCATCAGTTTGTCGAATGAAGCGGCAACATTGCGAACAAATAGTCTGCCTTCTGCCGTCATTTTTAGTTGTTCGTCATTGAATTCGATGAGCCCGTCTGTGGCAAATTCGTCAAGACTAGCTTTATCATAATTTACAGCCTGCTTTATTTCGGATACGGGAAGTGAGAACCGCTCTGCGATTTCTTGCCAGTTGATGGAATAGTTACACATTAATGCTTCGATAACTTCGCGGGCAATTTGTTCTTCTTCGTTCAAGGTATATCCTTTTATCGTAGCAGGTTTTCCTTGTTTCATCAGTTCTATATATTCGGAAACATCCTTGCAATTCTGGGCATAGGCAGCAGTAAGCTGGCTGATACCGGTAACACCGAAAGCATAAACCTGTCCGGTGGTTCTGCGGGTACAGTATCCCTGGAAATTTCTGTGAAGTTGCCCGTTCTGTAATGCAGTATACAATTCATCATTTTCGCGTACGAAATGGTCCATGCCTATCGGTTTGTAACCGGCTTCACAGAGCATCCGGCGTGCAGCCTCATACATGCGGCTTTTCTCCTCGCTGCTGGGTAATCCTGCTTTTTCAAGGATTAACTGTCGTTTATTCACCCAGGGAACATGAGCATATGAGAATGTTACCAGGCGGTCAGGTTGTATTTTTATCGCTTGTTCAATGGTTGCGGCAAAACTTTGCTCTGTTTGTCCGGGCAATCCGTAAAGGAAATCCAAATTAACCTTTATATCGGAAGTGTGGAGTGTGTTTACAATTTCTTCTATCGGCAATAATGAAAGTCTGCGGTTTGCCTTTTTCAGAACCTCTTCGTTAAAGTCTTGCACACCAATACTGATCCGGTTGAAACCGGCTTCCTTGAACGCTATCCAATCCTTTTCCAGTAAATAACCGGGATGGCATTCAATGGCAATTTCCGGTTTATTGATAAAAGTGAAATCTTTACGTAAATGATCATTCAGGCTTTTTAAGGTCATGAGTGGCAATATGGAAGGTGTTCCTCCTCCATAATGGATTTGCGCAATTTTCCGTTTTGCGGCGAGATAGGGTGCAATCAGTTCTATTTCCTGGTGGAGTGCTTCCACGTAACGGAAACGAGCTACAACATTGTGCTCGGAAAGCGGTATGGAATTACATCCGCAATAATAGCACATTCTCCGGCAGAAAGGTATATGAAAATAGAACGAAAGATGTTTCGGGTTTAATTGGTTGGACTGTTCAATCGCTTCCAGATAGTCTTCGCTGGTGAAACTTTCTGTGAAATAGTTTGCCGGTGGATAACTGGTATACCGGGGAACCGGTACATTATATTTATCTAACAATTCTTGATTCATATCGTCTCTTTTTCTTTTTTGAATACAATAAGTATATAGAGAAGTGACAAAAAGGCAATGGCTGTTTCAAAAAAGAACAAACCATGATAACCGGTCGCATCTGCAATTTTTCCACTAAGAATAGCCATTATCATACCTGCAAGATGGGTAATGACGGTCTGAACGGTGAAGTCTGTCCCTTCGCGTCCGGGACGTACACAGTCCATCGCTGTCGTATAGACCACGATTGTTGCCATCCCATAGCTGCCCCATAGCAGGAAAATGCCTCCATACAATAACGGGGTGGTAGGATGTATATAGGATAAACCAAGGAAATACAAACAAGCGATCAGCACAAACACAGAAAATAAAGCACGGGCGCGATGGCGTCCGATACGTCTTACAATAAATCCTCCGGCGAAAGAGGATACTGCTCCGACAGCTGTCCCTGCCAATCCGCTCATGACTCCGATTTCTTTCATACTGTAGCCTAAATCTACCAGATAAGGTTTCAGCATAGCCAACGTACCGATTAATCCGGAATAGTAGAGGAAAAGGAAACCAATCTGTTTCCATATTTTCTTTTGGGTGAAGAAGTAGAATACATCTGCTTTCTTTGCCCGTTCATGGGTATCTTTCGGTTGGATTTTAATCCCTTTGTTGAAAAAGAGGGGGAAAAGGGCAATGATAACGAACAGGGCGAGACAAGGCAATAAACTGTTCCAGCCCACTTGTTTAAATAGTAAAAGCAATAATCCGCCTCCAATCATGGAGCCACCGAAGCTTCCCATCGACTGCATGCTGTTTGCAAGGCTTTTATCCTGCCGGCTGAATGAGAGAACAGCCAGGGCGTCAGTCGCAATATCCTGCGTGGCGGATGCAACAAAGGAAATGATAATCAATGTTACAATCGTATAGAAGTCCGTATGGAAGTCCAGGAATGCAACGGCAAATATTAATGCTGCATAAATCAGTTCCGATGAAAAAATCCATCGTTTGTAATCCCCAGTGGTGGTGGAATGCCGGTCTATCAGTGGCGACCAGAGAAATTTAAGTATCCAGGGCAATTTGATAAGTTGTAATAGTCCTATTGCCGAAAGAGAGAAATTTTCCTGCCGCATCATAACCGGAATGACTGTCGAGAAGAAACTCATCGGTATCGTTTGTGCGATATACAGGCAGAAAAAAGTTGCCAGATTGTATGTCTTGTCTTTTTGTATCATGCTTTCCTAAAAGTTGAGCTGGATATTGCCCCCGATAGTGAAAGGTTTTCCTTTTTGTCCTAACCCTTTGCCGCCGCTTTCAAAATAGAATGCCGTGTAATCGGTTGCTGTTATGTTCTTAGCCCAGATTGCAAAGGTAGCAAAACCTTTGGTTACGGAAAACTTTCCGTTCAATAGTCCGTAATAAGGTTGTGATACATTATTGTCTTCTTTCCAATAAATTCTACCTGTGCCTGTATAATTCAGGCTGATTGTAAAACGGTCGATATGCGGACATGGATTGGCACGGGTGTAATCGGCTCCAATGGCAAATGTATGTGTGGGAACCATCGGCAGGAAGTTCCCGGCATAATCGGTTTTTCCGTTCTGGTATTTCTTAAATGTGGCATGTGTGAAGCCGTAATTGGCTTGTAGCATGAATCCGTTAAATAAATTCCCCTGCAAGCTGAGTTCTACTCCTTTGCTGACGGAGCGTCCTGCATTTTTGAGCATGGAACCTCTGCCGGATGGTAAAGGCTGGCTGATTTGTTGGTTCTTCCAATCGATATAGAAGAAGGCTATTTCGGCACGCAGGCGGTTGTCCAGAAACGGGTGTTTGGCTCCGATTTCATAGTTCCAACTGCTTTCCGGTTCGAAAGTACGGTCTTCATCCCGCTCGAAGGAGGTATTGAATCCGCCTGTTTTATATCCTTTGGTAACGGTTGCATAAACCAATCCGGTAGACGGAAACATATATTGCAGGGCAAACTTAGGGGTTACTTGGCTGAATTTCAGTTTGCTGTAGAATTTATCAACTTCTTTGCTGCTTGCCACGGAATCTTTATAATATAAAAAGTCGGTGGAGGCTCTTTCGTAGTCATAACGGATACCGAATGTAAGGGAGAGTCCTTTTACCAATAAATCGTCGATAGTAGATTGGTGATACAGAGCAAACCCATAAGTCGGGATATTATATAATTTGCGGGTACTGTAGTTTTGCGCCAGATAGTCCAGATTTACCGTATTATCGATACCTTGCCAAAATCCGAATGCCCCGAACAACCATTTATAGTGGCTTTTACTTGCGGATTTGATATTGAATTCTTCGGAAACCATTTTTTGCTTCTGGTCCTGACGGGCGAAATAGATACTTTTAGGTGAAAAATCCTGGTCGATGCCCTGATGGTCTGATAAATATTGGAATGCAGTCTGGCTTCCGAGGCTGAAATTTTTACCGCGATATTCCAGACTAACGCCTGTGGTTGAAAGTGTCCGTTTGTAATAACTGTAATCATTATAATTCACATCGCCCGGGCGATGGGTTACGGAGTCGCAAACGGCATATGGATAACCACCCTGGTCCGAGTAGTCATAACTACTCATCAATTGTACGGAAAAGTCCGGACGAGGAAGCCATTCCAAGCGGATACGTCCGGAACCGGATTTCTGGTTGTCGGCTTTTTTATCCGTATATAGATTGGTGAAGTACCCATCGCTCTTATTGTAATTGCCGGAAACTGCAATGCCGAATTTTTCTCCGATAGAACGATAATGGGAAAGAGCATAATCCTGAAGTCCATAAGTCCCATTTGAGACATAAGCATTCGTCCCTTGGTATTTCAGGGGCGATTTGGTATATATATTAATAATACCTCCCATCGTATTACGTCCGTATAAAGTACCTTGAGGACCACGTAATACTTCTATCCTGTCTATTTCCGTGAAATTAAAATCGAGTGCCGATTTCTCAAAATAAGGAATCCCGTCGACATATAATCCTACAGACGGGGAGTTTATCTTGGAACCGATACCACGGATATAAACCGGAGAAGTTAGTTTGGAACCATAGTCCGGCATAAATAAGTTAGGGATAAAGGAGCTGAATTCCTTTATCCCTGTTATATTCCGGTTCTGTATAGCTGTTCCCGTTACCGAAGAGGCGGAGAGAGGAGCCAGTCGCAGGCTTTTTTCCTGTTTGAATGATTCAACTACCACCTCGTCCAGATTGACCTGGCGGGTTTTCAGTGTGTCTGCCTCGATTTCTTTACCCCACCCTGTATATAGGGTAGATGCGGATAACAGGAATACAGATAGTATTTTATACATAAGATGTTTTTATATCGATTTAATTTGATTGGCGAATGCTGCTTATCAAGATGATTCTATATTATTAAAATGAGACAATTACTTCGGCTCCTATCTGGAACGGTTTTCCCTTCTGGATGAATGAGTTGTTGAAGGACTCGAAATAGAATGCCTGATAGTCCATATTGGTTATGTTCCGGCTCCATACATTCAGGTTTACAATGCCCTTGCGGATACCAGCTTTTCCATTCAGCGTGCCGTAGAATGGCTGGTTGATGTCATTCTTTTCCGTCCAGAAAATCTTACCGGCTCCGGTATATTGCAGGGCCACCATAAACTGGTCGATAAACTTGTTCCGCAATAGTTTGGTATATTGAAGTCCGGCACTAACCGTATGGCGCGGAGTGTATGGGACAAAGTTGTCTTTGCAATCTATTTCTACAATTTCTCCGTTTACTTTGTCCTCGTATTTATAGTCGCGGAAGGTGGCACGGGTAAAACCGTAATTAACATCGGCTGTCAAGCCATTTGTTATTTGCCCGTGTAAACCAATTTCTACTCCACAGCTGTTGGCCTTACCTCCGTTGGTGATCATTCTTCCACTTCCGTTTTGGGCAAATCGTGTTAATTGGATGTCGCGGATGTCCATATAAAATAAGGTAAGCTCCGCATTCAGCCTGTTCTTTATTAATTCGCTGCGAACTCCTAATTCGTAATTCCAGCTATGTTCGGGTTTATAGGAGGCTACATCCGCAACAGCAGAGGGTTCGGGATTTTTAAATTTATCTCTCATTGCAGGAGGCATTAACTTTTTAACATCCTCTATCAGGTTATATTTAGCTTGTGCCTGTACCAGGTCGCCAAACATTTGAATGTTGTATCCTCCGGTTTTATAACCTTTGGCAACAGATACATAAGTGAATGTTCCGGGAGAACACTGATAACGTAAGGATGCTTTAGGTAATACTTGTAGAAAGTCCTGTGCCTCTTTTCCTAATAAAGTCGCATTCATCAGGAAATCCTGATTGATTTCAGGCATACCGGGACCCATGCTCGGCATATATACGTTCATTGTCATTCCTTCGACAGAGGAATTATAGTTCATTTTTGCATTTTCATAGTCCAGACGTATTCCGGCCGTAATAGATAATCCGGGAATGAATAGATTGTTGTAGGTCGATTGGTGGAATGCTGCAAATCCATAAGTGGGGGTATCGAAGTTCCCGGGAAAATAGATTTGATTATTATCACCTTTTACCGTAAGCCTGGGCATCTTGATTTCGTCAAATGCTTTTTGCAGAATGTCTTTGATGCCATCTTCCTTAAAAGTTACCGGACCGTCCGTATTCAGGCTGTTATAAAAACCATAAGCGCCGAAGCTCCATTGATAATTCTTTTTATGGTTGGATTTGATAGCGAATTCCTGACTCCATGCATATTGTTTTTGAACTTGATGCAGGGTGAAAATAGACTTCCGGGTATAGTCCTGGTCCATCTTCATATCATCTTTCAGATATTGATAAGCTGTAGTTGAAGTGAATATAAAGTTCTTGGTTTTCCATTCCAGATAAAGGCTGTTATTCAACATTCTCCGCCAGTAAGAAGCCGGATCGTTGAAGCAGATAGGAGCAACCTCTCCGGTTTCTTTATTATATTGGCCATACGGGAAAGCTCCCTGGTCTACATAATCGAAATTAAAGGAATATTGCGCTTTCAGGGCATCGGTAATCATCCAATCCAGTTTGAAATGTCCGCCTGCCGATTGTTCCATATCCGCCCGGGTATGGTTGTATTCGTTAATGAAAAAGCCATCATTCCGGTCATAGTAGCCTCCTACTGCAATCCCTACACGGTCGCTTAATTTATTGTAATGGGAAGCCTTAGCTTTAAATGCTCCATAGTTTCCGGCAGAAACCTGCAGTTTGGTCCCCTGGTATGTGAGGGGGGAGAGCGTATAGATATTTACAATACCTCCCATTGCATTACGTCCGTACAGTGTACCCTGTGGCCCGCGCAATACTTCGATGCGTTGAATGTCGTTCAACTCAAAATCGAAAGCACTTTTATTCAGATAAGGGACATTATCTACATAAAGTCCGATAGATTGTCCACTGCTTCGTGCTCCGATACCACGGATATAAATAGCCGAGGTCATCTTGGAGCCATAATCCGGCATATACAGGTTGGGAACGAATGCACTGATATCTTTAAGCGCATCGATCTGCCGATTGGATATAGTTTGTGGTGATAAGATGGATACTGAGCCTGGCAACAAACGCAGATCGTTAGTTTCTTTTGTGGAAGAAGTAACTACAATTTCGTTAATATTATAAGTCTTAATCGTATCGTTTACAATTACATTATCAGCTTTAATTATTTGTAAACCAGTCAAAAGACCTATGGTAAGAGGACATAGGTAGTGTAATCTCATCGTATCAAGTATTAATTTAGAATTTTATAATTGCAAAGGAAAGTGAAATAATAAAGGTAGTCAATCACTACATCTAGTGATTTTAGAAAATAAAGTGGAGATGTTTATAACTCGATATCGTCTCCAGATATGATACCGTTCATAATAGCATAGAAAGTTAAACCGGATACAGTTTTGATACCCAGTTTGGCAGTTATATTTTTCCGGTGGGTTAAGACTGTATTTAGGCTGATATTTAGCTTATCAGCAATTTCTTTGTTGGTAATTCCTTTTACAATCAATTGTAGTACATCTGTTTCGCGAGAAGACAGTTCTTTATTGTTTTCTCCGGTTTGGCTATTTCCGTTATCATTTTCGAGCATCTGATGTATTTGCTCAAAAATAATCTCTTGTGGTGCGTATAAGGTAATATGGTTGGTGGCGGTTAAGCCTCCAGAGCTTTCCGGACCGTTTATCAGTACCATTGTTTTACTTTTCCGGGGAAGGAAAAAGTCGGTATTCAGCACCATGATGTCCGGATTGGTAAAATAGAAATCGAATGTATCGTTGCTTGCCGGAACAAATGCGTCGAATGTGGAGAAACAATGGACTTCTGCAGGTGGGAAATAATCTGTCAGGATATTTTGTAATCCGATACTTTGCAATGTGTCGGGCAGTATAATCGCTATTTGTTTGTTCCTGTGCATCTGGATCAGGATTAAATGCAGAGTTTTTCCATGGCCGAAACCATTGGAGTCAGAATACGATACCGGATGCGGTTATGCTGTTTGATATCTTTTTCCAGGCTACTGATTGAGAAGATGACCGCATAACATAAATTCTCATCATAATTACCGGAAAGGTGCTTGACCATTATACTTTTCAGGTCGGCAAGCAATGCTTCGATCGGATCTTCCGTCCGTTGTTCCGTTCCGAGGTAAAGGGTTTCTCTTTGTCCGTTTCCGGAATGACTGTTTAATTTTTCGCTTAGGGAAAGGCAATAAGGGAACCAGACCTGTTCGTCCTTTTCAATGCGCCCCGTTAGTTCTTCCTTGAAAGAAGAAAAGAATTTGCCAATCAGATTGAGTGTATTGTTCCCTGGAATACTCATGGATATGAATGAACCGAGATGACGTTCTATATTGGGTATCTGGTAACGTTGGTAATACAGGTTCGTTTTTCTCAAATAATCTATAATCTGCGAAGTATGGAAAGTCTGCAACTTTTTTTCCGGGAAATATTCTTCGTTGAGAAAAGTATTGATTACCGTCAACAGAAAATCCGCATCCAGTTCGTATTCGTCACAGATTGTTTTGACCGATTTGTCGCCCAGTCCGAGGCGGATACCAAAACGGTTAATGACAGGAATGAGTGAGGGGTGTTCTTCCACCACCTCACTCATTTGCATATTAGGATATACTAAAGGCATGTTTTTATGCTTCTTCCCATTGTTTACGTATAAGTTCTACAGCAGCAGGAACAAGAACATTACGATCTCCCTGGCATCCACATTCGAAACTTATATAATTGTTATAACCAAGCATTTTCAATCCTTTGAAACCATTTACATAGTTGTCGGCTTCACCGTCTTCGCCCGGCATGCTGCGGCGTTTACGGCTTGCGATATGAACATGCTGCAAATAATCTCCGGCAGAAAGGAATGCTCCCATATCGGAAGTTTCTTCCCAGGTCATGTGCCAGAAGTCACCCATACAGCGTACGCCCGGATTATTAATATCGCGGCAGATGGAAGCTGCATCCGCTACCTGGCGGAGATAAAACGCTTCTTTTCTGTTTAGCGGTTCAAAAATAACGGTTGTTCCGTGTTCCTTTGCGAAGTTACCCATTTCGTTGAATTGTTCGCATAAGAAGTCGCGGGTTTCCTGTGTATGTGGCAATGCAGGGGTTTGTCCGTTGAATGCAGGAACGATAATTACACCTGTTGACCCCAGTTCCCCGGCAGGAGCAATAATTTCCTTCATGGTATCCATGCACTGTTTGCGAATGGCAGGATCAGTTGAAAGGATGAAACCTTTAAAACCGGCGCAGATAGCACTTACTTTAATGTTACGTCCGTTCAGGGCCTCTTTGATTTCCTTTACACGTCCGCCAAGTCCGCCACCACCCGGTTCAAACCCTACAACTCCCAGCTTTTCCATTACGTCCAGCTTTTCATTAAGTGTTTCGCCCGGGGCGATGCCTTCCTGGAAGGAAATCTTTAATTCGGCATTTCCGTTGCAGCAACTTTTGTCTTTGCCCGGGCACTTCTCTTCTGAGGCAGGTTTCGCCCCGCAAGCACTGAGTGCGGTACTTCCGACAGCAACAGCAGCACCGGATAATGTCGTTCTTAAAAAGTTTCTTCTATTTAATGTCATAACCTTTTATTCTTTATTTGTCATCGCGAGGTTTACCTGGAACCGGAACAGTAAATGTGCTCATATCCATCTTACCTAAGTTCAGGTCTTTCGGAGTATAATCCAGAGGAGATGCTGTCATTGCTTCCCAAGTAGTTTCTGCTCCGGAGTAAGCAGATTCGCGTCCCATGATTGCAGCCATATTGGAAATAGCCGTTTCAGAAGCCTGTTCGATCGGTTTGTTGGAACGGATACAGTTTACCCAGTTTACGTGTTCCAATACGTACGGATTGTTCTGCTGGTGTTCGTTCTTTTCAGCTTCCTTGTCATATTTCCAGATGATATTGCCTGCATTATCTTTGATTACAGTTTCATCGTTGGCAGTAGACCATGAGCCTTTTGTCCCCTGGATAAATTCGCTTACGTTATTTACGCAACCGTCAATCTGGCGGGACATACTGTGCATATGAACACCGTTCTCCATCGTGAAGTCGATGCTGAAGTTATCATACTGGTCACCGGTAATACGACGCTGGCGTGAACCGAAACCAACAGCTTTAGCAGGTTTTAATCCGCTGAACCATGTAAATACGTCGATATTGTGAACGTGCTGTTCAACGATATGGTCTCCGGATAACCATTTCCAGTTAACCCAGTCCTTAATCATATATTCGCAATCGCTCCAACCCGGTTTACGTTCGTTGAACCAAAGCATATTTTGATTCCAGTAAACAACACCACCGGTAATTTCACCGATAGCACCTTCCATGATTTTCTTATAAGATTCAACGTAGTTACGTTGGTGATGACGCTGTGTACCTGTTACGACGCAAAGGTTTTTAGCCTGTGCCTGTTTGGCTGTAGCCATGATTGTACGATAACCGACAGGGTCTACACAAATGGGTTTTTCAAGGAAACAATGTTTGCCTTTTTCTACCGCATATTGGAAATGTACAGGACGGAATACCGGAGGAGTAGCGATAATCAAAACATCGACGCCGCTATCGATTACCTGTTTGTAAGCATCCAGTCCTACAAAACGTTTATCAGCAGGAATGTCGATACCTTTTTCTTTCAAATCATTAGCCAGACCGTCCACTCTTTCTTTGAATGTATCCCCTAAAGCAACGATTGTAACGCCGTTGGCTGCTTCAAGGAAGTTGAATGCTGCACCGGAACCACGACCACCGCAACCGATAACACCTGCTTTCAGTTCTTTACCGTCTGCAGCTTTGTCCGGCAATTCAGGAATATAATAAGTTCCCGGTTCTTTCAACGGTTTGTTTGCACTTTTTTCTGTACCACCGCCAGAACAAGATGTTAAAACACTTGCACTACCACCACCGATAGCACCCAGTGCACCGGCCATTGCTGAACTCTTTAAAAAAGATCTTCTACTGATACTGTTCTCTTTTTTCATGATATATTAATTATTAGGTATCTATATTTTATTATTAGATTTCTCTGTTTATGGTTATTATTTAGCTCCTAATGAAGCATCCGGTTCGCAAACCACACGGAAACCGATACCGCGGATATCAGAATACCACCAGATACTTTTCGGTTGTTGGGGGTCTGTTTTCAGCCATGCATCATGTTTGGTATAATCGCGGGCCGCAGAACGGACATCGGCTGCATCAGAGGTGTAGTTACCTCCACGTACCACCCATTCGGTTCCTTCTGTAACCAACGGATTCGTTACTTTGTCTCCACCTTTGCTATAAGCTTCCGGATTGTATTTATCTGCGCAATATTCCATTACGTTACCCAGCATGTTTTTCAAACCGAACGGATTAGCCTTTACGCTTCCTGGTTCCTGAGTTTTGTTTTTGCTGTTCTTGCTGTAGATGACATAAGAACTGATACTGTCGGTTTTAGCATCAAAGAACTTGCGCCAGAAGCCCTGGTCTGAAAAATCTTTCGGGTTACCGGCAAAGAAATAAGGGGTTTCTTTACCTCCGCGTGCCGCATATTCCCATTCAGCTTCTGTCGGAAGACGGTATTTTTTTCCTGTTTTCTTGGATAGCCACTGACAGAATGTTTCTGCAGCATAATGAGTCATCGTAATGGCCGGACGGTCGCCGCCACCCCATCCCTGGTCTGGGAATCCGAACGGTGGAGTAGGACCGGATATGGCATCTACATTCGGGTTACTATTGTTAGCATAGATTTTTTCGGGAGGAGTACGTCCTTCACTCATTGTGTTGCCGTAAAATGCCCAGTATTGATCCCAGGTTACTTCCACTTCGGCCATGAAGAACGGGCTGAGTGTTACATCGCGAACCGGGCTTTCATCAGCTTTATGGAAAGGCTCTTTTTCAGAACTACCCATTTTGAAGGTTCCACCGGGGATTGCTACCATTTTGAAAGAAACGGCTGTTCCCGGTATCTGTTCCGTATAGTCAGAGAAAGAGGCTATAATGGCAGGTTCTTTGAAAAATTTACTGGTATCGATACTTGTCTGTGCTGTAGTTCCCGGTACACCAACCATCTTAGAGTGGTTGTAATTCGGATTGTAATGTCCGGCATCCAGATGGCAACTGATACATTGCAAATCTAATTTCTTTTCGTTTTCATCGTAATAAAGGTGGGCTGTGATACCGTCTTGGGTTATTCCTTCAGGAAATAAGTTCTGATGGCATTCCACACAAGATTTATTCGGTATGTACTTAACAGCATGTTCCAATTCTGATTTCACGTTCCAGTCGAAATCCGCACTGTCTTTGGTCAGATAAGACCACACATCCTTAAATCCTAATTTGGCTTTAGCCGTATAGTAATCCCATGTATCCTGTTGGGGCGGAAGATGACATGCTACGCAATGTGTTTTTACACCACTTCCGTTATTTACGTGCTTCGATAATTTCCAGCTGTCTTCCACATGCGGATGCACATGGCATATCATACAAGATTCATCAGAAGAAAAATATACGGTAGTCTGGTATATGGCAATCATTGCACCTGCTCCTAAAATGAGTCCGAGCAGAAGAATAAAGGTTTTTCCCTTAAAAAAGTTCTTTTTTTTATCAAAAGAATAACGATTAGAGGCATTGTTATTAGTCATCTTATTCTATGGTAAACTGATTTACGATTAGTCTTGAATTAGATTTACAGATTTAAAAATCGGCAATAAAAGTACTGTTTTTGTTTATAAAATAAAAGATAGCATAGTCTATTTAACGAAATATGTTGTTCGATTATACTTTTTTACCAGTTATTACAAAAGCAGACTTCCTTGTTTTATATTACCGGATACTGACAATGCAGATTAAATTTTTATAAATTAAAAACCTGTGTAGGCTTATCAATTTTGTGTATTGTCAGCATCCGGTAATTTGGATTTTTATTTATTCTATTTATACATTAGAAGTTGGCCTGGATCGGTTTCATAATGAATGAAAATTCATAGTCTCCGTAATGCAGGCGGTATTGTTCCAGTGGCAGTGTGCCCCAGCTGGTAATACATCCTAACCCCATTTGAGCTTTGTCTATACACATATTTGTGTAATCAACCTGAGGCACCAGTTCGGAATGTCTTTGATCTTTCTGCATTCCGTCATCTAATGAATCTATGGAATAATGTAGGGCAGATGCAGAGAATGGAGCTTCTGCAATAAACATTAATCCGTTTCCTCCCTTATTCATTTGTTTCCACCAGCGAATATCTGTTTTGTTTCCGTTTTCTTGCGGGCGGATATATGAATAGAATTGTTCCGATACAGTCTGTGTATAAAGTCCCAGATCCGTTACGTTATTACGGTCGGAATAGTTTTCAACCGGTCCTCTGCCGTAATATTTAATTTGTTCCAGATCTTTAGGCATTTGCATTTGCATACCGAAACGGAACATATCGGATACTTTGGCAGACTTGTCTGCTACCATTTTCTGGGTTACTTTTACCGTTCCTTCGTTGTTAATAACGTAAGTCAGATACAATTTTGCTTTTACGGCATCCATTGTATATTCTGCATTTACAGTCACCATATCATTTACGTTCTTGCCTGTAAGTGATTGCAGCTTTAATCCCGGTTGTTTCCATGCCGCATATACGTTTTGCAGGTTTGCACCCATGTCGTTATCGGTTGGAGCACGCCAGAAGTTCGGAGTCAGTTTGCCGTCTTCTTTCAGCATCGCCATGCCATTTACATCATATCTGCTAAGGAAACCGTCATGTTTGCCAAAATCGATACGGAAGTCTTCTCCCTCAACAATCAGGTAATTAACATCATTATCCTTTATTGTTGGAGCAACTGTGGCAATATTTGTTTCCTGTTTGTTCCGGATGTCCAGTTCTTTAGCTTTATATGGGCGAACAACCAGCTGATTTTTAGCTACGGTAAATCCTGCAGGAAGCAGTGGCTCTGCTTTTTTCAGTTTAAAAGCAACGTTCAGCAGCAATTCTTTGCATTTGCAAATGCCGTCTGTAGAATAATTCAATTTGACAGAACGGGTTTGTTGCGGGGCAACTTCCAGGTCTTTAACCATTCCGGTTTGCAGCACTTCTCCGTTTGCCAGTAATTCCCATTCGCAATAGTAATTATTCAGGTTACGGAAGAAGTTTTCGTTATAGACATTTACAACACCGTTAGCCAAGTCGGAAGGAGTTACCCAGATGGATTGGTAGATATGACCTACTTCATACATATGAGGATTCGGTTTACGGTCGGGACTGATCAGTCCGTTGTCCATAAAGTTGTTGTCAGATGCGTCATAACGGTTCCAGTCGCCTCCGTATGCATAGAAAGGAACACCGTCTTTATTTTTCCAGCGTAAAGACTGGTCGACAAAGTCCCAGATAAATCCACCCTGGTATTTCGGATATTTACGGACTAAATCCCAGTATTCCTTGAAGCCTCCTTCCGAATTACCCATGGCATGTGCATATTCACATTGGATAAGCGGTTTATCTATGTTTCCTTTACAATATTCTTCACTGTCTTTATAATTGCGGTACATCGGACAGAAAATATCGGTGAACTCATTTGTTCCGGCTTGTTCATATTGTACGGCACGGCTTTTATCTTCGTTCTTAATCCATTTATAGCAAGCTTCAAAGTTTGGACCGAAACCTGCTTCGTTTCCTAGTGACCAGAAGATGATAGACGGATGGTTGTAGCCGCGCTGTACGTTACGTTGGTTGCGTTCCAGATGAGCTTTGGCATAGGACGGATTTTTAGCCAGTGTCTGGTCTCCGTATCCCATTCCGTGAGATTCGACATTTGCTTCAGCAACCAGATAGATACCATATTCATCACACAGGTCATACCATAAGTTGTTATCCGGATAATGGCAGGTACGGACCGCATTGATATTAAATTCTTTCATCACCTTAATATCCTGTATCATGCGTTCCGGTGAAACAACATAACCGCCGTCAGGGTCCATTTCATGGCGGTCTGCCCCTTTGAACAGAACCGGTTGCCCGTTGATGAGGATTTGTGCATTTTTCAGCTCTATTTTGCGGAAACCTACTTTTATGGGAATAACTTCCGAAATGTTGTTGCCATCTTTAAATGTAGCAACCAATGTATATAAATCAGGAGTTTCGGCTGTCCATTTCAATGGATTGGAAACTGCCATTTCTGTTGTGACTTTTCCTGAACCTTTTACAGAAGATGTAGAGACAGAGTTTCCTGCTTTATCGAGAAGTTTTAAGTCTACTGTTCCATTGCCTTTAATATTTAAAGCAACATTCAGAGTTGCATCTTTATACTGTGCATCTAAATCGGGAGTAACCCGGATATCCTGTATATATTTCGGATTGCGGGCGTATAGATAACAGTCGCGTCCGACACCGGATAAACGGAGGAAATCCTGGTCTTCAAGGTAAGTACCATCACACCAGCGGAAAGTTTGGAAAGCAATCAGGTTTTTACCCGGTTTCAGGTATTTGGTCAGATTGAATTCCGCTTCCAGTTTGCTGTCTTCACTATAACCGACGAATTGCCCGTTTACCCATAAATACATATTGGATGTAACCGACCCGAAATGGGCAAAGATTTCTTTGCCTTTCCAATCTGCGGGAATAATGATTTCTTTTCTGTAGGAACCCACATGGTTGTTTTCTACAGGCACTTCCGGAGGGTTGTTCTTAAACTGACTTCTCCATGGATAACCTACATTTACATAAATGGGGTCGCCATATCCGTTCAATTCCCAAAGTCCGGGTACTTTCATCGTATCCCATCCTTTGTCATTAAAATTTGCTTTATAAAAGTCAGTAGGACGCATGTCTGCATTTTTCACCCAGTTGAATTTCCATGTACCGTTTAAAGTCATAAAATTCTCGGATGATTCTTTACAGCCCTTTAGTGCACTGTTTTCATTTTTGTAAGCAAAATAGTTGGCGTGCATGGGAGCCCTGTTGATTTCATTCACATTCGGGTCTCGCCATTCGTTGCTTTGAGCAAATGCAGTCGTCCCCAGCAAGGATAAACCGCATACAAGTAAGTTTAGTTTCATATGTGTTTGTTTATAGAGAATTGTTATTCAACCCATTTTTGCCATTTTACGTCATTATTGTATCCGGCTTCAACCATGGTTTCAACAAATTGCATACCTCTTACCCCATCGTATACGGTCGGGAAATCCAGGCAATTGCCACAAGGTTTTTCTCCTTTTTTTATTGCCATGACAGTGAGGGCAAAGTTTCTGTAAATATTAGCGAATGCTTCGATAAATCCTTCCGGATGTCCGGCTGGTGTCCGGGTGTTCCATAGCGCTTGTTCGCTCAGATAGCCGTTATTACCTATATTAAGAACTTCGGTTGGACGGTCAGACCATTTCAAAGTCAATGTGTTCGGTTCCATCTGTCGCCATTCCAGTCCACCCTTTTCTCCGTATACGCGAATACGGATGTTGTTTGCTTCTCCTGCTCCGATTTGTGTTGCCGTCAATACGCCGGTTACATCGTTTTCATAATGCAGGAAAGCAGCTCCGTCATCATCAATAGGACGTCCGGGAACGAACGCTTTCAGTTCGGCACATAATTCCTGTACCTTCAGTCCGGTAATATATTCGCTCAGGTGCCAGGCATGTGTACCGATATCGCCTATGCAGCCTGCTTTACCCGAACGTTTCGGGTCTGTACGCCAGCCTGCATTATTTCCTCCTTGCAATTCTATGCGGTCGGACAGCCATCCTTGGGTATATTCAACATATACCCGGCGTAGTTTGCCCAGTTCGCCGTTGGCAATGCGTGCTTTTGCTTCTTTTACGGCAGGGTATGCCGAATATACATGGGTAAGAGCCAGTATCAGCCCGGTTTCTTCTACTTTTTGTTGGAGGAGTTTGGCTTCTTCAAGTGAAAAAGTCATCGGTTTATCTACTACGACATGGAAACCTCTTTCAAGAGCCATCATAGCAGGTTCGAAATGCCATCGGTTTGGAGTTACTATGGTAACGAAGTCCATTCGTTCATCTTCCGGCAGAGTCATTTCATGTTCAAACATTTCCTGGTAGGAATTGTAGATTCTATCTTCCGGCAAGAAATAGGAAAGCCCCGAGCTTTTGGATATTTCAGGATCGACACTGAAACATCCGCAAACTAATTCAATCTGGTTGTCCATAAAAGCGGCTCTGCGATGGATTGCTCCGATAAAAGCGTCGCTACCTCCGCCTACCATTCCCATTCTTAACTTTCTGTTCTTCATGATATATTAAATTTTTAGTGAATTGAGAGCTTAAAAATATAACTGTCGTAGTTGTATAAGCTTCTTTTGTGCTGGTTCAAAATTACAAAATAAGGAAATATGAGCATACCTTTTGTATTGATTATTTTCTCTTTTAAAGCGGAAAGAGAGCAGATTGCATCATTTTCGGGAAAAAGTGAAACATTATCTCAAATTTGAGACAGGAGGATAATGTGGTGGAAAAAGAAAAAAGAAGATATTTGATTTTGAATGATGGTTTGGATGAATAGAAGAACTAGGTACGCGGATGACCCCAGATTGGGCGGATTAGAACGGATTTTAAAATTATTCTTATCCGTCTTAATCCGTCCAATCCGCGTTGTCCGTAAACCTGGTTCTTCTGTTTCAGGGTCTTATTGCATTATTCCATTCCCGGATTTTGCTTTATTGCCGTATTGCGTTTGATTTCATCACGCTTGATAGGTGCAAAGTATAGTTTGTTATCCCATTTACGTGTTTCACGGAAAGATAAATCGGTTACATAATAGGTGTAATCCCATTTCTTTTCATCATGGATATAAGGCAATTTGGAACTTTGTCCTTGTTTCAGGCGTGCAACGATTGCGATACCTGTTACTTCACGGATTACGTCCGGGGCGATCATCCAGCGACGGATATCATAATAGCGGGAGTTTTCATATGCCAGTTCGGAACGGCGTTCACGTTGGAGGAATTTACGCATATTTTCCTGGTCGAATGCTTGTCCGCGCTTAGTCAGTGTGGTTTTTGTATCTGGGCGTCCGATGCGTCCGCGCAAATCATCCAGAAAATCGGCAGCATCATCCAATTCGTTTAATTCAATGCATGCTTCTGCTGCAATTAAATACATTTCAGCTAAGCGGATGTACGGATAGGTTGCTGTTTGCCAGTTATGTTCGGTGGCATTGAATTTGGTGTCTATCAGTTTCTTTTCAACATAGCCGGTAACGGAGCCATTCCAGTTTTCAATAGAAGATTTACGGGTGTCTACGCCATTAACCCCTTTAAATGTGATTTCTTTTGTCGGATTGCCTTGTTTGTCGTAAGCAACAGGCGCTTTAATATCACTACCGTCCGGAGATTCATAGAATCCCATTTGTAAAGTACCCAGTGGAGTCGGGTCGAATGCTGCCGCATCGGATGGACGTGGACGTCCCCATTCCAATCCATCATAACCGATAGTCGCATAGAAGCGAGGTTCACGGTTCAGGTATGGGTTTTTTGTGGTCGTTTCTTCTATTTTCAACATAGAATTGTTGATTGTGCCATCTTCCATTTCGAAAGACATAACCAGATCGTTTGTCGGTGTAACGCCTCCCCAATTGTGATAACCGTTAGGCCCGTGGCATTGAGCTGCGCGGTTACGAACATTACTGTCGTCCACATCTTTATTGATAAATTGTTTGTAGAAGATAGATTCCGAATTGTTTGTCAAAGAAATATCGTGGTATTTATCCGCAATTTCCATGATTGTATTCGCATTACAATCAACAAGGGTATAATTTTTCAGGTCGATAACTTCTTTTGCTGCATCTCTTGCCTGTTCGTACAGCTTTTTACGATCTCCGTTGTATTGGTTGCATTCCAAAGTGTTGACAGAGCGGTCTGCAAATAAAGGACTGGCAACATGCAACAGGATACGGGCCTTTAATGCTTTTGCTGCCCCTTGGGTAGCACGTCCCGGATCTGCTGTTTCCGGAAGCAATGGAATCGCTTTTTCTATATCCTTTAAGATAAAGTCCAGGCAATCTGCCATATTGCTGCGGGGAAGACTTAATTGGGATGCTTCTTCTATGGAATAAGTTTTATCAACCAAGGGAACTCCGCCGAAACCTCTTACAAGTTCGGTATACAGATAAGCACGCAGGAAGAGAACCTCGCCCTTCATTGTTTTTAAATTGTAACCGACTTTTTCCGGAACCTTATCTATATTTTCCAAAAACAGGTTGGTGCGATAAATCCCTTTGTAAGCATTATACCATTTGAACGGGCATTTATCATCATCATACCAACGGAGGTCGCTACCCGAAACAGTGGCCTCGTTGATCGCCTTCATTCCATAATCGTGGGTAAAGTAAGCATCATCTGTTAAGGCTGAAGTATTGGATTCTTCCGAGCCATGAACGATGTAAGCATAAATGTCGTTTACCACAGCTTGTACAAGACCGGCATCCGACCATACAGCATCTTCTGCATACTGGTCTTCCGGTTTTAAATCCATGAAATCAGAACAGGAGTTCATGGATACCGTTAATCCTAATGTTGCCGCGAGGCATATATATTTAAATGTCTTTTTCATAATTTACTCTGTTAGAAGGTTGCTTGAACACCAAAATTAATAACTCGTCTCAGTGGATAAGAGGATAAGTCTTTGTTCCTCTGTTCCGGGTCTGCATCTTTAATACCATCGATAGTAAAGATATTGGAAGCGTTTGTGTACAGGCGTAATTTGGAGAAGCCTACATTTGTCAAAGCATCCAGATTGAAAGTGTAGCCCAGTTCAACATTTTTCAAACGCAGGTAATCTGCATTTTTCAGGAAATAAGTACTATTGTTGGACGGACTTACCCAATATTGATTTTCGCGTTCGTAGGTACGCGGACCGTTTGCATCCGGATTTTCCGGTGTCCAGCGTTCGTCGTAATAACGTTTCAAGAAGTTACCGATTGTGCCTGACCATGTCTGGATATACATTTGCCCGCCTAAACCAGCCTGGAATAAAGCCATGATGTCCCATCCTTTCCAGCTTGCTCCTAATGTGATACCGGCTACGAAGCGAGGCTCGTCGGTCTTGTCTGAACGTATGCGGTCGTCTGCATCGATTTTACCGTCGCCATTTACATCGCGGAAACGAATATCTCCGGGAACAGCGGATGTTTTCTTATTCCCGTTGGCATCCAGAATCGGTTTACCATTTTTATCCTGCTCTTCTCCCCAAGTGGGATAACTGTTGATTTCTGCCTGGTTATGGAAGATACCATCGGCTACATAATACAGGTTAGCACCTACCGGCATGCCTGTCGATTCCTGATAAGAAGGGATACCCGGTGTTTCGTCCCAGAATAAAATCTTATTCTTAGCATAAGTCATGTTGAATGAAGCATAGTAATCTACATTTCCGGCTCTGTCGTTCCAGCTTACCAGCATTTCCATACCCCGGTTGCACATTTCTCCGATATTTTCTTTCGGGAGAGTGATACCTGTTATTTCCGGTAAAGAAGCATTTCTCGAAATCAGCATATGGGTACGTTTATGGTAGAATGCGTCAGCTTCTACACTTAAGCGGTTTTGCAGGAATTTGAAGTCCATACCGACATTGTAAGTCGTACCGACTTCCCAGGTGATATTCGGGTTCGGAGTACGTGTCGGATACAAACGTTTTTGTTCTGTTCCATTGAAAATAGAACCGTAGGTTGTAAATCCGTATGTGTTCAGGTATTGGATGGAACGGTCATAATTGTTATTGGAGTCCAGCAGTGCATCGTTACCTGTTTGTGAAACAGAAGCACGCAGTTTGAAGTAGTCGATAAAACGGATGTTTTCTTTCCACCAGCTTTCTTCGGATGCACGCCATGCAACAGATACACCGGGGAAGAATCCATACCGTTTGTCTTTAGGGAAGCGGTAAGAACCGTCGGCACGCCATACGAATTCAAGTAAATAGCGTTCCATAAAGTTATAAGATACCCGTCCGAAATAGTTTAAACGTGCTTCTTTCCATGAGTAACCGGAGTTTCTTTGTCCTTCGTCCGAACCTAAGCTCAGTTCGGGGTTTAAGTCGGAGATAAAACCTTTACGATAGGCATCCGTATATTGCTTATGTTTTTTCTGGGCTTCCACACCAACCGTAATGCCAATGTTGTGTTTGCCGAAAGTACGGTTATAATCGATCAAGCCATTCACCATCCAGTCTGTCTGGTCTGAATGTTCTCTTGTTAATTCAGGTTCTTCGATCCAGCGTTTGGCACCGCTTAAACCGGAACTGTCTTCATGTATATTGTCCCATGAGTAAAGGACGATCGGTTTTTTAAATAATCTTCTGTTGTAGAAATGTACGTCATAAGAAGCATTACCGCGCAAGCTCAAACCCTCAACCCAGGGAATCTGGATATTTACAGAGGCGTTGTTCTGGATATAGTAGTTCTTTTGTTTGTCGAATCCGGCATAATCCGTACAAGTTACAGCCGGATTATCTCCACGTTCGATATCCGGTCCCGGTTCTCCGGTAGGCCAGAATGCCGGCTGTGTCGGTTTGCTGCGTCGGATACCTGCGAAAATATCACCTGCACTTTTTGCCGGATACTGGGTGTTTTCCATACGGGCTGTTGTTCCTATCTGGAAGCTTACATATTTGCTCGTTTTTATATCCAGGTTTGTACGTAAGCTGAACTGGTCGTAGCGGTTTGCCGAGTTTTTATATAAACCGTCTTCTCCGTTTGCAGCCAGGTTGACATAATATTTTACTTTTTCAGTACCACCGCTTACACCAACGTCGGCACGGTATAAAGGAGATGCGTTTTTCAATACCGTATCGAACCAGTCCGTATTAGGATGTCCCCAAGGATCGCTACCGTCCTGGAACTTTGTCAAATCATCCTGACTGTACGTGCCCGGGTTGATTTCATTCATCATGGTTGCATATTCGAAAGCGTTACACATTTTCGGTAAACGGCTGGGTTGTGAAAAACCGCCGCTGGCATTGAAAGACACGGTCGGTTTACCCTCTTTGCCTCGCTTTGTAGTAATCAAAATTACACCGTTTGCTGCACGGGCTCCGTAGATAGCAGCAGAGGCATCTTTCAAAACGGAGATTGTTTCAATTTCATTCGGATTGATACGGTTCATACCGCCATCACGGTCAGGGATACCGTCAATTACAACCAACGGATCCTTGCTGCCCAGAGAGTTTGTACCGCGGATACGGATTGTTGTACCGCCACCACCCGGTTCATCGGCTGTCTGGAAGCCAATAACACCCGGCATACGTCCTACCATACCGTTTGTCAGATTGGTGGTTGGAGAAGAAAGTAGTTCATCACCTGTTACGCTGGCAACAGAACCGGTAACCGTAACCTTTTTCTGTGTGCCGTAACCAACAACAACGACTTCATCCAGTTTTTGAGTGTCTTCTTTTAGCGTTACATTAATAGACGATTGGTTTCCCGCTGCAATTTCCTGGGGCTGGTATCCGATATAGGAAAATACGAGCGTTGCATTAGCCGGTATTTCCAGGCTGTATTTACCATCCATATCGGTAATAATACCGATTGTAGTTCCTTTTACAGATACGTTTACACCGATTAAGGGTTCGCCGTTGGCGTCGACAACAGTCCCTTTGATTGTTTTTTGCTGGGCAAACACTGTGGTTGTACATAGCGCGAGGAGCAGTAAGGTTAACATCCTGAATAGATGGCATGTCCCGCGATTGTTAGTGAGTGTGCTTTTCTTAAAAGATTCTTCCATACTCTTTGTGTTATTAATGAATATAAGGTTAAAAAACATAGAGGACGTACTCGTCCAAGTGAATTTTGAATTTTAAAATTATGTTACCATTGCTGTTTGTGTTAATTAGGTGTTTATAATGAGCGAGATTGTTTTTGTGGATTTTGTTTGTGAAATTTGATTGAATAAGTGAACATTGGATAAACAGTTTTGTTTTGAGAGGCAACTTGTTTCAGGAGGCCTCTATGAGAGGTTTTATCGGGATTGAATACACAAGATAAGCAAGCGTTAATATACTTGCCCTCTTGATTAAATAATTAATCGTACTTCGTCTCATACTCAAAATAATTTGAGGTAAACACTTGAATCTGTCTCTAATTCTATTTATGGCGGTAAACCACAAGTCTTGTTAATAGTTTTTCACTATTCAATGCTGCAAATATATTACAAAATGTTATATGTGCAAAAATAAATGAAATAAATTATTGCATTATATATTAATTTTTTTTAGCTACAATTGTTAAATTGCCATATGAACAACATCTTAGAGAATATAGATACAATACGAAGGAATAAAGGTTATTCGCAGGAATACCTGGCTGCTCAGATTGGAATGAAACAAGCTGGATTGAGCCTTATTATGTCTGGCGAAAGAGAATTGAAGTATAATACTTTATTGCAAATTGCAAAGGCGTTGCAGGTGTCTGTAGTCGATATTATTACATTTCCGGATAAATACACGCTTACCAGAGGAGGAGAGGTTATAACGGAGGCTGTATTACAGATTAAATTGGACCCGGAGAAAAAGGACCAAGTACTTAAAATTGTTTTCGGGGAACAAGCTTCAGAATTATTGAAATCCAAATAAATGGAATAGGAGAGGGAAATCTTACTGTTTTTTGTAAGCACGGAAGGAGAGGCTCGAACTCCCGACACCTGGTTTTGGAGACCAGTGCTCTACCAACTGAGCTACTTCCGTATTGCGGGTGCAAAGGTAGGATAATATTTTTAATATGCAAGAGATTTAAAAAAGTTATTAGACGATTTGCTTACTCCGGGCCAGCCCGGTAGTTTTTATTTGTGGTTGTGTCTTGCGGAAATCATAACTATGATTTTAGAAAACCATAACTATGATTTTTCAAAACCATAACTATGAATGGCAAATTACTCCAGTCAGGGTTCAACCCTTGTCTATTACCTGTCAGATTGTTAAATATCGCTGAACTTTCTATTTTTATGAATAATCTGAATGTTGTATGGGGAAACTGTTTATCTTTGGCGCAATCAAGTAAAAATGTTAATCAGATCTATTATCAAAAAGTAAATGGTATGAAAGATGAACTTAAAATGAATGCGAACCTTTTGGTTGCAGCTCTCCAGAAACCCTCTTGTGAATTTACTAAAGCCGATATTATTTCTTATATAGAAGAAAATAGTATCCGCATGGTCAATTTTATGTATCCGGCCGGTGACGGACGCTTGAAAACATTGAATTTTGTGATAAATAATGCAGCTTACTTGGATGCAATCCTTACTTGTGGAGAACGTGTGGATGGTTCCAGCCTGTTTTCTTTTATCGAAGCGGGTAGTAGTGACCTGTACGTAATACCTCGTTTCCGTACGGCTTTTATTGACCCGTTTGCGGAAATACCGACTTTGAGCATGCTGTGTTCTTTCTTTAATAAAGATGGCGAACCGCTGGAAAGTTCTCCTGAATATACTTTATATAAGGCAAGCAAAGCTTTCACTGAAGTAACAGGGATGGAATTTGAAGCGATGGGAGAACTGGAATATTATGTAATATCCGATGAAGAAGAACTGTTTCCGGCAACAGATCAGCGTGGTTATCACGAATCCGGACCATATGCCAAATTTAACCAGTTCCGTACGCAATGTATGCAGTATATCGCACAGGCTGGCGGACAGATAAAATACGGTCATTCCGAGGTTGGTAACTTCACATTGAATGGAAAAGTATACGAACAGAATGAAATTGAATTTTTACCGACGAGGGTAGAAGATGCTGCAGACCAGTTGATGATTGCCAAGTGGGTAATCCGTAACCTGGCTTATGAATACGGATTGGATATCACATTTGCCCCTAAAATTACGGCAGGTAAAGCCGGTTCAGGTTTACATGTTCATATGCGTATTATGAAAGATGGCAAGAACCAGATGCTGGCAAACGGCGCCTTGTCGGAAACTGCACGTAAGGCGATTGCTGGAATGATGAAGCTGGCCCCGTCTATTACCGCATTCGGTAATACAAATCCGACTTCTTATTTCCGTCTGGTTCCTCACCAGGAAGCTCCTACCAATATTTGTTGGGGCGACCGGAACCGCTCCGTATTAGTACGTGTGCCGCTCGGATGGGCTGCAAAGAAAGATATGTGTGCATTAGCGAATCCGTTAGAAAAAGATAGCCATTACGATACGGCTCAAAAACAAACCGTAGAAATGCGTTCGCCGGATGGTTCTGCCGACTTGTATCAGTTACTTGCCGGACTGGCTGTTGCCTGTCGCCATGGTTTTGAAATTCCGGACGCGTTGGAAGTTACCGAAAAGACGTATGTAAATGTGAATATCCATCAGGATGAAAATAAAGACCGTTTGAAATCTTTGGATCAACTGCCGGATAGTTGTATGGCTTCCGCGGAACGCCTGCAGAAACAGCGTACTGTTTTCGAACAATACAAAGTATTTAGTCCGAGCATGATCGATGGCATTATCAAAAAACTGAAAGATTATAATGACTTGACCTTACGTGAGGATTTAAAAAATGACCCGGAAGGCATGCTTGAATTGGTAACACGTTATTTCCATTGCGGATAACCTGTCTATCTGTCTAAATTTAAGGTATTTTATGGGTTGGCTGTTAAAGAACATAGTTCTCAAACAGTCAACCCATAATTGTTTTTCTCCTGCACAATCTCTAATTTGCGGGCTCATGAACGGAAAGTTTGTGAATAGATATTATTGTTAAACATAAAATACCTTGATATCATGAAAGTATACCAAACAAATGAAATTAAGAACATCTCAATCTTGGGAAGTTCGGGCTCTGGGAAAACCACTCTCGCTGAAGCGATGCTTTACGAGGGTGGAGTTATAAAACGTCGCGGTACTGTAGAAGCTGGAAATACGGTGAGCGATTATTTCCCGGTTGAGAAGGAGTATGGTTACTCGGTATTCTCGACCGTTTTCAGTGTAGAATGGCAGGATAGAAAGCTTAATTTCATAGATTGTCCGGGTTCCGATGATTTTATCGGAGGTGCCGTTTCCGCTTTGAATGTTACTGATACCGCTTTAATGGTACTGAATGCTCAATATGGGGTGGAAGTAGGAACAATCAACCAGTTCAGGTATACGGAACAATTCCATAAACCGGTTATTTTCGTAGTCAATCAGTTGGATAACGATAAGGCTGACTACGATGGAACAATTGCTCAGTTGAAAGATATGTATGGCAGCAAAGTGGTGCCTATCCAGTATCCGGTTTCAACCGGTACTTCTTTTAATGCGGTTGTCGATGTATTGAAAATGAAAATGTATCGCTGGAAACCGGAAGGTGGTGTTCCCGATGTACTGGAAATCCCTGCTGAAGAAATGGATAAAGCGATGGAACTCCATAAGGCATTGGTGGAAGCTGCGGCAGAAAACGATGACATGCTGATGGAAAAATTCTTCGAAGAAGGTACACTGAGTGAAGACGATATGCGTGCCGGTATTCGTGCAGGCCTGGTTATCCGTGGTATGTTCCCCGTATTCTGTGTATGCGCCGGTCGCGATATGTGCGTTCGCCGTACACTCGAATTCCTTGGTAATGTAGTTCCTTGTACAGATAAAATGCCGCGTTTGGTTACAACCGAAGGTGTCGAAGTTACTCCGGACTCCAATGGCCCTACCAGCCTGTTCTTCTTTAAGACTACTGTAGAACCTCATATCGGACAGGTGTCTTATTTCAAGGTGATCTCCGGAAAAGTAAAAGCAGGGGATGATTTACTGAATGCAGACCGCGGTTCAAAAGAACGTATTGCACAGTTGTTCTCTGTCGCAGGGCAGACCCGTACGGAAGTGGCCGAAATGGTCGCCGGAGATATAGGGGCTACCGTGAAACTGAAAGACGTACGTCGTGGTAATACCTTGAATGGTAAAGGTTGCAGCTATCGTTTCGACTTTATTAAGTATCCGGACCCGAAATATCGCCGTGCAGTGAAACCTGTAAACGAAGCTGATTCGGAAAAAATGATGGAAATCCTGTTCCGTATGCGCGAAGAGGACCCGACGTGGGTGGTTGAACAGTCCAAAGAATTGAAACAGACTATTATTTCCGGACAAGGTGAATTCCATCTCCGTACGTTGAAATGGAGAATTGAAAATAACGATAAATTGCCTATCGAGTTCCTGGAACCGAAAATCCCATATCGTGAAACAATCACGAAAGCGGCACGTGCAGACTATCGCCATAAGAAACAATCGGGTGGTGCCGGACAGTTTGGCGAAGTTCATCTGATTGTCGAACCATATTACGAAGGTATGCCGGCACCGGATATGTACCGTTTCGGTGGTCAGGAATATAAAATCAGTGTACGTGATACCCAGACTGTAGAGTTGGAATGGGGCGGCAAACTGGTATTTATAAACAGTATCGTGGGTGGTGCTATTGATGCCCGTTTCTTGCCTGCTATCCTGAAAGGTATCATGGCTCGTATGGAACAGGGTCCGTTGACCGGTTCGTACGCCCGCGATGTGCGCATCATTGTTTACGATGGAAAGATGCACCCGGTAGACAGTAATGAAATTTCATTTATGCTGGCTGGACGTAATGCTTTCAGCACGGCCTTTAAAGAAGCTGGTCCAAAAATCCTGGAACCTGTATATGACGTAGAGGTTTCTGTTCCGGCAGATTATCTGGGCGACGTAATGAGCGACTTGCAGGGACGTCGTGCCATAATCATGGGTATGAACAGTGAGAAAGGTTATGAAAAGCTGTTGGCTAAAGTACCTTTGAAAGAGATGTCTTCGTATTCAACTTCTTTGAGTTCCATCACCGGTGGACGTGCTTCATTTACTATGAAGTTTGCAGCTTACGAGCTGGTTCCTTCCGATGTACAGGATAAGCTGTTGAAAGCTTACGAGGCTTCTCAGGCAGAAGATTGATTTGGATTTTCTATAAATTGAAAATTGGCTGCTCCTGTGAAGGAGTGGCCTTTTTATTGTATCCCATATTGTGTGAACGGGCGGATAAAGTGTTTTTAATTCCGGAGAAATGAAAGAGGTTTTTCATCCGCTTGTCGTATCTCCGTAATATGAAGTATGTTCTTTTGTAGTGTGTTAATACGAAGAACATGAAATTTAGAAAGTACTATCCGACTATTGTCCTTTCGGACATCCACCTTGGTTCGGAACATTCGAAAACCGAGGAAGTAACGAATTTCCTTAAACATGTAAACTGCGACCGTCTGATATTGAATGGAGATATTATCGATGGCTGGCAACTGCAAAAATCCGGACGCCGCTGGAAACAGCAACAAACGGATTTCTTCAAAGTACTTATGAAAATGATGGAGAAGCAGGGCACCGAGATTATCTATATCCGTGGGAACCATGATGATTTTCTCGATAAACTGGTCCCTTTCTCTTTTTCAAATCTTACCATTGTAAAAGATTATCTGTTGAACAGCCACGGCAAACGCTATCTGGTTACTCATGGCGATATATTCGATACGGTGACTTCCCATATGCGCTGGCTTGCCATGCTGGGGGATATGGGGTACACTTTCCTGCTTTGGCTGAATAAAATATATAACCAGAAACGGGAAAAACAGGGAAAACCTTATTTCTCCCTGGCGCAACATGTAAAGCATAAAGTAAAAAGTGCCGTTTCCTATATCTCCGATTTTGAAAAGGAACTGGTGACGCTGGCGGAAGCAAAGAAACTGGACGGTATTATTTGCGGACATATTCATCAGGCGGCAAACGTATGGTATGATTCTGTTCATTATCTGAATTCCGGCGACTGGGTGGAGAGTATGACTGCACTGGTCGAAAATGAACAAGGAGAGTGGAGCATCATTCATTATGATAAAGCTGTCTATGGAAACGTGGAGGCTGTGTATTCCAATGAACTTTATGCGGAAGTAATATGAAAATACTTTTTATCATTCAGGGAGAAGGGCGCGGACATCTTACCCAGGCTTTGTCTTTGCAGGGAAAATTAACGGATGAAGGGCATCAGGTGGTAGGTGTACTGGTCGGCAAGAGCCCGGCACGTAAACTACCGTCTTTTTTTACAGAGAAAATAGGCGTACCTGTTTATCCGTTCGAAAGTCCGAACTTCTTGCCTTCAGCTAAGAATAAACAGGTCAATCTTCTTAGCAGTGTCGGATATAATCTTTTTCGGCTGCATAAATATGCGGCAAGTATTCATTATATCAATCGTATGATAAAGGAAACGGGAGCTGATGTGATAGTAAACTTTTATGAATTGCTGACAGGGTTGACTTATCTGTTTTGCCGTCCGAAAGCGTTGATGGTTTGTATAGCACATCAGTATCTGTTTCTTCATCCGGATTTCGTATTTCCGAAGTTGAATCCGGTGTCGTTGGCATCTTTGAAGTTTTTTACCCGTATCACAGCGATAGGAGCCGCAAAGAAACTGGCTTTGTCTTTCCGTAAAATGCGGGAAGTACCTTCGGATAATCTGGTTGTTGTTCCTCCGTTATTAAGGCGTGAGGTTCTGGAGGCAACTACCTCTGATGGAGATTATTTGCATGGCTATTTACTGAATAGCGGTTTTAGCGAAGAGATAAAAAACTGGCATGAAAAACATCCGTCTGTCGGGCTACATATATTTTGGGATAAAAAAGGGGTGAAGCAAGAGGTAAAGGTTGATAATCGTCTTTCTTTCCACCAGTTGAACGATACGCTTTTTATCCGCTATATGGCAGGAGCAAAAGCATATGCTACAACTGCCGGTTTTGAATCGGTTTGCGAGGCGATGTATTTGGGAAAACCTGTATTAATGGTACCAACCCATATCGAGCAGGCTTGTAATGCTTGTGATGCGGTTCGTTCCGGAGCGGGGGCGATTAGTGAATGTTTTGATTTGGACCGATTACTTCACTTATCGGAAATCCATCAACCGGACCCCACTTTTGTCCATTGGGTAAAACAGGCAGACTGGCTGATACTTCGTGAATTCCGTCCGGATTTATTGATGGATGAATTACCGTCAACACCTTTGCACCGCTTCTTTATGAGATGGGCTTATCGGATAGGGAAGTCATTACCCATTTAAACCGGACGGATTATAGGCCCTTTTTCGCGGGAGCCTCGTCGGTGCCTGTACCAATGCCGTGTCATCCGAGACACTGACGAGGCTTCAGCTTATAGACTGATGAAAGGATACATATTATGGCAAGAGATACGAACCCATAATGATTAGCATCATATACCCCAAAGCAAATCCCACAACACCGATTATGAGCCCAACCTTTGCCATATCTTTTTGTTTGATTATGCCTGTGGCATGTACCATTGCGTTAGGAGGAGTGCTGATTGGCAATACCATCGCCAGTGATGCGCTTATAGCCAGACCGATAAGTAATGTGCTGACCCCACCTAACGAATGAAGTGTTTCGCGCATGCTGATGCCAACAACGGCAAGGATAGGTGCGAGTAGTGCTACTGTAGCAGTGTTGGATATGAAGTTGGACATCGCGTAACAGATAAAGCCCGTGCCGAGGATTATTATCAAAGGCGACCAGGAATTGAATGGTATAGCCGAAATGGCGTTTTGCGCTAATCCTGTTTCATTTAATGCTACCCCCAGGGCAAAGCCTCCGGCAACCATCCAAAGCACGCTCCAATTGATTTGTGCCAGATCTTGTTGGGTGATAATACCGGTAATACAAAGTACTGCGACCGGAATCATTGCAACAACATTGGGATTGATTCCGGTGACTTTGTCGGACATCCACAATAGGATAGTAACGGCAAAAGTGATATATATCACAATAGACTGCCAGTCTTTTTTTGTTTCTCCTTCTAAATTCAACTGTATATGTTTCTGTTTGAAAGGGAAAAAACGCAACAAAATAAACCAGGCTATAAACAATAACAGAAATGTGAAAGGAACCATGAGAAGCATCCAGTCGCCGAAACCGATATTGGCATTCAATCCGTCGGGGTCGTTTAAGAATTTCAGGGCGATAGCGTTGGGAGGCGTGCCTATAGGCGTACCCATCCCTCCGATGTTTGCTGCGAAGGGGATAGCCAAAGCCATTCCTATTTTGCCCTTATCATCTGCCGGAAGGGCTTTGAGAATCGGAATCAGGAGAGTGAGCATCATGGCGGTAGTGGCCGAATTGCTGAGGAACATTGAAAATATGCCGGTTATGAGAATAAAGCCTAACTGTATATAGCGGCTTTGTGTTCCGAACGGTTTTAATAATACACGTACCAACATGCTATCCAGACCGCTTTTGATTGCGGCAATGGCAAGAATAAAGCCACCAATAAACAGCATGATGATGGGGTCTGCAAAACAATGCATGATAGATTGGTATTTAACCAATTGTCCCAGTTTATCAGCTGGTATTCCCTGTATGAAGAACCATAAGCTGCTGTCCGATACGGTTAATAGTAACATTACCACTATCAGTAAGGAGGTAGTCCATGCCGGAACCGCTTCTAATACCCACATGAAGGTGGCAAAGATAAAAATAGCGATGACTCTATGCTCTGTAATGGATAATCCTTCTATACCGAAGATTCCGGAAGGCAAGAGCCATAATACCAAAAAGATAATAAAGGAGAAAGTTAATTTTGTGGTTTTAATAAACAAAGGGGAGACTAATAAGTCTTTGCCCTTTAGGGGAACGTTAAATATTTCCATTGGTTTAGTTATAAGTTAATTAAAAGGTTATTTTTATTGTAAAAGCGATATGCTGCAATTGTCTTTTGAAGTGGGTAAAGATAGCAAAAAAACAGACTGTTTATATTCTTTTTTTAATAAAAATCCGCTTAAACAAACGAATCCTTTTTTGTGAATTTGTTTGTTTAAACGGTATGTATTGAAACTCTTCGGGAACCGGTTGAAATGTTCTTATGCGTTCAGAACCTTGCGGAACCGTGCAAGAAATTCTTTGGCTTCGTCCATGCTGAGGCAGAGAGGTGGAAGCAGACGGATGGTATTTGTTCCGGCAACGCCAGTAAATACTTTTTCTTCGAACAGTAGTTTCTGGCGTACTTCTTTGATGGATTCTTCAAACTCGATACCAATCATCAAACCGCGTCCGCGGATTTCCTTGATACCCGGAAGTTTATGAAGTTCTTCCAGAAGAAATGCCCCTACATTTGCAGCATTATCAATCAGCTTTTCGTTTTCCATAATCTCCAGTACGGCTATTGCGGCGGCACAAGCCAGATGATTTCCACCAAAAGTAGTCCCCAGCATACCGTAGATAGGCTTGAATTCCGGACTGATAAGCAATCCGCTCATCGGAAAACCATTGCCGATACCTTTTGCCACTGTGATCAAATCCGGTTTGATTCCTGCATATTGGTGGGCAAAAAATTTACCGCTACGTCCATAGCCGGATTGTATTTCGTCCAGAATCAGGCAGGCATTGTATTGAGTACATAGAGCACGCAGTTCCTGCATGAATGTATCTGTAGGTAGTTGTATGCCTCCTACACCCTGTATACCTTCGATAATAACAGAAGATACGTCCCCTTTTTTCAATTCGGCTTCTACTGCTGCCGCATCATTCAAAGGAAGATAAGTAACAGCCAGGTCTTCGTTTACCGGAGCTATGATTTTAGGATTATCCGTTACGCGTACCGCAGCGGATGTACGTCCGTGGAAAGCGTGTTTGAAAGCCAGAACCCGTTTTTTGCCGTTGTGGAAAGAAGCCAGTTTCAATGCATTTTCATTTGCTTCCGCACCGGAATTGATCAGGAACAATGAATAATCATCGTAACCGGAAGCCTTCCCTAATTTATTGGCTAACTTCTGTTGCAGGCTGTTAATAACGGAATTGGAATAGAATCCCAATTTGTTCACCTGTTCCGTAATTGCTTTTACATACGTCGGATGACTATGTCCTACCGAGATAACGGCATGTCCGCCATATAAATCGAGATACTCGTTCCCTTCCGTATCCCATACATGGCATCCTTTGCCTTTTACAATCTCTATATTAAATAAAGGATAAACGTCGAATAGTTTCATGATTATTGAGTGGACAGTTGACAAGTGACAGAAGATGGTTTCATTTAAACTATCTTCTGTCTCTCTCATGCCTGTCCCTTTTTTATTAATATTATATTCTTAAATTGTCAACTGTTAAAACGCTGACGGTTTCAAATGCAGTCCGACTGTCTCTTCCAGTCCGAACAGCAGGTTCATATTATGGACAGCCTGTCCGCTTGCACCTTTCAGCAGGTTATCTATCATGGAAATGATCAGTAGTTTGTCTTCATGCTTTTGCAGATAGATAAGACATTTGTTCGTATTTACCACCTGTTTCAGATCCGGATTCTTATCTGTGATAAAGGTAAAAGAATGGTCATCATAGTATTCTTCGTAGATACGTTTGATTTCCGGCAATTCAATTTTGCAATCCAGATAAGTGGTAGCGAAAATACCCCGTGAGAAATTTCCGCGTACCGGGATGAAATTGATGGAACTGCTAAAGCTGTTCTGTAATTGACGCAGGCTCTGACCTATCTCTGCCAAATGCTGGTGTGTGAAAGGCTTGTAAATAGATATATTGTCATTGCGCCAGCTAAAATGCGAAGTTGAGGAGGGTTTAACTCCTGCTCCGGTTGAACCGGTGATCGCATTTACATGCAGTTCCGAATTCAGCATAAGATGCTTGGCAAGCGGCAGAATACCTAACTGGATACAGGTGGCAAAACATCCGGGGTTGGCAATATGCATAGAATTGCAGATACGGCGGCGGTTCAGTTCAGGCAGACCGTAAACAAAGTCGTGTCCCGGGCTTTCGATACGGTAGTCCATGCTGAGGTCGATAATCTTCACATTTTCCGGTACTTCATGGCTTTCCATAAACTTTTTGGTATCGCCGTGAGCTGTACAGAAGAAAAGTAAATCGATGCTGTCCAACGGTAGCTGGCTGGTGAAATGCAAATCGGTTTCCCCATACAGTCCTCCGTGTACATCGGTTATCAGATTACCTGCATTGCTGGTACTATTGATAAATACTATTTCTGCGTCCGGGTGGTTAAGCAGTAGACGGATAAGTTCGCCTGCCGTATAACCAGCACCACCAATAATCCCTATTTTAATCATATTTCTTCGTCCTTATGGTTAGTATAATAAACACGCAACGGCGTAGAAAGCACTTTGATAAATCCTTTTGCGTCGTCAGCTGTCCAGCCTTTCTGCATTTCGCCGTATTCGCCGAATTTAGTTTTAACCAAATCGTCTTTCGAATCTACGCCGACAGTAGAGAATGACAGCGGACGGAGTTCAAGGATAACCGTACCGTTTACGTTACGCTGAGATTCTTGCAACATGGCTTCGATGTCGCGCATTACCGGTTCCAGGTACTGGCTTTCGTGTAGGAACATTCCGTACCAGTTGGCTACCTGGTCTTTCCAGTATTGCTGCCATTTGCTCAATGTATATTTCTCAAGGAAACGGTGTGCACCGATAATCAACATAGGAGCGGCCGCTTCGAAACCAACGCGTCCTTTGATACCGATAATCGTGTCCCCTACGTGCATATCGCGTCCGATACCGTAAGCAGCGCCGATTTCTTCTATTTTTTGGATCGCTTTGATTTTGTCTTCAAATACTTCTCCGTTTACAGCATGGATTTCACCATTCTTAAATTCAAGGCGCAATTCTTCACTACCTTCTTTTTCCACTTGTTTCAGGTAAGCGCTTTCCGGTAATCCTTGTGCAGAGTCGAGGATTTCGCCTCCGCAGATGGAAGTTCCCCATAAACCTACATTGTAAGAATATTTCAGTTTGGTAAAGTCTGCCTCGAAACCATGTTCTTTCAGGTAATTGATTTCATATTCTCGGCTTAAAGCCATATCGCGGGTCAATGTGATAATTTCCACATTCGGAGCCAGCACGAGGAATGTCATATCAAAACGGATCTGGTCGTTACCGGCACCTGTCGAACCGTGTGCAATTGCGTCCGCACCGATTTCGTTGGCATAGCGGGCGATAGCCAATGCCTGGAAGATACGTTCCGAGCTAACAGAGATAGGATAAGTTCCGTTACGCAATACGTTACCGAATACCATATATTTCAGGCTCTTGTCATAGTATTCTTTTGTTACGTCGATAGTTACATATTTAGCAGCACCCAGTTTGTATGCATTTTCTTCATTCTTTTTCAACTGTTCTTCGCTGAAACCGCCTGTGTTGGCACAAGCTGCATACACTTCGTATCCTTTTTCCTTAGCCAGATACATAACGGTGAATGAGGTATCCAAACCTCCGCTGAATGCAACTACTACTTTCTTTTTCATCTTTGTTCTCGTTTTATATATTATAGACTTTTTATTTTCTTCTTATTTATGAATGCTTTTCCGATTCGCGTTTGATGTTGCGCGGGTCTGCCGGGTCATACAACATAGCTGTGCAAATACAGAATTTACGTTCTTTGGCTAACAGGATGCTATGGTTGATACAACCTTCGCAACCATGCCAGAAAGCATCATCGTCGGTCAGTTCATTGAATGTAACGGGTACATATCCCAGTTCCGTATTCATTTTCATTACGGCGGCACCCGATGTCAGACTGAATATTTTAGCTTTCGGCCATCGTAAACGAGCCAGTGCGAAAGACGCTTCTTTGATACGTTTGGCAAGGCCTAAACCACGGAATTTCTCTACTACTATTAAACCGGATGTGGCTACATATTGTTTGTTTCCCCATGATTCGATGTAGCTGAAACCGGCAAACTCTTCTCCGGCGAGAGCGATAATCGCTTTGCCTTCTTTCATTTTCTGTGCTACATATTCGTGGGTACGTTTAGCAATACCTGTTCCGCGGACTTTGGCTGCGGCTTCGATAGTTTCGAGGATTGTGTCGACATAGGCTTCGTGTGAAGCGTCGGCAACCATTACGTCAATTTCAATTTCTTGTGCCATTTTTATATTTGTTCTTTTTATCTGCTTGTTATGTTATTTAGATGAAATTCGCTAATGCCCTGACAACTTTGTCGCGGCTGATTCCTTCCCTGGGAATAATCAGGATGGTATCGTCGCCGGCAATCGTACCTATTATTTCGTTCGGGGCGTGTGCATCAATATCCGAAGCAATGCCCATTGCATATCCGGGACGCGTTTTTACAACGGCGAGATTTCCCGAAAATTCAATGTTGGGATGGTGTGCCGTCTGCTCTTTCCCCGGTTGCATAAGTGATGTGTAGTCGGGAAGATGGTATTTGTAATTCCCGTTTCCATCGTGTACTTTGACAACTTTCAACTGCTTTATGTCGCGTGACAATGTCGCTTGGGTAACCTGGAATCCTTTTAGCTCCAATTGTTTAAGGAGCTCTTCCTGGTTACTTATCGTTTCTGTCTGTATGATGCGGCAGATCGCATTTAATCGTTCTTTTTTTGTACTCATCCTGTATATTTATGCAAAACGACTGCAAATATAGCGGATGTTATTGAATAAATATACATATAAGCCTTCTTTTTTGTATAATTCTGCATCTTTTATACAGCTTGAGCAAAAAGGGGGCGGGGGTTGTTATATTAATGAAAGTATAATATTTTTACAGAATCAAAATAATAGCATTAAACAAATGAAAAAGATTATAGGTTTATGTTTCGTAATACTTTTAGTATTAAGTAGTTGTGCAAGTGTTCCCTTGACGGGCAGAAAACAGGTGTTGTTGGTATCCGACCAGGAAGTTCTCTCCTCGAGCCTGACGCAGTATAATGATTATATCAAGTCGGCAACCAAATCGACCGATAAGGCGAAGACTGAGATGGTGATGAGAGTCGGTAAAAAGATAGCGGCTGCTACCGAAGCTTATCTGAAAGCAAATGGTATGGAAGATGAGATCAAAGAATTTTCCTGGGAATTTAATCTGATAAAAGACCCGCAGGTGAATGCTTTTTGTATGCCGGGCGGGAAAATTGTGGTATATGAAGGATTATTGCCTCTGGTCGCATCGGATGATGAACTAGCCGTGGTGATCGGGCATGAAGTGGCGCATGCGGTGGCTAAGCATAGCAACGAACGTATGAGCCAGCAATTGATGGCACAATACGGTGCTGCTATTTTGGGACAGGCGCTGAGCAATAAATCGGCAGTTGTACAACAGGTCGGTTCTACTGTGTACGGATTAGGGGCTCAATACGGCGTAATGTTGCCTTTCTCCCGTAAGCATGAATCCGAGGCAGATTATATGGGGCTTGTTTTCATGACGATGGCAGGATATAATCCGGATGTGGCAGTTAATTTCTGGAAAAAAATGTCTGCCGGCAAGAACGGTTCCACTCCCGAATTTATGAGTACTCACCCCAGTGATGCGACCCGTATAAGTGAAATAGAAAAGCATTTGCCTGAGGTGAAAAAGTATGAAAATAAATAGTTTTCAGTAATATTATGGATATTTGGCAGTACTTCCGGCGAGAGGTGTGGGAGGTATAATCTTTATCACTCTATTTTTGTTATATGGAGATAAAATAGAGTGAAAAATGAGTCATGTATCAGTGAAAGTCAAGAGACGGAAATCTGTATATGAAGACCGGCGTATGCCGCTTTATGTACAGATTATTTACAAAAGAAAAGTACGAAAGGTTTCTCTGTTGCAGAAACTGTCTGCAGAGGAATGGGACGAAGAGAAGAGTAGGGTTTGTGTGCCTGAAAATGTCATTTTACGGCGTAAGGAAGAATTATCCATATTGCAGGAGCAACTGGATAATATGGATGTATTCCTGTATAAGGAAAAGGAAAGACTGGAAGAAAGGGGTATGTTAGGTATAGAGGCTATGGCTGCCTCTTGTGCCGAATATTTCCGTGCCTGGTCTTTGTCGGCATACATGCAAAAGGTGGTGGAAGAAATCATGGGAAACGGTAAAGTAGAAACAGCACGTCATTACCAAAGTACCTTAAATGCTTTTATGCGGTTCAGGGAAAAAAAGGAGCTGCCTTTGAAAAATTTGAATGAGGAGGTTTTGAAATCTTTTGAAACCTACTTGTTTAGCCGGGGACTTTCCGGAAATACCGTATCCTTTTATTTGCGTAATCTTCGGGCTGTCTGGAACCGTGCCGTAAAAGACGGGTTGGTGAAACCGCGTCCTTCCTTGTTTAAAAATGTGTATCTCCGTGTGGAGAAAACGAGAAAACGGGCTGTACAGGAAAATATAATCCGCAATCTGGAAACCCTTTCCCTTGGAAAAGAAGAGGGGCTTATTCTGGCCCGCGATTTATTTTTGTTTTGCTATTATGCTCGCGGAATGACTTTTGTGGATTTGGCATTTCTGAAGCAGGAGAATTTGCGGAATGGAAAAATCGTATATAACCGGCGCAAAACAGGGCAGGAGTTGTCTGTTCGCTTGCTTCCGGTTATGAAGAAGCTGATCGACCGCTATCATAATCAGGAGAGTGATTTTCTTTTCCCCATATTAAGGGGAGAGAATCCGACGTTCCATGATTATGAAAGTGCGATTCGTTTGCAAAATAAACGTTTGAAAAAATTAGGTAAATTGCTTGGGGTGAGTTTTTCTACATATGTAGCCCGACATACCTGGGCAAGTGTTGCCAAACAGAAAGGAATATCCGATGAATTGATTTCAGAAAGTATGGGACATACCTCTGTAAAGACAACACGGATATACATTAAACTGCTTGATACAACGCGTTTAGATCATGCTAATGAGATTGTTATACTTGGGAAGAATCACTACTTCGGAAAGTACGGCAAGAATAGAAATGTGCCGTAAAATATAATACTGTCTCTTGGTAAGAGACGGAACAGATGGGATTCAAGGTTGTTAAAACATTGCAAATGTAACAACATTTTTTAAAACAGCAATAGAAAAACCATCTTTTTGGATATGCAAGTCCCTTAATATTCAATAGATAATGAATATTGATACACCTTTTAAGGAAAAGCCACTTACTTCGATTTTTTCCTTATGTCCTCTTTATTTCTTCTTTTCCACCTCTACGAGTTAATATAACGGATTGATTCTTAAATGTTTCTTGATTGTTTTTAGGTAATTTGCCTGTTTCATATCAGAAATGTAATTCTAAAAATGAGAATAAAAACAGTGTTATTGGTTGTCTTTTTGATACTTACAAAAAAGAAATACTTTTTCTTCTGCTTTCTTTAGCTGCTTCGTTGTTTCCCGAACTGTTTCCCTTCTGCTTTTCTGTATACTCGTTGTCTTTTGGTAATATATTTATTATCAGTAATATATGACCTGAATCAGGATGCCCGTTCCGTCTCTTACCAAGAGACGGAACGGGGCAAAAGGATAACAAAAGGATAATGTATAGGAAATTTCACATACTAATGCTATTACTGATAAATCTTACCATTTTCAGTGCATATAGCCAACAGACAACGCTTAAAACGAATGTCCTATTTTGGGGAACCACCTCTCCGAATGCAGGGGTTGAAGTGGGGATTACCCGGCAGATTACAATCGATATCTGGGGCGCTTACAACGCCTGGAAATTTTCAAATGACATGAAATTGAACCTTTATCTCATGCAACCGGAAGTCCGCTATTGGTTTTGCCGGAAGTTCGAAGGGCATTTTGTCGGCATTCATGGGCATTACGGCCATTTCAATATCGGACAGATACCGTTTATTCCTTCTTTGGAGAACCATGTGCTCCGGGGGGACTTGTATGGCGGAGGCATAAGTTATGGATACCATTGGTCTATTGGCAAACGCTGGGGGATAGAGGCAACTATCGGTGCAGGGTATGCTTATATGGATTATACGAAATACCGGTGTGTGGAATGTGCCGAATCGGTAGGCAGCTACACACGCAGTTACATAGGCCCGACACGTGTCGGCGTTTCCGTTATGTACTTTCTACGATAAAAATACACTCATTCAGTATGAAACAACAAATTCTACACATTATATACGTATTTCTTGCAGTTGTATGCTGTCTGTTGCCGGAGGATGGTTTGGCGGAAGGTATCCGTATCGTTCCCAAGCAGTTATTTGTGAGAAACGACAGCCTGCATCTGGATATAGAAATGGACCTGAATGAAGTACGTGTAGGCGGGGGAACGGCTGTTATTTTTACTCCTATTCTGGAAGGTTTGAAAAGGCAGTCGCTTCCGTTACCTCCGATAGTTATCAGTGGAAACCGGCGTGCCCGCCAGGACAGAAGGGAATATTTCCTGTCACCGGAGAAATCGATCACTCCGTATCTCCTGATTCGGGATAACCGCTCGAGGCCATCCAAGAATATCCGTTATCTGGTGGCAGTCCCTTATCAGGCATGGATGCGTCAGGCAGTGCTGTTGTTAAAACAGGAAAGCAAGGAATGTTGTGATGCGGAAGTACTTGCTGTGGATACCTTGCAGCGCAGCCTTGCCATAACGAATGCACCCGAATCTACCCCCAACACCATAATCTATACACAGGAAGAAGTGAAGCGTATGCATCCTGTCATCGCCCTTCCAAAAGTGATTTGGAGCAGTTCGGATTTGAACCTGTATATCTCGATGGTCTCTTTTCTTGTTCCGGATGCGGAACAAGGCGGAAAGCATCGTAGCGAGAATGCAGTTCTTTACATCGACTATCCGATAAACAGGGATGAGATTTATCCGGATTACAAGAATAACGGGCAGGAACTCGAGAAGATAGACAATATCCTGACCCCGCTGTTGGAGAATAATTTTTCCACGATGGAGCGGATACAAATCCGGGGCTATTCCTCACCCGACGGCCCTTACGGGGATAATGAGCGGTTAGCGAAATCCCGTTCTTACCATTTTTCAAGTTACGTACGGAACACTTACCATATTCCGGCAGGGCTGATAGACCAGTCGTCGGTTGCCGAAGATTGGGAAGGCTTTATCAACCTGTTGCGGGAAGGGAACCCTTCCTACCGGGAAGCTGCATTGGACATTATACGCCGTTATGGAATATTTGAAGGCCGGGAAAGACAATTGATGGAACTGCAAGGCGGCGTTCCTTACCGGGATATGATGAACCGTTTCTTTCCGAAGCTGAGACGTATAGAGGTGATTGTCCGTTACAATGTCCGCAAGATAGCCAACAATGAGGCGGTTAATTTGATTTATACCCATCCTGAATTGCTCAGCTTGGAAGAAATGTATGGAGTGGCACGCTATTACCGTCCCGGAACCGACCAGTACCGGGAGATATACGAAATCGCGGCATTCCATTTCCCGGATGATGTGGTGGCAAATGTAAATGCCGCCTCCGCAGTGATGTTGACAGGCGATTTGCAATCGGCATCGGATTACCTGAAAAAGGTGGATTCGGACCCGCGTGCCTGGAATAACCTGGGAGTACTCTGCCTGATGGAAGGAGACACCAAAGCTGCGGCGGCATGGTTCCGGAAGGCAGTCGGGGTGGAACCTCAGAAAGCAAGGAAGAATTTGCAGTTGACGGGAGAGAAGTAACAGTAGATAATTTAAAAGGGGAAGCTGTATAGTAGGCAAAGGGTGATAAAGTGGGGAGGAAAATAACATATACGATGTTGGATGGGAAGACGGGCATGCGTTGGCTTGTTTTCTTGCTTGCTGTTTTTCTCTCTTCCTGTTCTTTCGGAGATGAACCGGGAGTTTGCCCGTACAATACACGGTTGGAGTACTGGTATGCCGGGAGCAGTATGGAAAATGTATTGCCTGTTTATGTGGATAACTTGAGGCAGTTCCTTTTCGATAGTAAAGGAAAATTGATGGCAACCGAAACGCTCCGTAAGGATAGTGTGGAAGGATGGAGCGGCAATCTGCCGCCGGGACGCTACACGATGGTTCTTTGGGGAAACCTCGGGGATGAAACGAAAAGTACAGTTGAGATAGATGCCGGCAGCGAGTCTGCCTTGAGCGAGATGTCGCTTACAGCCGTGACGGAAGGCGTTCCGCCGGGTTTTCGTGGAAACACGGGACGGCTCTATTATGGGATTGTTTCTTTTGAAGTGGAGGATGGAGTTACGCTCCATCAGCGGGTTTACCTTTCGCATGCCCATGCGGTGCTGTCCGTAACGGTGATATGGATGGCAGATGCTCCACCCGAAGGAGGCGCTTACAAGATGCGCCTGAAAGGGACTCCTGCTATCTACGGTTTTACCGGGCAGTGGGAAAACTCCACTCCGGCGGGTGACGGAATCTATACAATACCCCGTATCGGAGGGACGATTACCTACCATGAGACAAGGGCGGCGATGAATTTTGACGGGGAGGTAAACGGCGAGTTCGTTACTTTCCGTTACACCAGCGGGACACACCAGTTATGGAGCCTCTGGAGGGATGATGTACAGATCATCAGGGATTTGGATTTGAATACCTATTTCTCCAAATTGCCGATGGACATGGATGTCAATATGGAGCAGGAATTCGATATACTGGTTACCGTGTATGAAGACCGCTTCGTAGTGACACAAGCGAAAGCTGCCGACTGGGATGAAGGCGGCATTATAGGGTAAGAATAATAACAGGAAGGGATAAAAGTCCTTTGTAACAGAAGATATTTTTTAACAAATAACATGTATCACTTAAAATTTACAACAATGAACGTAAAAAATTTAATGATGCTTCTGGCCATAACCGGTTTGGGGGCAAGTTGTTCAAATGATGATTACACGCGGGAGGGCTCCGGGAACGGGACAGCCGGCCTTAGTGAAATCCAGCTTCAATTTGACAACACGGGCGAAAGCCAGGAATATACGAAAGCTGCTATTGCCTCGGAAGCGGAAAGCAGCATAGACAAATTGAAAGTATATCTTTTTGCTTCTGATGCAGCAAATGGCACTTACTACTATTTGGAAACTTGGGAAGAAGGAACGGCTTTCACGCCTCCAACAACTGAAGGTGACCCGAATCCGACAAACTTTGCAAAACAAGAATCCGGTACAGGTTGGAAAGCCTCTATTTATCCGAATGAATTGAAAGGGCTTCCTTATATTAAATTGTTGTGTGTGGCCAATAATGGTTCGAGTGCAACTACAGACGGAGATTTTTATAAAGCAAACGGAACAGATAAAATTGAAGCTTTAGTTGCTATAACAACAGATGGGACAACAGGTGCTATGACGAATGCAGCTGCTGCAACAACAGAAACAGCATTTAAAACCGCTTATACCAAAGCATTGGATGCAGCTACGGCTACTGATATTATCGCAACTCCGCTTTTAATGCAAGGGGAAGGCAAAACGAAGATTAGCGGAAGCGTATCAAAAGTGAATATCACTTTGCGCCGTGCCATGGCCCGTTTTGATATCGATAATAATACCTCTACTTCAAACTTGACAATTAAAACGATTACGATTGCCAAAGCCCGCAAGAATGCTTCAATCTGGGGAGAAACTCTTACCGCAGTTGGAGATCCTGATGCAAATTTGATGACTTATCCTGTTGTTAAATATGATGACAAAACAAATGCAAACAAAGGAACTACAGAAAGTGCTATTTATGTTTATCCAGGTATTTCTGATGATGCCAGCGAATTGATAATAACAGGTACTTATAAGAGCCCGTCTACAAACCAGCAGGTTCCGGTAACCTATAATGTCCCTATTGCAAAAACAGCAGATGGTGGGGCTACCACACCTATAGAAATTAAAGCAAACAGCCGTTATAAACTGCATATCAGCGATGTTTCCCAGGCTTCTATTTATGGAACATTCGAAGTGGTAGACTGGACATCCGGTGGTGGTATCAGTATCAAACCGGACAATGATTCACCGGTATTCGATGCAGACAAAGATGCTGCAACTGTATTTGAAGCTGTTAACGGTAATGCTCCGACTGCTATCACAGGTTCTAAAACTCAATTTACAGTAGAAGATGCCAGCAAATTTAAAATGACAGTTGCTGCAACTGGTAAAGTACGTGCTGAAAAAAATATCTCTTCAACAACAAAGACCGCAGCACCGGATTGGTTGACAGTAGCTGCTCCTACTTATGAAGAAAAAGATGGCGTATGGTACTCTACATTTGAACTGGAAGCACAAGGTGCAACAGGTGAACTTCCTGTAGATGTAACTTTCATCAACGAAGCCGCTTCTTATGATCCTGACTTATGGACCACTTTGACCTTCTTCGGCCCGAAAGCTGCACCGGCATTAGAGGCTGCAGCAATAGATAATAGTACTGGTAATACTGTTAATTTTACTGCTAAAACAGCCAATATGTATAATGTAGTAGGTGGTTATATCTACGTAAAAGCGATGTGTATCGAGGGTACTAAAGTTGTTGTTCCTGCTGAATTTGAAGAACTTGAAGCAGAGAGAGTAACGGACGGTTATTATACAACCTTTAAAATTAAAGTAAAATCAGCTTTAACAGATGGTAATACTTATAATATTGAATTCCAGAACAGTGAAGAAACAACAGCAAAGAATGTAATTACTGTTACTGCTGTAGCTGCTAAGTTGGGCGTTGCGTTAGGTGATGATGTTTCCACTTATGCTACAATAACAGGTGCTGATGCAGCCTATACAGTAAAAACAGATATTGATGCATTGGCTTCTAATAGTTATACACTGAAACTGACAGCTCCGGAAGGTGCAGAGGTTACACTTCCTACTGACAAATGGTTGACAATTACCGAAGGAGCAACAGCAGATGGTGTAGTATCATATACTGTAGCTTTGAACTCTTCTATAACTGATTATACTAATTTCGATTTGGAATTCACGAATAAACTGGATGCAACAGATAAGGTTACTGTGACAATGAACAAAGCAGCCAGCAAGCCTAAGTTTGCTGTTAATGACAAGACTGACACATATACGAATAGCGTATTTAATACAGTAGCTCTTGATGTTACAGATGCAACAGCAGCTAAAGCCAGCATGTATTTAGCAAATAACAGTGTTATTTATGTAAAAGCTACTTGCTCTGATGGTAGTTTCACATTTGATGGTGTTACGGGTCTTACTGTAACAGCAAAAACAGACAATATTTATGAAATCAAGATCACTGATGCTACACAATTTACAGCTGGAACCCCTCTGACATTGAATGCCGTGAATGGTGAACGTACTTCAACATTGGAAGTAACATTCTTAAGCGCTGAGATAGGCGTGACATTGACAGCTAATAGTTATGTTGTTGAATCAAAAGATGGCGATGATATTGTCTATACGATTGATGCTGACAATTTACCTGGTGGAGGATTTGAATTTATAGTTAATGCTCCAAAAGGCGCAACGACAGATTTAAGTGTATTGGATTCTTCTTGGATGACAACTCATGGAACAAATGCGGGAGATGGTACGATTGAAGCCGGAGTTGCTGAAACATATAAGTTGAAAGCAGATGATACATCTAAAAGTGGAGATATTACAATAACCTTTACTAATGCAATCGCAGGTGGAGGTGACCAAAAAGTAATATTGAAGAAGAAAACGGTTTAATAGAAATATAGAATAGAGTTTTGAAAAGAGCTTGCACTGCTGATGATGCTTGCCGTTTAGGATAGCGGACGGCCTCAGCGGATGGGCGTCAAGCGAAGGGTGAAGACGAAGCGGCAAGAGCATCCGCTGTCTGAGCGCAGCGAGTTCGGATGCGATAGCGTAGTCTTTACCCGGAGTAGCCCATCCGGTGCAGCCTTGATTTTTTCTTTGCTTCGTTTCTTTTGCATCAAGGCAAAAGAAATGAAGGCCCGTCCGGTGGCAAACCGGCAATAACAAAAACAAAAAAATATGAATATAAAACAAACCCTATCATGTCTCGCCGCAAGCCTTTTATTAGCAGCTTGTACCAGCGAGAACCTCGTGGAGGCGCCATCGACCGGCGGTACGGGGAATGACGGTAGCCGCCGTGAGGTGCTGCTCAGCTTCAAGAATAAGCTGAGTACAGTAAAGACGAAGGCAGATGCCCCTATCGCCACAGAGGAAGAAAACTATATCCGTTCATTGGATATTTACGTTTTCGGTTCGGAGAGTGAAGCGACCGGTTATACCTTCCAGGAGCTTTATTATTACCGTGACGACGCCTCTACAGTGGCAGGCGATTGGGCACATAGTTTCAATCTGACCACTTCCGATGCGGATAATAGCATCTCTACCGCTTTGTTGAAACTATCGAAAGGCCTGTACGTTAAACTTTATTGCGTGGTGAACCGTACGAAGCTGTATGCAACAAATGACGGCGGCGCTGTAACAGAATATACCGACTGGCAACCGATAACCCAAACAGCTCCCGGAGCTTTGGAAAATGTAGTAACAGCAGGTGTTCCAACCGAAGTCGATTTCCTGAAACTGCATAGCAGCCTGATAGACCCGGCAGGAAATACAGAAGACGATATCCTGAGTACGCCGCTTCCTATGGTCGGTTATTATACAACCCCGGTGGACTTGACCGATTTCTCTTCCTCAGCACGTACCCAGTTGAGCTTTAAGCTGAACCGTATGGTGGCTCGTTTTGATGTGGTAAACAATGCTGCGGAGTCTAAATTTACACTTGAAAGCATTTCTATGGTAAACGGACGGAAAGGTTCCGGTTTATTCCCTGTTAAGGCATGGGGTACAGCTCCTGCAGACCTGATTACCTATCCGGAGCGTGAGGTAGAAGCTGCTACACAGGTAAAAGACAACGCTACAACCAAAGGCGCTTTCTATGTATGGCCAAGCCCGTTGGCGGATGATGCTTATCTGGTATTGAAAGGTAAATATGCAGCCAATAAAACGGAGAATCTGGATGTTACTTACAAAGTCCCTTTCAAGCAGGAAGTAAATGGCGTGGGTAGCTATATCGAAGTATCGCATAACCATCGTTATACGATTGCTATCACCAAAGCGGACACCTACCATTTGGATTTTGAATTGAAAGTGGACGAGTGGAGCGATGAAGGCGATATGGATAAATATGATCCGAATAAAGATAATGAACTGAATGCAGATCCGGTAGAGTTGATTACAGCCGGAACAACAGGTGCAGAAGTACAAGCTGACGGTAATATCTTGATATTGGCTCAAGCCGGCAGTAAATTCTCATTCGAAATGTCTTCGAGCAGTGAATTGGAAGAAACGGTTGCTTTCAAAGAAGGTTCGGTAGCATGGCTGGTAGAAGATACCCGTGCAACCAAAGCAGTTTCTGTAGATTCTATCTATACTTATAAAGTTGATGGAACCCAGTTTGGAGATATGTCGAAAGTTCTTCCCGCAACAATCAGCTTTAAGAGCAAGATTACAGGCAGGACAAAAGATATCGTTGTTGTTCCGGCCGGTGCACCGACTATTTCTTTGGCAGGAGATTATGCCGGCTTCAGTACGTTCGATGCTAAAACAAATACGGTAACAATGTATAATGTGGCAAACCAGACGGTAAAATTGCATGTGGTTGCTCCAACGTTTAAAGATGTGGAATCCGGAAGTTCCGCAGCTGTGGAGGCTTCTGCCACTTCATGGATGAAATTAGACCAAGCATCAGCAGTAACCGCAGAGGCTGATTATACATTGACTTTGCAGGCTGCTCAATCGGATGGAGCAAGTACGACGGTAGATTTTACATCCGCTCTTTCAAGTGCTAAAACTACTGTTACCGTAAAATTGGTAAAGGCAGGAACGATTGATGCCCTTACTGCAAATAGCTTCGGAAATGGTGGAACTGCAAATAATACATTTGATTTGGAGAATAAAAAAGTAACAATGGAAGGTGTTGCAGATAACACATTTACCTTGAAAGTGGTTTCACCGAAAGGGGTAGATGCTGCAATTACCGGAGGGAATACCTGGTTAGAAATAGATGGAGCACCTAACGTTATAGAATTATCCAGCGGAAAAATCCAAACGACAGTAACCTGCAAAATATCAGATGCAACAGATATGGATTCCGCGACAAAGACGGATGGTAAGGTTGCCTTTACCAATAAATTGAATAATACAGATAAATTGGAGATCGCAGTCGAAACGTCTGTACCGGCGGTTCCGGCTCCATAAACTATTTTGCTATCATTATTCTAATAGATTTTATATTACGCCGTGCCGGAATTTTCCTGTAGCATATGAGGGAATGAAATAAATTCCGGCACGGATTTTATTTTTTATAAGGGGGACATAGATATGAATAAGAGTGACTTATTGGAAAAACTTTCTAAAAAATTGTCTGTTTCACAAAGACAGTGCCAGATACATCTCGATGCTTTCATTTCTGTATTAAGTGAAGAGCTTGTTGAAGGTGAAGGACTCCTGCTACAGGGGTTTGGAAATTTTCAATTGTGGGAACAGACGCCACGGACCGGACGAAATCCCCGGACGGGGACTCCCTGCCCAATCCCTCCACGCAATAGCGTCAAATTTAAACCCGGCAAACAATTGCTGAAGCGGATTAATACAAAAGCAGGAGAAGAATAAACTTACTTTATGAAAAGAACGGAAAAAAGACTGCCTACATCGTTTGGGCGGTCTTTTTTTTGTTTTGCAAAATGATATTCTTTTGTGTGTTTTGTTGGCTATTTGATTGAATATGGCTGTTTGTGCTGACTTACCCTGTTTGTATAAATGCTTTTTTAGGGGGAAACGAACCTGTTTTTAGCTTGAAAAGGTGACTTTTCCGTATAATTCGGCACTTTTTCCATCTATCCGGAGGGTAATTCCAATTAGTAGCGGTACTAATTCCAACTGTCTGCGGAGCAAAATCCAATAGTCTGCGCGGATAAAACACCTATATTTTGCATTTAAAACATATATGTTTCGTTTTCAAAGCATGTATGCTTTGTTTTTAGATGTTATTAAGCATGGACGCGACTCTGGAATGGTAAGAAAACAGATCTTGACGCGAATGTTAAATAGATTATTATATCCCTATAGACATAGCAATATGATTAGACGCGGATGACCGCGGGAAACGGGGATTAAGAAATACAAAATCTGTATTAATCCGTGTTTATTCGTGTCGTCCGCGTCTAATAAATAAATTCCGTGTCCTGTTTTTAGCTATCTAAAGTCCATCTGCGCCGACAAACTGATAAAGCTAAACCTCGCGAGAGTGGCATATTTGCAATCAGTGTCGGATATTGCTTCGTATAGGCAATGCAGGGGTAGGGTGTTTTGCCATTTTGTTATTTTGATAAAAAGCAATGTTCACGTATAGGAGATTCTGTTTTTGATATGATTAAATGTGGATTAAGGGGAATATGGAAATAAAAACGTATATTTGTATATCGCCATCCAGTTGGCAGCGAACTAAAACAAATAACTATGAGCAAATTTGTAAATCCTTTCTCGGATTGGGGATTCAAGGCTATTTTCGGCAGTGAAGTAAGCAAAGACCTAATCATCAGTTTCCTTAATGGAGTACTCTACGACGAAGTAATTATCGACATCTCTTTTCGCAATGTGGAAATGCTTGGATTGAAACATGAGCAGCCCAAAGCTGTATTCGATATCTTTTGTGAAAATGAAAAGGGTGAGTTCTTTATCGTTGAAATGCAGAAAACACGTCAGAAATACTTCTCCGACCGTATCCTGTATTATGCCTCTTTTGCCATCCAGCAACAAACGGCAGTGGCGAAAGAAAGGATGACCGATTGTTTGTCGAAGGAAATGCGGGCGCGATGGAATTACAGCTTTAATAAAGTCTATATCGTATGTATCCTGAACTATATAATGGATCCTTCGCATCCCGCTAAATACCGTTGGGATGTTGTACGTATGGACCGTGAATTGAAGATTCCTTTCAGTGAAACGCTGAACGAGGTATATCTTGAAATGCCGAAATTTGTATTACCTTTGTCCGAGTGCGACACCATCTATCTCAAATGGTTATACGTATTAAATAATATCGATATTATGGAACGTCTTCCCGAAGAATTAAACAACCAGATATTCAAGAAATTGAAAAGCATCGTGGATATCGAACGCATGTCCGCCAACGAACGGTTGGAATACGAACTGAGCCTCGCCGCCGAACGCGATATGCTGGCTGCATTGGATGCTAAATTTGAAGACGGGGAAATGAAAGGGAAGGAAGAAGGGCTGAGCGAAGGCATTGCTATTGGCAAGAGGGAGGGGTTGACTGAAGGTCGAGAAACAGCAACAAGTCAAATTGCCCATAAAATGAAGCTGGCAGGCAGGTCTGTTTCTGAAATTATTGAGTTTACAGGACTTACGGTAGAGGAGATAGAAGAATTGTAATTTACCTCTCTTTTTTGTAGGATAGATTCTGGAGAAGGAGAAGAACATATGTCAAGGGGCTGTCTTTGAAAACGACAGTCCCTTTTTGTATGTCAATGATTTTAAGCTCTTATTTGATTGTTATCGAGGTATTGTAATGCCCATTTGATTCATAAGGAAACATGCGTTCATGTTTTGTGCAATCCCTTCACGTAGTTTGTAGGAGAAGGTTAGTTTATCGCCTGTTATATCTGCTTCAAAACGGTAATTCTTGATTTGTTCAGGGAATTCCTGTTCCAATGTTCCCAAGGCAAGGTCGTGAGTCGCTATGATGCCACAAGCACGGTATGCAACCAGTTGTTTCATCAGCGCTAACGAACCTTTTTGTTTATCGATTGAATTAGTCCCTTTTAGGATTTCGTCCAGGATAATGAATAACTCTTCTCCTTGTTGCAGACGGTCTATAATCATCTTCAACCGTTTCAGTTCGGCAAAGAAATAAGATTCGTTGCTCATTAATGAGTCTGCCGTCCGCAGACTTGTTACCATATGTGCCGGATATACGGTGAGGTTTTCCGCGCAAACAGGAGCTCCTATACAAGCTAACAGGTAGTTAACGCCTACTGTACGCAAGTAAGTGCTTTTTCCGGCCATATTTGCACCTGTAATAATCAGGAACCAGGGGCTTTTGTGGATAGAAATATCATTTTTCACACAAACATCCCTGCGTAATAACGGATGGCCGAGTGCCGTACCTTCCATCTTGAAATATGTATCGGCTATTTCAGGATAAATATAATCCGGATGGTTGAATGCAAAGCCTCCTAATGAAGAGTAGGCATCGAAACATGCTAATGCTTCAAACCATTGGGACAGGTCGCTTTTATGTTTTTGTTTCCAATTTTCTAATTTGATGGAAGTGCGGGTGTCTCTTAGTGTGAAAATATTCAGAATGATTCCCATAAAACTGAACCGTTGGTCTAATGCTCCTATGTAACCAGACAGTTGCTTGATGGCTTGAGATGCCGTTTGGTTATAACCGGTCATTGTACGGCTAATTTCGGAAAGTTCCTCAGATTTGAATAAGTCGCCTTCTATACATTTCATCAGGTTGGCGTAAGTGGAGAGGATTTTCTCCATTTTATTGACATTATTATGTAGCTCTGCCGTTTTTTTTCCCGTGCTGTAAGCCACCAAAAAGGATATGGCAAAGAATATGCCTAACAGTGACGATGTGATAAAATTTAATGCGGACGCAATAATTAACAAAACCCAAATAGCCGGAATAGCCCAGATTAATACTTTCCAGATACGGCTGTTGAAGAAGCCGGAGGATGCACTGTTTAAAAATGAAAGGATACGCAAATCATTTTGATTTCCGGGTTGCAATATGCCGGTTACATAGAAATGTTGTCTTAATTGCGTGAAACTTTCCAGTTCGCGGATAGCTTCCTGCCGTTTTTGTATTTGCTGTTTGTCGGTAAGGGGATACTGGAACCATTCTACCAGTTTCTCTTTTCCGATAAAAGTCACGGTCCTGTTGATTGATTGGAAAAGTGAACGTTCGCCGAATAAGTCGAGGTCCAGGCTAAAAGAATGGTCTGCCGATATTTTTTCGGGAGCCCCATCAAATGCATTGAAATCATAATCCAGGGCTTTTAGTTCATTTTGGCACAGTTTAATGAGGGTTTCCGCATAGTTCTTGCGGGAGGCAAGTTTTGTATGGTAGAACATTAAAATGATAAATGGCAATGCGAACAAAGCGATCATGCTGCTCAACATGATCCATCCTTCCGCCCTGAAAATATAGAGAACTGCTATTGCTCCGACAAACAGTGCCAGGCGTATACTTCCCATCCAATGTATCTTTTTTTTCAGCCCTTCGGCATGCCGTGTATAGGCTTCTATCTTTTCCTGATAGTGATTATATATTTTTTCCATGCGGACAAAGATAGGAAAAATGAACTTAACAGTTTTTTTATGGTTATTAAAAAAGGATGATACCAGAAAAGACCCAATATTGGTTCGGTATGGGCGAATTATCATTTTATATGAACATTTATCTTTGTCGCATTTAATTTCATAAGTCAGTTTAATAAATTCTTTATGAAAAGGCTCGGTATATTTTTGCTATTGCTGTTGGTTGCCGGAGAAGTGGCAGCCCAGAACAAATTTGAAAAAAAAATAATAACGAATACTTACAATGCCGACAGTGTAAGAGAGGTATTGGACAAGATGCCTTATTTTACTTTGTTTAAAGATAATTATTTTATAGGAGGAACAACTATAGGGCATAAACCGACGGCTGCAAATTCGGATGTGAAGTTCCAGCTCAGTATAGCCCAGCGCTTGACTAAAAGTAAGCTGCCGTTTGATACGTATCTTTTCATCCAGTATACGCAAAAAGCTTTTTGGAATGTATTCCAGGAGTCATTGCCGATGAGGGATCTGAACTTTAATCCGGGAATCGGGCTTGGACACCTGATAATCCATCATAACAAATATATCGGAAAAGGTTACCTGATGCTTGAACACGAGTCGAACGGACGTGATAGCACGGAGTCGCGTAGCTGGAATAAAGTTACGCTTGCTGTGGCATTGCTTCTTACTGATAACTGGGAGACACAGTTTAAAGCATGGATTCCGATTGTAGATGGAAAATATAACAGGGATTTATTGAAATATAACGGTATATTCCAGGTGGCAGCCAATTACAGGACGAATAACAAGCGTTTTAACTGTGGTGTCATCCTGACCAAACGGCTTACCTGGTTTAGCTTTAATACACAGATTGAATTGAGCTATAAGTTTAATAATAACGAGAATCAGTATTTATTCCTCCAATATTACAATGGGTATGGCGAGAATTTGCTGAATTATAATGAACATAAGAGTATGCTGAGGGTCGGATTTGTGATAAAACCGTCCGGGTTCAGTTTTTATTAAAAATAGAGTTATGGCTTTCTGAAATCATAGATTATGAATCAGAAAAGCCATAACTATCCTGATTTTATTTTCCGGCTTTCTTTCTCCGGTCCATTTCAGTTTTGATCATACGGAGTTCGCGCCCTGTCTGACCGGCAACAGAGGTATTTTCTTCGGCACGGCGAAGCAGGTAAGGCAATACGTCGCGTACGGCTGCATAAGGAACATATTTTGTCACGTTGTATCCTTCGTTGGCCAGGTTAAATGAGATATTGTCACTCATACCTAATAATTGTGCAAAGAATATACGGCTGTCATTCCTTTTGATGCCTTTTTCGTCTATCAATTGAGCCAGTTTATAATTACTTTCTTCGTTGTGGGTTCCCATAAACATTTCGAACTGTTCGAGATGGTCCATAGTGAAACGCACGGCCTCATCATAGTTCTCGTCTGTCGCCTTTTTATCTTTACAGATAGGGTCCGGATAGCCTAATGCTGCAGCACGGGCACGTTCGGCTTCCATATAAGCTCCTCGAACAAATTTTACACCAGCAATGTATCCTTTTTCCTTGGCATCATCCAGAATGCGGCGAAGGTAAGGCATACGGTCGTGACGGTACATTTGTAATGTGGCAAAAACAATAGCACGTTTTTTATTGAATTTGCGCATCGCTTCGTCGGTCAGTTCGTCGAGTGCGTCCTGAAAACAATAATCTTCGGCATCCACAATCAGGCGGACATCATTGTCGTAAGCGCGCTGACAGAATGCCATGAACCGTTCTTTAAATTCACGGAAAGCTTTTACTTCTTCGATGGTCAGTTCTTCCCGTTTTTCGGATGCTTTGGCAAGTAGTTCGTCTGTCGTAATTGTAGATGGCTTAAATACGGCATAAGCCAGGTTATCATTTCCTTTCGCAAAATCTATGGAACGCATTGTTTCTTCAAAAGTAGCTTGTATTCCTTCCGGTGTTTGTTCGCCTTCCGCTGAAAAATCAAGAGTGGAGCGGACATTGAACTTCATCAGATGATTGATGATTTTGTGGCAGTCCTGTAAAGTTTCCCCTCCGACAAATTGTTTGTATAAAGTAGGTTTCACAGCCCATGCCAGTGGAAAATGTATCCTCAGGGCGATGTTACTTGCTACGCCGGCACATTTTACCAGCAACGGATACTTAATTGTGTTGAACAGCAAATAAGCATTTCTCAGCTCAGACTGCGATTTGGCAGAGAAAGCGATTTCAGTGTTATTAAAATCTAACATAGTATTGATTTAATTGAGAATTGGAAATTGAGAGTGGGGAATTATAATAATTTCCCCATTTCCCAATCTTCAATAGGTCTGTTATTTTTCTCCTAAGAACGGATAGCCGTAGCTGGTTGGAGGAACCAAAGCCTCCTTGATGCAGCGTGGATTTGTCCAGCGAATCAAATTCAACGGTCCGCCGGCTTTGTCGTTTGTGCCGGATGCACGTGAACCTCCGAACGGTTGTTGAGCTATTACAGCTCCTGTCGGCTTGTCGTTGATATAGAAGTTTCCGGCAGCATAGCGCAGTTTATTGAATGCCATATCGATTGCGTAGCGGTCGCGTGCAAAGATAGAACCTGTCAGTCCGTACGGAGAGGTACGGTCGCAAAGTTCCAATGTCTCTTCATATTTGTTATCATCGTAAACATAGATAGTGATAACCGGCCCGAAGATTTCTTCTACCATACTCTTGAACATCGGGTCTGTGGTCTGGATAACAGTCGGTTCAACGAAATATCCTACGGATTTATCTCCGTTGCCTCCGAATATTACTTCGGCATCCGGTGATTGTTTTGCATAATTAATGTAGCTCATGATATTGTCGAAAGAAGCTTCATCGATTACGGCATTAATAAAATTGGTGAAATCCTGAACATCACCCATCTTGATGTCTTTCAGCATGTCGCCAACCATTTCTTTCACGTCTTTCCAGAGGGAAGCCGGGATATAAGCACGCGAACCGGCAGAACATTTTTGTCCCTGATATTCGAATGCGCCGCGAACGATAGCTGTTGCTATATCGGCAGCAGGGGCAGATGGGTGGGCGAAGATAAAGTTCTTGCCTCCTGTTTCGCCTACGATCTTCGGATACGATTTGTAATTGCCTAAGTTTTCACCCATTTGGCGCCATAAAGTATTGAACGTGGAAGTGGAGCCTGTGAAGTGGAAACCCGCAAGGTCACGGCTTGATGTAACGACTTTGCCGATTACACTTCCTTGTCCGGGAATAAAGTTCACAACGCCGTCGGGTAGACCTGCTTCTTGAAATACTTTCATCAGCAGGTAGTTGGAGTGAATTGCCGTAGTGGATGGTTTCCATACAGCAACATTCCCCATCATAGCCGGAGCCATATTCAGGTTAGAGGCGATAGAAGTGAAATTAAAAGGTGTTAGCGAGAACACAAAACCTTCGAGAGCACGGTATTCCATGCGGTTCAAAATACCTGTATCGGAATAAGGCTGGTCGGCGTATACCTGGCTTGCATAGAATGTACTGAAGCGCAGGAAATCTATCAATTCGCAAGGAGCATCGATTTCAGCCTGGTACGGGTTCTTGCTTTGCCCCAACATTACGGAGGCATTTAATAAATAGCGGTATTTTGTTGCGAAAAGTTCTGCAACACGAAGCATAACCGAAGCGCGCTCCACCCAAGGAAGTTCAGACCAATCCTTGTGTGCTTTCATTGCAGCATCGATAGCCATTTGTACTTCTTTCTCTCCGGCTTTATGGTAAGTTGCCAATACATGATGATGGTCGTGGGGCATAACCACTTTACCTGTGTTGCCTGTACGAACTTCTTTACCTCCGATAATTAAAGGAATATCCCATTCTTCGGAAGAAAGTTGAGCCAGAGTTTTCTTCAGAGCAGATTTCTCACTTGAACCCGGAGCGTATGCTTTTACCGGTTCGTTAATAGGTTTAGGAAATCTAAAGATTGCATTGTCCATGGTGTCTTTTGATTTGTGTGTTAAGTCAACGTTTCTTTGTATGCTGTAAACATAGTAATTAAATTTTGAATAAAAGAAACGCAACCGTTAATTTATTTTTAAAGGAATTGTCTCTTAAAGTCCAACAATTCAAGGGGTAGGGCTGTTACTGTATATATTAGTTATCATCAAATATAAAATATATGGCAATAAAAAGTGTTTGGATTGAAGAAGACTGTATCGCTTGCGGTACATGTGAAGGCATATGTCCTCAGGTCTTTACGGTAACAGACCGTTCGAATGTAAATGAAGGTGTGGATTTCAACGATTATGAGGCAGAAATTAAAGAGGCGGCAGAAAGTTGTCCTGTCAGTGTAATTAAATACGACTGAGAAAACGGGAATATTTGAAACCTGTCCTGAATTTTGGTACGGATTTCATGGATTTATGCGGTTTGAACCGATAAGGAATCGCATGAATCGGTGGAATCCGTGCTTGATTTATGAATAACAGGAGAGGCGGGAGTAGCTTCTTTAGGGATAAACTGGCGATTTCTTTGAAATGTAGTATTTTTTAAGAATTTTATAAGTGGTTAATACTAAGAAGGAAATGCTCTGTTCGCCCTTTTAGTTGTATCTGTTTTAGAAAATATATTGTTTGCTCTATTGCATAATTCAAATAAAGCTGCTACTTTTGCATCGCAATTCAGAGGAATAGCGGTTCAAAAAATAATGGTTCGGTAGTTCAGTTGGTTAGAATACATGCCTGTCACGCATGGGGTCGCGGGTTCGAGTCCCGTCCGGACCGCCAAATAACATTTTGGTGCGTTAGTTCAGTTGGTTAGAATACATGCCTGTCACGCATGGGGTCACGGGTTCGAGTCCCGTACGCACCGCAATAAATATTGAAAATCAATATTTTACAAATAGAACACCCACTTTTACACCCTAATAATGTAAAAGTGGGTGTTCTATTTATAAAATATAATATGGATACAAAAAAATTGTAGGAGAAACACTAGTTTTCTCCTACTCTCATATTTTATCCAATCAAATCTTGTAACCAAAGGTGAAAACTGTCTACTTCTACATAGTCTTCTCCAACCATATCTATATAATTTATGGCATAAGATAAATCAACTTCGTAACCATAAAATTCACTTAAATCACATATTAATTCTTCAGGTGTCATTGTTGTTTAACGAATTTGAACTGCTAAATATATAAATTCAGTAATTAACTCTAAATCTGATAGAATAAATACAAGTCATAATTTACTTTTTATTGTATCTATTACAATAGAAGAAACCTTTAAACCTAATTCATCGAAGAAACCCTTAATACTACTTTTGGTATACTTTTTTACACCTAGTTCATCCATTGATTGTTTATATTGAATAGCCCATTTATCAATGCTTTCAATTTCCAATTTTTTAAAGCGATTAATAATTTCATTTTTAACATAATCATCAGCTATATTTATTTTGTCTTGAACCTTTTGAGGTAATTGATATCTATAATAGGCAATCCCAATATGTCCAAAAAAGCTATCACGTGCTTTAGGATATATTTTTCTGTCAAATCCTTTTTGTAGCAAAGGAAAATGTTCCCATATATAATTGAACATTACACTATTCATTTCTTCTTGTGTGTATTTCTTTAAGATAGGAATGGATTTATGGAATTCAATTTCTCTATCTCGCCACATTTTATTTCTCTCTTTTTCATTCTCCTTTATTGCTTCTTTTTCTTCTTCTGTTAAGTCTTCATCAAAATACCCATAATTTTCTTCTTCTACTTCATCATCTTCGTCTTCATCAAGTCCATCCATTTTAATTCTGATAACACTATCTTTCATCCTGTTTTTTAGACATGCCGCTAATAAACGGGTATCTACAGGTAAAGTTTCATCATTTTGTATATTTTCAAGATGTACCTTTAATGCACCTGATTCACCATTAAGAAGTTCAGAAACAATGTTTTCAGGTATAGTTAAATCTTTGATATACGATAACTCAACCGGAGATATATTTAATATCTCTATTAATTTAAATTTGGCTTCAATATTAGTTTTCATAATAATAAAATTTATTTAAATGTACGTTTGTACTTTTTCGAATACAACCTTTAAGTCATTTGTTTTATTTCGAATAATTCTTTTCTTTTTATTATATTCAAAATCGTTATAAGAAATAACAACGAGACTAATACCATGTTGAGGTAAGACAACTTTTCTACGTTCGTCATATAGTTTTCGTTGTTCTTTACGAGTAATTCCACTTATAGTTTTTTTTCTATCGAAAAAAGCAACATCCTCGGTATGTTGTTTTTCATTATATTCAATAACTAAATTCTTAGATTCATAATAAGCGTCTACACGTAATTTTCTCCCGCGTTTCCCGTTTATAGAATCCCCCCTTAGAAAATCAAAACAATGTTGTCTTAAAGCTTTTGTCCCTAATATTTCATCACATAAATCAATTACATAAATTTCATCTTTAATTTTATGCTTTGTGATGATTGGTTTATTAATCATGTTAATACAATGGTTTGATATACTTGACAAATATATAAAATTTCATTTATATTTTCGCATAAATTATATTCGATAAGCAAATAAATTTATATTTTTAATCCTCGCATAGGTTTGTTTTCCTCCTTTTGGGTGTGGCTTACACCCAGCTTTTCTTTGAGCTCTTTAAATTTCATCTTGAACCATTCAAGTATAGGCATTCCGTCAATACACAGCCTAAATTTCCCTTTCTCCTGCGGATTTCTCTCTATGGTTGCCGTTGAGTGCTCCGTCCTGAACTTCTCCTTGTGTTCCTTCGAATAGAGCCTGCCCTTGAACTCTACGGGCTGCAGGCTGACGATTCGCCTTGTCAGTTCCTCGGTAAACCCCACTTCCCGGCATTGTTCGGCTATGGGCAGCAGTTCCGTTACGATAGGGAAATAGGTGTCTATCTGTTTCAGCCTATTGTTGTACTCTGCAATTTTCTGTTGGTAACTTCGGTCTATCTTGTTTATCTCGCTGTTGTATCGGTTCTCCATTTTTGTCTGTTCCCTCTGTTCGGCTTGTACTTGTCTTTGCAGATTAGCTATATCCTGCTTCAAACCCTCATTCTCCGCTTCCAGCCTCTTGACCTTGCTGCCGCCCAAAAGAGAACTTACCCCGTCCGCTATGGCTGTGGTTGCGTTCACCGCCGCCCCCTTCATCTTCTGCACGTCGATTTCTCCCTTGACCTTTTTCAGTTTCTTCTGTGCTTCCTCTTCCAGCCCCAGCAGGGTTTCTATGTTCTCCTGCAGGCTGTCTTGTTGTTCTACCAGTTCCTTGTAGTATTGCATGGTGGATATGTGTTTTGCCAGCGAACCGTCTATTCCTCTTTGCAAGCCGTATTTGCTCATGGCTTGTGCATAGGTGTCTTGATAGTGTTTCAGCCTGTGCCTTGCCATGACGTCATCAGCACACAGCCGTACATCCTGCGTGTTCTTCTTGCGGTATTTCTTTTTCCCGTTCTGTTCTTCCTTTCTGGCTTTTCTGCGCTCTCCGGTCACTATCGGTACGATAGTGGCGTGTATGTGAGGTGTCTTCTCGTCCATGTGCAGGACTGCCGACACAAGGTTCCGCTCCCCGTATGTTTCCCGGAGCCATTTCAGGTTGTCGTTGCACCAGCCGTCAAGCCTCCCGTCCTCTTCCATTTGCTTCATGTCCTTGTTGCTTCCGGTGAGCAGCACCCGGATTGCCTTCACCTGGTTGGTGCCCACCTTGCGTTTGATGCCCGCCGTCTCTATCCGGTACGCTATCGCCTGCGTGCGGTTCTTTACTCCTTCGGGGAACCGTACCAGTTCCCGGTTCAAGTGTGTGCGCATTCTGTCCGCGTTCTTCGGGTGGACGGTGCGCTCTATGTGTGTGGACATTGCACCGTCCGCACCCTTTGCCTTTTCCAAATGCAAAACTGCATATCCCATAACTGTAATACATTTTTCGGTTAATACTTCCCCTGCCTTGCTCCCATGCCGCATGGCTTCGGGGTTTCAAAAGGGGCGGCGTCCCTTTTGCTCATTGGGGCTTTTTTAGCGATGCGTGCATTGCGTGAAGAAAAAGCCCTAATGAGCTATGGCTTTTTTCAAAGCCTTCCGGTGGCTGTACGATTACATCCTGATACCTTTGTTTTTCTTTTTCGGTTGCTCTGCCTTCTGTTGGCTTTTCTCCGGTTCCGGCTTCTCACGCCGCCGTTCGGATTGTCTGTTCTGTTTACCCCGCAGGAAGTCGTTCAGGTCGTTGTAGCCTCCGTATATGTGCGACGCGTCCCGGATGCGCAACCCGTATTCCTCCCGCAGTTCCTGAACAGCTTCCATTCCCGCCTTGTCGTTGTCGAGGAAACAGTGGATGCGCTCGTAACCGCCCAATGGTCGGATTGCCTTGGAGAGGTTGGAAGTCGAGTTCAGTACGATGTAGTCCTGCCCGTCAAGGTCGGGACGGTCAGGACACCTTTCCAGCCGCAGGGTGAGGAAGGAGAGGTAGTCCATGAAGCCCTCGAAGAGGTAGCAGGTCTCCTTCGGCTGTTCCTGCCGTATGTGGGTGATGTCCTTCGGTGCTATGCAGCCCTTGAAGAGCTTGTTGCGTATCTCGTAGCCTCCCGAACGGTTGGGAAAACCAACGGCAAAGTAGGGTTTGCCGCCAGTCAGATAGCGCACCTCCCTGCATTCTCTTTTTGCCAGTTCCGTATTTATCCCCCTCTGCCGCAGATAGGACAATAGGGCGGGGGAAGAAAGCGGCACCGCCTCCAACTGCCGGAAGCTCGGTTTTGAGAGTGGTTGCCCGCCAAAAGAGAAGGAGACCGGGCGCACGCTGGGTGCCTGCTCCGCTATCCGTTCCAAGAGATAGGGTAGGCTGTCGGATGCGTAGAGTTCCCGCGCCAGTGCGATGATGTTCCCGCCCCTGCCCGCGCCCAAATCGTACCATAGGTTGCGTTCCATGTTCACCTTGAAGGACGGTTCCTGCTCGTCCCTGAACGGTGACTTGTACCATAGGCTGTCTCCCTGCCGTCTTACCGGGTTGTAGCCAAGAGTATGCAGATATTCCTCTATGCGTATCCGCTTCGCTTCATTCGTATTCATGTAGATTTCTGTTTAAGTGGATATTGTTTTTTCTTTTCGCCCGTACATGTTTGCGGTACGGTCTGTATATATCCGCTTCACTTCACTTCCGTATATATAGGTACGGGAATAAAGTGAAGCGGTTTTTACCATATTCTGGAATATTCCACTCCACTTCACTATATATATATACCCCGGTTGAAGTGAAGCGGTTTCCAGTCTGAGCCGCTAATAGTGGAAGTCCGGCTTGAAGGTGTATTTCCTTCCGTTCTCCTGCACTATCATCCGCTTGTTTTTCAATACGGTGATGAGGTCACGCAGTCTGTGGTCACTGAGTCTGACACCGACAGAGGCGTATGCTTCCCGCAAAGCCCCTTCAAGTTCCTTGTAACCGTATTCGTCTTTCAGGGTGAATGCCGCTTCCAGTGCAATGCGGTGCTGCTGTTCGGTGATGTCCCTATACGGGTCGAACTTCCCTCTGTTCCCTTTTGTCTCATCCTTGTCCTTGAACTGGTAGTCCTCCAGCAGTTCGGGCAATGCCTCCCCGTTGATGCGGAAAGCAAATGGCTCGAAGTCCACTGCCCTGATATGTGCGGTTTTGACTGTGCTTACACCGGGGTTCTTCTCGTCCTTTTCTACTTGCAGCACCGTTTCCGCCTTGTTGCTTAGCTCGGTTCCGATGTGCCCCCTTGCATGCTCGTCCCCCTTGTTCTGGTGCAGTATGGTGTGAATGTGGATATTCCTTTCCCCCGTCCATGTCATCAACAGGGAGATTACCTTCGTGGACTCGCTGGAACTGTTGATGTCATACACCATGTCCCGTATCCCGTCGATGACTACTAGCCCAACATTCTCGGTACGGTAGATTGCCTCCCTCACGATTGCTATGCGCTCTTCGGGCGTGTACTTCCGCAGGACGAGGAACTCGAGGTTCTCATGGTTGCTGTCGGTCGGCAGCCCCGCCATGCGAAGGCTGCGCCTTGCCACTATCTCACAGTGGTAGGTGCTCTGCTCGGTGTCCACATAGAGTATTTTCCGTTTGTTTTCGGGCAGTTCCGCCGTATAGTTCAGTACCGTCCCGTTTTTCAGCGCAGCCGCCACGATTGCGGAGACGTTGAACGTCTTCTTGCTTTTGGCTTTTCCGATTGACGCGCTGAAATTTCCCAGTGTGCCGATGACGGAGCCCTGCACTTTCAGGATTTCGGGCGCCTGCTCGTGGTTTTTCGAGAGGTCAAGCCGCGAGGCATGCCATAGGATTACCGCCTCTTCGGGGGTGATGTTTCTTTCCTTGTTGTCCATACTACACCTCCCTATCCGCGTCCCCCGCTTTTGCGTCCTGCCAGTTCCAGCGCCATGTCCGCATCGACGATGATTTTGCGTCCTATCTGCGTAATGGCTCTGTTTATCCTCCCGCTTTTCTTGATGCGGTTTGCTGTGGGTATGCTGCACCCGAACAGCCGGGCTATGCCGCCTATCCCGTACACATACTTCTTTTCCTTGTCGGCTGCCGGTTGTGCTGGCTTCGTTCCGCTTCCCTGCAAGGCGTGCCGGTTCAAGAATATGAACTCTTCGCCCGTCATCTGCCATACGGGCTTTGATAAAAGGTCTCTAATTTCCATATCAGAATGAAATTAACGTTTGTACTGCAAGCCCTGCGCATGGGCTTTTTACCTCGTTCGAACAGTGCAAAGTTACTTCCGGGTACGGGTGGTAAGGATGTGGATAGCGTGATTTGAATATCACGCTATCTTGTTAAATATCAGTAAGTAATAAAGAGTGGCGGAAATTATTTTGAGTGGTAAAAGTGGTGGTATCGTGGAATGTCGGGACATATCATCGACTATCGGAATATTGACCGCATTTCCTTGGCAAATTCCCGGTTGCTGTCACTGGGGAAATCGGAAACGGGCTCTTTGTATTTTGACTTGTAGTATGTATCGTCTATTCCCAGCAGGTTCATGATGTCCTCTTTCCATTTCTCTCTGTCCGGCTTGGGCAGCGTTTCACCCATAAGGAAAATGAGATAGCATACGCGCGCCTTCTCCCTCGGTCTTGTTTTCAGTCTGCCTTCGCATGGTTGCAGGTTCATGCTGGCGTAGAAGTCCAGTTCGGAAACGGCTTCGAACTGTTCACCGTTGCATTTCTCATAAATGGCTGACAGCAGCCGCATGGGGAAATAGGCGGGCGGGCTTGCCGGGGTGGTACCGGATGCGGACATTTCCTTTTCTTCCCCTTCCTTTTTCTTTTGGTCGGTCAGGTATTTTTCAAGGATTGCCAATAGTGAGCCGCCCAGCCTGCAAATGTCCCCGCAACGGTTTTGCAGGCATTGCAGGGCTTCCCGTCTTGCCTGCTCCTTCTGCCTGTACAGTTCATCCAGCTTGGTTTTCTCCTTGTCGTATTCCCGTTTGCACCGTTCGTACCTTCTTTCCAGCAGTTCTTCTTCCTGACGGTCGTGTTCCCTGAAACCTACCGCCTCCAAAGAGCCGTTCGCTTCCATGAGTTCCCGGTAATATCCGTTTGTGACTTTCATCTGTCTGTCAATACCCCAGTCAAAACGGCTTTCATGCTGTCGGCAGACATATCCGGTATCGAGACGGTCGAAAAACTCCTTGCAGGTGTTGTAAGTCGAGATGTTGCTTTCAATCTCACGTTTCAGGCTGTTCAGCAATATGGAGAAGTGCGCGGCGTCCATTTCAAGCATGAGACTGATAAGTGCGGTTTCAAAGGGCTGCGTGTCTCCGTACTCTCTGTAAAAATCGGAAATGAACTGCTGCTTCTCAAAAGAGAAACTGTCTCCGGACATTATTCCGGTGTATATCTTGTTGAGTTTCCCGTAGCGGGGTATCATTGACGTTATTCTTTCTTCCATGATATTATTGTGGTTACAGTTGGTTAAACTTGCTCATTGCGTTCGCCTTCACGTCATCGGCTATGTCTACGTAGGGCTTCATCGCCTTGTAGTCGCTGTGCCCCGTCCATTTCATCACCACTTGTGCGGGAATGCCGAGCGCAAGCGCGTTGCAGATGAATGTCCGTCTTCCGGCATGGGTGCCCAGCAGCGCGTATTTGGGTGTAATGGTGTCTATACGCTCGCTGCCTTTATAGTAGGTTTCGCTTACCGGTTCGCTGATTTCCGCAAGTTCCCCCAGTTCTTTCAGGTAGTTGTTCATCTTTTGGTTGCTGATGACCGGGAGCGCCTTGTGTCCTTCAAACTCCACGTCCTTGTATTTGTCAAGTATCGCCCTGCTGTGGTTGTTCAGTTCGATGACAAGGCGGTCAGCAGTCTTTACGGTGGTGATTTCTATATGCCCGTCCCGAATGTCGCTCCGTTTGAGGTTGTACACGTCCGAATAGCGCAGCCCGCTGAAACAGCAGAACAGAAAGACGTCCCTTACCCGTTCGAGATATTGCTTGGTCAGGGGTATCTTGTAGTCTTTCAGCTTGTTCAGTTCTTCCCATGTGAGGAATATCACCTTCTTTTGGACGCTTTTCAGCTTCGGGTTGAAGCTCTCGTAGGCGTTGTTCATGCAGTACCCCTTCTTGGTGCACCACCGCAGGAACCATTTCAGGTAGGCTATCTGCTTCATGGTGGACGTGTTGCGCAAGCCTTCCACGTCCTTGAGGAAATTCACGTAGCTTGTCAGCTTGGGTTCGTCCAGTGCCTCGAAGGTCAGTTCCTTGTCGAACTTCTCAAGGTGTTTCCTCACTGCGGCGAACTTCTCATAAGTGGCGTCAGACCAGCCGTTCTGCGTCCCGCATTCCTTGATGAACTCCCCGAACACCTCCATAGGTGCGAACGTCAGGGGCTTCTGCTGTTCCTCCTCCCTCTTTTCGCTATGCAGGTTGTTGAAAGCCTCCTTCACTTGTGCGGTGGTAGGCATAGTTCCCTGAACCTCGAACTCCTTGAAGATGTTCTGTATTTCCGTATAGTAGCGCAGCAGGTCGGTGTTGATTTCGGATGCGCTCTGTTTCAGTTTGTTGGTGCAGCCCGGCTTTACACGCTGCTTGTCGGCGTCCCATTTGGCTGCGTCGATGCGGTAGCCCGTTGTAAACTCAATGCGCTGGCTGGCAAATATCACACGCATACGGATAGGCACATTCTCCACGATTGGTACGCCGTTCTTCTTCCGGCTTTCCAAAGAAAAGATGATGTTTCTCTTGATATTCATATTCGGGTGTAATTAAATTAGCACCCAAATATACACCCAATTATTGAGATAGCAAAAGATTTTGAATGATATTTTACGATATAAATCAATCGTAATAAGCTGTTTATTAGTAGATAGTTACGATATTATGATGTTTTGTAAAATTGTAGGTTAAAGTACCGTACGTACCGCGATAACATTCAAAAGCCCTTGAAAGTCAATTACTTTCAAGGGCTTTTTCTTTTGGGGCTCAATCGGGAGACCAATCTGAGAATATACTATATTACAATCTGACAAACAATATATTAGCGATATCTCTTTTTTTGTTGTACTCACCCTTATCTATTACTTTTACCAATAAAATTACCCTGTCTGTCTCTTGACGAAGCAATAAAGAACTTTCTTACATTCAGTTTCCATCATTTTTAGAAAATCTAAAATCAAATAGTGAAAATTTTCTGCCACTACTCTTTATACATTTGTTAATCAATTTGAAAAGAATATTTAATGATATGAGATTATGGAGAATAAAAGGATGTAAGCCATTGGAAAAATAAGTTAGGAAAGCTCGTATTTCTATTGGTAATCGGGAAGATTGACAGAATAAATAGATTGTAAAACTTTTTTATCTGATTATTATTTATGAAGAAAACAGATTTGTTTGTTAGCTTATGTCTGGCATTATTAGCTACAACCTTCCAATTAAAAGCAGGCGTTGACTGGACGGTTTTGAGGGAGAATTTTCGGAATCCACCAGAATCTGCACGCCCAGGTGTTTATTGGTATTTTATGGATGGGAATATATCCAAAGAGGGAATGACAAAGGATCTGGAATCGATGAAGCGAGCAGGTATTGGTTCAGTAGTCTTTTTGGAAGTGAACGTAGGTATACCACGAGGTGATATCGATTTTCTCAGTCCGCGTTGGAAGGACTGCTTTCTGCATGCTGTGCGGGAATGTGAGCGTTTAGGCATCAGTATGACATTAGGAATTGGACCGGGCTGGACTGGAAGTGGCGGACCATGGGTAAAAGCGGAAGAATCCATGCGTCATTTGGTTGCATCTATAACGCAAGTGAAAGGAACCGGTAGGCAAACAATCCATTTGGAGAAACCGTCACCAAAACCTCCTTATTTCGGGGAAGGTGCATTTACTCCAGAACTGAAAGCAGAATGGAATGCTTATTATGAAGATGTTGCTGTATTGGCTTTCCCTTGTCATCAGAAACAATCTTTTTTGAAAGATACAGAGGAGAAAGCACTTTATTATCGTGCACCATATAGTTCTGCTCCCGGTGTGAAACAATTTTTATCACGTGAAGAAGAAAGTTGTTTGGAAGAAGCAGTAATTGACCAAACGCAAATCGTTAACCTTACAAATTTGTTGGAGAATGAATCCATTATTTGGAATGTCCCTGCAGGGGAATGGGTAATCATGCGTTTTGGGATACGGAATAATGGAGCTGTTACTCGTCCTGCTCCGCTTCCTGGTGTAGGATTTGAGTGTGATAAAGCGGATTCGACAGCATTGATGGCACATTTTCGTGTTTTTACAGATGAATTGCTTCGTATTTTAGGGGAACGAGATACTTCTTTGTCTGGAGGATTAAAGGTTTTGCACATGGATAGTTGGGAAATGGGGGCACAGAATTGGACATCGAAATTTCGGGAAGAGTTTCGGAAACGTCGTGGTTATGATCCGCAGTCCTATTATCCTGTTTATGCAGGTTATGTTGTCGGGAATAAAGAGAAGAGCGAACGTTTCCTCTGGGATTTGCGTCAAACGATGCAAGAGTTGATGTTAGAGAATCACTCACTTTTTGTCAAGTCATACGCTCATCAACATGGAATGCAATTGTCTATCGAACCATACGATATGAATCCAATGCAGGATCTGGAATTAGGGGCCTCTGCCGATATTCCGATGTGTGAATTCTGGAGTCCGGGGGGATATAATACATCGTTTAGTGCTGTTGAAGGAAGTTCATTGGCGAATATCAAAGGACAATCGGTAGTTCCTTCTGAAGCCTTTACTGCTGCAGGCGATGGCTGGAAGCAACATCCGGCATCTATGAAAGATCAGACAGATTGGGCTTTTGCCGCTGGAATTAATAGGTTAACCTATCATACATTCCAACATCAAGCTCTACCGGATAGCTTACGTCCAGGCATGACTATGGGACCTTATGGTGTACATTGGGACCGTAACCAGACTTGGTGGCCTTATGTTGATGCATATCACCGTTATGTTGCCCGTTGTCAATATTTGTTACAAAGCGGACAGACCGTGGCAGATATACTTTATCTTGCTCCGGAAGAGGCGCCTTTCGTATTTCGCGCACCGGAGTCTGCATTGGAAGGAGAGGCAGACTTTCTGATAGATAAGCGCGGACATAATTTTGATGCTTGTCCGCCCAGCTTGTTGTATACGGCCTCAGTGGAAGGTGGAAAGGTGCGGTTTCCGTCAGGCATGCAATATGATCTGTTGGTGTTGCCTTTATTCGAACGGATGACTCCACAGTTGCTTGCCAAGATACAATCATTAGTGAAAGAAGGTGCAGCATTGGTTGGATTACCCCCTTCTCAAGCTCCCGGATTAGGAAACTATCCGGCTTGCGATCAAGAGTTACAGTATATTGCACGAGAAATGTGGGGAACGGATGGAGTTCCAAACGGTTTGACCAAGCGTACGTATGGGAAGGGAGTTATATATTATGGAAAGGAACTCAATGAACGGGAAGATAATTTGTATCCGGATTATGGGGTAACAGTCAATATTCTGGAATCCATGCAGAAAGGAGATGATTTTCGTTCGGAATCCGGGATGATTCGATATATTCATAAATGGAAACAGGATTATGATTATTATTTTGTTTCGAATCGGACGAAGGAGACCCAACGTACTGTTTGTACTTTTCGTATTACAGGAAAGCAACCTCAATTGTGGAATCCTGTAAATGGTGAAATCCGTAATATTTCTTCGTACACGGATAATGGTAACACGACTTCGCTTGAGTTAGTATTTGAGCCATATCAGAGTTTTTTTGTTTTTTGGGGAAAAGATATTCAGAATGATGTTTTGATGGAAGCGGATTTTAGGTTGGGAAGAGAAGTTTTGCGATTAGATCAGCCTTGGACAGTAAATTTTGATCCGAAATGGGGGGGACCATTACAAGTAGAATTTCCAACATTACAAGATTGGGCTGAGCATACGAATGAAGGCATTCGATATTATTCTGGCACAGCTGTTTATACTTATCGGTTCGATTTTCCAGCTATGCACGGTACTTTTTTCTTAGATTTAGGAAAGGTGAAGAATTTAGCGAAAGTCTATTTGAATGGTAAAGATTTGGGGACCCTTTGGACGACACCTTGGAAGGTGGAAATTTCCGATTTTTTAAAAGAGGGTGGAAATGAGTTGAAGATAGAAGTGACCAACCTCTGGCCCAACCGATTAATCGGTGATGAACAAAATTCGGACAGAGTGAAATATACTTATGCTACCTTCCAACATTATACGAAAGACTCTCCTCTTTTAGAGTCAGGCTTGATCGGTCCTGTTCGGATTCTGAATGTAGAATAACGAGAGGAAAAATACTACATTTTTGTTGTTTTTGTAAACAATAAAATCATTTATCAAAACAAAATTGATTTTTATAAAATTAATTTTGTTATAGTTAAAATATGAAATGTTTAACCTTAAAACAACTGCTTATGTTTAAAAAAGTTAACGTGGGGGGGGGTAGCCCTTATTATAAATGTACTCCCATTTGCCTGTCTAAGTCTGTTTCCTACGACGAGTTTGTTTGCAGAAAATAGAACTTTAGCATCAGAAGAAATATTGGTTGTTAGTCAACAGACTAAAAAAATTACAGGGACTGTTGTTGACGCTTCCGGAATACCGATTATTGGAGCGAATATAATGGTAAAAGGGACTACAAATGGTACTATCACAGATATTGATGGCCACTTTTCACTGGACGTTCCAGACAATGCGGTACTTCTAATTTCTTATATTGGATATAATACTCAGATAATTACGGTGGAAAATAAGACAAAGTTTTCTATAAAATTATCTGAAAATACGGAAGCTTTGGATGAAGTTGTTGTTGTTGGTTATGGAACGCAGAGGAAAAGTGATATAACTTCTGCTGTTTCAGTTGTCGATATGAATAATATTGGAGATACACCTTTGGTTGATCCTTCTCGGTTAATTATGGGGCAAGCTCCAGGTGTTGTTGTAAAGCAATCGTCAGGTACGCCGGGAAAGGAAATGGATATTACGATTAGGGGTGCAGGATCATTAGGTGCGGATAGTAAACCTCTGTACGTAGTAGATGGTTTTCCTATAGGTACATCTCTGGAACAAAGTGTTAGTCCAAGCGATATCGAATCTATTTCAGTATTAAAAGATGCAGCTTCTACATCTATTTATGGAGCAAGAGGTTCTAATGGTGTTGTCTTAATCACGACCAAAGGAGCAAAAAAAGGTGAACTTAAATTAACCGCATCGGCAAATTTAGGTATTCAGAGTGTTCCTGATAATCGTAAGGTTAAGATGATGAATGGGGTGGAATTTGCTGAATTTAAGAAACAAAGTTTTATTGATAAAGTAGTATATAATGAACATCGAGAGCCTTCCATAGACGAAATTCCATTAGATTTCAGGAATCCGGAGCAAACAAAATATTCTACTGATTGGTATGATGAAATATTGAATAAAAATGCATTAATCCAAAATTATAATGTAACCCTATCGGAAGGTATGGGAAAAGTTCGTTCTGTTGTTTCTTTGGGGTATTTAAAGCAAGATGGAGCTGTTATTGAAACAGATTTTGAACGATTTAGTGCAAGAGCGAATATAGTAGGTGATGTGAATGAGTATATTTCTATGGGATGGAATATTTCAGGAACTCGTACGAATGAACGTTTAGTAGGAACGGAAGGAAGAGATGCGATTCTGGGTATGGCTTTGATGGCTGATCCCCGTGAACCTATTTATAATGAAGACGGAACATGGAATGACTATATCGGTGGAAATGAAGGCGTTTATGGTTATCCTAATCCTGTAATGTATCTGCATGAAACTGAAAATAAGCAACATATTAATCGGGTTGTATCCAATGGATATGTAGAGATTACATTCTTGAAGGATTTTAAATTCAAACCTTCGGTTAATATGTCCTTATTTAATTTAAAAAGAAAGGATTTTACACCTTCAACAATTTCAGGAGCTAATGCTCCGGCTCCAAGAAATGCAACAATGGCGGAATGGAACCGTGAGGTTGTCAATTGGAATGTGGATTTATTACTTTCTTATTCAAAACAAATTAAGGACCACTCTATCAGTGCGATGTTGGGATATACGGCACAGGAAGAGAATTATGACCAGCTTTATGGCAACGGCTCTAAATTTCCTAATGATAAAATTCAAATGTTTCAAAATGCCGAATCAATATCTATGACTTCGGAAAAATGGTCGTGGGGATTGTTGGCCTATTTTGCAAGAGCAAATTATAGTTTCAAAGATAAATATTTATTGTCAGCTTCTTTTAGGCGTGAAGGAAGTTCCCGGTTCGGAGCGAATAACAAATGGGGGAATTTCCCTTCTGTATCTGTGGGGTGGAGAATCTCTGAAGAAAGTTTTATGCCTGATTTATCTTGGTTGAGTAATCTGAAACTTCGTGCGAGTTATGGTGTAACAGGGAATAATGCGATAGGTAATTATTCAAGTTTGGCAGGTATGAATTCTGCTGATTATATCTTAGGAGGAAGCCTTGCTCCAGGGGCTGTTGTAGGTTCTTTTGCTAATACAGATTTAGGTTGGGAAAAATCAAATGCATTAGATATAGGCTTAGATTTATCTTTATTTAATAACTCATTTATTGTAACTGCTGAGTATTATAATAAAGAAACTAATTCGATGTTACTTTCAAAAGAAATTCCAATCATATCTGGTTTTTCATCAACTTATACAAATGTTGGAAAAATAAGAAATAGTGGTTTGGAGTTAGCTTTCGATTATAGAAAATCTATTAATAAGGATTTAAATATACGAGGTAATTTCAATATATCGTTTAATAGGAATAAAGTATTAGAAATCCGAGGAGAAAATGATTACATAGAAAACTATAATATGTATAATATCTATAATAAAACAGTTGTCGGAAAACCGATTGGTATGTTATATGGATATAAATGTTTAGGTATTTTCCAAAGTGAAGAAGAAATTGCAAATTCTCCGAAACAGGAAGGTGCAATTCCGGGAGTATATAAATATTGGGATGCTAATGGTGATGGAGAAATTACATATGATAGACAGGATATGGTAGAAATAGGTAATCCTCATCCAAAATTTGTTTGGGCATTGACGTTAGGTGGAGATTATAAGAATTTTGATTTGAATATTTTGTTTACAGGTGCGCAAAATTATGACTTATATAGAAATATTGAAACTACCACTTTAAATATGGATGGGGTATTTAATGTTTTAGCTGAAGCAAAAGATCGTTGGAGGCCTGGAAATCCAGGAAATGGAATTATTCCGACAACTAACTCATGGAAGTGGGAACGTGAAGTTAATTCCAGATATGTTTATGACGCTAGTCATGCATGGTTGAAAAGTATATCTGTTGGCTATACGATTCCTAAAAAAAGTTCATTATTGCCAGGTGCACGCTTTTACCTTAATGCAGAGAATTTATTCTTAATTATGAAATATCCGGGAAATAATCCGGATGCTAATACAAATACGGATAGCAAGGTTACAAACTTAGGACGAGATGACGAATCTTATCCGGTTCCACGCATTTTCTCAATAGGAACAGTTATAACTTTTTAAATTAGATAAGTATATGAGAACAGATATAAAGAAAATACTTACAGTCGGCGTTTTAGCATGTATGTTAGTTTCATGTAGTGACTTTTTAGAGAAAAGCGATCCCTCCAAATTGGATTCAGGTAATTTTTATCAAACAGAAGAAGAGTTCAAACAGGCGGCTAATGGAGTTTATTCCCAATTGCAAGATTATACTGGTGGTATATGGCAATATAAGGAATTTATTACGGACAATACGACCTGCCATTTTAATACGCAAGATCGTGGACAGGGGGCTGGTATAGAAGCTATGGAGTATTGGCAAATCAATGCAACAACAATGGAGCAAATAGGTCCGTATAGTTTATATAATAGTCTATATAGTTATTTGGTAAACATCAATACAATTTTATCAAAGTTACAAAATGCGGATATAGATGAAACTGTTAAGAAGAAAATAAGCGGGCAAATGCATTTTATGCGGGCTTATTATTATTTTGACTTGGTACAATTTTTTGGTGATGTAATTATTATTACAGAGCCATTGGATAATCCGGAGCAAGCATGGGAATATAAGCGTTCTCCAATTTTGGACGTGTATACTTTGATTGATCAGGATTTGAAAGTGGCTGTAGATTCTTTGCCTTTTCCTAATGAATTGGCTTCTAATGAAATCGGATTACCGACTAAAGGGGCTGCTTTGACTTTACAAGGACGGACTTATCTGACACGGAAAATGTATGTTGAAGCGATAGCTTCCTTTAAAGAAGTTACTCAAATGGGGTATGATTTATTGAAAGATTATGCCAAAGTATTTGATCCTGCAAATAAGAATCATAAAGAATCTATTATGGATGTACAATTTCAGGGAAATAATGATTTAGGAGAATATAGTGGTTTCATATATAATTTTTATCCGAGAGAATCATATGGAGCAGTTATACCTTTTCCTGGCGTAAGTGGTGGTGGCTGGAATATTCCGACTTTGGATATTATTAAAGACTTTGAAGAAGGCGATTTGCGGAAAAACGTTTCTCTATGTGAGGGCTATACTAACAATGAGGGTAAATGGGTAGCAGTTCCTTATATCAATAAGTATAACCATCCACACTCGATTGAAGGACGCCCCGATGATAACTGGCCTTTAATGCGTTATGCCGAAGTTCTGCTGTCTTTGGCTGAGGCTATCAATGAGTCGGAGGGCCCTACTTCTGAAGCTTACGGTTATTTGAACCAGATTCGTGAAAGAGCAGGTCTTGATCCTGTTTCAAATTTGTCAAAAGAATCTTTCAGAGAGTGTGTTTTACACGAAAGAAGAATAGAATTGGCATTTGAAAATCATAGGTGGTTTGATTTGAAACGTACGAAAACCCCGGAAGAGTTGGCCGTATTTCTCAATGCGTACGGGATGCGTGAAAAGGAAAATCCGACAACAAAAGATAGAGCCTCAATTGCTTTTTCAGAAGGAGACTTTGAGTTTAAACCATATGAGGTCTATTTCCCGATTCCGGAAAGAGAAATGAAACTTAATCCGAATTTGGATCAGACGAAGGGATATTAATGTATAGTTCATTCTCTTTGGAGCTATAAAAATTTTTATGCAATTTGAAAAAACGAGATTCTCAAAAGGATCTCGTTTTTTATTAATAGTTTAAGTTTTACATAAATCTTAGGGCAGTATAGAGGGGTGAAATCTGTTCTGCCATTTACTAATAGCTGGAAATAGGGAATAACCTATCATTTTTATAGTGCGAACTGGTATTTAGCTACCGGTCTTTATACACATAACGATATTAATAAGATTGGCAAAGAACAAAAAATATTTTTGTTTCTACCAGTCGTGTAGTCTGGTGGCAACAAGATAAGAAAGGATGCTTAATTCATTTAGGTGTAGATTTCTAATTCCGGACTAGAGAGGTTAATACAATAGAGATTCCTTCCGGTAAAATAACAAATGATGGCATTACGTCCATGTTCTCTCTTCCTTTATACAACTCCACGTTTTTATAATACAGACAGAAATGTTTTTTAATAGAATGAATTGAGTCACGGCAGGAAAGGCCTATAGTCTCCATACGGAGGATATATTCAAGGAGGATTTTTAACTCAGGTACGGTTTAGTATGTGTTTTAAGAATGAATAAACAACTTTCTTAGTTTCTAATTTTTTGCACAGTATAATCCCGTGTACATATCTCCCAGCACAATTTTAACCAGATAATAGCACAGGGTAAGGCTTTGAGTGCATAAGGTTGTATTAAAGTCTGCCGGATGGATTTGGGGAATAAGTCAGAAGGAGACATACTGGTTATTATAAAAGCAAAAATCATGAGTGCTACATCCCAGCGAGAACGTTTCCAAGGGGCGGTAACATACCAAATACATACGCCTACTAATGCAATGATATAGGAGCTCGATTCGCTTCCCGTGCTGAATAAAACAACAAACAGCATAACGGATGCCAATAAAGCGTATTGAAAGGCTTCAAATTTATACTGTTTCGTCCGTAAATAGGGCAACGCAAACAAGACTAATCCACTTAATATGATTCCTAAATCAGAATAGGAAGTTGAATGGCTGACTTTTCTGATTATACCTAATAAAGAAACATTTTGATATAAAGAAAACATATTTTCTTCGTTCTTTTCAAACAGACAGGTAAACCATTCCTGATATTGTCCGATGATGTATTCCGGACTACTGATAGCCATCGGTGCGATAAAAAGAACGACAGACCATCCAATGAAGGATAATATAAATTTTATCTTATGTTTGGAAAAGAAGAAAAATGCCAGTCCGACTATGCCGTAAAGTTTTACGAATGTTCCTATTAAGATAAATAAAGTAGCCCATATGTCTTTTTCTTTTTTAATACAATAAAATGTAGCTATGATGATAGCTGCTATTACAATATTAAATTGACTCATGAAAAGAGCTGTCAGTAACTCATGGGCGCAAAACCAATAAATAAAAATGTGCTTTTGCCTTTCGAGCGGTAAAACCCGGATAGCATAATAAAGGATAAGAGACATCGCAACTCCCCATAACGTTACTCCCAAAGGAGTCGGGATTACTGCAAAAGGCGCAATTATTAAGCTGAATAACGGTCCATAGTGGTTAACATCCTGATAACAATCAGGATAGCTCTCATATAATGAGAGCTGTTCAATGGTATGCCAGTATACATACTTGAAGATCAGAAAATTATTATGTTTCGATATCTTTAATAAACCTGCAATCAGAGGCAATAAAAGCCATAACCCGAACAGGGTACGGTAATCACTGAAAAAAGGTTTATGCAGGAATGTATTAATTTTTGCTGTTATTTTCATCCTTTTTAGTAGCATCTTTTTCATCCAGAATCTCCTCTATATTGTAAAGAGGACGTTCTTTTACTTCAGTATAAATTTTACCAATATATTGTCCGATTACTCCGATAGCCAGCAGTAAGATACTGCCGATGAACCATAGAGAGATCATGATTGAGGTCCATCCAGGAACAACAATATGGTCGAAAAAAGAATAAAGGATATAAATAGTCATTATGACGCTGGTGCACAAAAAGAATATTCCGGCACCTAAAATCCAATGAATAGGTTCAATAGAGAAAGAGGTAATACCATCGACAGCCAGGTTCAGCATCTTTTTCAGTGTATATTTGGATTGACCGGCTTCGCGTTCGCTTATCATGTCATCTACAGTGGTCCAACGATAGCCTACCATCGGTACAATACCTCTCAGGTATAGGTTTCGTTCCTTGTAAAGAGATAATTGCTGTAAGGCACGACGACTCATCAAGCGAAAGTCTGCGTGATTGTAAATCGTTTTAAGCCCCATCGCATGTTGCAATTTATAGAAAATCGTAGCAGAAAGACGCTTGAGTAACGGGTCTGCCTTTCTTGAAACTTTTACACCATACACAATATCGTATCCGTTTGCGAAGTGGTCTACCATTTTCTCTATGGCATTCAGGTCATCTTGCAAGTCTGCATCCATTGTGATAACTGCATCACTCATGTCTTTAGCAGTCATCATACCTGCCATGATGGCATTTTGATGTCCTACATTACCTGCAAGGTTTATTCCTTTTACGTATGTATTTGCTTCAAATTGTTCGGAGATAATTTCCCAAGTGCGGTCTTTGCTACCATCATTAACGAACATCATGAAACTGTCTGCCGAGATTTTTTCCCGTTTTATCAGATCATTAAATAAACCGGTCAACTTTTCAATAGAACGGGGTAATACTTCTTGCTCATTATAACAAGGCAAAACAATGGCTAATTTCATTTTTCAATTGCATTAGGACGAACAATGTCCGTAAATTCGGAATACGTAATAAACTTACGGTCTTTATCTTTAAAATAACATATCAAATCATTCAGTCGCTTTACCATACCTTCGCCGGCCTGATTGCGTATGATGAAAGGCATTTTTAATTCAGGATGTTCACCTAACGGGTAAAATTCCCAAGGGTGGAAATAAGTGACAAAATACCCGTCGTGTTTCACTGTCCGGTTTGCCAGCCAGCGATAGACAGAAGCAGGCAGGTTATGATAAGCCAGCCAGAAAAGTGGAAAACGCAGGCAAGGGGTTACCGATGCTGGAATCTGTAAAACATTTTCACGTAAGAAATAGGTGCGCGGTGTTGAAAGATTCATATAACGTCCCGGAATGAATGTAGGGTTCAGGGAAGTGTTATATTCATATCCGGCTTTGTAAATTTCTTTTTCTGAAACAGGCATCATTCTTGCCATCCTGTATCCGCGGATTTTCCTTCCGGTCAATTCTTCCAGCTTATCGCGTGAAGCTTTCAGATCACTTTCCTTAAAGGTCCAGTGATTATATCCGTGGGAAGCTACTTCATGTCCTTCGTCCATGATTCGTTTCATAATTTCCGGTGCATGTATGGCAAAATTCGCCGTACAGAAGAAAGTGGCACGGACCTGGTTCTTTTTCAGGCAGTCCAGTATTTTTTCGGTTCCATAGATGGAAACCTTCATTTGTTCTTCAAAAGGGAAGTCAACGTTATGCTCTAAAGGAACATCGAACTCTTCTGTGTCGAAACTTAATAATATCATAACTTCTTTTTATCATATATGCCACAAAGATAAACAATCTATTATAAATAAAGTAGGAATGTGAATTAAAATCAAGGTTATCATATTGATAGCAATTGATGTCATATTTGTGACAATAGGTATACTATTTTTTTGTTTCCTTTGTATCCGGAAATCGTAGATGTATACGAAAAGAATGAAGAAGTTACATAAATATATAGGTTTGTTCCTGATACCGCTCTTTATTTGGATGGGGATTAGTGGCATAATCCTGAATCACCGGAAAGCATTCAGTATGATGGATATTTCCAGAAAATGGTTGCCGGAAGCCTATCAGTATCAAAACTGGAACCGTGGTTTTTTCAAAGGGGGACTGTCATTATCACCGGATTCTCTTTTGCTTTATGGGAATGAAGGCATTTGGCTTTCCGATGGTAAAGAGAAACTCAGGGAGTATAATGATGGATTGGCTAAAGGTGCGGACCGGCAGAAAATACATCGATTGGTGCAGGCGGCATCCGGTCAGGTTTATGCAGCCTCCTCTTATACAGTTTATGTACTTTCAGGGCAGAAGACACATTCGTTATGGCATCCGGTTTCTCTGCCGGACCATGAAGGATTTATTACGGATATGGAGGTTAAGGGGGATACGCTTGTTGTACTGACTCGCTCGGTTTATATGATGGCGCCCGTTCGGAAGGACGATGTAGGAAAATCTCCTGAATTTCAGGTATACCAGTTGCCTGATGTGTTGGGACAGGAGAGGCAACGTTCGTTGTTCCGGGTAATTTGGGATTTACATTGCGGTGCCCTTTGGGGAATAACAGGCAGGGTAGTGGTAGATATATTGGCTGTCTTACTTTCTTTTATCAGCATTACCGGGTTGTTGGTTTGGTGGTTTCCTAAACAAATACGCCGAAAGAAGAGGCTCCGGAAAAATACGAATCTTTCTATCTATCGTTTTAAGTGGAATTTCATATGGCATGACAAGGTAGGTTACTGGTTACTGATACCTTTATTTATGCTGATAATGACGGGAGCCTTTCTCCGTCCTCCCTTATTGATACTGATAGCTCGAGAGAAGGTGTCTCCACCGCCTCTTACCGTTATGGATGGCGATAACAGTTGGCATGAATTATTACGTTCCTTACGCTATGACAGTGAAAAGCAAGAGTGGTTATTATATACCTCTGAAGGCTTTTTCTCCCTTAAAGAATTAGGAAGGGGGAACAGTGCGGATTTTATACCGAATCCGTTAAGAAATGAACCGCCGGTTAGTGTAATGGGGCTGAATGTATGGCAACAGCTCGATAAGCAGAAATGGCTGGTAGGTTCTTTTCAGGGACTTTATGTCTGGGACAGGGAAACCGGACTTTCGATAGATGCTTTAACAGGTCTTCCGCCTGTTCCTTCCCTGATACCTGTAGGGAAGAAGCAAATAAGCGGCTTTTTATTTTTCAATCCGCAGAAAACACTGGTGTTCGATTATAATACAGGAGTTGAGGTCATAGAGCCGGGGCAATCGTTTATCACAATGCCTGAGCATGAAAAATACCGTTCCATGTCCTGGTGGAGTATCGCATTGGAGATGCATACCGGACGAATGTTCACATTCCTGAAAGATACCAGTATCCTTTTCCCTTTCTTTATGGGGCTACTGGGACTACTTGTATTATATAGTGGCTGGAAAATCAGCCGGCAGTCGATATTCAAATCAAGAAATAAAAAATAGAAGTAAGTATGGAATATAAAAATGAAACTATCAGACGACAGGATCGTTTGTTGGATAAGGAAAATGCATACCAATTATTACAAGCAGGAGAGTATGGTGTGCTGTCGATGTGCACAAAAGAGGGAGGTGCTTACGGTATACCGGTCAATTTCGTATGGGATACCCAATCTTCCATATATATACATTGTGCCCCGGAAGGCAGAAAACTGACGTGTATCGGCCACTGCCCGGATGTTTCATTTTGTGTCGTAGGCAAAACTCAAATTATATCGAACCAGTTTTCGACGGAATATGAAAGTATTGTTCTGAAATGTTGTGCCCGTATCGGTTTGGATGCCGATGAACGTATGCACGCACTGGAACTTTTGTTACAGAAATATTCTCCCGACGATATGATTACCGGTAAGAAATATGCAGAAAAATCGTTTCACCGCACAGAGATTATCCGTTTGGATATTGAAGAAATCAGTGGAAAAAGCAAGCAGATCACAAATGTATCTTGCTCTGTTTAACCCTGTAAAAAGAATATAGTATAACTTTTTGAGAATATAATATACCTGCCCGATTTTGACCGGATTAGGTGTCTATATGTTTTTTAACATGTGTACACCTAATTGAGAATATAGTAACCCCCCTTTCCTTCTGTCCGCTTATACATTTGTCCATCGAATTTTTCTAATTTAATAAAATCATAATACCAATGGACATCGCAAAAAGATTTGGACAGAATCCCTTGCTTACACCCGGGGATTTGAAAGCGGGAATAGACGGAATGGAAATAACCTGTTTACTGAATCCCGGAGTATTCCGGTTTCAGGGCAAAATATGGTTGTTGTTGCGTGTAGCGGAACGCCCCATCCAGAAGGAAAACGTAATCAGTTTTCCTATATATAATAAGGAAGGAAAGATAGAGGTCGTTTCTTTTTCAAAGAATGACCCGGATTTGGATGCTTCGGACCCGCGCGTTATTTGTTATAAAGGAAAGAACTACCTGACCACCATGTCATATCTGCGACTGGTTTCCAGTGAAGATGGCATTCTTTTTAAAGACGAACCTGAATTTCCACCGATTTTCGGTAAGGGAGAACTGGAATCTTTCGGCATAGAAGATTGCCGTGTTGCAACTACCGAAGACGGTTTCTTCCTGACATTTACGGAAGTATCGCCTGTAGCAGTAGGAGTCGGTTTGATTCATACGAACGATTGGAAGGACTACACCCGTTATGGAATGATATTTCCTCCTCATAATAAGGATTGCGCTTTGTTTGAAGAGAAAATAGGCGGTAAGTATTTCGCTTTTCACCGCCCGAGCAGTCCCGAACTGGGAGGCAATTATATCTGGCTGGCAGAATCGCCCGACAGATTACACTGGGGCAATCATAAATGCGTCGCTACAACCCGTGATGGAATGTGGGATTGTGCCCGTGTAGGAGCCGGAGCCGCCCCTATAAAAACCGAACAAGGCTGGTTGGAAATTTATCATGGAGCCGATTTCAATCATCGCTATTGTCTGGGGGCTTTGCTACTCGATTTGAACGACCCGTCGAAAGTAATAGCACGAAGCCAGGAACCTATCATGGAGCCTGTTGCACCGTATGAGCAGACCGGATTTTTCGGCAATGTTATCTTTACCAATGGACATCTTGTAGAAGGAGATACCGTTACCCTGTATTATGGAGCCAGCGATGAAGTAATTTGCAAGGCAGACCTTTCGATTTCCGAAATATTAAATACACTGAAATAAACAGTAACCCTTATTCTGATGAATAAACTGAAAAAAGAATATTTGTTCTTCAAGCAACAGGACCCCAACATGCAAACCCTGTTGCTTACGAACATGCTCTATGCTCTGGTATTGCCCGTTGTCGAGATTTTTGTAGGAGCCTATATCATGAGAAATACAAGTGACCCGGTGATGGTTGCTTTCTACCAGTTGGCAATGTATATAGGTATTGTGACAACTTCGCTGGTAAATGGTTTCCTGCTGAAAAAGTATAGCGTGAAGCTACTTTATTCCGTGGGTATATTGGTGAGTGGCATATCCATGTTTGCCATGATGGCTATCAAATCGCTCGGGTTTGTGGAGCTTGGCGTTGCCGGGTTCTGTATGGGAGCCGCATCCGGATTTTTCTGGACAAACCGTTATCTGCTGGCACTTTACAACACGAACGACAATAACCGTAATTATTTCTTCGGACTGGAATCGTTTTTCTTTTCAATAACCTCAATCGGAGTACCCTTGATTATCGGTGCGTTTATAAGTCAGATAGACGGGAAAGAAGTACTTGGCGTGTTGTTTGATGTGAATTTGTCGTACCGTGTGGTTACGATGGTGGTGGTTTTGATAACTATTATCGCTTGCATGGTGTTATGGAAAGGGAAGTTTGCCAATCCCAAAGAGACTTCATTCCTGTATTTCCGTTTCAATATCTTATGGAAAAAGATGTTGTGGCTGGCTGCCCTGAAAGGCATGGTACAGGGATTTTTGGTGACAGCACCGGCCATACTCGTTTTAAAACTGGTAGGAGATGAAGGTGCTCTTGGTTTGATACAGGGAGTAAGCGGGGCATTAACCGCAGTTCTTGTCTATGTACTTGGACGTATGGCTCGTCCGCAAGACCGTTTAAAGATATTTACAGGAGGCTTGTTGATATTTTTTGCGGGAACCTTGTGTAATGGTTTTTTATTCTCTGCTGTCGGAGTCATCCTGTTTGTACTGTGTAAAGTAATCTTTCAGCCTTTATTCGATTTAGCCTATTTCCCTATTATGATGAGAACCATCGACACCGTAGCAAAAATAGAGAACCGGAATGAATACGCCTATATCCTAAGCCATGAATTCGGGCTTTTCCTCGGAAGAGCTTTCGGGTTATTGCTGTTCATTTTCCTCGCTTATTGCATCTCTCAGGATTTTGCTCTGAAATATGCCCTGATAATTGTAGGAGGATTGCAATTACTGGCTTATCCGTTAGCAAAGAATATCACAAATCAAACGAATCGAATTGAATATGGAAATAAAAACTAAAAGTGTATTCATATTAATTGTAGCCTGCTTGCTGGTTTCCTGCTCGAAGAAGAAACATGAGTTGGGAGATAGTGTGGGGCAAGTCGCTATCAGCCGGGTGGATTTGATGCCTGATATGCCTAAATCTTACCGGATGCTGGATTGGAAAGAAAAGGCGATAACTTATGATAAGTTTATATTCGACTGGAACAATCAGAGTCCGGCAGGTCCGCTTATCTGGTTGGATGATCACCGGAGGAACGTGGACCAGACGACCTTTGGTCTATACACCGCTATAAAAGATATTCGCCAGGGCAAAGAAGCGAACGGGGGAGAATTTCATGAGAGCCTGAACTCCCTGGCTGCCATTTTGGGAGCCGGATTGGTCGGTATTGATAAAACGAACCAGGACGGATACAATTATGTCAAGATGGTTCAGAATTATTTCAATGCCGATAACGGTTGGCACATCATGATGAATAACACGAATCCGTCTGTAGCCGTGCAGGGAGGTGGCTACGGACGCGATTGGTGGTATGACGTACTTCCCAATGCTTTGTACTATGCCGTATGCGATGTGTTTCCCAGAGTAGAAGGAGCCGAGAACATACAGAGAACAATAGCCGAGCAGTTTGTAAAAGCCGATTCCGTATTGAATGGGAATTACGATTATTCCTATTTCGATTATGCCCATATGAAAGGGTATGTGAACCATATCCCTTTGCAGCAGGATGCAGCAGGCGGTCATGCCTATGTACTGTTGTGCGCTTATCATAAATTCGGGGACCCGCGCTATCTGCAACATTGTAAAAGTGCCATAGAAGCATTGCTCTCCCAAAAGGAAAGCCGCTTTTACGAAGCTCTTTTGCCTCTTGGCGCTTATACCGCCGCCTATTTGAATGCAACGGAAGGTACGGATTATGATGTCCATAAACTGCTTGACTGGGTATTTGACGGTTGTACCAGCCCTACGGGAAGGACCGGTTGGGGTATCATTGTCGGTAAATGGGGCGATTATGATGTAAGCGGTTTGCAGGGCAGCATTACGGATGGTGGCGGATACGCTTTCCTGATGAACAGCATTAAACCCGCCTGGCCGTTTATCCCGTTGGTTAAATACCAGCCTCAGTTTGCTAAGGCGATTGGTAAGTGGATGCTGAATAATGCCAGTGCCTGCCGTCTGTTTTATCCCGGCGACATGGATGAAAAACACCAGTGGGCACCGGAATTAAAAGATATTACCTGCAATAACGTATCTTATGAAGGCTTACGTAAGGCGGACGATTATGGAAAAGCCTCCCTGAAAGGCGTTAGTCCGGTAGCTATAGGAGACGGTCCGAAATGGATAGAAGGGAATCCTACCGAAAGTATGTTCAGCGTTTACAGTTCTTCCCCGGTAGGTATTTTAGGAGCTATCGTGAATAAAACCAATATAGAAGGTATCCTGCAACTGGACTGTAACGCAACAGACTTCTATGCAGAAAAGCCTTATCCTGTATATCTGTATTATAATCCCCATAAGACAACCCAATCTGTCCTTTATGAAGCCTCTCAGCCATGCGACCTGTTCGATATTGTATCTAAAGAGTACATCGCCCGGAACCTGAAAAAAGAAGGAGTTGTCGTGATGCGGGGCGGCGAGGCCCGTGTAATAGTGGAACTGCCTGTGAAAACAGAGCTTACCCTGAAAGACGGGAAGATTATAGCAAATAAACAATATATCATTTCATATAATTAAATCTAAGAATAAAACTATGGTAAAACATGTATTATCTCTTGTTTTTATCCTTTTGGCGGGTATCCATGTGCAGGCCCAGCAGGTAAAGGATATTTCAGGTACGGTATACGACGGCAGTACCGGTGAGGCATTAATCGGCGTATCCATACTGGAAAAAGGTACGGTCAATGGAACGGTGACGGATATTGACGGAAAATATTCCCTGAAAATCTCATCCAACCAAGTTGAGTTTTCCTATATCGGTTATGATACACAAACGCTGACTGTCCCTAAAAGTGGGGTATACGATGTGAAACTGGCTACTTCAGACCTTAAATTGGACGAAATCGTAGTAGTAGGTTACGGTACGCAGCGTAAAAGCGACTTAACCGGTTCGCTGGCATCCATCAGCAACAAGGATATTAAAAACTATGCGGTATCGAATGCTTCCGAGTTGCTGACAGGTAAAGCTGCCGGTGTATTTGTGGCGTCAAGTTCCGGACAGCCGGGTTCGGATGCTGTTATCCGTGTCAGAGGTTTGGGTACGGTAAACGACAATAATCCGCTCTATGTAGTAGACGGTCAGTTTATGGATAATATCAGTAGCCTGAATCCCGGGGATATCGACCGTATTGAAGTATTGAAAGACGCTTCGGCTTGTGCTATCTACGGTTCACGCGGTTCCAACGGGGTAATCCTGATTACAACCAAAGGCGGAGTGAAAGGAGAAACCATCGTTACGCTGGATGCCTATGTCGGTATCAAAAACAGTTATAAGGCGATGAATATGATGAACAGCGAACAATATCATAATTTTATACTGGAGGCCTATAAAGAGGATGCCGGTTTCCAGAACTCGATGAAAGAGAAGTTCACGAACCAGTATAAAAAAGGATACGATACGAATTGGTGGGATGAAGTAACCCGCACGGCTTTTACCCAGAATTATAATGTGAGTATCCGCAAAGGGACCGATAAATCCCGCTCATCATTAAGCCTGGGGTATGTAGACGACCAGGGACCGATTATCACAACCGAGTTCTCGAGACTATCCCTGAAACTGAATCAGGAATATGATATCAACGACTATGTAACTGTCGGTGCAAATGTCAATCTTGCTAAAATCAAACAACGTGATGCAGGAGCCATCCCCTCATTCGATTTTATCCAGAAAGCCGACCCGTTTACGCCGGTAATCAGCCCGTTGGTAGACCCGTCGTCGCCTAATTACAAGTATAATAAGTATGCACCGACCGAATGGTCGTACGACCCGAACCCGGTGGCAATGCTCCGTCTGGCAAACCGTTCCAATGAAGACTTCAATGTATTCGGGAATGCCTTTGCACAGGTTAAGCTGCTTAAAGACCTGACCTACCGTGTGCAATACAGCTTTGAAAGATACCAGAACACATTCAAGGACTTCCGTCCGTTCTATACTTCTGCGTTCTCGGATGATAATCTGGCAAATAAAGAAGGCAAATACAGTGTTGAAACGCAGTTGAACAACAATAGCCTGGTTACTTTCAACTATCTGGTGGAACAACGTTTGAACTATAACACAACGTTCGGGAAACACCGTTTGGATGCTATGGTGGCAATGACTTACGAGAAAAATAAGAAGGAAGGCATCAACGCCTTCAAACGTAAAGCATTAGGAAATGAAGAAATCTACCAGATACTGGATGCCCAGACTTTGGGAGATAAAACATCGGGAGGCAAAGAAACCTCTTCCATGCTGTCTTATCTGGGACGTATCAATTATTCGTATGACGACCGGTATCTGGCAACTGTGAACTTCCGTGCCGACGGTTCTTCCCGTTTTGCCAAAGGGAACCGCTGGGGATTTTTCCCATCCGTATCTTTGGGCTGGAGAATCAGCAGCGAAGAGTTCTTCAGAAACCTGAACATCGAGAATACGCTTTCCAACCTGAAATTGCGTTTAGGCTGGGGGCAGAACGGAAACCAGCGTATCGACCGGGATGCTCCGTATACTTTGATAGGTACCAACAATGAAAAACAATGGTATTTCGGAAATCGCTATTTGCAGGGATATGTGCCTATCTATGTAGGGAACTCCAATCTGAAATGGGAAACCAGCCAGCAAACCAATGTCGGTCTGGATATGTCGTTCTTCAGAAACAGTTTCGATGTAAGCATGGATTTCTATGTAAAGGAAACCAACAATATGTTGCTGAATATGCCTATCCCGTCTTTTGGCGCGCTTCCTAACAGCCCGTTCTTCAATGCCGGCGATTTAAGGAATACTGGTTTTGAGTTGGTGATGAACTACCGCAATCAGATAGGCAAGGATTTCCATTACAATATAGGTTTGAATATGTCTACGTATAAGACAAAGGTCACCAAGCTAAATTCCGAATACCTGAGCGGAAGCCAGAGCCGTACCTATGTGGGCGGCCCTATCGGACGTTTCTGGGGATACCAGCAAATCGGCATCTTCCAGAACCAGCAGGAAATCGATGCGTATGTGGATGGTAGTGGAAATAAAATCCAGCCCAATGCCAAACCCGGTGATTTCAAATTTGCCAAATTAGGCAAGTCGGGTGCTTTGAATGACGACGACGACCGTACCTTTATCGGCGACCCGAACCCGGATTTGATTTACGGCTTCAACCTCGGTTTTAATTACCGGAACTTCGATGTCCGTATGGCATTCCAGGGAACGGTAGGCAATGATATATGGAATGTGGCGAAAGGAACCCTTGCCTCTGCCGGACGCCAGAATGCGCTGGTCGATGCCTATGCGAAAGCATGGACAAAGGATGGAGATACCCATGCTATCTATCCGCGCATCACCAACTCGGATACCAACAATAATATGCGTGCATCTTCCTTCTACGTGGAAGACGGTTCTTATCTGCGTTTGCAGAATATGCAGGTAGGTTATACCATCCCGTCCATGCTTTGCCATAAGACCGGATTTATCTCCAGTTGCCGCCTCTATGTGAGTGCGCAAAACCTGTTTACACTGACTAAATATACAGGTCTGGACCCTGAACTGGGCATTAGCAATCCGCTGGATATGGGTATGGGGACTACGCGTTATCCAACTTCGCGGACCTTTACTTTCGGAGTGAATTTACAGTTTTAATCCCGGACATTATTAAAGAATAATTTATGAAAAGAATAATAGTAGCCATTTGTTTTGCGTTGGCAGGAGCCGGATTATCCGGTTGTTCGCTCGATGAGCCGAGTTACGGCAAAACCACAAGCGATAATTATTATCAGAAAGAAAGCGATATAGAGCAGGCATTGACCGGTGCGTATTTGCAGTTGCGCATTACCTGGAATGAATATGCCCTGAACCATTATTTCATTGGCGACTGTTCGACCGACGATGCCCTGAAAGGCGGAAGCGGCGATGGCGACAGGTCGGAAGTGCGGGATTTGTCGGACTTTACGGTCTATACCACCAACGGAGAAGTTGCACGGCGGTGGGAAATCCTGTATTGCCTGGTGAACCGTTGCAACGATGTGATTTATTACGGTCCCAAAGCCAATGGAGATAAAGACAAACTGGCACGTTTCGTAAAAGAAGCCAAAGCGCTGAGAGCGTTCGGATATTATTGCCTGGTGTCTTCTTTTGGAGAAGTACCACTGTTGACCGAGCCGAAACAGCCTGTTGAAATATTACAGATACCACGCTCACCGGTAGAAAAGGTATATGAATGTATCATCGCAGATTTGAAAGAAGCCTCATCCCTTCCTTCAAAAGGAGGTTATGGAGCGGAAGATGCTTATCGTGTGACAAGAGGCTTTGCCAAAACAATGCTTGCCAAGACCTATCTGTTTAAGCAAGACTTTGCCGCCGCGGAAACCGTTTTGCATGATATGGTAGATGTGGACAAAGATTATGCTTTGCTGGATGATTACGGCAAGAACTGGCGTCAGGAATTTGAAAACAGTTCCGAGTCCGTATTCGAATTACCGAATAAAGTCTACGACAAGACCATTGCAACCGGAACGAACGTGCCTCATTACTTTACCAGCCGCCGCGTGACCGGCTATCAGGGATATGGTTTCCATGTGCCGACAAAAGATTTGTATGACGCTTTTGACTCCGACGACCCTCGTATTACCTACGTATTTACCCAGACGGGCGACCGCTACAAGGGAGATACCGACGACCAGGATAACTCCGAATCCCTATCCGGATACCATGATTATAAGATGACGGTTCCGGCTGTAGAAAAACAGGGAATGGATGTATGGATGATTAGCTACAACATCCGTATGATACGCTACTCGGATGTCCTGCTCCTGTATGCGGAAGTATTGAACGAAAACGGCAAATCCGCCCAGGCTCTTCCTTATCTGAATGAAATACGGAAACGGGCGCGGCAGACAAATCCGCTCGACCCGAGAAGGGATAAGCAAAAATACGTGCCTGTCGTAACGAATAATACGTTGCCTGATATTCAGGAAACCAATACGGATAAGCTAAGAGACATTATCCGTCACGAACGCCGTTGCGAGTTGGCAATGGAAGGATGGAGACGGGACGACCTGATACGGCAGAAACGTTTTGGCACGGTGATGCGCAACTATGCCCAGAAATACAACACGACCAAAGGGGCTAATTTTAATGACAACAGAGACTATCTGCTGCCTGTACCTCAGGGAGAAAGAGACAAGAGCAATGATATCCTGACACAAAATCCGGGATACTGATAACTCCGGTTTTTCCATAAGTTTTGTTGCGGTATCTGCAACAGCCCTGTTGCGACACCTGCAATAGTGTTGTTGCGGGTACCGCAACAGTGGTAATGCGCCACCCGCAACAGTACTGGTGCTGAGGTACCTCCACCATTAGCAGTGCACCTCTGCCGGCACTGGCAGGACACCTCTGCTAATACTGGCAGCGTACCCCTGTTAAAGCTCGCCGTATTCTATAGGGGAAGATAAAGAATATCTTAATTAATCTTTGTAAGCTGTAAAGTCAGAATCTTATAGATATAAAAATCTTATATTTGATGCTATTCAAAATGACAGAAGGAATATTTTTATGAAAAGGAACCCCTTACTATACTCCATTCTTGTGTGCCTGTTTTTATGTGTGATTCCTGAAAGGTCGGCGGCATCCCATGTGGTAAAATTTATCTCTAACATAGATGGATTGACAAACAATTCGGTAAACTGTATTTTTGAAGATACAGGGCATACCGTCTGGATTGGAACCTGGGACGGACTGAATGCCTACGACGGACGGGATATACGCACATTCCGGTATAGCAAAAGCGACCCGAATACAATCAGCAATAATATCATCCGGCAGATAATAGAGCAGGGCGACGATTTATGGATTGCTACGGACGATGGCGTAAACCGGCTGGATAAGAACAATGACAAAATAACCCGATATTATTTGCGGAAAGAAAACAAGATACCCAATCAGGAGAAGTCTTTTATCTTAGGAAAAACGGCAGACGAAAAACTGTTTTGCCTGGTGAAAGGAGTGGGTCTTTTCTTCTATAATTCCAAAACAGAGGACTTTCAGCCGGTGACAATGGATTTCTTGGAACAGGTGAAGGATTTTTGCATAGACCATTCCAATCATATGTTTTTCCTGCTGGAAAACGGGCAAGTGAAATATTTAACGGGAAGAAGTCCGGGGGATGGTGTGCATTTGTCGGATTTGAGGACCGTATTGCCGGATACATCGGTGGACCGGATGTTCTTCTCTGATAACAGGTTTGTATTGGTACAGGGAGGGAATTTGTTTTTGTTGAATCCCGATTTCACCATTGAACAACATATACGGCTGGATTCCCATAAGACCGTTTCGAAGGTGGTATGGGCTGGCAAGGATTTATATGCTGGATTCGTAGAGGGCGGTTGTATTCGCTATAATACGGAAAACGATACCTATACTTCTCTGAATGAATTCCCGGCACATTTATCTGTTTTCACGCTCTATCCCGGAAGCCAGGATATTCTCTGGATAGGAACGGACGGTCATGGAGTAGCCCAATATTACCGGTATGAAACCTTCTTCCGGACTGCTTTTTCCAATTATCCGGTCAGATGTTTTGCCGAAGATATATCCGGCAATATCCTGGTTGGAACAAAAGGAGGGGGAATTAAACGGCTGGATACTGAAAATAGCCGGTTGACCGACTTTTTGAGTAAAGGGAACGGCTTGCATTCAAATTCGGTGTATGCGTTGCGTGCGAATAAAGCCGGGGATTTGTTTATCGGTACCGAAGAGAAAGACATTTACATACTGATGGCTTCTACCGGGAAAACGGAAAGGTTGGTTATCCCGGATAAATATCCGTCTTTTAAAGCGGTGTATGGTATGTGTTTCACAAACAATGATTCTCTACTGTGGGTAGGCACATCCGGTTACGGGCTTATCCGGATGGATATAAAAAAGGAGGGTAACCGCTATGAGGTGAAGGGATTCCGGCAATATACCTCTTTGGATACGAGCAATCCGCTGAACAATGATATTGTTTATGTAGTGGTACCGGGAGCGGATGGACATTCTGTCTGGTTTGGGACGCGTGGGGGAGGATTGAACAAAATAGACCTCAGGGATAACCGGATAAAATCGCTGGAGGATATGGACAGCAATATCCAGCTGACAAATAATGATGTGTTGTGCCTGCTGCAGGATAATGAAGATTTCTGGATAGGAACGAGCTATGGGCTGAATTGGTTGAAGAGACAGGATAATACCTTCCGGCTGTTCCCGTATGCCGATGATAAGTTGAAGAATAAAACGGTTCACGGTATACTGAAAGAGAATGAAGAACGGGTTTGGTTCAGTACTAATCAGGGATTGTCATGTTTGGATGTGGAGAGCAACCAGATAAAGAATTATTCCCTGAATGACGGGTTACAGAATGACGAATTTTCGGATGGCGCTTTTTTCAAGGATGAGCAAGGGGTATTATATTTTGGAGGGGTAGGCGGTGTCAGTTATTTTGACCCGCAGCATATCCGTTTGAGGCAGTTCGAACCACTTCTTGTGCTGGGGGATTTGAAAGTATATGATAAAAAACAGCCCATGAACGAACGTATCCGGAATGGGATATTGAAATTAGGATACCAGGAGCGGTTCGTTACTTTCTCTTTTGTGGCGAAAGACTTTATAAATAATGAGAACTGCGAATATGCCTACCGGTTGGGGAACCGTTCGGAAGAATGGATTTATCTGGGGAATAATCCGGAAATTGTATTTGCACAGCTTCCTCCCGGTACGTATCTTTTAGAGGTAAAATGCACGAATGGCGACCGGGTCTGGAATGATACGGTTTATAGCCTGGTAGTGAAGGTGGCTTATCCCTGGTGGTTGAGTATGCCGGCGCTGATTGTTTATGGAATCCTGCTTATCCTGCTTATTTTGCTTATCCGGTCTGTGGTGAAGAACCGGATACGGCTTAGCCGGCAGATATTGATAGATCGGATAGAAAAGCAGCATGAACGTGGGCTGTATGAATCCAAATTGAATTTCTTTACGGATGTGGCTCATGAGTTTTTTACCCCGTTGACCCTGATTTATACGCCGGTTCAATATTTGATAGAGAAGCAAGGACTCGATGCCGGTTCCCGCAAATATCTGGAAATAATAAAGAACAATGCGGAACGTATGCAGAAGCTTATTACCGAATTGATGGAGTTCCGTAAAGCAGGTTCAGGTGGCATGAAGTTGCATCCGGAAGAAATAGAAGTGAAGCCTTTTATAGAAGCCGCTGCCAATAACTATGTGGGTATTTTAAAAGAGAACAAGATTGATTTCAATCTGAATATCCGCAACGCCGGTATGCTTTATTCAGACCGTGATGCGTTGGAAAAGATACTCTTTAATCTGTTGTCCAATGCTTTTAAATATACGCCCCGTAATGGCTATATACAGGTGGATGTACAACAGGAAGATTTGCCGGACGGCGCGTTGTGCCTGGCTGTCAGGAATTCGGGAAAAGGGTTGACCGTTCAGCAAATGGCGGAAATATTTGATGAATATAAAATATTTGAAACGGCAAAACAGGCCTATACGGTAAGCAATGGCATCGGCTTGTCTCTGACAAAGAAATTAGCGGAGCTGCTGGGCGGTGAGATTTCGGTGGATGGCGAATTAGGCAAGTATGTAGAATTTTCGGTGATAATACCCTGTTTGTCTGTCCGGAAAGAAGAGACGCTTACCGGTGAGCGAATGCCTGAAAAAGAGGATCGGGAAACAGATGAACTGAAACCGCATAAAGATACGGTTGTACTTATTGTGGAAGATGATGAAAGTATTCGTCATCTGCTAGAAGATGTTCTGTCCTGTTATACGATTCAGATGGCTACAGATGGGATAGAGGCTCTTAGGGAAATAGAACATAGTCATCCGGATATTATCATCTGCGATATTATGATGCCGAATATGGATGGACTGGAACTGATAGATAAGCTGAAATCGGATGTGAAAACCAGTTACATACCGATTGTCTGTATTTCTGCAAAAACTTCGGTGGAGGACCAGATTGATGTCTATAATCATGGGGCGGATGCTTACATAGCCAAACCGTTTCATCCTAAACAGGTGACCTCTACGGTTGAGAATTTGCTTTCGCGGCAAATATCCCTGAAAGATTATTTTAACTCCAGTCTTTCGTCCGTAAAGATAAAAGACGGGCGTGTACTTCATCCGGAAGATGAGGAACTGATACGGTTGGTGACGGACTTTATTCAGGATAATATGGATAACGCTGATTTAAGCCCGGCTTCTATCGCGGAATTTGCAGGGATGAGTAAATCTACGCTCTACCGCAGATTCAGCGAAATAATGGACCGGACACCCAGCGAATTTGTCCGTAGTGTCCGGTTGGAGCATGCCGCGAAATTATTGAGGACTACAAAGTGGACTGTGTCTGAGATTATGTATAAATCAGGCTTTTCCAATAAGTCCTATTTCAACCGGGAGTTCCTGAAGTTGTATGGCGTTTCCCCGAAAGATTACAGAAGCCAATAGGGTAAAATCTTTATTGGATGGCTACTTGTGCTTTTGAATCGAAGACCAGGTCTACTTCATTGTTTTCCTGCTTCAGTTCAAATCGGTAGAAAGTGCCGGAGGGTCTTTCTATCAGAGTAATGTCTTCTATTGTATATTGATTGTATGCAGAGCTTGCCAATGCTTCCATAATGGCTACAGGTACGTCATCGCTTTTGATATTCCAGTGCGTGGATACCCATTGGTTTCCGGTATTGAACCGGATTTCTTTGTGGATGTTTTTTTCCTGAATATCCACTTCCGTACCGTTTTGCTCTTTCTCTATTTTCAGTACGGTTGCTACCGGATATTTTTTGGAAAGGAAATCCCGGACAGGTGTAGGGAGTGTTTCGAGCTGTGTCGATTGTTTTTGCTTGTTGCCGCTGTTGCATGCCGAGAATGAAATAAGGCTGCATAAGCAGAAAAACAAGACGGATCGTTTAGTTTTCATAAGACGTTATTATAAATGTTATTGTATAAATTATTCAATGATACTTAAGAACAATCGCATCCTCCGGTTTGTTGAAATAGTGAACAAATTAATAAAACACAAATAATTATGGCTGGAATAATGAAATCATTATGGGACGAAAGTTCCGATCTGGAAGACGAAACACTGTCCACACGCTCCGTATTGTCGGATGATTACACATCTAATGACATCGAGAAAGAAAAAGATATTATATCCGAAGAGGAAGAAAATGAGGATATAATTGATGATTCTTTGAAGATTTCGAAAGAAGGGAAATAAGATATTCTCCTGATTACTTTTTTGTTGGGTTTATTTTTGTTATTAGATGCATTCTTTAAGAAGTGGGCCCGGAAATTATTTTCATACCTTATATACATATTGAAAATAAATCCCTACTTTTGTGCTCTAAAACATTAAAATAAACCCAACAAAGATGGCTGTAACGAAACGTATTAAACGTGCATTGGTATCTGTATACCATAAAGATGGATTAGATGAAATTTTGAGAAAGCTCCACGGTGAAGGTGTTAGTTTTGTGTCAACGGGTGGTACTCAGAAGTTTATAGAGGAATTGGGTATTCCTTGTGATGCAGTAGAAGATTTGACAGGTTATCCCTCAATCCTGGGAGGACGCGTGAAAACGCTTCACCCGAAAGTTTTTGGTGGCATTCTGGCACGCCGTGAAAATGAAGGCGACCTTGCCCAGCTTGCCGAATATGAAATTCCTGAAATTGATTTGGTGATTGTCGATTTGTATCCGTTTGAAGAAACAGTAGCTTCCGGTGCGGAAGCACAGGCAATTATCGAGAAAATAGATATAGGCGGTATCTCTCTTATCCGTGCCGCTGCAAAGAACTTTAAAGATGTAGTAATTGTGGCTTCCAAAGCTCAGTATCAACCGTTGATGCAGTTATTGGAAGAAAAAGGTGCCGAAACCTCGATAGATGATCGCAGATGGTTTGCAAAAGAAGCATTTGCCGTATCTTCCGGTTATGACAGTGCAATCTTCAATTACTTTGATGGTTGTGAAGGTTCTTATTTCCGTGCAGGGGTAGATACTCCGATGCATTTGCGTTATGGTGAAAACCCTCATCAGGCGGCTAAGTTCTACGGTAAATTTACTGAGATGTTCGACCAGTTGCATGGTAAGGAAATTTCTTATAACAACTTGCTCGATATCGATGCCGCTGTGAATCTGATTGGCGAATTCGATGAATTGACTTTTGCTATCCTGAAACATAACAATGCTTGTGGTATCGCTTCACGTGCTAACGTGGTAGATGCCTGGAAAGATGCTTTGGCAGGTGATCCTGTTTCTGCATTCGGCGGTATCCTGATTACTAATACAACAATCAATAAGGAAGTTGCCGAAGAAATTAACAAGATTTTCTTTGAAGTAATCATAGCTCCGGCTTATGATGCTGATGCATTGGAGGTATTGAAACAGAAAAAGAACCGTATTATCCTGGTTCGTAAAGACTGCAAGACTTGTCCGATCCAGTTCCGTTCATTGTTGAATGGTGTGCTGATGCAGGAAAAAGACCTTAGCATTCAAACTGCAGCAGATCTGGAACCGATGACAGAAAAGCAACCGGCTCCCCAGGAAGTGGAAGACCTGTTGTTTGCAAACAAAATTGTAAAACACAGCAAGTCCAATGCGATTACACTGGTAAAAAACAAACAGCTTTGTGCAAGTGGCATCGGACAGACTTCACGTGTGGATGCATTAAAACAAGCGATTGAAAAGGCAAAATCATTTAAATTTGATTTGAACGGTGCCGTTATGGCTTCGGATGCATTCTTCCCGTTTGGTGACTGTGTGGAAATTGCAGATAATGCAGGTATTACCGCTGTAATTCAGCCGGGAGGTTCTATTAATGACAAGCTGTCTGTTGAGTATTGCAACGAGCATGGTTTGTCTATGGTTAAAACGGGTATCCGTCACTTTAAACATTAATTGTATTCGATACGTCGATATGCCTGAATACCTTCGAGGTATTTATTGGGATATTGGCGTATTGATGAATAGACACTTTATTAAAATGGGATTATTTTCTTTTACACAAGAATTGGCAATGGACCTGGGTACAGCCAATACCATTATCACATGTAATGATAAGATGGTAGTGGATGAACCTTCCGTTATCGCATTGGATGCTCGCTCCGAGAAGGTGCTGGCTGTTGGACGGCAGGCTCGCGAAATGTACGAAAAGACCAATCCGAATATACGTACGATACGCCCGCTTCGTGAAGGTGTTATTGCCGATTTCTATGCGGCAGAACAGATGATGCGCGGACTGATAAAGATGGCGAGTACGCATAAACGCTGGTTTGCTCCATCTCTCCGTATGGTTATCGGTATTCCGTCAGGTAGTACGGAAGTAGAAATTCGTGCCGTACGTGATTCAGCCGAACATGCCGGTGGACGCGAGATATACATGGTTTTTGAGCCAATGGCTGCTGCTATCGGTGTAGGTATGGACGTACTGGCTCCGGAAGGAAATATGATTGTGGATATAGGCGGGGGTACTACGGAAATCGCCGTTATCTCCCTGGGTGGAATTGTTTCCAACAAATCCATCAAAATGGCAGGGGATGATTTGACGAACGATATCGTAGAATATATGCGCCGTCAGCATAATATCCGTATCAGTGAGCGTATGGCCGAGCGTATTAAAATTAATGTGGGTTCTGCATTGAGTATCCTGGATGATGCCCCGGACGATTTTGAAGTTTGCGGACCTAACCAGATGACTGCTCTTCCGATGAAGGTTCCTGTATCTTATCAGGAAATTGCTCATTGTCTGGATAAGTCGATTTCTAAAATTGAAGCTGCTGTATTAAGTGCATTGGAACAGACACCTCCAGAATTGTATGCCGATATTGTAAAGAACGGTGTTTATCTGGCAGGTGGTGGAGCTTTGTTGCGTGGTATCGACAAGCGTCTGAAAGATAAAATGGGGATAGAATTTCATGTTGCCGAAGACCCGCTACATGCAGTAGCAAGAGGTACGGGTATTGCATTGAAGAATATAGATAAGTTTAATTTCCTTATACGATAATTGTAATTGGGGATTGATAGTTGAAACAGGAGGAGTATGTCCTTCGTTTTTCAATTCTCAATTCTCAATTTTTTAATTGAATTATGCGGAAGCTCTTAGATTTCCTGGTCAGAAAGAGACATTGGTTCCTGTTTTTTTTGCTGGAGGTGATTTCGTTGGTATTAGTCTACAGGAATAATGCTTACCAGCGAAATGTCATGTTTAGTTCGGCGAATGTTGTAACAGGGTATATATCATCTGCGGCCGGTTATGTGAAATCTTATCTTCATCTTCGGGATATAAATAAAGAACTGCTTGAACGCAACGGCCAGTTGGAAATGGAACTTCTCGGGTTGCAAGACCAATTGGAGATGATGAGGGCGGATACAGTGAACTTTACCGGGTTTGCGCCTGATTCTACCGAAGTTTTTCCGTATAGTTTTATTTTGGCTGAAGTTGTAAATAATAGTGTTACGCATTTGGCCAATTACATTACTGTAAATAAAGGACGTAAAGACGGTGTCGAGCCGGATATGGGAGTCGTGTCGGAACGTGGTGTGCTAGGTATAGTTTCTACGGTTTCCGATCATTATGCAGTGGTACTTTCTTTGTTGAACCCTAAATTCCGTTTGAGTTGTAAGGTCTTAGGCAGTAGTTATTTCGGCTCTTTAAACTGGGACGGGCGGAATCCCCGGTATGCCAATCTGGAAGAATTACCGAGGCATGTGGAATTTAAAAAAGGGGATACGATAGTGACAAGTGGCTATTCAGCCGTTTTTCCGGCAGGTATTGTAGTGGGTAATGTTGCTGATTTCCAAAAACAGCATGATGATAATTTTTATACATTGAAAGTTGAACTGGCAGCGGATTTTCATGCATTGAATAATGTCCGTATTATAAAGAATTATCATCAGACGGAGCAGTTAAAAACAGAGCAGGAGGCAAGAAGAAATGATTAACAATATATTAAGAGGAGCTTTCTATTTTGTGGTGTTAGTGGCAGTACAAGTGCTGTTCCTGAATAATATTTATTTTCTTCGTATAGCAACTCCGTTTCTGTATCTCTATTTTATATTGAAGCTTCCTGTTGGTACTTCACAAAGTAATGTGGTATTTTTTTCGTTTTTGATAGGACTGGTAATAGATATATTTTCCAATACTCCGGGTATGCATGCTGCTGCTTGTACATTGGCTGGCTTTATCCGGGAGCCTCTTATTCATTTTTATATGGGAAAAGACTTGCCGGAAGGTATTTTCCCTTCCTACAAGACTTTTGGTTATGGTGGTTTTTTCAGGTATGTGCTTTCATTTGTGGTTATTCATCACGCGGCATTATTCCTGGTAGAATCGCTTACTTTATTTGACCCGTTGTTTCTGGCGATTCGTATTATTGCCAGTGTATTGACAACGACTTTGCTGATATGTATAGTTGAATCATTCAATGTGAACACTGTAAAGAGTGGAGATTAATTCGAAGTATACCCTTGAGAACAGGCGCTATGTGATTGGTGGTGCTGTTATTTTACTCATTCTTATCTTTATCGTCCGTTTGTTTTTCCTGCAGATTGTAGACAACGACTATAAAGCATGGGCTGATAGTAATGCGTTCTTGAAAAAGACATTATATCCTTCCCGCGGTATGATATATGACCGCAATGGCAAACTGCTGGTGTATAATCAGCCAACTTATGATATCATGCTTATTATGCGCGAGATACAGCCGTTTGATACGCTGGATTTCTGCAATATTGTAGGCATAACACGCGACCAGTTCGTTAAACGTATAGCTGATATAAAGAACCGCCGGTTGAATCCCGGTTATTCTTCTTATGTTCCTCAAGTTTTTATGAATCACCTTTCAGCGCAGGAATATGGAGTGTTGCAGGAAAAACTTTATAAATTCCCGGGCTTTTATATTCAGAACCGTACAAACCGTGAGTACGGCTATCATAATGCAGCCCATTTGCTGGGTAATATTGGCGAGGTGAACCGCAGAGATATTGAAAGAGATGATTACTATGTGCAGGGTGATAATTCCGGACGTGCCGGTGTTGAGTTGTCTTATGAAAAAGTCTTGCGTGGAACGAAAGGCGTAGAGATATTGCTGCGTGATGCACATGGACGAATCAAAGGGCGCTATGAAGAAGGAAAGCATGACATAGCTCCTGTTTCTGGAAAAAACCTGACCTTATCGATTGATGTGGAGTTGCAGGCTTTAGGAGAGAAGTTGATGCAGAATAAATTAGGCAGTATTGTAATGATTGAGCCAGAAACGGGTGAAGTACTTTGCCTGGTTTCTTCTCCGACATATGACCCGAGTTTATTAGTAGGACGCCAACGTGGAAAGAATCATAAAATATTGGAGAAAGATCCGCGTACTCCGTTGATAGACCGTGCTTTGACAGGCTTTTATCCTCCTGGTTCCACCTTCAAGCCTACACAAGCATTGATCTTCTTGCAGGAAGGAGTAATAACCCCACAAACAGCCTATACATGTGCCCATGGTTATACTTTCCGGGGTGGAAAGCCTGCATGTCATGGGCATTATTCTCCTTTGGAACTGGATTTTGCAATAGCTACTTCCTGTAACTCTTATTTTTGTTGGGGATTACATGATATGTTAGATAGTCGGCGCCGTTATCCTACTGTGCAGCAGGCTTTTGATATATGGAAGAATCATCTGGTATCCATGGGGTACGGATATAAGCTGGGTATAGATTTACCTGGTGAGAAACGGGGATTTATTCCTAACAGCCAGTATTATGACAAGGCATATCGCGGACGGTGGAATTCCAGTACAATTATATCAGTGGCTATCGGGCAGGGGGAAATATCTGCAACCCCGTTGCAAATCTGTAATCTGGCAGCAACGATTGCCAACCGGGGATATTTTATCACTCCACATGTAGTGAAAGAAGTGCAGGATACTCCTTTGGATTCACTTTATAAGGAAAAACGTTATCCTACAGTGGATTCAAAATATTATGATATTGTAGCACATGGGATGCGGAGTGCGGTGCTTGGAGGAACTTGCCGGAAAGCTGCGATTCCAGGTATAGAAGTTTGTGGTAAAACCGGTACGGCTGAAAACCCGCATGGAAAAGATCATTCGGCGTTTATTGGTTTTGCTCCTTATGATAAGCCAAAGGTTGCCATTTGTGTGTATGTTCAAAATGGAGGATTCGGTGCAACGTTTGGGGTACCTATCGGTCGTTTAATGATGCAAAAATATCTGAATGTGGAATTTACAGAGGCGGATAAAGCATTGGAAGAAGAACTTTCGAATACAGTGATAGAGCAAAGCATATTAAATTTACATAGTCGTGAGTTATAAAAGAAAGACTGAAATATGGAAAACTGTGGATTGGTTCACCATTATGCTGTATGTTATATTGGTAATAGCTGGCTGGTTCAGTATTTGTGGTGCTAGTTATGAATATGACAGTGTAAGTTTTTTTGATGTTTCAGGACGTCCCGGATCCCAATTAATGTGGATGGGGTTGTCTGTCTTTTTGATTTTTGTGATTTTAATGCTTGAGAGCGACTTTTTTGATGTCTTTGCCAATCTTATTTATATCGCTGTTATTTTGTTGTTGATTGCTACTATTTTTCTGGCTCCGGATATAAAGGGATCACGCTCCTGGTTGGTTTTGGGACCAGTTCGTCTTCAACCGGCAGAATTTGCCAAGTTTGCCACGGCATTGGTTGTGGCAAAACTGATGAATTCGTATGGCTTTAAACTTACTGTGCCTAAAAATTTCATGCTTACCCTATTGCTGATATTTTTGCCGATGGTTTGTATTTTGTTACAAAAGGAGACGGGGTCTGCATTGGTCTATCTGGCTTTTTTCCTGATGTTGTATAGGGAGGGAATGTCCGGTTATATTCTTTTGTCAGGGGTTTGTGCAGTTGTCTTCTTTGTGACGAGCATGAAGTTTTCGGAGGTCGTAGTTGGAGTTACTGCAATGGGGGAACTAATAGTTTCTTCTTTGATTCTATTTATTATTATGGTATTGATACAAATAGAGAAGAAGGATTTTCGTGCGATATTACATATATTGATAGGGACGACTCTTGCTTTTTTAGGTGGGACTATAGCCTCTTTTTTTATGCCTGTTGATTTTTCTTGGGTTACCATCGGGCTTGTTCTTTTGGCTTCATTGTATTTGATTTATCTGTCTATCCATAATTGGGTATGGCATTATGTCATAATTGCCGTGTTTGCTTTAGGTTCTCTGGCTTTTATGTTTTCTGTGGATTATGTATTCAATAATATACTGGAACCGCATCAACAGATTCGTATAAAAGTCTCATTGGGACTGGAAGATGATCCGAGTGGTGCCGGTTATAATGTAAATCAATCTAAGATAGCGATAGGTTCAGGTGGTTTTACCGGAAAGGGTTTTATGAATGGAACCCAGACTAAATTAAAATATGTACCGGAACAGGATACTGACTTTATTTTTTGTACAGTGGGTGAGGAACAAGGATTTGTTGGTTCTTCTGCTGTTCTTGTTTTATTTGCAGTCCTGATACTTCGTTTGATTTATCTATCGGAGCGGCAGACTTCAACGTTCAACCGGGTCTATGGGTACAGTGTCGCTTCTATTTTCTTCTTCCATCTGGCTATTAATATCGGGATGGTGATAGGGCTTACTCCGGTAATAGGTATTCCGTTGCCGTTTTTTAGTTATGGGGGGTCCTCGCTTTGGGGATTTACAATCCTGTTGTTTATTTTTCTCCGGTTGGATGCTTCGCGTCGTGAGCGTTAGCTTTTTCTACTCTGAATCCGATTTCCTGTATTCCTTTTATAGTCTTTTCGCGCATAGCCTGCCGAAAACTGAAAGTGTATTGACCCGGATAAGGAAACAGGTAGTTTGTACGTACAGGGAAACCTGATTGGAATAAAGAAATACCATGTCCGCGCCATTTTCCTGCTTCATTTGCAAGAACGCATTCTATAGTGTCGCGTTTTAAAGGTCCAATAGGCAATTCTTCATTACAGAATAGCCATAGGTTTTTATAAGGATATAAATTGTTGTTGCGTATTTGCAATATCAAATTGTAAGGAGTTGAGATATCCTCAACCTGGAAGGTAAAATAATAAACCTTATCATCCTCCCACGAAGTATTGTCTATGATCTGATATTGATCATACAAGGCTTTGTTTTCGCAGGAGGATAATAAGATACCAATAAATATGACAAGAAATCTCTTAAGCATTAGATATTGTTATCCGGTTTAGCTTGTTGTTGAGGTTTGTCATTATTCGATGGTTTATCGCTGTTTGCTTTGTTGGGACGTTGCTGTTTGTTGCGATTACGAATCCCTTCATTTCTATTCCCATTCGCGTTCCCATTGTTGTTTCGGTTATTGTTCCGGTTGCCACCGTTTTTGTTTCCCTCTTTAGGAGGATTATTCTCGTTGTTGGGCTTTTCTCCTGGGCGATTATTCGGATTTTGTGGTTTACCTCCATTGTTGTTATTGTTAGGAGTTTTTTCTTTAGCAACGCTAGCTATATTGCTATTCCCATTATTTTCGTTGTTATTACCATTTCCATTACCCCCTTTTTTCTTCTTCTTTTTCTTTACATTATCGAAGCGTGTAACACTTTCCTGACCCAGAATATCCTGGGAATCACGTTTAGGTGCTTGAGGTTTTGTGTCGGCTTCCAGTGAGACCGGTTTCATACCTTTTTTATTCATGTTGATAACATCGAATGCACGGTCTGCCGGAATCGTTATCAGGTTAGCCGCAAACGATTTATCTGTAGAATAAGTGATTTCACGTTTGAATATATCAGTTTTGAAATGGTAGTAAGTATTATCTTTTGTTTCCAAAGGAACTTCGCGCGACGGCAAACGTTTCTGTGCTTCAACATAAGCGTCCACTTCATAATTGATGCAGCATTTCAGTTTTGCACATTGACCTGCAAGTTTTTGAGGATTCATTGAAATATCCTGATAGCGTGCTGCACCGGTCGCTACAGAAACAAAATTAGTCATCCAGCTTGAACAACATAATTCACGTCCACAAGGACCGATACCTCCGATGCGTCCAGCTTCCTGACGGGCTCCGATTTGTTTCATTTCAATGCGTACACGGAAAGCTTCTGCCAATACTTTGATAAGCTGACGGAAGTCAACGCGTTCGTCTGCAATATAATAGAATATAGCTTTATTACCGTCTCCCTGGTATTCCACATCTCCAATTTTCATATTCAATCCTAAATCGGCTGCGATTTGACGGGAACGAATCATGGTAGCGTGTTCCTTAGACTTGGCTTCCTCGTATTTTTCAATATCGGTCGGTTTGGCTTTGCGGTAAATCTTTTTAGGTTCATAACCTTCTCCGGTACGGACATTGTTTTTTTTCATTTGTAAAAGAACAAGTTTTCCGGTGAGGGTAACGGTTCCTATATCATGTCCCGGACTTGCTTCTACAGCTACCATATCGCCTTTTTCGAGAGGAATTTTAGAGCTGTTTAAAAAATATCCTTTACGGGTATTTTTGAATTGAACTTCTACATAATCAGTAGCATTGGCTGCATCCGGAACGTCGCAAAGCCAGTCGTAAGTGTTCAGTTTTGTATTTTGTATTTTGCTGCATCCTTTTTTCCCCATGCAGCAACTACCTGTATCTAATTTGAAATCCATTGTCAGATAATAATATATATGTGTACAATTACGCAAAAATAGTCAAAATATTTGGTTTACAGCATAAGATGGACGATTATAATAAATGCAGGAACCCCGGTGGTATTTGGTCGTGAAAGGCAAGAATCATGAAATGAAAAAGGTCAAACAAGATATTTTCCTGTTTGACCTTTTCTAAAAATATAGAAGTGTTTCTTATTTAACCAAATTATGGTTTTTGAATACTCTATGAATAGCTTCCAATGCATGATCAAGCTGTTCTTTGGTATGTGTAGCCATTAAAGAGAAGCGGATTAACGTATCTTCCGGTGCTACAGCAGGTGAAACAACCGGGTTGACGAAGATACCTGCTTCAAACAATTCCTTAACAATAAGGAAAGTTAAGTCGTTGTCGCGGATAAACAACGGAATAATCGGAGTCGATGTGTGACCGATTTCACAACCCATATTACGGAAACCATCCAAAGCGTAGTGTGTCAGATCCCATAAATGTTCGATACGTTCAGGTTCCTGCAACATTATATCAAGTGCTGCACTAGCAGCAGCTGTTGCCGATGGAGTATTGCTGGCACTGAAGATATATGAACGTGAGTTATGACGAAGATAATTGATCGTATCTTTATCCGAAGCGATAAAGCCACCTATTGAAGCAAGCGATTTACTGAATGTACCCATAATCAGGTCTACATCATCTGTAACACCAAAATGATTACAAGTACCGCGTCCGTGGTCTCCTAATACTCCCAAGCCGTGAGCTTCGTCTACCATAACACTTGCGTTATATTTCTTTGCTAAAGCAACAATTTCAGGGAGTTTGGCAACATCACCTTCCATACTGAATACACCATCGATAACGATTAGCTTCACCTTGTCTGGCTCACATTTCTGGAGTTGTTTTTCCAGAGAATCCATATCGTTGTGTTTGTACTTTAATTTGGTAGAGAAGGATAAGCGGTGACCTTCAATGATGGATGCATGGTCCAATTCATCCCAAAGGATATAATCTTCGCGTCCGGTCAAACAGGAAACTACACCTAAATTTACCTGGAAACCTGTGGAATATACAATAGCATCATCTTTTCCTACGAATTCTGCCAATCGTTTTTCCAACTGAATGTGCAAATCCAAAGTTCCGTTAAGAAAACGCGAACCGGCACAACCTGTACCATATTTTTTTATGGCTGCGATAGCTGCCTCTTTGACTTTCGGGTGGTTTGTTAATCCGAGATAGGCATTGGATCCAAACATCAGGACTTTTTTACCACTAATCATTACTTCTGTATCCTGATCGCTTTCAATCATTCTGAAGTAAGGATAAATTCCAGCAGCCATTGCGCGCTGAGGTGCATCGTACTTTGATAATTTCTCTTGTAACAGTTTCATATTATAATAAAGAGAATGATTTTTCTCGCTACATGTTATTCTTAAAAAAGAACTCAGGATTTTAGGCCTGCATATTATCTATGTTTCGGCAAATCCAGCCGCAAAAGTAGTAAAAAAATAACTTATAGTAGCCTAAATGCTTTAAAAGTTTTACAAAAGCATTATTTTTGTCTTTTCAAAGTAAGCTAAAAAAGGATGGATAATCATAAAATCAATGTGCGTGCAATAATTAACCCTATTTCAGGTGTTGGCTCAAAAAGGAAAATACCTAAGATGATAGAGAATGCTTTTCGTGATTGCGGTTGTAATCTGGAAATATCTTTTACCGAATATCCCGGTCATGCAAGCGAATTAACAAAGTTAGCTGTCGAGCAAGGTGCAAATTGCATTATTGCAGTAGGAGGAGATGGGACTGTGAATGAGATAGCTCGTGCTATGATACATTCAAATGCAGTGTTGGGTATTATACCGAAAGGTTCCGGTAATGGTCTCGCACGGGAGTTGCATATCCCGATAGATGCACGTCGTGCATTGGATTTAATAGTCAAGGGACATAAAACGACTATTGATTGCTGCAAAGCAAACGGGCGTATATTCTTTTGTACGTGTGGTGTTGGTTTTGATGCGGCTGTGAGCCAAAAGTTCGCAGGAGAAAAACGCCGTGGCTCCCTTACCTATATAAAAAATACGGTGGAAGAATATTTGAGCTATAAACCTGAACCTTATGAACTGTTGGTGGATAATCAAACAATCAAAGAAAAAGCTTTTTTGGTAGCTTGTGGAAATGCATCCCAATATGGTAATAATGCATTTATTGCTCCTCATGCTAATATACAAGATGGTAAAATGGATATAACTATATTGTCTCCATTTACTCCTTTGGATATAGCTCCACTGGCAATTCAGTTATTTACCAAGCAAATAGACCGTAATAGTAAAATAAAGACTTTTAAGGGGCAATCCATTACGATAATCCGTCAAAAGCCGGGTGTAATGCATCTGGATGGTGAGCCTATTATGGCTGATAGCAAGATTGAAATATCTATCATCCCTAAATCATTAAATGTTTTTACACCGGAAATAGTATCCTTCACTGAAGAAGTTCACAACTTATTTGGAGAAGTTTCCCGTTTCTTTGATAAAAACCTCCCTTACATCTTCAGATAAAAATCTTTTGTCAGAGAGATATAGTCTTTTGTGTATTGGTGACGGGCCTCTTCTATAACTAGCTTTTCTGTAATCAAAGAATTGGGCGATTCCGAAAGCTCAACCAGAAAACGTTTGGGAGAAGCCCCGGGCACAGGTATGATATCCGTTCTTTTGTTTATATATAAGTTGTTCTCTTTTGCTATGGTGGATAAATAATCCAATTGTTCAAAAGGCAAAATTAACGCGATTCGTCCTGAAGGTGACAGTAACATTCGGGAGCTTTTGACAAGGTCCGGAATTGAGAGCGTATCCGTATGCCGTGCTGTATTCCTTTTTATATTCGGACATTTAAGAGAATTTACAAAATATGGAGGGTTGGATACAATCAGATCGTATCTGTTCGTACATGTAGCGGAATAATCTGTGAAATCCGTATGAATCGTACGAATACGTCCGGCAAAAGGGGAGGCTGCAATATTATCTACTGCTTGTAAGCAAGCATCCCTATTTATATCTATCGCATCAATAAGCGCGTTACTCCTTTGTGCCAGCATTAAGGCTATAAGCCCTGTCCCGGTACCTATGTCCAATATGTTTTTACATGATTCCGTATTTGCCCAGGCGCCTAATAAAACTCCATCCGTACCTACTTTCATCGCACATTTATCGTGGTAGATTGTAAATTGTTTAAATTGAAAATATGAATTAGCCATGCTTTTTTATAATGTCGGATGCAAATGTAGTCAGATATGAGTTAAAAGCATTAACTTTGGCACGATTATTGAATACACACAATATAATGTATAATAGTTTAGATGAAAGACTGTATTAAACAGGCTTGACAGATTTGGGAGTAATATATGAAGAAAGATAAGATAACAATGTTCGCTGAAGAGGTGTACAATGACTTGGATGATAATATAGGTATTGTAATGCCTATTTTAACGGATTGTGATGTAGATGAAGATTTTACGGAAGGAGTAGATAAAGTGGGAGAAGAACTTCCTATATTACCGCTTCGTAATATGGTATTATTTCCGGGTGTGGCCATGCCTGTTATGGTTGGACGTTCTAAATCCATGCGCCTGATAAAGGAGGCTTCCCATAAGAAAACATTAATTGGTGTTGTTTGTCAACGGGATATGGAAACCGATGATCCTGACTTTAAGGATTTGTATCCGGTTGGTGTAGTCGCAGAAATTGTGCGTCTTCTGGAAATGCCGAACGGTACGACAACTGCTATTCTTCAGGGTAAAAAACGTTTTGAACTGAAGGAGTTGACCTCTGTGGAACCATTCCTGGTTGGTAAGATTTCTATGTTGGAAGATAAAATGCCTGCAAAAAATGATAAAGAGTTTGAGGCTTTGACTTCTACCATCAAGGATTTGACAATCAAAATGATTTCGGCAAATACGGAACCTCCTCGCGATTTGATATTTTCAATAAAGAATAATAAGAATATTATTTATCTGATCAATTTTGCTTGCAGTAATATACCTACCGGAGCAGCGGAGAAGCAGGACTTATTGTTGATAGGAGATTTGAAAGACCGTGCTTATCGGTTATTGTTTATTCTGAACCGTGAATATCAGCTCATCGAATTAAAAGCAGCTATTCAGATGAAGACGCATGAAGATATCAATCAGCAACAGAAAGAGTATTTCCTTCAACAGCAGATAAAAACAATTCAGGAAGAATTGGGAGGAAATATCAATGAATTAGAGATTAGAGAGTTGCGTGAAAAGGCTGCCAAAAAGAAATGGTCTTCAAATGTTGCTGAGATTTTCGAAAAGGAAGTACGCAAGTTGGAGCGTTTGCATCCACAATCTCCAGACTTTTCAATCCAGACCCAATATGTACAGAATATTGTAAATCTACCTTGGAATGAGTACAGCAAAGATAATTTTAATCTGGGGCATGCCCAAAAAGTGTTGGATCGTGACCATTTCGGATTGGAGAAGGTAAAAGAACGTATCATAGAACATCTTGCAGTGTTGAAATTGAAAGGAGATATGAAATCTCCGATTATTTGCCTGTATGGTCCTCCGGGAGTTGGTAAAACATCATTGGGCAAATCTATTGCAGAGTCCCTGAATCGTAAATATGTCAGGGTTTCATTAGGAGGTTTACATGATGAGGCAGAAATACGTGGACATCGCCGTACTTATATTGGTGCAATGTCCGGGCGTATTATCCAGAACTTACAAAAAGCTGGAACGTCTAACCCTGTGTTTGTACTTGATGAAATAGATAAAATTACAAATGATTTTAAAGGGGACCCAGCTTCCGCTTTGTTGGAAGTACTTGATCCGGAACAAAATAACGCTTTTCATGATAACTATCTGGATATAGATTATGATTTAAGTAAAGTGCTGTTTATCGCTACGGCAAATAACCTGAATACAATATCCCAACCTTTACTGGACCGTATGGAATTGATTGAGGTCAGTGGCTATATTATGGAGGAAAAGGTGGAGATTGCTGCCCGGCATTTAGTCCCGAAGCAACAAGAGGCACATGGTATACCGAAGGGAAAAGTAAAGTTTCAGAAAAAAACCTTGCAAGCAATTGTAGAATCGTATACTCGTGAAAGCGGAGTTCGCGAATTGGATAAGAAGATTGCAAAAGTGATGCGTAAGTTGGCTCGTAAAATAGCAGCGGGTGAATCGGTTCCTACTCAAATTCGTCCGGAAAACTTACATGAATATTTAGGTGCGATAGAATATACCAAAGATAAATATCAGGGAAATGAATATGCGGGAGTAGTTACCGGGTTGGCATGGACAGCAGTTGGCGGGGAAATCCTTTTTGTGGAAACCAGTTTGAGTAAAGGAAAAGGCTCCAAACTGACATTGACCGGTAATTTGGGAGATGTCATGAAAGAATCTGCCATGTTGGCACTTGAATATATTCATGCACATGCATCGCAATTTGATATTCCGGAAGATTTATTCGAGAGCTGGAATGTGCATATCCATGTTCCGGAAGGGGCAATACCTAAGGATGGTCCGAGTGCCGGTATAACTATGGTCACCTCATTAGTGTCTGCATTTACCCAGCGTAAGGTAAAAAGTAATCTGGCTATGACAGGAGAAATTACCTTGCGTGGAAAAGTATTACCGGTAGGAGGTATCAAGGAAAAGATTCTTGCAGCTAAACGTGCAGGTATCAAAGAATTGATTCTTTGTAAAGAAAACCAGAAAGATATTGATGAAATTAAACCGGAGTACCTGAAAGGCTTGGCCTTCCACTATGTTGAGGATATTCGTCAGGTGGTTGATTTGGCTTTGTTGAGGGAGAAAGTTGCAAATCCTCTGTTCTAAGAAATTTGAAGTGAACCCTAAAAGTTTTTTTGTCCGATTTTTAGGGTTCATTTCACAAAACACTTTCATAATCAGATGCCGTGTGCACGTGACCGGCAACACGCTCCCCTTGCAACCAACCGGTCTAACCATTCTTCCAACATTACCGGTAATCCCTTCTTTACCTTTCTTCCCTTCTTCTTTTTTTCCATTCGTATTACACATATTAAAATCGTATTGAAAAAGTATGGGGATATACCCTTTTCATAGCCTAAAAAGATGGCGGACTCCATAGAAAATCTCCCCGGAAAGCCCTCGAAATTGAAAAACAACATCTACCACGAAAAATAACATCTAATATCATTCATAGTTATGGTTTTCCGAAATCATAGTTATGATTTTCAAAAACCATAACTATGACTCGGAAAAAGCATATCTATAAAAGAAGAAGTACGGAAGATGCCGGCAACCGGGAAACTACAACATTCGACAATCTGATTGTTGTCTGAAACGTTGTGGAAAATTGTTGGAGTGGGTCAGTTTAGCCTTCTTCAACGTACCAAGTTCCGAATCTGATGATGGATATATATCTAACAAGGGAGACGAATACGATAACAAGGAGATTTTCGTAAAATAGTGAATATCCGGTAGGAGATAGGGATTTCGGTCTATTCCTGTATTAAAACAAAAAAGCTACCAATCAAATTGGTAGCTTTTTATGCGGAATGCTGGGGGATTGTATTTAGAATTGATTATTAAGCTATTATTATTACAAGTGCGAAAAAAGTGAGAAAATAAACTTTTTTATTTTGTTATATGATAAAATCCCCTACCTTCACAGGCAGGGGATAATTTACCAATTAGAAAAAGTTAGGGGATAGGAAATATTGAATATTTTTTATCTCCTTTTCTTTTTAGAAAACCTCTCTGTCTTTACAGGAAAGAAGAGATATTGAAAAATAACCCCTAATATTCAGTGTAAAATTCAATCATAATATCATATCTTATTTTGTGATTTTATTTATTATTATTCATACTTGAATTTTTCAATATATATACTATATTTATAACAATATGATTCTCTTTTTTTATCTATTCAAAAGATTTTGGCACATTGAGTGGTTAAATTTTGGTTGTTCTTCCATCAACTGTTTTATAACCGCTCTATCTTCAAGTATTATTTTCATAAGGTTCTGATTTAAAAAGGAACTGTACTCATCTGCTTTTGCTCTTATTTTGTCTGCTTCAGCTCTGGTTAACTCAGCCTCAGCAAACTTTTCAATTGCTGAAGCAATTTTCTTTTGTGCTTCTGTCATGTTGACAAAGCTTTTTTTATTCTTATCATTCATGGTTAAAAATTATAAGGTTTTACAATACTATGGTGGAGACTCCATGTTAAACAATGTGTATTGGTTATTGATGTTCTCCATGATACACAGATGAAAGATATTTATAGTTTTACTTTTGTCGATTTAAATGGTGTAGAATATCTTTAGTCTGGTTTGATTAAATGGTGTGATCCTAAATCTCTAAAAAAGGGATCAGAATTATTGTTGTTTATTTACTTTTCATTGGCTATATATTTAATGAGTTAGTAATTATCTTTTTCTTGTTTTATCTGCTATATGGCTGATATATTTATTTTTCATATATTCAAGTTTTTAATTTGTTTTGTTTATACTTTACAGCATATGTCAATCATGCTCTAAAATTATTTTTTAGTAAGCATATCAATTAGTAGCTGCATAGTTTCAATAGTTTTTGCTTGTGAAGCATTTAGTATTTCTAAATCTTTTATACGAGCTTCGAGGTAAACGTTTCTCTGCTGTAATGAATCGGTGGATTGTGTAAACTCAATACCAACGCCATCCTCATTCATTATTTTTTTTATATTGTTTGAGGGGATGGATACATGATTTCCTCCAACATCCCCTACAGTACCAGTATTGCCGATAACACCAGTGTTATCTCCTGCTATCTCATTTCCTGTACCTACATTGTCCCTACCTGCTATATTACACTTTAGCATTTCACCTTTATTGTATCCGGAAATCATCATAGCATCAATTAGTGATATGTCTAAAAATGAACATATATTCTCTATTTTAGATAGAGATATGTTTTCATTGTGGATAATTCTGTTAACATTGCTAGGCTGTATTTCAAGAAAACGTGCAAGGTCAGCTTTTGTTTTTCCTTTTAATTTTAATATCTCTTCAAAATTAATCATTTGATTATTAGTATTATATATGCGATTTGTAATATTTAACCATCAATGTTGTCATAAAATAATTATAATATCAAAATATGATAATACGTTTGCATCATCACCGACAATAAAACAGGTTGGATGAGGTACAAAACTCAATAATGTGGCTAAGATAAAAAGTATAATTGAAATATTAATATAAAACTAAAAAATAACGATTATGACAGTAAAGGAATTAAAGCAGAAACTTGAGATGTTTGCAGATGATTTAGAAATAGGGTTTGTCATGGTATTAGTTTTTTTAGTTAGTGATTGTGCCGCTCTGCCTGTGAAGGTGGGGCGGCATTTGGGTTTCTAAATGTGTATTATTGTTAATTTCATTTTAGTCCTGTAAGAACTAAAATGAAATTCTCCTTTATTTTCTCAACAAAGTTAATCTAGTATTTTTCATAAAAAAGTTCCATTTTATTTTATTAAAGATTTAATAATCAGTAGTATGATGATATTATTTTTTTGCTTTTAATATTTCTAGCTTTGAATTTTACGGCAGGAATAGAATAGTACTTTATATTCTTAAGAACTATTTCAATAGAATAAAAATAACATTTATTCAATATTTGAATTGGCGTAATTATTTGAAATTCAGTTGATATTATTTCTTATTCTATTAATTGAGTATTAATACTTACCTACAGTTCTTACAGAACTAAGTTTATTTTAATATTTGTGTTTGTATACATTAAAATTGACTTATAAAAAATGTTCACTATTTATAGAATAATTATATCTTTAATTTGTGCTTTATTATGAGATTAGATAATATTTTTACAGACGGTATTTGGAACACAGAAATCAATGTAAAGGATTTTGTAAGAAGGAATATCACTCCCTATTATGGAGATGCATCTTTTCTTCAAGGGCCTACAGAACGTACTAAAACTGTATGGAACAGTTGTTTAGAAGCGTTGGTAGAAGAAAGAAAAAATAACGGTGTTAGGTCACTGGATAACGTTACTGTATCAACTATCATCTCTCACAGAGCGGGATATATAGACAAGGAAAACGAACTTATCGTAGGCTTGCAAACAGACGAACTTTTGAAATGTTCTATCAAGCCTTTTGGAGGAATCAATGTAGTAAGTAAAGCTTGTCATGAAAATGGAGTGGAAGTAGATGATTGTGTCAAGTATATTTTTACTCATTATCGCAAGACGCATAATGAGGGAGTTTTCGATGTATATACGGAAGAAATCCGCTCATTTCGTTCTATGGGATTAATAACCGGACTTCCGGATAATTATGCTCGTGGACGTATCATTGGAGACTACCGTCGCATGGCTCTTTATGGTATTGATCGCTTGATCGAAGCTAAGAAAGAAGATTTGCATAAACTCACCGGTCCGATGACAGAAGCCCGAATTTGTTTGCGAGAAGAAGTTGCAGAACAAATAAAGGCATTGGAAGGCATGAAGATAATGGGGGAATATTATGGTCTAGACCTGAGCCGTCCTGCTTATACGGCACAAGAAGCCGTACAATGGGTATATATGGCTTACCTTGCTGCAGTCAAAGAGCAAGATGGTGCTGCCATGTCATTGGGTAATATTTCTTCCTTTCTGGATATTTATCTGGAATATGAACTGAACAAAGGAACGATAACAGAGACTTTCGCACAGGAGTTGATAGACCAGCTTGTAATCAAACTGCGTATGGTACGCCATTTACGTATGAAATCATACAATAACATCTTTGCAGGCTCTCCGACTTGGGTAACTGAATCTTTGGGTGGACATTTCGACGACGGGCGTACTAAAGTTACAAAGACTTCTTTCCGCTTTTTACAGACATTGTATAATCTTGGTTCTTCACCGGAGCCTAATCTTACAGTACTTTGGACTCCAAAACTCCCCAGAGGTTTTAAGGAGTTCTGTGCAAAAGTCTCTATAGAAACTTCATCTATCCAGTATGAAAATGATGACTTAATGCGTGAAATTCGCCAATCCGACGACTATGGAATCGCTTGCTGCGTATCTTATCAGGAAATAGGTAAGCAGATTCAGTTTTTCGGTGCACGTTGCAATTTGGCAAAGGCCTTGTTGCTCGCCATCAATGGCGGACGTTGCGAAAATACAGGTACAGTAATGGTGAAGAATATCCCCGTATTGACCAACGACACGCTGATATTCGAAGAGGTGGTGTACAATTATAAAAAAGTGTTGACAGAAATTGCCCGTATTTATAATGAATGCATGAATATCATCCATTATATGCATGATAAATATTACTACGAAAAAGCCCAAATGGCTCTTATAGATACCAATCCGCGCATTGACATGGCTTACGGTATAGCCGGTCTTTCTGTTGTACTCGATTCATTGTCAGCCATCAAATATGCAAAAGTAAGAGTCCGCCGCAATGAAATAGGTTTGACGGAAAGCTTTGACATTCAGGGCGAATTTCCTTGCTTTGGCAATAACGATGACAGGGTAGACAGTCTCGGCGTAAATCTGGTATACTTTTTTAACGAAGAGTTGAAAAAACTGGCTGTTTACAAAAATGCCCGTCCTACACTTTCATTGCTGACCATCACTTCTAATGTGATGTACGGGAAGAAGACTGGAGCCACCCCTGACGGTCGTGCCAAAGGTTTTGCTTTCGCTCCGGGGGCCAATCCAATGCACGGACGCGACAAAAACGGTGCGATTGCCTCCTTGAGTTCCGTAGCGAAACTTCGTTATCGCGACTCACAAGATGGTATTAGCAATACTTTTTCTATCATCCCGAAATCACTGGGAGTAAAGGAAGAAGATCGTATAGATAATATGATAACAATAATGGATGGTTACTTCATCAAGGGAGCTCACCACCTGAATGTAAATGTACTGAACCGCGATATGCTATATGATGCAATGAATCATCCTGAAAAATATCCGCAGTTGACTATCCGTGTTTCCGGTTATGCTGTAAATTTCGTGAAGTTAAGCCGTGAGCATCAATTAGAGATTATCAGCCGTAGTTTTCACGAACGTATGTAATATATGATCTTGATATGATGATAAATGTACATTCATATGAAAGTCTGGGAACATTAGACGGACCAGGCTTACGGCTTGTCGTTTTTCTTCAAGGATGTAATTTCCGTTGTCTCTATTGTGCCAATCCAGATACAATAGCAGAAAAGGGAGGTACGCCTACTCCAATAGAAGAAATAGTCTATATGGCAGTGCATCAAAAAACTTTTTTCGGAAAACGTGGGGGAGTAACATTCTCTGGGGGGGAGCCGTTATTTCAAGCAAAAGCATTAGTCCCACTGATTCTTGGTCTGAAAGAAAAAGGAATTCATGTTTGCCTGGACAGTAACGGAGGAATTTGGAATGAATATGTAGAAAAATTACTGGAATTAATAGATCTTGTGTTGTTAGATATAAAGGAATTCAATATACCCCGTCATCAGACATTGACAGGAAGAAGCAATGAACAGACAATCCGTACGGCAGCATGGTTGGAAGAACATGAAAAAACTTTCTGGTTGCGCTACGTACTACTTCCCGGATACAGCGATTTTGAAGAAGATATTCGTGCATTGGGAGAAGCTTTCGGAAAATATAAGATGATTCAACAGGTGGAAATACTCCCTTATCATACACTGGGCATACACAAGTATGAAATGATTGGGCAGGAATACAAGATAAAAGATTTAAAAGAAAACACTCCCGAACAGATTGAAAAAGCAACAGACGTATTCAAACAATACTTCACTACGGTAGTAGTAAACTAACCGGTTGAAAAATATAAGTGCTCATAACGAGGCAGACACACCAAAGAAAAAGCACTTACTGTAAAAGCAAATGTTTTTTATGTTTTAATGCTGTTCTGCCAGTAAAAGTGAGTGTATTTGTCTTTCAAATTAAACCAATGTAATATGAATAAAATTTTAAATTATATCTTATGAAAAAATTATCATTAGTGTCAATAGTAGTTATCGTGTTACTTGCGTCATGTGATAAACATGAAATTGAAAATCAAAATGAGCTAAGCCCCAATGTGCAAGATGTCCTATTGTATGATTTTGATTTATCATCTTCGGATTCGGAAGCATCCTGGAATGAAGAAGCTCAAACAATTTTGTTGACTGATACAGTAACAGGTAATGCCTTGGGTGTTGACAGTTTGACTTTTAAAGTTAAATCCATGCAGAAGCCTATAGTTGAATTTGTTTATGAGTATGACAATAAAGGACTTTCTGTGGAAGGAAAGATGCCAAAAGTGGATATAACATCAACTTATAATGGAACAATAGATGCCAGTAATGCAACCTATAATTACGTATCCGATGTAACAATAACGTCCATACCTTCTCAAATAGAAGAAAGGCAAGTTCCTTTGGATATTCATATGATTCTGAAAGATGAGTCAGGCCAGGTAAAGGATACTATAACATTTGAGTATCGTCCAAAATATGATAATACAAAATTTAGTCCGGTATATTTAAATGAAAAATATTGGGCCCCTATAAATATTGGCGCAACAGCTATAACTGGACATGGTTCTGATGGATATGAGTATATAAAACCCGAAGAATCGAATCCTTGGAATAGAGGTACATTAGAAACCCCTGCAAAATCATATTCGGACCCTTGTCCTGCAGGTTGGCGTGTACCTACTAAAGATGAATGGTACTCCATTGGTACATATGAATTTAATTATTGGTATCATTCTATTCATTGGTTTCTACAACCTATACCGTACCTTTCTCTGAAAACCGGATTGTTTTCAGAAACACTTATACTTCCTCTTTATGAGGATGATGATTGGGAGGTTCATGATCAAGGTGATATAACTTACTATTGGTCATCTACAATAGATGAAAGATTTGGATATAGAGTGGCTGTAGTAAAGATAAATGTAAATACCGATCACATGGAGCATTATTTATTGAATATTGTAAATAACAATTATGTTTATACGCGCTGTATTCAAGAATAAAATCAGGGTGAAATAAAATGTTATATACTAAAATAATGCAATAAAAATTAATACTATTAACAACGAAGAAAAATAAGGCCATGCAAAAAAATATACTTAACTTTTTATTCATCTGCTTTATATTTATGTCTTGTAATAAAGATAATTTTCATAATAATACTAATGATGAAGAAAAACAATCTTTTTCAGTAGTATTAGATACCACTCGTATCTTTGCGATACAAAATGAAATAAATGCAGATTTTAGTAAAGTAAAATTAGCTTCTAATGACGAAAATAAACTATTAATTGATAAACAGCTTGTAGAATTAAGAACCGATATGGAACGTTTTAAAACTGGTAATATTATTAGTACATTTCTTGATGATACAACTGTAGTTTTTGGAGAAATAAATAATATAGAGCTTACAGGAAATCAATATTCAGTTAATATCACCCGTAAATCTGTAGAAAACCTATTTGAAGAGTTGGATGTTGCAATGAACCTGAATGGATTCATCGACCAATCAGCTGTTACTACCCGCGCTTTCCCTAATTTGGATACGAGAAATAACACGTTGTACCCTGATAGAATCGTAGCAATTAAGGATGGTGAATATAAAATATATAATTCAGATGATCCTACAACAAAAGCTTCATGGGATTATAGCATGAATTTTCCATTAGATGGAACTTATTCTTTGGGGACAGATGATGCTGAATTTGAGTTTGGATTTAATGATGGTTATGTAAAAGCGGGCATTGAAACAGTTCTTCATGTCAATTTTAGTTGGTTTAGTCTTAAATATTTTGAAGCCTCAGCCAATGGATATATAGATGCACATGTTCCTATGCAATTAAGTGCCCGTGTGAAAACAGGTAAAGAACTTACAACATCACTTTATAAGGACAAATTTTATTCTGTATTCTTTATATACTGTGTACCGGTAGTGGTTTCTTATGGGCCTGCTGTAGAATTACAAGCTTCGTTAGAAGCTGGTGGCAATATAAAATTTGGCTTCGATTATAATGCTTCATTTTCATGTGGTGCATATTATGATGGTGATTGGTGGAAAGATGCTAAATCTAATTCGGACTTTCATTTCCATGAACCGTCTTTTTCTCCATTAGAACTTAAAGCGGAGGTAGGTTTGGTTCCTTATGCTACTATTGGTCTATATGGTGTTGATTTGGGAACAGTTGGAGTAGGAGGTTATGTTGGGTCTACTCTATCTGTTATAAATGAAGTTCATAATAATAAACTAGCTATGAATGCATATTGGCGTGTAGGAGGACATATTTCACTAGGTATACTTCCTTTAGGTGAAAATACTACATTTACTCGAAAATTTGATATATCAGGACCACATTATTTTTATGAAAAGGAATGGATACTATCTTCTTATGATGATATAGATGATTAAAAATTTCAGAGAAATAAATAAATTCATAGTAATTGTAATGGAATACAAATACTCGGATTATGCAAGTCCTTATAAGTTTGCAACTGGGGGTGATGATTATACGATACTCAACTTGTTCTTATAGAGTGAGTTTAAAACCATAACCAAAACCTTCATTTCTAAAGTTTTCCCTTGGCTATTTTTAGCCAAGGGAATTTTGGTATATAAATAAACATTTATAGATAATAATTAGGTGGAAAATGGATATATTTTAAGGTATAGTTAATTCACTCCAATAGTTTGCTCATATCTTCTACAACCTTTTTACCTAACATTTTTGCATAATGCTGTGTCATTTTGATATTACTATGTCCCATCGCGCGGGAAACGCTTTCTATAGGAATGTCTTTGTTAATCAAATATGTGGCGAATGTATGGCGAGCTACGTGAGTAAAATAGGCTAAAGCAAGCAAAAACGGAATGATACAGATGAAACGTAATCAGTTTAGAATGAATTGATTTGCTATTTTACACGAAGCAAGTGATTGTGGATTATTGCAGTATTTCAGTTACCAAACCGTTAGCCGGTTAGTTACCGGAATGCGAATAGGTAACCAAGTGTGAAAATGAGTAGTTTGCTCTGTTTCTTATGTGGTGAATCACAGTATTTTGCATAACAAAGAACGCTTATATAACCGGTAACTTTGCCTACGGCAAAGCCCACAAAAATATAAGCGTATGAAAGTAGAAAAATTCAAGGTGTTACTTTATCTGAAAAAAAGCAGTTTGGACAAATCGGGCAAGGCCCCGATCATGAGTCGGGTAACTGTAAACAATTCTATTTCCCAATTCAGTTGTAAGCTATCCTGTACTCCGACCTTATGGAATCCACGAGAGAGCCGGTTAGATGGCAAAAGCCGTGAAGCGGTAGAAACTAATCAGAAAATCGACAAGTTATTATTAGGTGTTCATTCGGCATTTGACAGCCTAATGGAACGCAAGAAACCGTTCGATGCGGAATCGGTGAAGAACTTGTTTCAGGGGAGCATAGGAACACAAATAACCCTGCTTGCTCTTCTTGGCCGACATATGGATGAACTGAAAGCCCGTGTCGGAGTCGACGTTGCACCTACCACGTTGAGTACCTATGTGTACACTCACCGTTCGTTAGGCAAGTTCATTAAAAAGAAATTTAAGACCAAGGATATTGCTTTCGGTCAGTTAAACGAACAGTTCATTCGTGAATATCAGGACTTTGTTTTGATAGAATTAGGATATGCAACGGATGGTGTCCGCCATTTTCTGGCAATCCTTAAGAAAATCTGTAAGATTGCATTCAAAGAGGGGCATTCCGAAAGGTTTCATTTCGCCCATTATAAACTTCCCAAACAGAAAGAAACCACCCCGAAAGCATTAAGCAGGGAGAGTTTTGAAAAAATCCGTGATTTTGTAATTCCCGAAAACCGCCGTTCCCATAATCTCACAAGGGATTTATTTCTCTTCGCCTGCTATACCGGCGTTTCTTATGCTGATGTTGTCCGCATTACCAATGAGAACTTGTTTACGGATGAAGAGGGTAACTTTTGGCTCAAATACCGAAGGAAGAAAACGGATTTTCAAGCCCGTGTCAAGCTGTTGCCCGAAGCTATCGCTTTACTTGACAAATACAAGGATGAAGAAAGAGAGACCCTGTTCCCAATACAATCGCCAGAGGTTGTCGGATTCAATATGCGAGGCTTGCGAGTTATGTCGGACATAAAACAGCCAATCTCCTATCATTCAGGCAGACACAGCTTTGCCAGTCTAATCACGCTCGAAGAGGGCGTGCCGATAGAAACTATCAGTCGAATGCTTGGACACAGCAATATTAAAACGACACAAGTCTATGCCCGTGTTACCCCGAAAAAGCTATTCGATGACATGGACAAGTTCATTGAAGCAACCAGCGATTTGAAATTAGTTCTATAACCCATTAACACTATATCACAATGAGAAGTACGTTCAAACAATTATTCTATATCAATCGGGCAAAAGTGAAAACAAACGGTACGACAGCCGTTCTATGCCGAATCAGTATCGACGGCAAACAAGCGGTTCTTACAACAGGGATCTATTGTCAGCCCAGCGATTGGAATGCCAAGAAAGGCGTAATCAAGATAGAAAGGGAGAATAACCGCCTGACAGAGTTTCGTAACCGTGTAGAACACACCTACGAGCATATCCTCAAAGAAACGGGCGTAGTCAGCAGCGAACTGCTTAAAAATACAATCATAGGCATAAACTCTACTCCAACCATGCTATTACAGGCTGGCGAAGTGGAACGGGAACGTTTGCGGCTTCGTTCAATAGAGATAAATTCTAGAACAAGTTACCGGCAATCGGGAATATCACAGCGAAACTTACAGGAATTTCTTCTTTCAAAGGGAATGGAAGATATAGACTTTTTGGAAATTACTGAAGAGTTCGGCGAATCGTTCAAAATCTTTTTGAAAACCGTAGGAGAACGCAGGGCTGGCTATATCAATAAGTGTATTACATGGCTCAACAGGTTGATTTATATTGCTATTGACCAAGAGATATTAAGGTGCAATCCGCTTGAAGATGTGAAGTACGAGAAGAAAGAACCACCCAAGCACAAGCATATCAGCAAAGACGATTTAAGGCGGCTGATGGAAACCCCTATGCCTGACAATCGGTTAGAACTGATTCGCAGGGCTTTTATCTTTTCGAGCCTGACCGGGCTTGCCTATGTGGATATGCACCGCCTTTATCCTCACCATATCGGTAAAACGGCAGAAGGTAGGCTATATATCCGCAAACAACGTGTAAAAACAAACGTGGAAGCCTTTATCCCCCTGCACCCGATAGCCGAACAGATACTCATGCTCTATAATACTACCGACGACAACCAGCCTGTATTTCCCTTGCCTGTCCGTGATAGGATTTGGTATGAGATAAATCAAATAGGAGTTTTATTGGGACTGAAAGAAAATCTCTCCTACCACCACGCCCGCCACGGATTCGGAACGCTGGCGATTTCGGCGGGGCTTTCCATTGAGAGCATTGCCAAGATGATGGGGCATGCAAATATCAACACGACACAGGTTTATGCGCAAATCACGGAACAGAAAATATCCGAAGATATGGATAAGCTGATGGAGCGTAGAAATAAGAAAGGTTCCAGGTCAAAGGCCAGTGGCAATAGCAATAACGAATTAACTATTAATCCATAAAGAGTAATCCAATGAAAAGAGAAATAATAGCGATAGCTGATAACGGAATCGTCACCGTGCCGGATAGCGTAAGAATGACCATTATCGAGATTGCCAACCTGTTTGGTATTTACTATCAGACGGCAAAGCGGCATATCCGGGCCATAGAAAAGTCAGGCGTTACCGAGGGTGACTACTCCATGAGCTGTGCCAGCGGTGGTTCGCAGGTTTACCCGGATTATTACGGCTTAGAAATGATTATTGCCGTTGCTTTTCGTATCAGATCGCATAATGCAGACTTGTTCCGGAGGTGGCTGATAAGGAAAGTGGCTATAAAAATGTCGGAAATACAAACTTTTGTATGCTGGAATAGTGATAGTATCTCTCTCAATTAGTGAGGTTTCTATGTTCTTAATCATGTTGTATCCCAAATATTTAGTACTTTTGTTTGATATACGAACCTGTTACTTTATGGTAATATAAAAACTCGAAATATGGACTATAAGATTGAGGATGTAAATTTGTCGACAAAACTAGATGAGTTAGAACTAAGTCTGCCCGATGCATTGACTTTTTTCCCGGAAAACATTGATACTGCAAAACAGAAGGATGAGTTTATATTTACAGATAGCATGCTTGACTTGAGCAAGATCTTCAAGCAGGAGAATGTTGACATTTCAGTCTTAGGAGTTGATACTGAACTCTACCGAAGTAGAAAAAGTGCAGATATATATTTACCTGCTATATTTCTAAGTCTTTCACTAATAGCAGAAAATCCAACAATTATTTCCATCTCATTAAATCTGCTATCTAATTACATATATGATCTTTGTAAAGGCTCATTAAAGGAAAAGACGGCCAAAGTTGACTTATATATTGAGACAAAAGAGAGGGGTAAGTTTAAAAAGATCAGCTATAGTGGAAGTGCTGAGGGGTTAAAGGATTTACATAAAATAATAAAAGCAATGAAATGAAAGCATTTTTAGAAAATCCAAACCTTCTAATTAAGGAATTCAATGAAATGGCTGCTACCGCTCAAAAAAAGGCATTCATAACAGTTGGCTTGGAGATACAAAAAGAGGAGATAGAGACATTAAAGACATATAGAAGTGACCTGCTCGAATTAAAAAGGAAATATGTTGAGTCTGGTTTAGAGAATGAGGCTAATCTTGTTTTCTGCATTGAGCAGTCTTTGCAATCAGTGGAATACGAATTGCAAATGCTTGTAGATATTAAAGAAGATAGAATGAGTGAGGCTTGGAGCAATTTGGTCAATGCACAAGTCACCTATGGAACAGTCGTAAGAAACTGTCCGTTTGAACGTGAATCTACAGATGGATACATTGCAAGGCTTGAAGAATATGAAAAATTACTTTTCCCACCAATGTTTTTTTCAAGTATCGGAGGTATTATAAAGAAAAGTCATTGTTCTATATGCGACGAAAGTTACAGTAAATGCAATCATATAAAAGGTAAATTGTATAATGGTGAATTGTGTGTGAGAGTAATTACTGAGATAGAAATAGAAGAGGTATCACTTGTGGAAGAACCCGCGAGTAAACACTGCAGGGCTCTCACAACAACTTATAATGGAAAAACTGTTGACCGATTAACATTGAGAGAAGAAAAGAAGACTGTTCACGAGTAGTCTTACATATATATTTTCTCTCCAACGGTTTAAAATGCAACTCTAATACGACGACAGGCTATCCCCAATTTATAGCCTGCCGTTTTTATATAAACTTCTTCGATAGAGAAGATGGATATCTTTAAAAGATTATATAACTATTTCTACAATATTTACTAAATTTGGCAACGATCTAAAAGACGTACAGTTACATTCCTTGTGGCATCGTATCTATTGCGTCTATTTATGTGATCTAGATAATAATGCGGAAGTTATGAACAGAGTAGAGAGAGACCGATATATTGCTTGGGTTGGATTGACATATAGTGATGTTCAGATATGGGGTCAATATGACCGTTTGATTGATTTTATTTATAAAGAATATCCTAAAACAAAGCAAAGATTTGAGCAGATTGCGTTTCCAATATTGTCAGTTTTATCGCATGGTATTGAACTTGCTCTAAAAGAAAATATAAAGTTTTTTAGAGAATACCATGAATCTCCTCATTTGACAAAATTTGAAAATTGGATATTATTGATGAAAAGTCATGACTTAAAAGATTTAGCATTTGAATTTAAAGCAGGATATACCAAACTGCACAGAAAGGTTAAGGCAGAAAAGGAATATCTAACCGAATTTTCGAAGTATTATAAAAAATTAGAAGAATTAATTAAGATATTAAATAGAAGTACAGAAACATATCGATATTCATTTAAGATTGACAATAAGGGGAATATAATAAAACGTAGTATTGATGATTCTGTTATTATTGATTTTTATTATGTAAAGGAGTTATTTGAGGATGTTAAAATATTATTTCTAGGAGCGCCAAATTCTTTAGGAATTTACACTGATTACATTGACTATAAAAAAGGGAATCCTGAATATAAAAAAGGAAAAGGTTATTTATACTGCCAAAGATTATACTACACAGAACATTTTTTAGAAGAAATAAAGAAAAAGTTATCTCAAGACTTACACTCATTGCCCAATGATATATGGTTAGACAAAAAAACAGGAGAGAATTTTGAGGTTAAAGTCTGGGAATCGCACATATATATAATTGCAATATAAAATAATCATTACCGACGGCAAACGGGTTGAGTCAATAGAACACAAATAACGACAGGTTATCCACTCAATAGCCTGCCGTTTTTCAAATGCACAAAAGTTATTTCCCGTCCAACTTCGGTTATTTCCCGCTCATGGCTTCCCAGCCGTTTGGAGAGGCGGAAGCCTACGAGAATAACCGAAAGGCCGAGAATAACTTTTGCGAGTAATGGCTTTTGTTTAGCCATTACCTGAACTTGTCCCGATAACCCTCTTCCAACAACTTTTCGATATCCGAAGAACGATATAGGATTTTACCACCCAGCTTAATGTAGGGAATGCGCCCCTCATTGCGGTAGTCTTGGAGAGTCCGGCGACTGAGTTTCAACTTTTCCGATACTTCCCCGTCTGTTAGGTAACGTTCGCCATTTAGGGTCGGTTTACAATCTCGCATCATACCCTCTATGCCGTCCAGCATCCGGTCGAGCGACTTGAAGAACGAGATAATACGCTCGTTATTTCGTGTTACCAATTCGTTATCTTCCATTATCTACCTCCTTTCCTGTAAGTTTTTTCCTTCTCTCTAGCAGCGACCAGCGGCATGATCCGTTGAATCTCGTCAGCCTTGTAATACATCTTATCTCCGATACGGGTATAGGGTAATGTGCCGTTATCCCGGTAGGTCTGCAATGTCCGTTTTGATATACTTAGTATTTGACAGACATCCTGATTGTCCAGCCACTCACTTAGGCTTTTGTCCTGGCTCTGCCTGCAAAGCCCGTCCACTCTTTTGGTAAATGCCTCGAACCGATCCAGCATCGACTCAAACACCCCCGCTTCTACATTAATGATTCTCATATTTCTATTTTTTGTATTCCCGGAGATCAAATATACGACTACATTTCCGAGTAACTACCACGAAATCAGCCTACGGCGGCATCTGGCAGCAAAGTGGAAAGACAATTAGGACATAGGGAGATATACTATTTAGGCAAAGTATAGCATAATATTGAAATAGAATCGACAACTATTTGTATGTCAGTATTATTGCATTTATTTGCCTCAAGATTGGTTTCAAAACATAAGTCGATAGTGTATCCAATATCTACCCATTAATTGAAAATATTATTGGAACCAATACAGGAACCTTTAATGAAACGATTATAGGAACCAATATGAAATTCAATGTTGAATTAAAAATAGAAATCAATGTTTAACGCTAAAAAGAAGTAAGTAATGAGTACAAAAAAGAAGCAAAAACAGACATCAATGTCGGAGGCAGAGTATATCGAGACTTTCTGCCAAGAAAAACGTGTTCGGAACAGGTTTGCTGTGTATATCAGTCAGGAAACCCATCGTAAGCTGATGAAGGCGGTCTATACGTTCCAAAGTGATTACTATGTTACAGCCATATCTATGGTTGAGGCCATTCTCAGTCATCATTTTGAGATGAACAGGGAACTGCTGGACAAACTCTTCACAGAAGCGATAGAGAAAGATCTAAAGCCATGCAGAAGGCTGGATAACGAACCCGATTATGAAGATGAATCGGATTAAGCATTTCGCCTTTTTACATTGACCGGCGAATGCTCCAACGGTCTGCCCGATTCGGGCAGATTTGAGTGCAAGAAACATAAATGTTTCTGCTCTCAGCAAGCTGTGTTTTCTGCTGCAATTTTCAATTATGCAGCAGAAAACGCTTGCCCCTAAAGGGGGATAACCGCACTCCGAAGTCGTGCGGTTTTAACAGACGGCTACGCCGATTAAGGGTTCGGAATTATATTAACCGGATGGCAGATAGCCCTCCTTTCAAAAATATTCGATATGGAAAAGAAGAATGTACCCACAAGGGGTAAGGGTGGCAGACCCACTAAAACAGATACGGCAGATTGTCGTTTTTCGGTAAACTTTACCGCCAAGGAACACGCCCGGTTCCTAACCATGTTTGAAACTTCCGGGCTTCAATCCAAAGCCGCGTTTATCAAAGCGCGTGTTTTTAACGACACGTTCCGCGTGATAAAAACTGACCGAGGAACACTCGAATATGTCGCCAAACTGACACAATTTCATTCACAATTTCGTGCCATAGGCACTAATTATAATCAGGTAGTGAAGGAGCTTCACACGCATTTTTCGGAGAAAAAAGCACTTGCTTTACTCTACAAACTGGAAAAAATAACGATAGAATTAGTCGCTACTAATCAGAAAATTATAGCGCTTTCAGAAGAATTTAAACAGCAGTATCCATAAAAATATAAATAAGAGGGATTCGGGGCATAGAAGATATTCGGCCTATTCTAAATCTTTCTGCTACTCTTCATTCTTATCTTTTTTCTTCCCTCCCGGTTTAGTGTTCTCCATCCGTTTGCGTATTTCTTCCCGCAAGCGGTCAAGGAATGGCGTAGGTTGGTTGCGGATACGCATATCGTAGAAGTTGCGGGCAATATTGTTACCCAGCTCTACATTGAATACGCTCTCTAAATAGGCGGCAATCTGTATCAGGGGTATTTTTCCATTATTAAAGCAACCTTCGGTATCCAATGCGTATATCAGTTCAATGAGATCGGTTTTACTTCCTGTCCAGATAAGTTTTACTTTTGGAAAAGATGATGATAAATCGGGTTTTTGCATATAATTATCCAGTAGTTCCAACTCAGATAGTAGATATGCTTGTAACATATCATTTGCCATGATTTTGGCAACCTTAAAATCCGCGTTGGTTGAAAATTGCGGATCTCGTTCATAGTAGAACGTTTCAAGGTATTGTTCAGTGTCAGGCTGTCCGCGAAGGAAATAGGCGGCATCAAGATACGTTGCACCGGATCGGTAATAACGATAAAAGTCTAATATCTTGTCGTTAAAGTCCTGAATAACGTCCAGTTTCTTTTTTAGGAACTCTTTCTGTGCTTCTATGCTGGCAATAGGACGGTGCATTTCGATATTATACACTTTCCTGTAATAGATAAGATGACAAAATATTTTAGGTTTTACCTCTTTAAAAAAGAGCATTTCTTCGTTCTCATCCTTAAACTTATATACAATGATAAATTCTTTCAACCGGTCAAATCCTTCACCTAAGACGTGAGATATATCGAGGGATTTTTTTAAGATATTTTTATCTTCGGCTTCGATCTGTTCAATTTTCCGCCTGATCTCCTTCTGTAATTTTTCGACAAAATTTATCATAATGTTTACATTTTAGGTTTATAATCAGATAGCCAACAAAATAGCAACGCCTCATGATTATACTGAAATAAATAGTTATATATGCCTCCCCATTTCATAAGCCTCCCGCATAACAGGTTTGTCTTTAACATCGCCAGCGTTGCTAACATCAGTTCCATATATGATTCCTTTCTCTTTGGAAGTCGGAGTAGCTAAAAGAAAATTACGAAAGCCTAAAACTGCACAATCCATTGCTTTCCTCTCAGGATCACCTGAAGTCATAATGAAATAGAAATCCTTATATTCCAATTCTTTCTCGCGCTCGAAAGTACGCTCCATCATGGTCTTCATCATCCCCGACATATTGTAATAATATATAGGAGTTGCCATAACGATAACATCGGCCTGTATCATTTTGTCCACTACTTCCGGGGCATCGTCCACAGGCGTTACACCGGTTCTGTCTTCGTAATCGTCGTTGGTAAGGAGAAAACGAATAGTCAGGTCGTTCAAAAACACCTTTTCTACATCGTGTCCGGCAGATAATGCCCCTTCCATGAATTTATCACAGAGCAAATCCGAGTTACCGCCCTTGCGAGGACTGGATGAGAGGATTAATACTTTTTTATTCCCCTCTTTGGGTGAACCCGCTCCTTTTTGACTTTGCGGAGTATTATCGCATGAATATAATAAAGATAGTGCTGTCATAATTGCTAAAAACAAATACTTTTTCATGATTCAATTTTTAATTCTAAAGACAATTCTTATTGCCTGTTTTACATTATTTTGTTGATTTTGTCGTCCGTTTACGATTAACCAGCATTACGCTTAATAATATAATTATCAAGCCAATAATCTGTACTTCGGTAATGTTTTCATGTCCAAAAGTCGCACCGAGAAAGACGGCTATGAATGGATTAACATATGCGTGCGTGGCTACTTCCGAGGCCGGACGCACTTTCAGGAGCCAGACGTAAGCTGTATAGGCGAGTATGGAGCCGAAAATGATGAGGTAAGCTAATGACCACCACGAAGCAGCCGGAACAATGGATAAATCGGTGTGTATATCACCTGTAATCAACGAGCCGATCCAAAACGCGGCGCTGGCAAAAAGCATCTGCCACCCCGACCCAGCAAAAGCATAAACCTGTTCTACATTTCCGGTGCGGTATTTAGTGTAGAGCGTGCCGAGCGCCCAGGAGATACAGCCAAATATCATCAGTATTATTCCGTATTCGGGATGCTCCTGTGTTCCCATATCTTTTAATTGCTCCAGATAGAGCATTGCCACCCCCAAAAATCCGATGATAACACCGGTAATCTTTAGTGGATTTCGGAAATTCTTTTTCCACATAGGCGCGTCGAGAGCCATAATCCATATAGCGGTCGAGGCGGCAATAATGGCTACCAAACTGCTGCTAAGCCATCGCTGGGCGATCATAACGACAGCCATGTCAATAAAGAGCAGAACAATGCCACTTATAGCGGATTTTTTTATGAGGTTCTTTTTGAAAACCGGTTCGCCCCGGAAATGGCATATCGCAAGGAGTATTATCCCTGCTACTGTAAAACGAAGGGCACCGAGCAGGAACGGAGGCAGCCCACGCAGGGCAATGCCAATAAAGAAATAGGTGGAACCCCATACCACATAAATAAGAAAGTAAGCGATCAATACGCTTAGTTTCATTTTTACCGTTCCGCTCAGCTTTTCCATTACCCGAATATATTTTTAAATATGTTCAATCCAGCCGATAGTCGTTTGCGAGGACAGGCGATATTAAAGCGGATAAATCCTTCACCTGCTTTGCCATATAGTGTACCTTCATTAATCCATAATTTCCCTTGTTCCAGTAACTTCCTGATTTCAGTTGAAGATTGTCCAAGCGAACGGCAATCTACCCAAACAAGATAGGTCGCTTCCAGCGGCAAGACTGCTATATTAGGGAAATGCTCTGCAAAGAACTCTTTTAGGTATTTGAAGTTATCGTACAGATAGACTTTCAGTTGTTCAAGCCAATCCTCACCCTCATTGTAAGCTGCAATTAGGGCTTCAATGGCGAAAACGTTAATCTCGCATACCTCGTTCACGTTTAGAGCTTTATCTATCTTCTGACGTATATCTGCATCCGCTGCAATGATATTCGCTACCTGAATCCCGGCAAGGTTAAATGTTTTGCTCGGAGCGGTCAGTGTAACAGAACGATTCAGAAACTCGCCACCGAGCGATGCAAAAGGAATATGAACGTGCCCCGGATATAGCAAATCGCAGTGAATCTCGTCTGAAACAACGATTACATTATTCCGATAGCATATTTCTCCAATACGTTCCAGTTCTTTCCGTGTCCATACACGGCCTACCGGATTATGCGGGCTGCATAACAGCATGATTTTTACGGTAGGGTCAGCAGTTTTCGTTTCGAGATCATTGAAATCTATCGTGTATTTCCCATCCTGATAAATCAGGTCATTGGAAACCATTTCACATTCGTTGTTGCGAATTGACGAGAAAAAACAGTTATAAACCGGCCCCTGTACGATTACCTTATCGCCCGGTTTCGTCAGGGCTTTAATCACTGCCGAAAGTGCTGGAACAACACCGGAAGTAAACAGAATCCACTCCTGTTCTATCTCGAAACCATGTCTGCGCCCAAACCAGTTTATAACTGCGTTATAATATGTATCAGGAACCTTTGTATAGCCAAAAATTCCTTGACTTGCCTTGTGTTCCAATGCTTCGATAATAGGCGATGCTGTACGAAAGTCCATATCCGCTACCCACATCGGCAGGACTTCCGCATCCGGGGACGAATCCCATTTATAGGAGTTCGTTCCCCGGCGTGGTATCATTTCATTGAAATTATATCTCATCATGCGGCTACTTCGTCTTCCATAATAATCTCACACGCTCCCCGGTTGCGGCAATTTTCGTCAAGTATCACTTCGCCGATACTTTTAGCACGGATAGAACCGCCCAGCGGGTTTTTAATGCTGGCAACCGGACTATTGATAGTTGCCTGAAGTGTAGTGTACTCGAAAGCAAGGTCTGCCGATTCGGTCATCACACAGTTCTCCATTATAAGATTCTCCACATAACAGAGTGGTTGTGTTCCAGAGATCGTACAATTCACAAGTCGCAGGTTTTTGGAGTACCAACCGAGGTATTCGCCGTTCAGCACCGAATCATAAACCGTTACATTTTCAGTATGCCAGAAAGCGTCTTTTGAGTTGAGAATGGAATTGCGAACCACAGCGTTATGGACATCCTGAAATGAGTAGTTGCCCTGGAGTTTCAGATTGTCGATCTCGATATTCTTCCCGTTCATTAGGATATAGTCGCCTTTGACCGCTTCCACATTTGTCAGTTTGATATCACGGCAATTCCAAAGGGTTTCCTCGGCTACGGTCAGCTTTACGTTGTCGAGTGTAACCCCGTCCAATTCACGGAACATTTTCGGAGCCTCGACTTTTGAGTTCCGCATTATGATACCCTTTGAGTACCAGATAGCCGCGCGGGCATAGACTGTGAAAAGACAATCTTCTATTAGCGCCCCGTCGGTATGCCAGAATGGGTATTTGCCCATGAACTCGCAATGGGTTGCGTGGATGTTCTTTGTTTCTTTCAGAGCCGATTCGCCCGGATAAATCTTCACGTTTTCAAGTTCGATATCCTTTGAGCCATAAAGCGGCCTTTCACCTTCAAAGAAGGTATTAGTGATCTTGTTCATCTGTTGCGTTGCGTACATTTTTTTGTTATTTAAATTGTTATTAATTGACATTCAAAAACCCGAAAGGCGAAAACCCCCAACTTGATTATGAAAAGGTTACTTGTGTTGCCTTTGATTATGAAGAAACTGTTTTGCCTTTCGGGTGTATGTTGCCGTTAATTATCTATACATTTTTACCCATTTCGTATGCCTGCTGCATATATGGCCTGTCCTTTACCTCTCCGGGAATGTGAACGCCTATGGCTAAAACCAGTCCCGCCTCGCGTACATTCTCCAGACATTCGAGGTATCCCCGGAATGCAGTTACGGTGCCTTCGACAGCGTGATCCTCATCCTCACCGGCAGTCGCTATCAGATAGGCCTCTTTATCCTTTATCTCTGTATAGCGGGCTACCGTGCGATCTATTACCGTTCTGAGTTGTGCGTTCATACAATAGAAGTACACAGGAGTTGCCATTACTAACACATCTGCTGCTATAATTTTTTCAAGCAATTCAGGCATATCGTCCTTTATGGCGCATACCCCGCCCGATTTCTCACAGTAATAACATCCGGTGCAATAGCCTATTTTTTTATCCCGCACGAATACCTTTTCTACATTGTGGCCGACCTCTTTTGCCCCTCGTACAAACTCGTCGCTGAGTGTGTCGGAATTACCGCCCCTTCGGGGACTAACAGCAAGGACAAGAACCTTTTTTATATTTTCCATCATCATATTTTTCTTCGGGAATTATTATGGCATCGTCTGGAATACGCTCCATAAATTCATCCCAGTTTTCAAATTTCACGTCCTCTATCGAAACCGAAACGAAGACTTTTTCTATATCAAGCTCGCAGGCAAGCATCTCCCGCAATTTGCGAGCGATTATTTTCTTTTGTTCCAGGCTTCTGCCCGGAAGCATACCAATCGCTATATGAGGCATTCTATCATTATTTTATCAGTTTAAGTAATTTGCCGTAAGTCAGCATTCTCCATATCCATTCCAGCGGCCCGTAACGGAACCAGTGGAGCCAAAGGTTACTCAATATCATCTGGAGTGCAAATACTCCCAACGCAACCAGTTCCACGTAAGCCAATCCCATTGAAGCCCCAAGTGAAAAACCTATGCCGTAATAGATAATCATTCCGGCGACTGATTGCCCGATATAGTTCGTCAGTGCCATTCTGCCGGTCTGCGCCACAGGATTAAAATGTCTTTTATTACGGCTTGCTTCGTACCAGAGGGCAATAGATGCTGCATAGGCCAGTCCCATAGGTACAACACTTACGGTATAGATTGCTGTACTACCGACCATACCAGCCGGGTAATGAACTACTGCATTCCAAGCGTAAAGCAAAGATGTTGGTATCCCGATGGTAAAGCCCCAATTTCGTACTTGTCGCAGCAATGGTTTATTCCCGGCCAGATCTGTAAATATCCTTTTCCGACCAATATATAGTCCAAGCAAAAACAGTCCCAGCACCTTGAATACTCTATTGCCTTCGATAAATTCTCCGGCGCGGATAAACGAACCTGCAAGGTTAAAACGCAATACGTCGCCGTAACTCTCCCTATCCCGAAGCCATATCCCGAAATTTTCGGGTGTGATTCCTGACTGCCCGTGCAGGTTGTCAATCGCATGGTTTACCGGAATCATCAGGCTATAACGTCCTTCAGACAGTACCGAAAAGGTATCCATTGCAATAGGTGCCAGCAGTAAAACGACCGCAAATATCAGAAGCCTGCCGTTCGACATTTTGCGGAACAATGGCAGCAACATTCCGAGCAGTGCGTAAAGCAACAAAATATCCCCCGCCCAAAGCAATATAAGATGTGCCAACCCGATAATCGCAAGGATTATCATTCTCCTGTAAAAGACACGAATACTGTTTCTTCCGCTTTTTTCACAGTTCTCCAAAATGATCGAGAAACCTATCCCGAATAGTAGGGAGAAAAGTGTATAGAACTTTCCATCTACGAGAAAATACTGAAAAAAACTTATTATATTATCAGTACCGGCTGTCGGCATAGCCATCGAAACCTGCTCCGGTTGAAACGTATAGAGCGACAGTTCCCCAAAATTGGCAAGGCAGATACCCAGCAGGGCGATGCCCCGTAGTATATCGAGTATTGCGAAACGCTCTTTAGCCGCGAGAGGCCCGGTACTGTTTGTCATTTTTACTTTATTTCTTCGATTAGTTCAAATTTCACAGTTACTCCACCACGTCCCAGAGCATCTTGTAAGCCCGAAGGATTATCCACTTTACCGATACGTGTATAGCTATATGAGGTGCGGAACGTCTTGTAGAAAAGCACTACTGTTCTGGAACCGAAAAGCATAATATCCCCATTGTTTATCATGCTGGGATTGGACGAATCTGTGGGAAGGCCGCGCGACAGATCGTAGAACTTTTCATTGCCCGCGTGTTCGGTCATGCTGACCGTCATCGGCAACAGTTTCTTAAACTCGGTGGCGGTATTATTATCAGCCAAAGTTGCCGTAAATGTTGTTTTTCCTACTGTTATTTTCATGCGATTGCTTTTTGAAGTATTTTCGTTGCCGTTGCCTGGACTGCACCCGGCGAAAGACGGGAATGCTGTCATGGCCATCAGCGCTATAATTAATAATGTGATACGTTTCATAACTTAATATCTTTTATTGTGCTATTTCGTATGTTACCGTTACCCCGCCACTCCCCAACGCAGATTGCAGTCCAGAGGGATTATCCACTTTGCCGATTCGGGTATAGCTGTAACCGGATTGGAAAGTGAGGTAAAACAGAACCAAGCAATTCGAGCCGTAAAGCATAATATCGCCGTTTTGTATCGTTCCGGGGCTGTAAGAGGCCGTAGGCAGGTTACCCGGTAGATAATAATATTTTTCATTGCCGTTAAGTTCGCTCATATTTACCGTCATTGGCAATAAATCTCGGAAAGCCCTTGCGGTAGCATTATCAGCGAGGGTAGCATTGAATGTATTTGAACCTACTTTTATCCTGATATTATTACTCTGTGTTACGGCATCCCATTTTGCATACAGTGTAATATTTCCGGTTATCGTATAGTTGCTGCTGGCAGGGTAATTTGTACCAGAGCCGTCAGTTTGCGTGTTCCAACCGGCAAAAGTGTAGCCGTTTCGACTGAAACCTGTACCATTATTCAACATTATGGTACTTCCACTTACTTCAGTTACAGGTGTCGGTGTAGAACCGCTCGTAGCACCATTCGTATTATATGTCAAAGTGTAGTTTGTCGTTTGGGCTGTCTGCCATTTTGCATAAAGGGTCGCATTTGCGGTTAAGGTATAGTTGCTACCGGCAGCGTAATCCGTACCTGTACCGTTAGCCTGCGTATTCCAACCTGTAAATGTGTAACCTGTGCGGCTAATACCTGTGCCGTCATTCAATATAATGTTACTCCCATTTTCAAGAGTTACAGATTCAGGCGCGGAACCGCTCGTAGCGCCGTTAATATTATAGGTTAATGTGTATTCTTCCGACTGGCTTGTATTGCCAAAAGTGATCGTTGCATTGCCTGAACCCAAAACAGCCTGCAACCCGGAAGGATTATCAACGGTTCCAATACGTGCATAGCTGTATGATGTCGAAAAAGTCTTGTAAAACAATACCAATCCGTTGCCACCATAGGCCATCAGGTCGCCGGTGTGTATAGTACCGGGATTTATCGCCGTTCCGGGCAGATTTTGTGGTAGCCTGTGGAATTTCTCATTGCTGTTCACATCTTCCATAGTGATAGTCATAGGAAGAAGATTACTAAAAGCCCTTGCCGTAGTATTGTCGAACAGCGAAACCGTAAAGGTATTTGTGCCAACTGTCATGGGTATCTTCTCTCCCGAATAAGGCGGAAGTTCAATCTCTACATCTTCGTTATCCTTGTTACAGGCACTAAGTAGCGTTAATGCGGTCAGTATTATAAATAATATCCGTTTCATAGGTCAGTAATTTATAATGGTTATTGTATAGCGTTATCCGATTGTTTAACCCTTCCCCGCAGGAATATGAACAGGATACCGAGGACAAGAAATATTAGAGCGCCAAAGACGGAGTAACGTGTACCCCATTGACTGATAAACATTCCGCAGAATGAGGTTCCAAGCATGGTACCTAAGTTGGTTGAAGCGAGGAATAAGCCGTTGGCAAAATCCGGGGCTTTCGAGGCTGCATTAGATATCATCCATTGACAGTTGTTACTTGCGATACCAGCAAGAATACCGAGTACGAGGATAATCACCGCCATAGGAATAGATAGTTCTCCGATTAGATAAAGCGCACCGTAAACCAATAACATGATGAACGGAATTACTTTAATGGTGGATATTGGTTTTGTGGCCAGCAGCTTCCCGGCAATTATGTTGCCTATAATATTTGCGCCTCCATAGATTAAAAGGAATATACTGATTATCTTAAATGGCAATGCTGTTATATTCTGGAGATAGTCGGACATAAAACTAAAGAAGCCGAACATCGCTCCGTTAATCAAAATAACCGCCAAAAGCGAGTGCCATGTAATAGCGTATTTCAGTACGCTAAGCTGGCTGCCATAGGAAAGCCTCTCCTTAACAGGAATTGAGGGTACGAAAATAATGGTCGCTATAAGTACGAGTAAATTGACAGCTGCAAAAAATATCATGGCGACGGAGAAAGAGGTTTCGCTTGCGATGTAACTTGTTACGGGAACACCCAAGACCATTCCAGCCGATACGCCGATAAATATACGAGATACCGCTTTCGGAGCCTGTTCTTTCGGAACAGATTGAGCCGCCACAGTAAATGCCATTGAAACATAGATAGGATGGAAAACCGCCGGGATTGCCCGTGCAATTAATATCACGGTAAAATCTTTTGCGAATATGGAAACTATGTTACTTGCGACAAAAATACCCAAAGCGAGTAACATTACCTTTTTACGGTTAATGCCCGAAAACAGAAGTGGCATAATGGGAGCCGATATAGCTACCAGCAGGGCGAATATACTTACCGTCCAACCTGCCTGTGGCACTGTTACACCAAAAGTTTCGGCGATCAGCGGAATAATCCCGACTACACCCATTTCGGTATTTATGATACCGAACACGCCGAGCGTCAGGATTGCCACTATTAAGCCGCTATGCTTGCTTTTAATCAGATTTTCCATCTTTTTTTTATTAACTTTTTGCTTTGTTTAGAGTGTAGGAGTCCCGGCATGGCAGCGGGAGTAGCCCGCCGCCATGTATGGAAACTCATATTTAATTGATTATACTATTTCAGGTTTTCCCCGAAGAACGATTGTAATTTGTCGAAAGGAATCATGTCGAGCCGGTCATACAGATCGACGTGTCCTGCTCCGGGAACGTAATAGAGTTCCTTTGGCTCTGCCGCACGGCGGTAAGCATCTTCGCTGAACTCTTTGGAGTGCGCCTGGTCGCCGGTAACAAAGAGCATCGGACGCGGTGAAATGGTTTCTATATCGTTGAATGGATAGAAGTTCATAAACTTGACCTGACTGGTTACTGTCGGCTTCGTTGTCCTGAGAGGTGAAGCGCCTGCGGGCGTAAATTCACCACGCGCCGGATTGCGGTAGAACTCATAAAATTCACGCTCGATAGCACCCGATTCAGGGGTCAGTTCGAGTACGGTGCCGCCTGCCACTGCTACTTCCCCATCTTCAAATTCGGCATAACGCTGCTGGGCTGCGGCGGCTATAAGTGTCTTGCGTTGTTCAACGCCCATAGAATGACCAAGCCCACTACGGCTGGCTGTTCCCATATCATACATACTGATTGTAGCGACTGCTTTGATGCGAGGGTCGATCTTTGCCGCACTGATAACGAAGCTACCGCTTCCGCATATCCCGATTGCACCGATGCGCTCACGATCAACGAAAGGGCGGGTTCCAAGATAATCGACTGCTGCACTGAAATCTTCTGCATAAATTTCAGGTGCTACCGAATTACGTGGTTTGCCAGCACTCTCTCCCCAGAACGAAAGGTCGATTGATAGCGTTACGAAGCCGCGCTCGGCCATATGGACGGCATAAACATTTGCACTTTGCTCCTTAACTGCACCCATCGGGTGTCCGACTACAATCGCCGCGTGTTTAGCATTCAAATCTATCCCTTTGGGCATAAAAAGGTTGCCCACTACTTCCATTTTATACTGGTTGTCGAATGTAACTCTCTGTACGGTTACTTTATCACTGGCCCGGAATGATCCTGCATAAAGGTCTTGTGCTGAATTATTCTGTGCGGATGCACTTCCCGCTGTTGCCAAAATTGTTGCTGCCATAATCATTAACTTTTTCATATTCTTTTTGATGTTGTTTTTACTTTATTATCACGTTACAAAAATAAAGCAGTATTCCCTATTATTTTTGTCCTTCCGGCTCAAATTTCTTGGTTGTCAGGCTCACTCTATTTTTTCGGATTATTTTTTTATTCATCGAGGTTTATGATTTCGTATTTCGTAGTACCTACGCCTAACTGCTCGGCATAATTAACGGTATGGATGCCGTTGCGCGATTCCATACGCTCGATCAGATGGATTTTTCCGTGGTCGTCGGATTCATAGACCTTATCCACGCAAGCCTTGTCGAGTGCTACCGGATCGAGTGAGGCAAGAATGCCAACATCGTGCATTTCGGGATCGGCAGGACTGGAATCACAATCACAATCCACAGAGAGGTTGTTCATCACACTTATATATATAATGTTTTCGCCGCAATGTTCTGCAATAGCTTTAGCTGCCTCGGCCATAGATTCAAGAAAATCATCCTGTGCGGGATTGCCCCAGCTTGTTTCACTTTCGCCTGCGGAATGGATATAGGTTTTCCCGCGCGATGATGCAATACCTATTGACATATTTTTGAGCGCACCACCGAAACCGCCCATAGCATGACCTTTGAAATGAGAAAGGTTTATAATGAAATTATACTCCGGGAAATGTGATCCTACCAAGTCATATTTCAGATGTTTTGTACCTTCGAGTGGTAACTTGATCTCGCCTTCCGAATCGAGAATATCCACCGGAGCGATAGCTGTGAAGCCATGATCTTCGGCAGCTTTCAGATGCAATTCAGTTGTGGCTCTATTACCACCATAAGCAGTGTTCGCGTCGATAAAAGTTCCGTTCACCAATCGCACGAAGTCGCCCACAAGCTCCGGTTTCAGGTAGTTATGTCCTCCGGGTTCTCCCATACTGAGCTTGATGCCTACTTTGCCATGTGCCTCGCGGCCAAGTGCCTGATAGATTTTGATAAGGCTTTCGGGTGTAATCTCTTTTGTGAAATATACTTTTGCGGGTTGGTTTTCTCCGTTTCCCTCATTGCCATTCTCGACTGTCTTATCGTTGGCGCTACAAGAGTTGCAGCCTGTTGCCATCAAAGCGATTGCTATCATTGTAAAGATTGATAAAATTGACCTTTTCATATTATCAGAGGTTTTAAATTTATAATTTGTGAAATTTGTAATGCAGCGTTATAATGCCGTCGCGCTCAGTTCGTGTGGAAAGTAATTCGAGTGCCTGACCTTTGGCTGGGAAACTACCTGGCTGTCCGGGATACTCGAAAATGGAAGGGGCACTGCTTAGAGCATCTATTCCGGGATATATCATCAGGATCAGTTCGTCTATCAGCCCTGCCACAAGGAACGTTCCATTGATTATACCACCCCCGGAGAGCATAATCTTCCGCATTCCGAACTCCGTATAGAGTGTATCAAGTGCTATTTCGAGTTCAGTTCCGGCAAGTCCCGCAAACAGATACGAAATCCCCTTATCACGTAGCATAGCAAGATATTCTTCCGATACGGTTTCGCCCAAAATGGCAACTATATTGTCCCCATCGAGAGTATCTTCATGATAAAGAATCTTTCCTTTTGGGTCAATCACTATACACATTCTTTCTGAACCCCGTTTACCAATAAAGGTTTTGAACTCCGATGCGGGTTTGTGGTTCTCCCAATCGAAAGTTTCCACAGGATTATCAGTCTGAATAGTGCTTCGTCCCACCATCCATCCATCGGCGTTCTGTTCTTTGCTCAGTTCAAAATAGGGTTCATAAAGATCATCCCTTTTTTTGCCGTCAAACGGCAGGCTCCAACGGTCGCCGATTAAACGCCCGTCCACGGAACTCATCATATGACAAATAATTTTCGGTTTCATATCATGTCCTTTTTGTAAGTGAAATTCCATATTGTTTTTTATATGCTGTGTAGAAGTGTGAAAGGTTTTTAAATCCGACTTCTGTATATACTTCGGAAGGTTTTTTCCCTTCGGCAAGCATCTTATCCCGTGCCGCTTCCAGACGCTTGCGGATAAGCCACCTTTCGGGCGACAGATCGCTCACTTTACGAAAGTCGCGCTTGAAAGTTGCCAGGCTGCGCCCTGTAAAGGCTGCCATATCTTCGACTGAAAGTTCGCACATATAGTTCTTGTCCATAAAATCAAGTATGTCTATCTTCCACGGATCGGTAAAGTCGAAAAGGGCAGGATAAAACCTTTCGTCATACTGTAATAAGATATATGCTCCCGTTACCAGTTTAATGTTCATTATTTCATCGGACGGAGTGAACGATGTATCGAAATAGGGTTGTAGTGATACGGACAGGCTCTCGATTGATGGGATATGCGGCATCCTGATTATGTTTTGCTGAAAGCGCTTCCCATTGGAGGGCAATTTACTCCGATCGAGTTTGGAATAAAACTCTTTCAGAAAATTCCGCTTGAAATTGATAAACACACTGCTGAACGCTTCTTTTCCAGCCGATAACTTGTGCATGGTAATGCGGTGATTACGACGGATAAAAGCGCATTCTCCTTTTTTAATCCATATTCGGTGTTCGCCGTCCTCGATAAGCAATTTTCCTGAATAGATATACAGTAATGTATGCTCGCGGCACATATGGAAGCACGAAGTGCCTTCAACCGTGTAGCAACTGAAAAATATATCACCGTGCTTATATGTATGAACTCCTGAAGTGGCCATAAATTTATACTCCTTTACGAGTACAAAAATAAAGCAAGAGCCGCACAGGTTTTTGTCCGTGCGGCTCAATGTTTTTGGCTGAGAAGTACAATCGTTATTTTCTTGGAGAGAAGCCGTATTGTTTTTTGAAAGCGTGATAGAAATGGGAGATATCCTTAAATCCTACTTCGAGATAAACTTCGCTGGCTTTCTTACCTTCATTTTGCAGTTTATCATATGCGGCTTCGAGACGGCGTTGAATAAGCCATTTTTGGGGCGGCAGACTATTTACTTTGGAAAAATCCCTTTTGAATGTGGCGAGACTCCGGCCTGTAAAAGCAGCCAATTCCTCCATAGAAAGGTCGTACATATAGTTTTCGTTCATAAACTCCATGATGTCTATCTTCCACGGCTCGGTAAAATCAAAAAGGGTCGGATAAAATACTTTATCGGTATTCAGTAGCGCATAGACACCTTCTCGTTCTTTCAGCCCGATGATCTCCGCCGAAGGCACCACGTCGGAATCGAAATAAGGGGTTAGCGATTCAAATAGGCTGGTAATATCGGGCCGCGCATTGATCTTAACCAGTGTAATATCAGTTATTGAAGCGTCTTTCGGAATCTCTTTCTTGGGAAGCGTACTATAAAATTCCCGGAGGAAATTTCGACGAAAAGTGAGGGCTATTCCTTTGTATGGATTGTCCCCGCATGACCTCTTTTCCATTTTTATACGGTGATCCCTACGGATAAATACGCACTCATTCTTATTAATAGTTTGCTTTTGCCCATTCACATCTATTTCGAGTTCTCCTTCGCACACGTATGTCAGGGTATGATCCCTTACCATATCCACGCAACTGGTACCGTCTTCTGCAAAGCATGAAAGGAAAATGCCTGAATAATTTAAAACTGTAATTTCACTCATAGCCATATATTTTAACCTCTTAACGCAAAAGTAAGCATTTTATTTTGGTTGTCAGGCTCATTTTGAATTATTTCCATTATCTTTGTAATGGAAAGTCGTTCTTTGTATTTATGCAAAAAGCAAAGTGAGGCAAAATAGCGAACTTCGCTCGTTTCTAAACCGTTACCTGTCAAGAAAAACACTCTTGTAACTTGCTTGTTTTCAGCAGGAAAGATAAATAGCAATGTCTTGCTACGTGAGTGGTTAATGTTTTTGTAATACCGGCTCCGGCTCCTAATATTTTTAAGTAGTCATTGTATTTTTGATTGCTAATAACCGGAAGTTTATAATCATATTTCTCTAAAATGTATTTTGCTTCCGGCAAAAGTAAAGTTATAAAAGATTCGTCCGTTTTCTCTCGTGTACTTTTTATCACGCTTCTCCCATCAACCTCAAAAATATCACTTTTTGAGAAATTAGCCATATCGACGTATGCCATTCCCGTGAAACATTGAAAAATGAACATATCTTTAACATGTTCAAGTTTTTCACTGACAGGCTTCCATTTTTTTATTTTTTCAACTTCTGATTCTATAAGAAAGACAGGGTCTTTGCTTTTTCCTTTTTTGACTTCAAACTGCAAATAAGGATCGAATTTGCAAAATCCTCTATTAATTGCCTCTTTAATATATCTGTGTAAAGCCGAATGTCTACGGTAGAGTGTAGGTTGGGATTTGACGGTTTTCCTTAAATGAGTATCAAAGTCTACAATATTTTGATAGGTAAAATCCGAAAATGTTTTTATTTTTCCGAACTCTTTTAGCCTTCTAATTAGTGAATGATGATATTCCAGTACATCAAAAGAAGGATTTTTCCTCTTTAACTCAGACTCAATGAAGTCTATCACGGAATGTGTTTGTGCTTCGTCATGGTCCCATTTTTTTACGTCATCCAAGCATGTGCATTTCTCTGATAAGACAAATGCCTCTATCTGCCGGAACATCTTAGTTACTTTGCCTGTCACCAGTGCCGCATTAGGATGGTTCTTGCAGGTAAAGCCGTTCTTATCTGAAAATTGATTTTTATAAAGGCTTACCCCGGTAGAAATGGTTTTTCTTTTGTTTGTACCTTTTAATCGAACCTCTATTTGTAATAGCCCGGTCTTAGTCTCATTGTTTGCCTGGTTCTTTTGGTCAAACACATAGCGTAATTGTATGTTTTCCATGGTATTATATTTGAATTTCTAACAAATATAAAAAATTCCCACCGATTTTCCCACTAAATGAGATTTTGGTGGGAAAATATCGCACATTTAGCCTTTATAGCTTTATTTGCCGTTCTTTTAAACCGTTGATAATGGGTTGAAAAACAAAAGAGCCGCTGATTTAGCGGCTCTTTTATGCGGAAGCTGGGGGATTCGAACCCCCGGTACGGTTACCCGTACGACAGTTTAGCAAACTGTTGGTTTCAGCCACTCACCCAAACTTCCTTGAGTTTTGCGCTTCTTCCTTAGAATTGCGCTGCAAAGATATGCCTATATTTCTGAATAAACAAAGCTTTTTAAGGATATTTTTTGTAAAAATCCACTTTGAAGCGCAGTTCCTTGGCAATCAGAGATTTCTATTTTAGTATAATTGCCGGATTATCTAAAAGCTCACGAACGGTTAGGGATCCTGCATAATGCTGGTTGCTGGAAATGTATAAACGAAATGTTACAGTGTCGGAAAGTTTGGCTCCCGCTTCTACCTGAAATGAATAATAACTATTACGGTTGGTTGTAAAACTGTTTACAATATTCTGGTTGGAAGAAGTAACACTATATCGTGGAATATAATATGCTGTTCCGTTAGAATTAACCATAATCGTATTACTTAAAAGAGGACTATTCTTTGTCAGTATATTATCAAAATATACAGTCGAATTACGGAAACCGTCTGCCGAGAGGACTATGTCTTCGGCACTGGCATCTTTGTTAGAGATAAAATTGATACTTTGGGGTCCTGTAACAGGAGCCGTATAAGTTCTTTTATATCCTCCGTTCTCTGCAATCCAGTTGGCATCGTTGGTTGTCAGATTACTCGTCTTGATATGGACTGTAAGCGGATAAGAAGCTGGTGCGTTGTCTGGCACAGATACGTCAAACCTGACTACTGCAGTGCTGCCTGAACCATAGTTTACAATATTATTATTATTGACAGATACATTATTGAAAGAACGGGATTGTATAGGTACGTTGGCTGTGTGGAAGTAGTCGTTCTCTATTGTAATTGTCTCGTCACTGTCTTCCGCACTGGTTTTGAAATTTAAGGTATTTTCTCCCGGGTTATAGACCCAGTAAATATACTTGTAAGTACCATTGGAAAATTCTATTTCCATATCTTTATTGGACCCGATAGGATATAGGTTACTTGTTGAGATTTCACATTTCAACGGGAATAAGTAAGATGGAATCATTGTCGGAATTTGGAATGTAAGCGCAACTTCCTGTTCCTTTTCTGTATAAGGGTTAGGAGATATGCTTGCCGGTTCAAAGCTATATAATGCGGTAGAAGTGACAGTGATTGTTCGGGATAACACACCCGCTTTCACCTCAATAGATGCTTCGTTCTGACCTGCTATAACGGCAGCAATATCAGCCGTGATGGTTCCGTTGCCATTGTAGCTGAGATTACTCAGGATATTTGCCTGGTCATAGGCTACGGATACATTAATTTTAGAATCGGCAGCGACTCCGTTCTCTGTATAATGCGTAGCTATTGTGAGCTTTCCTGCTTTGGTGAATAAAAAATAAAGCTGGCTGACTGTTAGTATATTATTATTGTTGTCAGAGATAGAAGGAGAATCCTTGAATATTTCAGCATAGATATTGTTGGATGGCTCCGAACTCATAGCATCCTCAAAATTAGTACTGCCATGTGCCTGTTGATTGAAACCTTCAATAACAACCCGATAGAGAATATTTCTAACTATAGTATAAGGACGCTTATTGGCATCAAGGAACTGGATTTTATAGAATAATTCAGGTCCATTGTCCAGTTTCCCTTTTATAATAAGGTAACATTGGTCGTTGGAGTAATTGGGATTCTCGAACATATATTTCGGTTCAACCGTACAATCGTTTGCATTTTGGCTTGTTTTGGAAAGACTGCCCGGCAGTAAGGTCGGTTTATCATCTTCTATCAGGAACGGGTTAGGGGTACGTTCAGGGATAAAAGGCGATACTGTTCCGGATGTTGCATAATTACAAAGGGCATATCCTGTCAGTACGAAGTTGGATACATTGCTTTCCACCGTTACTTTTGCCTGGTTGCGGAATAATGTAAAATTAGTGGAGGAAGCGGGTTGTGTTATCTCGCTTCTTCCCCAGAATATCATCGTATTGCCATAGAGGGAAGGCAATAATTCGCGTTCGTCTTTTTGTAAAGAACTATTGTCATCAAATGTTGTCCAATCATAGTTGGCTATGGCATGAATGATACCTGCTTTATCGGTGACCTGTGCCGTGAAACTGCCGCTACTGTTATTCATTGTAAGTTCGTCAGCATGTACACGTTCGAGGAATAAGCCTTTGGCATCGAATACCAGTAGCCATAAATCCTTTAGATCATAATCCGTATTGACCGCCCGGGTTTGCATCTGCAATTCCGGCATGAAGACAGACCCGCTAAACTTTATTTTTCCAGCCATACTATTGTCCGGTACCAGATTATCGTCCTGGCAGGAGGAGAAAACAAGGCTGATAAGTATATAGGAATAAATTAATTTTTTCATCACATCTGTTTTTTTAGCTTTTATTTGACATCTCTGACACATCTGACCGAAGTAAAAAGAGAGTTGAAGTCGGTCGTATTTCCTACACGAGGGTCCATAAAGTTGACAGCTCCACTGGCCCGTGCGCTCCAGTACCATCCACCTTCGAGAATTTCTTTTACATCACAGGCTTTTATATTCTGGAGAACATCTGTCAGGTAGACTTCTGCTAATGTCGGCATTCTCCAATCACTGTAGCGTTCGCCTGTCGTTTTGTCGTTTTCCACGTAATCCCTGCATTTTAAGCGGGATGAAGCGTAATCGCTTGCGGTCGTAACACCATATTGTGATGCCAGCATTAAGCGGGGAGAAATACGACGGTTGTTGTCCTCATTATCTATTGTAGCACCTTCACTGTCTGTTTTGGGATAGCCCAGTATACCATAGTCACGGATATATTTAGCATATGAGGCTCCGAGCACTGGTTGAGGAGCATAATGGTAATATCCGGATGGAAATGTTTCATCGAACTCGTCCGGGTCAGGCAGTGTCGAGAAATCGGCAACAAATGAACTGATAATATACATTTTATTATTGTTCTGTCCCTGACTACCTCCCGGTTCATCCGCTGAAATATCCGCTCCGATGTACAAGGCCGGATATTGGGAGACTGTTACTTTTTGAGTCAGCCCAGCTCCGTTCTTAACAGTAAACTCTATTGCTTTTTCTACAAAATTGGTCGGCAACGAGCTGTTTATCCGGATGGCTCCGTTCTTTACTCCGGACTGGCAGATAATGTTGACGCCATTGGTATTGTTGGCAATCGCTGTTCCGTTCACTTTTATGTCTGTGACTTCTACATCCGGTGTGGATGATTGGAACGTTGTAGTGAATTTCGTACTGTTCGGTAAAGTGATGTGCGTATCTTTCACATAGATGAAATTGATACCTTCTACTGTAACCAGCACTTCTTTGGTAGACCAATCCTGAATAATGAAAGTACCTTTTATTTCGGTTGCGGCTTCGGGTGTTGCAGTTCCCGGTTGGTCAACTTGTACGATAATATCATACAGGTAATTACGCTGTAATTTATATAAAGCCTCTTTCTCGGCAGTTGTTGCTGCATCATTTGATGAAAGCCGGTAGTTAAGAGGTACTTTATAATAATTCTGTGAAATTTCCGTGCCCTCCGGACTGATTACCGGAATATTGACGGTCGCATATGTTTTGTTACGAATATTTTTATTCCAATCATTCGGATAGGAGTACAGGATAATCTGGCTGTTGTTGCCGGCACCCGAACTGATGTTGGTAAATCCGGTCATACTTTGCAAGGTTTGCGGGAATATTGTTCCATTGTCCAACGCATTTCCACTGGCAGCATATTGCATGAATTTCTTACTGATTTCGGTAGTAGGAGATGCCGTGTAACCGTTTGTATAAGTCGTGGTGATACGGATTTTTGCTGCGGCTCTTTTTACGGAGACAACTATTTCCTTGTCGATAACGAGACCATCATTCAATACCATGGAAGTCCGCCCATCCATGATGAAATAATCCTGGGTCTTATCCGGATTAAGAGAAGAAACGGTTAAGTCGTTTAATTCGGAAAGCGTTAATCCCCCGGCAGGTATGTTGCCGGTATAGTTAGCTAAAACATATGTAGTATAGCTGGTTTGGGAAATAAACATGTCCTGGGTCGCTTCTAATGGGAGGAGATATTCTCCAATGTTTGTTAAATCAGTTTCCGGTTTTTTACGTTCGTAAGAGGCACAAGTTTCATCCCCATCCCGATAGATGAAAACATCGAGAGTGTTGATTAGATTTTCATTCAAATTGTCTTCTCCCGGTTCAACCAGGGCACGGGTACTTCCGGAGGCTGATAAAACCAGTTTCAGAGAAAGTCTGTTTGCTGATGTTAGCCCGTTATTCATGTCATCTTCCTGCGTACATGCAAGGAAGATAGAAAACAGGGTAAAAAGTATTATATGGTTATATCTTAGTTTCATAGTTGAATGTCCTCCTTTACCGGTTTTATTTGTATTCCGTTTGAGTAATTAATATATCGGTGTCACTGTTCCCCGGAAATTTGCGTTTGCCGTTTTGTTCCGGGTTAATTTTCAGTTTGGTTCCATTGACGGTTATATAGAAGTTGCTTGTTCTCAGTTTGCCATCCCATGGTTTTGTTGCACCTATACGTATGGTATGCGTTTCCGGACCGGCTATTCCTTTGGAAGTAGCAATGGTTCCGGCTTGTTCGCCTGTGGTTGCGAATGCAAATTCAAGACCGTTGCTCAGTGTTGCAGTCCATAAGGCTCCGGCAGGAGCCGTCAATTGGAATGTAAAGCCTGCATAAGAGGTCTGGTTTTGCGATTGTCCGTTTTTGATATAAGGAAACTGTACGAGTCCCCCCAAAGCCCCGGCATCATTACCATTCAGTGCTTCCAATGAATAATCCGTGTCATTCACCTTATTACCGATTTCCGAATGCGAGACCGTCCAGGGTTGGACAATGGTCCGGAGCAGTAACTTATTATCCGGATACTCCAACATGGCGATGACCGAATAAACCGTATTCCGTAGTAAACTGTATTTATCTTCATTATGTCCACTATCGGTAATATATCCTTTATAAATATGTTTTACCCCTTTTATTTCAGCAGTGATGCGTAAATAAGGAGTTATATTATCATCCGGTGTGGGCGAAGCCATAATATTCTGATAACTGTAAAATATAGCCTGCGCATTTTCCGGAACCAGGTCGACAGCATCCATAGACATCGTATCCAATAACGCATCGAGTCCGGTTGTTATGTTTTGCTTTTCAACCGGCGATAACATTTCCCTGCTTTTGTACTGCCCGTTTGTGTTCGTTACTAGGTTGACGAGTTCGACAGATATAACATGTACCGGAATATCCTTTAACTGGTTGTTTTTAAACAGATGAATATCCAGCCGTGAAACCAGCCGTTCCATTGGTATGTCTACATATGTCTGGACATTATCGATGGTTACAGTCTGTTTTCCAACCATCGGGATACCCGATGCCGTAAATGCTTGGTTATTATTGATCGACCATTGTTCCAGTTCTTCCCTTGTTGTAGAACTGGTTAAAAGGATGGACGGAGTTATTCCCGCCTCATTATAATTCCCGATTGCATAAATCTCTTTTGTTTGCGGAGATATATTTACAGACCGTGTTATTTCAGTAACAGACTCCGGTTTGATTTCCGGAATAAGTTCAGAATATTCGCAGACTCCGTTCGATTCATTAAAGATATACAGGGCGAGGCTGGAAAAATTACTGTCTCCTGCTTTTGCCTGATTATCATTTGTTGCCAGCGTCGAGATATAAAGCTTCAGCTTATTATCTTTATTATCAGATGTAATAGATTCATCCCGGGTGCATGCTGCCAGGATCAGAATTAAAAGCAACAGGCTGATCTTCCATATATTTTGATAATTTGTGTCCATAATCTAAATGGGCATGTTTCCTATGCCGGGTTTTATGTTCTCTTCATTCCAGGGAACTACAGTGATAGCCATTCCATTAAAACGAAAACGTATGCCAACCAGCACTTCGTTTTTTCCGTGGACTGAAATTCCATATTCCTTCATGAATTGTTGTAAGTTTAGTGTATATAATGTAGCCTGAGAGCCATTATCTTTCAGGGAAACCATGATATCATTCTCATCTTCAAACCGTAGTACATTGAACCTACTGGTATAACCTGTCATCTCTTCATTAGAAGATACGGAAGGTAGATAAGATGTGCGTTCCTCGGAAAAGTTTTTGTTGAAATTGACGGTGGAACTTAAATTTCCTACTTCAATACGGAATGGAATATTTTCGTTTTTAGTCAGTTTCAGGGTTCCGGTACCGAGTACCTCTATCTGCATTTTTATGTGTGCACTGCTAAAGTATATGGTATCTTCGCTTGAACGGCTCGTATCTATTTCTATATCTTTTATGCCTACATAAAGGCTGTCATTTGTAGAAATAGTCTCACCGGTAAAATAGCGGGGAGCTGCAACAGAAGCTAATCCTCTTGCCGACGGATTGTTTATTTGCGTATCAACGTATGAGTTTCCCCAGCAAACCACTTTGTATAATCCGTCCGGCAGGTTTAATTCGATGCCTCTGCGTGCGGACAGGTCATGTTGTTCCAATGTAATTGCTTCAACCAATGCATCGTTCACATTATAAACATACAGGTTTACCTTCCCTATTTTATCAGGAAATATTTCCCGATTCTCATCCCCCAGATAGCTGAAGTATAAGAATGTATTACAAGGTTCCAAATCTTCCCTGATACATCCGGTAAAGAGTGCAGACAGAAAGAAGATACAGAATATGCTTATGTGTTTCATATTGTTTTACTGTATGTTAAGTTCTCAAATATGTTTCGGACAGGGTGTAAGAGACCTTTCCCCATGCCAGGCATGGAGTGTAATGGATGTTTCTGTATGGGGAAAGGGACTGGCTTTTACTGTTCGAGGTCAAAGCCGGGAATGATGGTCTCTTCTTTCCACGGTTCTATACTGACTTTGACTAATACATTATACTGGATATTTCCCAAGTCGTTATCCAGCATAGGGATTAATTCGATGTCCATATTATAAATCGTGCCTGGTTTAAAGTCGGAAGCTACCATTTCGGTATTGATATCTTTGTAATATTTCACCACATTGGCAAAACGAACATCGGTAATCAATGCCGGGTTAAATACGGCTGGGTCTGTGGATGCAAGGTTTTCGGTTTTAATATTGGCTAAATCCAGATGCAGTTTCGGCACTTCCATTCCCGGGAAGAAATTGAAGGCATAACATTTTCCGTTCAGTGCAGTAGGCAATGGTTGGTAGTTTGTCTCGTCAAACTTGTTGTAGCTGGCAAAAGATGCTGCATCCAATGTCGGATTATTTTCAAAAAGCCACTGACCGTTGGTTATATGGGAAGTAAATGTCGTATTGCTGCATAATTGTTCCAGATTGCCAGGATTGTTATACACATTATAGAATCCATTCATATAGATACCCATTATGTCTGCACTAAAATTTGTCCAGGATACAGTAGCTGTTTTATCTACACTATTTATTTTTCGTGTAAACAGGAACGAACCAGTGGGGGTGATTGTGATACTTTTTATTTGCAGACGGGCAACGACAGGTACAATAGAAACCGATGCCATATAAGTTTTTCCCGAAGTTGGATCAGGGTTTATAGGTTCGTTTTCGATAGGTGTCAGGTCGTCGTCGGAGCCACTATAGAGAACCAGAGAGCCTTGTTGGTCTGTCAAAGTCGTGGAAATAACATTATTATTTACGGCAGTTCCCGGATTTCCATAAACGTAGACTTTGGAGACGGCTTGGGGAATGTTGACAAATTTAAGTCCCTGGGCAGGGTCGGTAAGTTTATACCAATCAGAGTTCAAAACGTTATCTTTAGTAATTGTACGTGAGGTAACAACGGTGCCGTCTACATCAGTCAGGTAGATTAATACACTGTTCACATTCATTGTATCTTTGGTAAACAAATCAGTCGGGTCGGAGGCTTTGGTTGAGAGTCCTCCCAAACTAACTGATATATTTTTACTCTGATTTGCCATAGTCAAGTCTTCATCCTTATCTTTTGAACACGCAGTCAAGGCTAAAATGGTTAATACACTTAAAAAAGTACTGTAAATTTTCATAAATTGTCCTTTCTCTTTTCTTTTAGTTTTTAATAATTGTGTTTTTGTTGTTTAAAATCGATTACCATTAAACAATCATTATCTGAAATAAGTTTTGGTAGACTATATATCTATGGGAAAAAGATATTAATTTTGCTCCTCATTCTGACATTCAGTATATTATTAACAGATATGAGTGAAAAGAAGTTGCCTAAGCGCACGATTATCATAGGATTACTTTCTGTTTGCCTGTTTTTGTTGGCAGGAACAGCCTTTTGGGGATACCGTCTCGTTCTCGCCTCGAATTTTGAATTATCAAAGACCGTATATGTATTTGTAGGCCGGGAGAAAGACTTTTCTGATTTATGCCGCCAGTTACAGGATTCGGCAGGTTGTATGCATCCTGGTAGTTTTAAGCTATTGGCCGGAATGCTGAAATATCCGGAGAATATGCGGACCGGACGGTATGCCGTACATCCCGGAATGAGTAACCTCAAATTATTGAATGACCTGCGTCGTGGCCATCAAACGGCAACAAAGCTGACTTTTAATAACATCCGTTTTAAAAAAGATCTTGCAAAACGGTTAAGTGAGCAGTTAATGGTAAAAGAGGATGAGATACTGGCGTTATTGAATGATTCCGCTTATTGCGCCTCTTTGGGGTTTACCACAGAAACGATTAATGCCCTTTTTATACCCAACACTTACGAGGTTTATTGGAATATCCCGGCGGATAAACTTATGCAGCGTATGAAACGGGAGTATAATGCTTTCTGGACGCCAGCCCGTATTGATAAAGCCAAAACAATCGGACTGACCCCCGTGGAAGTGGGCACCCTTGCTTCTATTGTGGAAGAAGAAACTGCTGTGCCGGATGAATATCCCATAGTTGCCGGTTTGTATCTCAACCGCCTGCATCGGGGAATACCTTTGCAAGCTGATCCCACAGTGAAATTTGCCATAGGCGATTTCTCGCTGCAACGGATTTTGTTTGAACATCTTGAAATCGATTCGCCTTACAATACATATAAGTATGCAGGTCTTCCTCCGGGACCGCTCCGCATTCCTACAATCAAAGGATTGGATGCCGTGTTAAATTATATGCAGCACAATTATCTCTATATGTGTGCCAAGGAAGATTTTTCAGGCAGACACAATTTTGCGGCAACACTGGCAGAACATAACCGCAATGCCAATCGCTACCGTGCGGAACTGAACCGGAGAGGAATCCGGTAGAATCGACCGGATGAAGAATGTCCATTTAGCTTTTGTTTTAGGCTAAAAAAAGTATCTTTGTCAATTGAATAACAGAATTGTATCAATTCAACAAAAAAATATTTCATGGAAAAACATCTATTTTTAGGGGATGAGGCAATAGCACAAGCTGCCATTGATGCCGGATTGTCTGGTGTTTATGCTTATCCCGGAACTCCGTCGACTGAAATTACCGAGTATATCCAAGGCTCGGCAATCGCACGGGAAAGAGGTATCCACAGCCGTTGGAGCACAAATGAAAAAACTGCGATGGAGACTGCTTTAGGTATGAGTTATGCCGGTAAACGTGCCCTTTGCTGCATGAAGCATGTGGGTTTGAATGTGGCAGCCGATTGCTTTATGAATGCAGCCATGAGTGGTGTAAACGGGGGGATGGTTATTATTTCGGCCGACGACCCTTCCATGCACTCTTCCCAGAACGAACAAGACAACCGTGTATATGGCAATTTCGCTATGATTCCGATGCTTGAACCTTCCAGTCAGCAGGAAGCATACGATATGGTATATGACGGTTTTGAATTATCGGAAAAGTTAGGTTATCCTATTCTTGTCCGTATCACCACCCGTATGGCACATTCCCGTGCCGGTGTGTTACGCCGTGAAATGAAACCGATGAACCAAATGAGTACACCGGAAGACGGCCGTCAGCGTTTTATCCTTCTGCCGGCATTGGCACGTAAACGTTTTAAAACGTTGCTGGCAGCTCAGGAAAGTTTTGTTGCAGAGTCTGAATCATCTAAATATAACCAGTATTTTGATGCCCCAAATAAAGAATTGGGTATCATAACAACCGGTATAGCTTTTAATTACCTGTCAGAGAATTATCCGGACGGTTTTGAAAATCCCGTTTTAAAAATCAGCCAGTATCCGCTGCCTAAGAAACAAATTGAGAAGTTGGTGGGCGAATGTAAGGAAATCCTGGTACTGGAAGAAGGTTATCCGGTAGTGGAAGAACAACTGAAAGGTTTTCTGGGATTGACTATCCCCGTGCACGGACGTTTGGACGGAACCTTGCAGCGCGACGGCGAACTTACGCCGGATGCAGTAGGTAAAGCATTAGGTAAAGACATTACCTGTTATTATGCCCAGCCGGAAGTGGTAGAACAGCGTCCGCCCGCACTGTGCCAGGGTTGCGGACACCGCGATATGTATGAAGCATTGAATGAAGTGTTGGCGGAATATAAAGGTGCCAAAGTCTTTGGTGATATAGGTTGTTATACATTGGGAGCTTTGCCTCCGTTCCGTGCAATCGACACTTGTATCGATATGGGTGCCTCCATTACAATGGCAAAAGGAGCTTCGGATGCAGGAGTTTATCCTGCTGTATCTGTAATCGGGGACTCTACATTTACCCATTCGGGTATGACCGGCTTATTGGATTGCGTAAATGAAAATACCAATATCACAATCGTTATTTCCGATAATGAAACAACGGCTATGACCGGCGGCCAGGATTCGGCAGGTACCGGACGCCTGGAATCTATCTGTGCTGGTATCGGAGTAGACCCGGCGCATATCCGCGTGATGATTCCTCTGAAGAAAAACTACGAGGAAATGAAGTCTATTATTCGTGAAGAAATCGAATATAAAGGGGTATCCGTATTGATTCCGCGCCGCGAGTGTATACAGACATTAACAAGAAAGAAAAAAGCAAGCAAGAAATGAAAACAGATATTATACTATCAGGAGTAGGAGGACAAGGTATCCTGTCTATTGCTGCCGTTATCGGCGAAGCAGCATTGAAGGAAGGTCTGTATATGAAACAGGCGGAAGTACATGGTATGAGCCAGCGTGGGGGAGACGTACAGTCTAATCTCCGTCTGTCCGACCAGCCTATTGCATCCGACTTGATTCCGAAAGGGCATGCCGACCTGATTATTTCACTGGAACCGATGGAAAGTCTGCGCTATCTGCCTTTCCTTAAAAAAGAGGGTTGGCTGGTGACCAATTCACAGCCTTTTATCAATATCCCGAACTATCCGGAAATAGAAAAAGTAAATGCCGAATTGGATAAATTACCTCATAAAGTCATACTGGATGTGGAAGCAATTGCTAAGAATGTCGGTTCTCCCCGTACTGCCAATATTGTGATGCTGGGTGCTGCCGCTCCGTTTATCGGCATTGAATATGATAAAATAGCTGATGGTATCCGCCGTATCTTCGGACGTAAAGGTGAAGAGGTGGTGGAAATGAACCTCAAGGCTTTAAAAGCCGGTTTTGATGTCGCTCAGACGATGCGATAATATAGTAGCGGGGACGGAACAAAAGCCCGTCCCTGTATTTCCGTCAAACAAAACACATAAATAGTATGAAAAAGTCTCTCTTACTCTGCTTATTCACTCTACTTGCCCTTTCTTGTAAAGCGCAGGATGATGGCGACATTGTAAAGGTGGGTGATAAAATGCCGGCTTTCACAATTGTTTCGGACAACGGACAGCAACTTTCTTCCTCTTCTTTAAAGGGAAAAGTGGTCCTGGTGAACTTCTTTGCTACCTGGTGTCCTCCTTGCCAGAAAGAACTGGCGGAAGTCCGGAAAACGCTTTGGCCCAAGTACAAAGACAATAAAAACTTTGCCCTGCTGGTAATCGGACGGGAACATACGGATGCTGACCTTTCCAAATACAACGAAAAGAAAGGATTCACATTCCCTTTGTACCCGGATAAAAACCGTTCCATCTACGGCGCATTTGCGAAGAACTTGATTCCGCGCAGCTATCTGGTTGATAAAAGCGGGAAAGTAATCTATACATCCAAAGGATATAACGACGAAGACTTTGCCTCTTTGATGAAAGCTATAGAGACTGCATTAAAATAAATAACCATGGAATGTAAAAGCGTACATATCGTCTATTTTTCTCCGACACATACTTCTGCAAAAATAGCTTATGCCATTGCCGAAGGGATGCATTTCAAATCCTTGTTGGAATCGGACATCACTTATAATACTCCAAAGGGAACAGTGGATATTTATGATGATGAACTGACGATTGTTGCTGTTCCCGTATATGGAGGGCGTGTTGCCGAAACTGCCATGGAGCGGCTTCGTGCTTTCAGGGGACATAAATCTCCTGTTGTGCCGGTTGTCCTTTACGGAAACAGGGACTATGAGGATGCACTTCTTGAATTATCCGATACATTGACCGCTCAAGGCTTTGTTGTAGTATCCGGTGGCGCTTTTATCGGCGAACATTCGTACAGTCGCGAAGATATGCCGATTGCGGCAGGTCGTCCGGACGAGGATGATTTGCAGATTGCCATGCGTTTCGGACGCGACATATTGCTGAAGATGGATAAAATCTCTTCATTGAAAGGAGTAAAGAAATTAGAGGTTAAAGGAAATTTCCCCTATAAAGTGAAAGGACCTTCCACCCCTCAGGCTCCGGTTGTAAATGAAGAAATCTGCAACCTGTGCGGATATTGTGAAGGGGTATGTCCTGTTTCTGCCATCGTTTTTACTGACGGGGTGGCTTTTACGGACCCTACTTCTTGCATAAAATGTTGTGCTTGCGTGAAAGAATGTCCATTAGGTGCCCGTTCTTTCGATACTCCTTACACGGCAATGCTTTTTCAGAATTTCAGTGCCCGCCGCGAACCGGAGTTGTTTATTTGAGTCTTCTTTAAAAAATAAGTTTATAGCCGATTCCACGGATATTTATAATCTGTACTGTGGGGTCGGCTTTTAATTTTTTGCGTAGCTTTGTAATAAATACGTCCATGCTCCTGGCATTGAAGAAGCTGTCGTCTCCCCAGAGTTCGAGCAATACGGGTTTACGTTGCAGTACATCGTTGGCATGCTCACATAACAAGCGAAGTATTTCGGCTTCCCTGTGGGAAAGCGTTTCACTCTGGTCGCCGATTTGTAATGTTTGATGAGGATAATTGAACGTATATTGTCCGATAGAGAATAGATCCTGTTTGGTATCTTCCACCGAAACCGGCCGGTTTAATAAAGCCTGGATACGAACAATCAGCTCTTCCATATCAAAAGGTTTTTTCAGATAGTCGTTTCCGCCGATACGAAAACCGGTAACCAAATCTTCCACCGACGAGCGGGCTGTCAGGAAAAGGATTGGGGTTTGCTGGTCCATCTGCCTTATCATTCGGGCAAGCGTAAAGCCATCTGTTTGTGGCATCATAACATCCAGAACCAGAATATCCGGCTGTTGTTTGCGGTAAAGTTCAAGTGCCTCGTTTCCATTTGCCGCCAGTGTAATGGAAAATTCTTTCCGGCTTTCCAGACTGTCTTTTATAATTTTAGCCAGTGCGATTTCATCTTCTGCCAATAATACGTGTATCATTTCTTTTCCGGTATTAAGATAGTGAATGTACTTCCTTGTTTCTCTTTACTTTGTACGGTAATGCTGCCGTTGTGTTTTTCTATGATGTCCTTGACATAGCTAAGTCCGAGCCCGAAACCTTTTACATCATGAATGTTCCCTTTGGGGACACGATAGAAGCGTTCGAATATGCGGTTTTGCTGGGAGGGCGGGATTCCTGTTCCATTATCGGTTACGCTTATCCGGGTTTGTCCGTTTACGTTCCGGGCTGAAATCTGTATCTCTACGGTAGCTCCTGAGTATTTGATTGCATTATCTATCAGGTTGCTGATTACATTTGTAAAGTGCAGTTTATCCGCATATATAAATAGTTCATTGGAGACATCAATACTGAAAGATATGGGTTTGCCGGCTTTAAACTTGAATTGCTGGAGCAGGCTGTCGAGTATGGGTTGCAACGGAAATAGTTCCTTTTGCAGTCTGAAGTTTTTTCGTTCATCTACAGCCATACTTAGAATTTTTTCCACCAGCCCGGACAGATGTTTTAACTGTTGCCGGCAAAGCGTAAAATACTCGTCCCGTGTTTCCTTCTGCTCCACGAGTTTGAACGTTTGTAAAGCATCGATTGCCGAATAAGTGATGGTAATCGGTGTTTTTAACTCGTGGGTCATATTATTGACGAAGTCGTTTTTGATTTGCGCAATTGTTTTTTGTTTAAAAATAGTCCGTATCAGGAAAAGGTAACAGGCTGTAGTTATTACCAGAAGAAACAGGGAGGCAACCATCAGACTACCCATCTGTTTAAAAATAGCCTTATCCGGCGATATGATAAATCCCTGGATGCCGATACTGTCGTCTGTGCTTACCCCGAATTTTTGTGTGGACATCAGGTCGGTCGGGTTATAATTATCGGGCAAAGTCGTATCCAATAAGGTATCGGGACCCTGCGTAAAGTCAATAAAGTGCTTGCTCGTGATATTCTCCTGTTCCAGATGTCTATTCCATAAACTGTCTACCTGATTCAGGTCGACGGGAGACAGGCCGTTGACCGCTTGCCATATTCCTTTAAATGCAGTACGCATCAACGGTATGTCTTCCGGATTATGAAGTTTATAGATAACGCTATCGTTTTTTGCCTGTTGCTGTAGCCGCGTACGGGTATAAGGGCTTAATCTCGGTTTCTGGATGGTAGAGGTACTGTCTACCGTGAATTGGAATTCAATTTCTCCGTGAAATGCCTCCGGAGTCGAATCATTCTTCAGTTTCTCCAGGCGAAGGGTAAGTTCTTCGCCGATAGCCACCTGAAAAGTTTCGTTTATTGTTCTTTGCAATTGCTGCTTGTCTATCCGGAAACTATTCCATAACCAGTATCCCTGGAAGAAGAATATCCCCAGTACGGATAAGGATACAAATATCAATATAAGGCGTATCTGCAATTTCATACTGCAAATATAGATGGATTACCCTGTACTGGTTTCTGTGGTAACACTAAATAACAGAAGATGACACAAGGCTGATAATCTACCTTTATTTGAGGGAGCCGTGTCAACCTCCCGCTTGGAGTCGCGTCAACCGGGAAGTTGATGCCGTTTCAACCGAGTGATTGACACAGCTTCAACCGAAAGATTGACATGACTTCAATTTTTATGATACGGTTTTTTTCCTAAATCTGCATAAAAAGAGAAATCCGGGTGTTTATTTACAGTCTGAAAACTTTATCTTTGTGAATATCTTGAGATTATAAAACCGCTAATACCAATGTATAGTATGAAAACGCACCTTTTCTTGTTGTTATTTTTTTGTTGCAGCCTGTCTCTTTCCTCGCAGATACGTTTGGAAGGATATAAACAGGCGGACATCAATCCTGATTTACTTGCTGGGCGCTGGAACGCACGGTGGATATCCGTACCGGATGAGCCTGCCAATGCGTATGGTGTCTACCATATGCGTAAAACATTTGAACTGTCTGAAATCCCGTCTCGTTTTATTGTTCATGTTACGGCGGACAACCGTTACAAACTGTATCTGAACGGCAAGTTTGTGTCGTTGGGACCCTCCCGCGGCGATATTTACAACTGGAATTATGAAACGGTAGATTTGGCGTCTTATCTGCAAAAAGGAAAGAATGTGCTTGCAGCTGTCGTTTGGAATTATGCGGAACAGAAGCCGGTGGCACAGATAAGCTATAACCAGACCGGATTTTTATTGCAGGGAAATACCGATGTCGAAGCAATCGTGAATACAGGAGATTCGTGGCTTTGTATGAAAAATAAAGCCTATTCCCCATGGCATAAACCCGTTTACGGCTATTTTGTGGTTGGCCCGGGCGAATTGGTTTCGGCTGCCAACTATCCTTGGGGATGGGAACAACCCGGCTATGATGACAGCGGTTGGGCGAAAGCGCGTGCCGGCATGGAAGGTGCGGCAAAGGGAGCACGCGATTATCCCGGAAGGCTGCTTGTTCCTTCTCCCATTCCTCCGATGGAATATTACCAGGAGCGGCTTGCCTCTGTCCGTTTGGCAGAAGGGGGTAAATGCCCTGCCGCTTTTTTGAAGGAGAAAACAGCCTTTACTATTCCGGCAAATACCAAAGTTCATCTTTTGCTGGACAATGAGAAATTGACTACCGGTTATCTTTCTTTACTATTCAGTAAGGGACGGGATGCCGAGATTTCAGTGGGTTATGCCGAAGCACTGTATGAAGATAAGGTGAGCGGTACGACAAAATCCTATTCCCTTCCCGTAAAAGGAAACAGGAACGATATCAAAGGAAAACGTTTTGTGGGGTATGAAGACAAAGTGATAGCCGACGGAGGTAGCGGGCGTAGTTTTACATCCCTCTGGTGGCGTACCTGGCGATATTTGGATGTGAATATCACTACATCCTCGGAACCCTTGGTTTTGGAAGATATATACGGGACATTTTCCGCTTATCCGTTTCAGAAAGAGATAAGTTTCTCGGCTCCAGGATATTGCGATTTAAACGAGATGCTGGAAATCGGATGGCGTACGGCACGCCTCTGTGCAAACGAGACCTATATGGATTGCCCGTATTACGAGCAATTGCAATATTTTGGAGATACCCGTATCCAGGCAATGATTAGCTTGTATAATACGCGGGATGCCTATATGGTGAAAAATGCCATTGAACAAGGACGGCAATCGATTGTTGCAGATGGAATTACGATGAGCCGTTATCCTTCTTCCGTCCACCAGTTTATTTCATCTTTTTCCCTTTGGTGGATTTGTATGGGGCACGACTATTGGATGTATAGAGGAGACGAAGCGTATATGAAGTCTTTATTGCCCGCCTACCGCAATATCCTTGCCTGGTATGAACAATGGTTGAAACCGGACCATAGCCTCGGATATGTCCCTCACTGGTTCTTTGCCGACTGGGCTGCCGGATTCCCGAATGGTGAACCGATTCGCGAAAAGAATGGCAACTCCGCTTTTCAGGACCTGATGTATATTCTGACTCTGGAAGCTGCGGCTGAAATGGAGCAGGCTTTCGGAATGTTGACGATGGGGGTGCATTATCAAAAAGTAGCAACCTCCATACGCAATACGATAAAAGCAAAGTATTGGGACGCCGCACGCGGTCTGTTTGCCGATACATACGACCATCGCAGTTATTCCCAACATGTAAACTCTCTGGCTATATTGGCTGGAATCGTAACGGGAAAAGAGGCCACGGAAGTGATGATGAAGACGTTAAGTGAAGATGATTTGATACAGTCCACTATCTATTTCCGCTATTATGTACATCAGGCATTAGGGAAAGCAGGCATGGGAGATTTGCTGCTGGACAACCTGCAAATATGGCGGGACCAGATGGATTTGGGACTGACTACCTGGGCTGAAATGCCGGAACCGTCGCGTTCGGATTGTCATGCCTGGGGTGCAAGCCCGAATATTGAATTCTTCCGTATTCTGCTGGGAATAGACAGCAAGGCGCCCGGTTTTAAGAAAGTACGGATTGCCCCGTCGTTGGGCATATTGAAAGAAGTGTCCGGTACGATGCCGCATCCTGCCGGAACTATCTTTGCCGGTTATAAAGTAGACAAGAAAGGAAAACTTACGGCACGTCTGGTGTTGCCGGATGGCGTTACCGGGGTATTTATCTGGAAGGGAGAACAATATGAGTTACATTCCGGCGAACAGGTCTTGTCTGTAAAGTAGTGTTTGTATGAAGAAAGTAGTTATCGCCATAGATTCTTTTAAAGGGTGCCTGACCTCCGTAGAAGTGGGGCAGGCGGCAACCGAAGGTGTGAAAGCTGTTTTTCCTGACTGCGAAATTTGTATGCTTCCTGTTGCCGATGGTGGCGAAGGGATGTTGGATGTTCTGGTTACAGTAACGAAAGGGTACTATGTCTCCATTCAGGCACATGGTCCTTTGATGGAGTTGCGTGAAGCCCGCTACGGCATTTCCGGTGATGGTAAGACGGCTTTGATAGAAATGGCGGCAATCAGTGGTCTGCCGCTTGTGCCGCCGGACAAACGAAACCCGATGCTGACCACAACCTTTGGTACGGGCGAATTGATAAAAGATGCTTTGGAACGTGGATGCCGTGAATTCATAATCGGTATCGGAGGAAGTGCTACCAATGATGCCGGTCTGGGAATGCTTCAGGCTTTAGGATTCCGTTTTCTGAATACAGCCGGACAGGAATTGGGACTTGGCGGCAGGATAATGGCGGAAGTTGCTTCCATCGATATGGAACATATACATCCGGCATTGAAGGAATCGCAATTTACCGTGGCATGCGATGTGCGTAACCCGTTTTACGGACCGGAAGGAGCCGCCCGTATTTTTGCTCCCCAGAAAGGAGCGACATCAGAGATGGTGGAAGAACTGGATGCCGGTATGCGTATGCTTTCCGGAGTTATAGAGCAGCATACGGGGAAAGATATATCCGGTTATCCCGGTTCCGGTGCAGCCGGAGGTATGGGAGGGGGATTGCTTGCTTTTCTGCATGCGACATTGAAACCGGGAATACGCCTTTTATTGGATACGCTTGCCTTTTCAGATAAGATAAAAGGTGCTGACCTGGTTCTTACCGGTGAAGGAAGAGCTGACCACCAGACAGCAATGGGCAAAGTTCCGTCCGGTATTTTGGAAGAAGCAACTGTACAAGGTATTCCTGTCGTGTTATTGGCAGGAAGTATAGAGGATGCTTGTGTTTTGAATAAGGCTGGCTTTTCCGGAGTGTTTTCTATTACTACAGGACCTGTCTCTTTGGAAAAGGCAATGAAACCTACCTTTGCTTATGAGAATGTAAAACAACTCGTAACTCAACTTTGTCTTTTTAGAAAGGCAATAGGAACAGGCAGATAGGTGAAATAAATTCTCTCCTGTTTGTCAGGAAAATATTAATAGATGGTTAGTATGGAAAGTGAAAAAGAAAAAGCGAAAGCAGGTAAATTGTATGATGCAAATTATGATATGGAATTACTCGCAGAACGAAAGGCGTGTAAGGAAATATGTTATGAGTTCAATCATTTACGCCCCTCGCAGACAAACGAACAGGAAAGGCTTATCCGGCAATTACTGGGTAAGACGGGAAACAGTTTTGTAATAGAACCTCCGTTTTATTGTGATTACGGTTACAATATTGAAATAGGAGAGAATTTCTATGCGAATGTAAATTGTGTGGTTCTGGATGGGGCTAAAGTGACATTTGGAGACAATGTCTTTATTGCTCCCGATTGTGGATTCTATACGGCAGGGCATCCTTTGGATGTGGAACAAAGGAACCGGGGATTGGAATATGCTTATCCCATTACTATAGGAAACAATGTTTGGATAGGTGCGCAGGTTTGTGTCATGCCTGGGGTAATCATTGGAGACAATACGGTTATCGGTGCGGGAAGTGTTGTGACAAAAGATATACCCTCCAATGTCCTTGCCGTAGGAAATCCCTGCCGCGTGCTGCGGGAAATAACGGATGCGGACCATAAGAAGTAAATAATTAGGAGAAGCTTTAATAGCCGGCATGAAAAAGCCGGGTTGCACGACTCTATTTGATAAGAGGGGCAACCCGGCTTCACTCAATCAGTAAGGTTTTTGTTTATAAATTAAGTATATCTGGAAAATTCTTTGAGTGTTTTTTGAGATTTGCCAACAGAGCTTTCTCTCTGTCGTCTATTTTGCCATCTTTTTGTATGTGTTGAAGTAACCATTTGGCTTCTTCTTCATCTATTTCTCCCGGAGATTTTTTGTCGTCCAGTAAAAAATTGGTTATTGCGTTTACAAAAAAGGCATCCCAACTTAAATCATTGTCTTCTTTTATGACCTCATCATTCAGTTCAAAAAGAAATTCAGCTTCTTCTTTGTCTATAATTCCGTCTTCGTAAAGAAGTTCTTGTAGTAATTCAACTTCTTGTGCATCGATACGTCCATCCATAAGTATGGATTGCTTGAGTTCTTTAAAATGTTTCATTTTCTAAGTTGTTTTTATTGTTAAAGAATAAGTGAGTGTCTATTAGATATTGGAAGCAATGTATATAAATAATTATATTCTGCATAAAATAGACTCAAATATTAGTCTTTTTTTGCTCACTACATGATATTCAGACCATTTATGAACTATTTTAAACAGAGTTATAGAAACTCTTAGAAGAATAAAAGTCTTGCTTAAAAACGCAAATAATTAATATCCTAAAAAGATGTTATTTATTCAATCCTTCTAATAGCTTTTTTCCAGGTTTAAACTTAATACTTGAACGAGGGGGAATAGTGCAGGCTGTTCCTGTCTTTGGATTACGTCCAACCCGTTCAGTTTGTTTCCATACATGGAAAGCTCCAAACCCCTTTAAAACAAGGCGTTCGTCTTCTTTGAATATTTCTATAATTTCATCATTCAGTATATCAATGAAATCTAATACATCTTTGTATGGTAAAGATGTTCGTTCTGATATTCGTTTTGCTAATCCTATTTTATTCATATTTGCAGGAGTGATAATTTAAGATTTATGAGATTTTGTATAATTAAATGAATAAGAACATTGCTTGGCTTTTAGTCTTGATTTATATAGATCAATATCGTAAAATATACCGATTTATATAGGTACAATATTTAACAGAAGCGTAGTTCTGCTTGAACTAACAGCATACTTTCTTATTTTTACACAAAGATATAATATATTTCAAAAGGAAAAGTATAGTCATCACTTTTATATTGATTTTTTTATCTTTCAAGCGTTTACTTAACCGCATATATTACAACAATAGACAATATTATAGATTATTTTACATGCAAGATTTGCATAAACAAGTATTTTCATATATGAATAATCAACATATCTGACTCAAATTATATGTAGTTCAAGCAGAACTACGTTTTTTTTAGCTACTAAATGTAATCGCTGTACTGCTTGCATCGTATAATTTTCAATACTTATAAAGTCTGGACTTGTATCTATATTTGAGGTAAATGTTAAACCGAAAAAAACAAATAATTCTATTTAAAAACAACTTTATTTAGTTTTTCTCCGCTGTCTTTTGCTTTTCCGTTTCGCATATCCTTCAGTCATATATATTTAATTATTCGAGAATGTTTTGTTGTAATTCCGTTTTTTGTTGTTCCTTTATAGTGTTAAAACAAGGTATGCAATGGAGGAACTAACATCTGTACAGATAAATTTTATCAAAGAACACTTGGTGGACGACTTAACCCGTTTATTACTTTCTGCTTCCAAGTATCCGGATTTGGATATTCCTTTTTTAGTTGATCAGATAGCAGCAAGGCGGCAGATTAAAGAAAAGTTGCCTTCTTGGTATGCTAATTTATCTCTGATATTTCCTTCCCGTATTTCAGCGGAACAATGTTCGTCCGAGCAGACGGCTGGTTATAAGCAGTCTTTGGTCGACGAGAAACATACAATGTGTGATTTGACAGGGGGATTAGGGATCGATAGTTATTTTTTTTCGTGCCGTGTAAAACATCTTACTTATATAGAGCGATTTCCCGCTTATTGTGAAGCTGCACTTCATAATTTCCGAATGTTAGGTGCCGATAATATCCGTGTTATAAACGCAGATACAACGGAGTATGTGAATGAACTTCCGGTGGTGGATGTTTTTTATATAGACCCGGCCCGTCGTGGCGAGTGCAATAAGCGGGTATTTGCTCTGTCTGATTGTGAACCGGATTTGCCCGTATTGCTGCCTGTACTGTTACAACGTGCTCCAAGAGTAATCGCAAAATTGTCGCCTATGGCAGATATCCGGTTAACACTGGATTTGTTGCCAGGGACATCTTCCATTCATGTTCTTTCCGTAAAGAATGAGTGTAAGGAGCTTTTATTTGTAATTGAACGGGGCTATTCGGATACTCCGGCTGTCCTTTGTTTAAATTTTCTGGCGGATGGTTCTACAGATGCTTTCCGGTTTACATTGGATGAGGAACAGGTTGCATCTGTGTTGTTGTCCGATAAAGTAGGGAATTGGTTGTATGAACCCAATGCTTCCATACTTAAAGCCGGAGCATTCAAGCAAGTAGGGGTTGCTTTAAATGTGAAGAAACTACATGTAAGTAGTCATTTATATACTTCAGAAGATAAAGTATCCGGTTTTCCGGGACGTATATTCCAGGTAGAGGAAGTATTGCCTTTTAATGGTAAATTATGTAAAGGGCTTTCAAAAGAAATCCCTCGCGCAAATATAACAGTCCGTAATTTCCCTCTTGCCGTTGAAGAATTACGTAAGCGGACAAAAATATCCGATGGTGGTGATATTTACCTGTTTGCAACTACGCTTGCCGATGGAGAAAAAGTTTTGATAAAGTGCAGGAAATGATAATTCTCAGAGCGAATTCTGTTTATGGACAGTTTCTGTCGAAGTCTTCTTTTTGAAAGGAGCATACGTATAATTCTCAGCAAACTGATGAGGCATTGGTTCATATGATTTAACCGCAATTCTATTCCCTTTTTTACTGAAAATCAGACATTGGTCTTTTAATTTATGTTCTGAAAAATTGAATACCAGATTCGGGTCGAAATATTGTCCGTTTACCCGGACTTCCAGATGGACATGTTCGGTAGTTGCTCTTCCGGTACGTCCGGTAAGTGCTATGGCTTGACCAGCTTTTACCTTATCTCCCGGTTTTACAAGATTTTTAGAGTTGTGGCTATAAAGTGTTTCCAACCCGTTGTAATGTCGGATAACCACTAAGTTTCCATAACCGTAATAACTTTTTGCCAAACGTACAATACCGTCAAAAGCAGCAAGAACCGTATCGTTCGCACATGTTTTTATGTCTACTCCCGTGTGATTTCTACGACGTCCACCAAATCCGGAGATTACTTTTGCTCCCGGTAGCGGGAATGCGAAATCTTCTTTCTGGATAGATGCTAAATCAATGATAAGCGATTTGCTGTCTGCCATTAATACGGGGTCGGGAACAGCAACATCATTTTTCTCCCTCTGGGAAAAATTCTCATTGATGTTTTTGCGTGGGGATACGACTTTATTCAGTTCGGGAGTTTCTGGAAGCAGGAAAGCTATATCTGTAGTGGGTAGGGGTATATCTGTGGTAATAGGTTGCATGGAAACCGGTTCCAATGGTGTATTGGATGAGGTTTTTAAGATGGTATGACATGCTCCCAAAGCAAACAAACCTAATATTACTATCAGTGTATAGCGTGTTTTCTGCATCGTGTAAAAAATTATGGTTTGCAAAAATAAGAAAAAGTGTAGAGAAATTCTACCTTATTAATCAGGACTTTACAAAACCTTCTGATTTGTTTGGATTTGTTTGGATTTGAAGAAGGACAGAATCCTATAAACTAAAAGCCCGATAACTTCGTAGAAGAAATGATTAGTTTTCACTACCTGGAACATGGTTTATACAATGTTCCGGGTAGTAAAAAAGAACTGCTGAGGTAGTAAACACGATCTGCGCAAGTAATTATTGCTATATCTCTTATACCTTTTTCGGCAGGATTCGTACTTACGACTTTTGGAATACCTTATATTATTTGTTATCGGTTTTATTACCAGATGAAAAAGAACGGGCTATCCCCATTTCTAATCCGCGTAGTTCAGCTAATCCGCGTAAACGTCCGATACAGGAGTATCCAGGATTCGTTTTCTTTTTTAAATCATCAATCATCTGATGGCCGTGGTCCGGGCGCATGGCAATGGAGCAACCCCGGCGTTGCTGTAGTTCGAGCAATGCTTTCATTACACCATACATATCGACATCCCCCTCCAGATGATTGGCTTCATAAAAATTCCCGTATTCATCCCGTTTAGTACTACGGAAATGGACGAAATCGATACGGTCGCCATAACGTTCCATCATGTGGACTAGGTCGTTGTCGCTACGGACTCCGAATGAGCCGGTGCACAGGCATAAACCATTACTCTGGTTCGGGACAACTTCAATCAACTTCTGAAAATCATCCGCTGTGCTCAGTATACGGGGAAGGCCGAGAATAGAGTAGGGAGGATCGTCCGGATGGATGACCATACGTACGCCAACCTCATCGGCAACAGGAGTGATTTCTTTAAGAAAATAAATCAGATGGTTGCGTAACTTTTCTGCATCAATATCCTTGTAACGTTCCAGTTCTGCCCTGAATTGTCCTAATGTAAAACTCTCTTCCGAGCCGGGCAGGCCTGCTATCATGTTACGGATAAGCAATTCTTTTTCTGCTTCACTCATTTGGTTGTAACGAGCTTTTGCTATGGCTTTATCGCTCTCGCTGTATTCTTGTTCTGCAGCCGGACGTTGCAGGATATACAGGTCGAATGCCATAAATGCTGCACGCTCAAAGCGCAGGGCTTTGGAACCGTCGGGCATTGTATAAGCGAGGTCTGTACGGGTCCAGTCCAATACAGGCATAAAATTATAGGTTACAATCCGGATGTTGCAAGCTGCCAGATTACGAAGGCTTTCCTTATAATTATCAATATACTTTTGAAAATTTCCGGTTTGTGTTTTGATATGTTCATGTACGGGGACACTTTCTACTACACTCCAGCGTAGACCGGCAGTTTCTATTATCTCTTTTCGTTTTTGGATCTCATCTACGGTCCATATTTCCCCGTTGGGAATATGGTGTAACGCATTTACAATTCCTGTTGCACCTGCCTGGCGGATATCTGAAAGGCTGACAGGGTCGTTCGGACCGTACCAGCGCCATGTTTGTTCACATAAATACATAATCTTGTTTTTTATGAAATTAAATGGAAAAAGCATCGAAACCACCATCGACAACAGCTACAGTCCCGGTTACAAATTTAGATGCACCACTAATCAGATATTGAATCGTTCCGAATAGTTCGTCCGGGGTACCTAAACGTCTGAACGGAGTATGGGCAATTACGGAAAGAGCACGTTCCGTATATGAGCCATCCGGATTTGTCATTAATGTCCGGTTTTGTTCTGTCAGGAAAAAACCGGGAGCAATGGCATTGACACGTAATCCTTCTCCGAATTTGATGGCAAGTTCGCCTGCAAGGTATTTAGTAAGATTGGAAATGGCTGCTTTGGCAGCTCCGTAACCTACCACACGCGTAAGAGGACGCAGAGCTGATTCGGATGAAAAGTTCACAATTGCTCCCTCTTTCTGTTTTGCCATAACTTCAGCAAAGACCATTATTGGAAGTACGGTTCCGAACAGGTTCAGATCGACAACTTTTCGGAAAGCATCAATATTCAGGTCAAAAATAGTTTTTTCTGGGGAAATGGTGGCACCTGCCATATTGCCTCCGGCAGCATTCAGCAAAGCATCAATACGACCGTATTTTGAAAGAATATCTTTTTTGTTTTGTTCGAGAGTTTCTTTATTTAAAACGTCTGTTAAGTAGAAGCTTGCATCTCCTCCTTTGGTATTAATACTGGCAACAAGCTGTTCTCCGTTTTCTACGGCACGGTCGAGGATAACAATTTTAGCGCCTTCTTCTGCCAAATGTCTGGCGATAGCGCTACCTAAAATGCCGGCACCGCCGGTAATCAGGACAACTTTGTCCTTTACACAAAATAAATTAGCCATATTTTTATTGTTTTGTTGTGATCATTTCATAAGTTGTGCTCGCGCACACATTATTGCAAATGTATGTATTTATTTGACATACTAAAGTAAGATGAGAAAAAAATACCCACTAAAAGTGCTATCTGGCTTTTAGTGGGTATTATGAGTTCCTTGTACTGATGTCTTTAGATATAATTATTATAGTAACTGATATTTTCTTTTATCAGTATATCTATAGGCATATAGTTTATCTGGGATACTTCTTCTTTTAATACCAAGTGGTTGAACAAGGCACGTACGGAGTTTAGCCCCTGTACTTCCGGGCGCTGCGCAATCAGGTGGGTGATATGACCATTCTGGAGGTAATGAACATTGGCATCGATAACGTCATAACCGATAAGTTTAAATTTCCGGTTCAGGCTTTCAAAATATGCTCCGAGAAGATGTACTCTCGAATTGAATATAATCCCGGCATTTATCTTATCATGTTCTTTTATGAAGTGATCCAAAATGCTTTTGTTTGCCTCCAACTCGTCTGCGTGAAGCTGTACGGTGTAAGTCTGTCCCTTATGCCCCTTTTCCGACAGGTAGCTTTTGAAACCTTCTTCACGTTTCATGATTTGCGTTACCTGTTTTTCGCCTTTACGGATAAAGCGGAAGATGGCAACATCTTCATCCTTTGTGATTTGTTCGAATAATAAACGTCCTGCAATATATCCGGAATCATATGAGTTGGTGCCATAATAGGCAATACAATTGGTATTTTCTATCAAAGCATCTATCAATACATATGGAATTTCTTTTTTATCCAGTATCTGAGTAAGTTGCAGGACGCTGTTTTGAAATTGAGTTGCAATAATAACCCCTTGGCAATCGGAGTTTTCAACTTTTGGAATTAGTTTGTCGAAACTGCTTTTGTCATATTGATTAAAGAACATTCTTTCAATCTCTACATTGTAGCTGAACAGTTCCTTCTCTATTTTGTCTATCCCCAAGCAATATTTTTCCCAATATTCACCTTGAGTATAAGAGGGTATCAGTACAATGAAATGATACGTTTTTTTTAGTGCAAGTGAACGGGCTATCAAATTAGGGTGATAGTCTATTTCTTTTAATACTTGTTCTACTTTTTTCTGTGCTTCTTCCGATACTTTTCCGCGGTTGTGCAGGATACGGTCTACCGTTCCGGTCGATACACCGGATAGTTCAGCAATGTCTTTAATTCTATATGTCTTTCCCATGAATAGAAAAGCTACCGTTAAATTTCTTCGGGGGTTTCTAATTTAATCGTATTTAATTTTCTGAATGTATAACAATACATTGTGTAAACAACAGGTGTGGTTACAAATATTCCCACAACCAGCAGGATTAAGCCGACCAGCATTATACCAAGCATGGCTAAACCGAGCAGGAATAACGGCATCACTTGTTTGTCAGTAATTTCCCAACTGCGTTTCAATGAATCAAGAATGCCACAGTCCTCTTCAACGATGAACGCAATGAAAAATTGCAGGCGGATAGCAAGGTAAATGCCCGGAATGATAAATAAAATGCAACCGATACCTATGGCTATAAAAACTAAAATGGAAGCGACAATATATGTCAGTATTTTGCGGGATTGCTGGCCGTAAGCTGAGAATTGAGGCTCTTCTCCGTCCAAGGTCTGGAATATGTTTTTATAATATCCCATGGTGAAAAGACCGGAGATGATTAAATTAATCAGTGATGCAATGATTTGTCCGGAAACAGACTTCTGGGCCGGAGTAGTAAACAGTGTGATAATCATGGACAGAATACAAAATCCGATCAATAATCCCACCAAAACCCAAATCTGTGATTTGACGGATTTCCATGATGTGTGGAAAACTTCCGAAATGGTAAACTTAGATTCCATATGAATTAAATTTTATTAGGTTATATTTAGCTGTAAAATTAGGACAATTTGTTTAATAAACAAACACTGCGCACATTTTGTGTTGCAATTTGAACGAATAGATTTTCGAAAGGTCATAATTGAGGTATGTGGTTGATATTGAAATGTGAAAAATAGAAGTTTTTTAGTATAAAAGAATGTATAATCTAAGAAAGTGAAGTGAAAAGATTTTACATTTGTACGTTTTTTCAAGAAAAAACGCAGAGTTGTGTATGAAGCGTCAAAAACCGAAGATTATAATTATGGAAAAATATATGGCAAGTAAATCGATTGAAATATATTAATTATAAATATGGATAAACGAATGCTGAAAATTACAGTTACCCCGTTGAGGCAAATAGCGCTATTTGCTGTGGGAATGTCTTTGTTAACTGCCTGTGGAAACAGTCAGAGTGGTGCGAAATTGGGGGATGATGAATTTACTGTTATCGAGGTGAATTCTGCCACCAGCGATCAGACAACTTCTTATCCGGCTACAATCAGAGGTACGCAGGATATTGAAGTACGTCCCCAGGTTTCAGGTTTTATTGTAAAACTATGTGTTGATGAGGGAGCAACGGTTCGTAAAGGACAGGCTTTGTTCCAGATTGATCCTACGCAGTATGCAGCTTCAGTCCGCCAGGCAAAAGCTGCAGTAGAAATGGCTAAGGCAAATGTAAATACATTGACGTTAACCGAAAAGAATAAAAAAGCATTGTTTGATAAGCAAATCATCAGTGAATTTGAGTATCAGACTGCAATGAACCAGTTATTGTCCGCTAAAGCCAGCTTGGCACAGTCGGAAGCTTCTTTAATCAGTGCAGAGCAGAACTTGTCGTTCTGTACGGTAACAAGTCCTTCAAATGGTGTGGTTGGTACATTCCCGTATCGTGTGGGTAGTTTGGTTAGTGCTTCTATTTCTCAACCGTTGACTACCGTTTCTGAAATCGGTGATGTTTATGTTTATTTTTCTATGACGGAAAAAGAATTATTGGGACTGACACGTGCAGGAGGTACATTGAAAGAACAGTTGGAAAAGATGCCGGCTGTACAACTTCGGTTGTCCGACGGTTCCATGTATTCGGCAGAAGGTAAGATTGACGCGGTAAGCGGTGTTATCGACCAGTCTACCGGTTCTGTAAGTATGCGTGCGATCTTTCCGAACGATAAGAATGTATTGAGAAGTGGCGGTACAGGAAATATTATTTTCCCGTATACAATGAATGACATCATTCTGATTCCTCAATCTGCAACAGTTGAAATCCAGGATAAGAAGTTCGTTTTTGTACTGCAGGCAGATAATACAATAAAAAATACGGAAATCCAGGTTTCTAATTTGGATGATGGCAAATATTACCTTGTAACAGACGGTTTAAAATCAGGAGATAAGGTTGTGATTGAAGGAGTACAAAACCTGAAAGACGGTCAGGCTATCAAGCCAATTTCTCCCGAACAACAACAAGCAAAGTACCAGCAGGCATTACAAGACCAGCATGATGGTAATTTGAAAACCGCTTTTAATTAATATATAAGGTAAAGAATAGGGCAAATTGCTGTTTGTCCGATAAAAACGTAGAATATGAAATTAGATAGATTTATAAACCGCCCGGTACTCTCTACGGTGATATCCATCCTGATAGTTATCCTGGGTATATTAGGCTTGTTATCCCTGCCTATTACCCAATATCCGGATATTGCCCCTCCAACCGTTTCGGTGAGAGCTACTTATACGGGAGCAAATGCACAAACTGTACTGAATAGTGTGATTGCACCGCTGGAAGACCAGATCAACGGTGTTGAGAACATGATGTATATGACCTCTAATGCCTCTAATAACGGATCTGCCGATATATCCATTTACTTTAAACAGGGTACGGACCCGGATATGGCGGCTGTCAATGTGCAGAACCGTGTTTCTATGGCACAAGGCCTTTTGCCAGCTGAGGTAACAAAAATTGGTGTTACGACCCAAAAGCGTCAGAACTCCATGTTGGTTGTATTCTCTGTATATGATGCAGAAGACCGTTATGGTTTGAAGTTCCTTGAAAACTATGCTAAAATTAACCTGATTCCGGAAGTACAGCGTGTACCCGGTGTAGGTGATGCCAATATATTAGGTACGGACTACTCTATGCGTATCTGGTTGAAACCGGATGTGATGGCTCAATATCATCTGGTTCCTTCCGATGTATCGACGGTTTTGGCCGAACAGAATGTGGAAGCAGCTCCCGGTGCATTCGGTGAACAGGGTAATCAGTCGTTCCAGTATACAATCCGTTATAAAGGACGTTTGCAAACTCCTACCGAGTTTGAAGATATGGTTGTTAAGGCACTGCCTGATGGTGAAGTCCTTCGTTTGAAAGATATTGCCGATATCGAATTAGGTCGTTTGACTTACAACTATGTAAATAAAGTAAACGGACACGATGCCGTTACTTGTATTGTCTATCAGATGGCGGGTACGAATGCAACGGAAACCATTAATGACATCCTGGAACTGTTGGAAAAAACAGAAAAGACAATGCCTCCCGGCATGAAAGTGGACGTATCCATGAATGCCAACGACTTCTTGTATGCTTCTATTCATGAGGTTATCAAGACTTTGCTGGAAGCATTTATCCTGGTATTTATCGTAGTATATATTTTCTTGCAGGATTTACGTTCGACCTTGATTCCGGCTATTGCGATTCCGGTTGCCTTGATCGGTACATTCTTCCTCTTGTCGATGATTGGTTTTAGTTTGAACTTGCTGACTCTTTGTGCAATGGTGCTTGCCATTGCGATTGTGGTCGATGATGCCATAGTCGTCGTCGAGGGGGTCCATGCAAAACTGGACCAGGGTTATAAATCCGCGAAACTGGCTTCTATCGATGCCATGAATGAATTGGGTGGTGCTATCGTTTCCATTACATTGGTTATGATGTCCGTGTTTATCCCGGTAAGTTTTATGAGCGGTACGGCTGGTACTTTCTACCGGCAGTTCGGTTTAACGATGGCTATCGCTATCGGTTTGTCGGCACTGAACGCGTTGACACTGAGTCCGGCGTTGTGTGCGATGTTCCTGAAACCGCATGAAGAAGAAGGGCATGAAAAGAAGACCACCTTTGTTTCCCGTTTCCACGCTTCATTTAATGCTGCATACGATTCTTTGCTGACAAGCTATAAGAAACGAGTTGTATTCTTTATTCAGAAGAAATGGCTTTCATTTGGTTTTGTAGTCGGAGCTATCGTGTTGTTGGTTGTTTTGATGAATATTACGCCGACCGCTATGGTGCCGAATGAAGATACAGGAACCATCATGGGTGCTGTGACACTGCCTCCGGGAACTTCACAGGAACGTACTATGGAAGTGATGAGCAAGGTGGATAGCCTGATTGCTTCAGATCCGGCGGTAAAATCCCGTACGGCTGTTACCGGTTTTAGTTTTATCGGTGGCCAGGGTTCTTCTTACGGTTCGTTTATTATCAAGTTGAAAGACTGGGATGAACGTTCCATGACACAGAGTTCGGATATTGTGTACGGTAGTTTGTTTATGCGTGCGCAAAAGGTTATAAAGGACGCACAGGTATTGTTCTTTACTCCTCCGATGATTCCGGGATATTCCGCTTCCAGTGATATCGAGTTGAATATGCAGGATAAAACAGGAGGTAGCCTGGAAAAATTCTTTAATGTGACAAAAGACTATATGGCAGCTCTGAAGGCTCGTCCGGAAATCAAGTCCGCACAGAGTACATTTAACCCGGATTTCCCACAATATATGATCGATATCGATGCCGCCGCTTGTAAGAAAGTAGGTATCAGCCCGAGCGATATCCTGGCAACTATGCAGGGATATTATGGTGGTTTGTATGCATCAAACTTCAACCGTTTCGGTAAGATGTACCGTGTAATGGTTCAGGCAGATCCTTCATTGCGTACGAATCTGGAATCACTGAAGAATGTGAAAGTAAAGAATGGCAATGAAATGGCACCTATTTCGCAGTTCGTTTCTATCAAGAAGGTATACGGGCCGGATATTATCAGCCGTTTTAACATGTATACCTCTATTAAAGTGATGGTTGCTCCTGCCGACGGTTTCACCAGCGGGCAGGCATTGAAAGCACTAGAAGAAGTTGCCAGTACGACACTTCCTGCCGGGTTCGGTTACGAACTGGGAGGTATGGCTCGTGAAGAGGCTGAAAGTAGTGGAAGTACAACCGGTTTGATTTTCTTGCTCTGCTTCGTATTCGTATACTTATTGCTGAGTGCCCAGTACGAAAGTTATATTTTGCCGTTGGCAGTATTGCTTTCCGTTCCATTCGGTTTGATGGGTAGCTTCCTCTTTGTTCAGGGATGGGCGGCATTAGGTAATATTCCTGCATTGAAAATGATATTGGGCACGATGTCCAATAATATTTACATGCAGATTGCCTTGATTATGTTGATCGGTCTGTTGGCAAAGAATGCGATTTTGATTGTAGAGTTCGCCCTCGACCGGCGCCGTATGGGTATGAGTATCACATGGGCGGCTGTATTAGGTTCTGCAGCCCGTTTGCGTCCTATCCTGATGACCTCATTGGCTATGGTGGTCGGATTGTTGCCTATGATGTTTGCTTTCGGCGTAGGAGCTCATGGTAACCGTACATTGGGTACTGCTGCTATTGGTGGTATGTTTATCGGTATGATCTTCCAGTTATTTATTGTTCCTGCTTTGTTCGTGGCATTCCAGTACTTGCAGGAGAAATTCAAGCCGATTGAATGGGAAGACCTGGACAACAGCGATCTGAATACGGAAATAGAACAGTACGCAAAAACAAAATAAGAGAGATGATAATGAAGAAACAGATTATATATATGGTATGTGCAACTGCTTTGCTGAGCAGTTGCCATATCTATAAAGCATACGATCGCCCAAAAGATTTAGATACTGCCGGTATTTACCGTGATCCGGTATCGGCAACGGATACTTTGGCTGCTGATACGACTAATATGGGTAATATATCCTGGAAAGAAATTTTCCGCGATCCTAAATTGCAGGCTTTGATAGAAGAAGGTTTGGAAAACAACGTGGATATGCAGGCTGCGGTTCTTCGTGTGGAAGAGGCCAAAGTGTTGCTTACTTCTGCTCGTTTGTCTTTCCTTCCGTCTATTAATCTGGCTCCGCAGGGATCGATTACGAAGATGGAAAATACCAGTTATGTGAAGTCATATACATTACCGGCTGCTGCAAGTTGGGAGGTGGATTTGTTTGGCAAGCTGTTGAATGCAAGCCGTGGACAGAAAGCCACTTATTTGCAGAGCCAATATTCACAGCAGGCTGTGCGTTCGCAACTTATCAGTGGTATTGCCAATGCCTATTTTACTTTGCTGATGCTCGACCGTCAGGTAGAAATAACCTCTGAAACGGTTGGTATCTATGAAGAAAACGTACGTGTCATGGAAGCGATGAAAGAAGCCGGCATGACAACCGAAGCTGCCGTTGTCCAGATGCGTGCTGTTTATCATCAGGTTTCCGGTTCTTTAATCGAACTGAAACGTCAGGTGCGTGAAGTAGAAAACTCTTTGTCCGTATTATTGGCTAAAGCTCCGCAACAGATTGACCGCGGAACGCTTGCCGAGCAGTCGATTCCTGAAGAAATTATGGCTGGTGTCCCTCTACAATTACTAGAAAACCGTCCGGATGTGAAGATTGCCGAAATGTCACTTGCCAGTGCTTATTATACGACTAATAAAGCACGTGCCGCTTTCTATCCGGGGCTGAATATTACAGCTACTGCTGGTTGGACAAACGGTTCAGGTGTTACAGTTTCCAATCCGGGGCAGTTTATGTTCCAGGCTTTGGCTTCGTTGGCACAGCCTATCTTTAATAATGGTAAGCTGATTGCAAACTTGAAGGTATCGAAAGCGGAAGAGAAGATTGCCCAGATGAATTATCAGCAGGCAATTCTTGAAGCGGGCAAGGAAGTCAGTAATGCTTTGCATTTGTATGATGCAACAAACAGGAAACTGCTTCAGGATAAGTCGCAAATTGAAGAACTGGAAAAGGCTGTAACCTATACAAAGGCTTTATTCCAGTCTGCACAGGCCACTTATCTGGAAATCTTATCGGCTCAGCAGAGCCTGCTCAGTGCACAACTGACAGAAGTATCCGACAATGTTCAGCGTATGCAGGCTGTAATCAATCTGTATAGTGCCGTAGGTGGAGGAAGAGAGTAAAAAACCTTTTAAATACAAATATTATGATTAGTCCGTTAGCTTATGTGGATGCCAGTGCAAAGTTGGGAGAGAACGTGATTGTTCATCCGTTTGCATATATTGATAAGAATGTGGAAATTGGCGACGGCTGTGAGATTATGCCGCATGTCAGCATTATGAGTGGTGCCCGTTTGGGGAAAAGAAACCGTATCTTCCAGGGATCCGTTATTGCGGCGGAACCTCAGGACTTTGAATATAAAGGTGATGAAACGGTCGCTATTATCGGTGATGATAATATAATCCGTGAAAACGTCGTTATCAACCGTGCAACGAATTCCGGAGGACAAACCTTTATAGGAAACGGTAACTTCTTGCATGAAGGGGTACACATTTCCCATGATACGCATATCGGCAACCATTGTGTATTAGGTTACGGCAGCAAAGTATCCGGAGACTGTTTTTTTGAAGACTATGTCATATTCGGTGGTAATGTCCTGGTGAGCCAGGGATGCCGTTTGGGGACCTGGTCGATGACACAGACCGGTTGCCGCATCCGCAAGGATATACCTCCTTATATTGTTGCCGCCCAGGAACCGGTAACCTACTACGGGGTTAGTTCCATCATACTTTCTCATCAAGGGGTAAGTGATAAAATTATTAAGCATATCAGTCATGCTTACCGTATTGTTTACCAGGGAAAGAGTAGTATTTTCGATGCATTGTTGATGATTAAGGATCAGGTTCCGATGAGTGCGGAGATTCAGCATATCGTCGATTTTATCAATGATTCAAAACTGGGTATTATCGGAAGATAAAAACCGGTTCAGATAGAAGAAAAAAGGATACACCGATTACTGGTTGTATCCTTTTTTTGTTGTTCTTCAAAACATGTATGTTTTGCAAACAAAGCATATATGTTTTAAAGTCAAATCATATATGTTTTGAAAGACGTTCAAATAGGGTATTAAAATTACAAAACAAAGTATGAAAACAAAAAGAGGATAACCTCCGTAAGGGATTATCCTCTTTATATAATCAACAATTTATTTACTGATTAAAGAGCGCCAACTTCTTTCAACGCTTCGTTTGTTTTGTGAACAGCTGCTGCACTCTTAGCGAACAATTCTTTTTCTTCTGCAGTAAGTTCCAGTTCAACGATCTTTTCGATACCGTTTTTACCAAGGATTACAGGAACACCGATGCAAAGATCTGATTCGCCATATTCGCCTTCCAGATATACTGAGCAAGGGACCATTTTGTTCTGGTTGTGGATGATAGATTCAACTACAAATGCTCCTGCTGCACCCGGTGCATACCATGCGGAAGTACCCAGCAGTTTAGTTAGTGTAGCACCACCAACCATAGTAGAAGAAACAACTTCCTGCAATTTTTCTGCGCTCAGCAATTTGCTGACAGGGATACCTTTGTATGTAGCCAAACGAGCCAAAGGAATCATAGTTGTGTCACCGTGACCACCGATTACCATGCCTTCTACTTCATTAGCATTGCAACCTAAAGCCTGAGACAAGAAATATTTGAAACGAGAGCTATCCAAAGCACCACCCATACCGATAATACGGTTTTTCGGCAGACCCAGAGATTTCAATGACAGGTAAGTCATTGTATCCATCGGATTGGAGATAACTACTAGAATAGTATTAGGTGAATATTTCAGGATGTTCTGAGCTACGCTTTTAACGATACCAGCGTTAACACCGATCAGTTCTTCGCGAGTCATGCCCGGTTTACGAGGAATACCTGAAGTGATAACAACAACATCAGAGTTAGCTGTTTTTTCGTAGTCGTTAGTGCAACCTACAACTGTAGTATCGAAACCCAGCAGTTGAGCTGTTTGCATCATATCCATAGCTTTACCTTCGGAAACACCTTCCTTTACGTCAAGCATTACAACTTCGTCTGCCACTTCATTAAAGGCAAGAACATTTGCACAAGTAGCACCTACATTTCCGGCGCCAACAACTGTTACTTTAGACATAATAATAAGTTTTATATGTTTTACTTATAATAATACTCTCTCATTTTTACCGTGAACAAAGGTACAATGTATTGCCGAATAAAGAAATATTTCCGTATATTTTTGTACACATTGATTATTAATTATCGCTAAAGGCTTATTCTACATAAAGTACCAATCCTTTCAGATATTCGCCTTCGGGATGATATATGTTTACAGGATGGTCGCCCGGTTGTGTAAGCTGGTGCAGGATACGGACACTGCGCCCTGATTGTGCGGCAGCACTAAACACGGCAAGGCGGAAGTTTTCTTTGCTTACAACTTGTGAACAGGAGAATGTGAAAAGGATGCCGCCCGGTTTGATTTTTTCGAAAGCGATAGCATTCAGTTTGCGATATCCCTGCAATGCATTGCGAAGTACATTCTTATGTTTGGCAAAAGCAGGAGGGTCCAATATGATAAGATCGTAATTGTCTCCCATCTTTTCAAGATATTTGAATGCATCTTCCGCAAATGCCTGATGGCGGGAATCTCCGGGAAAGTTCAATTCTACGTTTTTGTTTGTTAAAGAGATTGCTTTGGCCGAGCTGTCTACCGAGTGTACGATCTTTGCACCTCCGCGCATTGCATAGAAAGAAAAGCCTCCGGTATAACAAAACATATTCAGGACAGAGCGGTTCTTGGAGTAATGTTCCAATAGGCTACGGTTCTCACGCTGGTCAACGAAGAAACCGGTTTTTTGTCCTTTCTGCCAGTCTACACAGAATTTCAACCCCTTTTCAATTGCAATGTCTTCAACATCACCTCCGTACAGATAACCGTCTTCACTGCCTAAGTTGGCTTTGTAGGGTAGTGTTGCTTCCGATTTATAATAGATATTTTGTAAAGAATCTCCCAGTACTACTTTCAGCGCTTCTGCTATCTGGTGGCGGGCGAAATGCATTCCTACTGAATGGGCTTGCATAACAGCTGTGTGAGCATACATATCGATCACCAATCCCGGCAGGTTGTCTCCTTCGCCATGAACCAGACGGTATGTATTATTATTGTCTACACCTGCTAATTGTAAGGTCTGACGGAGCGTATAGGCAATACGAATCCGTTCTTCCCAGAAATGATTGTCGATAACCGTCGGTTTAAACGATAAAATACGTACTGCAATACTACCGATCTGATAGTGTCCGATACCCAGAAAACGTTGATTGGCTCCGTATATTTCCACCAGGTCTCCCTCTTCCGGTTTTCCTTCAATGGATTGGATAGCCCCGGAAAAGACCCAGGGATGGAATCTCAATAACGATTCTTCCTTTTTTGGCTTAAGGAATACTTTACAATAGCTCATTTATACTTGTTTCAATTGATTATATATTCTAAGACATGCCCATGCATCCAATGCCGCATATTTTTTTTGTGCATCTGTTAATACATCTGCTTCCCAGTTTGTGAGGCGCTGTCCTTTCGAGATTTTTTTGTTGAAGAGGATTGCATAGATCTTCTGAAGGCTTGCATCTTCAATCCCGAACTGGCCTACATAATTCTGAAGGTCAAGGAAGTTCTCCGGTTGTATGTCCGTACGTTTTCTCATTGCGCCGAAGTCATCCCGTAGGGAGAGACCTATTTTTTGAATATCCGTGTTCGCCAGGAATTCCTCCAAAGCTTCAGGAATGCCTATGCGATTAACCCGGAACAGGAAACAGGCTTCATCTGTAGAGATTTGTATAAGAGAAATCTTGAACCGTTGTCCTTTCTTGAAACTGGGACGTGTTTCCGTATCGAAACCGACTTCTGTAAATTGCGACAGATAGCATACCGCTTTCCTGGCATCTGCTTCAGTATCAATGACGATAATCCTTCCGGTATATTCTTCTATGGATAATTTTGATATTTCTTCCTTGCTTATAGAATGTGTATATTGCTGTATCATTTTTCTTCGTTCGTTTCTAAATCGTCTTCTTCGTTGTAACGTATGAAATGAAGAGCTTTAAGTGCGTTTAATAATTGCTGCCCCCAGAATTCGCGGAAATTAGTCCGGCATAAAGCAATAGCTTCAAGCATAACTTCCTCGTTCCCCTGGCGGAATAAGGAAATAAAATTGCCCATGTCCTGGTATATATCTGCTAGATTTTCTGAAATAAAAGCAGCGATGGGAGTATCGCTATATTGCATATCTGCATGGAATGTTTCCAGATAGGAATCTTTGTCTCCCAAAAGAGCGGCAATCCGGGTGCGGACACCTTCATACATATCTTCCGTAACGGTTTGTTCCGGTTCAATGTCTTCATTTTCTTCTACAGCCGGAAGTAAATTAGCTTTCAGGTATAACAAAGGTAATAGCTTCACAGCTTTGTCTGCGAAATCCAACCAATCGGATTGTCCTGCATTCTCGGCGAATGTACAGAATTCCAATGCTACTGTTACGAATTCCAGCGTGTTGTGTTCATATATAGGACTATTCTTTTTTTCAATGCTCATTGCTGTATAGGACCTTATAAATTATCCTTGCAAAAGTAACAATTATATTTGGAACGAGCAGGTAAATGTCCTTATAAATGTTGAAAGGGGGAACTGTAAACAAAAAAAGAGATTGCAGGAAACGGCAATCTCTTTTTTGTTATTTATATACTATTTAGGGATAGTGTTGTCTTTTATTTTCTGATTAATGTGATAGCATTTTCTCCTAAACTGGAATGCTTGCAGCTTAGTGTTCCGTCTTTCAAGTTATATGTAAATGTTCCCTTTTCTGCTCCTAACATGTCGAAAGAAAAATCTCCTGTACCTTTCTTGGATTCATAAGAATAGATCATGCCCTGTTCTACAAATATTGGTTCATTTGCTCGTGTTGCAGTTACTGTTCCTGGTAAACCTTTATCAATAGCATAAGGGAATAATACAATACTTACTGCTATTTCACCAGGCATTGCATCTTTATTGACCCAAGTACCGGCAATAGAATTAGGATAAGTTACTTTTGTTACTGTATAAACTCCTAAATCAACAGTGCTTGTAAAGCTAACTGCTAATTGATCGCTTCCGTTAGATTGTAAAGTCGCTTTAGATGGACCTCCTGTTGCTCCCTCAAAAGTTACTGTTGCAATACCTGTTGTAGAATCATATACATATCGTCCGTCAAATGAGCCACTCTCTTTTTCGCCGGGAGCAGCAATTGTAATGGTACAAATTTGACCAATACTTGCACTACTTGAAAAAATAACATCACATGTATAACCAGTAGAACCATTGCCTCCGGTCCATACACCATCAAGGGTCGTCGGATACGTTGTAGGATCATCTTTTTTGCAAGAAACGCAAGCAAGGCATACCATAAGGATAACCCCCAATTTTGTCAACATCTGTTTCATAATTTAATAATAATTAGTTTGTTAATAATTTGGATTGTATATTTTAGTTTGTTAGTGTTACTAGGTTCTGTGCTTTTATTTTCACTACCTGAGTGACAATAAGAAATTAAAAGTCGTGCTGCAAACATAGGTGGAAATTTCATAAAAGGGTGTTAAATCTCTTGTACTGGTTTTTGTTGGGACTTTTTTTTGATGAAATGGGACTGTTTGAGGTATATCGGAATATTATTTGTTGAAAAATGGGAATATGTTTTTCTTGTTATACTGTGACTTTTGAGGTATATAGACAAAAAAGGCGGGTAACCTTTTCGGGTTACCCGCCTGCTGAATAATTAATTTAATCGACTCTCATGTGAAAAGAGTGTTTTATTTTCCTTTAGCCAAGGTGTATGTGAAGTCTTCAATATCACCTTTCATTTTACCATCGGATGCCAGTCTGAATTCATAAGTTTGAACTTGTGCACCTTCAACTGCTACCTTGAATTCAACTTTACCTGTATCTTTAGTGTAGCTGCAAGTTCCTGCCATAGTTATTTCCTGAAGACCGGAAACCTGTGTTGTAATAGTACAAATCTGACCACCATCGATGGCTTTTGCATCAATATTTGCAGTTATTGTGGCAGCTTTACTATCTTTATCACTACCTGTTCCTGTCCATTTACCTGTAACACTAGCAGGGAAACTAACTTTAGTAACATCATATTGAGGATATTCTACAGTACCAATCAGAGATACAGTTAAAACATTTCCTGCTTCATTGAATTGTAAAGTTGCACCGCTTGGAGCTCCATCTGCCTGACCATCAAATATTACTTTGATTGTTCCTGCTGAAGCATCATAAGTAAAATGTCCCTGGTAGCTACCTTGGTCGTCTTTTCCTGGATTTTCAATTGTGATGTCACAGTAATCGCCAACGCTACCGCTTACGGTAAATACAACATCGCAAGTATAACCTGTAGAGCTATTAGCACCGCTCCATACACTGCTTTCGATAGTTGCCGGATATGAATTGTTGTCGTCTTTTTTACAAGCCACGAGAACTAAACACATCATAAAAACTACGCTTAAACTAGTCAATAATCGTTTCATAATCTAACTAAATGATTTTGTTGTTAATATTAATTTGACACTTTTAAAGTCTGGGTGTCTGTTTTGAGAATAAAAAACTAAAACTAAAACTAAAACAATGATTAAAGTACTTTTGTTCTTAATACTATCTTTTGTTGAAAATCAGTTTTCTTTAAGAGTTAAGTAAATCTTTATAAATAAGGGGTTAAACATATTATTTCTTTAAATTACTGTGAGATGTTGATTCCGGATAGGGGAATCAAGGTGTCCTTGAAAAGTCCTTTTGGATTGGTCCATCGTTTTTGGGTTCGCATATTCATTAATGGTTATTATTCCTTTTCTTTTTCGCATACAAATATATGAAAACTTTTGTAATACAAAGTCGGTGTTTCTATGAAAAAATCTTGCCTTAACTCTGTTTAACTATGATTTTGATGCAAAAACCATGTTAAATCTATCATGTTGCTTATGATTTGTAAGGCTTGGGTGAAATTATTGCAAAAATAGTCCGGATACACTATTTCACATTCAAATAAGTCTATCCGGAAGTTTCTATGCCTTGAATAAAAGCGTATCCGAATTTAAAATAGAGAACCTAAATTCGTAAGACTGCTAATTAAAATATTCTGTGTACATTTGCGGGTTGTAAATATATCAGTATGGCTAAGAAAACGACTACAAAGCAGAATAGCAATAACGGGGAGAGTAAGTGGAGCCGGATCAAAGTCTTTTTTAAGAATGAGCGGACTCGTTTTATTACAGGATTAGTTATTTCCATTATTACAATATACGTGGGGCTTGCCCTTATATCCTTCTTTTTTACAGGTGCAGCAGACCAGAGCAAGATAGAGAACGTTCCTCTGGGAGATTTGGTAACAAACCGTGGGGCTGTAGACAACTGGACCGGAGTAAGGGGTGCGTTCCTTGCCGATTTATTAATGAACCGCTGGTTCGGTATTTCATCCTTCCTTATATTATTGTTTTTAGGGACTGTGGGAGCCAAGCTGATGAACCTGAGCAAGGCCTCTATATTGAAGCGTTTCCTGTTTTGTGCAGCCATGCTTGTCTGGGGGTCCCTGTTCTTTGCTTTTATCTTTATCGAAGGATATGAAGATACCTTTATTTATTTAGGCGGACAACACGGGTATTACCTGTCGGAAATGATGATGAATAACATAGGTATACCCGGTACCCTTTTGCTTTTGCTGGGCATATTCCTGATTATCGCCATATTTACCAGTAAGCGGACGATTCCTCTCCTGCAAAGTTTCTTTTCTTTCGGCTGGTTGAAGAAACGCTTGAAAAAGGAACCGGCAATGGATGAGGAAGATGATACAACCGTCAGCCCGTCGATGACAGAACAACCGGACGAACAGCCGGAAATGGATGATTTTGTATTCGACACTGAGAAAGAAATCCGGAAAGCCAGGAAAGAGAATCCCGTCAAACAGCAAACATCCGCTTATAGAGCCGAAGTGGAAGAAGACGGTTTTGTTGTAACTGTCCCGGAAGAAGAAGAAACATACAGTAACCCCAATGAATCCGACGCTTCTTTGGATGCAGGCGAAAACGAAGCCGACCCCCAATTCACAGTGGAAGTCGCTTCCGGCGATGATGAAGCATACGATGCTTCCGTACAGGGAGACTACGACCCGAAACTGGACTTGTCGTCTTTCCGTAACCCGACAATCGAATTACTGAAGAAATATGATGTCAGCGACCACCAGGTCGATATGGAAGAACAGATGGCTAACCAGAAACGTATCAAGCAAACGTTGGAAAGTTTCGGTATCAGCATCTCTTCCATCAAGGCAACGGTGGGACCTACCATTACCCTTTATGAAGTGATTCCCGATACAGGCGTCCGTATTTCCAAAATCAAAAATCTGGAAGACGACATCGCCCTGAACCTTTCGGCTTTGGGTATCCGTATCATTGCCCCGATGCCGGGTAAAGGTACAATCGGTATCGAGGTGCCGAATAAAGACCCTCAGATTGTATCCATGCAGTCAGTGATAGCTTCCCGCAAATTCCAGGAATCAAAATACGATTTGCCTGTTGTGCTGGGTAAGACCATTACGAACGAGATTTTTATGTTCGACCTCTGCAAGATGCCTCACTTGTTGGTGGCTGGTGCTACCGGACAAGGTAAATCCGTTGGTCTGAATGCCGTGATTACTTCCTTATTATATCGTAAACATCCGTCGGAGTTGAAATTCGTATTGGTAGACCCGAAGATGGTTGAGTTCGGTATCTATTCGGAACTGGAACGCCATTACCTTGCCAAGTTGCCGGATGCGGACAAAGCTGTTATTACCGATTGTACGAAGGTGATTATGACCTTGAACTCCATCTGTAAGGAAATGGACGACCGGTATGAGTTACTGATGAAAGCCCATGTCCGTAATATAAAGGAATACAACGCTAAATTCATCTCCCGCCACCTGAATCCCGAGAAAGGGCATAAGTTCATGCCGTTTATCGTGGTGATTATCGACGAGTTCGGCGATTTGATTATGCAAGCAGGAAAAGAAATCGAAACCCCTATCGCCCGTATCGCCCAGAAAGCGCGTGCCGTAGGTATCCATATGATTATCGCAACACAGCGTCCGTCAACCAATATCATTACCGGTATTATCAAGGCGAACTTCCCGGCGCGTATGGCATTCCGTGTGATGCAGATGGTAGACTCCCGAACCATCCTGGATGCACCGGGTGCCAACCAGTTGATAGGCCGTGGCGACTTGCTTTTCTCGCAAGGCGGCGAAACCAACCGTGTACAATGTGCGTTTGTCGATACCCCGGAAGTGGAACAAATCGTAAATTACATATCCGAACAACCCGGCTATCCTACAGCTTTCATGCTGCCCGAATATGTGGGTGAAGGGGGCGAAGATAAAGTGCCGGGAGCCGTGGACCTGTCTGACCGTGACCCCTTGTTCGACGAGGCGGCACGCCTGATAGTTATCCAGCAGCAAGGTTCTACCTCCTTAATCCAGCGTAAGTTTGCTATCGGATATAACCGTGCGGGTCGTCTGATGGACCAGTTGGAGGCTGCCGGTATCGTAGGGCCATTCGAAGGAAGTAAGGCACGCCAGGTATTGATTCAGGATGAGTACAACCTGGAACAATTACTGAACTCCCTGAAGTAAGCTTTTTATGTATAATGTTTATTGAATTTTCATCTTATGAAGAAAGTAATATACCTGTTCATTTCCCTGTTCTGCCTCTTTTCGGAAGCAGGTGCACAGAATGTGGCATCCATACTCGATAAAGCCGCTTCCATGTATGAAAAGTCCAACGGACTGTCGGCCGGTTTTACCATGCAGGCAAATTCGGATATGGATAACGTATCCGAAAGTTTCGATGGTACCATAGATATTAAAGGAGATAAATTCGTGCTGAAAACTCCGGATATGGTGACCTGGTTCGATGGAACAACGCAATGGACCTATCTGGAACAGACCGAAGAAGTAAATGTATCCACCCCTACGGGAGAGGAGTTGCAAATGACAAATCCCACCTTGCTGTTGCGTTCCTATAAAGAAGGCTTCCATGCGAAATATATGGGTAGCAGCACGGCTTTTAATGGAAAGACGGCACACGACATAGAGTTGATTCCGAAACAGAAAGGCACGATTGTCAAAATCGATTTGCAGGTGGACAAGTTTTCCAACCTTCCGGTATCCATCTCTATTACAGCTAAAAACGGCATCAGCAATACAATACGTATCGGCAAAATGAAAACCGGGGTAAACCAACCCGACAGTTTCTTTGTTTTTAACGAAAAAGAGTACCCGCATGCCGAAGTCATAGACTTAAGGTAATCTTTACAGTATTCATTATCAACTATCAATTTTAAAAACTATGAGTGACTCTACAAACGAAAAAGTTCGTTGCCTGATTATTGGTTCCGGTCCTGCCGGATATACGGCTGCCATTTACGCATCCCGTGCAAATTTGTCTCCTGTCCTTTACGAAGGGATACAACCGGGCGGACAGTTGACCACCACTACGGAAGTGGAAAACTTCCCGGGCTATCCGGAAGGTATCACCGGTCCGGAGTTGATGGAAGATTTGAAAAAACAGGCAGCCCGTTTCGGTGCGGATATGCGTATCGGCATTGCCACAAGCTCGGATTTATCGGCTGCTCCCTATAAAGTGACCATAGACGGTGAAAAGGTTATCGAAACGGAAACCCTGATTATCGCAACCGGAGCCACTGCAAAATATTTAGGATTGCCCGACGAACAGAAATATGCCGGCATGGGTGTTTCTGCTTGTGCAACCTGCGACGGTTTCTTCTATCGCAAGAAAACCGTAGCTGTAGTAGGAGGCGGGGATACTGCTTGCGAGGAGGCCCTTTATTTGTCCAGCCTTGCCAAACAGGTATACCTGATTGTCCGCAAACCATTCCTGCGTGCTTCCAAAGTAATGCAAGACCGGGTGATAAAGGCTCCGAACATCACAGTTTTATTCGAACATAACACACTGGGACTGTTTGGCGAAGACGGCGTGGAAGGTGCACACCTGGTAAAACGTATGGGCGAACCGGATGAAGAAAAAGTGGATATTGCCATCGACGGTTTCTTCCTTGCTATCGGTCATAAACCGAACTCGGACATCTTCAAACCGTGGGTGGATACGGACGAAGTAGGTTATATCAATACGGTTCCGGGAACTCCGAAAACCCGGGTGCCGGGCGTGTTTGCTGCCGGAGACGTAGCAGACCCACATTACCGTCAGGCGATTACTGCTGCCGGTAGCGGATGCAAAGCAGCTATCGAAGCTGAACGCTATTTATCCGAAATCGGGAAATAATCAGGTGAAAGGAATATAGAGCAAGCGACTATATATAAGGGAGCCGTGTCAGAGCCTAATCTGACACGGCTTCAGTGTATAATCTGACATGGCTTCAGCGCCTCGTCTGAAGGTGCTTCAGATTAGACACTGAATCGGCTCCTTCAAAAGGAGGGTTTAGAGTTCTTCCGGTTTGTCTCCATCGCCGGGTACGGAGAGGAGCAGGGGATATTGGTAGGAGCGGGGTTCTTTAACCGTTCCGCCACGTCCGTACTGGGTGGTTACTTTTACATAGTAGTCGCCTTCCGGCAGGGTATAGGGAACCATGACTACCAGTTTCGAAGGCAGGTTGTCTACCAGTACCTCGGCTTTTATGGGTGTTCCGTCGGCTGTTGTGGGAACAAAGTAGAAGCCGTTGCTTGCGTTGTCGCCAAAGATACGGAGGTTGGTTCCTTCCACGATAATCGGCATACCGGTGATAAGGGTTTCCGTACCGTCTACTGCATTGGCTACCTTGCCGATAACCGGGCCTGTTTTGGCGGCTCCGTTGATAACGACTGTCGTTTGTTTGAGTTTGTCGCGTAGGGTTTTGCCGGAGGTGTAGCTTACGGTTAATGTGTGTTTCTGCGTGTCGAAGTTTTCGGTTTCACTGTCGAAGCCTCCCTTTATCTGGGGGATATATTGCCCTACGCCATCCACTACGCACTTTCCTTCGGCGATGGCGATGGATTTCTCTTCGTCTGCCATACGTAGGATGTTCTCGATGGTTTCCTGCCGGTATTCGGTACGTTTCTCCACGATACGGCGTGCAATATCTGCGTTGTGTACTGTCCCTGTGATTTTGGGCTTGGCGCTGAAATCACCTTCTTTCTCGGTAAGCGGATTGTCGTACAAGTCCGCGTATAAAAGTAAATCAGACATAATATGATGTTTATTTATGCCTGCTGCCGGAAAAGGGGCAGCAGGCAGGTTGTATTATTTTTAGCATCGAATCAATCGAATGCGGTCGGCAATTGAAGATCAGCCTTAGCTAATTCGCCGACCTTTTTTATTCTTGGAGACACCTAACCGAGAACCCGTTCGCCCTGAGGTCTGTAGTCTGGTAGAACGTAGCACTGTTGAAGTTCACGTTACGGGCGCGCGTACTACCGGACGGCACTGACGACGACCAGTAGTAGCCGAGGGAACCCTGATAATTGGACGAACCAAGACTGTTGTACCGATAGCCCGCAGCAGGCAAAAGCAATTTAGGGCCGCTGACCGCTGCGATAGTCATTAAGTGAGTGGAACTATCCCAACTTTTACCGGTACTGGAATTATCGGCACCTATAGTCTGCCATTCGGCAGCAGTAGGAACACGCCAACCGGCAGGGCAAGGGTCATAAGGGGTTTTACGGGTTGTCTTTGTAGCATCGACAGTTGTACTGGCTACCTCATCCAAATTCCATAATTTCTGATACCAAGCCTCCGGCTGCATACTACTACTTGACAGGTTATCTGCGCCCTCGGTGAAAAGCAACCAGTTCCCCCCCGTATTTGGATTAGAAGAGCTATACACGATAAACTTCTTATCCCACGGGCTCATGTCGGCAAGGGCTCCCTCACCCGTAGGGAAACCCAACGGGTCGGTTTTACCATCAAACTTTTCAGCATTGGTGATATCGCTATTGTTGGTATTTGTGAATCCATATTGACGACCCCACTGGAATAACAGACCGCAAGTTGCTGTAATATCATTTGTGCCACTGGCTGTAGAGGAAGCGGAAGGGACGGTGGTAGGTATCTCAGTCGCACCCAAATTAACAGGAGACCAATAATAGGTCTTACCGTCTTTTCCTGTCATTTGGATGGCGGTATAACGCTTGGTGTCGCTGACGGGATAAGTTACGGTATTGGCACTGCGGTAAAAGTCATATTCTTTTACTGTGGTACTTCCGCTTTGAATATTGAGCACAGCTTTGTTCGCCTGATAAAGTTTATCATCACCGTTACAAGCGCTAACTTCTGCTTTCACATTATAAACACGCCGATTATTGCTAACTATAGGGGTTGCCACTTCGGTTGTAAACCAGGATAAATCACCCCCAAAAGCAACATCTCCCGATGTCTGAACAGAAGGAGAAAATAAAGAAGCGACTTTTACCGTCACAGTTCCACCGGCTGTTCCTATTCGCAAGGCACTGCGGCTGTCGATTGTTTTGGATTCAAAATCAGAGATTGTACAAGAAGGGGTAAATGAGGGTTCATCCTCTATCGACAGCGTTACGGGCAGTTCTTTCAAAGCATCCAGTTTATGCTGGAATTTAAAGGTAACTTCACCCGGATTGGTAATCGGGAAGTCGTCCTTATCCACTTTCACTTCAAACTTATACGTGTCTTCATCATTGCTGCTTTCCGTTTTATCCACGGTCATCCATTCGGGGAAATCAGCCAGTTTGCTGCCACCCTGACAATTGACGGTAAGTGTAACGGAAGGAGTAGCAACAGATGATGTCGCTTTCAAAGTCAGCTTGTTATCTGCAAAGCTACTTGTACCGTCAGATGCGGATAGGGCGAGTTCAGGAATTGATGATAACGCCTCGACAAGCAGCGTATTGCTCTTTCCGGTAGCGTCATCGATAAAACGGATGATTCCACGGGGGTAAATGCCTCCGGTATAATCCGCCTTCATTGAAATTATATATTTATGTTTCGTGCCGGAGATGGTGGAAGCGGTTACAGCCTTTGTTGCCGGATCTTCTTTTACATCCAGCCAGTCGCAGTTCTTATTGTTTCCGGCATACCGGATGGCGCAAGACATGGTAGAGTTGGCGGTTGTGGAAAGGGAAAACTTACTGTTATCGGCAAGGAGCATCGTTACCGTTTTGTTAGTTTCATCAAAAGTCGTTGCGGCGTTTGCTATCCCGTCCGGGTCGAAAGTAAAGTCACCGGAACCGGCTGTCGGGTCAAGACCGTCTATCTCGCCGCCTTCATCCCATTCGGCTACATCCAGCGTGAAGTCCAAATGATACTCATCCGCCTTGGTAATGCCTATCGTGTACCGGTGGTTATTGTTTATTTCAAGCGCAACCGAGCCGCCATCGGCTGTGGGCTGTTCAAAAGGTATCTGGTAGGTTACGTCTTTTGTCTCTGTCAGGTTTACCTGATACGTTCCTTTCAGTATCAGGTAACCTTTATCTGCCGAAGGGCTTGGGTAACTGTAGAAAGCAGATACTTGCAGGCCTTCATTGGCTTTGTCGCCTTCAAAAGTACGTTCAGGATAAGTTATCAAATCGCCATCCGCAGCAGGAGATGTGCCATATACTTTGACAGGGAAGAAAGAAACTCCCTTCCGTCCGTTACCCATCGAGATGGATTCCAGATGGAATTTGGAATCAGTCTCTATATTGCTCACATCAAAGCGGGCCATTGTACGTGTTAACTTAAATCCGGTTTGTACGCGTGCGGAAGAACCGAAGTCGGTCAGGTCGATAGAGACGGTTTGCGAACCGACCATCGGAAGGGGGAGGTTCAATGCTGTACCTGTCGCTGAAAGCAACGGGGAATGGAGCTTCTGGAAGTCTGTTTCAGAAGGTGTCCCTTCGACAAGGTTCCCGGTTTCCATAGTGTATTCGAGTGGCTGGAAGTAAGCGTCTTCTACTTTATCACCTGCCGTATTCACCAGTTCGGTCTGGTTGGCAAGGCAGTAAAGGCGTACGAACATGCCTTTTTGGAGTTCAAGCAGGGCGGTGGTGGTAGCGTCGTCCGTACCGACAGCAAGGTTCAGTTTATTGGCGCCTGCCGGCAGAGCCACTCCTTCGGGGCGGTAGGCGAAGCGTTCGCGATAGGTGTAAGTTCCTGTCTCATCAGCAGAAGCGAACACGTAAATATCCAGTGTGGAGATTGCGTTCTCTTCTTTTGTGGCGATGGGTGCATCGGCTTTTGTTTCCGATTTGGTTGTGGCTACGGTAAGTTTGTTCTTAAAGGAAAGAAGCACTTCGCGTTTGTTGGCACTGTCTGTTCCGTCTGCCGGGGTACGGTCTGTCTTGTCGGACTCTGCCGTACAGGAAGAGGCAAGCAGCACGGCGGCAAGCAGATATGCACTTGCCGCGAGTGCCTGTAGAGGCCTGCATGAGGGACATAGACCTTGTAGTTTTGTGTTCATTTTCATATATATTTATCGTTCATATTTGTTATTACCCTATATTGACAGCTTTCAATGAACCTGGTTCTTCGTGATGTCTAATTCATTCCTGATAGCAGCTTAATTGAATATTTTTCATTCAAAAAGATATAATTCCGAGTCCATTAAAGACTACGTTAAAAATTAGGGAATCTTAAGAAAATTCATGCCGTGAAAGTTGTTGAGATTCATATATCCTCACGATTTTGAGGGTTTTCTATAAGCAATAAGCCTTAATAATCAAAGTGTTATGGTATTAATATGTAGTAATATCTTTATATATTTGCCAAATATTAACGTAGTCTTTAATGGACTCGCTATAGATTATTGGGTAATTTATTACAAAATATACAGGAAAAGTCTTCCTTTTAGAGTGGTATCCTATGTTTTTCCTTATGTGTGTAATACAGTGAAGGGCAAAAAATAGCCTAAAGTCATAAAAAACTTTAGGCTATATCTCATTTAAACCGCTTCTGCGGCTTGGTTTATCTTCTCTCTGTGAATTCAGAGTTTTGGTCTACAGCATTATTTCAATGCCTGTTCAATATCCGCAATAATATCACCGGCATTTTCGATACCTACAGACAGACGGATTAAATCAGGAGCAACCCCGGCTTCAATCAATTGTTCGTCGGTAAGTTGGCGGTGGGTATGGCTTGCCGGGTGCAATACACAAGTACGGGCATCGGCCACGTGGGTAACGATACAAATCATCTTCAGGTTGTCCATGAAACGGATGGCATCTTCGCGTGAGCCTTTCAAGCCGAATGCGATTACGCCGCAAGTACCGTTGGGCATATACTTCTGAGCCAGTTCGTAATACTTATTGCTTTTTAAGCCCGGGAAATTAACCCATGCCACCTGCTCGTTGGCTTCCAGCCATTCTGCCACCTGCAGTGCATTTTTACAGTGCTGAGGCATACGCAGATGCAATGTTTCCAGTCCCAGATTCAACAGGAAGGAATTCATCGGCGACTGGATAGAGCCGAGGTCACGCATTAATTGGGCGGTAGCTTTGGTCATATAGGCCATTTTACCGAATGCCTTTGTATAAGTCAAGCCATGATACGATTCATCCGGTTCGGTCAGCCCCGGGAATTTGTCTGCATGGGCATCCCAGTCGAAATTGCCACTGTCTACAATGGCGCCACCCACAGCTGTAGCATGTCCGTCCATATATTTGGTAGTGGAGTGGGTAACGATGTCGGCACCCCATTCGAATGGGCGGCAGTTGATAGGAGTGGCAAACGTGTTGTCTACAATTAAAGGAACACCGTGCTTGTGGGCGATGCGTGCGAACTTCTCGATATCCAGGACATTCATACTCGGATTAGACAGGGTTTCTCCAAATAACGCCTTTGTATTCGGGCGGAAAGCTGCCGAGATTTCTTCTTCGGAAGCATCCGCATCGACGAAAGTAACTTCGATGCCCAGCTTTTTCAGCGTCACACTGAACAGGTTGAATGTCCCTCCGTAGATAGTGGATGAGCACACCATATGGTCGCCTGCCTCACAGATATTGAATACGGCATAGAAGTTGGCAGCTTGTCCGGAAGCAGTAAGCATAGCACCTACGCCACCTTCCAGGGCTGCTATTTTGGAAGCAACGGCATCGTTGGTCGGATTCTGAAGACGGGTGTAGAAGTAACCGCTCTCTTCCAAATCGAACAAGCGTGCCATCTGCTCGCTGGTTTCATACTTGAAGGTCGTACTTTGATAGATAGGCAAAACGCGGGGTTCGCCTTTTTTCGGTTGCCAGCCCCCCTGTACGCAGAGGGTTTCCGGTTTTAATGAATTATTCATAAAGTAAATGCTTTTACTGTACTATTGTTATTGAACGGCAAAATTAGCGAATAGTTTGATAGTGTCACAATATTTTCTTTTGTAAAATGCGGAACCAGAGGAATGCCACGATACCTTTTAGGATACTGGATATGCTGATTGCCCACCAAACACCTGCAACCCCCAAACCTAAAGCCGTCAGCCCTATTGCCATCGGAATGCGCAGGCTATTGAATGTAATACTGATGATAGCAGGCGGGATGGTACGCCCTGTTCCGTAAAACAACCCTTGCATGGTTATCTCCAACATCATAAACATCATCGAATAACCGTCGATACGCAGGAATATGCCTCCGGCTTCGTAGGCTGCCTGTTCCGGTACAATCAGTGAAAATACTTCACTACCGAAGAAAACGAACAGCAGCGTACAGAGTATACCGAATATGGAAGTCATTTTCAGCGTGGTATGATAGGCGCCCAAAACCCTTTCTTTTTGCTTTGCCGCGTAGTTCTGGGCGACAAAGGCACTCAGTGCGGTACTGAATCCCTGGGAGGTATTCCAGGCTATTGCTTCAATTTGCCCTCCGGCAGTCAACGTCATTAGCCCGATATGACCGCCATAGGTGGAAGCCGTACGAGCCATTAATACATTGATAATGGCAAACAGCGTATTCAGCATGGCAACAGGAAGCCCTAACCTGAAAATATGTTTGCTCAGCGTGCTTTTCAACGGGACAAAGAAACGGAAACCGCCGAACAGGGGATGCCGCTTTTTTAGCTGGTAAACAAACAGGGCGCATACAGTTCCTTCCGACAACCAGGTTGCCCATGCCGCCCCGTTGGTTCCCATATCCAGAACGAGGATAAAAAGCGGGTCGAGTATCATATTCATGGCAAGTCCGCATCCGTTGATATAGAACGGTATCTTACTCTGACCTGCCGCATTGTGGATGCCGGTGAAAGCTGTGGTCAGGAAAACGAATGGAAAGGCAGTCGCAATAATCCGCAGGTAGTTGACTGCATTTTCGGCAATGGGCGCTTCCAGCTTATATATATCGATAATCGGATGGGCAAAAATAAACAGGACAAGTCCCCAGCATAGCGACAGGATAAGGGCGATGGTCAGGTTATGCGAGGCATAGTTGCGGGCATTCTCTTCATTTCGTGCCCCGATGCTCTGCCCGACGCTAACTTCCGAACCAACCTTGTTCAACAAGGCGATGGAGTTGGTCATCCAGGTCAGGATACCGACTGCACCGATAGCGGCGACCGCTTCACTGCCTAGGCGTCCTACCCAGGCCATATCCGTAATACTGTATGCCATCTGGATAAACGAAGTACCCATAATGGGTAAGGCCAGATTGAATAATTGCCGTTTAATCGGCCCCTCTGTCAGATTTTTAGCTCCTTGCATATTCTTTGTTTATTGTGCCAGCGAGAACCTCAGGCTGATTCCGTAATTGGAGTCACTTGTTGGATAGGCGCCGCTGGTGACAAGCAATTTGTTTATTTGTAAATCATAAAAAGCCCGCACTGTTAATGAACGGCTTAGTCCGTAATCCACAGACAGCCGGGCTGATGTTATCGCACTGCCGTTGACGGCTTGTGATATATTCTGCTGTATCCTCCGTATCAGCGATTGTACCCGCTGGAAAGAAAAATCCATCCGTGCTGTCAGGTCGTTGCTGAAATTGCGGGTACTCTTTATTCTTAGGATTCTGTTGAATTCCGTCAGCTTATACCCTAAACCGATAGTTATCTTCCGGCTGAAAGATTCCACCAACAGGCAGGAGGTGATATTTAAGCTCAGATTACGTGTAGTCGTATAGTCCGAACGGAATGTAAGATGATTGAGTAAGGATATATCGATACCCAATAACGGACTGAAACTTTCCGTAATGCTGACCGAAGGAATATCATAAGGAGAAGAGGGTACGGGTTTTCCATTCGAAAGGGATTGGATATATCCCAGTTCTTCTTTACCGTAGCCCAGCCAGTCGGAGAAAGCCGAATAAGCGCCTACCGAATAGCTGCACCGGTATTGATGGCTCAGCGTGATGCTCCGGATGTATTTCCGGACAGCCGGAATACGCGACAGGCCGTTATACGTGATGCGCCAGTTCGGCAACATACGGAATACGGATGGAAAAGGGGAGGTCTTTATCTTATCCGGGTTTTGTCCTGTATAAGCCGCGAGAAATGCGGGTATCAGGACATCCGCCGAGTTCGGATTGACTCCGTTTTCGTGGTTGGCTCCCGGATGATACGGGCGTTTTCCCAATTGCTGTTCATGGATAAAACCTTTATCCGGATAGAGTTGCCCGGTATATTTCTGTTCCAATCGCCGGGCTATTGTTTCCCTGTTTTCCAGAAAGCGGCTGAATACGGAAGAGGTATAGTTATTGTCTGCACGTCCGCTTTTCCTCAATGCGCTGCTGAGGGCGACAGTTGTTATCGAGAAATTTCCTCCCGGTTGTTCGGGCATATCCTTATACATGTAATAGATGTCGCAATTCCGGGTATCGTTCCGAAGTGCTTGTAATTCTATTTTCAGACCGGAGACGGGTTCGAGTCCGGTACGTATTTCCAGAAGGCTTACCTTGTTTAACAGGGCAGGTGTCTGGTTGCTTTGCGTTTGGTCTATCAGCCATCCTTTATCAAGGGATTGCCTGATATATTTTCTGTTTACGGAACCAAAGGCGAAACCGATTCCCGGAGCCAGCCCGTTGGTAGTTCGTCCCTGTCCGAAAATATCTCCTATTTCAGGCCGGAACCCGGTCAGCATCATTCCTGCCGTATGGGTGTACCGGACATGAAGGCGGCGGAGCATTGCCAGAAAGCGACGGATACCCTGTAATTTTTTAGGATATAACATGGTAAAATTCAAACTGCTGTTCAGTTGGAATTGCCGTTGGTTTTTGACTGTATTTCCTAATTCTATATCTTGTCCGGTGTCTGCTCCACGATACCAGTTATAGGTAGCCTGATAGTTGACGGAAGTTTGTATCCAGCGGGTAGCAGCAGAATACCGGAAGGGCAACTGCCAGGTGACGGACATCTGCTGGTCGTATTGTATGGGAGTACCCAGGTCTGCTATGCTTCTCAATACTGAATCTTTCCAGAGCTGGTACTGGTCCGGATTCAATAGTTTGTTCACCTGTATATGTGGTTCCTCTATGCGTGCATTGGTTCCCGAGCTGAAACTGAAATTCAGGTCTTTGAATAATTGCCAGTTCAGTCTGAATGCCCTGTCCCAATAGAAATCCTGGCTGAATGTAACCGGGATATCGTTTTTTGTTCCCGATGTTAATCCCTCCAAATCACGTAATTGTTGTTCATAGTAATTACGCGTCAGTTCCGTCCTGAAATAAATGGACGGAAGCGGATTGATAGACAAGAGCTTGATTGGTTTCATTGCGGGCACAAAGTTATAATTAAAATTTAGATGGTAATCTTTCGTATTCTCATATTCGGTTTGCGGGTTCTTTCTCCGAGACATGTTATAGGTATATCCTATGGAGAAGTTGGCGAGGTCGTAAGGTTTGGGTACTTTACTCTTTATGCCGATCCGGATATTGTTGAGTGAAATGCTTTTGCTGACGAACCGGTCCTGTACGTAGTTGTAAATGGAATCTTTCGAGCTTTCTGCAGTCGTTTTTCCGAGTATGTTCTTTAAAGGTATATCCGGGTCGAACGGGTTATATTCCGGAGTGTATGTTTCATTGGAACAGGAATAATAAAGTGGGATGCTGGCTTTTACTTTGTCGGGAAAGAATTTGCCAAGCTGTATGGAGGTGGCTATGTGGTACTGCCTGAAGTCTTCCATCCGGCGCTCATATACGGATTGGTCTAAGGCGCCGAAACCGGCTGTTTCTATTTGTCCCCTTATATTGAACGTTGCAAAGTCGGAAAGGACGATATGGAGTTGGGTATTTGCCGCCCATCCGTTCTTATCGTCCAATCCGGTAAGCCTTAATTCATCGAACCATACTTCAATATCCTTTTTGTCGGAAGAGCGGTTCCGGATTCCCAGCATAATGGTTCGTATTTCCGATAGGGAGGGGTTGCCGGATATGCTGATTTTGTTTCGGGTATTACCGGGGTCTTGCTCGGAATGGCGGTTAAGGGTTTCATTGTTTCGGTTGGTTTTCAATGTGATAAAGGACTTGAGCGGGATGTCCAGCCTGTTGTTTGCCTGCCATACGGTTTCCCGGTCCGTTCGGGTTAGGGTGTATTGTCCGTGAGGGGTCAGGGTTAAAGGCACTTCATATTCGTAATAGTTGTTTTTGTAGTCGGAGCCGATACGGATGAAGTAGGTAAGTTCATTGTCATTCAGGTTGGTGATGTCGTCGGGTAGTTTTTCTGCATGGACAAATAACTGTAGCTGTTCATATCTGCGTAAATCATAAGATACATTTTTATAGACAGCGCAGGCGTCTGCCGGGTAGAGATTGGTAACTTTCAGGGAAAGGGATTGTTCGTTTTCCTGCCTTAATTGAGGTTGTGCTGTATCTATTATGCGGTCTACATCGGGTGGTAATACATAATTTACGGGTTTCCTGTCGCTGTTTTCTTCATAACTAACGGTGGAGACTTCTACTGTTGCTTTTGGGGATGATGCATCCGGAGTATAAGACAGGTTCTGTTCATAAACACGCCATTCGCCTCTGACCAGTTGAAGGCTTGCAAGCCGGAGGATGGTTGCCTCGCTAAAACCAGTCATGTAAAGCCGCATGAAACGGATGCTTTTGAAATCTTGGATGTTCCCGATGTTTTGGCTGTATTGTTTTATCGGTATTTTAAATTGGAACCATCGCACTTCTTCCTCTGTATTGTTTGGGAGTTTGACGGATGATACCCGTTTGTCGGAAATAAAGTTTGTACCGATAACCGTATCTGCCGGGCGAATGGATATTTTATATTCAAAATAGTTCTCGTGTTCATTCAGCGTATAGTCCTGATTGATGTCTTCTATATCCGGAATGGATTTGGCTGAGGTGTTATAGCTTTCGTTGCTGCTACCGGATTCCCGGGAATTACCTTCCGTTCCGTTGTATCGTTTATAGCGGGTCAGGATGTCTGCCTTTTCTCTGTCGTAATCGGAACCTCTGAAATAATGGTATTTATCTCCTGCTGGGTCATGGAATGGGGAGAGACGGAAAGGGTCGTTTTCCATTTGTTGCAATGTTTCTGCGCTTAGTTTTGCTCTGAGTTTGTGTAGATATTCGGCATAGGTTCCGAATGTGGCTTCCGCTTCGGATGATAATCCGTTTAATCCGACATCTTGCAGGCTCCTTATCTCTGCTGTATTATCGAAGGCATATAGGGTTGCCGGGAGTTTAGGGACTTTTCCCCATACAGTGGTTTCTGTCTGTTCAGTATCTTCATTGACAGGCAGGCCGTTTTCAAAGAATTTCTTCCCGTCTCTCAGTATGTCTTCCGATATTTCCCCCAGATTAAGGTATAGGTCGCCTCCTTTGGCTTTTGCATTATACATAAAAGGGTCCATCATCCAGAACTCGATATATTCGATATTGGCGACTTCGAAATCACACGGTTCTATTTTACGCATAATCCCTCCGAAGCGTTTTTCGGGAGAAAGAAGTGTTCCGTCCGTATTTATGTTATCGGCATCCAGATTATAAGGACCCCGTTCTGCCGGATAATAGGCTAAGTTGAGTATTTTCAGTGTATTGTTTTCATTATTGGAAAGTTGCCGCTGAGGAAAGAGTTCGTTTACTTGTACGGCACGGATGTAGTGGTTGGATAATTGTTCTTTATCGATATGCTTCGGTCGGAGGGAGGAATGTTCGTGAGTGAATAGTTCATCAATGGAATACCATGCCAGCAAAGCCCTGTTTTTCCCATAATTAATATCGTTGGCCAGGTTGGCTTCGGGGAAAAGTGGTTGACGTGTATCTTGGTAGGGTACACTGGATAGTTGCCAGAAGTAAGGGGCTTTCAGGTCTATGTAACTGCGCGTTGCTTCAAAATCATCCAGATAGGAGTAATCGCCGGTTTCCTTGTTTTGATAATGCCCGGCTATCAGGTGGGCGAATTCGGCATTGAAGGAAATGCGGCTGGGTTTGGTTAAATGTAAAAGAGGTATTTTGTTGGCTAACCGGGTCAGCCAGCGGTTTTCTCCTTTATAAGCGAGGTTGAATCCCCATAAGGTATTGTTTACACCTTCATTTCCAATGGATGTCTTGATTGTGGAGGGCCTTTCGGATAGGTGCATAACTGTAGCACCTAATGTCAGATGCCTGTTCAGCCGGTATGTGAGGTCAAGACCTATCATTGTTTTCCGCTCCGAATATCCGTCAGCCTGGTTATCGAGTGATATGCTGACCGGGGTTCCTGATGCTTTGATTTCTTCATTCAGGATGGTAACGGTTCCTGTGGTATAATCGATAATGTAGTCTGTGTTTTCGGATAAGGTCCTTCCGTTTGCTGTGATATGGACGGAACCGGGAGGGATATTGTTTGTTCCCAAAGATATCTGGTTTTCGCTGGCTGCTTTGTAAGTCCCGCGTAGAATGAATTTGTTCTTTTCGGCAATTTGCCTTGCCACAGTAAGTGTGGAATCGTATAGTTCCTGATAAATATATTTACCGGATAGGGTATGGTTTCCTATTTGTTTTTGTAGATAGGTTCCGAATGGTTCTACAGAGGGAAAGATGATTTTCCCGTTTTCGGAAAGAATTGTATAGCCTTCCACGAAATCGAAGAAGCCATCCGGTCGGCGTTCATTGTTTTTATCCAGGTTATCGAGGTTCATCACACGAAGTAATATTTCATTTGACCTGTTTCCTTCAGGTAGGCTATTTCTGTAGGTTCCGGTCGTATCGCTTCTGTAGAGTATTTGGAGGTTGAATTTATCCTTTTGGATGGAATGGGCTTCTAAGGAATAAATATTCTTCATCATCAGGTTCCAATAGGGCATTTGTGGGGATAGGGAAGTTCCTTTCAATAATTTTACATACAAACAGGCCGTAGGGGATTGGGGGTGGTCTGTGGCAAATTCTCCAACCTGGTGTACTTGCCCTTCGGAATCAGTATAATTATAGGCTACTCCCAGACTTTCGCCTGCTTGTAACCGGGTTTGCAGGGAGATATACCCTAATTGTGAGTTCAGCGTATATTCTGAAGGTGCAAGCATCCGGGCATTGTTTATTTTCTCATAGTCTGTACCGTTAGTGAGGAAACCGTCGAATAACTGATTGACGAGTTCGATATTGCGGGCCTCCGGATATTTATTGGTCAAGGTTGCATATAACGTATTTGTTTGGTTATAAGGTTTGTCCCGGTTACCTATAGGGGCAATTTGTTTGTTGTGGATATGTTTGTGTTCGGCAAGGTCGGAGAAAGCAATAAGGTTACGAACCTGCTCGTAGCTCCCTTGTTTGTTGATAATCCATACCTCTATTTTATTGATTTTGATGCCGGAAGTAATTGCCGGCAGGTTCTTGATGGAAGTTTCGTAGGTGTCACGGAAATAATGGGATAGGAAGAAATGCCGGTTCTCATCGTATTGGTCTGTTGTCAGTTCAAAAGTTTGGGTTTGTATATTGCCTTTTGAGTTGATGGTTTTGAGTTTGGATGTTTGTTGGGCGAACAATGTATTTAATCGTAGCTTTCCGAACTGTAAATCTGTTTTCAATCCGAATAGGGCCGCTCCGCCTTTAATCAGTGAGTTACCAGTAGCCATACTGACATTTCCCGCTTCTATAGACTTGATAATCTCATCTTCTTCTCCCGTATAGGCCAGTTTGATTTTTTTAGCGTCGAAGTCAAAAGTGGCATCCGTGTCGTAATTCATTTTAAAAGCCACTTTACTGCCGGCAAAGGCTTGGACATCCAGCCGGATATCCTTATCGAAGTTGAAAAAGGAACGGTTTCGTGCTTTTTCGGGTAGGGAAGGGTTCTGTATCCGGCTTTGCTTTAGCCCGAGAGAAATCTCGGCTGAGCCTTGTGCTTTGATACGGACACCTCCCGGACCGAATATGCGTTCGGCAAGATTTGCATGTGGCGGTATGTTGCCGGGGAAAAGAGGTGGGAGTGCCGCATTCATAAACTCTTCTTGATTTCTCAGGTGGAAATAAGGATGGATGAATTGCAGCAGGTTGCCGTCTATCTTTTGAGAGGCTTTTTGAATGACGGGGTTCATAAGAAATTTGTAGTAAGAGATTGTATCGTTTGCTGTAGAAACGGTATGTAACAAGCCGGATGATATAGACGGATAGGATTGCCCGTTTATGTTTTGCGCGTGTATATGGATACAAAATGCACCGGCCAGGATGCCAAGCAGGCATCGTAATCTATATTTTTTCATATGTCAGGAGTTGGTATAAGTAGAGATAACGAAGCAATACGAAATGATTCCATATCAGGCTCTGACTATAACTATTGTATAGGCAGTGCCTGATATGGAATGTTTTTTCTTAAAGCATACGGAGGGCGGTCTTTACCACTTGCTCGACGGCAAGCGCAGGCGAACCTTTCAATATCGTGGATACGGCTTTTTGTGAAGCAGCTTTCTGGAAACCTAACATAACCAATGCTGCCACCGCTTCTTCTGCTACCGCACCATTTCCTGCAAGGCGTTCACTGGATGTTCCTGTAAGACCCTCTAAAGGTTTAACCTTATTTTTCAGGTCTACCAATATACGCTGGGCAGTCTTTAAGCCGATACCTTTGACGGCTGTCAAAGCTGTTTCGTTTTTCTCTGCTATCACCCGTACCAGTTCGGATGGGGAGAAAGAGGAAAGTATCATCCGGGCTGTATTGGGACCAACTCCCGATACGGAAATAAGTTGCAGAAAGATTTCCCGTTCTGCTTTATCTGCAAAGCCGAATAGCAGATGAGCGTCTTCACGTATTATTTCATATACGTAGACTTTTCCGGTTGGTTTACCATTGTAGAAACTATATGTATTCAGGGATATGTTCAATTCATAGCCTATCCCTGCACATTCCAGAATCATCTGGGCAGGAGTAAGTTCTATGATTTCACCTTTGATATATTCAATCATTTTGGATCGGATTTAATATGTACTACTTTATCTATAACGCAAAATTACAAAAAAGAGTATAACTAGGGAAATATTTGTTTGAGCTTCACCTGACAACTGTCTACTGTTAAAAAAAGTGTGTCTGCGACGTCTTGTTTTTATTGGTATGCAGATTTTAAGAATAAAATGCTTGGGTAAATAGCTCGGCTTTTGGCAAAAAGGATTATATTTGAAACTTGAAATAATCTTAAGTGTAAGTGTATTGCATGTTTCTGATTAACATGATAAAAGGAGCATAATATCTAATTAATTTACTTAATTAATAAAACCATGAAACAAGTTAAAGGAATTTTAATCCTATTCTTATGTCTGTTTGTTGTCATACCGGCAGATGCAAAGAAAAAGACCCGTGTAATTGCCCATCGTGGCTATTGGAAAACAGAAGGCTCTGCACAGAATTCACTTCGTTCGTTTGAAAAGGCCGGTGAAATAAAAGTATATGGTTCAGAGTTTGATGTTCATCTGACCTCCGACAATGTACCTGTTGTTTTCCATGATAATAAAATAGAAGGAATCGTTATTCAGCAAACTCCTTATGCGGACCTGAAAGATAAGAAATTATCGAATGGAGAAACTCTCCCTACTCTTCAACAGTATCTGGAAAATGCTCAGAAAGTAAAGAATATAAAGCTTATTTTTGAATTGAAATCTCACGCTACTCCTGAACGGGACCGTGAGGCTGCGGCTATTGTTGTAGATATGATCAATAAAATGAAGTTGCAAGGACGTACCGAATACATTGCATTTAGCCTGGATGCAGCGAAGGAGTTGCATCGTTTGGCTCCGAAAGCGGATGTTTACTACCTGAACGGAAACCTTTCACCCAAAGAGTTGAAAGAATTGGGTTTGGCCGGATTGGACTATAACTATAATGTAATGAAAAAACATCCGGAATGGTTTCAGGAAGCTAAAGACCTGAAATTGAAAGTGAATGTCTGGACCATAGATAAACCCGAACAAATGAAGGAAATGATAGAAATGGGTGCGGATTTTATAACTACCGATTTGCCGGTGGAGGCATTGGAAATAGTGCAACAATACCGCTGATTGTCTTAATTAGATTTCTTACCAATGTAAAACTATAAATTTAAAACAAACCAATGAAAAGATTTCAGATTGCAAATCTGGCAGTATTTTTTGCCAGTGTAATGTTATTGTGTTCTTGTGGGAAAGACAATGATTCCCCAGTAGTAACAAAAACCCGTGTAATAGCGCATCGTGGCTATTGGAATACGGATGGTTCTGCTCAAAACTCCCTCCGTTCACTGGAAAAAGCGGCAGAGATTAAAGCGTATGGTTCTGAGTTTGATGTTCATCTTACTTCGGATAATGTGGCTGTTGTTTTCCATGATAATAAAATTGACGGACTTGAAATTCAGAAAACTCCTTATGCAGACCTGAAAGATAAGAAATTGTCGAATGGAGAAACATTGCCTACGCTTCAGCAATATCTGGAAAAGGCACAACAGTTGAAGGATATAAAGTTGATATTCGAATTAAAAGCACATTATAGTGCTCAACGTGATATTGAAGCGGCACAAGCTTCGGTAGCCATGGTTAATAAAATGAATTTGCAGGATCGTACGGAATATATTTCATTCAGTTTGACAGCAGTTAAGGAATTACATCGTCTGGCTCCTGATGCACCTGTTTATTATTTAAATGGGGATATATCTCCAAAAGGACTGAATGCTTATGGTTTGTCAGGTCTGGACTATAATTATGGTGTGATGCAGAAACATCCGGAATGGTTCCAGGAAGCAAAAGATTTAGGCTTAAAAGTAAATGTCTGGACTGTGAATGATGTAGCTACAATGACAGATATGATTAAAATGGGTGCTGATTTTCTTACCACAGACAAGCCTGTGGAAGCTCTTCATGTGGCAGACAGTGTGGTGGTAACACAAAATGTTTTACATTTGCAGTATTGAATGTAAATGTAACATGAAGAAGTATTGTTTTTTATTCCTTTTCGTCCTGATTATACAACTTGCGGGTGCTGTAGAAACACCTAAAAAAGAAATTCGTGGAGTTTGGCTTACTACTGTTTACGGATTGGATTGGCCTAAAAGGCCGGCAACTACCGAAGCTGCCCGGAAAGCTCAGCAACAAGAATTGTGTGATATACTGGATCGTTTACAGGATGCAAATTTCAATACTATATTCTTGCAGGTCCGGTTGCGTGGAGATGTGATATACCGCTCTGCAATCGAACCTGCAAGTAAAACCTTTTCCGGAAAATATGGGGTAACGCCGGGCTACGATCCTTTGGCTTTTGCTATTAACGAATGTCACAAAAGAGGAATGGAATGTCATGCCTGGTTTGTCACGTTTCCGCTCGGAACAGATAAAAATATAAAGGAGCAAGGTAATCTTTCGGTCGTTAAGCGTCATCCTAAACTTTGTAAACGCCATAATGGCGAATGGTATCTGGACCCGGGAGTCCCCGGTACTTCGGATTATATACTTTCCCTTGTAAAAGAAATAGTAAACGGGTATGATATTGATGGTATCCATTTTGACTATATCCGTTATCCGGAAGAAGCTAAAAAATTTCCGGATAAGGCGTTATATAATAAATATGGGAATAAAAGACCGTTAGCCGAATGGCGGCGGGATAATATAAATAAGATGGTTGTCCGGATTTATGACTGGGTGAAATCCGTAAAGCCTTACGTACAGGTAAGTAGTTCACCGCTTGGAAAATATAATCGTATCGAACGGGTTCCTAATGCAGGCTGGACGGCTTATGAGAGTGTTTTCCAGGATCCGAAGAAATGGATGGAACAGGGGAAACAGGATATGATAGTCCCTATGATGTACTATCTGCATGATAACTTTTTCCCTTTTGTTGATAATTGGGTTTCTAACTGTAACGGCAGGTTGGTTGTTCCCGGATTGGGAGCTTACCGTATGAAGAAAGAGGAAGCGGACTGGACGATAAATGATATTACGGATCAAATTGATTATAGCCGTTATTTCGGAGGAGCGGGCTGTGCATTCTTCCGTTGTGCCAATGTGTTGGATAATGAAAAAGGGCTATATAGCGAACTCCGGGATAAGTATTATAAATATCCGGCACAACTTCCGCCACTTACCTGGCTGAATGATTCGATTCCGGCTTCTCCTGAAGAAATCCGGGTGGAAAAGGAAGGAAATGAATTGAAACTATCCTGGAACAAGTCTGGTACAGATACCCAAACTTATACAATATACGCTGCTGCGGCAGATACATTGAATACGGCTCTTGCCCGGAATATATTAATGACAGGTATTCGTGATACGGTTGTTTACTTACCGGTAGATACGACTAAAGAGCGTGGATATACATTTTCCGTATCGGCATCGACTCGTTATCATATAGAGGGAACTCCTTCACGGGAAACGTATTACTATCTTTCCAAATTTCCTAAATAATACTAACCGTTAGGAAAAACTAACATAAATATTTTATCTTTGCCGCCATGAAGAATACCCTGACATACTTGTTTGTGGTTTTTCTGGCAGCACTTGTTTTCTATGGTGGTGCCGGAGTGAATCTGGTAACCTACTGCTGTACGGATTGCAGTTCGGAAGGGGTTACCGCTTTGCTCGAAAGTAAATGCTGTGATATACACGACCATCATCACTGTACACCGGAGAAAGGAGAGATGTCTCCCTGCTGCCATTCCGGGGATGGAGATTGTTGCAGTATGGAACGTATTAGTTTCGATTGGAGTTCTTTTCACTCTTCTGATATAAACCTCCAACCTGTCGTTACGGACTTATTATATTCGGATTCTTTTCTTTCTGTTTTACCCTTGGTTTCTGAATTGAAAGAACCGTTCTATGCCGATAGAGACGGTCCCTCATGGGTTTGTCCCCGCATTTATTTATCCCTTCTGACTACTCTTTTGATTTAATTATCAGACTTGTATAACGTATGTTTCTGCTGTGTGTTGCATGGTAGGAAAAGTTGTTCGTATATATCTGATATTTAAATTAAATTATATTTATGTTGAAACAATTCTACATTATTATATTACTGTTTTTTGTTTTGCCGGTTTCGGCGGATAAGTGGGTGAAAGGGCATGTGTTAGATGAACATAGCGAGCCTGTTATCGGTGCTAATATTTATTGGGAAGGTACGCAACAAGGGACAACATCCGATGCCAATGGTTTTTTTGAGTTAATGCAAAAAAATGGAAATAAAAATTTGGTTGTGAGCTATATTGGCTATACAACATCCATTATTCCTGTTACCAATGCAAGTAAGCCATTAAAAGTAGTCCTGGTTGGTGAGGTCGCTTTACAGGAAGTGGTAATTAGCGAGCGCAAGATGGGAACAATTGCTTCCCGGACCAGTGTGTTGCAGACACAGAAAATAACCTATGATGAGATTTGCCGCGCAGCTTGCTGTAATCTGGCGGAAAGTTTTGAGACAAATCCTTCGGTGGATGTTTCTTATTCGGATGCGGCAACCGGAGCCCGGCAGATTAAGTTGTTAGGGCTTGCCGGTACTTATGTTCAGATGCTGACGGAGAACTATCCGAACTTCCGTGGTGCAGCTTCTCTTTACGGATTGGATTATGTACCTGGGGCTTGGATGGAGAGTATCCAGGTTTCAAAAGGAACATCTTCTGTAAAAAACGGGTATGAAGCATTGGCCGGACAGATTAACGTGGAGTTTAAGAAACCGCCTACGGCTGATATTTTCTCTGTGAATTTATTCGGTAGTGATGCCGGACGTTATGAAGGGAATGCGGATGCTTCCTGGCATATCAATGACAAAGTTTCAACAGGCTTGCTGGTTCATTATTCCAATGATAAGATGCAACACGATGGAAATGACGACGGTTTTCTGGATAATCCTTTGAAGGAACAGGTGAATGTGATGAATCGCTGGTATCATAAATTGGATAAATATGTTGCACAGTATGGTGCCCGTTATCTGCATGAGAGCCGTACCGGTGGACAGGATACTAAACATCATAATTTTGTGGACCCGTACCGGGTACATCTGAATACAAATCGTGCGGAATTGTTTACCAAACAGGCATATATCATTGATAAGGAAAAAGTGGAAAGTGTGGCTATGATTCTTTCCGGTTCATACCATGAACAGAAATCCATGTATGACCGGACTCCTTATAATGTATATCAGAAGAATGTATATGCCAGCCTGTTGTATGAGAAAGAGTTTTCTCCTGCCCATGCCTTAAGTACGGGACTGAGTATGAATTATGATGGCTTTGATGAAAACTTGAGACAGGACGGTGTAGAGAACCTGTATGACCGTACCGAAATAGTTCCGGGAGCCTATGTACAATATACATATAATTGGAGTGATAAATTAACGGTACTTGCCGGTATACGTGCCGATTACAGCTCTTTGTACGATTTCTTTGTAACGCCCCGTCTGCATGTAAAATACAATCCGTTTAACTGGTTCCATATCCGTGCCTCGGTAGGAAAAGGTTTCCGTACGGCAAATATCCTGGCGGAAAATAATTACCTGCTGGCAAGTAGCCGGAAAATGCGTATTGCAGATAATTTGGATCAGGAAGAAGCCTGGAATACCGGTTTGAATCTATCTTTTTACATTCCATTATTTGGAAAGGAACTAACTGTAAACGGTGAGTGGTATTATACTGATTTCCTGAAACAAGTGGTGGTGGATATGGATAGCGATCCGCATGCTGTAAGCTTTTATAATCTGGACGGTAAATCATATTCGAATAGTTTTCAGATAGAAGCAACTTATCCTTTCTTCCGCGGCTTTACGCTCACTGCAGCCTATCGTTATACGGATGCAAAAACGGATTATAAAGATGCTAACGGTGTGGTTTCACGTCTAAAAAAGCCACTTGCCAGCGATTATAAAGGGCTTGTTACTGCTTCGTACCAGACGCCGTTGAAGAAATGGCAGTTCGATTTGACCGGGCAGTTTAACGGAGGCGGACGAATGCCTGTTCCGGATAAGGCCAATCCACTATGGGATACGAACTTTAAAGCGTACACGGTTGTAAATGCCCAGATCACTAAATATTTCCGTCGTTGGTCTATCTATGTGGGAGCTGAAAACCTGTTTGATTTCAAACAATCACATCCCATTATTGATCCGGAAAATCCCAGAGGAGATAATTTCGACGGTTCCATGGTATGGGGTCCGGTACATGGCCGTAAAATTTATGCAGGACTCCGGTTTAATATCAGCCGGGATTAAAAAATATATTCATTTATTTAATACTTTATGTATATGAAACAATTAGTAGTAGCTTTGATTTGTGCCGTATTCACTTTTTCTACGGCCTATGCACAGGATGCAAAAAAGAAGAAAGAGACCGTGAAATTCTTTGTTGAAGGAATGGATTGCGCTCATTGTATTAAAAAAATAGAAAACAACATTGCATTTGAGAAAGGGGTTACCGATCTGAAATGTGATTTGACTACCCGTACGGCTGTAGTGACTTACCGTGCAGATAAAACGACCGAAGTTAAATTGGCAGAAGCATTTAAAAAGATAGGTCTGGATGCAGTCGTTGCAAAAGAAGGAGATGCCCAACCTGCAGATTCGTCAAAAAAAAATAATTCTAAGCACGAGCATTAACATGATTATATGACAGAAGATTTTATCTTTGCAGACGATTCCGGTTGAAACTGTGTTCGTCCGACAAAAATAAGAACATTGTTATAGAAACACGGAGTTTTCATTTATTAAGAAAGTGGACTCCGTGTTTTTTGTGTTTTTAGAATATTTTTTCGTTAGACATGCAGCATTTCCAGAATAAATAGCATCTATTAATTGTACAGTCTCGCAAAAGGCTGTGAAGGCACACACTGAATGACGGAAAAACAACTGATAGAAGGTTGTAGAAAGGGGGAGCGTTTAGCTCAGAAAGAATTGTACGATACGTATTCCCGTAAAATGATGGGAGTTTGCCTGCGTTATGTGAATGACAGGGAGACTGCCCGGGATTTATTACAGGATGGTTTCGTCAAGGTCTTTACCAGTATGGATAGCTATACTGGCCTTGGTTCGTTTGAAGGTTGGCTTCGAAAGATCTTTGTAAATTGTGCGTTGGAATATTTACGTAAGTCGGATGTTTTGCGTGAGGCTGCTGATTTGGATAATTCGGCAGAGCTTGTAAATCCGGATAGTTCGGTTATTTCCGAAATGTCGGCAGCAGAACTGATGAAGCTGGTCCAACAATTACCGGCGGGTTTTCGTGCAGTATTCAACTTGTTTGCCATTGAAGGTTATTCCCACAAAGAAATTGGTGAGATGCTGGATATAACGGAAAGTACTTCAAGATCACAGTTTACACGGGCAAAACAGTTATTACAACGCCAAATAAACACAATGTATTGAGAACAGGATGGAAGAGAAGGAAAGAGATGCATTAGATGATTTGTTCCGTTCGAAATTACAAGATTTTGAAGTGGATACAATGCCAGATGATTGGGATGCCATAGCCAGTCGTTTGCCAGAAAAAGTGTCTGTACCTCTCCGACGTAAACTATACTATTGGAGTGCTGCTGCTGTTATTTCATTATTAATGATAACCAGTGGTGTCTATATATTCAATAAAGATAACCAACAGCAGCCTATAGTAGCAGCTATACAGGAGCGAACAGATATTATAGAATCTCAGTTGGCTGAGCAAACAGTAGATCAAGTGACTGTTGCTGAAGTTCCGGCTGAAAAGAAAGAAATTCCGGCAAAAGTGATTGCCCGGGTACAGTCAAAACCAGTAGCTGCTAAAGCGGCAGTAAGGTCTTTGTCTGTAGAAAAAAACAGGAAACCGGTAGCCGTTTCAGATACAGTTCAGGCAGCAACGATAGAGATGGCAGTGCAGGCAATTGCAGAAAATGAAACTGTGAACAAGGATGTAGCTGAGCAACAACAGTCTGATGAAATACAGATTGTAGCTGATACTGATAATACATTGGTTGCAGATGCTTCTCCGGTCATAAAAAAGAAACAACGCAGATGGTATTTCGGAATGGGAGGCGGTAGTGTTACTGCCGGAACTTCAAGCTCACTTAATATGTATGCCTTGAAAAATACATTACTTCCCGATCCGGAATTGATGTCGCTTAATTCTCCTTATTTTGACAGGGATGCAGCGAAAACGAATATTCATCATAATACTCCGATTACAGTTGGGGTGGGGGTAAGTTACCTGTTGAGCAATCGCTTTTCTTTACAATCCGGATTGAATTATACGTTTTTATCCTCTACTTGGGAAACAAATGGATATCCTTTCTGCCGGGAGACAAAACAGAAATTACATTTTATCGGCATACCTTTATCTCTTTCTTATAGGATAGCAGAATGGAAAGGTATTCAGTTCTATGCAGCGGCAGGAGGAATGGTTGAAATGAATGTTGCCGGTAAGTTAAAAACTAAGATGTTTGTCTCGGAAGGAGAAGGTTCTGTGTCTACGGAAACAGAACACGTACGGATGAAACAGTTACTTTGGTCTGTAAATGCCCGTATCGGTGCCAGCTATCCTTTATGGCGCTTCCTTAGCATTTATGCGGAAGCAGGAGCCGGATATTATTTTAAGAATGGAAGCGATATAGAAACAATTCGTTCGGAAAAACCATTCAATGTAAATTTACAAGCAGGTTTTCGTTTTGGATTTTAGTATTATAAATATAGATAAATAGCGAATATAAAAATTTAAAAGTAGAGAAAATGAAGAGACTTAAAGTTGTAAGTTTGGCAGCAGCAGCTGCCGGCGTGATGTTGTTAACTTCCTGTATGAAAGGAAATAGCTCGTATTCTACCGCAGATTATGCTGTAGTGGAAAGTTCCAGTAAACTTTCTTATCAGAAATTAGTTTACCCGTCTTCTGATTATCCCTTATACATTTCAAGTATTGCAAACAGTTTGGAATTGCAGGATGGAGATTGTTTGGCTTTATATTATACAGTAGATAATGATGCTGCAGAAAATGCGGACTTTGCTTCAAAAGGTTATAAAACTGCAACTTTAGCGGCAAATCCCAGTACCATTAAATGGTCGCCAATGAGCTTCTCAGCACCAGATACTGCTACTGTTCGTACAAACGAAGTATTGTTTTCCAATACCAAGATTGCATCTTTCGTTTCCGGTGCTTCTCAGAAAAGAATGTTTATTGAAGCAGCTTTGCCTAAGATGATGACAAAACAAGAAAACACTTATAGCTTGTTATGTGATTTCAGCCAACAGCCTGAAACAGTAAATGGCGAAAATGTTTATACGATCTTTTTCCGTGGAACAAAGACAAGAGATGGCGAAACTCCTACAATTGAAGGTGCTTCAATTGCTCATGCTTTTGAAGCAAAAGCATTTTATGAGTATGCAAAGGGTAAAGCAACAAGCCAGTCTGGTAGTGACAAGAAAATTAGTTTCAGACTTAAGTTCCCGAAAGAATTTAATGCCGATTCAACAAAGATAAAAACTTGGGGAACATCGGATGTCGTAACATTTGTTATTCCGGCAGAATCATAAATATAAGTTTTAGGATAGATATAAATTAAGATAGATATAAAAAGGGATTGTCTTCATTATGGAGGCAGTCCCTTTTATCATTTTGACAAAATACCCTCTTTCTGTCTCTTCTGTATGGGATGCGATTCGAGTAGTCTTGTAAATATGCCATTCTTGCGAGGTTCGGTTTTATCAGTTTGTTTACGTAAATGAATTTTTGAACGCAAAAAGATAGGAAGCAGATTCTATTTATTAGATGCGGATGACGCAAATAAGTGCGGATTAATACATGCTATATGTTTCTTAATTCGAGCTTATCTGCGTCATCCGCGTCTAATGATATTGCTATGTTTTCCGGAATATAATAATCTATTTAATATCTGCGTCAAGATCGGTTTTCTTACCATACCAGAGACGCGGCTCTGCTCAATAACATATAAAAACGAAGCATATATGCTTTGAAATCAAAACATATATGTTTTAAAGTCAAAATATAGGTGTTTTGCCGTGCAGATTATTGTTTTTTTATGCGCAGATAGTTGGAATTAGTACCGCTACTAATTGAAATTACCCTCCGGGTAAATAGGAAAAAGTCCCGGATTCCATACAAAAACTCTCCTTTTAGTGTTAAAAAGGGACGGTTTTCCCCTGAAATGGCTTTTGTGTAAATATATTGAGTTAGTAAAAAGGTGGTTATTCTGTCGAAATGTTTCTTAATGGGATGAAAGATAGACTTAATGTAAAATAAGAAGAGGTTGTCCAAATCAATCATTGGGCAACCTCTTTTTGTATTAAATGAACGATTTACTGTTTCAATGTTTCGTCGATGGAAGCCAGAATCTTTTTGCATTTTTCGTCTGCCGGATTCAAAGCGATTGCCTGGTTCAGATAATCTTTAGCTTTCTTCATTTGTACATCTGCTTTATCTTTTTCAGCATTATACTTGTCGGCATCTGTTGTTGCTAAAGGAGTTGCTGCAGTCAGGATTTTAGCACCTTCATTATAATACATAGCTCCAAGGCTATATAAAGCATTTCCTTTATAAGTTTTGTTTGCTACAACTAATACGTCTTTGAATAGTTCTTCCGCATCATTTATTTTACCTGCTTTCTGGGCTGCCTGTCCTTTTTTCATGCAATATCCATACAATAATTTCTCCAGATTCTGATTGCTTGGATTTGCTTTTAATCCGGCTTCAACTGTGGATGTAAATTCAGTAGCTTTATCCTGGTCGCGTAATGACATCGCTTTTCCAACATAGGCATTGTCTACATTTTTTCCTTTTTGAATAGCCATGTCGTAGAACTTAATGGCATCATCATACTTTTTTGCATTAAATGCTGCATAACCGCAATTGAATACACGGTCTGCGTCTTCATAATTCGTAAGTTTCAAATACTCGCTGTACTTAGTTAAAGCTTCTGCATAGTTTTTCGCTTTCATAGCAGCGTCTCCTTCTGTGCAAAGTTTGTTTGCATCAGCATCTTGTGCAAATAAGTTTCCAATACTAAGGCAAAAAGCCAATAATAAGACAATTTTCTTCATGGTGATTTATTATTTGTTTAAATTTAAATTCGGACTAAGTTAGTAAGTGTAGAGGAAGGAGAGAAGTATTTTTTTATTTTTTTAGATTTATAAAGAAAAAGGAAACATTGGTCTTCTGCTTTGTGGAGTTTGTTTTATTGATGGCTGCGGAATGATTCTTAAGGATTAGGCGAGAAGGAAAAGGCTTTGTTATAAGGAATACAGGCAAGACTGATTAAACAGATTGATTATTAAACTGAACAAGAATATTTGAGATTTTCGGTAACTTGTCTGTATTCCTTAGTGATGAAACTATTCAATGGGATAACATGGCAATCCGAAAGCTTCCGCTACAGCCGGATATACGATTTTGCCTTCTATGATGTTTAATCCGAGAGCAAGGCCTTTATCTTCTTTGCAGGCTTTTTGCCATCCTTTGTCTGCCAGTTTGATAATGTATGGCAATGTTGCGTTTGTTAAAGCCAATGTGGAGGTTTGCGGGACGGCTCCGGGTATATTGGCAACACAATAGTGGGTGATACCGTCTACTTCAAAAATAGGCTCCGCATGAGTTGTTGGATGGGATGTTTCGAAGCAGCCTCCCTGGTCGATAGCCACGTCAACCAGCACACAACCCTTTTTCATTAATTTCAGCATGTCACGTGTAATCAGGTGAGGTGCTTTTGCTCCAGGGATTAAAACGGAGCCTATAACAAGGTCTGTTGTCGGCAATTCTTGTTCTATATTGTGAGCGGACGAATATAAAGTTTTTACGTTTGCGGGCATAATTTCGCTCAAATAGCGCAAGCGTGGTAATGATATATCTGCAATTGTTACATCGGCTCCCATACCGGCAGCCATTAATGCACTGTTGTGTCCGACAACTCCTCCTCCGAGGACTAAAACCTTTGCAGGCTTAACTCCGGGAACGCCTCCTAAAAGAATACCTTTTCCTCCCTGTGGTTTTTCCAGGAAACGGGCACCCTCCTGAACAGACATACGGCCGGCCACTTCACTCATCGGAATAAGTAGCGGTAGTGTTCTGTCCGGATTTTCTACGGTTTCGTAAGCAAGGCAGATAGAGCCGCTTTCCATCATGGCGCGGGTAAGCTTCTCTTCGGATGCAAAATGAAAATAAGTAAAAACTAATTGCCCTTTGTGTACCAGCGAATATTCTGCGGCAATGGGCTCTTTTACCTTGACAATCATTTCGGCAATATTGTATACATCTCCGATACTGGGGAGAATTTGGGCACCGGCCGCCTCATAGGCGGTATCGGAAAATCCACTGTTTTCTCCTGCCGTATGCTGGATATAGACAGTGTGTCCTCTTGTTACTAACTCTTTTGCTCCGGCGGGTGTAAGTGCCACGCGATTCTCATTGTTCTTGATCTCTTTTGGGACTCCGATAATCATAATGTTAGTATTTTATAGATTTATGGTCGTAATATACGATTTTTTTGACATTGTGTTATTTTATTCTTGAAAATATTATAGTATTTTTTATAAAACCGAGTAGATAAACTTCCTATGGGAAGGATGTCTTCATTCATAGTGGGAAGAATGGTCTTAGAATAAGAATAGATGGATAAAGGGAATGGACTTAATGTAAAAAAGGTGTTACAATTGCTTGCAACACCTTTTTCTGTTTATTGTGGCGAACCGGGTTATAAACCTTGTCCGTGACAGTTTTTATACTTCTTTCCGCTACCGCAAGGGCAAAGGTCGTTACGACCTACTCGCTTTTCGGCACGAACCGGAGCCTGACGCGGTTGCGGTGCAGCCTGACCTTCCATCGTATTGTTTCCGGAAAGGTCTGACTTTTCCGTACGGTATTTGCTCATATCCTCATGACGTTCGGGGGTAGCCTGCTGTACGGCAATACGCTGGCGTGCAGCTTCTGCCATTGCAGCCTGACGTGCAGCCATTGCCTGCTTTTCTTCTTCTGTCGGTTCTTCACGTACCGGAATCTGACCGCGCATCAGGATCGCTGCTGTTTTACGGTTCATGGAATCAACCATCGTCTTAAACAGATTGTATGATTCGAGTTTGTAAATCAACAATGGGTCCTTATTTTCGTAGCTGGCATTTTGTACGGAGTGGCGCAGTTCGTCCATTTCACGTAAATGTTCTTTCCATGCTTCGTCGATAGTATGCAGTACGATTGATTTCTGGAATGCTTTAGTGATCGCTTTGCTTTCTGTTTCGTATGCTTCTTTCAGGTTACATGAAACATTATACATGCGTTTTCCGTCCGTAACAGGAATCAGGATGTTTTCATACATCGCTCCCTGGTTTTCATAAACCTGTTTGATAACCGGATTTGCAACCTGAGTCAGACGTTCCATACGGCGTTTAAAGAGTTGCAGGGCACTGTCAAACAGTTTGTCAACCAACTGTTCGGATTTTGTGCTCCTGAATTCTTCCTCAGTGAACGGTGATTCCATTGCGAAAGTTTTGAACAATTCCAGTTTGAAACCTTCATAATCGTTTTCAGCATGCTGTTCTACGATAGCAACAGAAGTGTCGTAAATTGTATTTAATACATCCAGTCCGATACGTTCTCCCATTAAAGCATGGCGGCGGCGTGTATAGATTACATTACGTTGTGAGTTCATCACATCGTCGTATTCCAGCAAACGTTTACGGATACCGAAGTTGTTTTCTTCCACTTTTTTCTGTGCACGTTCTACAGACTTGCTCAGCATGTTGTGTTCCAGTACTTCACCTTCTTTGAAGCCCAATTTATCCATCAGTCCGGCTATCTTTTCAGATGCGAACAGACGCATCAAATCATCTTCCAGTGAAACGAAGAATACAGAAGAACCCGGGTCACCCTGACGTCCTGCACGACCACGTAACTGACGGTCTACACGGCGGCTTTCGTGACGCTCCGTACCGATAATCGCCAAACCACCGGCTGCTTTTACTTCCGGCGACAGCTTGATGTCGGTACCACGACCTGCCATGTTGGTTGCAATGGTTACTGCGGCTGTTTGTCCGGCTGTAGCTACGATCTCAGCTTCTTTCTGGTGCAACTTTGCATTCAGTACGCTATGTTTAATCTTACGCATGGTAAGCATACGGCTTAACAGCTCGGAGATTTCGACAGATGTTGTACCTACCAATACCGGACGTCCGGCTTCTGTTAACTGAACGATTTCTTCGATTACGGCGTTATACTTTTCGCGCTTGGTCTTGTAGATACGGTCGTTCATATCGTTACGGGCAATCGGGCGATTGGTCGGAATAACGACAACATCCAGTTTATAGATATCCCACAATTCACCGGCTTCTGTTTCGGCAGTACCGGTCATACCAGACAACTTGTGGTACATACGGAAGTAGTTCTGTAATGTAATGGTTGCAAATGTTTGTGTAGCAGCTTCCACTTTTACACGTTCCTTTGCTTCGATAGCCTGGTGCAAACCATCGGAATAACGACGGCCATCCATAATACGTCCGGTCTGTTCGTCTACAATCATTACTTTATTATCCATAACAACATATTCATCATCCTTTTCGAATAATGTATATGCCTTTAATAACTGGTTGATTGTATGGACACGTTCACTCTTAACAGAGTAGTTGGCAAGTAATTCGTCTTTCTTTGCCTGCTTTTCTTCATCATTCTGGATGTGTTCCAGATCGGAAAGTTGTGAAGTAATGTCCGGAAGAACGAAGAATGTCGGGTCGTCGGTCTTACCGGTCAGCAAGTCGATACCTTTATCTGTTAATTCGATGCTATTATTTTTTTCATCAATAACGAAGTACAGTTCATCTGTTGCTTCGTGCATATGGCGCATGTTTTCAGACATGAAATATTCTTCAGTCTTCAACATTTGAGCCTTAATGCCCTGTTCGCTCAGGAATTTGATTAAAGCCTTATTACGCGGATATCCCTTGAATGAGCGGTATAATTGGATAGAGCCTTCTTCCACTTCTTTCTGGTCGCTGCTAGCCATTTTCTTTTTGGCTTCAATCAACATTTTGGAACAAAGATCTTTCTGTGCATTTACGACTACTTCTACATTCGGGCGGAATTGTTCGAACAGTTGTTCTTCGCCGCGTGGAATAGGACCGGAGATAATCAACGGGGTACGGGCATCATCAATCAATACGGAGTCGACCTCATCGACAATCGCATAATTATGTTTGCGTTGTACCAAATCGCTCGGACTGATTGCCATGTTATCACGCAGATAGTCGAATCCGAATTCGTTGTTAGTACCGAATGTGATATCTGCATTATATGCTTTACGGCGGGCATCGGAGTTCGGCTGGTGTTTATCGATACAGTCGACAGACAAACTATGGAACATATATAATGGTCCCATCCATTCGGAGTCACGTTTTGAGAGGTAGTCGTTCACCGTTACGACGTGTACACCGTTGCGTGTCAATGCGTTCAGGAATACCGGCAGGGTAGCAACAAGTGTTTTACCTTCACCAGTCGCCATTTCTGCGATTTTACCCTTATGCAGAACAACACCACCGAATAACTGTACATCATAGTGGACCATATCCCAGGTAATTTCGTTACCTCCGGCAATCCAATGGTTCTGATAAATGGCTTTGTCTCCTTCAATATGAACGAAATCATAGTTTGCAGCTAAGTCGCGGTCAAAATCATTGGCTGTTACCTCGATTGTTTCATTTTCAGAGAAACGTCGTGCCGTATCTTTCATAATGGAGAATACTTCCGGAAGGGATTCGTCCAGAACAACTTCCATTTTTTCGGTAATATTCTTTTCTATCTTATCAACTTCAGCCCAAATCGCTTCACGTTCCTCCAATTCTTTGTCTTCAATGCCTTTACGCAGCTCTTCAACCTTAGCACGGTCTGTAGCTACATAATCTTGAATACGTTGTTTGATTTCGTCTGTTTTTGCACGTAACTCGTCGTTTGAGAGTTTCTGGATAGACGGATAAACCGCCTTGATTTTTTCCACATAAGGCGTGAATTCCTTAAAATCTCGCTGCGACTTGTTGCCAAACAGCTTCGTCATAATTTCATTAAATCCCATGATATAATTTAGTTTTATTTATTTTTAGTTAGTCGGGTTTAATTACTTGACTGTTGGCAAATGGCAGTTGGCATGGAAATGTCTTTAGTCATTGTAGCCAGTCGTTTCAACCCATTAATTAATAGTAATGTACGAGAGGTTAACTGTCAATTGTTACTTATTAACTGTCATTTCTCTCAGAGGTAAACTGAGAGATGCATTCGGTGGCCTGATCCTTAGCACATGGGTTACCGTAGGGGCTACCTCTGTGGCTTTCACTTCACGGTAGATATGTTCGGGTTTGATGCCGTTACCCATAAATACCAATGGGGTTAGAACTGCATTATTTCGTATTACTTTTATTTTTTCCTTCGGGTTATCATAATTGATTACCCATCCCGGTTGTAACTCAAGAATAAGGTCTCCGCGAGTTGACAAATGAGTGCCTTGCAGATATTTGGCTGTGCGTTCGTTCCAATTTCCCGTACGAAGTACATGTTCTGTTACAACGTATTGCACTCCACTGAACTCACGTAAAAATTCAGCCGCTTTTTCCTGAATGGCTGTCAGGTCCAGTTTGGCGTCTTCTATCGCTTTGCGGTTCAGGTATATCTGATTGTTGTAATAGCCTTTTACCCAATTGTGTTGCTGACCATAAATAGCCATCAGGTACATATTGAGCAACGCTATGCAACGTTTAGGATGGAATTCGCCGCTTATCAGGGATAATCCTTCTGCATATTCTTCTTCGCTTTTATAATATCCGGAACCGGTGAATACGATTAATGTATTATGAAGACCAACCTTTTTGTCTATTTTATCAATCAACTGCTCGATATCTTTGTCCAGTTGATAGTAAGTGTCTTGTATTTCGCGGGTATATTCCTTATTCATATTACCGCGATAGTTTCCGGCATAGTAGGTGATAGCCAGCATATCCGGACAACTTCGTGTGCCAAATGCTCCATATTCCAGGAACTGAAGTGCCAGGCGGTTGATTTCTTTATTAATAAAAGGAGAAGTTTTCAGATTAAAGAAACATGAAGTTGTGTTCTCTTTAAATGTATATCTGAAAGGAATATCATCTAATACATAAGGAAAGGCATCGAGTTTCTCAAAAGGGAGAGAGGGGGACCATACCATTTGTTCCAAACGGGCGGAAAGGGATTCCGGTCCGTTGTTATAGCGGTCTACATACCACGGAATACCTTTATAATAGGTTGTTGTTGCCCATTTTCCGTTATAATCGTCCATCCAGAATGCTCCATTGGCAGCATGACCTGCCGAAAGAATCGCACTTTCCGGATTAGGTGCAATGGAGTAAACATCGCTTCTGCCTTTAGACGCAATTTTCAATTCGTCTCCGATAGTCGAACTGATTAATTTTTTAGGTGAATAATTTTCTTTTGTATAGTTACCTAAATAGTTCGGGTCATTTAATATGGAGAGTTCTTTTCCTTTCTCAAAATCATACGTTCTGTCACCAGAAATACCGTTGAAAGAGGGATTGCTACCTGTAAATAAAGTGGCAAAAGCACTGGCTTCATCTATATCGGAAAAGTCGAAACGAAGGTTGTTATATACCATACCTTCATTCAGTAACCGCTTGAAGCCCCGTTCTCCGAATGTATTATAAAAGTACTCGATATAATCGCCTCGCAACTGGTCTACAGTGATGCAGACTACCAGTTTGGGAGTTCGTTGTTGTGCTTCCAGGTTGGTTACAACCAGAATCGCAATCAGTGATGTTAATATTTTTCTTACCGGATGTTCCATAATTTTCTATATACGCCGTACCCGGAACGTAGCCAAAGGCTCATTACTAAGGGAATAAATGCTGTGTTTAAATGCTGTGGAATAAAATACCAGCCAGCCAGCATCAGCGTAAGCGCCGCAAAGTTAATAAAATGATAATAATATGCCGCCTTTCTGAATTTTTTTACGGCAAACAAAATGACTGCAATTAAATTGAACGGTTGCAACCATATGATAGACCAGTTCGGCCAAATGCTCGGATGTGTGGAAATAAAACATAGAAAGAATAAAACGACTCCTGCTATTCCGGCCATGAAAAACAACACACAATCTACTATACGAAAATATTTTTTCTTATGCCATTCTATTAATGTAATAGCTAATATGAGGATGAAAAAAGCCCAACAACAGAATAAGGGGGTCAGAAAACTTTTTTCCGGGATTGAATCATCCGTTATTTCTTCGATAATACATTTTGTCGAACTGACCAGCTTTTTCTCCGAACCATCGGTCCCTTTTACCGTAGCCTTTTCAAAAGCATCTTTCAGATAAACAGGCAGGAACATTTCTTCATGCGGAGTAGCTATGCGGTCGGTAGGGCTGCCTAAAGCAAGGTCGCATCCAAAAGTGAGCCAAGGCTTATTGCGCGTACAATAATTAATCATGTCACGAAATGTTTGCGGTTCACCCGGGCTATTATAGCTTACCTGTCCGTTTATGTACTTTTCAATAATAGCGGCAGGGCGCGTTGCACAATTATCAAAAAAGAAATTGTAACGATATACCTGGTTTTCCGGCTGGTTGTTAATCAGAAGGGCTTGCCAGATAGCTCTTTTCTCCCGGATGTCCAGGTTTAGTTCCTGTTCTATGACTTCGCTTCCGCGCATTTCATATTCAATCATAAACTGGCGGAATGTTTGTACGCCCAACCGGTAGTCTGTTTCTCCTTTGGCAAACCTGTAAATGAAGTTGGGTTTAGAGAAATCAAATATTCCATAATTGAAAATATGGTCGATATTATTTACCGGGTCGTTGATACGGATTGCAGAATGTCCGTATACGGTATAAACTTCGTCATCGGAAGGCGATACCGTGAGCAGGCTGATTTTTGCTTCATCACTAAGTATTATCTGGGCACGGAGCGGCAGAAAGGTTAGTAAGATAAAAAACAGAAGCAGGCTCTTTTTCATATGTAAATAATGTTGTCTGTAACTTTTTTACAAAGGTACATGATTTTCCCGGATTATCTTTTAAATAGCCATAAAACAAACTCATAGTTATGGTTTTTGAAAATCATAGTTATGATTTCGGAAAACCATAACTATGAAAGAGATAAAAAAATAAAGGTCCGGTTCCTCCATATGAGTGAAACCGGACCTTTTATTCTATCAGGTTGATAGTAGGACAAACATTAAAATGTCATAGAGGCATATATACCAAAGTGTTTATCCCCGGCAACCGGGCTGATAGACAAATTATGTTTTTGTGCAAACGGGCGTGTAAAAATGTAAGCACTGCCTACACCGATAGCCGCCCCGGCTGCAACATCCCACCAGTCATGTTTTTTTGCATAAGTTCTACTCCAACCAACATAAGTGGCAACGGCATAAGCCGGAATACCCCATTTCCATCCGTATCTTCGCTGAATAAATGCCGCACCCGTAAATGATACGGAAGTATGCATTGAAGGGAATGAATGATTATTACTGCCGTCCGGACGTTCTTTTTTTACGATATATTTCAAGGCATAAGTTAATCCTACGGCAGAAACTCCTGCTAAGGCTCCTTGTTTCAACCCCTGCCAATCTTGTAATGCCAGAACGGTAGCTAAACTTGCAACCGGTGTAACGAACGCTAATATATCTCCTGATGTTCGTACTGCTTTACGGCTGCCACTTATTTCTATTTCTTGCGCTTTTCCTGAAAAACAAAAAAATAAAGAAAGAAATATTGTAAGAAGATATTTCATCTTACGAACAAATCCTTAATTATTTACTTTTTTCCAGAATAACACGGCTTAAACGTGCCTGAATTTGCATCAGGGTAACAACGTCTAACTCGTCAAAATTAATGTCGTTGAGTTTAAATTTTTCTTTTGTCGGAACGTGAACGATTCTTGTTTCGCTCATTTCTTTTACTAAATCATCAACTTGCTCTTTAATCTTTTCTGCTCTTTTTACAAAATTTACTGTACGTGCCATAATTCTTAATTTATTATTTAATTAAATGATGACGCAAATATAAAAATAAGAGAATTATAAAACAATAAAAATATATAGTTTATATGATGTTTCAGAATAATTTTCCGATTTTAGGAATAAAAATAATTAATCCGACTGTTGCTGCGGCAAGGGCAAGAATTAAAACGGCTCCGGCTGCAAGGTCTTTTGTTTTTTTGATCGCCTCATTGTAATCCGGAGATACTAAATCAGCTAGTGCTTCAATTGATGAATTAATTGCTTCAGCGGCAAATACGGCTCCGATTACGATTGAAATGGCAATCCATTCCATTGAGGATAATCTAAAAAAGAATCCGGCAATTATTACACATATTGCTGCAAAGCAGTGTATCCATGCATTATGTTCTTTTTGTATCAATAATCGTATTCCGTTAAAGGCATATCGGAAGCTGGCTATTCTCTTTCGGAATGTGAAACCATTATTTTTCATATCTAATCTGTCTTTTTTATTTGCAGACAAATATACGAATATAACCGGAAAAGTAAGAAAATGATTTATCTGTCCGAATCTTTAGTCGAAAAAGTTTGTTTTTATTTGTTGATTAATCTTTTATTTGTTGTGTATTTTATTGAAAGTTAAAATGTTACATATGAACATTGAGCCGTTGTCGAAAGAAGAAGAACAGATAATGCCGTATCTCTGGAAATATTTTATTTTGATGCCAGTTGATAGTAATGAAAAAATACATGGAAAGGAGATGATTCTAATGTATGAGAAAATACATATTTCTTAATATCACTGGATAGATTTGTTAATAATGAATATTTTATGTGTTATTTGGTGGTTTAATCCTGTGATATGGTTTTATATGAAAGCGGTAAGCGAAAATCATAAATATTTAGTGGACCGTGAGATGTTAAATTCTTTTGGAAGCCAGGAATATCAATATGTGTTGGTGAATTATTGGCTGAAGGTTCCGGTTTTTTCATTTGCTAATTCATTCAGTTATTCTAATCAAATGCGACATATTCTTCTGATGAAGAAATGTAGTTCAAATCCGGTAAAAAAGTTATTTGTTGTACTGTTGGTTCTGATTTTAGCTTTTTCCTTTTGTTTTTTTCCGAACCTGAGTATATTTATAATATGATGTAAAAAAAGCAACGGAAACATTGCTTCCGGATTCGCAGACGGTTTTTATTAAAAACGGACACACTGTTCATTATCGGACATCCTTGATTTGTCTATTTATCAGATAATCAGAGGTGTATCTTTTTGGCATAAGTTTTGCCTACGGGATGGCAAAATAATACAATAATGAAAAAGATATACATAGTCATTACGTCTCTTTTATTGATTAATGCCGGAATAAAAGCACAGGAGCAGGATACGGTCCGGCTTTCTTTGAAAGAAGCAATAGGGCTTGCACAGCTTCAGTCGGTAGATGCTGCTGTTGCTCTGAATGAACTGAAAACCGCTTATTGGCAATATCGTACACATGTGGCGGAACAATTGCCGGAAATAACCTTCTCAGGAACACTTCCAGCTTACAGCCGGCAGTATACCCGTTATCTGAATAGTGATGGTATTTATACATTCGTCCAGAATAATACCCTGGGAATGAAGGGAGATTTTTCCATTGACCAGAATATCCCGCTGACGGGAGGTAAGATTTCATTGAACACTTCACTTGAATTTACCCGTCAACTTGGTTCCGGTGCCTTCAATGAATTTTTAAGCCTTCCTGTCGGATTAACGCTTAATCAGCCGATTTTCGGAGTAAACGATCAGAAATGGAAACGAAGGATAGAACCGGTCCGCTACCAGGAAGCAAAGGCGGCCTATGTTGAGAGCGTCGAAAAAGTAACGATTACGACAATTACTTATTTTTTCAATTTATTGCTTGCCAAATCAAAGTTGGCTACCGCAGAACAAAATTTACAGAATGCGGAGAAACTGTATGAGATCGCACTTGCAAAACGTAAAATCGGGCAAATATCCGAAAGCGAACTGATGCAGTTGAAACTATCGGCCTTACAGGCTAAAGGGAAAGTAACAGAACAGCAAGCCAATCTGAATGCCAATATGTTCCAGCTTCGCGCTTTTCTTGGATTAGGCGAACAGGATATTATTGAACCTCTTGTTCCGGAGACTGCACCTGAATTGCGGATGGAGTATCAGATAGTGCTTGAAAAAGCCCAGGAAAATAATTCTTTTGCTAAAAATATTCTCCGTCGTCAGCTTGAAGCGGATTATGATGTGGCAATTGCAAAAGGGAACCGGCGCAGTATTAATTTGTTTGCATCGGTCGGATATTCCGGCAAAGATCAAACGATAGGCACTGCCTACCAGAATCTGAATAATAATAATGTAGTGGAGGTTGGTGTTTCTATTCCGCTATTGGATTGGGGAAAGCGCAAAGGGAAAGTAAAAGTAGCAGAGTCTAACCGCGAAGTCGTTTTATCCAAGATTCGCCAGGAACAATTAAACTTTAACCAGAATATCTATCTTTTGGTAGAAAATTTCAATAACCAGGCTGCCCAGTTGGATATTGCGGAAGAAGCGGATGCAATAGCCCAAAAACGTTATAAAACCTCCATTGAAACTTTTATGATTGGCAAAATTAATATTCTTGATTTGAATGATGCACAGCAATCCAAAGATAATGCCCGTCAGAAACATATCGAGGAGTTGTATTATTATTGGAACTACTTCTATAATATCAGAAGTCTTACTCTCTATGACTTTCAGCATAACCGAACGCTGGATGCGGAGTTCGAAGAGATTGTTAGAAAGTAAAATTCTATTGAATGCTAATAATTAATTCGTTACTTTTGTAACACAAATAACAATACGAATGATATTAATCGTAGATGATGATGCAGCTGTCCGTTCTTCGCTTACCTTTTTGTTGAAGCGGGCGGGATATGAGCCAGAGGCTGTTCCGGGTCCGGGAGACGCATTGGCAATAGTACGTACTATTGCTCCGGAGCTTATATTGATGGATATGAATTTTACTTTGACCACCACAGGAGAAGAGGGGATACGGCTATTAAAGCAGGTAAAGATTTTCCAACCGGATGTTCCTGTTATATTGATGACTGCATGGGGGTCTATTTCTTTGGCTGTGCAGGGGATGCAGGCTGGAGCATTCGATTTTGTAACAAAGCCTTGGAATAACCTTGTCTTACTGAAATCTATCCGGACAGCTCTCGAATTGAGTGAACAGAAAAAAGAGCAGAAAGTTCCTCTGAACAGAACGGATGCAGACCATAAATTTCATTTTGATAAAATAATAGGTCAAAGTACTTCTTTGATGGAAGTGCTGGGTACTGTTTCCCGTATAGCTCCTACAAACGCTTCTGTTTTGATAACCGGTGAGAGTGGGACAGGGAAAGAGCTGATTGCAGAGGCGATTCATGTAAATAGTCCCCGGATGAAAGATCCTTTTGTGAAGGTGAATCTGGGTGGATTGTCCCAAAGCCTCTTTGAAAGTGAGATGTTCGGACATAAAAAGGGAGCCTTTACAGATGCGTATATAGATCGGACCGGACGGTTTGAAATGGCAAATAAGGGTACAATATTCTTGGATGAGATTGGGGATTTGGAGCTTTCCTGCCAGGTAAAATTATTGCGTGTATTACAGGATCAGACCTTTGAGGTATTGGGCGATAGCCGTCCCCGGAAAGTGGATATCCGTGTGGTGAGTGCAACAAACTGTAATCTGAGGGAAATGGTTGAAGCACGTATGTTCCGTGAAGATTTATTTTATCGGATTAACCTGATAAATATCCATTTGCCTGCACTTCGCGAGCGGATGGAGGATATACCTCTTTTAGCGCGTTATTTTGCAGATAAACAGTCAGAATCGAATGGACTTCCGAAGGTTGGTTTTTCATCCGAAGCATTGGTTTATTTGCAGCGTTTACCATATCCAGGTAATATCCGTGAATTAAAAAATCTGGTAGAGCGTACCATGCTCGTATCCGGTAAAAGTATTTTGGATGTTTCAGATTTTGAAGCCCAAAATATGTATAATATGTCTTCTAATAAACAACAAATTACAGCTGTTCCGTGTGGAATGAGGTTGGATGAATTGGAGAAGCAAACTATTTTACAGGCATTGGATACTCATGGAGGAAATTTGTCTCATGTGGCAACCGCTTTAGGAATTAGCCGGGCAGCATTGTACCGGCGGTTGGAAAAATATGGTATCCCTATAGAAAAATAAACAAAAGACGAATGAGGATTAAAGGTTTGTTTTGGGTATTGACGATACTGCTTTTGTGTTCAATGGCAGTAATCTCGTATTATGTTTTTTATTCTTCCTCGATTCGTTTGTTTTTTGCTGTCGAAGGGCTTTTGCTGCTGACTGCTGTTTATTTGTTTATTTTCTATCGCCGTATAATTAAACCGTTGCATATCATAGGTAGTGGTATGGAATTGTTGAAAGAACAGGACTTTAGTTCCCGCCTGAGTAGGGTAGGGCAACCGGAAGCAGACCGTATTGTGGATATTTTTAATAAAATGATGGAGCAATTGAAAAATGAACGTCTTCATTTGAGGGAACAAAATCATTTTTTGGATTTGCTGGTTAATGCTTCTCCGATGGGAGTGATTATTCTGAATCTGGATAGAGAGGTTTTGTCCGTCAATCCTGCCGCTCATAAGATGTTCGGAGTCCCGTTTCTTTCGGAAGTCCAGGGTAAACGATTGGAACAGATTGATTCTCCCCTGGCTTTGGAACTGACAATGATACCTCTTTACCATTCCCAGACAGTTCGCCTGAATGATGCCAATATATATAAATGTACGCATTCCTCGTTTGTGGATAGTGGCTTTCACCATTCATTTTATCTGGTTGAGATATTGACACGAGAAGTTTTTAAAGCAGAGAAAAAGGCATATGAGAAGGTTATCCGTATGATTGCTCATGAGGTAAATAATACGACAGCCGGTATAACGTCTACACTGGATACATTGGAAGCAACATTCAGTGAAATGCAGGATACGGAAGATATATGTGAGGTACTTCGTGTGTCGATTGAGCGTTGCTATAGCATGAGCCGTTTTATTACTAATTTTGCCGATGTGGTCCGCATACCGGAACCCCAAACCCGTATACAGCCTCTGAATTCCGTGGTAGTTTCCTGTAAGCGATTTATGGAAATGGTTTGTCAGAACAGGAATATTCAAATTATCATGGACTTAGCTCCTGTATCGCCGAAAGTATCTCTGGACACGACTTTGTTTGAACAGGTTCTTCTTAATATTATAAAAAATGCTGCCGAGTCAATCGGCAGCAATGGAAAGATTTATATTCGTACGACTGAAGCTCCTGTCTGCCTCGAAATTGCAGATACGGGAAAAGGTATAGATAAAGAAACGGAAGCAAAGTTGTTTAGTCCATTCTTCTCAACAAAACCTAATGGGCAAGGTATCGGACTTATTTTTATCCGTGAAGTGTTACAGAAACAAAACTGTTCTTTTTCCCTTCGTACTTATGCGGATGGATTGACACGTTTTCGAATCTTATTTGAAGCGAAATAACGTTTTAGATGAGGTCTCTCAATAGCCAGCCTAAATAAATCAGATAAAAAATAAGCAAGACGAAACCTTCCGCACGGGATATTTTCTGTCCGCTTTTGACTAATGGCAATAATAGAATGGAAAAACCGATCATTACCAGCAAATCGATATAATTCACATTTTTTGCCTGTATCGGATGTATCAGGGAACTGGTACCGGCAATGGCAAGTACGTTGAATATGTTGGAGCCGACAATATTGCCGATAGCCAGATCTGGTTTTTTCCGTGCAGCAGCGATAATAGAAGTAGCAAATTCCGGCATACCGGTTCCTGCAGCAACGATTGTTAATCCGATAACTGCTTCGCTGATACCTACTTCCCTTGCAATGGCAACGGCATTTTCTACTAATAGATTGGAAGAGAATATAAGAATAACCAGTCCGCCAGCCAGATAAAGCAAATCTGTAGACCAATGTTTAGGTTGATTTTCCAGTTCGACATCGGCACTGTCTTTTCCATGTTTACGTGAATAGTACAGGCTGAATAAAGTATAAAGAATAATACCTAAAACAAAAAGGCCACCTTCAAGTCGTCCTAAATATCCGTTCCAGAAGAAAACGGTTAGTAGGATTGCTGCCAGTAGCATGATTGGAATGTCTATTTTTGTAAGCTGTTTTTCTGCTTTCAGCGGATAAATGATAGCAGAAATTCCTAAAATTACTCCGATATTAAAAATATTCGAACCAATAATATTTCCGATAGCTATATCCCCTTGTTCGCTTAAGGTTGCATTTAAACTAACGACTAATTCGGGAGAACTTGTTCCGAATGCGACAATCGTAAGTCCGATAACCAAAGGAGATATTTTGGCTTTCATAGCCAGCGCGGAGCTACCCTGAACCAACCAGCCTGCCCCGATATAAAGTGCGACTAGTGAAAGTATAAGTAATGTTACACTTGTGACCATACAATAAGAGTTTATAAGAATGTCCGGTTTCCTATTATCCGGCAAAGTTATACCGTATCCAAATAAACAGCAAGTTTTTTATAGGCAGAAAAACGTATTTCAGAAAACCTCGAGATCACCACGAAGTAAATAACAGGAAACCAGGGACATTCAGTCAGGGTATTTGGGATTTTATTTAATAATCAAATTCTTCCGGGGGATTTTTAGCATCCTGTCGCATTGCAATTGCACGGAAAACGACCATCAGGATACAAATAATACCAAGTACACCCATTGTACAGTTTTTTATTACTACGTCATGGAGATCGCTTGTTCCCACTAATACTAAAGAAATAAATGACAACATTAGAGTTGCATCTACCAAATCTTTATTGATTTTCATATTTTTTGAATTTAAATTATTCCAAATAGATTTTTATTCCTCATCAGCAAGTGTGTTGTCTTGTTCTGTGGAAGGTGTACTTAGGCCTCTCATTATGCCATACAGACCGGCGCCAAGTGTTACCATTACTACTACCAGTTTCAAATAATCATTTGTGATGATTGAACTGCACGCAAGAACACAACCGATGATGGTGATAATGATATAAATATAAATACGGGATTTACCTGATTTTTTATTATTGGAAGACATATCTTTTTGATTTTTAGTTAATTATTAAATTGATTGCATTGGAAAAACACAATAAAGAAATGTATGGGAATAAAATCCCCATAACACATACCATGAATGTATAATTAACTAAATAATGATTCTTCGCAGGGCATAGACATGATACCCCATACGGCAAAGCAAGGTGGAAAGATTAGTTATTTGACATATCGTTACTTCTTCAGATACTTTCTGTAGAATATCTTCTCCCTTCAGTCGGAAGTATTGAGAAAACTTCTCCTGATATTTGAATAAACGTATATTTAGCGTGTTTGAAGTATGCTGAACAATTCTGCGTGGAGTAAGACAATTACTCCCTTTCAGTTCACTGCTTAATACTTGCAAATGATGGTTTATATCGGATGAGCTTTTTTCTTTCATTACGGCTTCCTGCTGCTTGGATAAACCATCAACAGTACTGCTGCTTACTTTCTCAATAGGGATAAAAAGCAACATGCCGAACAATAGTGTTAATATGAATAGAAAACTTCTCATGCCGCAAAGATATATGAATTCTTATAAAAACAACAATCATATAACTTTTTTTGTTTCTATTTTTGTAGGCGAAAAAAAGAAAATGCAATTATGAGTAATCAAAAAAATCGCTTGCAAGCTTGGTTTGAGGCGGCTCGGCCTAAAACATTGCCAGCATCAGTCAGTCCTGTGTTATTAGGATGTGCTTTAGCTTATTATGATGGATATTTGACCGTATCTATCGTTATTTTATGTTTTCTGGTAGCTGTTTTTGCCCAGATAGCCAGTAATTTTGCAAATGATTATTTTGATTATAAGAAAGGTGCAGATAATGAAGACCGTTTGGGACCTGAACGGGCAGTAGCGCAGGGATGGATTACTCCGAAAGCAATGTTGGCAGGAACTTTTATAACTTTGGGATTAGCTTGCCTGAGCGGACTGGTTTTAGTCTGTCTTACAGATTGGCGTCTTATTTTTGTTGGCGTTGCGATAGCCCTCTGCGTTCTTGCTTATTCTGCAGGACCGTTTCCTTTGGCATATAATGGGTTGGGAGATATTTGTGTTTTGCTATTTTATGGGGTGATTCCGGTTTGTTTTACTTATTATGTACAAACAATGTCTTTTTCTTTATTAACTCTTTTATTATCTATTGCGGTAGGATTGTTGTCTGTAAATATATTGGTTGTCAATAATTACCGGGATTATGCACAGGATAAAGCGGCTGGCAAACGAACTACGATTGTATTGTTCGGCAAGCGTTTCGGACGTTTTTTTTATGTAGCAAATAATATATTGGCTTTTATCCTTATATGTCCGTTGTTGATAGAAGCATCCTGGTGGATTTTGTTTGCTTTTGGAATTGTGTTTGGTTTGATGTTTATGACTTCTAAAGAGATTTTTACCCGTGAAGGTAAAGATTTGAATATTACATTGGCACATACGGCACGCAATGTATTTTTGTTTGCTTTGATATTATCAGTATTGTTTATATCGGTGGTTGTTCTTTAAACCGGTTTTTAACTTGTTCCGTTAGTTGTATTTTATTTCTATCGATTGTCTATGTATTTAATTTTTGGATAAACGATGGGATAAAATTCTACGTATTCCCCTCAACGTTTTCTGTATGGATTTGGAGAGGATAATTATCGTTACCGCCAGTATGATTAGCAGAATGCCTAATGCAAGGTGTATGGTAAAAGGTTCTCCGAAAATCAAAACTCCGACACATACAGCCGTAACCGGTTCCATCGCACCAAGAACAGAGGTTAATGTTCCTCCGATATTTTGTACGGCAAGAACCAGTGTTATATTGGAAATTACCGTTGGTACAACTGCCAAAAGTATCAGGTTCATAAGCGACAGGGCATCCGGTATCGGCTGGATACCTTGGTTTGTGCTTGCTTTAATGGCGAACATGCAGGTACTTACGATAAATACAAAGAAGGTCATTTTTCTTCCGGACATCGCTTTTACCCTCGATTTATTTACAGTTGTGATGTATAAGGCATATCCGATAGCGGAAAGCAATACAATGAATACTCCTATAACACTCATACTCACATCTCCCTCACTAATGGAAAGACGGGCTACTCCGCAAATGGCCAGACCGATAGCTGCCAAAGTGACCCAGGAAGTCTTCTCATGGAAGAACAGTAACATAATCAGCGTGACAAAAACTGGATAAGTAAAGTGCAGTGTTGTCGCAATGCCTGCGGACATAAAGTTATATCCCCAAAAAAGGAACATCGCTGAAGCTGTGTAAAAGAAGCCAAGTAAAATGAGCACGGGAATGTCCTTCTTTTCTATGCGGAATGACTCTTTTTTTACCGTCATGATTATTGTTAGGGCCAGGGAGGCAAACAGGAAACGGTAGAACAGGATGGAGTCGAACTGCATCCCTTTAGCCATCAACGGCAAAGTAAATAAGGGTATTAAACCGAAGGTTGCCGCAGTGATGATACCATAGGCAAACCCTTTAATGTTGTTCATATACTGTTTCTTTTATAAATCAAATATCTTTTATTTTCAATATATTGTATGATGTACCTACGTCATATACATCACTACCGTCTATTTTCTTGATATATTTTACCACTTTTATGGTGATTGGTAGAATGATGACTTCATATAATGATTTCAGTACAGCTTGTGTTCCTATCATAATAAAAAGTTCTTTAACCGGGATAAGTCCGGCAAATGCTATCGGGAAAAATATCATCGAATCGGCACTTTCTCCAACGAGGGTAGAGGCAATGGCGCGTAATGAGAAATTTTTTCCGTTTGAAGCAACTTTCATTTTACTCATTACATAGGCATTCAGGAACGAACCGACCAAAAAGGCAATCAGACTCGCTATGGCAATACGTGGTGCCATTCCAAATACAAAATTGAATCCTTCTTCCCCTTCCCAGAATGGGGCTGCCGGCAACATAACGGCCAGTTGGGCGAACCCGATTACCAGAAAATTGGAAGCAAATCCACTCCAGATAATCAAACGGGCTTTTTTGAATCCCCAGACTTCAGCGATACAGTCATTGATGATATATGAAATGGGAAATACGATTAATCCTGCTGTTGCAGTGATGCCGCCAATCTGTATGACTTTTGTTTCTAATAAATTGGAAGCTACCAGGCAGATATTGAATAAAATACCCAGCAGCATAAAAGGAACGGTTACTGTTGTTTCTTTTTGCATAATTCTTGTTTTTTACGAGGTTTATCAAGCACTCGGGAAGTTGAATCACTTCCTCAGTATGTCAAATATTTTTGTTGGACGCAAAGATACGGATTTATTTTCATAAAAGAAGGATACATCCACCCTGTTCAGGAGCGGAATGTATCCTTCGGACCATTTTGGCATTAGTGCTAATTATTTGAACTATTAAAAATAGACTTGCACACGTGCTGAAAGAAAATTAAAATGTTGATTTTCTTTAGCTCCGTTGATGCAAGCATGGTCATAATTTAAACGTAAGGTGATAAATTTCTTCCAATAGTAATTGCATGCCAGTGACAATTGCTTTTGTTTTCCTCCTAAGATATTGGCCTCCTGGTCATTCAAGTCCAGATAAGAATATCTGGCAACAAATTCCAAGGAACCGGGTTTTGGTAATTTCAACCGTGCCCATTCATTGGCATATGAGTATCCGTCGCCGATAGCAAGGAAACCTATTTGTCCATAAGTACCCAGTGCCTGGTATTTAGGCAAATTTTTATACCTGTTCGTCTGTATGTAGAAAAACTCTGATTGCAAGCTGAATTTATGAATTGCTCCGATAAATTCTCCGGCAACTTTAAATGTATTTCTGGCATCGGTAACTTTTGCTTCTACAAACTTCTGGGAATTAATAGAACTACCTAATGTAGCCCCGAAAGTAACATCCCTAATGCTACCTTCCTTCGCCGGGTCTGGTCTGCGGAAAGTGGATGCTACACCAAAGTGTACAATTCCTCCTTGTTCTTTAATCGGATTGAATGCAATACGTCCGGTAACGGCATATCCGTCTGTTTGTGTATAGTTGATTTTTTCCTGGAAATGCGTATCACCGAATATACCTCCGGCATACCAGAACCAACCTTTCCATCCGATGTATTCGATACCTAATTTTCTACCTGGGGCAAAAGCCTCCGTAACAGCTCCGGCACTGATAAATTTAATGTTGGCTGAACTTTCCATATAGTCGATACCGAAAGGTTCTCCGAAGTGCCCTGCACGAACAAAAGAATTTGGGTGGAAGTCATATTCAACAAAAATATCTTTTAATGAGAGTTTGTTTTTGGAGAATCCGAGCTCTGCCTTTCCCTGGAATTTCTGGTATTTACCTTTTATTCCCAGGCGAATATCGCTAAAAGTGGCACCGCTGCCTAATTTAGGGTCAGAGTTGAAAAATGCAGTTCCGTCAAGATAAAAGCGTCCGATAGGTGTAACGGAGAACTTTTCCGGTTTTTCTTGGGCAAATGAAGTCCCTATTGCCAGGAATATCCCGGCAATAATGCAATTGACTTTTTTCATAATGATTTGTTTAGTAACCGATTACGACTTTACTTTCTTTCGGGTTAGTTACGTTGCTCTTCACACCCCATTCTCTTGTAATATATTTGTAGTTACCTTCAGGTACATCGTTTGAATAAACGATGATGGTACGAGGATCATCTGTCCAGTATTGTTTTACTGTTTTGTTGTCCATTTCTTTCTCAACTTTCTGGTCGTCCGGATTTACAATCATTTTTAGACCTATGGAGGTGTTCATCATTTCCATGTCACCGCGGCTGTTTCCTGCAGAGAATAGCGGTTTGGCTTTAATAAATGTATTGACAACTTCTGCTTTACCATTGTCTTGGGATACAGGGAAGACCAATTGGTCAGTGACGATACCTTCTGCAGTCACCAAGGATTTGACACCCAGGATGCGGTCTTCGGGAATGCCCAATTGCTCGGCACAGAATCTTTGGTACAATAATTCAGGAGAAGCAGATATAATCCAGAGTTCGAAATCATACTCTTTCAGATTTGCGAGTAACTGCTTCATTTCCGGATACATTTTGTTCTGGTATTTTTCATGAAACATGTCGTTACCTATTTTCTGTATTTCATCGGATGTTAGTCCGGACAAGAAACGGACACGGTTCTGTACGAAGTCGACACCGACATTATTGCCATGTAATAGTTGGTCTACAATCGCCATTTTTTCTTTTGATTTCTGGTCTTTCTTTCCTGCATACGTTTTTTGAGCATAATCGTATAAGGCTTCATCCGCCAGGTAATAGGGGACCTGTCCGAAAAGTGTTCCGTCGCAGTCGAATACTGCTACTTTACGGGTTTTCATAGGTACAGTAGATTCTAAGAATGTTTCCAGTTGACTGTTTACATCATCGGAGAATCCTTTAATGGGTTTGTAAACAAATGTTTGGGCATCAATACCGGCAACGATAAATAAGAATGCCAGCGTTACGGCTAACAGTTTAGGGAATCTGACTAAAGTTTTCATAACAATGTGTTTTAAATTGGTCTATAGAGAATTTTTCGTAATAGATCTATTAAGGGTGATTTTATTTCAGTGATTTTCTAAGACAAATTTAATAATAACTATGAAAATAATTACATTTGCAATCACTAAAGAAATCTGTTTAAAAACAAGTTGGTTATGATGAACATAAAGTCAGGGTTAATGGTTACATTACTTATGCTGGCAACAACCGCCCTTGAAGCCCAACAACAAGATTGGGCTCAGTTTAATCGTTATGAAGAAGCAAACAAGTCTGTAAAAACAACTCCTAAAGCTGTATTTATGGGTAATTCAATTACCGAAGGCTGGTGGGGTAATGATGCTCAATTCTTTAATGATCACCAGTTTTTGGGACGTGGAATCGGTGGTCAGACCTCTTCGCAAATGCTGGTACGTTTTCGGGCCGATGTGATCGATTTGAAGCCGGAAGCAGTAGTGATTCTTGCCGGTACCAATGATATTGCCCAGAATACCGGTTATATTTCATTGGAAAATATTTTGGGAAATATTATTTCTATGGCGGAACTGGCAAAAGCTCATAATATCCGGGTTTTGCTTTGCTCCGTATTACCGGCTTATGATTTCGGATGGCGTCCGGGGCTGGAACCTGCTCCAAAGATTGCCCAACTGAATAAAATGATAAAAGAGTATGCCGATAAAAATAAGTTGACTTATGTGGATTATTATTCCAGTATGGTTGACGAACGTGGCGGACTACCTGAAAAATATTCGAAAGATGGTGTTCATCCGACATTGGAAGGATATAAGGTAATGGAAAAGATTGTGCTTGATGCACTTCAAAAATAAATCTTATATCAGTCTTGCTACTTTAACCATTGATTAAAAGATAGGCTAAAAGAGTATATCTTTATCGCTTAAAATTTTGAGGAAATATGTATGGAGTATTAATATTCTATACATAAGACTGATGAAAAACATACAATAAATTAACTAACTCAAATAATTGAATTCAAGTATTTTATGATTAATAAGCTCTATTTAGGCACTTTACCCTTATTTTTTCTAATTGTATCCTTGTCGACATCATGTAGTGGAAAACGGAAAAGAATAGAGAAAAAATTGCCGATACCGGTAATTCAACTAGACTCTACAACTGTTGAGGTTTCCCATTCTTTTGTGGCAGATGTACAAGCTGTTCAATTTATAGAAATTAAATCTAAAAGAGAGGGCTTTATGGAGTCCATTTTTGTAGATGAAGGACAGCTTGTTAAAAAAGGGCAAGCATTGTTTAAGCTTTCATCGGTTGAACTATACCAGGAAGTAAAAGAAGCACAAGCTAATTATAAACAGTCAAAGGCTGAATTAAAAATGGCTGAAGTGGAAACTGACCGTGTAAAGAGGTTAGTAGAAGCTGATATATTTTCAGCTATCCGTTTAGAACAGGCAATAGCGGAAGCTGATGTTGCAGAGTTGAAAGTCCAGCAAGCTAATTCCCGTCTGCAACGGGCAGAAATGAATTTATCCTATACTACTATTGTTGCTCCTTTTGATGGTGTGGTAGACCGCATACCTTTTAAAATAGGTAGTTTAATAAGACCTTCGGACAAATTGACTTCTTTGACGGATATCTCGGAAATATTCGTTTATTTTAAAATTAACGAACAGGAATATCTGGAATATAAACGTAATCAATTGAATGGGGTTGAACAGTCTGAATATTACAGTCTTGAGCTTATTTTATCAGATCGGACCGTTTACCCTTACAAAGGTGCGTTGGAAGCTGTTGAAGCCGATTTTGAGCGTGGAACAGGATCTATCGCTTTTCGTGCCCGTTTTACTAATCCGGAAAAATTATTACGGCATGGAGTAACTGGTAAAATTCGTATGATAACGAAAGAAAAGGGTGTGATACTGGTTCCTCAGCAGTCAACTTTTGAAATACAGGACTTTACTTATGTTTATACTGTAGCACAGGATGGAAAGATAAATGTACGCAGTTTTGTGCCTTTGATGCGTTATGGCTCTTATTATGTAACACGGGATTTGCCGGACAATATTCTGATTGTATATGAAGGAGTTCAAAAAGTTGATGACGGAATGATCATTCAGCCTGAAATTGTAAAAGGCGAAACTTTCCGTGAGCAAATGGAGTCATCAAATGAAACAGAAAATAAGAAGTAAACAGTATGTTCGGAATATTTATTAGACGCCCTATTTTATCAGGAGTGATCTCTGTTGTTATTACATTGTTGGGATTACTGGCTATTACGTCACTTCCTATAACCCAGTTTCCGGATATTGTTCCACCTTCCGTTACTGTGACGGCACGCTATACCGGAGCAAATGCAGACGTGATGGCGAAAACTGTAGCTACTCCGTTGGAGCGAGCTATTAATGGTGTTCCCGGAATGACTTATATGACATCTGTTTGTACGAATGATGGTTTGTTGCTTACGACTGTCTATTTTAAAGTTGGTACAGATCCGGATGTTGCTTCAATTAATGTTCAAAATCGTGTAACGACGGTATTGGATGAATTACCAGAGGAGGTGATCCGGGCAGGAGTTGTTACAGAAAAAGAAGTTAATAATATGTTGATGTACTTGAATATTGTAAGTACAGATACCGCTCATACAGAGAAATTCGTTTACAATTTTGCTGATATAAACGTTTTGCGGGAATTGAAACGTATTGATGGAGTTGGATTTGTCAAGATTATGGGTAACCGCGATTATGCAATGCGTGTATGGCTGAACCCTAATCAATTGGCAGCTTATGAAATATCTCCACAAGATGTAACTCGAGCAATTCGCAGGCAGAATATTGAAGCAGCCCCAGGGAAAACCGGTATCAGTTCAGATAAGATTCCCCAACAGATGCAATATGTATTACAGTATACAGGAAAGTTCAATACTCCTGAAGAGTATGGAGAAATTATTCTTAAAGCGTTGCCGGACGGTTCTGTTCTCCGCTTGAAAGATGTTGCAATGATAGAATTTGACTCTCAAGATTATAACATGATTTCGATGACAGACGGAAAACCTTCTGCCTCTATTATGGTCAAACAACGCCCCGGCTCAAATGCTCGTGAGGTTATTCATGATATTAAGACTAAGATGGAAGAAATCAAGAAAGATAGTTTTGCCCCGGGAATGGATTATAATATATCCTATGATGTATCCCGTTTTTTGGATGCTTCTATCTCTGTTGTATTTCATACATTATTGGAAGCTTTTTTATTGGTTTTTATTGTTGTGTTTTTATTCCTGCAGGATTTTCGTTCAACATTAATTCCGGCTATTGCAGTTCCGGTTTCTTTAATTGGAACATTCTTTTTTATGCAGCTATTGGGTTTTTCCATTAATATGTTAACTCTTTTTGCTTTGGTACTGGCCATCGGTATTGTTGTCGATAATGCAATTGTTGTGGTAGAGGCGGTACATGTTAAGATGCATACTGATAAGCTCCTACCGGCAGAGGCGACAGAACAGGTTATACATGAAATAAGTGGAGCTATTATTGCTATTACTTTAGTAATGACGGCTGTGTTTGTTCCGGTTGGTTTTATGTCGGGAACTGTTGGTATATTCTATCGCCAGTTCTCTTTAACACTGGCTGTTGCGATTGTTATTTCCGGAGTGAATGCATTAACATTGTCTCCCGCTCTTTGTGCCTTGATATTGAAGCCGGTATCCCAAGTTAAGAAGAAAAATATGTTAGCACGCTTTTTTGATAAGTTCAATCAATATTATGATAATCTGGAATGCCGGTATAAGATAAATTTAAAACGATTTCTTAATAGAAGGCTGTTGACATATACGACTTTACTTGTTTTCTGTTTAGCTACATGGGGGATGGGGCTAGTTTTACCTTCAGGGTTTATACCCAATGAGGATCAAGGTATGGTTTATGTAAATGTCGATACCCCTCCGGGAGCGACTTTAGAACGTTCGGAAGCTGTTTTAAGTAAGGTGCAAGCGGCTTTGTTACCTCTTAAAGAAGTAGAAACTATTTCGACTTTAGCAGGATATAGCCTGATGACAGAAACAGAAGGTGCAAGTTTCGGTATGGGGATGATTAATCTGAAACCTTGGAGTGAACGCAAGGAAACGGTAGAAGAACTTATACATAATTATACAGAACACATTTCGCACATAAAAGGAGCAGATATTCAATTTTTCCTACCTTCGACGATTCCAGGTTTTGGTAATGCCAGCGGTTTTGAACTTCGTTTACAAGATAAAACAGAAGGTTCTTTTGTTGAACTGGATGAAATCTCAAAAACGTTTGTAGAAAAATTGAATGCAGATCCGAGATTATTTGGTGTTGTCTCTAATTTCAATCCGAATTTTCCACAGTATCTCCTTCGGATTGATTTGGAGAAAGCGGCAAAGCTAGGGATTAATGTAGATGAATCAATGGAGACTTTGCAATCGTATATCGGTAGTTTTTATTCGTCGAATTTTGTCCGTTTTGGGCAGATGTATAAGGTGATGATTCAGTCCGCACCTGAATACCGGATGAATCCGGAAGACGTATTTGATCTTTATGCAAAGAATCAGGAGGGGAAGATGGTCTCTTATTCGAATTTTATGATGATGGAGCGTGTATCTGGTCCGAATCAGATAACCCGTTATAATTTATTTACCTCTGCATTGATTACCGGTGAGGCTGCTCCTGGTGTTAGTTCAAGTGAAGCATTAGCGGCTGTCGAAGAAATTGCACTCGACGTTTTGCCCCGCGGATATGATATAGAGTGGTCTGGTATGGCACGGGAAGAGAAGGATTCTGGTGGACAAGGAACTGTTATTTTTGCTATTTGTTTAGTATTCGTATATCTTTTACTTGCAGCTCAATACGAAAGTCTGTTTTTACCTCTTCCTGTTATCTTATCATTACCGGCAGGAATATTCGGTTCTTTTTTTCTGTTATTTGTTACAGGATTGGAAAATAATATTTATGCTCAAGTCGCTTTAGTTATGTTAATAGGTTTGTTAGGTAAAAATGCGATTCTGATAATTGAAGTTGCTAATCAATATCGTAAGGAGGGATCTGGTATTATAGATGCTGCTATCCAGGGAGCATCCAGCCGTTTACGCCCTATTTTGATGACTTCATTTGCTTTCATCTGTGGTTTGCTTCCACTTGCGGTGGCAAATGGAGCCGGTGCACTGGGCAACCGTTCTATCGGAACAGCGGCAGCCGGCGGGATGTTTATCGGGACATTTGTTGGCATATTTTTGGTTCCCGGCCTTTATGTCGCTTTTGAATCACTGGCCAGTTATTTAAAAAATAGAAGAGAACAACCTAAAAAAAACGAAGTAGAGCATGTATATTAAAGTCAGATATATCAGTGTTTATGTTTTGGTATTGTTAGTTTTATCCAGCTGTAAAATACCTCGGGTGGCAGAAAGTGAAGAAGTATCTTTACCTCAAGATACGATAATTCCTTATGACACGGCTTTTGTAAAGCCGATGCTTTGGACTGAATTTTTACAAGATACCATCCTCCAGGGATATATCAGGTCTGCATTGCAGAATAATCATTCTTTTGAGCAAAGCATGGAACACATAGTTATGAGCCGGGCAAGTTTGCAAAGAGCCAAAGGGAGATTATTGCCGGAAGTCGGTTTCCAACTAGGGGCTTCTTTCAAACGTTTTGGTGAATATACTATGGATGGAATGGAAAATATAGAAGACCATTTTCCGTCCCAAGCAAAAGATAAGCGTATACCAGATCCTTATCGGGATTTGGGAGTGTATTTGAATTTTCAATGGGAAGCTGATATTTGGGGAAAACTTACACGGAAGAAGCAGGCTTCTGCTGCTCGCTGGATGGCATCGATAGAGGCTACTCGTTTTTCACAGTCATTGTTGATTTCAGATTTAGCAATTCAATATTATGAATTAATCGGCTTGGATAAGCGAAAGGAGGTATTGCAAACCGCATTAGATGGTGCACGTTATTCTTATGAACTGACTTGTCAGTTGAAAAAAGAGGGGATAGAAACACAATTGGCTGTAGATCAGTTTCGGGCGCATGTGTTGTCTATTGAAAATCTGTTGTTGGAAAATGAATGTACGATTGGTGTAAAAGAACGTTCTATTGCTTGTTTATTAGGGGTATTTCCATTTAAAGTCCGCCATATTTCATTTGAAGAATTGCAAAAATTGCCGGTTCCTTTATCTGAAGGTATTCCTGCTAATTTGCTAAGTCTTCGTCCTGATGTGAAAGCTGCAGAAATGAAGTTAATTGCATCCAAAGCTGATGTAATGGTGGCTAAAGCTGCTTTTTATCCTTCTCTGACAATCGGTGGCAGTGGCGGTTTCAATGCTTTTGACATAGGGAAATGGTTTCAGACTCCAGCTTCGTTAGTTTATGATCTGGCTGCAGGAATTACAGCTCCTATTTTTCGCCGGAATGAAATCCGTGCAATGTGGCATGAAGCAAAGTCGTCGCAACGTATAGCTCTTTCACAGTATCATGAAACGGCATTAAAGGCCTATATGGAGGTTATTGATTTGTATTGTACTAATCAGATAGAGATGAAACGTGTCCGGTTGAAAGAACTGGAGACCTCAGCCCATGTGCGTTCCGTTGCTAATGCCAATAAATTGTTTAAATTGAATTATACAGGCTTTTTAGAGGTCCTTTCTGCTGAAGAACGTTATTTATATAATGAATTGGAACGAATAGAACTTTTAGTAAATCTCCGTCGGCAAAATATATTATTGTATCGTGCATTGGGAGGAGGTTGTTAAGTTAAAGCCTGTTTCTGTGAAATAAAAAAGACATGCCATAAGTAGGGAGATTCCCCTTTTGGCATGTCTTATATTGCGATGTATTATTTAAATCAATAATCCTGCGGCCACTTCTTCTGTAACTGCGTCACCTTTGATTGCAGCTACTAATGCAAGAGCAAATTCCATTACCAGACCGGGTCCTTTACCTGTAATAACATTCCCGTCTTTCTCTACTGCCTCTCCGGTAGCTGTTGCTCCGATTAATGTAGCTTCGAAGCTTGGATAACAAGTAGCTTTGCGTCCTTTTAGCAGACCGAGACCACCCAGAACAAGCGGTGCGGCACAGATAGCGGCAACAATCTTTTCCTGTCTGTACTGTTGGAGTAATGCTTCTTTTAACGGTTCGCAGGCATTCAGATTACTACTTCCGGGCATACCCCCCGGAAGGACTAAAGCGTCAGCATCTGTAAAATCAGCATCCGTGAATAACAAATCTGCTGTTACTTCAACACCATGTGCACCACAAACCTTTTGTTCGCCTGTGATGGAGACTGTTTTTGCTTCGATACCTCCACGACGTAAAATGTCGACTGTACCGATGGCTTCCATTTCTTCGAAGCCTGTTGCTAAGAATACAAACGCTTTCTTCATACCTTATTTTCTAATGGGGGTTATACTTATTTCAGTTTATATACATATGTGATTGTACCACTTTGGTTGTTAGTTCCTTGAATACTGTTGAATTTAGCTTTCTTTGCAGCATCCAATGCACTTTTACGCATTGAGGCATTATCAATATTTGTTCCTTTCCCGATTTCAGCCAATATGACATTGCCTTTTGGGTCTACTGTTATATTAATAACAATTTTACCTTCTTCCTGGATAGTATATGCAGGGCGGGGAAGACCTCCGGCACCGATAGAACGTCCGTTCAAGTTGAAAGAACCATAACCGCCAACACCTTCGTTTGCTCCGTGGTCAGAGTTACCGAACGGGCTACCCTGGTTGCCGGTTCCGGTTTCAGCATCACCTTGGCTGTTGCCTTTTGCGTTGCCCATACCGAATGCACCTGCCACCTTGTTTTGGATAGCTTGCTCCTTCTTCCGTTGTTCTTCTGCAATACGTTTCTTTTCAGCTTCTTCCTTGCGGATGCGTTCTTTTTCCTGCTCTTCTTTCCGTTTCTTCTCTTCTTCTTTTTTATGCTCTTCCTCTTTTTTCTTTTTCTCTTCTTTAAGAGCAACGCTTTCTTCCAGATCTTGAGTGATTAGTTCCTCTTTCGGGGCTTCCACTTTAGGTTCTGGAACGGGCGGGGGAGGAGTGGTTGTTTCCTGGGGCAGTTCCTGACCGGTATATTGAGGTTCGAAAGTGCCGGCTGCGGAATTTACATTACCGAAGTTGACCAGTACACCTCCATCTTCATCCGGAACGACCGTTTTCAACACACAGAAGTACAAGAACAGCAGAATAGCCAGATGAAAAGCTATCGAACCGACTAAACCGTATATGTCATCTTTGTTAAACTTCATATTATTTCAGTTGACAGTTGATAGTTGACAAGTGACGGTTACCAGCGACAAGGCGGTCGGCTGCCACTTGTTAACGGTCAACTATTTTTTAGCTCTGGTGGCAAGCACCATCTTGAATTTGTTTTCGTTCGCAATATTCAAAATCTTTACAATTTCTTTATAGGGTACCGTTTCGTCTGCATATAAAGCTACGAACATTTCAGGTTCTTTTGCGTAGCTATCCTGCAAGAAAGGAGTAATTTCATCAAATGAAACCTGCGTTTCCCGCTGGTTACCGAATGCGACATAGTAATTCAGGTTTGCATCAATAGTGACACGCGTTAACGGTTTGGCTGCCGTTTGTTTTTGAGCTTGCGGCAGAGTCACTTTAATGGCATTCGGAATCACTACGGTTGAGGTAACCATAAAGAAAATCAACAGCAGGAATATGACATCGGTCATAGAAGCCATGCTGAAACTTTCATTTACTTTTGTTCTTCGTTTTAAAGCCATAATTTTATAAGTTGACAGTTGTCACTTGATTAGTTTGCAGGTTCATTTAATAAGTCCATAAATTCCATGGTGCGGGCTTCCATTTTATGGACAACATTGTCGACCTGTGAAACCAGGTAGTTATAAGCAAAAAGGGTGATGATACCTACAACCAGACCTCCTACCGTGGTAACCAGAGCTTCGTAAATACCTCCGGACAATAAGGAAACGTCTACGTTTGTACCGGCATTCGCCATGTCAAAGAATGCACGAACCATACCGGTAACAGTACCAAGAAACCCTAACATCGGGGCGCCTGCTGCTGTAGTGGCAATCAAAGGGAAACCTTTTTCCAGTTTGGCAATCTCGATATTGCCGACATTTTCGATAGCAACCAATACGTCATTCATCGGACGTCCTAAACGGCTGATACCTTTTTCAATCATACGGGCGGAAGGAGTATTGATGCTGCGGCATAACTTGATGGCAGAATCTATTTTACCTTGGTGGATATAATCTTTAATACGGTTCATGAAATTTTCGTCTTCTTTTCCTGCACGGCGGATAACCATCAGGCGTTGGATGAATATATAACATGCCATTAATGATAACAGCAATAATACAATCATAATCCATCCCCCTTTGAAGGCGAGGTCTATTACATTAATTTCAGCTTCGGTCGGGACTGTTACAGCCGTTAACTCCGGCATCTGTTCTGCAGCCTGTGAACCTACAGCCTGCAGGGAAAGTAGAATACTCATATTGGATTAAATTAATTGAAAATGAATACTTAACATTGTTTTTCTGCCAGAACTTTTTTATTTGTTCAGGCATTCTTTGTATAATCGGATAGTTTCTTTTAAGCCAAGATACAGGGCATCACTGATAAGCGCATGTCCGATGGAAACCTCGTCCAATCCCGGTATATTCTTGCTGAAGAACTCCAGGTTTTCCAGGCTCAGGTCATGGCCTGCATTCACACCCAGTCCTAAATTCTTAGCCAGACGTGCCGCTTCGATGAAGGGAGCGATTGCTTCTTCCTTATTTTTAGGGTAAAGAGTTGCATAAGGCTCTGTGTAAAGTTCGATGCGGTCGGTACCTGTTTTAGCTGCTAATTGAATATTTTCGAGGTCTGTGCCGATAAATATGGAAGTACGTACACCTTGTGAAGTGAATGTATCCACCAGTTCGCTTAATTGGTCGAAGTGAGCTTTTACATCCCAACCTGCATTGGAAGTGATGGCATCCGGTGCGTCCGGAACTAAAGTAACCTGTGTCGGTTTTACTTTTAATACAAGGTCGATAAACTTGTCAGAAGGATAACCTTCAATGTTAAACTCTGTTTTAATCTCCGGTTTCAGGGCATATACATCACTATATCTGATATGTCGTTCATCGGGTCTGGGATGAACCGTAATGCCTTGTGCTCCGAATGTTTCGCAATCTTTAGCTACTTGTACCAAGTTGGGAGTATTACCTCCGCGTGCGTTACGAATAGTTGCAACCTTGTTAATGTTTACACTTAAATTTGTCATCGTATATCGTTATATCTTTTTTCTTTCATTACTTTTGCACAAAGTATCGGCAAATTTAGCAGTATTTAGGGAATTAACAGAATAATGTTGGTAAAAGATTTCATAACGAAGGAACCTCCTGTGTTAAAAAGTTTTGACACAGGAGAGTATGTATTGGCTCTGATGGATGATTTCAAGCTGAAGCATCTACCGTTGCTAAGTGATGGAGTTTATAAAAGTCTGGTCTCGGAGAAGGATATACTTACCATGCCGGACATCGCTTCCACAATCGGCGATTTAACGATTTTTGCCCCGGGTGTAACAGAAAACAGCCATATACATGAAGCCCTGTCTTTAATGTCCCGTTACCAGTTGAGCCTGTTGCCTGTAATAAGTCCCGAAGGAGAATATCTGGGTGCCGTTACACGTGATAAGCTGGTGGATATTTTGGCTGAACTTTGCTGTGCGGAAGCATCCGGTAGCGTATTTGTACTGGAAGTAACACCACAGGATTATTCACTTACGGATATTGCCCGGCTGATAGAATCCAATAATGCACATGTATTGAATCTTTTTTCCTATATGGATAAGGATACCGGACGTCTTCGTCTGATTATCAAAATTGACCTGGAAGATGCTTCTCCCGTAATCCGCAGTTTTGAACGGTTTAACTATACGGTTCTTTATTATTTTATGGAGAAGGGAATGGTGGACGACTTGTTGCAACAGCGGATAGAAGAACTGGTACATTTTATGAATATATAATCCGGTAGTATGAAAGTAGGTGTATTTGGCAGTGAGTACCAGGCTGAGAAACAAAATGTAATCAAGCGTTTGTTTGAGAAACTCCGTCAGCAGGAATCGGAAATTTATATCGATAGCCGTTTCTATTCTTTTCTGACAGACGGATTGGATTATGAACCTCCTGTTACCGGTATATTGATAGGCGATGAATTTGATTTGGATGTAGCCCTCAGTGTCGGTGGAGATGGTACGTTCCTGCGTACGGCCGCCCGTGTGAATAAACAGGACATTCCTATTTTAGGTATCAATACCGGCCGTCTGGGTTTTTTGGCAGATATTAGTAGCAATGAGATAGAGGATGCGTTGGACGAATTATTCAAAAATTATTACAGGATAGAAGAACGTACCCTCTTGAGGCTTTATACGGAAAACCATTCTTTTCAGGGATACAATTATGCACTGAATGAAATTGCCGTATTGAAGCGGGATACCTCATCTATGATTACGATTCATACCTTTTTGGACGATGAGTATTTGACTTCTTACCAGGCAGACGGTCTTGTGATAGCAACCCCCACCGGTTCGACCGCTTATTCGATGAGTGTGAACGGACCGATTATCCTTCCGAAGAGTAGCAATGTGGTATTAAGCCCTGTCGCCCCGCATTCATTAAATGTACGTCCACTGGTCATTCCCGACTCATATACTATTAAATTAAGGGTCGAAAGTCGGAATGAATATTTCCTGATAGCACTGGACGGTCGTTCTGAAATATTTCCGGCAGGCATTGAATTAAAAATCAGCAAAGCGGATTATACCGCTAAAGTTGTGAAAAGATATAACCATACATTTTATCAAACGCTACGTGAAAAGCTCATGTGGGGGGCAGATACACGCATGAAATAGTCGAAAAAGTATGTTTTATAGCATGTATTTGTTAAACCTGGTTAAATGAATGAGAATTCCAAGAGAAAATGTATGCTGTATAACATAAAGGCAGTATATTTGCATTGTGTTTTTCATGGTATTAGATTTAAGGTTAACAATGAAGATTGGCTGTCTGTGAAGATGGCCTTTTTTGTTTTTGTACTATAAGGAATTATCCTATCTTTGCGGCTGAAAGTCGTTCTCTTGTGTTTATACTAAAAAGAAAAATCTGTGTCTTCTGCCTTGCGTAAATTCCGAACGCTTTTGTGAACAATACTCTTTTTGTGGAAGAGTAGGGTGTCTGATTAGCTTACTTTTATTACTAATCATATCATAATTGAAAAACAATGAGAAAAATTATTTTACTGATGATGCTTGCCGTAGTAGGGATAAGTTACGGTTATGCGCAGGAGAAAGAGTCTATTCCGTCGTGGGCTAAAGAAACCAAAGAACAGAAAGCCAAACGTATGGCGTGGTGGACACACGACCGTTTCGGGATGTTCATCCATTGGGGATTGTATAGTATGCCGGCAAGAAACGAAAACATGAAAATGATGGAAAGGACAAGTAACGAGAGATACCAAAGGTATTTCGATTATTTCAATCCCGATCTTTACAATCCTGCCGAATGGGCTGCTATAGCCAAGGCGACAGGAATGAAATATGTAGTTGTCACCACCAAGCACTTGGACGGCTTCTGTCTGTGGGACACAAAATATACGGATTTCAAGGTAACCAATACTCCATACGGTAAGGATGTACTTAAAGCTCTGGTCGATGCATTCAGGGCCGAAGGTATCCGTATCGGTTTTTATTATTCGATGATTGATTGGAATCATCCTCATTATACATACGACCATGCCCATCCTAACCGGCCGGATTCTGAGGAAGAACGGAATGAGGCTAACAAGAACCGCGACATGAAGAAGTATCAACAGTACATGAAGAACCAACTTACCGAACTACTTACTGAATATGGTCAGATTGATGAACTTTTCCTCGACTATTCTTATCCGGGCAAGGGGCATAAGGAATGGGATTCTGAAGGTATGTTGAAACTGATTCGCAAACTGCAACCGCAGATTATTGTGGATAATCGTGCCGACTTGAATCACACCTCGTGGGGATGGGACTTCCTGACCCCTGAACTATATGTTCCTTATGAATGGCCGAAAGTAAACGGTGAACGTGTACCCTGGGAAATTTGTCAGACTTTTGACGGATGGTCGTTCGGTTATGCCCGCGACCAGCAGACATGGAAAAGTACCAGACAGCTTGTTGTGATGCTTGCTGAGACTGTTAGCAAGGGAGGAAATCTACTTATGAATGTCGGACCTACAGGCAGGGGTACTATTGAAGACCGTGCTGTCGAACGGCTCAAAGGCATTGAGGAATGGATGAAATATCACAGTCGCTCGATATATGGTTGTACGCAGGCACCCGATGAGTTTCAGGCTCCGAAAAACTGTCTGCTCACCTATAATCCTGAGACGCACAGGTTGTATATACACGTATTGGAGTGGCCGACCAAATCACTGCATCTTCCAGGGTATGAGGGTAAGGTCAAATACGCCCAATTGTTGAATGATGCATCAGAGTTGGGATGGTACACGCAGACGCATGCTGATCCGGGAGCGCATACGGTCGAGACTTCTAAACAAGGCGACCTTATTATGCCTGTTCCGGTAAAACAACCTAATGTGCTCATGCCGGTTATAGAACTTATGCTTGAAGAGTAATTCTATCCGTTTGGAATTTAAGATTCCTTTTTTACGCTTATATTTGTGACTCCATCTATAGAATCGGAAGAATATGTACCATATATTAGTTGTAGAAGACGAGCCCCGGGTGGCAAACCTGATAAAAAGCGGTTTGGAAGAATCCGGTTATCAAGTAATGTTAGCATATGACGGAGTAATGGCATTGCGTCTGTTTAAGTCGGCTACCTTTCACTTGGTTTTATCGGATGTTATCCTGCCTAAGATGGATGGTTTCGAGTTGTGTAAAGGCATCCGGCAGATTAATCCGAATGTTCCAATACTGATGCTTACAGCACTGGGTACCACCGATGATAAGCTGGAAGGCTTTGATGCCGGTGCGGATGATTATATGGTTAAACCATTTGACTTCCGCGAACTGAATGCCCGTATCAGAATCCTGTTAAAGCGGAAAAATGAATCTATAGTGGAGCCACAGCTAGAAGAGTTGACTTATGCAGACCTGAATATCAATTTGAGAACTAAGACAGTATATCGCGGGGGGAAAGAAATCCGTCTTTCTCCTAAAGAATATAATTTGTTGTATTATATGGTAGAGCATGCCGAACGTGTACTTCCCCGTACCGAGATAGCAGAAAAGGTATGGAATACTCATTTTGATACAGGAACTAATTTTATAGATGTATATATCAACTATCTACGTAAAAAAATAGACCGTGATTTCGAGTTAAAGCTTATTCATACAAAACCGGGTATGGGTTTTATCCTTACCAAAGTCTATGAAAATCCGAAGTAAACTGACGATACGTTATACCGGAGTAACAGCCGCTATTTTTCTGTTGTTGATGCTGGCTATTTATTTCTTTAGCGAACAGAACCGGAGTAGCGCGTTTTTCCGCGATTTGAAAAAGGAAGCAATAACCAAAGCCAACCTGTTTTTTGAGAATCGGGTGGATGCTGAAACCATGCAGTCTATTTATCTGAATAACCGGGATTTTATTAATGAGGTGGAAGTGGCTATCTACGATACGACCTTCCACTTACTATATCATGATGCGATAGATATAGATATTGTCAAGGAAACACCTGATATGATTCATCAGATAGTGGAGAAAAAATCCATAGAGTTTCTTCAAGGTAATTTTCAGGCGATAGGTATTATTTATGATTTTCAGGGTAAAGAATATATTATAACAGCGGCAGCTTATGACGCATATGGTTACGACAGGCTGAAATCTTTACGGGTGATGTTAATTCTTCTTTCGGCTTTAGGGATCACCATTTTAGTTGGTGCCGGTTATTTATTGGCACGGGCGGCTTTATCACCTGTTTCCGGTATTGTGAATGAAGTGGAGGGCATTACAGCTTCACAAATGAATAAGCGTCTTCCTGTAAAAAATAAAAAAGATGAACTGGGAGAATTGAGTGAAACATTCAATTGTATGCTGGAACGTTTGGAAAATGCGTTCTGTTCCCAGAAAATGTTTGTCAGTAATGTATCTCACGAACTTCGTACGCCTATGGCTGCCTTGATAGCCGAATTGGAGCTGGCAACCCTGAAAGAGCGTTCTCCGGAAGAATATAAAAGTGCGATTCGTAATGCCCTTCAAGACTCCCGTAAGATAGTAAGATTAATTACCGGCCTGTTGAATCTGGCAAAGGCGGATTATTTACCGGAACAGATAAAGATGGAGCAGGTGAGGTTGGATGAATTGCTGCTGGATGCCCGTGAGGTTGTTCTGAAGGCGAATCCTGATTATTCCGTTATGCTGATATTTGAGCAGGAAGCGGATGATGACTCCGTTCTTACTGTGTCTGGCAACAGTTACTTATTGAAGACTGCGTTTGTCAATCTGATAGAAAATAATTGTAAGTTTTCTTTTAATAAAACTTCCTCTGTCCGTATCTCTTTTAAAGATGAAATTTCTGTTGCCAGTTTTTCCGATACAGGAGTAGGAATGTCGGAAGAAGATTTGGAAAAAGTGTTTGTTCCTTTTTATCGGGGTGATAATCAGTCTGAAGTTCCCGGTTACGGCATAGGCATGACGTTGACTCATAAAATCATAGCCTTGCACCAAGGTTCAATCCAGGTAGAATCCGTGAAAGGAAAAGGTACCACATATATAGTTGGATTACCTCATATTTGAAAGTTTATTCTCTCTGTATTTTGGGTAAATAGAAGTTGTCGCCTTGTTTCGAAAGTGATGAAGGTATGGGTTTAACAGTCTTGAGGCAGTTGAAAAGCGTTTCAGGCGTACTTTTTTACGTTTGAGTCAGAAACCACTGTTTTTATAAAGCGGATTCCTTTATTTTTATCTCATAATAAGGGAGATATTCTATCATATGTTTAAATTAAAAACAATAATTCGATTATTAGTTTATATGTAATTCTGTGTGGATAGATCCAGTCCCGTTTGCTGGTATCTGCAAATTACTATACTATAACCATTTCCTTTAACTATTTTATCCCCTTGACTTTTGGGTCAAGGGGATTTTTTATGCTTAATATTACAAATCTTGCTTTAAAAACTATGTTTTATAGCATACTTCTGTTAAATCAGGTTAAACCAATGAATTTTCCAAGTAAAAATATATGCTACATAACATAAAAGCTATATATTTGCATTGTGTTTTTCATGGTATTAGATTTAAGGTTAACAATGAAGATTGGCTGTCCGTGACGGATAGCCTTTTTTTTGCTTTGAAATGACATACCTTTGCAATGTTTTTTTGAATATCAAGTTTCTAAATAATCGATATGAAAAGAGTATTTTGTCCTAAATGTGATAATCAGTTAGCTTTTGATGAAACAAAATATCAGGAAGGAAAAATCCTTGCTTTTGTTTGTCCTCAATGTGGTTCCCAGTTCAAAATAAAGTTGGGAAGAAAAACTGTCCGTACCCAGGATGGTTTGGAAAAGGAAGTAAAAGAACCGGATTTCTCGTGTGGGCATATAACGGTTATTGAAAACGTATTCGGGTTTAAACAGGATTTACCTCTTGTGATGGGCGATAATGTCATCGGACGCCGTAATAAGGATACGGACGGTGTGGATGCCCCTATCATTACCAGCGACCCCAGTGTGGGACGTAAACATTGCATAATTAATGTGAAAGAAAACAAGCAAGGGGAACTGGTATACACATTGCGTGATTTTCCCAGTCTGACCGGTACATTCCTGTGTAGTGTTTTGTTAGGGAAAAAAGAGCAGGTACGGATTGAAGAGGGGGCCGTTGTCACTATCGGAGCCACGACATTTATATTGCACGAAGCCGGATATAAGGAAGAGGAATAATCGCATTAGGATTTAATCTTAATGCTCTCCGGGGTAAAAATTAATCTCTTACATCAGGGCGATGAGGGAGATAGGGGGAAAATAGTTCAGGTTTCGGAATGATGGATACAAGATTCCTTTTTATCCCCGGAGCAGCAACTAAGATTCAAACTTCATTATTGTGTCTATTTGTTTAGATACTGTGGATAAAACAAGTCTATTGACATTTAGATTATGTCCTTTAACGTAAAGAAATTAAAACAAAATAAACAAACCTTTATATTTTATCGGTTAAAACCTTTCTAAGTCGCTTTTGCTTAGTGTTTTATTAGTTGTTTTCTGTTACTGATGTATTTGTTAAAAGCCTTTTACTGAGTGCTATCCGGACTAAGCAATTTATGCTGATTGGGAACAATCCCCGTTTCCACCTTGTTATAAGTCATAAAATTCGCAAAAACTAAATTTAAACGATAATATGATTTATTACTTAAGGTATTTCAGCATCATCCTGTTGATGTTTCCTGCTTGTGCCTTTGCCCAAACCCACGTTATGGAACTCTCGTTGGAGCAGTCATATTCGTTGCTTCAAAAGGAGAATAGAAGTTTGAAACTGGCAGGGAAGGAGGTAGAACTGGCAAAAAATGAACATCAGAAACTAAACGCCTTCTGGTATCCCACTCTTAGCGCAACCGGAGCGTATATCCATATGTCGAATCCGGTGGAAGTACGTCAGCCCCTTAACCAGTACACAGACCCGGCGAAGGATTTTGTCCATTCTATCCTGCCCGACGACCAGCTTATTTCATCCATTCTCGACAAGATAGGGCAGAATACACTGACATTCCCGTTAGTTTCCCAAAATGTAACCTCTATCGATGCCAATCTGACTTGGCCTGTTTTTACGGGAGGTAAACGCATCTATGCCGGAAAAATCGGAAAGGAACTGGTTTCTATCGCTGAGATAAACAGGGAACAGGTAGGTGCCAACCAGCAGGCTTTGCTTATCGAGAGCTATTTCGGTTTGCGCCTGGGGCAACGTGTGGTGGAAGTCAAAGAAGAAACGTATAAATCTTTAAAAACCCACTATGACCAGGCTGTAAAGCTGGAAGAACAGGGAATGATAAACCGTGCCGAACGCCTGTTTGCCCAAGTGAGCATGGATGAAGCCAAACGGGAACTGGAATCGGCACGCAAAGACCTGGAAGTGGCTTCCCAGGCATTAAAAAGTCTTATCAACATGGAGGATGATACGGAAATCCGTACAACCACCCCGCTTTTCATCAACGAAAGTTTTCCCTCGGCCGGTTATTTCAAAGAGATGGTTCCTTATAGTAATTATATGGTGAACCAACTGAAACTACAGGAAAGCATAGCCGGAAACCAACTCAAAATGGGACGAAGCGCTTATTTCCCGACGATTGCTTTAATTGGCAAACAGACGCTTTATGCAAACGGAGTCGATAAATACCTGATGCCCCGTACTATGGTTGGTATCGGTTTCACATGGAATATATTCGACGGGTTAGACCGCGAGAAACGTATCCGTCAGGCACGCCTCACCAGTCAGTCGCTGGCTATCGGTAAGGAGAAAGCGGTAACCGACTTGCAGGTTGGCGTCGATAAATTCCATACCCAGATGCAAAATGCACTGGATAATGTGAACGCCTTGAATACGACACTCGAAATGAGTGAAGAACTGGTCCGTATCCGCATGAAGTCTTTCCGCGAAGGAATGGCCACCTCATCGGATGTGGTAGACGCCGAAGTCATGCTGTCGAAAGTTAAAACAGCTTTCCTGCTCGCTTATTACCAATACGATGTGGCACTTGCCAACCTGCTCTCCGTGTGTGGCATACCGGAACGGTTCGAACAATATCGCAGGGAAGGAAAAACAGAAATATAAAATATCATAATCACTATGGATAAAACAAAGAAATATCTATCGGTCGCCTTCGTTGTCGTATTAGGCGTCGTTATTATCATTTCGGCAATAGGCATGTTGTTGCTGAAAAAGAAACCGGTCATTCTCCAGGGACAGATAGAAGCTACGGAAATACGTATATCCGGTAAGTTGCCCGGTCGTATCGATACCTTCCTTGTCAAAGAGGGAGATTATGTAAAGGCGGGTGATACTCTGGTTGTAATCAACAGTCCCGAGGCTTTGGCAAAATACCAGCAAGTCAATGCCCTCGAGAATATCGCCCGTTTCCAGCATCAAAAGATAGACGAGGGAACGCGTAAACAAATCGTTACGACGATGAAACAGTTGTGGGATAAATCTAAATCCGACCTGACGCTTGCCAAGACCACCTACACCCGTGTGGAAGCTCTTTATAAAGACAGCGTGGTTCCTTCCCAGCGGTTGGATGAGGTAAAAGCCGTTTATGAAGCAGCCCAGGCTGCCGAACGTGCCGCTTACAGCCAATACCAGATGGCTTTGGAAGGTGCACAGGTGCAAGACAAGGAAAGCGCCCGCTCGCTGGTAAATGCAGCCGCAGGTAGTGTGGAAGAAGTTGCCGCCCTCCTGCAGGATGCCCGGCTGACAGCTCCCGAATCCGGTCAGATATCCTCTATCTTCCCCAAACGGGGTGAGTTGGTAGGTGCCGGAATGCCAATCATGAACCTGGTGGTATTGGACGATGTACACGTGGTACTGAATGTGCGTGAAGACCGTCTTCCCCATTTCCGGATGGGAGGGACCTTCAGGGCGGATATTCCGGCTATTGCCCGCGAAAATATCGAATTTAAAATTAATTACCTCAGTCCGCTGGGGAGCTTTGCTACCTGGAAGTCTACCAAACAAACCGGCAGTTACGATTTGCGTACCTTCCAGATACATGCTTTACCGACCTCCAAAGTGGACGGACTCCGGCCGGGTATGTCTGTATTGGTAAATCTGGATAATGTAAATGAATGAAATAAAACAACATAGTGCCTTTTATTCCGTCTTCCGGCGTGAACTGGACCGGATGGTGTCCCGGCGCCTGTATTTCGGTGTCTGTATCATCCTGCCTTTGTTTTCTATCTTCTTTATGTCTACCATTTTCGGCAACGGACAGATGGAAAATATACCGGTAGGCATTGTGGATGAAGACCAGAGCGCTACTTCGCGGGAACTCTCCCGTCAGGTGGAAGCCGTTCCTACCTTCCGCGTCACCCGTCATTTTGTGGATGAAGAAACGGCAAGGAAAGCTACGCAGGCGAAAGAGATATACGGATATCTGGTCATCCCCGATAATTTTGAAGCGGATGCCGTTGCCGGACGTGATGCAACTCTTTCCTATTATTATCATTACGCTCTGTTGAGTGTCGGGGGAGAGGTGCGTGGCGCATTTGAAACCGTGCTGAGGACTTTATCGTTGGCTCCGGTCGTTTCTGTGGCAACCGGTATGGGGATAGGAGAGCAGCAGATTTCTTCTTTCCTGCTACCGGTAAAGTCGCAAAGCCATCCCCTGTTTAATCCGGACCTCGACTATTCGGTGTATCTGAGTAATCCTTTTTTCTTTGTCTTCCTGCAGGTGCTTGTCCTGCTGACGACTGTTTATGCCGTAGGCAGCGAGATAAAGTTCCATACCGGCGATGACTGGCTTGCCGCCGGGAAGATGAATATGTTTGTGGCGGTTACAGCCAAGCTATTGCCCTATACCCTTATTTTCAGTGTAATGGCAATATTGGCTAATTATGTGATGTTCGGCATCATGAATATCCCTTTTTCCTGTGGATTCTTTGTATTGAACCTGACGGCGGTTCTGCTTGTCATCGCTTCGCAGGCACTCGGGTTATTCCTGTTTTCCCTGTTTCCGGCTATGAGCATTATTATCAGTATCGTTTCGATGGTCGGTTCTTTGGGGGCGACTTTATCGGGCGTTACGTTTCCGGTTCCATCCATGTATGAACCTGTCTATTATGCCTCCTATTTCTTTCCGGTAAGGCATTTTGTGGAGATTACCCAGAATTTGCTTTACGGGGATTACGGCTTTGCTTATACATGGTGGAATTTCAGTGTACTTTTCTGCTTCCTGCTGGCGGCATTGGTGATGCTGCCTCATCTGAAGCGGGCAATATTAAGCGGTAAATATGAAAATATTGAATAAGATACAAGAGATAGTTTCCGATATAAGCGGAATTATCCGTGATGAATTCCGTACCATCTCCGGCAGTTACGCCATTCTGCTTGTGCTGATGGGCGGAATATTCGTCTACGGGTTACTCTATAATTATATGTATGCACCTGACCTGGTTCGTGAAGTGCCGGTTGCGGTCGTGGATAATTCAAAAAGCGAACTGAGCCGTAAGTACATCCGCCTGCTGGATGCTACTCCGCAGGTACATATCCTGTCTACCGGCATGGATTACACCGAGGCACAGGATTTGATGAAGAAAGGAGATGTAGCAGGTATCCTGTATCTGCCCTACGATTTCGAAGACCGTGTGGCACAAGGAGATGAGTCTATATTCATCCTATATGAAACGACCAGTGCTTTCCTTTATTATATGGCGATGCAGGAAGCCTCGTCCGCATCTATGTTGGCACTGAATGATGAGTATCGTGCGGATATGGTAGTCTTTCTTCCTGTAAAAGACGCAGCACAACTGGCTTCGGCCCAACCGATTCAAGTTGTCGGAACCGCCTTGTTTAATCCGACGGAAGGATATGGCAGTTACCTGATTCCCGCTGTCCTTATTGTGATTATCTTCCAGACATTATTGATGGTGATAGGCATGATTAGCGGGAGAGAGCGGCATAAACATCTGTTGAGGCGCTATGAACCTACCTGGAAATGGGCGGTCAGCCTTGTTGCCGGAAAAACATTTGTCTATACAATGCTTTATGCGGTATTTGCCCTTTTCCTGTTGGGCTTGATACCCTTGCTATTTGATTTGCCGGAAATAGGGAATGGCATGTATATTATAATGTTGTTGATACCGTTCCTTCTATCCACCTGCTTCTTCGGGCTGACGGCTTCTTTGTTCTTTACCGATTCGGATGCCCCTTTGCTGATGATTGCTTTCTTCTCTGTCGGCTTGATTTTCCTTTCCGGTGTTTCTTATCCGATGGAGCTTATGCCCTGGTATTGGAAAGCCGTACATTATGTGGTGCCGGTAGCTCCGGCAGCTTTGGCATATGTCAAGCTAAGTTCGATGGGCGCCTCGATGGCTGAGATACATGTACAATACCTGACCTTGTGGATACAATGTGCGGTGTATTTCATTACTGCCTGCTGGGTGTATAAACGGAATTTGAAGTATTGACGCCCTGTTTTCAAAACATAGGTGTTTTGCGTTTAAAACATATATGCTTTGCATTCAAAACACCTATGTTTTGAAAATAGGGGATATGTGTGTTCTTTTTATTGCATTTCCCAACGAATCGTTATCTTTGATACCAATTTTCAAATATATTGATGATAATTCCTTACATTTGTGCCCATATCTGATAACATGAAATAAAAATGAAACGAGTACTGCTATTTATGTTTCTTTGCAGCCAGTGCCTATGGGTATCTGCTCAGAAGAAAGCACCTAAATGGATTGATAAAGCCCAAAAAGCTGTAATTAGTATCACAACCACGAATAAAACAGGCAAACAGCTTACTGGAACCGGTTTCTTCATCTCCCAGACGGGCGAAGCTGTTGCATCTTATGATTTGTTCGAAGGTGCCGTGCAGGCTACCGTAACCGACAGCGAAGGAAAGACATTCCCTGTTGAACATATTTTAGGGGCCGACGAATTATACGATGTAGTAAAGTTCAAGGTTGCCGTACCTAAGAAACCGGCTTCCCTTGCCATCGCCGCCGAACCGGTCGCTAACGGAACAGAGGTTTATATGCTTCCTTATTCTACCGATAAGAAACCGAACTTCCTTTCCGGCGCAATTACGGAAGTAACCAACCTGAAAGACAGTTATAAATATTACAAACTGAATATCCCTTTCGACACAAACAACCTGAGTGCCCCGCTGCTTACCCCGGAAGGTGAAGTGCTGGGACTTGCACAGGCCGATGCTTCAGGCAACAATGACATTTGTTATGCCCTGTCTGCCGGTTATGCCAATAGCCTGGCTATTGCTTCCGCTGATTTCCTGAATGCGGTTTATAACAATATCGGAATCAAGAAGGCATGGCCTGCCGATGTAGATCAGGCAACCGTAGCCCTTTATCTGGTAAACAGCTCACAGACTCCGGAAAAACAACTGGAAACAATAAACGACTTTATCGCAACCTTCCCCGATAATTCCGAAGGTTACCTAAGCCGTTCCAACCTGTATGCATACAACCGGGCTACATTCGGAAAGACTCCTGCTGAACAGGAAAAATACCTGACGATGGCTTTGGAGGATATCAAAACAGCTTCCAAATACAGTGACAAGAAAGGCGATGGTTATTTCAACCAGGCTAAACTTGTTTTAGGTGTTGCCGCCAACGATACGACACTGACAAACCCCGCATGGACACTGGATGCTTCCCTTGATGCCGTACAGAAAGCAATCAAAGAAGAAGACCTCCCTGCTTATCGCCAGTTGGAAGGGGATATTTACCTTGCCAAAGGGCAGTTCAAGGAAGCTTATGACGATTATATGCTTGTAAACAATAGCGATTTGGCCTCAGCCTCTTCCTATTATTACGCAGCAAAAATATTGGAGAATATAACCGGATTTAATATCGGCGATGTAATCTCCCTGCTCGATAAAGCGATTGAAAAAGCCCAGGCTGCCAATAATCCCGAACTTCCGACTTATGTTTTGGAACGTATCGACTGGAAACTGCGTCTCTCCCAATATCCCCAAGCCATTGCCGATTATGACTTGTATTATAATTTGATGGGCGGACGTGTGAATGCACAGTTCTATTACCTTCGTGAACAGGCTAAGTTCCGTGCCGGAGATTTGGAAGGTGCTTTGAAGGACATTCAAGAGGCAATAAAGAATAGTCCCGAAACTCCTGATTTCTATGCGGAAGAGGCATCCGTTTACGTACGCATGCAAAAATATGCCGAAGCATTGGAGAGCATTAACAATGCATTAAAGATTGCTCCTGATTTTGCCGCATGTTACCGTCTGAGAGGTGTTTGCTATGTCCGTATGGAGAAGAAAGCCGAGGCTTGCGAAGCCTTCAAGAAAGCCAAAGAACTGGGGGACCCGGTTGCTGATAAGCTGATAAAGGAACATTGTAAATAAAAGATACATCCGTCCGGTTGTCCGGATGCAGATAACATAAACGGGCGCAGGATTCTGTGCCCGTTTGCATTTAATTTAATCCCATAAGCTTAACTGAATGCCGCCCTTATTCTTGTCGTCGGGCTTTTTAGCATCTCCGTAAACCGTTTTCCCTCCGTATTTATAGGAAGTGTTTCGTTCATGTTCCACCCAATCGTCGAAATAGTTGCTGGGAGTATAGTTCTTCTCCATCTCCTGGGAGATTTTAGACAGGTTCTTTAGCGCATCCGATTTATCATTGTCGCCCATCTTCGCCCGGTGAATGGCTTTATTGAATACTTCAATCGTTTCATCATATACACTGGTCGGCACAGGGAACGGGTGTCCGTCTTTGCCTCCGTGGGCAAAAGAGAAACGTGCCGGGTCGGAAAAGCGGGAGGGAGTCCCGTGTATTACTTCACTGACCAACGTGAGCGATTGCAAAGTTCTCGGTCCCACACCTTCCAGCAGCAATAAAGATTCCATATCGGAGGTGTTTGTTTCGTGTGCCAATAGTAGTGCGGCTCCCAAACGTTTCAGATTGACATCTTCCGCCTTTACCTCGTGATGGCGCGGCAGGATAATGGAAACTTCCCGCATCAACTTGTCCGGTGTTTCTTTGGTTAGTTCCAGAATGCCCGCTTTGGTGGGCGTTGCGAGCTTGTCTGTCAGGTTCAGTATTAATCCCTGGTTCTTGCCGCAGACGGAGGTATGAGGTTCTTCCATAAAGGATTGCAGTGCAGAGGAGAGCCAGTGGTAGCGGCGTGCCATACGGTTGTTTCCATTCATCCCTTGTTGGATAACAGCCCATTCGCCTTCCTGCGTGACAACGAAGGAATGAAGATAAAGCTGGAAGCCATCCTGTACGGCTGTATTATCTACTTTGGCGGAGAGTTTGCTGCACCTTACCAGTTCGTCTCCGTTCAGCCCGGTCTTTTCAGCAATGCCTAATAGTTCGGCCGGGGTTTGAAGCGAGGCTTTCCCACGTCCTCCGCAAACATATATCCCCAACTCGCCGGAGCGCTGGTTGATAGCCTTCTTCAAAGCGTGCATGACAGAGGTCGTAATCCCAGACGAATGCCAATCCATCCCCAATACACACCCCAGCGACTGGAACCAAAATGGGTCGCTGAGTCGTTGCAACAGTGCCGGACGTCCGTATTCCATAACAATCGCTTCTACTATGGCTCCACCCAGTTGGCACATTCGTTGGGCTAACCAGGGCGGAACAGTCCCGTAGTGGAGGGGTAAGTCTGCATATCCTCGTTTCATGTAAGCGAAGATATTTAAAAAAGTAACAGGTTATCCGGTTTCTAACAAAAGATATGATATGTTTATACTATCTTTGTCTGGATAGATAAAAATAAAAGGTATGATTGGGGCAATTGCAGGTGATATTATCGGTTCTATATATGAGTTCGAAAATATCAAGACAAAGGATTTCCCTTTGTTTCTAAGAAGAAGTGACTATACGGACGACTCGGTTATGACAGTTGCTGTAGCCGACTGGCTCCTGAATGGTGGTGATTTGGTGAAAGTTTTACAGGCTTACGGAAATGAATATCCTTGCCCGATGGGAGGATACGGCGGATGCTTCAGTTTTTGGCTGGGAGAAACCGACCCTAAGCCTTATAATAGCTGGGGAAACGGTTCGGCTATGCGTGTAAGTGCTGTGGGATGGAAGTTCGACACATTGGAAGAAACCCTGAAAGTTGCGGAAGAATCTGCCGCTGTCAGCCATAACCATCCTGAAGGCATAAAGGGGGCACAGGCTACTGCCGCCGCTATTTTCCTTGCTCGCACCGGCAAGACCAAACAGGAAATAAAAGATTATATCGAAACTACTTTCCATTACAACCTGAACCGGACGTGTGACGAAATACGTCCTGCCTATTCGTTCAATGAAAGTTGTCAGGGTACGGTACCGGAAGCCATCATCGCTTTCCTGGATAGCCGCGATTTTGAAGATGCTGTCCGTTTAGCCGTTTCTTTGGGAGGAGATTCCGACACACTCGCCTGTATCACCGGAGGTATCGCCGAAGCGTATTATGGAGTACCGGAAAACATCGTAGAACAGGTAAAAGACAGAATCCCGGTCGAGTTCTTCGAAATAATACAAAAGTTCAAGAAGCAAGGGGATGTGTCAAAATCGTTTTGACACCCCCTCTTGTTTTAATACTGTCTGCAAAAATACCGGGAAAGGAACTGCCAGTTCTCATGGAGAATCGCTTTGCCGCGTTCCGGGCTGAGCAGGCTCTTGGTCTGTGCATCGGCAAGCATACCACGCTCTTCAAGCTCTTTCAGTAAATACGCTTTGCAGTTCGGGACGATAAAGAAAGACAATGCCTGGTCTGCTGCTTTCTTCTCGTCGTAGAAAGGATTACGTTCGTCTTTGATATACTCAACTCCCTGTGTCAATAGCTGCAAGCCTTCGGTAGGAGTGGCATATACGGCAAACTTGCGTTCGGTTTCGTCGTTTATATCCTTTCCGTCCCCCGGGGCGAGTCCCAGCTTGTCGGTGGCAAACTCCATAAACTCTTTCTTGCTATGTAAATAAATCAGCGGATGTCCTTCGGATGCCGCCATAAACTTATCGAAATGCTCTTTGAATACCTCCTGGTTCTGGGCGATTGCCGGGTCGATGAAGCTCTGGGTCTTTTCTCCTTCGGCAACGAAGTTCTCATGGTCCGGATGTGTTTCGGGCAAGATGAGAGCTAACCATTTGGCTGAAGTATAAGCCAAGAATGCAGATTTGCTGATGTGTGCCAGCGAATCGTGGATAATCATAATGGCTTGCGGGTTGTTCGCATTGTCCGGATTCTCCTTGCAATAGGCTTTGAAAGTCTCCGTCATCTCTTCCGAGTTACCTACAAACAGATAAGAGTTGTAGTGGAACCAATGAAGCAGCTCATTATACCGTTCGGTCGTTTCGTAGCGAGTTTCCGGGTCAAAGAGCTTTTGCATCTTTTCGTTTTCCGGGGCTGTTGTCCATTCATCACAAAACAGTTTGTAGATGAAGCGTGCCGTTTCGCCGTTCGCTTCGTTGTCCGGATTGACGAAAGTACCTTTACGCGCCCCGTGGTATTGCTGGGTATAATGCCAGAGCAGGAAGCGGATATCTTCGTAGTTCACTTCGTCGTCGTAATAATGGTCGTCGGGCGTATAGAACGGCAGGTATTTGCCGAACATCTCTTTATGGGCAAGGATAAAGGAACGCCAGATGTTCAAACCGGAAATCACATCTTCAAAGTAAGCAGCCATGCGGAGGCTTATCTGCGTCACTTCTTCCTTGTCGAACGAGTTCGCCAGGCCAGTCTGTTCCATTATATCGTAGATACGGTTGGCTATGCCTGTATAATAAAGGTCTGTAGGAGCCGATTGTTTATAAGGGTGCAGTTGCAACCACTCTTTCGGATAGATTTTAATGTTCTTCATAGAATTGAATTTGTACCTTAAATTGATAAAGACACAAAAGTAATAAAAACTCGTTTGGTACAAACTTTAAGCCTGCCTAAAACATTCGGTATCCCTTATCGGAATAAAATGAGAAAGCCGTCCATCTCCCGACGAACGGCTTTCTTCCAACACTTCATGAATTATATAAAGATTTAATACGCTGTATTCTGCGGGTCGAAGTTGGTCCAACCTTTCAGCCAGTTGTCTGCATCGGAATCGCTTTTGAATGCACCGATGTAGTCCACTTTATCGAAGAAAGAGTCGTTCAACTTGGCGTCACCGAACAAGTCGCTGTGTCCCAGTAGCGGACTGCCGCTTTTCGGTCCGTAATTGGGAGAAGCCGTCATGCTGTTCGGCTGGTTCAATCCCAGTTCGGTGATTGTTTCAAAATACTTGTTACCCGCCTGAGCCAGGAAGAATTCATGCGAGAAAGACTTTCTGCCGGCATCTTCATCCTTGCCGTTGGTAGAATACTGGTCTTTCCATGATTTGTTCACATCGGACCCCACTACGGTCATGCCGGCAAAGTAGATGTTATTCAGTTTCAGTTCGCCTTCGGTAGCCCATGTCTGGGTGGTACCTTTCTGGTTGTCGAGCAACAGGCCTACCGGATATCCCATCGCCACAGAGTTGAAGCAGCTCAGCTTACTGTTGCGACGGATTTGCATAGCAGCCTGGAAAGTCCCCATCTTGGAGCCATTGTTCGGGTACAGGTCGCCACCGTTGATATAATCGGAAGTATTGACAAAGTCGGCAGCCTGTCCGATAGGGCCTACGAAAGTAACGTTGCTGAACGTACAAGTCGTGAAAGGTTCTTTTGTCGAGCCATCCGCATCGTTGTCCGATTCAAAACCGTTGGATAAAGACGTATCGGCCAGTTTCGGATGGCGTACGCTCAACAGGAATTGCAGTTTGCCGGAGAAACCGTTGTCCGTATCGAACTCATCATCCCATCCGTGGTAAGCCACCAGATATTTACAGTTTACCGTACCGCCGAACCATTCGTACGAGTCGTCGTTCGAATAAGAAACCTGCAAGTGGTCAATCTGTGTGCCGCTACCTACGGAACCGAAAGTGATACCGTTGATTTCCTGGTCTTCCTTGAAAGGATAACCGGCAAACTCGACACGTACATAGCTGATGATACCGGAATTGTCAGCATCGTCCTGACCGCCGTACATCGTTCTCGGTCCTCCTTCTATCTGCTTTTCCACACCATTGTTCTTTGCCTTGCCGCAGATGATTAATCCGCCCCAGTCGCCCGGACGACGTGAACCCGGAGCCTGTTCGGATGTCAGTACGATAGGTGCATCAGCCGTACCTTTCGCATACAACTTGCCGCCACGTTCCACAATCAGGGCCGCTTTTGTTTCTTTGTCCCCTTTGATAACCGTACCCGGCTCGATAGTCAGTTCCACTCCGTCGGCCACGTAGCACCAGCCTTTCATATGGTAGGTTCCTTTCTTAAGCGTGTATGTACCTTTCGGCATTTCAAATTCCTGGTCGCCGTTGCCCAACTGCGTCATTGTACCGTCTTCCGCTTTGAAAAGCAGTACGTTTTCCAGTTGTTCCTTGCCGTCGTCAGGGTTTGGAACATCTTCCGGATTATTCTTGTCGCTACAAGATACCATCATGGATGCAACACAAACAGTCATTGTGAAGAATAAACTTGTCAGTCTTACCTTTTTCATACTCTCATTTTAAGTTTAAATAAATACTATAAGATGTTTTGATAAATGTTTGTAACCGGTTTATAAGCTATAGCTCAGGGTGAGGAAGAAGTTCCTTCCCGGCTTGTATTGCTTGGTGATTTGTTCCCGTTCCTGTAGCACATGGTTCGAGTCGTAGAACTTCGGATATTGTATGAAGGTCACTTTCTCGCCCAACAGGTTGCGGGCACTGACTTTCACTTCCCAGCGTTTCGCGAACTTCTTGCTGAAATTCAGGTCGATGGTATTGCGTGCCAGCTCGTAGGTATCGGGGAAATCGTTGTTTACGGAGCCGCCTTCGGTCAGGTCCGCATTTCCCACTTCCATGATACGTTTGCCAATCCGGTTGTACAGCAGGCTGGCATTGATGCCGTACCGCTCGTTCAGGTAAAAGATACCGGTGTTGATAAGGTAGGGAGACTGTCCCTGCATCGGGCGGTTCTTGTCCATGCTGCCGGAGTTGAAATGTACTTTACTGTTGATATACGCCCCGTTGAAGTTCCAACTAAAGTCCTTCAACCCGATAAAGTCGAGGTTCTTCTTAATCTCTACCTCGATGCCGTAGTTGTCGGCGCTCTTGGCATTCACATAGGTGTAGGTGTAGCTTCCCCCGTTGTCGATGTAGGTCCATTCGATCGGGTTGTCGAAACGTTTGTAGAACAATGCGACGGAAAGTATCTCGTTGGGTGTCGGGTAATACTCGTACCTCAGGTCTGCATTCTGTATGTACGCTGGCTTCAGGTTCGGGTTACCCATTACACTGCTGAACAAATCGAAGTCGTAGTATACGGAACCAGACATTTCCCGGAATTCCGGACGGTTCACCGACATACCGTAGGCAAGCCTCAACTGGTGCTGTTCGTTGAATTTATAGCTGGTGTTCAGGGAGGGGAACAAACGGTTGGTCGGATACTCTTCCTGTTTCGTTTTCCAATCCTTGATGGCAGTGTAGCTCGTCAGTTGCATCCGGTTGTATTCATAGCGCACACCGGCATAAACAGCCAGCTTGTCGATGGGAATGTTTACTCCCAGGTATCCTGCCGCCAGGATGTTGTTGCCTTTGTAGCTGTCGCGGTTGTCGGTATCTTCGTATGCGAACAACTTGTCTGCCCCGAAGTATTGTGGTGTCAGTATCTCGTTTACCACATCCAGATATTCGAACCCGGAAGGGATATTGGCACGGTTCCAGCGGTAGAAGAATGCCCGGTTGTTGTATTCGCGGCTGCGGTATTCCACATAAGCACCGGCTTTCAGCGTAGGACGCAGGTTGCCGATATTGAAGTCGCGCTGGTAGTTGAGGGCGGCGGAGCCGATATGCTCGTCCAGGCGGTAGAAGAAACGCTTGATTTCATTCTGGTCGATACGCATTTCCCCTTCGTGCGAGTCGCCGGCAAAACCGTTCTCTTCGCGGTTGATGATACGGCGGTCCGGTTGGTTCTTATTGGCATACGCATAGCCTACGCTCCAGTCCAGTTTCGAGTTGTCGCGGTTGTGCGTACCCGTAAACTGCCCGTTGTAGGTGGTACGGCTGTTGTAGAAATATTCCTGTTGGTCCTGGATATATTCCCCGCTGTTGAACAGGATTCCTTTGCGTGTCGTATAGCGGCTTTGTCCAAGTTGGTTGATGATGTTCTTGAACTCGTACTTATTCCGGTCGTCCGGCATAAATGTAAGGTTCACCATACCGCCGAGGCGTACGTCGTTGCTGTACACATTGTCTGTATACTTATTCTTGTAGTCCGCCTGGTCTTTCACTACATCGTAAAGGCTGTAGCGGTTGTTTTGCATGTCCAACTGGCTTTTGTAGGCATTGGTATAGTTTACGGCGGCAATCAGGGCGAGGCGTTTACCGTCTTCGAGGTCGAACTTGCGGTTCAGGGACGCATTCAGGCGGAGGTCGGCAAGCGGTGTCTTCGTCTTGATACCCCAGTTGTTGTTGAAACCGTTGCGGGTGATATGGTCCACAGCCGCTTTGTCGTCGTTGTTCAGGCGGCTTGTATAGGAACCGTCCAGCTTGCGCATTCCGTTGTCGAAGCCTAAGAAATCGGTACCGCTTCCCGGGCTGTACATAAAGTCGCGGAAATGCGTACGGTCGTTCACGCTTCCTCCCACAGAGATGGAGAAGCCGTTCCGGTCGGGAACATCTTTGGTATTAATTTTGATGAAACCTCCGGAGAAGTCGGCGGGAAGTTCGGGAGCCGGGCTTTTCACCACAACCATATTATCCATTTGCGAACTGGGGATGATATCGAAGGAGAAGGCACGTACATCCGCTTCGGAACTGGGCACGGCACTGTTGTTTATCCATACATTATTATACCGTTGCGCCAGACCGCGAACCATCACAAACTTGCCGTCTATCACGGAGATACCCGGTATGCGGCGTATCACTTCGGAGGCGTCCCGGTCTTGTGTGCGGGTGATTTGCTGCGAGGAGATGCCCGATTGTACCAACAGGCTGGCTTTGGTAGCTTTCAGCATGGCAAGGTCTGTATTCTGTTTTACCTGTGCCACCACGACAACCCCTTCCAGTGCGAGGCTTGCTTCTGCCATTTCCGCATTCAGGACGGTCTTTTTGCCTTTGGCGATTTCTACGTTGTCCAGTTCGATGGTATTATAGGAAATGTATTTGATAATTACCCTATAGGTACCGGGTTTCAGACCCTCGACAAGGAAGTTGCCATCTATATCGGTGACGGTTCCGGTAGATGTACCGGCTATTTCAATGGTTGCACCGATTAATGGTTCCTTGTTTGATTTATCTGTCACAGTACCCCCGATAGCGCCTGTATTGCCATCCGCCCAAATGCTTGGCGTGTAAAAGAACTGTATGAACAGGAAGAGGCAATACTTCAGATAGACATTTTTCATATTGTTCGTTTTCTTTATATAATTTGCCGCAAAGATAGGGGAGAGGGTATTGCGTTTTTATGACAGTAAAAGAACGATATGCTTACAAGTTGATTACAGTTGTGTAATATCGGCCTACTCCCTTCGGAGTATGCACTGCATGCCCTCCGGCAGAGGGCGCCTATCCCTACCGTCTCATACTATGCCTCACCCCGGTGAGGTGCTTTGCCTCATCCTGATGATGTATATAACCTCATCCCGGTGAGGTATTATGCCTCAACCTGAAGAGGTATAGCATGAGACGGTAAGGGTAGATAGCCTCTGCCGCCCGTATCAGGCATGGAATGGCGGGGCGGGTGTACCGTGTGATACGGGCGATGGGGAGTGAAACGGGAATGTCACAGATTCAACACTTTACTGAAACATTCCCCTTCTATTTTTGCATCGGATTAATTAACAAGCAAAGAACATATGATAAAGAAAGCATTACCTGTGGTTCTGTTCTCAGCCCTGTCGATAACAACCAGTCTGGCTCAAGACCTTGTTCTGAATGAGGGACACTATTATACGGACGAAACGTTAACGCAACTCTACACCGGCCGGTATACCGAATTTTATGACGATGGCATGTTGAAGATGGAGCTTTTCCTGAAAGACGGCAGGCCCGAAGGTACGTATGTGGTTTATTACCCCGACGGGAAAATCGCCGAAGTACGTGCCTATTACCAGGGACAGTTCCACGGGGAATGGCGTACCTATAATGAAGCGGGCAACCTGATAGCCATCGCTTCGTATAAAGACGGATTGAAAGACGGCCCCTGGCGTATCTGGAACGATAAAGGCATTCTCGTCTACGAAATGTTCTACACCCACGGCAAGAAGAGCGGCATCTGGCGCTCGTGGAATGACGAAGGAGAACTAGTGAGCGAAGAACAATTGACAGATAACAATTGACAGATAACAATTGACAGTTGACAGTTATTGTCGGCTTTCAGCCGATTTGTATATCGGGCGCGAAGCCTAACTGTCAACTGTCACTTGTCAACTGTCAACTGTCACCTGTTTCCCAGGTCGTCATAAAGCGTCTGTAGAAGCGCTTTCCCTTTACGAAGACGTAGTTCGCTTCCGGATTCCGGTTCTTCGATGAGCGGGCGGTCGGATTCGTTGTCGAATACGGAGACGCCAGTGCTGTCGATGAAGCCGAAGCCGTTGGTAAAGGTATAGAACGCGAATTGCGGATAATTGGAGTCGAACAGGTCTTTGCTGAATATAAAGTCCTTATGCGGCAATTCCATCTGGCTGAGCAGGGTGGCGGCAAGGTCGGTCTGGTTGGCATAGGTGTCTACTGCGACCGGTTCTTTTATTGCTCCTCCCAACCAAAGCATCGGGATATGGAACCGTAGTTTGCCGAACTCCTGAATGTTTTCCGGATACGGGTAGCCGTGGTCGGCAAGCAATATCACCAGCGTATTCTTCCATACGGGCAATTCTTTCATCTTGTCGATAAAGCTGCCGATGCAACTGTCGGTAAAGGCTACCGAGTTGGGGTATAATTCGTCTAAATGGTGGAAGGGTACATCAAACGGCTCGTGGCTGCTGAGTGTAAGGAAGGTACTGAACCAGGGTGTATCGCCGGGACGTCCTTTGATGTCTTCGTACAGGTGGTTGAAAGTCAGGTTGTCGTGTACTCCCCATTTGGAGAGGCGGTCGGCTACCGGGAAATCGGTGTCGGCGGTAATCTTGCTGTATCCCGAGCTGTAGAAATAGCTTTGCATATTGGTGAAGTTAATATCTCCCCCATATAGCATATCGGCCGTATACCCCACTTCGCCAAGGCTTTTGGCAATGGATGGCAGGGTCTGGCTTTTTGCCGGATACTTCATGATGGATGTGGTGGGCTGTGCCAGATAACCGTTCAGTATGGCTACCGTACCCCGGTCGGTGCGGAAGGAGTTGGCATACATATTGGTGAACAGGATGCCTTCTTTTGACAGGCGGTTCAGTTGGGGCGTTACGGTACTGTCGCCTCCTACGGCTCCTACCACATTGCCGGAGAAACTCTCCAGAATGATAATCAATAGATTCGGACGGTCGGTATTCAGCAGTTTGACCCGGCTACTGTCGGTCGGTTGCATGGGTACGACCTTGCCTAATAATCCGTCGTACAGCTCTTTCCGTTCTTCTTCGGGAAAGATGTTGAACTGCTCCGAGAAATTCTGTTGCTTGGTGAGCGATGCCACCAGGCTGAAACAAGGATTGATAGCCGAATGGTTCAGGAACTGGTTCTTGCTGAAATAGACCTTCCCCACATTTGCCGTTGCTGTGCTAAGCCCTCCGCGGATAGCAACGAATTGCAATCCTCCCAATAAGATGAAAGCAACCGTTCCCACAAGGCGGAACCGCGTAGGCGTATTGGGGAATAATGGGACGATAAACCGTTTCAGTATCCAATACATCCCGAAAGCATAAACACCGAACATCAACAACTGGACGATGAATTGCCCTACGGGGACGCTTGCCATAGCATTGGCTGGCGATTGGAGGTAGAAGAAAAGCGTGGAATCGAGCCTGAATTTCCAGTATCCGTACAAGGCGACATCCACTGCAAAGATGGCGGCAACCTGTATTGCCATCACGCAGAAATAGCCTGTCAATGCTTTCCTGTAGAAAGTGCCGGGCAACCATATCGAGACTAATGCAAGCAGCCAGGGAACGATGGTCAGGTATCCCGATACCGTCATATCCAGCAGCGCCCCATGGGCGATTACCTGCAGGTAATCAGTTAGCGAACAACTGTTCGCTAAAGCATGGTTGTAAAGCATAAACACAGGCTTCTGGATAGCGAGAAGTAGCACCCAGATAATGAACGTAGCCAGCAGGAAGATGATTCTTTTCTTCATAAGATACTCTTTTGGAGGTTGAAAGGATTGGTCGATAAGAGAGTGTATGAGAGGATATGTCAAAAAGCTATTACCGGCATTTGACACATCCTTATCTGTATTTATTTATATAGTTTCTCTTTCAGCTCAGCGATAGCCGGGTCGGAGATGTAGTCGTCGTATTCCATCATGCGGTCGATGATACCGTTCGGAGTCAGTTCGATGATGCGGTTTGCCACAGTCTGGATAAACTCGTGGTCATGGCTGGAGAAAAGAACGTTTCCTCTGAATGTCTGCAACGTATTGTTGAATGCCTGGATGGATTCCAAATCCAGGTGGTTGGTCGGCGTGTCCAGAATGATACAGTTTGCATCGGTCAGCATCATACGTGAAATCATACAACGCATCTTTTCACCTCCCGACAATACATTTACCTTCTTCAACAGCTCTTCGCCGGAGAACAACATACGGCCGAGGAAGCCTTTCAGGAATACTTCATTCGTATCCGGTGAGAACTGGCTCAACCAGTCAATCAGGTTGTAATCCGAGTTGAAGAATTTGGAGTTATCCAGCGGCAGGTAAGTCGTGGTGATAGTCTGTCCCCATTGGAATGTACCGGCGTCCGGTTTATCTTCTTCGTTAATAATCTGGAACAAAGCGGTCATGGCACGTGGGTCGCGACTGATGAATACGATTTTGTCGTTCTTTTCCACGTTGAAGTTCAGGTCCTGGAATAATACCTTGCCGTCGATTGTCTTGGTCAGCCCCTTTACTTCCAGAATCTGGTTGCCCGGTTCTCGGTTCGGAGTGAACAGGATACCCGGATAGCGGCGTGAAGACGGTTTGATTTCTTCGATATTCAGTTTTTCCAACATCTTCTTGCGGCTGGTAGTCTGTTTGGACTTCGCTACGTTGGCGCTGAAACGGCGGATGAACTCTTCCAGTTCCTTTTTCTTTTCTTCCGCTTTCTTATTCTGGTTCTGCTGCTGACGGAGTGCCAACTGGCTGGACTCGTACCAGAAGCTATAGTTACCGGCAAACATCTGCAACTTGCCGAAGTCGATATCTACCGTGTGTGTACAAACAGAGTCGAGGAAGTGACGGTCGTGGCTTACTACCAATACGGTGTGTTCGAAGTTGGAAAGATAGTTTTCGAGCCACATAACGGTTTCAAGGTCGAGGTCGTTGGTAGGCTCATCCAGCAGCAGGTTGTCCGGTTGTCCGAACAGGGCGCGTGCCAAAAGCACACGTACTTTCTGCTTACCGCTCATATCCTTCATCAATGTATAGTGGAATTCTTCGCTGATACCCAGACCGCTCAACAGGGCCGCCGCGTCACTTTCCGCATTCCAGCCTTCCATCTCGGCGAATTTTTCTTCCAGTTCCGATACGCGGATACCGTCGGCATCGCTGAAATCGGGTTTGGCATAGAGGGCGTCCTTTTCGCTCATCACTTCCCAAAGGGTGGTGTGCCCCATCAATACGGTGTCGATTACCGTGTATTCGTCGAATGCGAAGTGGTCCTGACTCAATACGGAAAGGCGTTCGCCCGGTCCGAGGGATACCGTACCGCGGGTTGGATCCAATTGCTTGCTGATTACGCGAAGGAATGTTGATTTACCTGCACCGTTTGCCCCGATTATACCGTAGCAGTTGCCCGGTGTGAACTTCATATTTACATCCTGGAACAGGATGCGCTTTCCGAACTGTACGTCCAGATTGTTAACCGTTATCATATCTTGTATACCTATTAAATTGCTATAGAGTGCGCAAAGGTACAAAAAAAGAGGCATGGATGAGCTATATTCGTCAAAACAAAACACCTATGCCTTGATTTCAAAACATAGGTGTTTTACGTTTAAAACATATATGCTTTGAAAACGAAACATATATGTTTTGATATAGGGGGTCGGACGACTCCTTTTTCTATCCGGGAATAACCGGAAAATATGAAGTAAAAGCGCTGATGCCCGAAAAGAATGTTACCTTTGTAGCAAGATGTTCATATTAAATAAAATAACTATGGAAAATAAGTCTGCATTAGTTCGTTTTGATTGGGCAGTAAAGAGGCTTCTGCGTAACAAATCAAATTTCGTTATTCTCGAAGGGTTCCTCTCCACCTTGCTTGAAGAGAAGATCACGATTGTACGTTTGCTCGAAAGCGAAGGCAATAAGGATGCCCGCGACGACAAATTCAATCGTGTGGATATGCTTGCCGAGGACAGCAAAGGCGAGCTTATCATCATTGAAGTCCAGAACAACCGCGAGCTGGATTACTTCCACCGCATGTTGTATGGCGCTTCCAAAGCCGTTACCGATTATATCAACGAAGGTCAGGAATATGGAATTATCCGTAAGGTCTATTCCGTAAACATCGTCTATTTCGAGTTAGGCCAGGGTAAGGATTATGTGTATCATGGTTATACCACCTTTCGTGGCATTCATTATAATGATATCCTTCAACTTTCCGTACGGCAGCGTGAGCAATTTGTGCGTCACGAGGCGGGTGACATCTTCCCTGAGTATTATGTGTTGCGTGTAGACGGTTTTAACGAACAAGCGAAAACGCCTCTCGACGAATGGATAAGGTTCCTTAAAACGGGTGAGATCGAACATGACAGTACAGCCCCCGGTTTACAGGAAGCCAGCGAACGCCTGCGCATCGACCAGCTAAGTCCGAGTGATAAGCAGCAGTATTATTCCGATATGGAAGCAATCCGTTACCAGCGTAGCGTCATCAAAACCGGCTGGATAGAAGGTCGTGCCGACGGTTTGGCGGAGGGACTGGCAGAAGGAAAAGCAGAAGGACTGGCAGAAGGCGAAGTTAGAGGTAAGGCTAAAGGATTAGCGGAGGGTGAAGCGAAAGGCAAAGCCGAAAGCCAGCGTCAAATAGCCGCCAAATTAAAGAGACAAGGCATTCCGGTAGATGTCATCATACAATGCACTGGTTTGTCCGCAGAAGAAATATCTAAACTCTCAGATTAAGACATATTCTTTTTCTTATCAATCATACCCCAATATAATAAAAAATCAGAGGCACTTATTTAGGTGTCTCTGGTTTTTTATAATCCGAAAGGTGTCAAAGTCAGGAAAGGTAAGGATTGGGCCCCTCCTTTTTTACTTGTACAAACCTTCGCGTGAAAGCTGGTGGTCCAGGTTGGCAACACCCAGTGTCACGATGGCCATAACGGTAGCTGCATGTTGCTGGTATTCGGGAATACTCTTACTGTAGGTATCGCGTTCGGTATGCCATATCTCGCCGTAGCTGAAGTTGTATCCTTTGATGTCATCTTCCATGAAACCGATTGTCGGAACACCTTCCACGGCAAATACGGAAGCATCTGTGCCGCCCGGTTTGGTCGGTTTGGTACGTGCCGGAACTTCTTTCACTTCAAAAGGGTACTCCGGGTTGATGCGGGTGACAGGAGCGCATATTTTTACGAAGTCGTTGTACATGGCTTTCGGTACACGGATACCTACCGGAGGAGTAGGCCCACCGTCGCGGTTGAACAGGTTGGATATCTTATCCAGTTTCTTTGCATTTATCTTCACATATGCGGTAGAGCCTAACAGACCGAATTCTTCACCGGCGAAGGCACAGAACAACATGGTGCGTTTCGGTTTTCCGCCGGCTTTCATAATCATACGGGCTGCTTCCATAACCGGAGTAACGCCTGAACCACAGTCCACGCCACCGGTAGCAACGTCGAAAGCATCCAGGTGGCCGCTTGCCATTACACATTCGTCCGGATATTTGCTTCCTTTGATTTTACCGATTACGTTATGATATTTAACCGGTCCCATGCGGAAATGATTACGGATGTCGAATTCGAGGAAGAAGGTGCGGCGTTCCTGTACCATCTTCTTAATCGTAGCGAATTGGCTTTCGTCCAGCTTGATGTCGCAAACGGTAGGCAGGTTGTCGAACGTGAAGTTCGGGTCGTTCATAATCGCTTTGTCGTATAAGGCACGGAGGGGAACTTTTGCGGATTGGATGAATCCCAGGACTCCTGCTTCGCACATTTGTTTATAGAATAATGCGGGAACATCTTCGCGGTAGGGAAGGAGCGGGGTATTCTTGCCGTTTACCCAATTGTCTTCGTCTATTTTGTCGTTCTTGATAGCTATTTCTTTGTTTTCGGCTATCACTGCGGCACGGATGGAGTCACCTTTGGCTGTGCGGTCGATAGGCCAGCCTACGTTTGTACCGTTCACCAGTACCCAGGCACCTTTCAGTTGTCCTTTCATCCGGTTGAATTCTTCCTGTGTGCGGGGTTCCATCAGGACATGCCCGCGTTGGATGCCCTTCGTTCCGGCGGTATAGGAAGGGGTGACGAAATGGAGAGGCATACTGTTGTCCCCCAGAAGACGTCCGAACCAAGGACCCCGATTGAAGCCTACAGGCAGTGTACCGGCTTCCTGTATTTCTACTTCCAGCCCCCATTCTTTGAATTTGGAAGCTACCCACTCGACTGCATTGTCGTAAGCGTTGGAGCCGATTACACGTCCGCCGATGCGGTTTGTCAATACATCCAGATGGTCCATTACCTGATTATCGGTTTGCCCGATTTCAATGATTTTGTTGACAGCGGCCTCTTGTGCCGGTAAGTGGGATACAGCCATACAAGCAATGGCAATACCGATAAGCAAAGTTCGTTTCATGTCATATTTATTTTTAAGGTGATGCAAATTAATAGATAAAAAAGGGTTGTTCCAAACGAATCGGAGATAAATGTCATAGAAACGTTATAAATTAATGCAAGCCGTGTCATAATAATTAAATATATTTGCATCCAAAATCAGGGGAAGTGAAATATCTGCGTCATCCTATATTGAAATACCTGTTGATAGTGCTTTTCATAAGTTACTATGCAGGAGGTGTTGCCTTTACGCATGTTCACCACTATACCACCTATACGATTATCCATTCCCATCCGTATTTGCCCGGAGCCGACGGGCAGCCTCACCATGACCATAGTACGGATGCACTGAATACGATCGAGACCTTGGAACATGTCACGATGGATGTGGTTCCATTCTTTGTTGTCGGTGCGGTATGGATGCTTTTGTCTGTCTTTTCATTCGAACACACGCTTTTCACGTTTACACGAATCTTGCGTGGCAGTAAGTTAAGGGCACCGCCCGCTTATTAGTTGACAGTTGACAGGTGATAATTGACAGTTAGGCTTCGCGCCCGGTTTATAAATTGGGTGGGAGACTGTATAACTGTATTTTGTCCTCTCTCAACTGTCAATTGTCAACTGTCAATTGAATAATAACTTACACACATTATATTTATATGAAACAATTGTTTTTACTATTGCTTCCGGCAGTGGTATTCATGTCTTGTCATAGCCAGAAGCAGGATGACGGGAATGCTGTTGCCATAACATTAAAAGGAGATACAATACAGGTGGGAGCCGCTTCACCCATTCTTTCCCGCCTGAAAACAGAGAAGATACAGCCCGAACTTTATAGCATTGAGTTCAGTACATCAGGGGTTGTGAAGGCCATACCGTCCAATTATGCAGAAATAGCTTCGCCGTTTGCTGGACGTATCACGAAGTCTTTTGTCCGTCTGGGACAGAAAGTCGTGCCCGGCAGTCCGGTCTTTGAAATCAGTTCGCCGTCTTTCTTTGAAACGGGGAAAGTCTATTACCAGGCAAAACAGGAGATGGAGCTTGCCCGTAAGAGCCTTAAACGCGAACAAGACCTGGTACGTAACCGGGTGGGTGTCCAAAAAGAACTGGAAGAAGCCGAAGTGAACTACGAGTTGAAGAAGAAAGATTTCGAGAACGCTGAAGCCGCTCTGAAAGTGTTCCAGATAAATCCGGATGAGTTAGTGCTGGGACAGCCGTTGGTGGTCCGTTCCCCGATAGCCGGAGAGGTGGTGACAGACCGTATGGTAATCGGTCAGTATATAAAGGAAGATGCCGAACCGGTAGCCGTTATCGCCAACCTGAATAAAGTATGGGTGGTTGCCCATGTAAAAGAAAAGGACTTGAACCTGATAAAGGCATTGAATGATGTGGAAATCCGTCTGGTAGCCCTGCCGGACCAGCCTTTCACCGGAAATATTTACCATATCAGCGAGATGCTGGATGAAGAAACACGTTCGGTCGAGGTATTGATAGAATGCGACAATACTTCCCGCCAGATGAAACCTGCCATGTACGGAACCGTGAAGCTGAGCGATAAAGCCGCCGAGGTAATCCGTATACCGACATCCGCTATCCTTCAGGAAGAAGAGGATTGCTATGTGCTGGTATCATTAGGCAAAAACGAATACCGGAAGCAACGGGTATCGGTTGGGACTACGGCAGATAATAAAACCGTTATCCTGTCCGGTCTGGTTCCCGGTGATGAAATTGTGACAACAGGAGCGTTTTACTTATTAGATGCCCGGTAACGCCCTATGAAAAGACTGATATATATAGCGATACACCGGCGAGGGCTGATGTTTGTGTTGTTCCTGTTCTTAGCCATAGTAGGCTATTACTCATGGACACGGTTGGCAATTGATGCCTATCCCGATATTGCCGATACGACTGTGCAGGTCGTTACCCAGGTTCCCGGTCTGGCTGCCGAAGAGATAGAACAGCAGATCAGTATCCCTATCGAACGGGCGATGAACGGTCTGCCCGGTTTGAATGTCATGCGTAGCAAGAATACGTTCGGGCTTTCCACTGTCGTGCTTGTGTTTGATGACGGTATCGACGATTACTGGGCACGGCAGCGTGTGCAGGAACGTCTGGGGGATGTGGAACTGCCTTATCATGCGACTCCCGGATTGAACCCGCTGACATCGCCTACCGGAGAAATCTTCCGTTATGTGCTGGAAAGCGACCGGTTGGACCGGCGGGAACTGACAGACCTGCACAAGTGGGTGATTATCCCCCGCCTGAAACAAGTGACGGGTGTAGCCGATGTCAGTAACTTCGGCGGTATCACTACCCAGTACCAGATAGAGGTAGACCCGCATAAGATGGACCAGTACGATATAACCTTGGGTGATATCACTGAAAAGATAGAAAAGAATAACGTAAATGCCGGCGGTAGTATGCTGAGCCGGGGTGATTTAAGCTACGTAATCCGTGGAATCGGTCTGGTAAAGGATTTGGACGACCTGGGACATATTGTCCTTAAAACAGTGAATGGCGTTCCTGTCTACCTGAATGACATAGGTAAATTGAAATATGGCAACCTGGAACGTAAAGGAGTACTCGGCTTTACTGACAAAGACCGTGACTTCTCAGACGGTGTGGAAGGTATCGTGCAGATGCTCCGCGGAGAAAATCCTTCGACGGTATTGGAAGGAGTACATGCAGCCGTAGACGAACTGAATAACGAAACATTGCCGGAAGGAACGCATATCCATGTCTTTATGGACCGTACCGATTTGGTGAATATGACGTTGAATACGGTATCGCATACGCTTTTCGAAGGAATGGTCTTGGTTATCCTGGTACTTATCCTTTTCCTGGGTAGTTGGCGCGGGGCTTTGCTGGTTGCCCTTACGATTCCTCTTTCCCTGCTGATTGCCTTTATCTTGATGCACCTGACTAATATTCCGGCGAACCTGCTTTCTTTGGGAGCCATAGACTTCGGTATACTGGTGGATGGTGCGATTGTGATGATGGAAACAATCCTGAAGAAGCGTGAACGCCATCCGGAAGATATATTGAATGAAGAGTCGATCCTGCGCCGTACGACAGAAGTGGCACGCCCTATCTTCTTCTCCACTTTGATTATCATTACGGCTTATTTGCCTTTGTTCGCTTTCGAACATATTGAAAGCAAGCTGTTCACTCCGATGGCTTATACGGTAGGTTATGCTTTGCTGGGCGCTTTGTGTGTGGCTTTGCTGCTTATCCCCGGACTGGCGTTTTATGCCTATCGTATGCCACGTAAGATCTATCATAACCGTTGGCTGGAAAAGCTCTCGGAAGGGTACAATAAGCAGATAACCGCTTTGCTTGAAAAGCCGAAACGGGTCATTCTGCCTTTTGTTGTGATTCTGGTAGGTGCGGGTATCCTTAGTTATACGGTAGGTAAAGATTTCCTTCCTCCGTTGGATGAGGGAGCTATCTGGATACAGGTGCAATTGCCTCCGGGTATCTCCATAGAGAAGTCAAAAGCGATGGGAGCAGAGTTGCGTAAAGCGTTGAAAGAGTTCGATGAAGTCTCTTATGTGATGACACAGGTAGGACGTGACGACGAAGGAGCAGAGGCTTTCTCCCTTTCCCATATCGAATGCGGGGTAGGGTTGAAACCTTATAATACCTGGAAATATGGAAAGACAAAAGCCGACCTGATAGAGGAAATGTCTGCCAAATTATCTACTATGCCGGGCTATTCGGTAGGTTTCTCACAACCTATCATCGATATGGTAATGGACCAGATAGCCGGTGCACACAGTGACCTGGCTATAAAGATATACGGGGATGATATTACCGGAACCCGCCATATCGCGGAGCAGGTAGCAAATGTACTGAAACGGATACCGGGAGCAGTGGATGTAGCAGTAGACCAGGAACCTCCGTTACCTCAGTTGCAGATTATAGCAGACCGTGACCGTATCGCACAGTATGGGCTGAATGTCTCGGATGTAGCCGATTTAATAGAGCTTGCTATCGGCGGTCAGGCTATCTCCCAGATATTTGTCGGCAGTAAAAGCTATGATGTGATTTGCCGTTTCGGGGACGAAGACCGTAACTCGCCGGAACGTATCGGTAGCCTGTTGCTGACAACCGATGCCGGAGCCAAGATTCCTCTTTCGCAGGTGGCTGATATTAAAATGACAACCGGAGCCAGTACCATTACCCGTGAAATGAATAAGCGGCACCTTACTGTACGTGTCAACTTACGTGGTGTGGATTTAACTGCTTTCCTGGAAAAGGCAAACCGTTTGATCGATAAGGAAATAAAATACGACCACGATGCTGTTCATCTGAAATGGGCCGGACAGTTCGAGAACCAGCAACGTGCGTATGGGCGGTTGGCTGTAGTTGTGCCCCTGGCTTTGGGTATCATGCTGCTGTTGCTGTTTGCCGCCTGTGGAAAGTTCCGTCAGGCTGCCCTGATGATGTGTGTGGTTCCACTGGCTTTGTTTGGCGGTATGCTGGCTTTGAATGTCCGGGGAATGACCTTGAATGTCTCTTCGGCTGTAGGTTTTATTGCTTTGATTGGTGTAGCTATCCAGAACGGAGTGATTATGATTTCGCATATCAACAACTTGCGTACCCGCGACCGTGCATTTAAAGAGGCGGTAATAACCGGTACCAAACATCGCTTCCGTCCTATTTTAATGACGGCTACCGTGGCAGTGCTGGGTTTGCTTCCCGCTTCGTTGAGTACGGGCATCGGTTCCGATGTACAACGTCCGTTGGCAACCGTAATTGTATACGGGCTGTTGTTCGCTACCGTGATAACCTTGTATGTATTGCCTGCCTTGTATTATATGGTAGAGAAACATTATCTGGATAAAAAACCCTTGTCTGATGCTGATAAAAGTATCGGAAGCGGAGAGACCTTATTATAATGTATTAACCTCTGAAACAGATATAAATTAAAACATCGAACAAATGAAAATATATCTTTCCATCCTCTGTTTGTGCGCATCATGTATAGTGTCAGGCCAACAGATTGTACAACTTTCATACCGCCAGTATATGGAGAAGGTTGCAGAAGGGAACCTGGAATATGCCGCCGAACGGCTGAATATCGATATCTCCGAAGCTGAACTGACAGCTTCGAAGGTATTCAATGACCCGAATCTTGCTGTTTCTTATTTCAACAATGAAAACCGTACCCTGCAAATGGGGGAAGGTGTGGAAGTGGAACTGAGCAAAACTTTCACCTTTGGCAAACGGGGTGCCGGTATCGCCCTTGCACAGAGCGAAAGTGCATTGACAAGGGCTCTGCTGAACGACTATTTCCGTAACCTGCGTGCAGATGCAACGGTAGCCTATCTGGAAGCCCTTAAGCAATATGAATTATATAAGGTAAAAGAGAATGCTTATGCGAATATCCGGCGGCTTGCTGAAAGCGACAGTGTCCGTTTCTCCCTGGGTAAAATCATGGAGATAGATGCAACGCAAAGCCATTTGGAAGCGGATATTCTTCAAAATGAATTATTGCAGGCTGCGGCAGAGTTGCATAATGCTTACTCTAATCTAAACCTGTTGATTGGTTCTACAACACGTGACACGCTTTATCAGCCGGAAGCGGGATTACATATCCCGTCCCGTAGTTTTATTGTAGGAGATTTGCTTGCCACAGCCAATGAACAGCGTGCCGACCTTGTTGCTGCTCTAAAGAATAAGGAAGTTGCATCGAGAGCTTTGAAAGTGGCGCGTCGGGAACGCAATACTGATGTGGATTTATCTATAGCCGTGAGCCGGAACGGCAGGGTATATAATGAAGAGGCTCCCGCACCGCCTTTCACAGGTGTTACGGCAGGTATCGCTATCCCTCTTAAATTCTCTAATTTTAATAAGGGAACCGTCCGTGCAGCACGTTTCAGGGAACAACAAGCCGAGATACAATACCAGCAGGCTTTGCTTCAGGTACAGAATGAAGTGATGCAGGCATACCGCAATTATGTGGTTTTCTCCAGTCAGGTACAACATTATGAACAAGGAATGTTACGTAAGGCACGTGAGGTAATCGACGGAAAAGTGTATAGCTACAACAGGGGAGAAGTATCCTTGTTGGAAGTACTGGATGCCCAGCGAACCTATGACGAGGTGCAGGCACAATACATAGAAACCTTGTTCAACCACAGCGCATCTCTGGTAGAACTGGAAAAGAGTGCCGGGATTTGGGATATTGAATTATAAAGATTGGCATGAGTAAATTTGTATTATCTTTGTCTGGGTTATCTGCTGAACGCTACTAAGTTGCGGTGTAGGATAGCCAACTCGAAGATAATAAAAATATACATATGATATTCTATTTCACAGGAACCGGAAACTCTTTTTGGGTAGCAAAAGAATTAGGCAAAGCCCTGAATGAACCTGTCGTATCCATAACCGGCCAGTTGCAAAGCGGGGAAAATGAATATACCTGGACCCTCCGGGAAGATAAAACCATCGTGTTTGTCTACCCGGTTCATTCATGGGGACCGGCAATTCCCATGACTCGTTTTGCCTCCCGCCTGAAACTTTCCGGATACCGGAAACAATCTGTCTTTTCCGTCTGTACCTGTGGCGACGACTGTGGTTATACGGCAGATATGTTGGGAAAAACACTTGCTAAGCGGGGCATCACCCTCACCGCCGGCTATTCTGTTATCATGCCGAACAACTATATCCTGATGCCCGGCTTTAATGTCGATACGAAAGAAGTGGAGCAACAGAAGTTAAAAGATGCTCCATTACGCATTGCTGCAATTGCAGAAGCTATAAAAGAGCATACAGACGTTAATTTATATAAGAAAGGAAGTGTGCCTTTCCTGAAAAGTTATCTGGTTAATCCTCTTTTTGTTAACTTTGCAACCGGAAAGAATTCTTTTCATGTCACGGATGCCTGCATATCCTGCGGACTGTGTGAAAAGATTTGTCCGACCCAAACAATAGCACTGGTCGATGGCAAGCCCGTATGGGCGAATACCTGTGTTCAATGTGTCGCTTGTATCCATCGCTGTCCGGTACGGGCAATCGAATATGGAAAAGAGACCTTGAAGAAAGGGAGGTACCATCATCCGGATATTAAATAATAAACACAATAAAGATGAAGCAATTCGTATTAGTAGCGCTGACTGTCCTGTTGATGGCAAGTTGTCAGGAAACGCCGAAAGGTTATGTGATAAACGGAGAAGTATCCGGTATGCCGGATGGAAAGATTTATCTTAAATCCTTCCGTAACAAAATGTTTTTTGATGTAGACACCGCCGAGATAAAAGACGGTAAGTTTACCTTTGAAGGTTCGGTAGAACAGCCTCTGTTGTATGGACTGGCTACGGAACAGATGAGTTATCCTGTCCAGTTCTTTATCGAAAATGCACCGATGAATGTAACGATAAGCGGAGATGGCGATGTAATAACTGTCGGAAACTCACCGGTGAATGACATCTTCCTGTCGAATGCCGAAAAAATATTTGAAGACGGTTATAATATCGATAGCCTGATTACCAAATATCCGGATTCTCCGGCTGCCGCATTCTACCTGTACCGTTATTTCACCTACCAGTTGCCATTGGATGAATTGAAAGCAACCCGTGCTAAAATATCTCCGGCATTGGCAAACAGTCCGTATGTGAAGGATTTGGATGGCATTATCAAACAATTGGAAAATGTGCAGATAGGAAAAACTGCTCCCGGATTTTCATTGCCCGATACAGCAGGCGTTTCTGTCTCCCTGTCCGATTTCAGAGGAAAATATGTATTACTTGACTTCTGGGCATCCTGGTGTCCCCCTTGCCGCCGTGAAAATCCGAATGTCGTAAAAGCATTCCAGGAATATAAGGATAAAAACTTTACGATTATCGGCATCTCACTCGATAATAATAAAGATAAATGGATGAAAGCCATAGCCGACGATAACCTGACCTGGACACATGTCTCCGACCTGAAATACTGGGACTCCGAGATACCCGCCCTTTATGGTGTGCGCGGCATTCCTGCCAATATCCTGCTGGACCCGAACGGAGTTATCATAGCCCGGAATATAACGGGTGAGGATTTGCATAAAACACTTCAAGAAGTAATAAAATAACCGATGAGGAAATCTATTTTCTTGCTTTTATCCATCCTTCTCTACACCTCTTTACAGGCTGTGGAGAAGGATGTTTTTAATGAAGCAGTCCGTAATGCCGTTGCCCGGCAAATGAAGGTGTATCCAAAGTCTACATTAAAAGATTTGTATAAAAATTTCTTTCAGGATAAATTTGGTCCGGGACATATCATTAGCGATACGACCTCTGCCGGAAACTATTTGCGGAGGGAGTTAGCTTCCTATTCGGAAATAGAAGGAGATATTGCCGAACCTACCGGATGGGAGGGTAATTTCTATCGTGTCAACCTGTCTGTCATAAAAGAAGGGAAAATCCCTTATCAAACTTATTTTGATGCTTTTATCCGCAGTGTTCAGGGAATACAGCCTGTTGCCGTTTCCGACTGGCAAAAAGAGTGGCGAGCCATTGAATTAATTATCCGTTCCATGAATCTGTCCCTGCCCGGTTATGCCGACGACCGGAAAGAAATAGAGGAGCGTTTAGAGCGTGGCGAATATGTGGGGCACCATAGTAAAGTGTTTGAGGAAACCTATTCTCCCCATTATCGTATCATCAGTAAGCAAATATTTGAAAAAGAATTGCAACCTATGTTATAATATACTTATAGCCTGAAACTTATGGCTTGTCCTGATAGTTTTATTGTCAGATAGGATAAAGGTTATAACATAAATATGAGAATTGCAATCAGCGGTAGTTCAGGCTTTATAGGAAAACACCTTACAACATTTTTTGCAGGGCAGGGAGACACAGTCATTCCTTTGCCTCATTCCTTGTTCGGTAAAGAAGACGGCAAAGAATTGGAAGTTTCGCTTTCCGGTTGCAATGTTGTAATCAATCTGGCAGGTTCCACCATTAACCAACGATGGACGAATGCTTCTAAAAGAAATATATTAAACAGCCGTATAGAGGTTACCCGCCAGCTTGTTTCCGTTATAAACCATATGCCTGTCAAACCATCCCTTTTTATCTCTGCTTCGGCTGTCGGCATTTATCCCGATAGTGGAGTTTATACGGAAAGTAACCTGTCCGAAGGCCGTGGTTTTCTGGCAGAAGTTTGTAGCCGTTGGGAAGATGAGGCACAGAAACTTTCTCCCGATGTACGCCTTGCAATTACACGCTTTGGTGTGGTATTGGGAAAGGATGGAGGTGCATTTCCTAAAATGTTGCTGCCTTTCCGTTTATTTGCCGGAGGAAGAATAGCGTCCGGCAAACAAGGGTTTTCATGGATACATATCGATGATGTATTGCATGGTATACAGTTTGTTATCACCCGCGAGCATCTCTCCGGCATTATTAATTTTGTCTCTCCTGAACCGATAACCAACCAAATATTAACTGAAAGTATCGCTAAAGTACTACACCGTCCCGCCTGGATTCCTCTCCCTGCTTTTATCTTTCGTTTATTGTATGGAGAAGGCGAAGCCATGATTACCCACGGACAACAAGCCTATCCCGCCCGTTTATTATCGGCCGGCTATATTTTCCGTTATACGGATATACGCCGTGCGTTATATAGCCTTATTGGATAACGTCAAAACGATATTCCTCCCTCTACAGCCTTTTTTGTATCCTAATTGAATTTATGTTATTTGTGTAATATTTATCAAACTAAATATTAACATAAAAATAAGCTTTGTAGTGATAAAAATAGGTTATATAAAATGTATATATTGAAATATAAGCTTTGTAGCAGAATGCAAATGACTAAAAAAACGTTCGTTTATTTTAGTCATTGCAAATGTATGTATTAAAAACGATAAAACCAAAAGAAAAAATTATACAAATCTGTGACTCTTCAACTTATCCCCTCTCTAATATTCCCATAATTAATCACTTACATCAGATCTGATAGACTAAAATAAAGGAACGTTTTTTTAGTCATCTGTTCTGCGTTTCACTTTTTGAAACAGCTAAAATAAACGAACGTTTTTTTAGTCCTCTTTCAATCAAAAGAAAGTGATAAATCAGTAAGCGATTCGTTAGTCTCATTTGGGAGTGACGAACCTTTTCGTGAACAAATAATACACTCTCGGCTTATGAAAATCAGTGCTTTAATTACATTAGCATTGGGTACGAAATATTTTAACCGCTGGGTAATATTTCTTGCCGACTTATTTTTTTCAACCGGTTCCACCCTTACCGCTTTAGCTTTTGTTTCTTATTTATGGATGGGGGGAATTACAGATGCCACACTTTGGACGATATTTCTATTATCCATTCTTTGCAGTGCGTTAAGTTTCTTTTTATGCCAGACCTATAAAGGAGTTATCCGTCACTCTTCTTTTACGGAAACAGGACGTATTGCCATGGCTTCTTCCTTGAAGATCGGTCTGATCGTACTCCTATTAGTCGTTATTCCTGTCAATCTTCCTTTCCGTATACTCTTCTTAGGAGGATTAATCGATCTGTTTTTTACATTCTTCCTGTTAACGATTATCCGTGCCATCCTCATTATAACCTATTCAATCATAACCGATAGCGTAGCCACCTCTTGTGGCAGGTTCTTAATTTACGGGAAAAATATTCCGGCTACCTTATTGAGTGAAATATCCATCGCAGACCAACAAACATTCCGTATAGGGGGCTATCTCCTAATCGGTTCGCATACTTCCATGCGTATCGGCAAATATAAAGTCTATTCTATTGTTACTCAGTCTGAATTTAACAGGTTGGTAAACCGTAAAAATATTAAAGCGATACTGTTCGTAGACTATCAAACCGTAAAAGACGAAAGTGAGCGTTTGGTCCGCTATTGCGAGAAGAAGAAGGTCCATATGCTGATTTTGCCCTCCGTAGATGAACTCATAGAAGGTAAAAGGACCTTGCGTAATCTTCCGGAAGTCCGTATTGAAGACTTGTTGGGGCGTGATGAGATATGTATCAATATGAATGAGATAAGTGCATCACTTAAAGATAAAGTGGTGCTGGTAACAGGTGCAGCCGGTTCTATCGGTAGCGAACTTTGTCGCCAGCTCTGTTCTTTCGGTTTAAAACAGCTTATCCTTTTCGATAGCGCGGAAACGCCCATGCATAATATCCGTCTCGAATTGGAGGACAAATATCCGGAAGTGGAGTTTTTTCCAATCATGGGCGATATCCGTATGATAGCACGTGTCGAAAGTGTATTCAGCCGTTATCATCCTCAGGTTGTTTTTCATGCCGCCGCTTACAAACATGTTCCTTTGATGGAAGAGAATCCTTGTGAAGCTGCCCATACCAATGTCTATGGAACCCGTAACGTAGCAGATACGGCTGTCCGGTACAATGTGGAGAAATTCATAATGATTTCCACGGACAAGGCGGTAAACCCGACGAATGTCATGGGAGCCTCCAAACGCCTTGCCGAGATATATGTCCAAAGCCTTAGTATCGCAATCAGTAAAGGCCTGTATCCCGGTAAGACCCGCTTTATCACGACCCGTTTCGGAAATGTCTTGGGAAGCAACGGTTCCGTTATCCCCCGCTTCCGTGAACAGATAATGAAAGGAGGCCCCCTAACCGTAACCCATCCCGATATCGTCCGTTTCTTTATGACCATCCCCGAGGCCTGCCGTCTGGTTCTGGAAGCCGCCTTTATGGGTAAAGGAAACGAGATCTTCGTCTTTGATATGGGAACCCCTGTCAAGATAGCCAATCTGGCACGCCGCATGATCGAACTTGCCGGCCTTGTCCCTGATAAAGATATAGAGATAAAATATACCGGTCTCCGTCCCGGCGAGAAGCTTTACGAAGAATTGCTGGCAACCAAAGAGAATACGATCCCAACCGGAAATCCCAAAATCTTCCGTGCCCAAGTACGTGAATACGATTACGATAACGTCTCCACAGTAGTAAACCATTTGATAGACTTGGCTATTAAGGTAGATAAATTGGAGATGGTAAGAGTAATGAAGTGGATCGTGCCGGAGTTCAAGAGTAAGAATTCGGAGTATGAGGTGTTAGATAAAGAATGTTACTAATGAGTATTTGTTGCCAACAAGGACTTTCTAAGCAAGAAGGAGGTAGACAGTCGAATATTGAATTGCTACGTATCCTTTCAATGTTTTTATTCTGATTTCGGGTTATTTTGGCATAACATTAAAGGGTAAAGGTATATTGAATCTTTTGTTTCATATGCAATTCCCATTTATGCCATATGCGTATGGATCGGTATTAGCAATTTTTTCCGAAAAGGAATGGCGCAATATTTTATGATAGGAGGTAATTATTGGTTTATCAAATCCTATTTCGGCATAGGGTGTTTGTCGGCGATTTTTTTATTTTGTTTAGGCGTGTTCATTAGCTGCATTTTGTTGGATCAAATGCGTCTTTATATTTGGAAAAAGGTGGGTTGGCAGGCTTTGTTAAACGATATTGGTTGATTAATATGTCAGAGACAGATACAAGCAATAACAAACGGATTGCCAAAAATACATTGATGCTTTATATCCGGATGTTGCTATCTATAGTGGTATCTCTTTACACTTCCCGTGTTGTTTTGAATGCGTTGGGAGTGGAAGATTTTGGTATATATAATGTAGTAGGCGGAATTGTTGTTTTATTTTCTTTTTTGAATAATGCTACAACTAATGCGGTTCAACGTTTTTTAAATTACTATATGGGTAAAAAAGATAACGTGGGTATGTATTCTATATTTAACGTTAGTCTTTCTTTCCATATACTGTTGATCTTTATTATAGTTTTTTTAGCCGAAACAATTGGGTTATGGATTGTGAATTATTGTTTGAATATTCCGGCTGAGAAATATGCGGCTGCTAATGTGGTTTATCAATTTACAATAGTGACATTTTGTTTGAGTCTGTTGAAGGCTCCTTATAATGCATTGATAATAGCATTTGAAAAGATGTCTTTTTTTGCATATATGTCTGTCGGTGAAGTTCTATTAAAGTTAATAGTTGCTTTTTTATTACTTCAATCTCCATTTAGCCGTTTGGAGTTTTACGCTGTTTTATTATGTTTTGTCTCTTTAATGATATTGATTTTTTACTATGTGTATTGTAAGAAATTGTTTCCTTCATTTTCTTTTTATTTTGTGAGGGATAAAAGTAAATATGGAGAACTTTTAAGTTTCTCAGTGTGGAGTCTTTTTGGAGGTATTACTAACATAGTTGTAAATCAAGGAGGAAATATCCTTTTGAATATTTTTGGAGGTGTTGTAGCTAATACTTCTTTAGGAATTGCAAATCAGGTTGGAGCAGCAGTTTATGGTTTTATATCTAATTTTCAAATGGCTTTTAATCCGCAAATAGTGAAATTGTATTCTTCAGGTAACAGTATCGACTTTTATAATTTGCTGTTTCGCGCAACAAAAATTTCTTATTATTTAATGTTGGTCTTATCTATTCCTGTATTATTTAAAATTGAATATGTTTTAAGCCTTTGGTTGGGACAACTTCCATTATATTCAGTGGAGTTTTGCCGGTTAATCATATTATACTGTTTAATAGATGCACTTTCTGGACCATTATGGATGTCTGTGCAAGCAAATGGAAACATAAAGCTTTATCAAGTATTAATGTGTATTGTGTTGATACTTAATTTTCCTATTTCATATATTCTTTTGAAAGCGGGATTATCTCCTGTCTGGTTATTATTGGTACGTCTTTTATTAAATGTGATAAGTTATTTTGTGAGGTTAGCTTATTTGAAATTTAGGATAGATTTTCCATTGAATAATTACATTAGAGAAGTCTTTTTTCGGATTTTTGTTGTGAGTTTGGTTTCTATAATAGTATCTTATATGCTTTTTAATTATGTTTTTAATAGAGATGCTATATTAGAATTTGTTTTAGGTGGATTATTGTGGTGTTTATTATTTAGTATTATTTGTTTTATATTGGGATTTAATTCTGTTGAGAAAAAATATATAGAATATGCTTTTGCTAAATTAAAGAATAAAATATGCAATGAATAAAAAACCGATTTTTATTGCTGGACCATGTGTTATTGAAGCTATGGAGTTGCTTGAAGAAGTATCTTCAGAACTTGTTCGCTTAAATACTAAATTTGATATAGATATTACTTTCAAAGCTTCTTTTGATAAAGCCAATCGTACTTCTATTTCTTCATTTAGAGGCCCGGGACTAAATGTGGGATTGAATATGCTAAGTGAGATCAAAGAAAAATATGGCTTGAAATTATTGACAGATATTCATGAATCATATCAAGCAGAACCTGTTGGTGAAGTTGTTGATGTAATTCAAATTCCAGCGTTTCTTTGTCGTCAAACCGATTTGTTGGTTGCTGCTGCTAAAACAAATTGTGTCGTAAATATAAAGAAAGCGCAGTTCTTGTCTGGTCATGATATGATGTATCCGGTGCAGAAAGTAAAAGAATCAGGTAATGACAAAGTATGGTTGACAGAAAGGGGTAATGTTTATGGCTATAATAATTTAGCAGTCGATTTTAGAAATATTGTAGATATGAAGCAGTATTCTAAATGTGTGATTATGGATTGTACCCATTCTGTTCAACGGCCCGGAGGAAATAATGGTAAAACAGGAGGTGATAGGAGGTTCGTTCCTATGATGGCTTTGGCAGCAAAGGCATTTGGAGCTGATGGCTATTTCTTTGAGGTTCACCCAGATCCGGACAAGGCATTAAGTGATGGTCCTAATATGTTGTATTTAAAAGATTTGGAGAAAGTGATAGAATCATTGTTATGAAGAATGTTAATAATTATGTAATACAGTGTTTTAAAGACGAAGCGAAAGCCATATTAGACTTAATTCCTTTATTGACCGATGATTTTTCAAAGGCTATAGATTTGATTTATCATTGTAAAGGAAAATTTATTGTTACCGGCGTAGGAAAATCCGGACATATCGGGGCTAAAATAGCAGCCACTTTAGCAAGTACGGGAACTCCTTCTTTTTTTGTCAATCCCTTAGATGCTTATCATGGCGATTTGGGAATGTTTTCACCGGCTGACATCGTTTTAGCGATCTCTTATTCTGGTAATACAGATGAATTATTACGCTTTATACCTCTATTGTTAGAAAGAAATATACCAATTATTGGTATGTCGGGAAATCCGAATTCTCTTTTGGCTCAATATTCTGTATGTCATTTGAATATTGCGGTAGAGAAAGAGGCTTGCCCTTTAAATTTAGCTCCGACTTCATCTACTATAGCTACTTTAGCTATGGGAGATGCCATTGCTTGCGCTTTGATGAAAGTTAGGAATTTTAAAGTTTCCGATTTTGCTCAGTATCATCCTGGAGGTAGCTTAGGCAAGCGTTTGTTATCTAGGGTTAAGGATTATATGGTTTCAACGAATTTGCCTATTGTTTCGTTGGCCTCTAAGGTCTCGGAAACGATTTTGGAAATAAGTAAGACAAAGCAGGGTATTGCTGTAGTCTTAGAAGATTCTGCTATTGTTGGAGTTGTTACAGACGGAGATGTAAGAAGGGCCATGCAAACGAAGCAAGATGTCTTTTTTTCCTTAACAGTTAGGGATATTATGAGTGCTAACCCAAAAACAATCAATGACACGGCCAAATTATCTGATGCTGAAGTATTGATGCGAAAACATAATATCCATTCTTTGATCGTTGTTGATGATGGGAATAGACTAGTGGGTGTCATAGATGCGTTTAGTTGTTTATGATTATAAGAATGGAACGCAGTGAAAGTGTAGATATTTTGAAAGGTGTAGGTATGTTGTCTGTTATATGGGGACATACAATTCCTTATTTTAATGGCTTCATTTATACCTTTCATATGCCTTTGTTTTTCTTGATGAGTGGCTATTATTTTAATATTGACCGTTATGATTTAAAGAAGGATTTTAAAAGGTTAATGTTTCCTTATTTTTTTACAAGTTTCTTGATTCTTTTACCTCTCTTGATTCTTTGTATCTGTGGAAAAAAGAATATTCAAGACATATATGATTGGATTTTTGCTACTTTTTGGGGTAGTTCCAGTATTCATAATCCCGGGCTGTGGGGAAGCTTGCCTAATGTAGGTACTATTTGGTTCTTATTGGCTTTGTTTGAGGCACGATTTTTTTATTATTATCTCTATCAAAGGATACGTAACATCAACAAATTTGTGATTTTGCTTTGTTGCATTTTTGTGTTATGCGTTTTCTCTAGAAATTATATACAACTACCATTTTCATTTCAAGCCTCTGGATGTGCTTTGTTGTATCTATTATTGGGTAGATTAATTCGAAATTGTAAGTTTAAATATATCTATATAAAGAGATATATTTTATTATTTGGATGGATTTGGATTTTTACTCTTAATTTTTCTCAAATAGATGTAGGTAAATGTCTCTATAAATTTTATTTTTTGGATGTAATATCCAGCTTATTTGTAGTATATTGCTTATATAAATGTATTTCAAAGTGTTTAGAATTGAAATCAATATTTATAAATAAAGTATTGGTAAGATTGTCATATTTTGGTTATTATTCATTGGTAGTATTATGTTTTCATAATATAGAACTGAAGCTTGTATCTCTGTCAATAAATTTTTGGGGACTGTTTATATTGAGAGTGCTATTTTCTGTAATTATGATTGAAATCGTTCGGAAAAGTAACATATTGTCAAAAATATATTTGAAATGAAAACTGTAGCATTTGTTCCAATTCGTTTAAACAGTAAACGTGTTATTGGTAAGAATCTTAAAATACTTGGTGGAAAGCCTTTGATGTGTCATATACTTGATACTTTGGTTAAAGTGAAGAATATAGACGAAATTTATGTCTATTGCAGTCAAGAAGATGTTATTGAATATTTGCCTTTTGGAGTGAAATTTTTAAAGAGACCAGACTTTTTGGATCGTGATGAAACATTAGGTAAAGACATATACGATGAATTCGTGAAAACGGTAGATGCGGATATTTATGTGCTGGCACATACAACATCTCCTTTTATGAAGCAGTCTACAATAGAATTTGCTTTGGATAAAATATTGAATGAAGGATATGATTCTGCTTTTAGTTGTGAGAAGATACAAACTTTTGCTTGGTATGACGGGAAACCTTTAAATTATGAATTAAAAGTAATCCCCCATACTCAGGCGATTAAGCCTGTTTATATCGAAACAAGTGCATTTTTTATGTTTAAGCATGATATTTGGACCGTTCACAAACAACGTATTGGCTTCAAACCTTTTATGGCTCAAGTGGATAAAGTAGAAGGTGTTGATATTGATTGGCCTGAGGATTTTGAATTTGCAGAGAAGATAATGAATACCTATAAACAGTTTTGATGTATATTTATGAGAAAATTGATTCATGATTTTATTGATACAATTTTTTATATTGCCTATTTAGGCATTTGTGAAGATTATAAGGATTACATAAAAATATGGAATAATGTAAAGGTGTCTTCATCTGGAAGTGTACATATTTTAGCCAATGGTCCATCTTTGAATAGTTTTATTGATGAATTAGATACGAATTTGGATAGATATAAGGCAGATGACTTTTGTGTGGTCAATTACATTGCTAATCATGAAATTTATGAAAAAATAAAACCTAAGTATTATGTTTTATCGGATCCTCAATTTTTTTTAGATACCCATCCGGATAGTGGCAAGGCTGAAAAAATGTTTGATAATATGAACGAGAGAACTTCTTGGAACATGAATTTGTATGTTCCTTATTTCTATTTTAAGAATTTCTCATTTATTAGAAATGAACATATAAAGGTTATACCATTACATACAAGACAATATATAGGGCTGGAGAAATTGAGATTTTGGTTTTATGAAAAGGGTTGGGGAAATGGAGAATTTGGAACTGTGGTTCAGAACGCCATTTATGTAATGATCAATTTGAAATATAAAAACATTTGTCTTTATGGAGTAGACCACAATTTTTTTGACGGTTTATGTTTGGATGATCATAACAGGTTGTGTACTCGGATAAGCCATTTTTATGATAAAGGTAGAGTATTTCAAAAGAAACCTGTTTCTATAGGTTTAAGTGCTGATTTGAAAACATATGAATTTTTGGAATATTATGCATATTTGTTTAGAGGGCATCATATATTAAATCAATATGCTTTGAGTCAGGGATGTTCTATTGTCAATTGTACAAAAAGTTCTTTGATTGATGCATATAAATTTGATGAAAAATGAATATATTATTTGTCTGTAGATTACCGTTTACTCCATTTAGTGGGGGAATAGAACGATTCTCTTTGGAAATAGGAAAACAATTTGAATCTGATGGCAATAAGGTTTATTACCTCTCTCAAAGTAGAGAATTACAAAATGCTCTTGGAAATCCATTTGTCATTAAGCAATATTTTCTTCCTGATACGGAAGATATATCCGGAAAGGAAAATGTAAACTATGCTCTCTCTTTAGTAGAAATGTATAATATAGACATTTTATTTAATCAGCAAGGAGATAGTTTACCTTTCACCCAATTATGTTATGCCGTAAAATGTAGTAGTAGTACCAAATTAGTCTCAATCCTGCATTTTTCTCCACTGCATATCTTAGCTAACAATAGAGCCTCTATCTCTGATATTTTAAGTTCCGGGTTGTCTTTTAAAAATAAGTTGTTATTTGCTTTCAAAAATGTTTGTATTGCAAAACAGTTTATTCTGTGTAGAAAAACCAGAATTCTCCAAAAGTCATTTCGTCAATCGTATGATATGAGTGATGCGTTTGTTTTACTTTCAGATTATTTCAAAAAAGATTTTATTCGTATAGCTGATATAGAAAATTCGGACAAGTTGTTTGCTATACCCAATCCGCTTACAACTGTAAATAGTACAGAGGTTTCTTCAGCAAAAGGAAATATTTTGCTATTTGTGGGTCGTTTGACATTTGAACAAAAAAGGCCTGATTGGGTCATTAAGATTTGGAAAAAGCTATACAAAGATTTTCCTGATTGGACGTTTATCGTTTTGGGTGATGGATATTATCGTTCCTCTTTGGAAGAGCTTATCAAAAAAGAAGCTCTTGAACGGATAGAATTGGTTGGGTATAAGAATCCGATGGACTATTATAAAAAGGCAAAAATATTTTGTATGACAAGTAATACGGAGGGGTGGCCTTTAGTTATTCAAGAAGCTGCACATAATCGTATTCCTTCATTGGCCTTTGATAGCTATTCAAGTGTTCATCAGGTTATCCTTGATGGTGAAACAGGTTATATCATCCCTCTTTTTTCTGTAGGTGAATATGTAGAAAAGTTACGTTTTCTTATGAGCAATGATCAGCAATTGAAGAAATTGTCAGAGAATGCATATCAATATTCTCTGACATTCACTATAGATAAAATTACTCGGAAATGGTACGATTTGTTTCATAAAATGCTTATTAATAAGTGATTCTTTATATTATATGATACCTAAAATAATTCATTATTGTTGGTTCGGGCATAACCCATTACCCCAATCAGCTTTGAAATGTATTAACAGTTGGAAAAAATTCTTTCCGGATTATGAAATAAAAGAGTGGAATGAAGATAATTTTGATGTAAACTGTATTATATATACGCGTGAGGCTTATGAACGGAAAAAGTATGCGTTTGTAAGTGATTATGCAAGATTTTATGTTCTTTACAAATATGGGGGACTTTATTTTGATACGGATGTTGAAGTCATCAAACCGATGGATGATATTGTTGCCTGTGGTCCGTTTATGGGTATTGAGGGGGCTTATACGGTAGGGAAAACAGCTCCGGCTGTGGCTCTTGGACTTGGGGCTAATCCTGGGCTTGGACTTGGGGCTAATCCTGGGCTTGGACTTGGGGCTAATCCTGGGCTTGGACTTTATAAGGCTATATTAGATTATTATGATAGGTTACATTTTGTGGATGACTATGGAATGCAGCTTTCAGGTACAGTAGTAAAACACACAACTGATGTATTATTAGCACATGGATTGAAACAGACCAATGATATCCAAGAAGTAGCCGGAGTATGGATTTATCCACAAGATTATTTCAATCCATTGGATGATGCCACCGGTCGCTTGAATATAACAGAAAACACACGCAGTATTCATTGGTATTCTAAAACGTGGGTAGACAATTATGGCCCTGTCCGGATAAAAGTTACACGTTGGGTTCATCGGGTATTTGGCGTGACTTCTTTGCAATGGTTGAAAAAAATATTAGGTAAATAGACAATGTTTCCCCCTCAGTATTATTATCCTGTATATATTCATATCATCCTGATATGGTCGTTGTGTCAATATATGCAAAGTTCTAAGAATAATGTACAGGCTGTATTGGGTTATAAGCGAAGTAGTACGGGGATGATACTGTTCTCTATTTTGTTTATTATTATTGTCGGGTTACGTCCTATCTCCGGAAAGTATTTTGGTGATACGAGGGTGTACGCTTGGGATTATTATCATTATCAAGATGGTACGAATGTATACGACCCCGATTCCTCCGAATGGCTGTTTAAATGGTTAATGGCGACTTGTGCTCATGTAATGGACGTACAAGGTTTTTTTTTGATTGTTGAAATCGGATATGTCGGACTGATGCTGTGGGCTTGCAGGCGGTTGATGCCTAATAATTTGACATTGGCCATGTTGTTCTGTTTCGGAGCATTTTCTTTTTTTTCGTATGGAACGAATGGTATCCGAAATGGCTTGGCTTGTAGTTTGCTCTTGCTTGCTTTTTCTTACATAAATGGTACAACCAAAGACAAGGTTGTGGCAGGGGTTTTGTCCTTTGTTGCATACAATATCCATCATTCTACAGCATTACCGATTCTTTGTATGGCAGTCTCTCTTTTGTATCGAAATACAAAAATAATATATCTATTTTGGTTGGGATCTATCTTTGTCAGTGCCGTAGCAGGTGGGTTTATGGAATCTATTTTTTCAGGTTTAGGGTTTGATGACCGACTGGATGGTTATTTGCATAATACAGAGAATGATGCATTGTTTAGCCATACCGGGTTCCGTTGGGATTTCCTTTTGTATAGTGCTATGCCGATTTGGTTAGGATGGTATGTCGTCATAAAGAGGAAGATTTTTAATAGTCAATATTTAATGTTATTGCATACATATGTATTGGCTAATGCCTTTTGGGTAATGTTGATCCGGGCTTCCTATTCGAACCGGTTCGCCTATTTGTCCTGGTTTATGTATCCGATTGTTTTGGCTTATCCGTTGTTGAGGTTACCGGTATGGAAAGATCAAGGGAAAAAGGTTGGTATGATATTGATAGCTCATATATTATTTACTTATTTAATGTGGATTAGAGGATAATGGGGAAAAAAACATTGACAGTATTTACACCGGCTTATAACCGGGCCCATACTCTTGGGCGAACTTATGAAAGTTTGTGTCGGCAGACTTGCCAGGATTTTGAATGGTTGATCGTGGATGATGGTTCTTCTGATATAACTCGTGATTTGGTAGAAAGATGGATTAAAGAGAATAAAATTCCTATTCGTTATATCTATCAGGAAAATCAAGGAATGCATGGGGCTCATAACACTGCTTATCGTAATATTTATACCGAATTGAATACTTGTATTGATTCGGATGATTATATGCCGGATGATGCTGTGGAAAAGATTGTTTCATTTTGGAAAGAGTATGGTTCTGAAAAATATGCAGGACTGGTTGGATTGGATATAACAAAAAAGGGATTATTGGGAACGAAGTTTTTTAAAAAATCTGTTACATTAACTGATTTCTATGATAAAGGAGGAAAAGGAGATAAAAAAATTGTTTATCGGACAGATATTATAAAGAAATATCCGGAATATCCTGTTTTTGAAGGAGAAAAATATGTCAGCTTGGCTTCTAAGTATTTTTTAATTGATCAAGATTATCCACTTTTGACATTAAATGAACCTTTAGTTATCGTAGATTATCAAATAGATGGTTCAAGTTATAATATGTATAAACAGTATTGGAGGAATCCATGTGGCTTTATATATGATAGAAAATTAGTCCTTTCTCATCGGTCTGGATTTTTTAAACGGTTTAAATATTGTATACATTATATTTCTAGTAAAATTATTGCTAAGCAATGGGATATAATTTCTGACTCTCCTGCTAAAATTTTTACTTTATTGGTGTTGCCTATAGGCGTTTTATGGTATTTTTATATTCGATATAACGTTAAGTATGGAAAATTGATTGATATAAAATAACTGATAATATGACTGAAGTTGTTATAACCAAATTGCCAATAGCATCATTTAGCTATTTTCAATGGTTTTTATTAGGTGTATATTTTTTACAAGAAGAAAAAAAGGTAAAATTGAAATATCGAATATTTCCATTGAATTATTTGGTGTTATTATTGTTTAATAATAAGTATTTAGCTGGGGGGCTTCGCCGGTTGTTTAATGTTTGTTTGAAATATCCTAATTATAATTTAGTCGGTTATATAAAATATGGAAATAAAAAAAGAACATTTACCATAGACTCTAAAGACTCACCGTTTATTTTTAATGATAAATTATTAGAAAAAGTAGATGTGTATTATAAAATGCAATGTCCTAAAGAAATAAATGAATTGGGTTTTCCTTTGAATAATATAATTAGGGTTCCTTATTCGGATGTTAAATTTAATTCATTTAAAGATAAAACAAATTTAAAACGAAGATTGAGTAAGAATGTTTTCAAATATAAAAATAAAATAAAACCGGCAATGGTTGGCCCTCGTCGATTGGCCTGGGGATGCCGTTTTAAAGATTTGTATAAAACATATTGTGGGTATTTGGAAGGTCAGTCTGTGGAAAAGGAACAAAATATGATGTGTTATTTTGGTAGTAATTTAGAGCCAAAAACTAGTGGAAAACAGGGAAAATATGATTTGGATCTGGAATGGAATAATATGCGTTTATACTCTGGGATTATGGAGCATCCTAATTTAAAACGTTACAAAGCATCCCAAATAATATCTAAAGATGAAAACAACGATGCGAGAGTTATTGTCGTCAAAAAAGATTCTGGTAAAACAGAAATAAATAAAGATAAAATAATACCATTATCTGAGTTTTGTAGTTTTGTGGCACATTTTCAATATAATTTTAATGTTTCCGGATTTCGTTTAAGTATACCTAATCGATTTATTGAAAGTTTTATTGTTGGAACTGCTATTTTTACTGATAAATTATATCTTAAGTGGTATTTACCTTTTGATTCAGAGGTCAAAGAAACTGTGGATATGGGATATTATAGGGATGAGGATGTGAACTGGGGTCAATTTGAAAAAGATTTATATGCTTTACCTAAAGTCTGTAAAAAAGAAATAATAGAATTATACCGAAAAAAATGGGCTCCAGAAGTATATGCAAATTATATAATAACAACAACTCTGAAGGCATAGTTTCATGAAAATTCTTCAAGTCATTACTTCTCTTCATATCGGTGGTGCTGAAAAACTGATCCTAGATATGGTTCCTTTGTTCCGGAAACAAGGGCATCAGGTAGATGTCTTATTGTTTGACGGTACGGAGACGCCTTTTAAAAAACAATTGCAGGATAAAGGAGTAACGGCTTATGAATTGAGGAAAGGAGGATCTGCATATAATCCGTTGTATATATTTGAATTGATTCCCTTTTTGCGGAGATATGACATTGTACATACGCACAATACTGCCTGCCAGTTATTTACAGCCATAGGTAGCGTGTTATGCTCGGTGGTGCTTGTCACCACCGAGCATAACACTTCCAATCGGAGGCGCGATTGGAAGTGGTATAAACTGCTGGACAAGTGGATGTACAGTCGGTATCGGTTTGTAATTTGTATTTCTGATAAAACACAAGAAAATCTTTGCCATTATTTAGGAACGGATAAATCTATCCGGACAATTTACAATGGGATTGATTTGAAACGTTTTCAAACAGTACAGGCAGATGCATCTTTCCGTAATGGTAAAACAGTTGTAACGATGGTTGCCGGTTTCCGCTATCAGAAAGATCAGGATACATTAATAAAGGCTTTTCAATTTCTACCAGCCGGGCAATATGAGTTGTGGTTGGTGGGAGATGGAGAAAGGCGTTCTGCGTTGGAATACTTAGTGACTCAGTTAGGGCTTTTGGAAAATGTTCGTTTTTGGGGAATTCGAAGCGATATTCCGGTTATTTTGAAATCATCTGATATAATTGTTATGTCTTCCCATTGGGAAGGATTTGGCTTAGCAGCGGTTGAAGGTATGGCAGCTGGTAAACCGGTTGTGGCTACGGATGTGCCAGGTTTAGCTGAAGTTGTAAAAGGAGCCGGAATCCTTTTTCCACACGGTGATGCAAAAGCTTTGGCAGATATCATTTTAAGACTGGAAGAAGAACCGTCTTATTATCGGCAAATAGCAGGTCGGTGTCAGCAGAGAGCCTCTGAGTATGATATACGGAAGACGGTGGCTGCTTATCTGGAAATATATAAACAGTAGGTTTGATGTCAATACGTGAAACCACAATTCTAAAAGATGTGGTGATACATTTTATGCTCTATCTAGGGAGTTTTTTTAAGGGAATTACGAAAACATATCAGCTACATAGTAATATACGGAAATAGAAATAAGATTTTATACTTATGAGACACTTACATGTTATTATGCCCATGGCCGGTGAGGGTAGCCGTTTCCTGAAAGAGGGATGGACAACACCTAAGCCATTGATAGAACTTAATGGACAACCATTGTTTAAACATGCTATAAGCAGTGTGACAGATAAAGATATTCCCATGAAGTATTCTTTTATTGTGTGTCAGGAACATATTGATAAATATCAGATTGATAAAGAAATCAAATCCTTTCTTCCTGAAGCAAACCTGTTTTCTGTATTAAAGACGACACGGGGAGCAGTTGAGACTTGCTTGATGGCAGAAAGTGTCATAACTAATGAAGATGCTGTGATTATCATGGATTGCGATTTGGAATTTCGCAGTAAAAGATTTATAGAAATCATTAAAGGGATTCTTAATCAACCGATAGAACATGTAACCGGTGGTGCTTTAGTCTCTTTTGAATCCAATGAGTCCCGGTATAGTTATGCGGCTGTGGGAGAGGATGGTTTTGTAATCCGTACAGCAGAGAAAGAAGTTATCAGTAACCATGCACTTTGTGGAGCCTACTTCTTTTCATCCGGCAGACGCTTCAAGCAAATCGCTCATAAGCTCTTGAAAGAATCTGTATTTACCAAACCGGAATATTATGTAAGTATTCTTTTTAATTATCTCCTAAAAGATGGTGAAAAAGTTTGGCTTGCCCCAGTGGAAGAATATTACAGTTACGGCACACCGGAAGAATTGAAACGCTATTTATGATTAAAGCAATAATAACCGATTTTGACGGTACATTGGCAGATACTTTTGAGGCGAATCTAAAGGCTTATCAGAAAGCCTTTTCCGAGATAGGTAAGGAGCTGACAGCAGAGAGCTATAAGGCCTGTTTTGGTTTACGTTTTGATCGGTTTATGGAAGTAATGGGGATCACAGAGAGAGAGACTGCCATACGGATTAAAGAGTTGAAGAAAGAGTATTATTCTTTATTCTTTGACTGTCTGCATCCCAATCAGGCGTTGATTGAACTGATTGGTAGTTTAAAACAGTTGGGAGTAAAGGTGGCAATCGCTTCCACAGCCCGTAAAGAGAATCTGATGAATGCTTTAAATTACTTGGATGTGGTAGGTTTGTTCGATCTGATCTATACTGCACAAGACGTGAAACAGGGGAAACCATCTCCGGAAATCTATGATAAAACAATGGCGGCATTACGGGTCCGACCTGCAGATACGCTTATATTCGAAGATTCGGAAGTGGGTATCTTGGCCGCGAAAGCTTCTGGTGCTCATTTTATTAAGATAACTTTTTAAATAATGGAAATAGAAGTGAAAGGCCATTCCGGTTGTCAGATTGATGTCGTCTCCGAAGATGGACAGATATTTGTTTATAAATCAACGGCTGATCCTCAATATTTGAATCGTCTTGCCTTGCAGGCCGAAAAACAGCGTAAAGCCAGTTTGGTAGAGTTTCAGCATATCCGTGTACCTCTCATTTATGGATTGGAGAAAACGGATAAGACGACGATTGTGAAGATGCAGTATGTTTACTCAAAGAATTTCATCGAATTTTTTGAACAGGCAGGTTTTGAGCAAATCGATTATTTGATTGGAGCTTTGAAATATTTCATTGAATACGAGATCCACAAATGTAAACTCCAAACCGTATCTCCTCAAATATTTCGTACAAAGTTTGACGATATTTGTATAAAGTTAGAGAAAAATACGTTGTTTCAGCAAGATGCCCAAATGGTTCGCATTATTGAAGATTGCCAATCCTATTTTGATCATCTTCAAGAAATGTTGCTCCCCATAGGCGTATGTCATGGCGATTTGACTTTCTCAAATATTCTTTTTAATGGCAATAATTATTATCTGATCGATTTCTTGGATAGTTTTATAGAGACTCCATTACAAGATATCGTGAAGATTCGTCAGGATACGGCATACTGTTGGTCTCAATTGATGTATGCCAAACGTTATGATGTCGTTCGTTTGGGTATTATTTACGATAAGATTGACCATGAAATAGATATCTATTTCTCAAATAAGTATCTGTGGTATACGGAGCATTATAGGACTGTTCAACTTATGAATATTCTGCGTATTCTTCCTTATGCACATGAGGAAAAAGTAGTCTGTCATTTAAAAAATATTTTAAATAGTTTGTTGCATGAATAGTAATTTGATTGTTCCTGTAGCTGCCGATAAACCGGAATACTGCAATAAGCTTCCCTATGTTTTTGCTTTAGGCGAAGATGGTATAATCGTTTGTATCAAATCTATATTGGGGCTTCCTCTAGATCACTTTGATACCATCTATTTTGCAATATTGCGTAAGCACGATGAACGTTTTTATATAGCAGATTCTTTACAGATGCAGTGCAAGCGTTTAGGACTCCCGAATGTGAAGATCGTCATTCTTGACAAGCCTACCTGCGATCAGGTAGAAACGGTGTTTATCACCATTCAACAGGAAAAGGTTAGCGGAAGCCTCTATATAAAGGATGCAGACAGCTATTTCGAATCGGATGAAGTGATGCAGAATGGGGTTGCCATCTATCCGATAGAAGAGTTGGAACTGCTGGATCCGCGTGATAAGAGTTATGTCGCAGTAGACGATATGTATTACATAACCAATATCATTGAAAAATCGGTAATAGACCATCATATCAGTGCTGGAGGCTATGCCTTTGAAGATACAGAAGAGTTTTGTACTTATTACAATGGTTTACGCCATTATGAGCGTTTATATTTGTCTCATATCATTTATGCTATGTTGTTGGATAAAAATACTTTCCGTCCTTTTATGGTAAAAAATTACAAGGATTGGGGTACAAAAAGGATGATGGGATTTAAATAAAAACATAATTGTATTTGTGTTATGAGATATGTTAAATTCATGATTACAAAAAATGTCTCGCAGTTGGAGCTGCTTTCAATATGTGAAACCACAATTCTAAAAGGTGTGGTAATACTTTTATGCTCTATCTGCATTTATTTAATCAAATGGCAAATGTGGATTTATGCACGACTTATTTATCAATAGGAGGTGTTGTTGATTTTTAGTGTCTTATTGGTGGTTAGTTATTTTTCCAGATTAGTGATAGACTGGATTTACCAGCCACTGCAACAATTTGTAACACAAAAATGGAGATAATATTATATAAAATTAATTTCTGTAGCGGGTTTTTGAATATGGGATTAATTCAGAAGGAGAGTGCAGGCTATTTGAATTTAATTATTGATTATAAGTACTTAATTTATAATAGTAAATAGCTATGCTGAAACTCATCCGTACCTCCACCATCCCTGCCTCCCTCGAAAATCTCTTGAAAGGTCAACTTCAAATGCTTTCCAAGTATTATAATGTGCTTGCAGTCTCTTCTCCGGGAGAAAAGTTGGAAGCAATAGAAAAGCGGGAAGGTGTACGTACAATTGCTATCCCGATGGAACGGCGTATCTCCTTGGTAAAAGATTTTATTTCATTAATCAGGTTGATTGTTCTCTTTGCCAAGGAAAAGCCGGATATGGTCCATTCCATTACGCCCAAAGCCGGATTACTGTCTATGTTGGCTGCTTGGATTACACGGGTACCGGTACGGATGCATACGTTTACGGGGCTGGTGTTTCCTACAGCAACAGGAAAGATGCAGAAACTTTTGATAGCGATGGACCGCTTGACCTGTTTCTGCGCAACCCATATCAATCCGGAGGGGGAAGGGGTGAAGCGGGATCTGGTTGACTACAAAATTACATCCAAGCCGCTTTATATTATTGCTAATGGTAATGTGAACGGGATCGACCTCGAACATTTCGACAGGACACCGGAGGTAATGGAAAAGGCTTGGTTTTATAGGGAGGAAGGAATTTTTACTTTCTGTTTTGTGGGACGTATGGTGAAAGACAAAGGCATTAACGAACTGGTGCGTTCTTTTTTACGGTTGTATCAGGAAAATGGCCGGGTACGTTTGTTATTGGTCGGGCCTTTTGAAAAAGAGTTGGACCCGGTTTTACCGGAGGTGGAAGAACAGATATTACATCATCTGGGAATTTGTAGCGTGGGGTTTCAAGGCGATGTTCGTCCCTTTTTGGCTGCTTCGGACGCATTGGTGTTTCCCAGCTATCGGGAGGGATTCCCGAATGTGGTCATACAGGCAGGAGCTATGGGGCTTCCGGCGATCGTGACGGATATAAACGGCTGTAATGAGATCGTTTTGCCGGAACAGAATGGGGTGGTTATTCCCCCTAAAAACGAACAAGCTTTATATGAAGCGATGAAATATTTTGTCACCCATCCGGAGGATGTGGAAAAGATGGCTGCCAATACCCGTCCGTTGATCGCTTCCCGTTATGAACAACGGATGGTATGGGATGCCTTGCTGGCTGAGTATAAGTCTATAATTAAGAAGTAATCGATGTATAAATATTTCTTTAAACGATGGATTGATTTTATCATCGTCTTTTGCGTATTGGCTGTGATTTGGCCGATATTGTCGGTTATCGCCTTGTGGCTACATTTTGCCAACAAAGGGTCCGGTGCTTTCTTTATGCAGGATCGACCCGGCAAAGGGGGAAAAGTGTTCAGGGTAATCAAGTTCAAGACCATGACGGATGAACGGGATGCTGACGGTAATTTGCTACCTGATGCGGAGCGGTTGACGAACGTCGGGCGTTTCGTTCGTTCCACTTCTATTGATGAGTTACCCCAGTTGATAAATGTCCTGAAAGGGGATATGGCATTGATCGGGCCCCGTCCGTTATTGGTGCAATATCTTCCATTATATAGCCAAGAACAATCCCGTCGTCATGATGTGCGTCCGGGTATAACCGGCTGGGCACAGGTGAACGGGCGGAATACTATCAGTTGGACCCGGAAGTTTGAACTCGATGTATGGTATGTGGACCACTGTTCGCTATGGTTGGATATAAAGATTATAGGGCTAACGATAAAAAAAGTGTTTGTCAGGGAAGGTATCTCACAAGAGGGACAGGCAACGATGACAGTGTTCAACGGTAATAATTAAATAAATGAAAGATATTGCAATTTATGGAGCGGGTGGATTCGGAAGGGAAATCGCTTGCTTGTTACAGTGTATAAATGAAGAACAACCGGATTGGAATTTGGTGGGTTTTTTTGATGATGGAAAAGAAATCGGATATGAAACAGAATATGGAAAAGTTATAGGTGGCATGCAAGAGTTAAATGCCTGGTGTACCCCATTATCTATAGTATTTGGGATAGGCTCTCCTGGAATAATTCAGAGCCTTGTTTCAAAAATTACCTCTTCATTGATAGACTTTCCCAATATATTGGCTCCCGATATGAAGTTTTTAGATAAACAAAATATGTCCTTAGGTAAAGGAAATATTTTTTGTTTAGGATGTTTGCTGAGTTGTAATGTGCATATCGGCGACTTTAATATTTTTAATGGTTACATTACTATAGGGCATGATACGTCTATTGGAAATTATAATTCGTTTATGCCTGCCGTTCATGTGTCAGGGAAAGTAAAGATCGGAAATCTGAATTATTTTGGAGTCTCTTCTGTAATACTTCAACAAATAGAGATAGGAAATAATACAAAAGTAGGAGCAAATAGCTTGATAATAAAAAGGACAAAGGATAATCAGACTTATTTGGGGAATCCTGCGTCTATTGTGAAATATTAAAAAATGATAGTTATGGAACTTTGTAGTTTTATTGAAAATTTTGCAGCTCAGTTCGATGATACGGATGCAAGCGAATTTAAAGCGGATACGGTATTTAAAGAGTTGGAGGAATGGTCTTCATTAACTGCTTTGTCAATCATTGCGATGGTGGATGAAGAATATGATGTTCGGATAAAAGGAGATGATATCCGTAATATCTCTACCATTGCGGAATTATACGAAATTGTAAAAGAAAGAAAGTAATGGCTGCTTTTTCTATCAAAAATGTGGCAATTAAAGGTATAGCTGCATGTGTCCCTCATATGATAAGTGAAAATAAATCACTTGCCGTATTTGGAGAAGAGGGTGCGGATGATTTTATGAAATCTACAGGAATAGAAAGACGTCATATTGTTTCTGAAAATGTTTGTACATCTGATTTGTGCTATGAGGCTTCTGAGCTTTTATTAAAGGATTTAAAATGGTCGAAAGATTCTATTGATTGTCTTATTTTTGTGACGCAAACGCCTGATTATGTGTTGCCTGCAACGTCTTGTGTTTTACAGAATAAGATAGGGTTGGCTACAAATTGTTATACATTAGATATTTCTTTAGGTTGTTCCGGATGGGTTTATGGTATGAGCGTACTCAGTGCATTATTGAGTTTAGAAGGAATGAAGAGGGGATTATTGTTGGCAGGCGATACCATTTCTAAAATATGTTCGGTAAAAGATAAAAGTACTTATCCTTTGTTTGGGGATGCTGGCACAGTAACAGCCTTAGAATATTCTAAGGACGAAAATGAAGTTTTTCATTTTCGTATGAATACTAATGGAGAGTGTTCAGAAGCGATTCATATCCCGGATGGAGGATATCGTAATCAGGTATCACTTTCTTCTTTTATAGAGAAAAAACAAAAAGAAGGCATAGTTTCAAATTCGTTACAAATAGTACTGGACGGTATGGATGTCTTCTCATTTGGAATCAGTAAAGCCCCGGAAAGTGTAAACCAATTGATTACTGATTTTGGTTTGGACAAAGAAAAAATAGACTATTTCTTATTTCATCAGGCAAATCTTTTTATGAATGAAAAGATTCGAAAGAAGTTAAAACTTCCGGAGAGAAAAGTTCCATATTCTTTAAAAAATTTTGGAAATACGAGTAGTGCAACAATTCCATTGACCATGGTTACACAATTGCAATCATTTTTGAAAGAAAAGAAATTGTCTTTTTTAGGATGTGGTTTTGGAGTTGGCTTGTCGTGGGGAAGCATTTATTTTAATACGGATCATATAGTCTGTCCGGATTTAATAACAATGTAATGAATCATGTATAATCCATTTAGTTTATCCGATAAGAAGATACTGGTAACAGGGGCATCATCCGGAATAGGGAGATCCATCGCAATAGAATGTTCAAAGATGGGAGCGGCAGTCATACTTACGGCTCGTAGTATGGAACGGCTTCAGGAAACGTTACAAAAGATGGAATATTCTGAAAAACATCAGATTATTCAGGCGGATTTATCAAAAGAAGGAGAAATTGAAAAATTAGTATCGTCTGTACCATTTAAATTGGATGGGGTTGTACAATGTGCAGGTTTTACGATACCAAAACCATTCCAATTTATATCAAAAGAAGATATGAAAGGTGTAATGGGGGTTAATTTTGAAGCTCCTGTTTATTTGACTCAATTATTATTGAAAGAAAGGAAAATAAATAAATTTTCATCGATAGTATTTCTGTCCTCCATATCCGGTGTTTATGTTTCTGCTATTGCAGGTAGTTTGTATTCTGCATCTAAAGGTGCGGTAAACGGAATAGTAAAAGGGCTGGCTATAGAACTTGCTGCAAAAAATATACGGGTAAATTGTGTAAATCCGGGAATGATTCTGACTGATATTCTGAAAGACGGGGCGATAACGCAAGAGCAATTAGTAGAGGATGCAAAAAGATATCCTTTAAAAAGATACGGGAAACCGGAAGAAGTTGCTTATGCTGTAATTTATTTGTTATCGGATGCAAGTAGTTGGGTGACTGGTACAAATCTATTAATTGACGGAGGGTATACCCTTTTATAGAATAAAAATGGAAGCATATATTAAAGCTATCTCTTATTATTTGCCGGATACGGTTTTATCAAATGAGGAACTCATAAAAGCGTTTCCGGAATGGACGGTAGACAAGATAGCAAACAAGGTAGGTATTAAAGAACGCCATGTTGCAAGCAAAGAAGAAGCCGTTTCTGATTTAGCCGTAAATGCCGCATTGCGTTTATTTGAAGAGACAGGCATAGAACGGAATGATATCGATTTTGTATTGTTATGTACGCAAAGTCCTGATTATTTTTTACCATCGACTGCATGTATAGTTCAGGAACGGCTTGGACTGTCGACACATACAGGTGCATTGGATTTTAATTTGGGCTGCTCGGGGTATATTTATGGTTTGTCTTTAGCTAAAGGATTGATTGCCGGAGGTATTGCTAAGAATGTACTTCTCCTTACTGCAGAAATGTATACCAAGCATTTACATCCTCGTGATAAGGGTAATCGAACTATTTTTGGTGATGCTGCAACGGCATCTGTTATTTCTACGGAAGGATATGCGCAAATAGGAAATTTTAGTCTCGGGACTGATGGCAAAGGAGCTGAAAAGCTTATTGTCAAAACTGGTGCTTTCAAGCATAAAGATAAAGTAAATGATTTGCAATTTGATGAAAATGGAAATCCTCTTTCTTCGGATTATTTATATATGAATGGAACTGAAATTTTTAATTTCACATTAGATGCAGTACCTCCGTTAGTTTGTGAAACATTACAAAAGAATAATCTGGAAATGACAAATGTCGATTTGTTTGTTTTTCATCAGGCTAATAAATATATGATTAATTTTCTTCGAAAGAAATTGAAAATAGAGGAGGATAAGTTTTATGTCTATTTAGAAACGGTGGGAAACACAGTTTCTTCAACTATACCTATAGCCTTGTGTGAAGCCAAAAAAGAGAAACGATTAATCGGAAAAATTTTATTAGCAGGTTTTGGAGTCGGATATTCTTGGGGTGGTGTCATTTTAAACGTGTAGGATTTATATATTAATTTCATAACATAATGAACAAACGAATCTACCTCTCCCTCGCCCACATGTCCGGCAAGGAGCAGGCTTTTATACAGGAGGCTTTCGATACCAATTGGGTAGTTCCTTTAGGACCGAATGTAAACGCCTTTGAAGAATCCCTGGAACAGTTTTTAATGGATAATGGACAATTAACACGGGACAATGAACAGCTCTCTGATAATTGTCACCTGTCATCTGTCAATTGTCACCTGAAAAAAGTCGTTGCCCTCTCCGCCGGTACGGCAGCCGTCCATCTGGCTTTGTTGGCTTGCGGTGTCGGGCCCGGTGATGAAGTGATCGTGCAGAGCTTTACCTTCTGCGCCTCTTCGCATCCGGTGGCTTATCTGGGTGCTACTTCGGTGTTTGTCGATTCGGAGGCGGATACATGGAATATGGATCCGGAGTTGTTGGAAGAGGCTATCAAAGACCGTATCGCCAAGACGGGTAAGAAGCCGAAGGCGATTGTTCCGGTTTATTTGTACGGGATGCCTGCCAAGATAGCGGAGATTATGGCGGTGGCCGATACTTATGGTATTCCGGTTATCGAGGATGCCGCCGAAGGGTTGGGAAGCCGGTACGACGGACGGATGTGCGGTACGTTCGGACGATACGGGGTGCTCTCTTTCAACGGGAACAAGATGATTACGACTTCCGGAGGCGGGGCGCTGATCTGCCCGGACGAGGAAGCGAAAAAGAAAATCATGTTCTATGCAACCCAAGCCCGTGAGTCATACCCGTACTATCACCACGAAGAGATAGGCTACAACTACCGTATGTCGAATATCTGTGCCGGTATCGGACGTGGGCAGATGACGGTTCTTGATGAACATATCGCCCATCACCGGCATATCTGCCGGCTCTATAAGGCATTGCTTGCCGGGGTGGAAGGAATTACATTACATGAGAATCCCTCTTCCCGCTTTGACAGCAACTACTGGCTGAATACGATATTGCTCGACCCAGCTTTGCATGTGAAAGGTGAAGAACAGGCGTATGAATCGGCTGTACGGGGCGCTGTAGGCGGAGCTGCCGGAGTGACTCGTCAGGCTTCCTCCTTGCATACAAGCTGCGAACCCAATAAAAATGTAGAGGCCATGCGTATGGCGTTGGATGCAGCCGGCATCGAATCCCGCCCCTTATGGAAACCGATGCATCTGCAACCGGTCTATACGAATAACCCTTGTTATGTCAACGGGGTGAGCGAGTCTCTTTTCAAACAGGGACTTTGCCTGCCGAGCGGCCCCTGCGTGACGGATGAAGATGCGGAGTATATCGTATCGGAAATTAAAAAGTCGATTCAGTGAAGTTACTGTTCGGAAAATAGTTCATACATTTGTAAAGCAACATAATTAAAATTTCCGGAATATGTTAATTAATAATGATTTGTCTATACAAATTTCTCATATTAAAATAAAGAATTTTAGGATCATACAAGACTTGGATATTGATTGTAGCGAACGCCTGAATGTTTTTGTCGGTGTTAATGGTGCAGGAAAATCGACAGTTTTAGATGCTCTGAAATATCTCTTTTCATGGTTTATCGCTCGTATAAATAATGCAAAGGGTAGAGGACTGACTTTATTGGATGAGGATATTACGGTAGGACAGAATTATTGTTTGCTGGAAATAACGTTGTCGAATGGCACTTCGTGGAAATTGTATAAACATCGGTCGACAGACCGTGTAAAACCATTGGATAAATCAGACTTGGAGGAGGTTACCGATTTGGCAAATAATATAGTCATGATGTGCGATACAAATGCTTATGTATGCCGGTTGCCTTTATTTGCCAGGTATGGTGTGAATCGGGTGGTTACCGAGTTGCCTATGCGGCTTCGAAAAAGGCATGCGTTAGGTCCTATGGAAGTGTACAATAGTACAGCATTGAACAGTGGAGTTAACTTCAGAGCTTTTTTTGAATGGTTTCGTGAACGTGAAGATATAGAGAATGAGGCATTCCGCCATTCGGGGCGCTTGGTGGAAGATATTCAAATAAAAGCGGTACGTAAGGCCCTTCGTGCAATTTTTCCGGATTACGGAGAACTGACCGTACAGCGAAGCCCACGTGCATTTCTTATGAGAAAAGGAAATCAGATGTTCCATTTTGAACATCTTTCCGATGGTGAGAAATGCTATATTACTTTGGTGGCAGACATAGCCCGCAGGTTGGCAATGGCTAATCCTGAAGCAGAAAATCCGTTGGAGGGTAAAGGTGTTATTTTGATTGATGAAGTGGATTTGCATTTGCACCCTACATGGCAGTCGGAAGTGATTGGCCGGTTACGTGATACTTTCCCTGTTTGCCAGTTCTTCATAACGACACATTCTCCGTTTGTGGTATCGAATGTGAAGACATTTGACAAGGAGAAATTCATTCCTATTTCGAATGGTGCAGTCCTGGAATCCGGGTTAAATCCTTTTGGACAACCTGTCGATATGATTTTGTTGAATTCTTTCCGGATGGAAAGTTTGAGAAACCGGGAAACCAAGGAGCATATCGATTTTTTATGGAGCAGGCTCCAAAAGGGAGATGACCAATCCCGGGAATTTAATAATGGACTGGAATGGTTAAAACAGCATTTGGATCCTTCTGATTCGGAATTTGTCCGGATAGCGTTGGAAAGGGCAAAAATAAGAAAGAATGTTTTATGAGACAGATTTCGAAAAAAGAACCGATTCCTGAATTTCTTGCTTTTGTAAGAAAAGGGCCTCATACCAATTGGGAGGATATACATGATGGTAAGAAGTTTCCGGGACTTTATCGTAAGTGCCGGGATCATATTCTAATAGAGGAACAGGACTGTATAAGCGGATACACGGAAATGCCTTTGGATTCGGAAGGAAATATCCATATTGATCATTTTAGGAAAAAGGGGATGAATTGGAATCCGGATCAGACATTCAATTGGGACAATTTTATTGTAGACTCTCTTGATTCGGAGTATGGTGCATGTCATAAGGATAAATGTATCAAAGATATCGCAGATTATGAAAAGTTGATTGATCCGGTAAAGGAGAATCCGCATGATTATTTTACCTATCTTTCGAATGGCGATATCGTTCCTAAAAATGGATTATGCGAGTCTGATATGGCTAAAGCAGAATTTACACGTGATTCGTTTAATCTTCATTGTGAATTTCTTCGGAGCAAGCGCTTGTCTATAATGAAATTGGTGGAGTCTTATCTTCCCATTTTTTCTAAGGAAGAGATTTTAAGCGCTCTTTCAGCATCCGGTTTTACAAGTGTCATCGAGTATGTATGCGACAGTCAGGATGGTTTTGTCTCCTAAAGTGATATTGCTGTTCGGAAAATAGTTCATACATTTGTCCAAACACACTAAAAATAAAAGACTATGAAGAAAAAGAACGTAAAATATAAGCTTCCGGATGAAGACTCTTCATTACTTCAGGAGCCGGCATTGAGTTATCGGCAGGATGTTGTATCGAGGGAGATTCCTGAACAAATCATGTGGGATATAGAAGTTAGCCGCGAAGAATATAAAAAAGGGTTAGCTATTCCGGTGGATGATTTTATGAAGAAGTATCGGAATGGCTGTTTGTATAGATAATTTTGAAATAGTAAATATTTATAAAAAGTAAAATTATGGCAATTGCGATTAAAACAATTCCAACGTTAACAGGGCAGGCGGCTGAAAATTTTGAAAGAAAAGCCAGGAATGCAGAGAAAAAACGTGGAAGCATTGATTTCTCCCAACAAAAGGAAGAAGCAAAGGCTATTTTAGCCAAAGCAAAAATGTAATATATTTATTCTAAACTATGAAAAAATGGGCTTTTTAAAAGATAATTGTATCTTTTCTGTCTTTGATGAAAATGTATTGTTAAATGTTGCCGCATTCCATTGTGGAGACGACGATTTGGATGATTTTTTTCAGAATGAAGCGATTGCTTATTCTCACCAGTTATTAGGAAAAAGTTATTGTTTTCGGTTGGAAAAACATCTTGAAGTAATAGTATGTGCATTTACAGTTGCAAATGCAAGTATGAGAGTGGATCATTTGCCAAATGCCAGAAAAAAGAAAATAATAAAAAATATTCCTCATATAAAAGAGCATAAAAGCTATCCTGCTGTATTAGTGGGACGATTAGGCGTAAATATGGATTATCAGTCCAACCATATAGGACATGAACTGATGAATTTTATAAAATCATGGTTTGTTGATCCTTTGAATAAGACTGGTTGTCGGTTCATTGTTGTTGATGCTTATAATAATGAAAAAACTATATCCTATTATCGACAAAACAATTTTGATTTGGTTTTTACAACAGAGCAACAAGAATGTATGGCGTTAGGGCTTTTAGAGGAAGTTTTGCATACACGATTTATGTATTTTGACTTAATAACGATTTGTTGATAGAAAAATAAGCACAGATTTGTATAATGTGTGAATCTGTGCTTATAATCTATCACCCTATAAACCACTTATAAACACACCCCGCTCCCCCGAGTAGCATCATGCTGTATCCCGAAATTCCGAGCCAGTCGGCTTGCGGGCGGTTGTGGAGAGCGAGAGGACCGCTCCGATGCAGCTTACCGTTACTTCTGTCTCCCGCATCAGCAGGGAGAGGAGAGCCAGGAGGAGCAGGCAGAGGTTCAGGGTTCGAGGGCGGATTGGTTGGATAGGGAGACGGGCAGGGGCAGTTATCCGCCGTTTTCTTCTTGCGTGGGAAGATAATCCGCGCAAGGACAGTAAGGAAATCGAGAATAGTTTCAAGGACTTTCATATTAGAAGATGAATAAAGGTAAATAAATTCGGGAAATAATATATCACTTGTCAACTGTCAACTGATATCAACCTGTTTACAGATTGAAATCAACATTTTCCTGTATGCCTCCCTATTGTCGCCATTCACTTCGCTGATGTATTTGCTGTAGGCGATTTCTTTGGCGAAGGCGGCAGGTTGGAAACTCATATCGGCGGCGCGTGGATAGGCATGGCGGATCAGGCGGGCATAATCCATGAAGGAAGAAGCCGGGTCAGGGTAGGCGCGGAACGAGAGGGAACCTTCGGATATCAGGGCTTTGGTGCCGTGCCACCAGACATTCGGTTTGCCGTATGCCGTGATGCCGAAAAAGTTATGATACTGTAGGGCAAGGACACTCTGTCCCCAGCCCGTTTCGATAGCCGCCTGTGCGACAATCACCACCGGATTAATCCGGAAAGCCGCCCCCGCCTTTACGGCAAGGGGCAGGTATAAAGCAATGAATTCTTTTTTTAGCATAATGTTCTTTTTAGTTGACAGTTGACGATTCAGTTGACAGTTGACAAGTGACAGTTGACAGTTGCTTCGCGTCAGTATTTACATGAGAAAGGAGGTTCTTGCCCGGACGCGCCTTTTTATTTCTCCCGTTACTATTTTTCCCTTTAACTGTCAACTGTCACCTGTCAATTGTCAACTATTCAGAGTTCCTCCGGTTTGTCCCCATCACTCCCCCCTGAGTTGCCGGGGTCGGTGGCAGCGTCTTTTTTGGGGACGTAGCGTTCGAAGGAGGCGTTGTTTACCAGGTTTATCAGCATCGTGCCGGGGTAGAAGACGATATGGGCACGGTTGAAGAGAGAAGTGTTGAACTCGTCGATGGTTTTTGCACCTTTGCTACCTGCCACCATGCGGAAACTGCCGAACTCGCCCAGATGGACCGATTCGCCGTCGGAAAGCGCTTCGTTCATCACCTTGAGCAGGCCGTCGAGCACGAGGAGGATTTCACCACGGCTGGCGGTACAGTAGTTCTCGATACGGGTACAGATTTTGTTGATCGTCAGCTTTTTCGTGATGCTGGTTTGCGCATGGTAAAGCGTATCGCCTTCGGCAGCATCCTTACTCATGTTTTGTCGCTTGACTAACGTGTAAACTAATGGCATAATTTTTAGAGTTTAAAGGTTAAGAATTTAAAGTTTGAAAATTAAGAACCGGGAATTAAAAACACGTGTATTAATTTGTACACAACAAAGATACGGCAGGCTAAAATCCCGGAGTCCGGTAGAGGCTGTTAGAGTCGATTATGAACCATTAATAGTTAAGAAAATAAACTACTTGAACCCCATTCCGAAACATAGGTGTTTTGCATTCAAAACATATATGTTTTAAAATCAAAACACCTATGTTTTGAAAACAGGAAAAAAAGAAAGAACGCCATATAATCGTAACAAAAAACAAATTTGTAATGAAAATAAACAACGATAAATATATGTCCGGAGATATCGGGCAATTCATTGAGATTTTAAAAAAAAGTAAATGCGATAACGGGAAGGCATTTGTCGTTCCCACAATTAAGAGACTATATAGAGCGTGAGGAGAATAGTGAAGATTTGCTCCTTTCACTCGTTTTGTTGTTCGGCAGCAAATCCGTTGGCAAATATAAATCATGGCATTCGTTGAAGCATCGTTTTTTTGAAACGTATAGCGATCAGATACATGCTTGCTGCGGATATGATACCGGTCGTCTGGAAATACAAAAAATAGAGTTGCCATCTCCCGGCCTGTTTCTCCATTATATGGGTGCGATGAGACGTTCCGGAATGATGGGTGATTGTTCGTATTCAATGCTTTCCGGTTATTTGGATTTGATATTTAATATGGGAAGTTCCGAAAGTACGGTTTTAAATAAGCTGAAAGAACAAAATCCCGAATTTGAATATCTTGCAGAGCAGATGAATGCGGAAAAAAAGAAGTTCAAAATACGTGAAGTGGAATTATAAGTAATTTATTAATAGTGTTATATGGCTTCTTTCTTTTGTTTTTATCCAAATAAAAATCCGCAAAAAACAGTTTTTTTTTAGTCGAAAACAAGCCCGATATTTGTGACATGGGATGAAAAAATGTTTTCTGAAAAAAAACTTGAAAATCACGTATTATAAATACTTATAAGAAGAATACTTACTTATATATTAAAGAGAAATTTCACGGGCAATGCCGTTTACCTTTCACGCTATATGATAAATATATGTTTATCAGGAAGTTTCAGAAATCAAAGTCGTTTCATACCCCATTTCATTAAATTTAATCTATTGAAAATGAAAAATTCAACGAAAGAAAAGAGAGTGGCGGATTTCATGGGACAATCGTATGTCTGTATTCCCCGTAAAGTGTTGAGAATGCTGTTCGAAGGCAATAGTCGTGAGAAGAAAATAGGATTTGTCTATCTGTCATTATTGGCAAAGGCTTATTTTATTGATGGTTATGTCGTTTTGAACAAGCATCCTTATAGTTGCAGGCGTGGTGAATATGTAGGAACTTGCAAGCATTTGTCCTTGTGTACAGGTATGAGTCAGGCTTCTGTTTGCCGTATGTTGAAATGGATGGTAAAGGAAGGCTTGGTGGAAATGTATCCTTTGGAAGATGGCAGTCGCATCCGTGTAAATGAGTACGATTTGTTGACGGTTTCGCGCGTAACCGGAAAAGTAAAAGATACTACGGGCCCTTCCCCGTTCAGCCGTTTTGCCGAAGCGGAACGCCTGCTGGGCGGACGCAGTATGGAACGTGATTTGGTAGCCCTCGAGGCAGAAAGGGGGAACGCATGAATACGGGGGAAATGATGCACGATGTATCCGTGGAAGATGTGGAAAAGGCATTGGTATGCTGTATGATGGTGTCGGTGGAAGCTCCGGTGTTTGCCGAAGGCCGATTGACAGGGGAGATGTTTTCCGATGCCTCGTTAGGGTTTGTTTATGAGGTGATTATGGGGCTTTACAAGAAAGGCATACAGCCGGATATGGTATCGGTGGAAGCCGGGATGCGGCAGGCGGACGAGGCCCTTTGCAACAAGTTGGGCGGACTGTCGTTCCTGTTGCCTTACATGCTGAATGTGCGGCATGGCGGCAATGTGCCGTATTACGTGGAAGAGATGCGGCGGCAGTATAAGTTGCGCTGTCTGGCGATGCTGTTCAGTACGTTGGCATTCAAGGCCGGGAAAGTCTTTTCCCTGCCGGATGAGCTGGCTGAGGAGGCCGACCGCCTGTTGATGCAGTTCCGGCAGGATACGGCGGACGGGTTACCGGTACGCACGGTTGGCGAACTGGCAGTGGAAGCCGTTGAATGGCACAACTGCCGCCTGAAAGGGAGCCGCGGGACGGAACAGGTGCAAAGCGGCCTTGCAGAGTTCGATTATGTGACCGGCGGTCTTCACAATGCCGAGCTGACGGTTGTTGCCGGACGTCCGAGCGACGGGAAAACGGCTGTTAGCCTCCAAATGGCATTGAATGCGGCACATGCCGGGAAGTCGGTATGCTTCTTTAGCCTCGAGATGTCGAGCCTGCAAATGCTGAACCGCATTTTGGTGGGGATGACGGGGGTGAACCCGGATAGTTTGCGTGTCTGCAAACCTTCCGCCGGTGATATGACCTTGCTGGAAAAGGCTGCGGCGCAACTGAAGGATTTGCCTTTCTATCTCGATTATACGGCCGGTTCCACGGTGGAGGAAATCCGTGCGAAAGCCATGCTGCAACGCCGGTTGGACAAATGCGACCTGATTGTGGTGGACTACCTGCACCTTTTGGGCGGCGACCGCCAGCGGGGAGAGACGCAGGAGCAAATGGTGGGGCGCAACATCCGTGCACTCAAGCAACTTGCATTGGATGCGAATTGCCCGGTATTGGTTGTTTCGCAGATGAACCGTGCCTGCGAAACGCGTCCGGACAAGGCTTGTCTCCCGGTGATGAGCGACCTGCGCGACTCTGGAACCATCGAACAGGTGGCGGATTGCGTGGCGTTTGTCTACCGCCCCGAACGGTATGGCATCACCCGCGACGAGAAGACGGGCCATAGCCTGGTCGGGGTCGGCAGGATTTATATATCGAAAAACCGTAACGGAGCGACCGGCATAGCCCGTTTCCGCTACAATTCATCCTTTACCCGTATCACGGATTATATCCAACCCGGTACGCAAACCAGTTTGATGCTATGACAAAACAAGAGATTAAAGCCCTGAAAGCCTCCCTGTCTATCGAGGAGGTAATCGGGCGCTATATAAAACTGACACGGACAGGACGCTGTCTGACAGGGCTTTGTCCCTTCCATGGCGACCGCCATCCCTCCCTCTCGGTCAACCCGGAAAAGGGCACTTTCATCTGCTATGCCTGCGGCGAAAAAGGGGATGCCATTCGTTTTGTGCAGAAGATGGAAGGACTGAGTTTTAGCGAAACGCTAAATAAGTTGACAGTTGACAGTGGACAGTTGACAGTTGAAGAAAAAGACAGTAACGGAAGAAACAAAAACGCTTGTCCGGACAAGAATACCCTTTCCCAAGTAAATACCGACGCGAAGCAACTGTCAACTGTCACTTGTCAACTGTCAACTGATTTGTCACTTGTTCTGAATTTCCTGAACCCTTGCGGTTCAGGAAATTCAGAACTCACCCCCGCCTGGCTGGATTTTGAGGTCGGGCAGTCGCCTTGCCGGATGGAAGGGAAGATGAAAGCCATGCGGAACCGCCTGGTGTTTCCGATACGGGATGAAGAAGGGGAGTTGGTGGGCTTTGCTGCACGGCGGTTGTCGGACGACAATCCGGATGTGCCGAAGTATATCAATACCTCGGCGGCGGACGGGTATAAGAAAGGGGAGACGCTTTACGGGCTTTACCGGGCGAAGGAGGCCATCCGCCGTGAAGGATGTGTCTTTGTGGTGGAAGGCTATAAGGATGTGCTGGCGATGCATGCGGCAGGGTTCTGCAATACGGTGGCGCTAAGCGGAACGGCGCTTTGTGAAGGACAACTGAAGTTGTTGAAGAAATACGCCATGCCGGTTTATTTGATGTTGGATGCCGACCGTGCCGGCCAACGGGCGGCGGCATCCATACTGGCATGCCTTGGCAGGGAGGGGATGGAGGCTCTGAACCTGCTGTTGCCGGAGGGGGAGGATGCGGATTCCCTTTTCAGGAAGGCCGGTAAAGCCGGGTTTATCTCCGGAATAAACAAAATACTACAGGAGGCACAGCCTACCGGCGAAGGTTTGCTGCTCCGCCGTATCCGCAAAGGCATCCGTTTGATAGCCGCAACGGCGGAACCGGAAGAGCGCGTCCGCCTACTGCGCCTGCTGGGAGAAGTAATCACAACGCTGGGGCGTCTGCCCGAAACGGTTTCCCGCCCGGCAACCATGGATTGGAGGTGGGTATGAACCGTTGGTTTGACGAGGAAAAGAAATGGAAAAGCCGCAGCCTCTCTTTCCGGAGGTTGGGGATGATGTACAGTCCTGACGTGACTCCCGCAGTGGCTTCCCGCCGGCTAAAACGGTGGATACTGACGAACCCGGAGTTGCCCGCCTTGTTGGCTGCAACCGGCTGGACACCTTCCCAACGGATACTGAATCCGCGGCAGGTATCCTGTATTGTGGAGGTGTTGGAAACGCCTTGACTTGAAATACGAACCGAATGGATATAATAAAAAGACGCTTTAAGCTACATTATTTCTGGATAGCCGGTTGCCTGCTGTTGCTGGCGCTGCCTTTGCGGGCGCAGTATGCGATGGGGACAACCGGACTGTTGAACATCCCTTCGGCTGACATGCAACCGGACGGTACTTTTATGGCGGGGGCTAACTATCTGCCCCGGCAACTGTTGCCTGACGAATGGGGCTATAACACGGGAAATTATTTTGTGAATATGACCTTCCTGCCTTTTCTGGAAGTAGCTTACCGCTGTACCTTCCTCCGGGGGGAATTCAAGGATGGGAACAAACTGCAACAAGACCGTTCGGTATCCGTCCGCCTGCGCCCGCTGAAGGAGGGTACATGGTGGCCTTCGATAGTGGTCGGTTCCAACGACGTGTTTACAACGGGCAATCTGAACCCTTTTTCGGAGGAGAATGGGAACCGTTTCTTCTCATCTGTTTACGCCGTAGCCACGAAGCATTTGCTCTTGAACGGCCACGACATCGGATTTACATTCGGCGGGAATGTCCCTTTCCGCAAAGACAGTTATAAACAAGGGCTCTTTGGCGGCATCACATACAGCCCTGCGTTCCTGCCCCCTGTCCGGTTGATGGTGGAATACGACACGACGGACGCGGTGAATATAGGAGTTGCCGCACGGTTGTTCAACCATTTTTCACTGTATGCGTTCTGCCACGACTTTAAAGCGGTATCGGCAGGTGTACGCTACGAAATCCAATTGATAAAAAGATGACACGGGTAGGATGTTCGACGCGGATTAAAATTTTGACGCGGATTACGCGGAAAACGCGGATCAGGGAGAAGAATTTAAATAGAACGGATAAAGATTATATTTTTCTTAATCCGCGTTTTCCGCGTAATCCGCGTCAAAAAATCATTAGCGTCTGTCTTCTCCTGTTTATCAGCCTCTGCTTTTTTCCTCTCCGCGTAGAAGCAATTCCCGCGTCGGATGTGTCGGCCGTGTCGGAAGGTTTAGTGAAGTTGGGGATGGAAGATGTCCGCGTAGGTGAGGAGGGCGGTATCCTTCGTGTCGCGTATGAGGATAACGTCTACCGGGGCACGTACCGGGGACTGGCTGCGGTGGTACGGATGCTATCGGCAGACTGCAGCGTGAACTCGGCTGTCTATATCGTGGTGCTTGAGAACCGTATTCCCCAGATATCCGTCCGTATGCCTGAAGAAGCCATCGCGTCATACAGGGACGGAGTATCCGGCTGGCAGGAGCTTATAAACAGTCTCCAAATCAGTTATGCGACAGATGAAGATATGAAAATGTTAGGCCGCGTCAAAGCGGAGAACCGCTCTGACGGGAAAGTGGATTTCGTATTGTACCCGCAGGTGAGCCTGAATAATTCGTGGCTCGATAAGCTGTATGGGACGGTACTCAGTGTGGCTCCCGCAGTGGAGGTGGGGCTTTGGAAAGGCGCTTCGTTTACCGGGCAGGTGATTTTTCCCGTTTGGAATAATATGGGTGGGGAGTACGACTATATCCGTGCCGGCATGCTGGTGTTCCGTCAGGAATACCGTTTCCCGCATAACCTGTTCGCTTCGTTCAGTATCGGTAACTTCAACGCCAACCGTATCGGTGCGAATGTTTCCCTGCTGTACCGCCCGGACAATGACCGGTGGGCCGTGGGCGTGGACGGAGGGGTGACGGGTTCCTCCACCTTCTATGGCGGCAAATGGGAGGTGTCGATGTGGAACCGGGTGAACGGTTCGGTCTTGCTGCGGTATAACGAACCCCGCTACCATTTGGAGTTTGACCTCCGGGGTTCACGGTATGTGTTTGGCGATTACGGGGTACGTCTGGACTGTACCCGCCATTTCGGGGAGGTTTCCGTAGGCCTGTATGCCATGTACACAGGCGGGAAGACGAACGGAGGCTTCCATTTTGCCATTCCGTTGCCCAGGCGCAAGCGGGGCAAACACCGGGCTTTCCGTATCCGTCTTCCCGAATATTTCGACTGGGAATACCAGGCACAGACCGGCAGCTATTATACCCAGCATTTAGGATGGACGTATGAGACGCGTCCCGACGAGAACCATAGCCGGAATTATTATAATCCGGAATTTATCAAGGCAAAACTTATGGGAGTTGACAGGTGACAATTGACAGTTGACAGTTGATAATTGATGGGAGAATTTCTCAATTAATATTTATTCATTTATTTAAATTACACAAGTATGAAAACAAAAAGCATGCTGGTGGCAGGACTTTCTTTATGCCTGCTTGCCGCAATGAGTGTCGGAACGATGTCGTGCAAAAAAAGCGACCCGGTACCTGAAGATGTAACGAACCCGCTTGACGAGGAAGTGTATTACATTACCGGTAAGGTGACGGAAGGCACGGCTGCCCTTTCCGGCGTATCGGTAGCGGTTTCCGGTGGTGATACCTCTACCGGGGCCGATGGAACCTATACCCTCTCGGTAAAGAAGAAGGGGGATTATCAGGTCTCTTTTGAAAAGAGCGGTTATATTTCCGTATCCGGAAACGTGACTATTGCCTCCTCTGCCGCCAAACGCAGCAGTGTGGCCCTTTCACAGACATTGACAAAAGCCAATGCCCCGGTAACCGTAACAAAGGATGAAGCCGTAGAGATTCACAGCGGTGAATCCCAGGAAAAAAGCGTCACCACCTTGCAAGTTCCTGCCGGTGCGGTGAAAGAAGATGTTGCCGTAACCGTTACCGAGTATGTACCCGGTGCACAGAAAGCAACTTCTACTGCTATCGCCAGCCTTTCTACTATCAACTGCCAGCCTGACGGTTTGGTCTTTGAAAAGCCGGTGAAAGTATTGGTGAAGAACCCGACTAATCCGACCGTTCATTTTGAAAATGTGGCCCATTACAAAGAAGTAAACGGCGCATGGCAAAAACAGGGGCCTGCTTCGTACGACACGCAGTCCAATTCCTATGCGGTAGAGCTGACCGGTTTCTCCAACCACTCTTTCGGACCTACTTACGCGATTGCATCTACCGGTACTTCTTCTGAGAAACTGGCTGACGTGGTAGTAGACAACTTGGGTGTGATGGAAGCCAAAGAAGCGGATGTAACAGGCAAACAGAAATTCGGCTGGCAAATTGACGGCGACCTGAAAGCGTTGCTTCAGAAGTCATTCCCGTCATTGAGCAGCGAAGACCAGGCTACGCTTGCCGCATCTATCGAAAGTGCCATTGCATCCTCCAAAGGCTCGAATGCAGGAGTGACGGAAGCAGCGCTTTCTTTAGGTAAGGCAAAAGTTAGCGGCGACACGAAGATGACAGTTTCCTTTACCGCCAAGGTAGCGGAAACGACCGGTACATTCAAGCTGAGCTACAACGGTACATCTACCGGCTTTGTGGTTCCGGTGAAGACCTACAATGGTGTGGATACGAAGATTACTTACGAACAAGGTAACAGCCGTCCCGACCACTCCGGTGGAGGCGGAAACTAAAAGGTCTTGTAGGATGAATTATTTGAAATGGACAATGTTGTGCATGGCGGTGGTTTTCACCGCCTGCACTTCCCCTAAGAAAGTGGTCTATTTCCAGGATGCCGCCTCTTTCAGCCGGCAGGAAATCGAACAGAAATATGAAGCGAAAATTCATGCGGATGATTTGTTGTCTATTGTGGTGAACAGCAAAGACCCGGAGCTGGCACTGCCGTTTAACTTGCCGAGGGTGAATTACCAGTTGGGTGTGGCAACCACAACAGGCGGGCAACAAAATAGTGTGTTGGGGTATCTGGTGGATACGGACGGGAATATCGATTTCCCTTTTTTAGGAACGCTTCATGTGGAAGGATTGACTCGTGCGGGGCTGACAGGCCTGATAAAAAAGGAGCTGGAGGAAAAGCGTTTGTTGAAGGATCCGATTGTGACTGTGCAATTTCTGAATTTCAAAGTGTCGGTGATGGGAGAAGTGGCTAATCCGGGTTGTTTTACGGTTTCCGGAGACCGGATCACTCTTTTGGAAGCGCTGAGCATGGCCGGCGATTTGACTATTTACGGAAAGCGCGACCGGGTGGCTGTAATCCGTGAGGACAACGGGGTGCGGACCATTATGTACCAGGACCTGCGTTCGGCTGATATTTTTAACTCGCCTGCTTATTACCTGCAACAGAATGATATCGTTTACGTGGAACCTAATAAAGCAAAATCGGGACAAAGTGGAATCAATCAGAATAACTCTGCCGGGGTATGGCTGTCGGTCGTATCGGTTTTATCCTCCCTTGTCTCGCTGGCAGTTACTCTGGCAACAAGATAATTGATAATTAACAGTTGGCAAATGGCAACCGGGCTTCGTGCCCGATGTACGGATGGACTGCCGGCTGTCATCTAATACATACTATATATCGAATGGAACTTAATCAAGAATTTGACAATCTGCAACAAGAAGAAGAGGGAATCAATTGGAGGGAAATCATCCAAATCGTTTTGGGTAACTGGCATTGGTTCGTTTTATCTGTTTTTGTATGCTTGTCGGCAGCATTTATCTACTTACAACAAGCGTCTGAAATATACCAGCGGACAGCGACCGTATTGATAAAAGATGATACGAAGGGCTCCGGTTCGATGAGTGAAGCTGCCGCTTTCTCGGACCTTGGCATGTTGAACCTGAAAAGCAGTGTGGATAATGAGATTTTAATTTTTAGTTCGCAACAGTTGATGAAGAATGTTGTCAAACGCTTGAATCTGGATGTCAGCTATACTGTTAAAAGAAGGTTGCGGACTGTGGAACTCTACACCCAGAGTCCTGTTCATATAGAATTTCCGGAAGCCGGAGCGGAAGAACAATTTATGTTTGAAGTTACCCCCATTGATAAAGGGAAAGTGCGGCTTTCCTCTTTTGAATCGAACACGGTCGATTCTCCGAAAGCGATGGATGTGGCATTGAATGACACGGTACAGACTCCTCTGGGGAAGATGGTTGTTTCTTCCACGCTTTATTATACAAGCGAATATTTCAACCAGCCTGTCTATGTCCGGAAGACGGCGGAAGAGGATGTGGCTTTGTTCTTCAGTAAAGCGATACAGGTTGCGCTTGCCAGCAAGGCTTCGTCTATCATACATATTTCTTTGCAGGATGTGTCCATAGCCCGTGCCGAAGACGTAATCAATACATTGATAACCGTATACAATGAAGATGCCATCAATGATAAGAACCGTATTGTGGTGAATACTTCTGCTTTTATAGATGACCGCCTGGCTATTATCGAAAGGGAACTGGGAAGTGTGGATTCGGATATAGAAGCTTTTAAACGTGAAAATAAACTGACGGATATTGTATCGGAAACCGGTATCTATCTGGAGGAGAGCAGTACGTATGATAAAGAGAGCCTGGGGCTGGAAAATCAGTTGACCTTAGCCAATTATATGCGTAATTACCTGACAAACCCGTCGAAGGAAGCTGAACTGATTCCTGCCAATACCGGCATTTCGGATTCCGGTATAGAATCCATGATAGGAGAATATAACACGCTATTGCTGAAGCGTGACCGGCTGGTTTCCGGCAGTAATGGGTATAATCCGGTAGTGATGGATTTAAACCAGTCTTTACAGGCTTTGCGGCGGACGATTGTACGTTCTGTGGATAATTTGATTGTGAGCCTGAATGTCCGTAATAAAAGTGTCCGTGCGCGTGAAGAACGGGCTTCCAAGCGCATATCGGCTGTTCCGGGACAACAAAAACAAGTGCTGAGTATTGAACGCCAACAAAAAATCAAGGAAGAACTTTATTTGTATTTATTGAATAAGCGGGAGGAGAATGCCCTTTCGCAGGCTATAACGGAAAGCAATACGCGTGTCATCGATCCGGCGATAGGCAGTAAATCGCCGGTGGCACCCAAATCGATGCTGGTTATGCTGGTGGCATTGGGCATCGGTTGTGCGCTTCCTGCCGGAATATTATGGCTCTTGATTATGATGGATACACGGGTACATAGCCGTAAGGATATAGAAGACCGGGTTACAGCTCCTTTTTTGGGTGAGATTCCTTATCTGGACAGGAAGAAGAAAAGAAAGGGAGATGATGAAAATAGCGATGTGATTGTTCGCGAAGGAGGAAGGGATCCGGTGTCGGAAGCCTTCCGTATTGTCCGCACGAATATGGATTTCATGCGGGTGAAAGCAAGGGACCTGAAAGTAGTAATGTTCACCTCCTTTAATCCCGGAGCGGGTAAGACGTTTATATCCATGAACCTTGCCATGAGTTTTGCCCTGGCGAAAAAGAGGGTCGTCCTTGTCGACCTCGATATTCGTAAGGGTACCCTTAGTTCCCATGTTAGTGCCACTAACATGGGAATAACAAACTATTTATCCGGTAAAGTTGGGAACGTGAAGGATATTATCCGCAAGGGCGAACTTCATGAGAACCTCGACATCATCCATGCCGGTCCTGTACCTCCGAATCCTGCCGAGTTATTGCTTAGTGACCGTCTGGATGAACTGGTTGCCGAACTGAAAGCGCATTATGATTATATCATCCTCGACAATGTCCCGGGAGGCGTGGTAGCCGATGCAGCCATCGTAAACCGGGTGGCGGACCTTACCATCTACATTATCCGTGCCGGCCTGTTCGACCGCCGGCAATTGCCCGAACTGGAACGTTTGTACCGGCAGGAGAAATTCCACAACCTTTGTTTGATTCTGAATGGGGTTCGTTACAAACGGAGCGGGTATGGATACGGTTATGGCTATGGCTACGGATATGGTTACGGGTATGGTTATGGCAACGAATATGATAAGAACAGCCCTGTATAAGGGGGTACACTTCAAAAAGCTATTACTGAACGCTGATGACGCAGAATACGCAGACAAACGCAGATAATAATTAGAATAAATTAGTCTGCGTAAATCTGCGCTCTGTCTGCGTAGTCTGCGTTCCTAATATAGACTTTTGATATATTCATCCAAAAAATTATTTTATGTTTTCCTTTTTTTCCCGGAAGCGAAATATCCTCGACACAGGCTTGTTGGCAAATAAGACGGACGTTCACTGCCACCTTTTACCCGGTGTGGACGATGGTGTCCGTACGGAAGCCGAAGCGGTTGCCTCGTTAAGGGCATTGAATGAAAGTGGTATCGCCCGTTTTGTGTTTACGCCCCATGTGATGGAGGAAATGCCGGATAATACCGCCCGGTATCTACAGCAAAGGTTTGAAGCGTTCCATATGCTTATTCCTTCCGGCATAGAGGTAAAGCTTGCTGCGGAATACATGCTCGATGTGCGTTTCCGTTCTCATCTGGAGACGGGGCTTTTATCTATGGGGGGACGCTCCGTTTTGGTGGAGACATCTTACCTTTCGGCTCCTCCGGATGTGGACGCCATGCTCTATGAGATTGCCCTTGCCGGATATACGCCTGTCATCGCCCATCCCGAGCGTTATGTGTATATGGAAGGTGAAGGATATAATAAATGGAAAGCAGTCGGTTGTGCGTTACAGCTGAATATGTTGTCGTTGGGAGGGTATTATGGGAAGTATGCTTATGAGGTATCGCATAAACTATTGAAAAGGGGGATGTACGACTATACAGGGACAGACTTCCATAACCTGAAAAAGCATAATTGGGGGATGGAACGTTTACAGCTTACTGCTTCAGAGCAGAAGCAGGTGAGGGGGCTGTTAGAAAACAATGCTGCCTTGTGGTAGTCAGAAATTATTTTGATTTTTTACAAACAGTTTCTAAAAGATATCCGAAACCTTATATTTAAGTATACATAATACAAAAATTGGTCTGGAACGTTTGGGATGTGATATCCCGAACGTTCCTTTTTTATATGTATTCCGGATGTAATATTACCGGGTTATTCGTCGTCGGTGTCGAAATCGAAATCAAAGTCGAAACCGTCGCCCATCTCATCCGGGCTGGTGAATTGTTCCAGTTCGCGGCGGTCTTTCTTGGTGGGACGGCCTAATCCGCGAGCACGGTCTACAAAGCCGGAGATACGGTTCATTTCCAGGATTTCGTACTGGTCGGGAGTGGTTACGTTTTCCAGGAAATCGGGCACTAATTTAGCTCCCATACGACGTTCGGTGAGCGCCAATACTTTGAAGGAAAAAGTAACGGGGGGCTTACGCACTTGGATGATGTCGCCTACCTTGATCATGCGGGAGGCTTTTACGTTGACACCACCGATCATGACACGGTTTTTCTTACATGCCTCGGCGGCGATGGTACGGGTTTTGAAGATGCGGGTTGCCCACATCCATTTATCGATACGGACTTCGTTCATATTTTTCTCTGTCGGGGCGGACCCCGCCCTTACGTTTATTTGTTATTATATTGGTTCATTGTTATTTGGACACCGGCGAGGCAGAAGCTCTTGATGATTTCGATGGCGCGTTTCAGCTTCTCCGGCATTTGCTCCAGTTCTTCCGGGGGGAATTTACCGAGGACGTAATCGATTTGCCCGCCACGGGGGAAGTCGCTGCCGATTCCGAAACGGAGCCGGCTGTACTCTTGGGTGCCTAATAGTTGCTGGATGTTTTTCAAGCCGTTGTGTCCGGCATCGCTACCTTTGGGTTTCAGGCGGAGTGTACCGAAGGGGAGGGCAAGGTCGTCTACGACAACCAGCAGGTTTTCAACCGGGATATTTTCTTTTTGCAACCAGTAGCGGACAGCGTTTCCACTCAGGTTCATAAAAGTATTCGGCTTCAATAGGATGAGCTCGCAATTCTTCACGCGCATACGGGAGATTGCACCGTATCGTTCTTCGGTGAAAGGTGCGCCTCCGTCTTCAGCCAGCGCATTCACAACCCGGAAACCGATATTGTGACGGGTTCCCCAGTATTCGGAGCCGATATTTCCCAGTCCGGTTATCAGATATTTCATTGTCAGTCTGTTTAAACGTAAAACGAATAATTCTGTTGCAAATTTACAAAAGAAAGGGAAGAATACTCTGCTGAATATTCTCCCCTTACAACACATATCGTGATAAATTCTTATTGTCCCTTAGCCTGAGCACCACGAGCGGCACGAGTCAACTGAACAGCGCAAACAACAGCGTTCTTAGCGTTCATCAGTTCAAGACCTTCGAAGTGAAGAGAACCAACCTGCATAGTTTTACCTAAGCCCAGGTGGTCTACATTGATCACTAATCTTTCAGGGATTGTATTGTAAAGAGCTTTTACTTTCAGTTTTCTCATCTGAAGTGTCAGCTTACCACCGGCTTTAACACCTTCTGCGTGACCTTCCAAAACAACAGGCACTTCCATTACTACCGGTTTGCTTTCCGATACTTCCATGAAGTCGATGTGCAGGATAGCATCACTTACCGGCTGGAACTGAAGGTCTTTCAGGATTGCCATTGTCTTTTTGCCATCGATAGTCAGTTCGACAACGAAAATTTCCGGAGTGTAAACCAATTTGCGAACAGCTTCAGTTGTAACGCTGAAGTGAGTTACTTTTTCGCCACCGTACAGAACAGCAGGGATTTCGTTGTTGCTACGCATTGCCTTCAAGGCTCTTTTCTGATCAGCAGAAGTAGCTGCTACTTCTCTTGTCTTTCCTTCTAATTGGAATGTTTTCATTTCTTTAATTTTTTGTGTTACTCAAAATTAGATACTTTGCTTTCTAATTTTCCCATCACACGGTACGGGGTTAAAAGCGGCGCAAAGGTAGGATTTTTTTTGTAATTATCAAATCATCTCCGGGATTAAATATCCTTTTTGCTTTAAAAGGGTTTCCGTCTGTTCCCATAACAGCCCTTGGACAGGGTGACGGAGGATACGTTCCGGGAGTTTCTTCTCTTTACAGTTTGCATAGCAATAGCCACTTTTGCCCTCTACCTGTTCCGACAAAGCCAGATGGATGGCTGTTGCCGCTCCCTGTTCCGCAGTCTTGATAAACGGCCGGAAGAAGAGGTCGGTCAATGGGTCGAACCAGGCATTCATGGTAATCATTTTCGTACTGACGATACCGGGGTCGGAGGCATTGACAAGGATGTTCCGTGCTTTCAGCCGTTCAGCCAGTTCGCGGGTGAACAGGAGCAGGGCGAGCTTGGTGTTGCTGTAGACCGGGATACGCAGGAAACGTCCGTTCTTGCCTTTTTCGAAAAAGTCCCTTTCTATTTTTCCGATAGCGTACGTACAGGACACGGTGTTTACGATCCGGGCACCCGGTTGCATAAGGGGCAACAGGCTGCGGGTAAGTAAATAGGGGGCTACATAGTTGACACTAACGATTGTTTCCAACCCGTCTTCCGTCCGGCGGACAGGGGTTGTCAGGACACCTGCGTTATTGTGTAACTTGCTGACGGGGCGCCCTTCTTTTAAGATTTCATGTGCGAATGTATAAGTAGAGGTGAGGGAGGCCAGGTTGATTTTCCGAACTTCTATATTGGAGTTGCCTGTTTCCTCTTTAATCCGGTCGCATACGGGTTGTGCGGTATCCGGGTTCTGGCATGCCATGATAACGGGATATCCTTCTTTTGCAAGGGCGGATGTGATAATCCGTCCCATTCCTCCGTCGGCACCGGTTATGATTGCAATTCCTTTTTCCATTTTTATTTATATTCCAGTTTTTCGATTTCTTTCAAGATACCTTTCGGCAGGTTCTTCATTTGTTTGTGGCATGCCATTTCGAGGCTGTACATCCGGGCGATGCAATAGTTGCTGTGTCCGCAGTCGCAGCGTGCATGTTCGTCTTCCTTCATGTGGTTGACGAATGCCGGGTCATTCAACAGGGCACGTGCCATACTGACAAATTCGAATCCGTCGTTTAATACTTCGTCTATCTTTTCGCGGGATACTAAACCGCCTACGTATACCAAAGGCATTTTCAGGGCGGCACGGAATTTCAGGGCATCTTCCAGGAAATAGGCTTCCTTGAATGGTTCGGTGGGTATCATGAAACGTCCCGCCATCCTCACTCCGACGGGCAACCAGCCGGCAGGCATATAGTGGGTCATTGTACGGATAGGCATGGCGCCGCGCATTACATACATAGGGGCTTTGCTTACGAAGCCGCCGCTCAGGATAAGGGCATGTGCGCCGCATTCGTCCTGCAGGGTACGTGCCACCTCGAGTGTTTCGTCTAACTCCATTCCTCCCTTGAAGCCGTCGCGCATATTCATTTTGACTAATACTGCCATATCGGAACCGGCGGCTTTCATTACTTCGTCCATACACATTTTCATGAAGCGCATACGGTTTTGCAGACTGCCTCCATATTCATCTTTCCGGTGGTTGGTATAGGGCGAAAGGAACTGGCTGATAAGATAGCCGTGGCCGGCATGGATTTCCACAGCATCCATGCCTGCCTCGCGTGCCAACCGTACGGCATTACCGAAGGCTTTGGGCATCGCCATTATTTCGGATTGTTTCATTCCACGGACAATCGTCGGCGAATAGATGTTGAAGCCGCTTGAAGCGGAGATGGGGGTACATCCGCAGATACTTTTATGGGACATGTTGCCGCAATGGCCGAGTTGTACGGAGGCGGCAGCTCCTTCTTTATGGATGGCGTCGGTGATGGCACGAAGGCCGGGAATGATTTCCTCGCGCATCCATAACTGGCGGTCGAAAGACAGGCCGCTACGGGTTACGGCGGCATAGGCGAGGGTGGTCATGCCGATACCTCCTGCTGCTACGGATTTGTGGTAGTTATAGAGCATTTCCGAAGGGGTATTCCCCGGGCACATGCTTTCGAATGCTGCGGCGCGTATGGTCCGGTTCCTGAGGGTGAGCGGGCCGATTTTTTCCGGTGTGAATAGCTTTGAGTTTGTATTCATGGGTTGTAGTTTTTTATAATATGGGGCAGGCGGACCCTGCCCGTACACGATTGATATTCCGTCGGGGCAGGGTCCGCCTGCCCTGTATTTTGATAAGATGCTTTTATAATTAATAAATGAAAGGGATGATTCGTTTCCGTTTTCCCAATTCATTGCCGAACATCATTTTGTATTTATGATAGATTGTATTGGCACGGGGTACGAGGTTCGCAATGGTCCACCAGGCAAAGACTGCTCCGCTTGCACTCCATGTCAGGATGGCAAAGCCGCACCATTCGATGATTTCCCCGAAATAGTTGGCGGAGGTTACATAATTAAACATGCCTCCTTTAGGTAAATAATGGTTGGTATCGCCCGGTTTTCTTAAATGCCTTACGATATAGTCCGATTGTATGTTGATACCCATACCGACGAAGAAAAGCAGGGTCCCTATGATGAATTGAGGGGTATTCAACCACTCGTTGGTATACATATCGGCAGGTGCCAGGTGGAAGAGCCATTCTCCCTGCATATAGCCGTTCAACAGGTTGAAGGTGATACCCATCAGCATGATACCCGCAGGCATTTTACTGTTTCCTTTTATCAGAAGGGGGAAAATGAATGCCCGTTGCAGGTAGTGCAATTCAAAGAGCAGGAAGAAGAGGAGAGGAGCTGTATCGAATTGCCTGTCTGATGTACTCCATAAGAGAAGCATTACGATGAATACGGGAGCTTCCATACATACCCATGCGATCCGGTTGGGTATGGGAAATCCCCATTTCTTATCGAACAACATGCCGTAGCCGGCTTCCACAAAATATAAGGCTATAAAGACAATGGCAGCTATTGCAGCCATACTTATCAGAAAGATGGTGAAATATTCGTTTGTCATAACAGACTGGAATTTTAGATTTTCTGTTGGTATTGAATCGCTTTGCCCTGTACATATTTGAAGAATACAGCTTCTTTCAGCTCTTCAAAAGTACAATCCAGTGCCCGGTTTGAAATACAAATGGGGGAACCGTAGTAATTTTGTTTTAGTTCGAGTGTCCTCTTTTTACTGCGGGTCGGTTCCCGGTTGATGTATTCGTGGGGATTGGATACTTTCAGCACGATGTATTTAAATTTAAGGTTCTCGAGGTCGTTTATGATTTTGATATCTTCAACATCTTTCCATAAAACCGTACCGATACGGCAGCCGGTCGATATGTCGTAGATGCCTTCTTCCGAGATATACATCGCTGTAAACTGTTCTTTTGCCAGAAGGTAGAAAGCCTTCAGGCAAAAGAAAGTGATAAGCAAAAGGAAAAATCCCAGCAACATGAAGACCAAACGCCCGTTTCCTATTTTGAGGTGGCTCGAGACAATAATTCCTCCTATGCCAAAGAACAGGGAACCGATTGTAAACAGAAGCAAGCCTCTTTTTTTCTTGCCGCTTAGTTTGAATTTGATTACTGAAGATTTTTCCATAAAAGATATTCGTATTTAATTAAATCGTTTTTTCAATATTCCACACAAACGCGCGTAGCCCCTGGGCTTCCGTTTGTTTGTCCATTTTGTGTAACAGGTCAAGGAAATGGTCTACTTTTTCGTCTTCGACCATTGTCAGTATGGATGAGTTCAATGTCGGCCATGCATGGCTTCCGTAATGCGGTTCGCCTGTTCTGGAACCGCGTCCCTGGACTTCATCCCAATAGGTGAAGCCACGGATATTGTTACGGTCCATGATACTGAGTATCATTTCGTAATACGCCTGATTGAATGATATAAAGATTGCTTTCATAATTTTTGCCAGTTTTTATTATAGTTGTTCCAACACGTTCAGTTCAGCCAGCTTTTTACGTTTGCGTTTTACGCCGTTAGCTGCAAAGATACAATAAACTGTCGGTACGATAATCAATGTAATTAATGTAGATACGGATAATCCCCAAGCTACTGTCATACCCATCGATTTCCACATTTCCGAACCTTCGCCTGTACCTACAGCCATCGGGATCATACCTAATACGGTGGTCAATGTCGTCATCAGTACCGGACGGAGACGGGATTTGCCGGCTGCTACGGCTGCCGTAAGGATGCTTAATCCACGTTCGCGGCACAGGATGGTATAGTCGATCAATACAATACCGTTCTTCACCACGATACCCATCAACATAATTACCCCGATTAAAGCCATTACACCCAATGGCGTTTGTGTAATGGACAAACCTAAAATCACTCCGGTGAAGGCGAACGGGATGGAGAACATGATTACGAACGGGTCGGTCAGCGACTCGAACTGGGCTGCCATTACGATAAATACCAGTATGATAATCAGAGCCATCAATGTACCGAGGTCTTTGAAGGTGTCCTGCTGGTCTTCGTATGTACCACCGATTATATAGCTGATGTCCGAGGGAAGATGCATCTGTTTCAACTCTTTCTGTGCAGCTTCCACCAGGTCGCTTAATGCTGTTCCCTGTGCGGCAATGGCGGATACGGTGATTACACGTTCACGGTCTTTACGTTCGATTGTAGGAGGCGTCATACGTTCTACTACGACACCTAAGTCGCGAACACGGATACCTTGTCCGGCATTGTTATATATAATGATATTTTCGAGGTCTTCGATCGACTCCCTGAACTCCGGGGCATAACGTACCTTGATGTCGTATTCGTCTCCATCTTCACGATATTTGGAAGCTGTGGAACCGTTGATACGGTTACGCAGGTACATGGATGCAGTTGTGATGTTCAACCCGTTGAGAGCAAGTTTCTCGCGGTCGAAATCAATCTGGTATTCCGGGATATAGTCCTTACGGCTGATGTTTACCTGTGAGCAACCTTTGATACTTCCCAGTCTTTCGGCAAGTTCGGCAGCTACAGCGTCTGTCTTGGCAAAATCGTAACCATAGATTTCAACATCCACAGAGGTTTCGCCACCCATCATTCCCGAACTACCTCCGGCTAATACCTTGAACTCTTTGATTTCCGTATATTCACTTAAATCCTGACGCATCAATTCGCATATTTCGGTTAAGCCTCTTTCGCGGTCGCCGACACTCGACAGGTTGATGTTGATGGAGATGATATGGGAACCGTTGTCGCTTAATTGAGCGAAGGTGTTATCCGTATCCGCCTGTCCTTCTGTGAAGTTGAATATCTGGATTTCGGGATATTTTTCACGGAATTGTTTGTCTACACGGAGAGCCAGGTCGCGGGCGATTTCCTGACGCGTACCGATCGGCAATTCGATGGTGACACCGATACGGGCATTGTCCTGTGTCGGGAAAAACTCTGTTTTTACTGTAGGCAACAGCAACATACTGGCGGCAAAGATTGCAAATGCGCCGAATACGACCGTCTTACGGTGATGCACAGCCCAGTAGAGGAAACGGGCATATCCGTGGTCGAGTGCATTCAATGCTTTCTCAATCGGAGTGAAGAACAGCACATATAAACGTCCTTTCTTCGGGTCCAGACGAAGCATCTGGGAACAGAGCATCGGTGTCAGTGTCAAAGCGCCGACTGTAGATACAATCATAATGATACTGACAATCCATCCTAACTGGGTGAACAGGATACCTGCCATACCGGTTACCATGGTCAGCGGAAGGAATACAGCCAGCATGGTTAATGTAGAAGCAATAACGGAGATAGCCACCTCGTTGGTTGCATGTACGGCAGCCTGTTTCGGCCTGCTACCGCGTTCGATATGGGTCGTGACGTTTTCAAGTACCACAATCGCATCATCCACCACCATACCGATCGCTATGGAAAGCGAGCTCAATGAGATAATGTTCAGTGTATTTCCGGATGCCAACAAATAGGCGAATGCGGCAATCAACGAAATCGGAATCGTCAGGATAATGATGAATGTAGCTCTCCAGCGTCCCAGGAATACGAATACGACCAACATAACGACGATGAACGTAATCATAATCGTTTCTTTCAAACTATCGATTGTATTCAGGATGTTGGTTGAAGTATCCATGATGACACCCAGCTTCACGTCGGAAGGCAGACTGGCTTGTATCTCCGGAAGTTTGGCATGTACCTTCTTGGCAATGTTTACGGAGTTGGCACCGGACTGTTTCTGAATAACGATCATACCTCCCTTTACGCCGTTGTTGTAGGTTTCCTGGGCGCGTTCTTCCACAGAGTCTTCCACCTTTGCCACATCACGCAGGTAGATGTTTTTCCCGTTTTGTGAACCTACTACGATATCCAGCATTTGCCGGGCATCGGTAAACTCACCTTGTACACGCAGTGAATAGGTGTTTGAACCGATATCGATGCTACCTCCGGGGGTATTCCGGTTTTCCTGAGCGATAATAGAGGAGATGCCTTCGATGGTAAGCCCGTAAGCTTCCAGTTTGTAAGGGTCGCAATACACCTGTACTTCACGGATAGGAGCACCGGAAATAGATACGGCACCCACGCCACTGATACGTGCCAGCGGGTTTGCCACCTTATCATCCAGGATTTTGTAGAGGGCATTGGTACTCTCTTCCGCTGTAACGGAAAGAAGGAGGATGGGAATATCGTCGGTACCGAATTTGAAGATAATCGGATTCTCGGCATCATCCGGAAGGGAGGATTCTACAATATCCAATTTGTCGCGGACATCGTTGGTAGCCACGTCTATATCCGTACCATATTCGAATTCGAGGGTAACGATCGAGATATTTTCCCTGGATTGCGAGGTGATATGTTTCAGGTCGCTCACACTGTTCAATACATTTTCCAGAGGCTTGGACACGTTCATTTCAATATCTGAGGCACTGGCTCCGGGATAGGCGGTCATGACCATAATCGTGTTGGTCTCTATCTCCGGCAGCAAATCTACAGACAATCTGGTTAAGGAAAAAAGCCCGATGATTACGACTGCCACGAAGACGAGGGCTGTTGTTACCGGCTTTTTTACCGCTGTTCCGTATAAACTCATATGCTGTATTTCTTACTTGTCAAGTTCAACTTCCATTCCATTATTCAAACGGCTCTGACCGGTGATAACTACCTGATCTCCGTCTTCAACTCCGGATATGATTTCATATTTATTTCCCATACGGCGTCCTAATTCTACTTTTTCATAGGATACTTTGCCGTCTTTATATACATAGATGTATCGGTCGCCGGCGCCGGATTGTTTTACAATAGCCTGGTCGGGAGCAACAACATTGTTCTTTGTACCGAAGTTCATGGTGACACGGGCAAACATACCCGGGCGTACCCGTTCGTTTTTATTCGGTATCTTTATTTCTACCGGGAATGTACGGGTTGCCGGGTCGATAGTCGGATAAATGAGGCTAACGTTTCCTTTGAATACTTCGTCTCCGTATACATCCAGCTTCACATCGACTTCGTTCCCTTTTTTCACTTTTGTGAAGTAGCTTTCCGAAACATGAACCAGCAGTTTGACCGGCTGGATATCTTCAATGATGAAAACAGGATTTCCTCCGCTGTACATATCTCCGCTGTCGTAATTACGTGCAGTTACCACTCCGGTGATGGGGCTTAACAACTGGGTATTCTCATGCAGGTTCTTGTAAGTGGCACGGCTCACTTCCAATTGGGTTTTCTGGGCATCCCAGGCCGATTTGGAAGCACCGCCCACTTTGTATAGTTCGTCGATGCGTTTGAATTCCAGTTCCTGGTTGTCGAGTTGTATCTTAGCTTGCTTCAGGTTGGTTTCATCCATCTTGACGAGAACCTGTCCGGCTTTCACATGGTCGCCTACTTCAGCAAACAGCTTGACAATACGAACCGGGCTTTGAGGAGCGATATTATTGCTGATATTTGCTTTTACAGTGGCTGTAAACTCTCCGATCTGGTCTACATTCTGGGCAGATACGGTTTCCACTTTTACCTTGACCTTCTCCTGAACGGTTTCTGTATCGGCTTCTTTCTTTCCTCCTGCACATGAAACCAGTAGAGCCAGGGAAATGAACGGCAAGATCTTGTATATTTTTCTTGTTTTCATATTGTGATTTATATTTATTCTGTTTGTATTCATTATTTATGTTATTGATGTTCTTGTCCCATAATTTTCTCCAGATCGGATTTCGCTACGATGTAGTTGAAGATTGCTTGGTTGAAATTCAGCCGTGCTTGTGTAAGAGCCAGCTCGGCATCATTCATTTCCAGTAGCGTTCCGGCACCGGTATCGTATCGTTTCTGTGAGATCAGGTATCCTCGTTCCGCCTGTTCGACTCCTTTACGGGCGGCATCGAATTGCTTGACGCAGGTATTCATGTTATCAATATTTTGTTTAACTGCAAGTTGCAGGTTCCGTTCTGCATCTTCTCTTTGCAGGTTTAACTGTTCCATAGATACACGGGTTTGTCTGATTTTATAATATTTGCTTCCGCCTGTAAATATGGGGATACTCAGGGAGACGCCAATTACGGAATAAGGATTCCATCGGTAATCTTTGAACTTGAAATCGTTATTCATCGAGTTCCATTGATATAATCCGGTAAGAGACAAGGTGGGCAGGTAGTCGAACTTCTGCATCAGCAATGTTTTACCTAATTGTTTGCTTTGGATATCCAATTGCTTCAAATCCGTATTGTTAGCCAGTGTGGTATCAGTGGACAAGAAATCGGCAAACAATTCATTCTCATAATCCGTTAATGTACCGCTGCATTCAATTCCTGTATCCAGGTCCATACCCAGTAATGCTTTTAGTTGCCATTTAGCCAGGGTAAGGGCATTTTGTGCCTGAAGCATGTTCGGTTCGCTATTCTTTACCGTTACATTCGCCCGTATCAGGTCAAATTCGGCAACTGTTCCCTGTTCATACTTTTTCTTGATGTCCAGGTAGTTCTGCATGGCATTGTCGTAGCTTTCCTTAAATACATGATACGAATCGTTGGCCAGCAATACATTATAATAGCTTTTCTTTACCTGGTTCACCATTGATATTTTGGATGAACGTGCTTGTTCTACCGCCAGTTCCACATCGATGCCGGAAATAGATAAACTTTTCCATAAAGAAGCATTGACAAGGGGCATAGAAGCATTAAAACCAAGGCTCCAGTTATTATCACGTCCTACCTGGATACCGTTGCTCAAATCAACATCGGCAGAACCATCCGTAGAACCGGAACCTGCACCCATCATGCCTTCCATACCGGAACCACCTCCGATGTTATCCATGTACATTACCTGTTTCTTCAATGTACGATTATAGTCTGCCCCAAAACTTATCTGGGGGAATAGAGAGGCATAAGAACCTTTTTTCGCATACTTTTTCTTTTCTATTTCCTTGTTGGCAACTTTTACGGTCGGATTTTCGCTCAACGCAATCTCTAAAGCCTTTCCTAAGTCAAGACGGATGGTGTCCTGAGCTTTAGATTGGCTAAAGAGCATGAAGGGCAAGAGTAGCGTCACTGCCCAGGTCATCTTTTTTCTGCTTAGTTGTTTCATTTTAAATAAGTTTGAATATGAAAAACTTTTATTCTTCTGATTGGTATTTATGTTTTAATAAATAACGGTCTAATATCGCAATACCTTTATCTGTGGAAATTCCCCGGAGAAAGGTAAATACAATCGTATTGAAAACTTCCTTTGTGGAATGTTTGCAAAAAGTGTTGGACGGGCGTATCATTTTTGCTTGTTCCTTAGCAAGTAAGGCTACGATTTCAAAATTGATATCCGGCTGGAATACTCCTTCCTTCACACCTCTGGCTAATAATTTCGTGCACTTTTTCTGAAATGCAGATTTCTCTTTTTCTTTTTTCAGTAGTGCTTTCGGAAAATGTTTCAGGTCATCATAAAATTTCTGGCTGAACCAACGTGTATGTTTCATCAACTCTTCATAAAACAATAGCATAACCTCCAATGCTGTAACCGGTTCTTTTTCCAATTGTTCCATGAAGGTGCGCATATGGGTGTAATTTATGTCCATACTTTCTATCAACAAGGTTTCTTTGTTGTCGAAAAGTTCATAAATGGTCCGCTTAGAGATATTCATGTTATGTGCAATATCATCCATACTTACATTCTTAATACCATATTGAGAAAATAGGTTGAATGCTGTTGACATAATATGTTTTTTTATTACCATAAATTTATCTGAAATCATTCTTTGTGGGCAAAGGTCGCGTATCTATAGAAAACCGGAAAGGTTTATTCAGTGAAGAAACTGGTTTGAAACGAAAGTATAATTGGGTAATAATTGAAATATCCGGTTTGTTTCTTGGTAAAAAATGAAACTTTCTTTGGTTTATAGAGAAAATGGTTATCTTTGCTGATAGAACAAATAGATTAAGGATATGAGTATGGAAAAACTTCCTTTGGTAGAGTTGGAGGAATTGAATAACAGTATAATTCATCGTGATAATTTTCAAGACGTTTTATCAATTGCTGATTTAGGAAAAAACTTATTGATGGAAGAGTTGAATCCGGAACATACACCTCCGATGCGGTTGAACGCGCTTTTGATGGTGCTGGCTTTGGAAGGTACGAGTGAAATCAGTCTGGACTATATTCCTTATACTGTAGGTGCGAATAGCTTTGTCACGATTATGCCCAGCCATACATTCCAGTTGAACCGCGTTAGCGAAGATTTTAAAGGAATACTAATTATCGCTTCCAAGGATTTTCTGGAAGAATGTAATGTAGGAAACCGGAATCCTTCCCTTGCCAACTATATGACAATCAAGAAAAATCCATGTACCCAGTTGGAAGCAAAGGAAGCAGTCAAATTGACAGCATGTTTGGATGTGATAAGAGGCAAGATGAAGGAGCATACCCATTTTTATCAGAAAGAGGCAGTTACTCTTTCTTTTTTAAGTTACCTGGTCGAACTAGCAAATATCTTTATGGGAAAGGCAAACCGGCTGGTGAAACCTACTCTTACCCGTAAGGAGGAATTATTTGAACAGTTTCTTCAATTGTTGTTCGAACACTGCAAAGAGCAGCATGTGGTTACTTTCTATGCGGATAAGCTTTTTATTACCCCCCAATATTTATCATTGATATTGAAAGAACTGACGGGTAAGTCGGCAAATAAATGGATTGACGATGCCTTGATTGTGGAAGCCAAGATATTGCTGAAAGCTCCCCAGGCTACGGTACAGCAGGTAGCGGACGAGCTCCATTTCTCCGACCAATCTACATTCGGTAAATTTTTTAAGAAACATATGGGGATTTCCCCGATGGAGTACCGTAAGTCTTAACAAACGGTACTCGGGTTATTTTATCTTCTACGGAATTTATACCAGTTGATTAATTCTGATATTCCGTAAATAAGGCTTGCTACGCCAAATATTACAAATGTGTTGGCTGCTGCTCCGAACGGGTAAGCCAGAATCATGATTCCGGTAATAAGAATCAGTATCGGAACGATATAAAAGGCAAAAGGGACCACGCTCCATTTACGTGCCGATACAAGCGAGATAATCTGCTGTACACCTCCCAGCACCAATAACGCTCCCAGGATATACATCAGGATACTTACGAAGAACTGTGGCATGATAACCAACCAGGCTCCGAACAGGATACTTCCTGCCCCGTCAATTGGAAACATAGGGCTGGGTTCTCCTTCTACTCTTTCGCGGGTGAAGTAATTCAGTAAAGTGAAAATTCCTGGCAGAATAAAGCAGATTCCTATGGTGATAACCAAATAAGTAATGGCAGCTTCGGGCCATAATACTAATACAAGTCCTAATACGATAGCAAAAATACATCGCAGGACAGAACCATTTAAACTCTTCATCTTTATATGTTTTATAATTAGTCTTTACTTTATATAACAGCGAAAGTACACTATTTTCTTTTTCTTTTTGTCACTTTCTCTAATAAAGTATATCTTTCACATTCAAAACATATATGTTTTAATTGCAAAGCATATATGTTTTAAAATCAAATCATATATGTTTTGAAAGGTGTTGTGTGATGGAACAGAAAAAGGAGGAAGTTCGCTATTGGATTGAAAGACTGGGTATGCAACCTCATCCGGAAGGAGGATACTATAGTGAAGTGTATCGTTCGGAATGGTGGATACCGGTTGAGGGAATGCCTGCTCCCCGCAGGGTTCTGAGTACGATTTATTATTTATTGGAAGATAAGGCTTTTTCTGCTTTTCACCGTATAAAGTCTCCTGAGAGTTGGTTTTTTCATAAAGGGATGCCTTTGCTTATTTATTCTTTTGAAGAGGGAAAGTTAATTTGCCGTGAGTTATCGGACAGGGAAGAGGGGAGCCTGCAAGTGACGATTGAGCCTGGTATTTGGTTTGCAGCCCGGTTGAAGGGGCAGAAAGGATTTACGCTGGTGAGCTGTGCAGTGGCTCCGGGATTCGAGTTTGAAGATTTTGAATTGGCAGACAGGAAAGATTTATTGGATGGATATCCGGAACATGAGGCTGTGATATTGGGGTTGACAAGGCAGAAATAAAAGGTGAATTTTATCTTTTTATACAATAAAAATACCCTGGTGTCTTTGTGAAGTGCACCAGGGTATTTTGTATATATCAATAGTATCCTACAATTTTTCAATCTCTTCCAACCAAAGCTTCGCCATTGCATCACTCGGCATACGCCAGTCTCCGCGGGGGGATAAACTAACCGAACCTACTTTCGGACCATCGGGCAGGCAACTGCGTTTGAATTGCTGCTGGAAGAAACGGCGGAAGAAAATATGTAGCCATTTCTTTATGGTTTCCTTGTCATAATTCCCATTAAATGCTTTCTGTGCCAGATAGAATATTTTGGCAGGGTGGGAACCGAAACGGAGGAAATGGTACAGGAAGAAATCGTGCAATTCATACGGACCGACTAAATCTTCTGTTTTCTGTTTGATGTTTCCATGTTCGTCAGCAGGTATCAGTTCCGGACTGATAGGCGTATCTACAATATCCAGAAGCGTCAGGCGGGAAGCCTCGTCCACTTTATAGTTGGCAACCCATTCGACCAGATATTTCACCAAAGTCTTGGGGATACTTCCGTTTACACCATACATGGACATATGGTCTCCGTTATATGTAGCCCAGCCAAGAGCCAGCTCCGAAAGGTCGCCGGTTCCGATAACCAGGCCGTTTTCCTGATTCGCCACATCCATCAGCAGTTGGGTACGTTCGCGTGCCTGGCTGTTTTCATAAGTAACATCATGCACCGACGGATCGTGGTCGATATCTTTGAAATGTTGCAGGCAAGCCTCCTTGATAGATATCTCTTTCAGGGTAACGCCCAGCGAACGGATCAGATGAACGGCATTGTTGTAAGTACGTCCGGTTGTACCGAAACCGGGCATTGTGATACCTATTATTTGTTCACGCGGAATATTCAACGCATCGAACGTCATTACTGTAACGAGCAAAGCAAGCGTCGAATCCAATCCGCCGGATATGCCCACTACGGCTGTCCGGGCATGTGTATGAACCATTCGTTTGGCAAGACCGGCCACCTGTATATGGAATATTTCTTCACACCGTTCTTTCAGGGCATCCCCGGAAGGAGTGAAAGGATGCGGGTCTATGGAACGGGTCAGTTCGAATGTTTCAGGAACCCGCATCCGGAAACCTACGGTTTGCGTTTCCTCTTTCAACAGGGAAGAGGCGCCATACATAAAGCTGGTGTTTACCTGGCGGTCGTTTTGCAGGCTTTCTATGTCAATCTCGCTGATGATAAGTTGCTCTTCCATGGTAAAGCGGGGAGACTCAGCTAACAAATTACCGTTTTCGGCAATAATACCGTTTCCGGCAAATACCAAATCCGTACTGGACTCTCCGAAACCGCAGGAAGCGTATACATATCCCGCCATACTACGGGCTGACTGCTGGCAAATCAAAGCACGCAGATAATGGTGTTTACCAATCAACTCATTACTTGCAGACAGGTTGAAAATGATATTGGCTCCTTCCATCGCCAACAGCGAACTGGGAGGAACGGGAACCCAAAGGTCCTCGCATATTTCGATTCCTACGGAAACATCTCCTGAGTTAAATAATAAATGGCTGCCAAGCGGATAAGTTTTACCACCGATGCAGATGCTCCGGTTACGCAATTCCGAAGCGGAAGTGAACCAGCGTTGTTCCTGGAATTCTTTGTAATTCGGTAAATATGTTTTTGGAACAACCCCTAAAATTTCTCCTTTTTGGAATGCTACGGCAGCATTGATAAGCCTGTTCTCTGTCCGTAACGGAACACCCACAATAGACAGGATGTCGAGGTCTGCCGTATCGGCAATTAGTTTCAGCAATGCTTTTTCCGCATTATCCAGCAAGGTTTGCTGGTTAAATAAATCGAGGCAGGTATAAGCCGTAACAGAAAGTTCCGGGAAAGCCATCATTTGTACGCCCTTTTCAGTGGCCTGCCGCATCAGGTTTTCAATCTGCCCTATATTGTAAAAACAATCCGCAACCAGCACATGAGGTACCGCTGCCGCAACTTTTATAAATCCGTAGTTCATAATCTCTGTGTTTTATGGGCTTCAAAGATAGCTGTTTTAGATGAAATATGCGATGAAAAAAGAAGAGGTGTAATTATCGGTATTTGTCTATGATTTGTGGAAAGTGTTGAATTATTGAAAATAAGATATATGAATGTTATAAATTTTTTCTGTATTATAGCGCTTGGTTTATTTGCTCTGGGCTGTTTTTTCTATTTGAGCAATAAAATGCTTATTTGTATAAATAAAGAAATATTTTATATATTTGTGTGCATTAGGAAAAAGAGATTCTTTATCTGGATTAAATATAATGAAGAGAAAAATATTGTTGTTATTCTTTATCATCTTGTTTTTGCCTGGTTTTATTTTAGGAAATGAACCGGATACAGGGTTAAAGTTTAATGCACATACTCACTTAGCTGAAAATCGTACATCGTTAGTGCTGGATGCAGGAAAAGGTATAGCTTTGGAACAAGAACTGGCTATATCTTTTGATATGTTGGTGCGTAGGGAAAATTCATATTTTGGATTTATATTCCGGATCATTACGGATACGGACCAAAATATAGATTTGATTTTTTCATTGGATAAGCAGTATAAACCGTTCCCTGAATTTATAGTAGGGGATAATACGTATCCTGTTACACAACAGGTAAAGACAGAAGAGTGGTTGCCTGTGGAGGTTCTCTTTTTGAAGAAAAAGAAGAGTATTTCATTTACATATGATAGTTTGTCTTTTGAAATTCCTTTTTCATTTGAACGTGTGAAAGATGTATATATATCATTTGGAAAATGTAATCATGGAAAATATGCTTCTAATGATGTCGCTCCGGTAGATATAAAGAATATAAAGATAAAGGAAGACAATAAGGTGATCCGGCATTGGCAATTAAGCAAACACAGGGGAGATGTATGTTATGATGTGGTGTCCGGCAAACAAGCAGTGGCACAGAACCCTTCATGGAAAATAGATGAACATTGCACATGGGAGAAAGTCACAACTATTCCGGTTGACAATAATGTACAGTTAGCTTTTGATCAGAAACGTACCCTGTTATATATAGTACCGGATCAATCCAGGGTAATAGCTTTTAATCTGAAAGCTATGCAGAAGAGAGAAATTAAGGTTAGGAGTGGTTTTCCAGCAGCGGGCAATTTTTCGCAACTGGTTATGGATACTTTACATAACCAACTGATATCTTTTAATATAGATAAAGAAGAGGTCTCCTTTTTCTCGTTTGAGGATTCTTCTTGGACGAAGAAAGACCGGCCTTCTTATGAAAGTGTTTTTTGGCATCATTCTTCTTTATTTTCAATGAATAATGATTCGTCTATCTTTATTTTCGGAGGATATGGGGGATATAAGTATAATAATATACTGGTACAGGTCAATCCGTTTAACAATGTATGGCAAAGACATATGGTTAATAATATATATCCCCGTTATTCTGTAGCGACAACCATTGTTGGTAAAGATTTATATATATATGGTGGACGGGGAAGTAAGACCGGGCGTCAGGAGCTGGCAACAGAATATATGTATGACTTGCATAAAGTAAACATAGAAACAGGTAAAACCACTCATCTCGGGAATTTTGCATTGGATAAAGCTACTTATCTGCCGGCAGAGAATATGATTTTCAATTCGAAAGACAGTTGTTTCTATTTACTGGCAGATTTTGAAGGAGGGCATTTAATGAAACTTTCTTTGAAGGAAAAGAAAGTCAGCCTAATGGGGGATGCCATGGCAGAAAAAATGTCCAGTTTGCATCTGTACAGAAATCTTTTCTATGAACCTGTTGCTTCGAAGATATATGCTGTTTATGATAAGACTCCGCAAAACAGTCAAAAGTCTGTTATTGTATATTCAATGAAATATCCTCCTTTAATGGTATCGGATACTATTCAGCCTTTGGAACCAGGGTATAAAGTTAGCTTTGTTTGGAGTATTGTTTTGATAGTAACGATTTCTTTGGCTTTCTTTTTTTATTACAGGAAAAAGAAAAAAATAAGTAAGGTGAATAGTTCTGTCTCTGTAGAGAAGGATGAAGTTCAGGAAAAAGAATCTTATTTTGATTTGAGTAGACAGAATATCTGTCTGTTGGGTGGATTTTCTGTGATAGATAAAGCAGGCGGGAACATCACGAACAGCTTTAGTCCGACTTTGCGTAATTTGTTACTAGTGTTGATCCTATATTCGGATGGACCTAAAAAAGGTATTATTAGCACAAAGCTGGATGAATTACTTTGGGGAGATAAGGATGAAAATTCGGCGCGGAATAATAGAAATGTATCTATCCGCAAATTACGTGTATTGTTGGAAGTTGTAGGCGAGGTCTCGATTACGACAAGTAATAACTACTGGACAATATCGTTTGGACAGCATGTTTTTTGCGATTACAACGAATTGATGTATTTTTTGCATAACCGGAAAAGCCTGGAAGATAAAACACAGTTTCTTAAGTTTCTGGAATTGGTTTCTTTGGGAGATTTATTGCCGAATATGCAGATAGATTGGCTGGATCCTTTTAAATCGGAACTGTCGTCGGCTGTGATTGATATCTTACTGGACTTCTCACAAAAAGAGGATTACAGGCAAAATAATAAAATGATTATTCAGATTGCAGATGCGATTTTTTTCAATGACCCTTTGAATGAAGAAGCATTGCAATTGAAATGTGCCGCTCTATTTAATTGTGGAAAAACAGGTTTAGCTAAAAATACGTATGATAATTTTTGTAAAGAATATAAAAACCTGCTTGCAGTCCAATACGAGAAGACTTTTAATCAGCTTATTGAAAAATAAAATATAAAACAGGTCCTCTTTTTTGTAGTGTTTGGAAAAGGAGTATAATTAAGTTATTGTCGTTAATTTGATAGAGAATAAGCGTTCGCATGTTTCCCGGAAAGATATGCGGTAAGGAAGTGTTGTATTTTCCGGACTATATGAAAAAGCATTTAAACTGTTTGTCACTATTATGAATATTCTTCTTTGATGAGAAATTCTAAGACGAAATTGTTGTGTATTATCTCTGGATGAAGTGTTTCCTTGTGAAAAACTATGCTTAATCATGAAATTAAGTCCCTTGTTAAGTATGTATTCTCCGGATTATTAAGAAGTCTCCGTTTTATTTGCACTACATTTTCGTAATTAAAAAAGTATGCCATGAAAAGAAGATTTTTGTGTGTTTTGTTTACATTCATATTTATTTCAACATGGGTAAGAGGGAACCATTTGGTTGTATCCGGTGGCGAAGAGTATCCTTTGATTTTCCCAGGTACCGGAACGAAGAATATACGTGTATCTGTTCACTTGGATACCCTTTCTTCCGGTGTGGAATTGTATGCAATCGTAAAGAAGGCCAAGGGCGGTGAGGTAATAGGCGAGAAATTTGTAAAGCTGGATACAGGTTTACATCATGATTTGCCAATTGATTTTGAATTTCCTCAATGGGGCTATTACAGGTATGAGGTCCAATTGAGAGATATAATAAAAGGAACTGTAATCGATTCCGTATCGACAAGTATCGCTATTGTTCCGGAAAGGCAGGAAATAGGCCCTTCTGATTTTGGAACCTGTACACATTTTGGACATTTTAAAGGTTCTGTACCTTATGGATTGGATTTGATACGGTTAGCGGGTTTTTCTTCTATCCGGGATGAAATATTCTGGGATCGTGTAGAGCAGAAGCCAGGTGTGTTTTCTTTTGACCCCAGATATGACAGGTATGTGGATGCGGCAGTCGAGAGGGATATACGGGTTTTAATGATTTTAGATTATGGGAATCCGTTACCCGGCGAGAAAACAGCTCATGGATTTCCATTGGATGATAGTGGCCGTAAACGTTTTGCCAGATATGCCGAAGAAATGGTAACACGTTATAAGGATAAGATTTTTCTATGGGAATTATGGAATGAACCGTCCAAAGCCTTGGGAATAGATCCAGGGACCAGCTATTTTGAGTTATTGAAAGAAGTTTATCCGGTAATAAAAGCGGTTCAGCCTCAGGGAGAGTTTATATGTTCCGGAGGGGCGCCCAATTTAGTGGACGGAGCTTATGTCAATCCTATATTTAAACGTGGAGGGGCGTCTTTTATGGATGGTTTTGCCATGCATACATATGTGGCTCCTTATGGTCCGGAAGACGGATATGAAACGAAAGGACATCCGTTTCTGAAAAATGTATCTGTACCCTCTTTGTGGCCTCATTATGGAAAGATGGCTGAACAGCAATCGGATGGGAAAAATAAGCAATTAGATGTCTGGATTACGGAAATGGGCTGGCATTTGGCTGATTCGTTACCTACAAGCAAAGGTGAGTCTCTTTTTATCGACGAATATCGCCAGGCGGCTTATATAACCAGGTTGTTTTTGTTAGCCCGGAGATATCATACGACTAAATGTGTTTATTTGTATGATTTTCAAAACGATGGAGTCGATTTAAAGGAGAAGGAGCATAATTTTGGAATCATAAGAAAAGATTTCTCCCCGAAAGCTGCTTATCCGGCAGTAGCCGTATTATCCCATTTGCTGGCTGAAAAGAAGTTTACAAGAGCATTACAAGAAACAACAGATACAAAAGTTTTCTGCTATGGAGAAGGTAAAGAAGAAGTAATAGCGCTCTGGAGTGTAAACCGTTATTGGGAGCCATTGGAAAGCCATAGTAAAACAATATCACTTGATATCGGCAGAAAAAAAATAGGATTGATTGACTGGCAAGGGCAGAAAACAGTCATGGAGTCGGTAACGGGGAAATATACTTTGCCCATCTCGGAGAATCCCTCTTTTATCGTATATGAGTAATGTGTAATGAGCCAGATCTGATATAATATATTGAAAAGCAAGGAAAAACCGTAAAATTAATTGATAATTAAGCGGCATTAATTGTGGAAAATCCGGGAAATTAATTGAGTGGCTTTTTCTTTGCTCCTGAAAAATAACAAAAGACTAATTTTAAATCTAATCGTCTAATATGGTAAGAATTTGTAAAAACAGATTATGGAAGTTCAGAAAAAATTGTAGTTTGTTGCTCAGTTTTTTTGCTGTATTCCAAGTGGAAGCCGGTATCTCGGGGCTTGTTGACCAGAAAGCGGATACGGTGGAAGTTCTTTTCGGAAAACAAAAACGTACATCGGTTATTTCTTCTATTTACTCGATAGCAGGAGATCCTCTTAAGAATGTACCGAATTTGAACAGGAAAAATACCTTGACAGGTTTACTTCCCGGGTTAACAATCATGCAGACAAACGGAGAACCCGGCGAGGAAGGTGGGAACATGTTTCTTCGCGGACAAAGAACATTAGGTAATAATACTCCCTGGGTTTTAGTAGATGGCATCCAAAGAAACATGGATATGCTTGAACCCAACGAAATAGAAAGCATCACCATCTTGAAAGATGCGGCAGCCACGGCTATTTATGGCTTAAGAGGTAGTAATGGCGTTATATTAATCACAACGAAACGAGGTTCCCAACAAAGGTTGACTATCGACTTTGATGCACGTGTTGCCATGTCATCACCTGTGAAATTACCTAAGTTTCTGGATTCTTACAATTATGCATCCCTTTATAATGAAGCGTTAATCAATGATGGGCGGCAGCCTTTTTATAGCCAGGATATGTTAGATGGGTATAAACAAAATGCCGATCCCTATCTGTATCCTAATAATGATTATCTGGATATGTATCTGAAAGATTATTCGGTACAGCAAAAGTATAACCTGAGTGTAAGGGGAGGCGGCAATATTGCCAAATATTTTTTCGCTGTCGGATATACAAGCAATTCCGGAATTTATAATGTAGATAAAAATGCAAATACATATAATACCAATGCCAGTATGGATATGTATTCGATTCGTTCCAATGTCGATTTGAAAGTAAACCGGAATCTGGATATCCATTTAAACCTGGCTGGACGGATTCAGGACCGTATTTATCCGGGACAAAAATCTAACAGTGTAAGTAGTATCTTAAGTTCTTTATATAAACTCCCGCCTAATCTATTTCCGGAAAGGTATATGGGAGAGTATTTGATAGAGGGAACCGATGATATGGTAGTGGACCCTTTGGCTGGTAATGCCCAGTATAGGAATAATCCTTATGGATTACTGAATAACAGCGGGTACTCTGCTTATAAGTCAGTGGAAGTTAATTCTACCATATGGGCTGATTACAAATTGGATTGTATTACTCCGGGTTTGAAGGCTACAGCTTCTTTAAGTTATGACAGCCGTTATGCCAAGAATGCCAATCGTTCAAAAACATTTGAAGTCTATGAGTTGATTGATGAAAATACGGTAAGGCAACATGGAACTCCCGGTAAAATGAATCCGCAATGGACACCACAATTCTATCAGCGACGACTTGATATTCAGGCAGGGTTGGATTATGCACGCTCTTTTGGCAAGAATGAAGTATCAGCGATGTTGAAATATAATTATAATGAATACCGGGAGGTGAATACAAATGGTTTACCTAACTTGAATTCCAGTTGGTTAGGACGGTTTGCCTATGCCTATGACAGCCGTTATTTAGCAGAATTCTCTTTTTCTTATGCAGGTACGGAACAATTCCCGAAGGGAAATCGTTACGGTTTTTTCCCTGCCGGAGCGATAGGATGGAATATTGCCAATGAAAGTTTTATAAAAGACAATATTGATTTTCTTGATGTTTTGAAGTTGAGGGCTTCTTATGGATTAACCGGTAGCGATAAAGGAATCCCTTATTTCTATTATATAGAAAATTATGCACAAAGAGCATCTATAACAACCGGAGTAAACGGGGCTGCTCCTTCGGCTACAGCTTGGTATAAGGCTTTAGTGGCTAATCCGGATATAACATGGGAGAAAAGTAAAAAAGCGAATATAGGGTTGGATGTAGCTCTATTTCATAATTCATTGAATTTTTCATTCGATATTTTTAAAGAACGTTCCACTGATATTCTGATTAGCAGTGGAAAAATACCTGATTTGTTTGGTGGGATAATCCCGCAATTGAATCATGGCATAGTGGAGAATAAAGGATTAGAATTCTCTATCGGATATAATGATAAGATTGGCGACTTTGCTTATTATGCAAATTTTAATCTGGCAGCGACAAAGAATAAAGTAATAAACAAAGATGAACAGGATTGGAAAGAATCTTACCGTTATACGACTGGGCATCCGGTGGGCGAACAGTTTGGACTGATAGCAGAAGGTTTGTTCCAGAGCCAGGAAGAGATAGATAAAGCTCCGAGTCAGGCTTTTTATGGAACAGTCCGGCCTGGTGATATCCGGTATCGTGATATGAATAATGATGGTAAGATCGATTCGGATGATATTACCCGTATAGGAAGAAATCAGGTTCCTTCAATTAATTATGGATTGTCTATAGGATTTAGTTATAAGAACTTTGATTTTGGTGCTCTCTTCCAGGGAACTGCCCAGTCGCAGGCTATGGTGACCGGAGCTCTAACATGGGAATTTTACAATAATGGAAAAGTCTTGGAGCATCATTTGGATCGTTGGGCTTATTATACTGACCCTGCTACAGGACAGGTAGTTGATACGCGTGCTACGGCAACATATCCTCGTTTGTCGTTGGCTGAAACAAATAATAACCGCCAGAATTCCACTTTTTGGCAAAAAGACGTAAGTTATCTTCGTTTGAAAACATTGGAACTTGGCTATTCTTTCGATCAATTCCTGAAAGGCACATTTATTTCAAAGGCCAGGCTTTATCTGAGCGGCTATAATTTATTAACCTGGAGTTCATTGAAGGATATGGATCCGGAAATGGCAACCAACGAATTTGAATATCCTATACAGAGAACATTTAATGTTGGTGTAAATCTAACTTTTTAAAATGGAGAGAAAATGAAAAAACATAATTTATTTTGCTTGTTAGGTACTTTTCTGTTGGTGGCATTTACATCCTGCGAAATGCTTGATAGTAAACCACTGGATAAAATAGAGTCTTACGATGTTTTTAAAGATAGCACACGTGTAGATGCTTATGTGCTTGGGCTATATAAATATTTACCACAAGGTTATAATCGTTTTGATAATCAGGCAATGTTATCATCGGCTACCGATGAATCTACACAATGTATATCGAATAATGGCATGACTCCCTTTATAAACGGTTCATGGGGACCTACGTCAAATCCGGATGCCGGATGGACGAATTATTATGAAGGAATTATGATGGTTAACTTGCTATTTGAGAATATAGGCATGTTGTATCCGTCGACTTCTGAAGATTTTAAAAACAGTGTATTGGCTGAAGCGCATTTCTTAAGAGCTTACTACCATTTTGAATTAGTGAAACGATTTGGAGGTGTTCCGATTATTACAAGGACATTGACTGTCAATGATAGTCCGGATATTCCCCGTGATTCTTATGCGGATTGTGTGGATTTTATTGTGAATGAATGTGATTCGGCAATTTTGTATTTACCTACAGTGGAAGTGGCTGCTCGTGTAGGACGGGCAACCGGAGTTGCAGCGATGGCACTAAAAAGCCGCATGTTATTGTATGCTGCCAGCCCATTGTTTAATGGTCCGGATGTGACCGGTAGCAATAATCCGTTGGTAGGTTATGGCACGGAAAATCCTGAAAGATGGAAGGTCGCAGCTAAAGCTGCCCATGATTTGCTGGAATTTTATCCCGGAACAATTTCTCTTTTCAATACAGGGGCTAATGCAATGTTGAAATATCAGAATTTGTTTACTACACCGGCACTGGCACAGAATAAGGAAAATCTGATGGTTAAAACGCGCCAGCAGGATAATGAAATAGAGAAAAATAATGCACCGATTGGTTATACCAATGCACGTGGCGGAGTTTGCCCTTCCCAGAATCTGGTAGATGCATATGAAATGAAAAACGGGAAAAGTATCCATGAAGAAGGATCAGGGTATAATGCAAAAAATCCTTATGCCAATCGTGATCCCCGTTTTGCAGCATCAATACAGTATAATGAAGCGACTTGGTGGAACCGTAAAGTTGAAACGTTTATTGGAGGGTTAGATGCATCTGATGCTGATATTAACGCGACGAAAACAGGGTATTATCTTCGTAAATTTAGTAATCCGACTGCAATTATTTTTGGAAATACGAAAAATGGTATTCATTATTTTCCTCTGTTCCGGACAGGTGAGGCCTTGTTGAATTATGCAGAAGCAATGAATGAGGCATATGGTCCGACGGCTAATCCGTTTGGCGATGGTAGAACTGCAAAATGGGCTGTTGATGAAGTTCGTAAGAGAGCTGGTATGCCTGTTGTTCCGGCGAAAGGATTGACTTACGAAGTAATGAAACAAAAAATAGTGAATGAAAGAAGAATTGAATTAGCATTTGAGGAACATAGACATTGGGATATACGTCGTTGGAAAATAGCGGAACAAGTTTTTAAAGAACCTATTAAAGGGGTTCGTATCGAAAAGGAAGGTACATCTTTTAAATATACTTATTATGATGTCGAACAACGGATATTTTCTCCGAAAATGTATTTGTATCCGATACCTCAAGGTGAATGCTATAAAAACAAAGCATTGGTTCAGAATCCATTATGGGGTAATTAAAATCTTAAATTATTTATTAGTATGAAAAATATAACTACATTAATAATTATTTTCTGTTTGTTTACATTTCAACTTTTTGCACAGCAAACAACAGTTTCCGGACGTGTAAGTGATGAAGCTGATATAGAGTTGGTTGGTGTTAATATTGTTGTAAAAGGAACAAATAAGGCTACTATTTCTGATTTGGACGGAAAGTTCTCACTATCAGTTAATAAGGGAGACATTCTGGTTTTTTCTTATGTCAGTTATGAAACGAAAGAGGTAAAGGTTCAGAATCAAAAGGTTTTGAATGTGAATCTGGAGCCTAAGGTTTCGGAGCTTGATGAAATCGTGGTCATAGGTTATGGTACACAGAAAAAAGAGTCTGTGGTTGGAGCTATCTCATCTGTAAAAGCGGATGATTTGAAACAAAGTGCTTCCGCAAATTTAAGTAATGCAATAGCCGGACGTATTTCGGGAGTGATGACGAAGATGGTTTCCGGTCGCCCCGGTGCAGATGATTCTAAAATATATGTCAGAGGTATGGCTACGATGAATGATGCGACTCCGCTGATTTTAGTAGATGGGGTGGAACGTAGCTTTGACCAGATTGACCCGGAGGATATAGAATCATTTTCTGTTATGAAAGATGCTTCTGCTACGGCAGTATATGGAGTCCGGGGAGCAAACGGGGTCATATTGGTAACAACAAAACGAGGTATGAAAAATAAACCGGTGGTTTCATTGAATACTTCTGTCGCAGTACAGTCGCCGATTCGTTTACCTAAGCCTTTGGATGCCTATAATTTTGCGCTATTGAAAAATGAAGCGATTCGTAATGACGGCGGTGATATAAACTCGTATGATTATTCAAGTGATGAAGATTTACAGCATTATTTATTGGGTGATTCTCCTTTTACCCATCCTAATAATGATTTGCTTGATATGTTCTTGAAAAAATATACCCCTCAGGCACAAGTGAATCTCAATGTTCGTGGCGGTACGGATTTTGTCAAGTATTTTGTTTCTGCCGGTTTTTTATATCAGGATGGTATTTATAAGCAATATGATAATACGGATTATAGTACGAATGCCAATTATAAACGGGTGAACTTACGTTCGAATCTGGATTTTACAGTAACAAAAACGACTCAGGTGAGTGTGGATTTGAGTACCTCATTACGTTCCAGGCATAATATTGGTATGAAAAACAGGCTTTCATTTGATAGTGGCCCTGAATCGAATAACTTATTTGAAGTACTGATGCGTCAGCCGGCTAACTTTATGACCTTGAAGAATCCGGATGGAACTTATGGAGCCGGTAGTATGGATCCGATAGGTACAGGCATGAGAAATCCACTTCAAATTATAGAAAGAGGAGGATATTATCATGTAAATAATGATGTCTTGGAAGGTAATTTTAAATTAAATCAGAAACTTGATTTTGTGACGAAGGGGTTGTCTGTAAAAGCTATGGCCGGTATTACAGCTTTTGAATCTTCAAGTCAAACGTTGACAGAATGCCCATATACTGTACGATATACTAAATTTGGAGAGTATGATAAATCGATTATGACAGAGGAAGTTTTGCCCTCTTTGTCAACGCAGACATTGGATGATTATCAACGAATTTATCTGGAAGCCTCTTTAAATTATGCAAGGGATTTTGGACCGCATAAAGTAACGGCTTTGGCCCTGTATAACCAAACCCAATATATATCTAAGGCAGCTGTACCTTCCGGGTACCTGGGCTTTGTCGGTCGGTTAACCTATAGTTTTAAGAACAAATATCTGGGAGAAATTAATATGGGTTATAACGGATCCAATCAATTTGCAGAAGGACATCGTTATGCTTTATTCCCTGCATTTTCTGCTGGTTGGGTGATTTCCGAAGAAAAATTCTGGAAAGAGAATGTTCCGTTTGTAGACTTTTTTAAGATTAGAGGATCTTATGGAGAAGTAGGGAATGATAAATTAGGCGGTCAGGCATATCTCTATCAGCATATTTATAATCCGGGCAATGCTAATTTTGGTAATTATAATTTTGGAACGACCCCTCAGGCTTTAAATGGTTATACAGAAGGAAGGTTAGGCAATGAGCTGGTAACATGGGAACGTGCCAGAAAAAGCAATGTGGGTATCGACCTGCGTTTATTGAAAGGCAAATTGACCGTGAGCGCCGATTATTTTAGAGAAGACAGACGGGATATATTATTGACCAATCAGTCTATCCCCAATGTTTTAGGAATAGGGTTGCCTCCGGAAAACATAGGTAAAGTAAGGAATCAGGGTGGTGAGTTGGAACTTGGTTATTCGGATAATATTAACAAGTTTAATTATTATGTTAAGGGGAATGTTTCATATGCACGGAACAAAGTTCTTTTTAAAGGTGAGTCTCCCCAGTTGTATGACTGGATGGCTACGACAGGACAATCGTTAGGACAACATTTTGGTTTGGTTTGTCTTGGAATGTTTAAAAGTCAGGAAGAAATAGATGCCAGTCCGAAGCAGTTTGGAGATGTTAAAATTGGGGACTTGAAATACCAGGATTTGAATAATGACGGTGTCATTAATGGGTATGACGAATGCCCGATTGGTTATAGCAATGTTCCACGAATTCAGTTCGGATTATCAGCCGGATTTGAATGGAACGGATTGGATTTTAGCATGCTATGGCAAGGTGCAGCCCAATTCTCCGCATATTTTGCTTATGGTGCGGTTTGGGAATTTATGGATGGAGGCAATGTACAGGAAATGCATTTGAATCGTTTTAATCCCGAAGATCCTTCAACTTGGGATACGGCAACTTATCCTCGTCTACATAATGGAAATTTCCCGAATAACCATCGTAAATCTGATTTTTGGTTGAAAAAAGGTGATTATCTCAGGCTTAAAAATTTAGAGATAGGATATACTTTCCCAAAAACGTTGCTTAGTAAAGCAGGCATTTCCCGTTTACGTGTTTTTGTTAGCGGAACGAATTTATTAACATTCGACTATGTTAAGAATTTTGACCCGGAAACGGAGCAGGAACGTGGGTACAACTATCCTCAAATGGCACAGTATACGTTAGGTTTTAATTTCCAATTTTAAAAACAGGTAGCAATATGAAAAAATATTATATATACTTTTTAATGTCAATATTGGGACTGTCTGCTTGTCAGCAAGATGGTGTAGGATTATTGGATAAAGCAGAGTCGGGAGATATGACAGAGGAGAAAATCTTTTCGGATGGTATTTATGCCCGTAAATATATAGCAAACGTATATAGCCGGTTACCTAAAGGATATGCTCGTTTTTCCTTTGCAAAGACTCCTGTTTATCTGGGATGCTGTACGGATGAAGGACAGCAGGGACCAATAGGTATGCTGACACAGGCATTATGGTTTAATGAAGGAACCTGGAATGCTGTTAATATTCCCACGGAACTTCCGGGATGGGCCCAAGGATGGACTTCTATACGTCCTGCAAATACGTTTATACAAAATATAGATAAGGTTCCCGTTAATGTTCAAACAGGTATGACCGAAGAAGAGAAAAAGCGATTAAAGGAAGAAGCCCGTTTTTTACGAGCTTTTGCTTATGCGGATTTGGCCCGGTCGTACGGAGGGGTTCCTATTATTAATATTCCGTTAAATTCTTCCAGCCCGGAATTATATACGCCGCGAAGTACATTTGATGAAACGATAAAGTATATAGTGGAACAATTGGACTCGGCAGCTATGGTACTGCCTGCTAATTATCGTTTTACGGAACCGGAGGAATATGGACGTGCGACATCCGTTGCGGCGAAAGCAATAAAGGGGCGTACCCTCTTGTATGCAGCCCGTCCTTTGTTCAACGATCCTCAAAATACAAACCGAATTGTTGCGGGTGAATATGATGAGGGAAAATGGAGGGTGGCAGCCGAAGCAAATGCCGAGGCAATCAAACTTGCTGAAGCGAATGGCTACGGATTACACATTGAAGCTAAAGATAAAAAGAGTAGTTATGAGAAGTTTTTTGTGACTCGTGTGAATGATGAAGTAATACTGTCTTATATGAAGCCTCAGGATAAGAATTGCGAGTTGCGTCAGTTGCCTAAACGTTTTTTGGCTGCTAATAGTGCTGTGGCAGGCTATTCGTTACCTACCTTGGATTTGGTGGATGATTATGAGATGAAAAACGGTAAAAGTATTCATGAGGCAGGTTCGGGTTATAATGAACAAGATCCGTATAAGAACAGGGACCAACGTTTTTATGCTTCTATTTTTTATAACGGGGCGGACTATAGAGGACAAAAGATTGAAACATTCAGAGGGAAGGCTGGTACCAAGGTCGTTGATGGAAAAGATTATAATTCGACTTATGTGAATACCGGTTTTTATTTACGTAAGTTTGTGGATGTGACAATTGATCCTAAAAAGTCGGAGTTGGCGGATCATAATTATCCGATTATTCGTTATGCCGAAGTCTTGTTGAATTATGCCGAAGCAATGAACGAAGCTTTCGGACCGGAGGTGGACGGTTTAGGAAATGGAAAAACAGCCAAATGGGCGATCGACCAGATTCGCGACAGGGCTATGCAACCGGCACTACCATCCGGTTTGGGTAAAGATGAAATGAGAACCCGTATTAAACGCGAGCGGCGTATTGAGCTTGCTTTTGAGGAACACCGGTTCTGGGATGTGAGACATTGGAAAGACGCGGATTCACAAAAACAGGTATGGCTTCAGGTTATAGAAAAAGATGAGAAAGGGAAGTTGACTTATAGCCGTGAAAAGCGCAACAGGGTGTTTGAAGCTCCGAAAATGTTTTTAATGCCGATTCCATTTGAACAAGTAGCAAATGGCAGCTATGAACAAAATCCTGGCTGGTAGGTTGAAGAAGTTCTTTGTGTGTAGTTGATGTATACTATTTATTCTCATACCGATGAGAATAGAGATTCATGCTGATGAGAATTTTTTCTCGCTTGGATGAGAAAAAATTCTCACAGTATAAAAATGAAGTGAGAAAAGCCTCCTTTTATTAAATAGGTAAGGAATAATTAAACATACGAATAATGAAAAATATTTTTTTAGGTAAATGTGCAGTTACTCTTGTTACCATGTCTGTGTCCTGTCAGGGATATGCACAGCAGAATAGTAAGAATAACCAGCCTAATATAGTTGTTTTCATAGCAGATGATGCAGGTATGGACTATGGCTGTTATGGAAATAGAAATATATCTACTCCTAACATCGATAAATTGGCGGAAAGAGGAATGCGTTTTCAAAATGCGTTTCTTACCTCTCCGCAATCCAGTCCTTCAAGAACCAGTATGATGACCGGAATGTTTGCACATACGATCGGAACACAGGATTTACATACCGGGATTGATGATAAGACAAAAATGATGCCTTATTATTTTAAACAGGCAGGATATAACACCGCATGCATGTTGAAAACCCATTGGGGACCAAATGGAGACAAGCAATTCGATACGATTATAAAAGGGGGATACTTACCGGACCAAGGACCGTTAAATGACCAGTTATATACGAATTATAGTCGCTTTTTGGATGAAACGAAGGATTCTCCTTTTTTCTTGTGGGTCGGCTTTATCGATCCTCACAGACCTTATAATCGCAACAAATGCGATCAGATAAATTCACCGGATCATGTTACGGTTCCTCCTTATTTGGTTGATGCGCCGGATACCCGTCGTGATCTGGCAGATTATTATAATGAAATATCCCGGATGGATGGAGACATAGGAAAAATGATGGCCGAATTGGAGAAACGTAACTTGTTGGAAAATACGATTATCGTTTTTTTGAGTGATAACGGAATGCCATTTCCAAGGGCTAAAGGAACTTTATATGATTCAGGAATCCAGACACCTTTGATCTTTATGTGGAATAATCGGATAATTCCGGGCTCTGTTCATAAAAATGGCTTGATCAGTACGATTGACCTGGCTCCGACTTTATTGGATCTTGCCGGCATAAATATTCCGGAGTGCATGTATGGAAGAGGATTCAAGGATTTGTTGTTCGATTCGTCAAAGAGAGGGCGCGAATATGTTTTTTCCGAACGGAACTGGCACGATACAGACGAGTATATCCGTTGTGTCCGGTCTGAAAAATATAAATTGATTTATAATGCTTATTATGAATTACCTCACGGAACCTCCATGGACTTGAGTACCAGCTTGAGTTGGTATGATTTGAAGAATGAACAACGCAACGGAACATTAAAAAAGGAACAAAGCCAGATTTTTGCCTGTCCGAGGGCAATGGTTGAAATATATGATCTGGAAACTGATCCTGACGAATTGAATAATGTAGCGGATATGGAAAAATATAAGGCTCCGGGTCGTAAACTGGCAGATCAAATGATTAAATGGCAAAAAGAAACAAAAGATCATCCTTGGTGGAAAAATCGTAGAGGTGATCAGAACGACAGAATTACGGGTTTTCCTTTGTTTATGGCGCGTCCTCCTTTATGGGTTGACTAAAATACTGAAATGTTTATGAGATGTAAAATACAATATAATAATATACTTCTTTGTGCATCTATCTGTTCATTGCAGGTTAGTACTGTTTATGCACAATCTGTTGAAAAGAAAAAGCTTCCTAATATTCTTTTCATTATGTCTGACGATCATACTTCACAAGCTGTTAGTGCTTATGGAGGTTTGTTGTCGACCGTGCTTCCTACGCCGAATATAGACCGGTTAGCCAGGGAAGGAGCGATTTTAAGGAATTGTTTCGTTACTAATTCAATCAGTACTCCGAGTAGAGCCTGTATTCTTACAGGACAGTATAGCCAGAAGAATGGGGTTTATACATTGGCGGATAGTTTGGATAGTTGTTTGCCTACTTCTGCTACTTATCTGCATGACCAGGGCTATCAAACGGCTGTTATCGGTAAATGGCATTTGGGTTCGGAGCCTGCAGGATTTGATTATTACTATGTGCTACCCGGGCAAGGTGTTTACGATAATCCCGGGTTAATAAAGAAAGGGGACTGGCATTCAGGAAAGAATGGCGGACCGAAGCCGACGAAAAATCAAGGGCATTCAACTGATATAATCGGTGAAGAGGCTATCCGGTATTTATCATCTGTGGATAAGGAGAAACCCTTTTTCCTGATGTGTCATTTTAAAGCGCCTCATAGACCTTGGAAACCGGCTGCCCGCTTTAAAGATTTACTAAAAGATGTGGAAGTGCCCGAACCGGATAATTTATTGGATGCTTATGAAGGTAAAGGTAAATTTACCAAAGAAATTAGAATGGGACTGGAATTTATGAATCATATAGATTTAAAAAATGAGCCGGTGCCGTCTGGTTTATCTGTAAAAGAAAAGAGACACTGGATATATCAACGTTACATAAAAGACTATTTGCGCTGTGTTGCGGGTGTTGATGAAAATGTAGGACGCATATTGAAATATCTGGATGATAATGGGCTGACGGAAAATACAGTTGTGGTTTATACGGGTGATCAGGGTTTTTTCTTGGGCGAACATGGGTGGTTCGATAAGCGTTTAATGCATGAAGAATCATTGAGAATGCCTTTTTTAATCCGGTATCCTAAAGAAATTGTGCCTAAAACAGTGAATGATGATATCATCTTAAATGTCGATTTTGCTCCATTGTTTCTTGATTATGCTAATATACCTCTGCCTAAACAAATGCAAGGTAAAAGTTTCAGGAAAAACTTACAGGGAAAACGGGTTGCCGGTTGGCGTAAATCGATGTATTACCGTTATTGGCAACATGCGGACGGGGCACATAATGCAACTGCCAATTATGGAATCAGGACGGAACGTTACAAGTTGGTTTATTATTATGCCCGGTCGTTAGGTAAAACAGGTACGAGTAACAAACCTTTAGAACCTGAGTGGGAATTGTATGATTTGAAGAAAGATCCCTGCGAGATGAATAATATTTATCATCAACCTTCATCACAAAAGCTAATAAAGAAGTTAAAATTAGAATTATTGGAATTGAAAAAACAATACGAAGATGAAGATGCTGCATATCCCGAAATGCAGGAGTTGAATAAGGAATATTTTTGGTAGGAAGACAATAACTAAGTTATTGAAATAGACAGGAGGTAAATCATGAAATTAACACGAAGGGATTTTATTCGGAAAGCAGGGGTAGCGGCTGGAGTATTATTGTTTCCGCCTACTATACATGCTTTGAGCTTTGGAAAAAAGAAACGTCCGAATCTGGTTTTTGTTTTTGCAGACCAATGGCGTGCACAAGATACGGGGTATGCCGGAAATACGGATATATATACCCCCAATATAGACAGGTTGGCCTCGGAAAGCATTAATTTTAGATATGCAGTCTCATGTATGCCGGTGTCTACCCCTTATCGGGCAACTTTGTTAACAGGGCAATATGCTCAGAGTCACGGATTGTTTTTAAATGATGTACAGTTGAATCCGGAAGCAAAGTCGATAGGGAAAGTATATAAATCGGCAGGATATAATACGGGGTATGTCGGAAAATGGCATATTAATGGAAACGGGAGAAGTAATTATATTCCTGAATCGAATAGACAGGGATTTGATTATTTTAAAGTACTGGAATGTACACATGATTATAATAAATCCCAGTATTATGATAATAATGATAGTTCGCCTAAATGGTGGGAGGGGTATGATGTGACGGCACAGACCAATGATGCATGCCGGTATATAGAAGAGTATTCCCGGAAAGAAAAACCGTTTGTTTTATTTTTGTCATGGGGACCCCCTCATAACCCGTATGATTCGGCACCGGAAGAATATCAGAAGTTATACAGAGACAAAGATATTAAGCTAAGACCCAATGTACCGGACGCTTGTAAAGGTCGTGCTATTAAAGATTTGAAAGGATATTATGCACATATCTCTGCCATGGATTCATGTGTCGGGCAATTACAGAAGACAATAAAACAATGCGGTATAGATAAAAATACCATTTTTGTCTTGACATCGGACCATGGAGATATGTTAGGCTCTCAGGGGTTACAACGAAAACAGCAACCTTATGATGAGTCTATCCTTGTCCCGTTTTTACTAAAATACCCTACTGATTTCGGTAATAAAGGAAGAACTGTAGATACGTTATTTAATTCGGTGGATATTATGCCGACTTTATTAGCTATGTCCGGTTTGCCAATTCCGGATGCAGTGGAAGGTAAAAATATCTATCCTATACTGAAAGGTGAAAAAAAAGATAGAATAGAAGGCACTTTGATTGAATGTATAACCCCTTTTGGTGAATGGGAACGGCGTAGTGGTGGACGGGAATATCGCGGAGTACGGACCAAAAGGTATACCTATGTAAAAGATTTGAATGGTCCCTGGCTTTTATATGATAACAGGAAGGATCCGTATCAGCAAACTAATCTTGTACAGGATGAGGGATATACAGAAATACGTTTGCAGTTAGATGGTTTATTGGCACGTTTATTATCAGAAAAGAATGACGAGTTTTTACCGGGTGAGAAATATATAGAAAAATGGGGATATAAAGTAAATAAATGGGGAACAGTAGAATATACGCCTTAATGCTTTATTTTTATTATAAATATAATGATATCATGAAAAATAGAATCTTATTTGTGTTTTTGATTTTGTCGTATAGCTTTTTCTTTGAAAATGCGGAGGCGAAGAGTCCGGTTGATTATGTAAATGCGTTAATAGGGACGAATAATAATAGAAGTTTTTCTCATGGGAATACTTATCCTGCTGTTACGTGCCCGTGGGGTATGAATTTTTGGACTCCTCAAACGGGAATGATGGATGATAACTGGATATATACATATAATTCCGATTCAATCAGGGGATTTCGTCAGACGCATCTGCCAAGTCCGTGGATTGGGGACTATGGAACCTTCAGTATAATGCCGGTTTCCGGTGAACTTCGTGTAAAGGATTCAGAAAGAGCCCAATCGTTTTCACATGCCAAGGAAACGGCAACCCCTTATTATTATTCGGTAAAATTGCAGGAAGATGAAATATTGGCAGAAATTACGGCAACGGAAAGATGCGGCTTTTTGAAATTTACTTTCGATAAAAAAGATAGCCGCTATATCGTTCTTGACGCATATCATAAAGGGGCTTATGTAAAGATTGTTCCGGAAGAAAAAAGAATAATCGGATTTTGCAAAAATAGTAATGGAGGGACGCCTGATAATTTTGCCAATTATTTTATAATCGATTTTGATCAGGAGTTTACTGGTTTTGGTGTCTGGAACCGGAAAGAACTTTTCGCTGGGCAACAAGAATTGAAAGAAGAGTATGCAGGAGGATATGTTCAATTTTCAAAGGATATTAAACAGATTCATGCCAGGGTATCTTCTTCCTTTATATCTCAGGAGCAGGCTGAACGGAATTTGTTTTCAGAAATAGGAAGCAAAACGTTTGTTGAGGTAAAAAACGAAACTAAGGCAGTCTGGTCTGAGCATTTGGGTCGAATAGAAATAGATGGCGGAACAGAAGAACAACTCAAGACTTTTTATTCAAATTTTTATCGTACATCTTTATTTCCACGTAAATTTTATGAATATGATGAAAAAGGGGCCCCTGTCCATTATAGCCCGTATGATGGAAAAGTGCATAAGGGGTATATGTATACCGACAATGGTTTATGGGATACGTTTCGCTCTTTGCATCCTTGGCTGACAATGATGTTCCCTTCTGTCAGTACGGAAATAATGCAATCCCTTGTAAATACTTTTGAAGAAGGGGGATGGCTTCCCAGTTGGTCCAGTCCGGGATATCGGAACTCGATGATTGGCTCACATGCCGTATCTCTTATTGCAGATGCTTATAAAAAAGGGATTACAGACTTTGATGTACAAAAGGCATATGAAGCCGTTAAAAAGGATTGTTTTGAAAAGGCACCGGTTCCTTATATGGGACGGTATGGTTTTCAGGCCTATAATGAAAAAGGATATATTCCTTATCCGGAATATGAACAGTCAACTTCTATGTCGCTGGAGTATGCGTATGATGATTTTTGTATAATGACTCTTGCCGGTTTATTAGGAAAGTCCGATGAACAGGCTTTTTTTGCAGCCCGGGCAAAGAATTATGTAAATTCGTATGATGCTTCGACTGGTTTTATGCGTCCTCGTAAATCCGATGGCAGTTGGTATGAACCTTTTAACGGTTATTTATGGGGCGGGCCTTTTACTGAAGGGAATGCATGGCAATATACCTGGAGTGTTTTTCACGATGTGCAAGGGTTGATTGATTTGATGGGAGGGGATAAAGCATTTACCAATCGTCTTGATTCTATTTTTATCGCTCCGCTTAGCAGTCCGCTGTATGGACGTTATTTTAATGAAATAGCAGAAATGCATGCTGCCGGTATGGGACAGTATGCCCATGGGAATCAGCCGGCACAGCATGTTTCTTATTTGTATGTTTATGGAAATCAACCGTGGAAAACCCAACGGTTAGTTCGTAAAATAATGAATAGGCTTTATAACTATACTCCGGATGGATATTGCGGGGATGAGGATAATGGACAAACATCTTCCTGGTATCTTTTTAGTGCTTTGGGATTTTATCCGGTGTGTCCCGGTACGGGAGAATATGTGTTAGGCAGTCCACTTTTCCGAACAGTAAAACTTCATTTGGAGAATGGAAAGACGTTTAAAATAGAAGCTCCGGACAATATAGCCTCATCTGTTTATATTCGGGACAAGAAAATGAATAATAGTCAATATTCTCCTTGGTATATTACTCATAAGGATATAATGAAAGGAGGCGTGTTGCTTTTGGAAATGGGAGAAAGGCCTTTAAAGAACATCACTCCCGGAAAGAAAGACTTGCCATATTCTTTATCAAATAATGGAAATAGCAGATGAAATACATAAAACTGATATTGCTTTTATTGATTAGTCTTTCCCCTCTTAAAAATAATGCAGCAACCCAAATTGAAAAGACCGGTGCTGTCAATTTGAGAGCCGAGTATTTACAGAATCCGATCGGATTGGATGTGATTTCTCCACGTCTTTCCTGGCAGATAAAAGATGTCCGGGAAAGGGGCTGTCAGTATGCCTACCAGATTCTTATATCAGAAGATTCGGCTTCTTTGGCGCATAATAAGTCTATCCTTTGGGATTCAGGTAAAATAGTATCTTCTTATTCTACACAGATAGTTCCGGACATCGTATGTGTACCGCGGACAAAATATTATTGGAAAGTCCGTTGTTGGGATAAGAATAAAAAGAAAATGCCGGATTCTGACATTGCAAACTGGGAGACCGGTTTAGGTGGGGAATGGAGAGGTTCGTGGATTACAGATTCTTTGGATAAAGAGTTGAAACGTGCTCCATTGTTTCGTAAAACAGTGGAATTACAAGATAAAGTTCGTAAAGCACGCGCTTATATTTGCGGTTTGGGGTACTATGAACTATATGCAAATGGAGAAAAAATAGGTAATCATATTTTAGATCCGGCCTATGCGCGATTTGATAAGACTGCTTTGTATGTAACTTATGATATAACATCTTATCTTAATTCCGGAGAAAATACATTCGGAGTGATTTTAGGTAATGGATGGTATAATATCCAGTCTCAGGCTGCATGGGATTTTCATAAAGCTCCCTGGCGGAACCGGCCTTCTTTTATTCTCAATATATATGTGGAGTATGAATCTGGAAAAACGGAATGGATTGTGTCCGATTCTTCTTGGAAATGCACTTTGGGGGCTATTATGTATAATAATCTTTACAGCGGAGAATATTATGATGCAAGAAAGGAACAACAGAATTGGAATAAAAGTAACTTTAATGCATCAAAGTGGAAATCTGTAAAGTTAGTGGATTGTCCGTCTGCCCGTGTTGTTGCACAGACAATGCCTCCGATTCGGATAAAAGAACGTATATCTCCTGTTTCCTGTAAAAAGCTGGGGCCGGGTATGTATGTATATGATTTGGGGAGGAATATAGCCGGTTTCTGTAAATTTGTTTTTGAAGGCATACCTGGAACAAAGATAAGAATGAAGCATGGAGAAAAACTTTATACTGACGGGCGTGTGGATATTTCTAATATTGATTATTTTTTTAATCCGGAATTACAGATAGAGGAGTTACAAACAGATTCTTATATTCTTGCCGGTGGTCGGCAGGAGGAATATATACCTCGTTTTATTTATCATGGCTTTCAATATGTTGAAATTATATCAGATAAGCCGATAGAGATGGATATTCAGTCGGTAGAGGGATTGGTTGTTTATACGGATTTGAATTCAACAGCCTCTTTTTCTTGTTCAAATGAATTATTAAATAAGATATATAATGCAACTAACGCTTCCTATGTGGGTAACCTGCATAGTATACCGACCGATTGTCCAACGCGGGAAAAAAACGGTTGGACGGCAGATGCTTATGTTGCCATAGAACATGCTTTGTTTAATTATGACGGGATTACCCTGTATGAGAAATGGATTCGGGATTTTTATGATGCACAAATAAACGACGGACAATTACCCGATATCGTTCCGACAGGAACATGGGGATATTCCGGAGGAAATCCTGCTTGGGATATTGCATTTTTTGGAATACCAAACGAAATATATATGTATTATGGCGACTCTGCCTTGCTAAAAGAATCTTATCCTTATTATAAAAAATACTTGTCTTTCATAAATAAAAAGGCTGTGGGGCACCTGTTAAATATTCGTTTATGGGATTGGGGACAATTGAAAACGAAAACACCGTTGGAACTAACATCTTCTTGCTATTATTATATGATGAATAAGTTGATGGCAAAATCTTGTCAACTTAATGGATTTTTGGATGAGGCTGAGAGATATGAGTTATCTGCCGATACGATTAAACGGGCAATTAATAAAAAGTATTATGACAAGCAATCTGGGAAATATGCAAATGGAAGTCAGACCTCTCAGGGACTTACTTTATTTGCAGGAATTGTGCCGGAAGGAGATGAAAAGAAAGTAGCTTCTGTTTTGGCAGAATCGGTAATTAAAAATAATTACTTTTTGGATTTTGGCCTGTTGGGGAGTAAAGCTGTATTAAATATGTTATCTGCATATGGCTATCAGGATATCGCTTATCGTATGGTGACTAAAACAGAATTTCCATCATGGGGATATTGGATTACGAAAAAACAAGCGACTACGTTGATGGAAGGATGGACAGTTGATGATTCCCAGTCATTAAATCATGTTTTTTTAGGTGAAGTTTCTGCCTGGATGATGAAAACATTGGCTGGTATCAATTATATTCCTGATAATCCCGGATTTAAGCGTGTACATATAAAGCCGGTTCTTCCTTCTGACGGATTGGATTTTGTCGAAGCTTCTTATCATTCGATTCATGGGGAAATCTATTCAAGTTGGAAAAAAAGTAAGGATGAAATAGTTTATTCATTTATTATTCCTGCTAATACCTCAGCCTGTGTAGAACTTTTGTGTAAGGAAGGAGAGCATGTTTTTATTTATGATAACAAATCATTGGAAAACTGTTCATCCATTTCCGGGATTCAGAAAAAAGAGGGGAAATTATCTTTTTCTTTACAATCGGGGAAATATACTTTTTATGTGAGACCGTATAAATAGAATTTTTAAGAGCTATTTGTGTAATTTGCAAAAGAAGAGGAGTCATACTTCGCAGTATGCCCCCCTTTGCAACACAAAACAATCAACAAAAAACTACTGTCTGAATAGTGAAATATTAATCATCTGATAAATAGTAGTTCTCTGTATTTAGGTAAGGTCCAAATCTGGTCGTCTACAACAAGTTCCAGCTTGTCGATATGATAGCGGATTGCTTCCAGCATCGGAACGATTGTATCGTGGTAAGCAATTGCCTTTTCCCGTTCGGATTCAATCTTATTGGCTACCTTTCGGGCTTCTATCATTTCGTCTACTTTTTCTTTGATGAAGTTGGTACGGTTGGCAATGTCTTCGATAATTTCGAGGTTACGGGAAGACAGTTTTCCGGCTTTGTCGGCAGGAAACAAATCTTTCATCTTATAGACATTATCAATCAGGGAAGACTGGTATTTGGTTGCTATCGGGATGATATGGTTCATTGCCAGGTCGCCCAATACACGAGCCTCTATCTGTATTTTTTTAGTATATGTTTCCCATTTGACCTCATTGCGCGCTTCCAGTTCTTTCCGTGTCATGACGCCTGTCGATTCAAACATCCGGATACTGCTTTCTTTCAGGTAGTTGTCGAAGATAATCGGAACACTTGTTTCACAGTCCAGGCCGCGGCGTGCCGCTTCAGCTTTCCATTCATCACTGTAGCCGTTGCCATCGAAATGGATTGCTTTACATGCTTTAATATCTTTGCGGAGTATTTCCAAGATTGCAGCAAACGTTTCTTTACCTTCTGAAATTTGGGCATCTACGTCCGCTTTGAATTGTTTCAGTTGTTCGGCTACAGCTGCATTCAAAGCCAGCATGGCTGAGGCACAGTTTGCTTCGGAACCTACCGCACGGAACTCAAAACGGTTTCCGGTGAAGGCAAAAGGAGACGTACGGTTGCGGTCTGTATTGTCAATCAAAAGTTCGGGGATACGGGCAATATCCAGTTTCATACCCTGTTTGCCGGCAAGCATCAAATCCTCCGGTTCGCTCTTTTCAAGGTGTTCCAATACTTGTGATAACTGGGCGCCGAGGAAGCTGGATATGATAGCAGGAGGCGCTTCATTCGCTCCCAGGCGGTGTGCGTTGGTTGCACTGGAAATGCTTGCCTTCAGCAGACCGTTGTGACGGTATACAGCCATCAGCACGTTTACAATAAATGTGATGAAACGCAGGTTGTCTTCCGGTGTTTTACCCGGAGCCATCAGCAGGATACCGGTGTCTGTACCCAGTGACCAGTTATTATGTTTTCCCGAACCATTAACTCCTTTGAATGGCTTTTCGTGCAATAACACCCGGAAGCCATGTTTACGGCTTATCTTGCGCATTAACGCCATTATCAATAGGTTATGGTCGTTTGCCAGATTGCATTCTTCGAAGATAGGAGCCAGCTCGAACTGGTTTGGAGCCACTTCGTTATGACGGGTTTTCAAAGGGATGCCTAATTTGAGGGCTTCTGTTTCCAGGTCTTTCATGAATTCCATCACGCGGGTAGGGATAGCTCCGAAATAGTGGTCTTCCAACTGTTGGTTTTTAGAACTTTCATGTCCCATCAGTGTACGTCCTGTCAGCAATAAATCGGGACGTGCGGCATAAAGCCCTTCATCAACCAGGAAGTATTCCTGTTCCCATCCTAAATATGCATAGACTTTCTTTACATCCGGATTGAAATAGTGGCACACGTCTACTGCTGCTTTATTTACGGCTTCAAGTGCTTTCAATAACGGAACCTTGTAGTCCAGGGACTCTCCGGTATAGGCGATAAAGATGGTAGGAATGCATAAAGTGTCGCCTACGATAAATGCTGGCGAGGAGGGGTCCCATGCCGAGTAACCGCGTGCCTCGAAGGTATTACGGATCCCCCCGTTAGGGAAACTGGAAGCATCCGGTTCCTGCTGGATAAGTAATTTCCCGGAAAATTCTTCAACCATTCCTCCTTTGCCGTCATGTTCAACGAAGGCATCATGCTTTTCGGCAGTACCTTCAGTCAACGGGTGGAACCAGTGGGTATAATGGGTTGCTCCCCTTTCAATCGCCCACTTTTTCATGCCTTCGGCTACAGCATCGGCTGTTTCTCGATCCAATGGAGTTCCATTGTCGATACAATCCACAATTTTTACGTACGCCTTTTCCGGAAGATATTTGAACATTCTCGCACGGTTGAAAACATTCTGTCCGAAATACTCGGAGGGACGTTCGGCAGATGCCGGTACTTCAGCAGCGTGTTTCTTAAACGCTGTTTCCACTACTCTGAATCTTAATTTTGACATAATACCTGATTTTTAGAGAATTAGTAATGTAAATGCTTTTCGAAAAGGCATATAGAGTGCCTGCCATCGTCAGTCGGGGATGGTTGGCAATGGTTTAATATCAAGTAAAATCAATAAGTCAGACAGACACTTCTATACAGGCCTTTTCGTTTTGTTAGATGACCTAAAAAACTTATTTTTATAATGAGATTCCCAATACGAGGAATACATCGTCGTGTTCAGGAGATGCGATTACTTCGGTAAATATCGGCAGCGAGAAGGATTTGGTGATTTTAATATCCTTGCTGGCTTTTAGCGAGATGCTGTTGAATCCGAATCCGTCGCTATACATTCCTGTCCAGGGTGAAATACCGATTGAGGGGGTAAGAGTGACGCCTCCCCAGACATCAAATTCGTAAGCAGCTTCAAAGTAGGATGAGAAGTATTGCTTGCCTTCTTCATTTTTGTCACCTCCGGCAAACATCGTGCTCCATGCAAGTGTAAGAGGAAGTTTCTCGCCGAAATTATATGCAACTGTTCCTTCAAAGTAATGGTCGGTTGCATAACGCCCGTAGCGGGCGCCCTGACCGGACCACCAATAGTCAGTAACGGCTACTTCAAGTCCTTTTATTTGGTAGCCCAGTGTAATATCGAATTCCTTTGATTTGAATTCGTCGGCAGAGGTCGAGAAGTCCGTGGAGCCCCAGGCCTCCAGGCTAAAGCCGGCATACTTCAATGTCAGGCTGGGCTGGATGGAAGCGCCTGCATCATATTCCCCTCTCCATACATAACTGCTGACGATGTCGGCTGCCGGAGTTACTTCAAACTTTTTCTTTTCCTGCGCGGAGGTTGTAAATGAAATAAGCAGAGAAATAACCAATAAAATAATATTTTTGGTAATTGTTTTCGTATTCATTTTCTTCTTCGGTATAAAATATAGTTAGATTCTTTATATAGGTTTGGATATCATCTTTAAAGCAGCCTTTTTTTTATTCTGCTTATCGCTTCCAGGGTGTCGTCTCTGTCACCAAAAGCGGTAAGGCGGAGATACCCTTCGCCACTGGGTCCGAATCCCACACCGGGAGTTCCTACGATATTGACTTCATAGAGCAGTTTATCGAAGAATTTCCAGGAGGAGAGGCCGTCAGGGGTTTTCAACCAGATATAGGGAGCATTTTCTCCGCCATATACCCTCAGGCCACAGTCCTGGAGACCTTTTTTCATAATGCGGGCATTGGTCATATAATAGTCGATAGTTTGTTTTATCTGCTCTTTTCCTTCCGGCGAATAAATGGCTTCGGCACCACGTTGCGTAATGTAGCTTGTCCCGTTGAACTTGGTGCTCTGGCGGCGGTTCCACATTTTGTTGAGTCCGACCCGTTCGCCACTAAGTGTGAAAGCATTCAGGTCTTTCGGTACTACCGTATAGCCACAACGGACTCCGGTAAATCCGGCTGTTTTAGAGAAGCTGCGGAACTCGATAGCAACCTTCTTCGCGTTTTTGATTTCGTAGATGGAATGGGGAATCTCCGGGTCCTGTATGTATGCCTCATAGGCGGAATCGTACATAATCAGGCAGTCGTTAGCCAGCGCATAGTTCACCCATTTTTTCAGTTCGTCTTTGGAAAGGGTGGTTCCGGTCGGGTTGTTTGGATAGCAGAGGTAGATGATATCCACTCTGCGGTCAGGCAATTCCGGCACGAAATTATTTTCTTCCGTACAGGGGATATAAACAACATCGCTCCATTTGCCGTTTTCCAGGACCCCTGTGCGTCCACTCATCACATTCGAGTCGATGTATACCGGATAGACAGGGTCTGTAACCCCTATGCTATTGTCGTGGCGCAACATATCGCCGATGTTCCCACAGTCGCTTTTCGCTCCGTCGCTAATGAACACTTCGCTTGGTTCCAATGATACACCGCGGCTTGCATAATCGTGCTTGATGATGGCATCTATAAGGAAAGAATATCCCTGTTCAGGTCCGTATCCATGGAAAGTTTCTTGAGATGCCATTTCATTTACCGCTTTGTGCATGGCATCGATAACAGCAGGAGCTAATGGTTGGGTCACATCCCCGATACCCATACGGATAATCTTCGCTTTCGGATGTGTCACCTTGAAACTGTTTACCTTTTTCGCAATATCGGAAAACAGGTAGTTGCTTTGTAGTTTCAGGAAATGTTCATTAATGAGTGCCATATTCGATAGATCATTTTTATGTTGTTGTGTTGTGTCTGTTTTTATTGTATTTATATTTCAATTTCACCTTCAAAGACTTTTACTGCTTCACCGGTCATATAGACTTTGTCGCTCTTTTCGTCCCAGTGGATAGAGAGCGGACCGCCGTCCATAACAACTTCTGCCGTCCGCCCGGTTTTACCTTGCAGGATGGCTGCTACGGCTGTAGCACAAGCTCCTGTGCCGCAGGCTTGTGTGATACCTGACCCCCGTTCCCATACACGCATCCGTATTTTATCCGGACTTAGTACTTGGGCAAATTCAACGTTTGTCCGGTCAGGGAACTGCGGATGATTTTCCAGTAAGGGTCCAACCTCAGACAAGTCTATCTGTGCGATATTGTCGGTAAAGATAACAAAATGTGGGTTACCCATCGAAAGGATGGTTCCGGTATAGACTTTATCCCCGGCTTCCAGTTCAATGGCTATTTCTCTGATGGCGGGAAATCCCATATCTACTGTCACTTCCGTAACCGTTTCTTTGAATGGAGTTCCGTTTACCGGGGTAGTTTTGAGTTGTAATTCTTTTATACCGGATGGTGTTTCGAGCGTAACGGTCTTTTGGGTTGTCAATCCTTCGTCATATACATATTTGCCGATGCAACGGGATGCATTTCCGCACATCATGGCTTCGGAACCATCGGCATTGAAGATACGCATGCTAAAATCGGCAATTTCCGATTTCCCTATTAAGACTAACCCGTCAGAACCAATTCCGGTGTGTGGAGCGCTTAGTTTTACGGCAAGTTCGTCCGGGTTTGCTATTGGGAAAGAAATTGTATTTACGTATATATAGTCGTTCCCGGCTCCATGCATTTTTGTGAATTTGATGGGTTTTGTCATTTTATCTCTTTTTATTTGCTTATCGTATCTTTTTGTTTTGTTGTGTTGCAAATATACGACGTTTTGATTTTATATATCATTTAAATGTGTCTGAATGTTTAAAAAATATACACCTGATAATAATTTATCATGAATAAGTGTGTGAAATCTAATAAATCGTAATCTAATAACAATGTTTACAAGTATATTGTAAGTTGTGATAAGTGAAAAGATGTTGAAATAGAGTTAAAAGAAAAAGGAAAGGGATTGAATGTGAGCCTAAAGACAATAAAAAGTCATCAAATAAACCATATAGTAATAGAATATGATTATTTGATGACTTTTTGTTATAGTATAGATGAAACTCCTTATTTCTGGAATACTTCCGGATATTTGTTTATAAAGTAGACCGGTGTGCAACTCCAGGCATGGCAATAGCTGTTTATCGGGAAGAAACCGTATGGAGACTGAGCGTCGTTGTTCGGGTCGTATACTTCCCAGAATGTATCGGCACCGCGTTCAACCATACTTCCCCAATAATCGAGCACCAGTTTACGGGCTTCCTGTTGCATGCCACATTGTAAGAGGGCTTCGACTACATAATGATAGGCGTAGGGGCATCCCGGATAAACCGCATCCGGCATCGACATAACGGTCGACATGGCTTTTACTCCTTCTTTCTGGTTTAGTGTACCGGATAAAATCATCCATACTTGCGAGAGATAGGAAATTTGTTTGTCTTTTCCACTCAGCATAACTCCTTGTTTCTTATCATAAAAATGATTGCGTGCCGCTTTTTTCATTTTTCCGGCGATAGTGTTCCATTGGGTAGCTTCTTTTTCTTTGCCTAAAAGTTTAGCCAGTTCATAGCTATGTTGCAAGGCAAATATGGTAAGTCCCTGCATGGAAGCCTGGCGGTCGTAACCGTCTTTCCAGTCGAATACCAGCCAGTATTGGGGCTTTTTGTCCATGTCGTAAATCCATTCGGGAGAGAATTGCCGGAGAGCGATTTCTATTTGCCGTACGACGACAGGCCAGAGGTCTTCGGCTGTTTCACGGTCGCCGGTTTCTTTCAGATATTCCAGCAGGGATACATTATATATCAAAGCATAATCTAATGTATGGGTTCCCTGTTGCGGATGCGGATGCGGGTCTTCCAGGACAGTGGCATGGAGTAACCCTTCATTGTTGGAAAGGGCGGCAAGCAGATAGAGGCAGCGTTTGGTCAGGTCGTGGTTTTTGAATGACACGGCGTTTGCCAATGCTTCGAGGTAAAGGTCGCCAATCCAGAGACGGCGGTCGCGTTTGGGACCGTCTTCATAGACTGTCTGCATGCATTCTTTCAAAGTAGCGAGTCCCACATCATTTATTTTCCGGATAAGCGGGTCTGTTCCTTCTGCTAATTGCATGGGTGTCATATTGACGGAAGTCTGTGCTTTGAAAGATAATTTATCGAATACAAAATCGAAGCCGGGAGAAGAACCTAATACATCTATTTTCAGATACCGGAATGCCATACGGCGGGGAATGGTTATCTCGGCAGGTACATACATGATTGTTACGGTTTCGTCCTGCAACCATGCGCGTGATAGTCCTCCGGGGAACGGGTCGAAAGGAGTATTCAGCTCACCGGGAACTTCTGCAAAAGTAAATTTCAACCGTATCGGGGCATCGGATTCCCGGTCGGAAAGGAGTTTCAGGGAGAATGTAAGATTTCCTGTCAGGTGTTCTCCGAAATCGAGGATAATGCCGGATTGTTCTTTAAAAGATTTTCCGAAGAAGCGGGAAGGACTTCCTGCATCTTCCATCCGCCAGCCTTGAAAGGCTTTTGGGTCGTTGACGGATTTAACAATCCGTACCGGTTGTATCTCTTTGTAAATGAGCCCAGGCTTACATGCTTCGCTTTTACGCAGCCATTCTTTACTGTCTTTGTAGTACGTGCTTTGTGCCAGGCAGGGGCTTGCAAGCGAGGCAAGGAAAAGCCCGGCGGTCAACAGGATTTGTTTCATGGTAATATGGTCTAAATAATGAATTATAATAGATTAGGTTTCAAATATAAAATAAATTGGTAAGTTCTTTCATATAAATAATTAATTTATTTTCAGAAGATAGAAGTCGTATAAAGTGTAGAACCATTTTTCCTTGTTTATTTTGTATCATTCCATGCAGGTACGATTTGAGATTTTGGAGGGGAATCGTAAGTAAAAATAAGTACATACGGATCCGGATATAACCAGGTCCGTATGTACTTATTTTTATATCCGTATGTGGTTAAACTTACATGCGCACGTATCTGGAACCACTTATGGGAATAGTTTCAGTAAGCGGATTCATGTATTCCTTTTATCGCCCGCCCACTTGGTTCATTCATGTTTTTAAAAGTAGCATCCCAGGCAAGGGCTTCCGCTGTGGAGCATGCTACACTTGGAACAGACGGAACGCTGCGTGCAGCATTTTCACTGGGAAAATGTTCTTCAAAGATACTACGATAAAAATATTCTTCTTTGTTTTGCGGTGTATTGGTAGGAAAGCGTTGTGCTGCATTCGCCATTTCTTTATCGGATATAGCCAGTGACGTTACTTTTTTTAATGTATCGATCCAACTATACCCCACACCATCGGAGAATTGCTCTTTCTGTCGCCATGCAATTTCTTCCGGTAACATATCGGCAAAGGCCTCACGGAGGATTTTCTTTTCGATGGTACCTCCCGGACACATTTTTGCTTGTGGATTCAGGCGCATGGCTACATCCAGAAATTCTTTGTCGAGGAACGGTACGCGTCCTTCCACACCCCATGCACAAAGGCTTTTGTTTGCACGCAGGCAGTCGTACATATAGAGTTTGCTCAATTTGCGTACGGTTTCTTCATGGAATGCCTGGCTATCAGGTGCTTTGTGGAAATAGAGATAGCCCCCGAAAACTTCATCAGCACCTTCTCCGCTCAGTACCATTTTGATTCCCATACTTTTGATAACTCGTGCCAGTAAATACATAGGGGTAGAGGCGCGGACTGTTGTTACATCGTATGTCTCTATGTAATAGATAACGTCGCGGATGGCATCCAGTCCTTCTTCTATGGTATAATTTATTTCGTGGTGAACAGTACCGATATAATCAGCGACTTTACGGGCTGCTACCAGATCAGGCGCTCCTTTAAGGCCGACGGCGAAGGAGTGAAGTTGAGGCCACCACGCATCAGCCTTACCTTCGGTCTCGATGCGTTTGGCTGCATATTTTTTAGCGATGGCTGAGGTGATGGAAGAATCCAGACCTCCGGAAAGTAGAACGCCATAGGGTACGTCGCTCATCAATTGGCGTTTTACAGCGGCTTCGAGGGCGTCGCGTAATTCCTGGACGCTTGCCGGGTTGTTTTTTACATTGTCATATTGCATCCAGTCGCGGACATACCAGCGGGTGAAGTCTTTGTCTTTGCTGTAGAAATAGTGTCCCGGAGGGAATTGGTTGTAGTGGGAGGCGTAGCCTTCCAAACCTTTCAGCTCAGAAGAAACGAGCAGATGCCCGTTGTCGTCGTAACCGATATATAGGGGGATGACGCCTATCGGGTCGCGGGCAATCAGATAGGTATCTTGTTCTTCATCGTATAGGGCGAAACCAAAGATTCCGCTTAGCATTTCTACACATCGTACACCGTACTGGGAGTAGAGGGCAAGGATGACTTCGCAGTCGCTGCCGGTCTGGAAATCGTATTCGCCTTTTAATTGTTCACGGAGCTCGCGGTGGTTATATATTTCACCGTTGACGGTAAGGATAAGTTTGCCATCTTTGCTTTTTAGGGGCTGACCTCCGGATGCGGGGTCTACGATGGAAAGGCGTTCGTGGGCGAGGATGGCTGTTTTACCTTGGTAAATGCCACTCCAGTCAGGACCACGATGACGGATTCGTTTACTCATTTTCAGGGCTTGCTGCCGGAGTTCGGCGGCGCCTTTACGGATGTTGAAGATTGCTGTTATGCCACACATGATTGTTGGGTTTTGTTGTTTTCCGGTTTGCCACCGGGCAGGCTCTTCATTTCTTTTGGCTTGACCCAAAGAAATGAAGCAAAGAAAAAGTCAAGACCTCTGCCGATAATAAGGGTAGGGGAACTGTTTCAATTTTTATTCAATAAGTACTTGTCGATATTCTCTGCTGCTTTTCGTCCGGATGCCATGGCGCGGACTACCAGGCTGGCTCCACTGACGGCATCACCACAGGCGAAAAGGTTGGTGCCGGGGATTCGGGTGGAGGGGGAGACGGCAATATGCTTGCGTTCTGTTATGGCAAGAGAGAGTTCTTTAACCAGTCCTTCCTGTTCCGGCTGGATGAAGCCCATGGCGAGGAATACTAAATCGGCTTCGATGATTTCTTTCTTACCTGTTTTCTGCATTCCAGGACGTTCGCCATTTGTTGCAGGATACCATTCCACTTCTTCTACTTCTACACCACGCAGGATATTTTTTTCACCGATAAAGCGGCAGGAAGCAAGGTTCCAGCGGCGGATACAACCTTCCTCGTGGCTACTGCTGGTTTTCAGCACTTGCGGATACATGGGCCAAGGGGTTGCCGGATTGTTTCCAATGGGTGGTTGGGGCATGATTTCTATTTGAGTCACGCTTGCGGCACCCTGACGGTTGGCTGTTCCTACACAATCGCTTCCGGTATCACCTCCTCCGATAACCAATACTTTTTTCCCTTTGCAATTGATAATGCTTTTGGTGGGTATGGAGATACCTTCGAGGAGACGGTTTTGCTGGGATAGTAATTCAAGGGCGAAATAAACGCCTTTTAGATTACGTCCTTCAACCGGGAGGTCGCGGGGAACTTCGGAGCCGATAGCAATGCAGACAGCATCGAAAGTTGTTGTTAACTCTTTTGCTGATATTTCACTGCCCACCAGGGTATTTACCCGGAATGTGATTCCTTCCTTTTCCATCAGTCTGATACGGCGGTCGATGATGTTTTTCCCCAGTTTAAAGTTAGGGATACCGAAACGGAGTAATCCGCCGGGAAGCTCGTCTTTTTCGAAAACAGTTACTTCATATCCTTTACGGTTCAGTTGGTTGGCTGCTGTCAGGCCGGCGGGACCGCTACCGATTATGGCGACACGTTTCCCGTTACGTATAGGTTGGACAGGGTGGATGTATCCTTCGCGAAAAGCAATTTCTACTATGGAGGCTTCATTTTCGCGGATGGTGACCGGCTCGTTGCAACTTAGTTTCAATACACAACTTTTCTCGCAGAGTGCCGGACAGATACGTCCGGTAAATTCCGGAAAGTCGCAGGTCTGCTCCAACACATGGTATGCTTCTTTCCATTTGCCTTTATATATAAGATCTTGCCATTCCGGCTGTTTGTTGCCGAGCGGGCATGCCCAGTGGCAGAAAGGTACGCCGCAATCCATGCAACGGGATGCCTGTGTACGACGGTCGCTACTGTTCAGGGTTTGTTCTACTTCGCTAAAATCGTCTATGCGTTCGTGTACAGGACGATAGCCTGCTTCTTGTCTGTGTATGGTGAGGAATGCTCTTGGATTTCCCATATTATTAATTAACGGTTGACAAGTGACAGTTTCTGCCTCTTGTCGGATTTATTATATATCGTTTTTTATTTATAGTCTATCGATAGCCGACAACTAACTGCCAATTGAACTTTGCCGACTGTCAACAGTTTAATAGTCTCTTTGCATTTCTGCTATTTTTTGTTGCAACTTCTTCATTTGTTCTTCCTGTAATACTTTTTTGTATTCGATGGGGACGATACAGATGAATTCGTCTACATACTTCTCCCATTTATCCAGCATCATACCGGCAAGTTGACTACCTGTATAGTGATAATGCTTGCGGATTAGTTCATGCAACTCTTTACGGGTGGCACTGTCTTCTATCAGTGAGAGTTCCACCATTTCCATATTGCAATAGTAGTCGAAGTCTCCTTTCTTATTCCAGACATAGGCAACACCGCCACTCATTCCAGCAGCGAAATTACGTCCAGTATGTCCGAGTACGACAACGCGTCCTCCGGTCATATACTCGCAACAATGGTCACCAACACCTTCCACTACGGCTATGGCACCGGAGTTACGTACACAAAAACGTTCGCCGACACATCCATTGATATAAACTTCTCCACTGGTAGCGCCATACATCAGGGTATTCCCTGCAATCGTATTGTCTTGTGCTACGAATGTGGAGCGGACTGGGGGCATAACACTGATGCGTCCCCCACTCAGTCCTTTTCCCAGATAGTCATTCGCTTCCCCTTCAAGGCGGAAGTTTATACCGTGCGCAAGGAAGGCGCCAAAGCTCTGTCCGGCAGAACCTTTAAATTTGATGTTGAGCGTATGTTCCGGAAGACCGGTATTGCCATAACGTTTGGCAATTTCCCCGGAAAGCATGGCGCCAACCGAGCGATCGGTATTGGCTATTGCATAATCTAAAGATATTTCCTGTTGGTGTTCGATGGCAGGCAGGGCGTGGCGGATGATGTCACGGTCTTTTACACTGTTTATCCGGTGAACCTGTTCTGTGGTATGATGAATGGCATTGAACGTTGCTTGTTCAGGCATGTGAAGCAGGTGAGTGAAATCCAGCAAATCATGTTTGTCGATGCCATCAGACGGTTTGCGTATAATCAGGTCAGCACGTCCGATAATATCATCCAGCTTTGTGTAGCCCATTTCTGCCAGGTATTCGCGTACTTCTTCGGCAAGGAAATTGAAGAAGTTTACCAGATATTCGTGTCGTCCATGGAAACGTTTGCGAAGTTCTTCATCTTGTGTGGCAACTCCTACCGGACAGGTATTCATATGGCATTTGCGCATCATGACACAACCTAAAACAATCAGGGCGGATGTGGCGAAACCGAATTCTTCGGCGCCCAACATAGCCATCAGTATAATATCGCGTCCGGTTTTTAATTGGCCATCGGTTTGTAGGCGTACCTGACCGCGCAGATTGTTCATAACCAATGTCTGCTGAGTTTCGGATAATCCCAGTTCCGGCGGTAGTCCGGCATAACGGATAGAGCTTATCGGGGATGCGCCTGTTCCTCCTTCGGCTCCGGATATGACGATGCGGTCGGCTTTTGCCTTTGCCACTCCGGCTGCGATAGTACCCACTCCGCTCTCGGATACCAGTTTTACACTGATTTCGGCATGCGGGTTGACATTTTTCAGGTCGAATATCAGTTGGGCCAGATCCTCGATCGAGTAAATATCGTGATGGGGAGGTGGAGAAATCAGTGAGATACCAGGAATGGAATGGCGTGTTTTTGCAATGATATCGTTTACTTTATATCCAGGTAACTGTCCGCCTTCGCCAGGTTTGGCTCCTTGGGCTACTTTGATTTGTATTTCATCGGCATTTACCAGATATTCCGTGGTGACACCGAAACGCCCGGAGGCAACCTGCTTGATGGCAGAGCGGAGAGATAAATCGTCTTCACGCGGAATAAAGCGGGCCGAGTCTTCGCCACCTTCACCGGTATTACTGCGCCCGTGTATCTTGTTCATTGCCATAGCCATTGTTTCGTGGGCTTCTTTACTGATAGAACCGAAGCTCATGGCACCGGTAACGAAACGTTTCATTATTTCTTCGGCAGGCTCGACCTGTTCTATGGAAACAGGTTGTCGTTTTTTGAAAGTCAGAAAGTCGCGGAGGAAGATAGGCGTCTCTTTCTCGTCCACTCGTTGGGTATATTCTTTGAATTTCTTGTAGCTGCCCAGACGTGTAGCCAATTGCAGGGTTGAAATTGTCTCAGGGTCCCAGGCATGTTTTTCCCCGTCTTTCCGGAAACTGTAGATGCCTTTGTGTTCCAGCATCGAATCGGTTGGTAAGTCAAAAGCCTGATGATGCAGGGTGATGGCATCTTCTGCTATTTCGTCCAACCGGATACCACCTACATTACTGGTTGTACCGCCGAAATAAGTATCGGTAAGTTCACTGCTCAATCCGATGGCTTCAAAAAGTTTGGCTCCCCGGTAGCTTCGGATGGTACTGATACCCATTTTGCTCATCACTTTGAACAACCCTTTGCAAAGTGCTTTGATATAATTTTTGCGGGCAGTTTCGTAGTTGAGTTGGATTTCTTGCCTGTCGGCAAGGTCTTTTAGGATAGCGAACACCATATACGGGTTGATAGCACTAGCCCCATACCCCAATAGTAAGGCGGCATGCATTACTTCGCGCATTTCTCCGGTTTCTACCACAAGAGCGGTTTGTACACGTTTTTGCACCGAAATCAGGTGGTGGTGTACGGCGCTTACAGCTAATAGAGAAGGGATGGGGGCATATGCCGAGTCTATATTTTTATCACTCAGGATGATGTAGTTAACTCCATCTATAACCGATTGCTCTGCCTGTTTGCAGAGTTGGTCGAGAGCGGATTTCAAACCCTCACGCCCTTTTGCCGCTTCGAAAAGCATCGGAAGTTTGACGGATTTGAATCCTTTATAGCGGATATTACAAAGAATATCCAGCTGGGTGTTGGTCAATATCGGATGGTTAAGGCGTACCATTTTGCAATGCCCCTCACTTGGAGTCAGGATATGGTTGCCTACTGCGCCGATATATTCCGTGAGACTCATTACAAGTTCTTCACGGATAGGATCGATAGGCGGGTTGGTTACTTGTGCAAACTGCTGGCGAAAATAGTTATAGAGTATTTGCGGACGCGAAGAGAGTACGGCAAGTGGCGTATCGTTACCCATTGAACCGATAGGTTCCGCACCGCTTATACACATTGGGGTGATGATACGTTCCACATCTTCCCGGCTGTAACCGAATGTACGTAATAGTTTGTTATAGTTTTCTATCATATGGGGGATTTTGCGCCCGGATTTCAGTTCGTCCAGTTCCACCCGGTTATTTGCCAACCAGCTTCGGTAAGGCTGCGCATGTGCGAGTTGCTCTTTCAGTTCGGTGTCGTAATAGATTTCACCTTTTTCTGTGTCTACCAATAGGATTTTACCCGGTTGAAGGCGTCCTTTTTCTTTTATTTCACAGGGTTCGAAATCCATGACACCGACTTCGGATGCTACGACCATCATCCCGTTTTTAGTAATCAGGTAACGTGCCGGTCGCAGTCCGTTACGGTCTAGCATGCCTCCGGCATATCTTCCGTCGCTGAATAGCAGGGCGGCAGGACCGTCCCACGGTTCCATCAGTATGGAGTGGTATTCATAGAATGCTTTTAAATCTTCGGAGATGGGATTCTTTTCATTGAAACTTTCAGGTACAAGCATGGCCATAGCATGGGGCAGGCTCATTCCTGAAGCTACAAAAAATTCCAGTACATTGTCCAGTGAAGCACTGTCGCTCATTCCCGGTTGGATAATCGGGCGTATCTCTTCAATATCCGGAATGGCAGGGGAGGAGAGTACACTTTCACGTGCCTCCATCCAACCCCGATTACCGCGTATTGTGTTGATTTCCCCGTTGTGGGCCAGCAGCCGGAAAGGTTGTGCAAGGCTCCATGTCGGAAAAGTGTTGGTACTGAAACGGGAGTGTACGAGAGCCAGCCCACTTGTCAGATAGTTGTTCGTTAAATCCGGGAAATAATGGCGGAGTTGCATGGATTCCAGCATACCTTTATATATAATACTCCGGGTAGAAAGGGAAACGATATAAAAGTCTTTCTTATCCGGAATATCAGAAGCTGTAATCCGTTTTTCTATCCGCTTGCGAACCATGTATAATTTGAGTTCCAATGCCTGTTGGTCGTCACAACCTGTGATAAAGATTTGTTTGATGTCTGGTTCCGTATCTTTTGCCTCTTTTCCAAGTATATCCGTATGAACGGGTACTTTACGGAGATGCATCAGAGTTAGTCCTTCTTTCTCAATCTCTTCAATCATTATGCTCAGGATGGTTGAGCGTTGTACTTCATCTTTAGGAAAGAAAACCAACCCGGTTCCATATTTACCCTTTTCCGGTACGGGAATGCCTTGTAATAAGATAAACTCGTGTGGAATTTGCAGCAGGATACCTGCACCGTCGCCGGTTTTATTATCAGCTCCTTCTGCACCGCGATGACGCATATTCTCCAATACTTTAAGGGCAGACTCTACAATATCATGCGATTTGCCGCCATGGATGTTTACTACCAATCCTACGCCACAAGCGTCGTGCTCATTGGCCGGATTATATAATCCTTGCTTGTTGTTCAAATAGCTTCTTTTTTTCATTGTTTGTTGACCTTATGTTTGTGTGATATCTATTAATGTGTTAAAATGCTTGGCAAATATATGATATTGATTTCAAAATGTAAATGATATGGGTGAATTTGTTGACAATATTTTGGGTAATACAATTCGTTTTCTTTCTATTTGTTATGCTTAAGGTGTTTATTTGTGATAAATTGAAATATTAATAATGTGTTTTGGTTATAAAATGAAATTTCATTTATTGTTTTAGGGAATTATCTAAATGTTGATTTTTTGAATCTAAATGAATATTTGAATGATAGCTATGTGGTAAAAAATAGTAAATAAAATATAGTGTGGAAAGAAGAAGTGAGATAACAGATGTAAGACTATAAAAGATAATTGATTATGGATTAAGTTCTGAAAGAACTCTGTACATTTTATATCTGTGCAAAGATATGAATTTTTTATGTTGTTGTGTTATTTTTACTCAAAAAATGCATTGTCATTTCATTTTTAACAATTCGGAGAGATAAGAGTCTTTCTTGTATAACTGACGTTTAATAAGAGGTTTAAGTAAACTAAAAGAAAATCACCCTTTTAAAGTGTATTTATTCGAATCTCTGAATATATGTATAATACATTTAAAAATAATACTTTTTATAATAGGGCTGCCAGATGAAACAATAGAGATATGCCTTTTTTATGAATCTTTATTATCTATTGAATATCAGTATTTTATGGTGTTTTGCAAAAGTGTTTTTAGTCGAGTTCTTTCAGAACCAAGACAACCTTCACTGAAGTTCTATGGGAAACTGATGAATTTGAATCAAAATGGTTCTACAAATGAGGGACGTTTAAGGTTTATAAAATCTCGTACATATTTATATTTCTAATTTTAATAAAAAAATAACGCTGGAAATATAAAGAATATTCTTTCAAATAAAATAAAAACACAAATTATGTTGAAACAAATCAAACCTATTAGCTTAATTCTATTGGCAGGCGCATTTTGTCTCCCGGAAAGCATTTATGCTGTTTCCAGTCCTGCCAGTCAAAGCGTAAGCGTTTCCCAGCAAAACGGGAAATTGTCAGGTATAGTGGAAGATGCCTTAGGACCGGTTCCCGGTGCGTCTGTAGTTGTGAAAGGAACAACCAATGGTAATATTACCGATTTGGACGGTAGATTTACATTGGAGGGTGTAAAGAATGGGGATATCATTCAGGTCTCTTATATTGGTTACACTACTCAGGAAATAACGTATACAGGACAAGCTGTATTGAACATTAAGCTGGCGGAAGACACCCAGAAGTTAGAGGAAGTAGTTGTCGTTGGTTATGGTACACAGAAAAAAGTGAACCTGACTGGTGCTGTTGGTATTGCTGATGGAAAAGTGTTGGAAGACCGTCCTATAGGAAATATCGCCCAAGGTTTGCAAGGTGTGGTTCCTAACTTGAACATCGATTTTGCAAGTGGTAATCCGACAGCCAAAACAACTTTCAATGTCCGTGGTGCAACATCATTGAACGGTGGACAGGCATTGGTATTGGTGGATGGAGTTGAAACCGACTTGTCGTTGTTAAACCCTCAGGATATTGAAAGCGTTTCCGTATTGAAGGATGCCGCTTCAGCTTCTATTTATGGTGCCCGTGCTGCATTTGGTGTTGTATTGGTAACCACTAAAAAAGGGAAAAAATCTCAGAAAGTCCAGGTAAATTATAATAATAACTTTTCCTGGTCTGTAGCATCCCGCCTACCGGACGGAGTTTCTTCCGATAAATGGGTTCGTGCCATGAACCAGGCTAATATTAATAATGGCAATGGAGCCTATTTTACAGAAAACCAAATTAATGCAATCGATGCTTATATGGCAGGCACAGGCCCTTCCGCTTTTCTGGCAACAGACGGTACGATGACTGCTGCAGGCGAATGGGCTTATGCCGGAAACACCGACTGGTTTAAAGAAATGTACAAACCGGCTTTTATGCAGCAGCATAATGCCAGCATCAGTGGTGGTTCCGAAAAGACGACTTATTACGGTTCCATCGGATACAAGGGACAGGATGGTATTCTTGCCTATGGCACCGACACATACAAACGTATCAATATGTCGTTCAACTTTAGTACACAGGTAACCAGGTGGTTGGAATTGACATTCCGTACGAAGTATAACCGTAATACATCCGATAATCCGTATGCGGATGCTTATATGGGCAGTTCTCCCTTCTATGAAGTATACCGTGCCTTTCCGTTTATCCCGATGTATTTGCCGGATGGCGAACATTTCGGAGGTATCGCAGGGTCCAACTTTAACTATAATATCGTAGGACGCTTGGCTGAGGCAGGACGGGATAAAGTAAATTCGGATGACTTCTGGTATACGGCAGCCTTTAACCTGACTCCGATTGCCGGTTTGTCTATCAAAGGGGATTATACAGGAAATAAATTTTATAAAGACCAGACACAGCATACCAAGACTATCTACCAATATATGCCGGAAGGAAGTTCTTTGGCTCCGGGCTCGGCTGGTTCTCCTAATGGCGTAACGACAGCACGCTATGGGGATACTTACCAGGCATTGAACTTATGGGCTGAATATAAAAAGTCTTTCAATGATATACATAATTTGGGTGTGATGGTCGGTTACAACCAGGAAAGCAAAAAAACGACCAAACTGAGTGTTACGACCAGCAATTTGTTTGACAACAACTTTCCGGTAAGCGATTTGGCAAGCACACATAACCTGCCAGATGAAGAAGCGACTATCTGGGCTGTACAAGGTGCATTCTTCCGTGTTAACTATGATTTTAAACAGCGTTATCTCTTAGAAGTAAATGGACGTTACGACGGCTCTTCCAAATATGCAAGTGGCGACCGTTGGGGATTCTTCCCTTCCGTATCAGCCGGCTGGCGTATTTCAGAAGAAAAATTCTTCGAAGGAGCACGGAATGTATTTGATAATTTGAAAGTAAGAGCATCTTACGGTTCGCTGGGTAACCAGGTTACAGATGGCAACTTCCAATATATGAGTTTCCTGGCAAGTGAAAGCCTGAAATATCTTATCAACGGTAATGTGGCAAGTGGTTTGAAACCGCCGACGTTGGCAAGTACGAATATTACCTGGGAAAAGGTTTATACTTCTAACTTCGGTTTGGACTGGACAATGTTGAACGGTCGTCTCTCAGGTTCTTTCGACTATTATATCCGTAATACGAATGGTATGGTTGTAAACAAAACTTATCCGTTGGTTTTGGGAACTACCGGTGGTAAGGAAAACCTGGCAAATATGCGTACGAATGGTTGGGAATTTTCTTTAACATGGAACGATCATATTAATGATGTAGCCGGAAGCCCGTTTGAATATTCCGTAGGTGTAGGTTTGTCTGACAATACTTCTACTATTACTAAATATGATAACCCGACAATGAGTTTGGATGAATCATTCTATGAAGGCCAGAAACTGGGTGAAATCTGGGGATATGTAACAGACGGATTTATTAAGGACAAAGCGGAAGCTGAAAAAATGGCTACTACGCAGAAATATATCAGCACAACCTGGATTCCGGGTGATATCCGGTATACTGATTTGAATAATGACGGTAAGATAGATGAAGGAAACCGTAGAGTGGGGGATTCCGGTGATAAGAAAATAATCGGTAATAATACTCCGCGCTATAATTTCAATCTTAATTTGAGCGGTTCATGGAAGGGCTTCGATTTGAGATTGTTTTTCCAGGGTACGATGAAACGTGATATTTGGTTGGATGATAACTCTTTCTGGGGTTATAAAACCGGTATCTGGTGGGCATCCTTGAATGACTACATCGTCGATAATTCATGGAGTGAAACTAATACAAATGCTTATTATCCGGTTCCGACATGGAGCGACAGAAGTAAAAATGCACAGACTAAATATTTACAGAACGGTGCATATATTCGTCTGAAAGATGTCACATTAAGCTATTCACTTCCGAAACGCTGGATTTCCCCGATAGGAGTCAACCAGTTGAAAGTATTCTTCAGCGGACAGAATTTGTTTGAAGTAACAGGTTTGTATAAATACCTGGATCCGGATATCGTAGGCAGCCGTAAAGACAACGGTGACCTGGCTGTTTCGGATGGTGGAAAGGTGTATCCGTTTACTCGTTCATATTCATTCGGTATCAACGTAACATTCTAAATTAAACAAAGAGCATGAAAAAGATAAATATATTATTCGGAGGTTTATTGCTCCTTGCAGTACAAAGTTGTAATGTATTGGACAAAAGCCCGTTAGATACAATCGATACCCAACGCTATTTTTCCAGTGCAAATGCTGCAGCTTTGGAACAATATTGCAACGACTTGTATCCTAAACTGATAAAAGGACATGGCGACCCTCAGACGTATGGTTTCGGTATGATGGAAACAGATTTCCAGTCGGACGACCTTCTGCCATGGGATATGAATTCGATAGCATTCAGCCAGCATACGATTTCCACAAAAGATGATGAGTGGAAGTGGGAAAATATCCGTGCTTGCAATGATTTTCTGGCAAATTATGAGTTATCTCCCGAGATAGAGTCTGTGAAACAGCGTTACGCCGGAGAAATACTTTTTTTCAAATGCATGGATTATTTTAATAAAGTACGTCGTTTTGGCGATGTCCCCTGGTATGATAAGGCATTGGCTCCCGGTGACGAAGACTTGTACAAAGCCCGTGATTCCCGTACATTAGTAATGGCTAATGTATTGAAAGACATTAATCAGGCTATCGCATGGCTACCGACAAAAACAACCACAGGCGTATCCCGCATCAGCAAAGATGCTGCGCTTGCATTGAAGGCACGCATGTGCTTGTTTGAAGGGACTTACCGTCGTTATCACAATATTGAAGGTGACCAGGAGTTTTTGCAGGCAGCTTATGATGCGGCAGGTGAATTGATGAAACCGGAATATGGTTATGCTTTGTTTGTAGGTTCCAAACCTGAAAAGTCTTATTATGAACTGTTTATTCAGGCAGATTACAATAATAACAAAGAAGTTATACTATCTAAAGAATATGATCCCGGTAAAAGTATGGGTAATAATGTAACCCGCCAGATATATAAAGGTTTGGAAAGACCTATCGGCTTGAGCAAGGATGCTGTAGATGATTATCTATGTGCTAACACTGGTTTACCTATCTCCATCTGCGGTTGCGAAGGACATACACATCATACCACATTAATCGCAGAATTGAAAGATCGTGACCCGCGTTTGTTACAAACAGTTCCAACACCGGAAGCTGGTGAGTTTACTTATTATCTGGAAGGTAAACGTCCGGATATTGGAAAAATAACATCCGGTATAGGTTATAGTACATCAACTGGTTATGCTATTGTTAAATTCTATAATCCGGGTGAATTATCCGAAACACACCATCAGGGTACGGAAGATGCTCCTGTTTTCCGCTATGCCGAAATCTTGTTAACTCGCGCAGAAGCTGCGGCAGAATTAGGTTTAGATCCGGAATTGGACAAAACCGTAAACGCATTGAGAGACCGCGTAGGTTTCAAGTGGCATTTAACTACAAGTCCGAAAGAAGACCCGAAATTAGTTAGTGAATATCCTATTATCAAAGGTCCGAATGCAAACCTTATCCGGGAAATCCGTCGCGAACGTCGTGTTGAATTAATGGCAGAAGGCTATCGTTATTATGATTTGATGCGTTGGGCTTGCGGCGAAAATCTGAATAAACCGAAATTGGGTATTATTCCGGATAAAGCGAAAAACGAAAGTGATCCGACCGGATATAATGAAAAAGATTATGAAAGTATTATAACTGATTTAGGGCTGGTAAATGGTGCCGTGGATGTATATACGAAACGAGTAACCAACCCGAAAGCCATGTTTACTTCTCCTAAAAACTATTTGTTTAATGTTCCGACAGCTCAGATAGGTTTGAATCCGAATCTGCTGCCACAGAATCCGGGTTGGGAATAAAAAATAAAATAAAAACATTTGGCATAATTAATATTGAAAGAGATTTTTGTCAAATTCATCCAGTCCACCGTAGTGATTACAGGCGGACTGGATATTTTTTATGGCTTTTCTGAATCATAACTATGGTTTTCCGAAATCATAACTATGAATTGGAAAAATCATAACTATGAGTTTAGAAAATGGCTATTGCTAAAATAAGAAAGCCTGACAGTTTTTGAGGATATCTTCATAACTGTCAGGCTTTCTTATTTTGTAGTTTTTTTATTCCTTATACCTGTAATGCCAGTGTGAAACGGCATCCTTTATTATATTCCATATCGATGGAGAGGTTACCGTTTATTTTATTAGCTATCAGGGAGCAGATAGGCAAGCCGAGTCCATTACCCTCAGCCAGGTCTTTAATTTCCCGGAAAGGTTTGAATATGTTTTCTTTTTGTTCTTCAGGAATACCGGGACCGCTGTCGGATATGATAAACTGGCATAAATGAGCTCCTTTTTTCTTGAATACCAGTCTTATTTTACCTGTAGAAGTATATAATGCCGCGTTTTTCAGCAAATGCAACAATATTCTTTCCAGCTGTTCTGGATTTGTTTTTATCTCCAAGGAAGGAGCATCTATGATGGTTTCAACTTCCGGCTGAACATCATCTTTAATTTTGTCCATGATGTCTTTGCAGAAGTTACTTACGTTAAAAGACTGCTTTTCGTAAGTTTCCAGCAAAGAATTTTCCAGTTCGGAAAGTTCCTGGATGTTTTCACTGAATTGTTTCAGGGCATCTATCCGTATCTTGATTGCTTTAGCCTGTTCCGGAGCGGTAGTTCCCAGTTCCTGAACGGAAGTATTCAGTTTATCCAGGGTCGGTTCCATCTGAGCGGAAATATTTTGGATGAACTTGGTTTGTTGTTCATTATGCTCATTGGTGGTCTGGATGATTTTCTTTAATTTCTTATTAAGGATGATAAAACGCAATAAAATGAATATGACGAAAAGTAAGGCGGCAATGAGGATTACGGCGAATGTGCATAATCCGATTATCATGTATTGTTTGCCGGCAAGCGTGTTGTCCTTATCCTGTATGGTTTGCAGGCTGTCGTCATATTTCAGTTGCAAAGCTCCCAGTTTGTCTTGGGCTGTGAGGGCTTTGACAGAATCGGTCCAGACAATATATTTTTCGTATGTGCGTTCCATCAGGGGAGCATTGTTTGCTTTCCGGGCTATTGCTATCAGGTTTTTGTAGCATTCGCTTACTTTATCATATTCTTTTTTTTCCTTGTACTGATTGGTCAGCTTCTGGAAATAGCTGTCTCCCTGTTCATTTTGCCCGAAAGTATAATAAAAGTTTGCTTGGGTATATAATAAATCATCGGATAGTTTATTATTTCCGGATTGTTTGGCTAAATTATTCAATTCGTTAAGCTGGTTTTGAGCCTGTGCCATATTTTTGAGCTGTATATACATTTGCAGGCGCTCTTTGGTAATGGCGAAGCGCTGATCGTAGAATGTCTTTTGTGCTTTCTGCTCTTCATCGAAAAGGAACTGGTTCATTTGCCGGCATAGGTCGAATGCTTCTTTATAATAGTTCTCGCGGTAATAAAGTGAGCTTGCTTTCGTTCCGCATTCGATGGCTTGTGTGTACTCGCCTTTATCGGCAAACGCTTTATAAGCCTGAATAAAAAGATAACGGGCCTTTGTATAATCTTTTGTTTCAAGACTACTTTGTGCCTGTTTCATCAATTCGTTTGCCCTGCTTTGAGCCTGGAGGGTAGTGCAGAAGCAAACAACAACCATGAGGATGTAATACCTGATTTTCATAATACAAAATTTAATTTGAAACAAATATATGTATTTATTCAAAATTAAAGTAAGCCTTACATTGAAAAAGTTTAGGAGGGAAAAGCATTGTCTGGCAAAAAAGTTGCATGTGATTCTCGTGATTGAGCATGATAATCATACAGATTTCAGGAATGGGATGGTGTAGGATAATACTGGGAATCTTCGGGCCTTTTGTAAAATAATTATTTAACAGGCTCTTTCTTCTTATAAATTAATGGATAACAAAGCTTTTTTTCTATGTATTTGTTATTGTGTCTAAAAAGTATTATTTTATAAAATAAATTAACCAAATGCCGGATAAAATCATTATTTCTATTAATGTGTCAAATATCTTTTATTTGCATGAGCAATATGTAATAGATTGTAAGTATCTTTGCAGTCAGAATAAACAAGATTGAACCAAATGGAAGTACTTAAACATGAGTGTGGAGTCGCCATGGTCCGGTTACTGAAACCTTTAGAGTATTATCATCAGAAGTATGGTACCTGGATGTATGGCCTCAACAAACTCTATTTGCTGATGGAAAAGCAGCATAACCGCGGTCAGGAAGGAGCCGGTTTAGCCTGCGTGAAGTTGGAAGCAAGTCCCGGTGAAGAATATATGTTTCGGGAAAGAGCCTTAGGGACCGGAGCGATTACCGATATATTCGCAGCCGTTCATAAACAGTATAAAGACTGTCCGCCCGATAAATTAAACGACCCCGTTTACGCTAAAACGAACCTTCCTTTTGCAGGAGAGCTTTATATGGGCCACCTGCGCTACAGTACAACCGGGAAATCCGGTATTTCCTATGTCCATCCTTTTTTACGCCGCAACAACTGGAGAGCCAAGAACTTGGCATTATGCGGTAATTTCAATTTAACAAACGTACAGGATATTTTCGATGAGATAACGGATATCGGCCAGCATCCGCGCGCTTATGCGGATACTTTTATTTTGCTGGAACAGATAGGACACCGTCTGGACCGGGAAATCGAACGTTTGTACCAGAAGTTTGAAGGCGAAGGTCTGAAAGGTATGGAGATTACCCATGCAATCGAAGCAAATGTAGACTTGTCGAACATGCTGAAACGTTGTGCCCCGCAATGGGATGGAGGATATGTGATCTGTGGTCAGACTGGTAGCGGTGAAATGTTTAGTGTGCGCGACCCGTGGGGTATCCGTCCTGCTTTCTATTATGCGGATGACGAGATTGTTGTTCTTGCCTCCGAGCGTCCGGTTATACAGACAGCAATGAATGTGCAGGCAGAGGATATTAAAGAACTGAAGCCCGGACAGGCTGTCCTGATAAGTAAAGCCGGTGAATTCCGTACCTCGCAAATCGTGGAGCCGAAGGAAAACAAAGCCTGCTCTTTCGAGCGCATCTATTTCTCCCGTGGCAGTGACGTGGATATTTATAAAGAACGTAAATGTTTAGGCAAGAATCTGGTGCCGGCTATTCTGAAAGCTGTAGACAATGATTTGAACCATACCGTTTTCTCCTTTATTCCGAATACGGCGGAAGTTGCTTATTTCGGGATGCAGGAAGGATTGAACGAGCACCTGAACAAACACAAGAAAGAGTGGATAGCCGACCGCAACCAGGTGCTTAATGAAGAGGAACTGGAACAAATACTTTCCATGCGTGTTCGTTGTGAGAAAGTAGCTATAAAAGATATAAAATTGCGTACCTTTATCGCCGAAGGGAACAGCCGTAATGATTTGGCGGCGCATGTATACGATATAACCTATGGCAGTATTGTTCCTTTCGAGGATAATCTGGTGGTGATAGATGACAGCATCGTGCGTGGAACCACTTTGCGACAGAGTATTATCGGTATCCTGGACCGTTTGCATCCGAAGAAGATTGTGATTGTGTCTTCTTCTCCGCAGGTTCGTTATCCGGACTACTACGGTATCGATATGTCCCGGATGAATGAATTTATAGCGTTCAAAGCCGCGGTTGCTTTGCTGAAAGAGAGAGGGCAGGATGAAATAATCCTGGAAGCCTACCGGAAAGCAAAGTTACAGCAGATGCAAAAGGACGGAATGATTGTGAACTATGTAAAAGAGATTTATGCACCGTTTACCGATGAGGAAATCTCTGCTAAGATGGTCCAGTTGCTTACACCTCCCGGCACGAAGGCGGATGTGGAAATCGTTTATCAGACACTCGAAGGCTTACACGCTTCTTGTCCGAATCATCCCGGCGACTGGTATTTTTCCGGCGATTATCCTACACCAGGCGGTGCGCGCATGGTGAACAATGCGTTCATTAATTATATGGAAGAAGAATATTTAATCAGTTGATACTTGTCGACTGTCAATTTTTAAAACTTATGCAGATAGAAAAAACAGCAACATTAGTTCTGGATGACGGTACTTGTTTTCGTGGCCTTTCTTTTGGCTGTGAAAAAGATGTAACCGGCGAAGTCGTGTTCAATACCGCGATGACCGGTTATCCGGAGAGTTTGACCGACCCTTCTTATGCCGGTCAGCTAATGGTTTTGACTTATCCTTTGGTAGGGAACTACGGAGTACCTCCCCGCACTTTTGAAAAGAATGGTATCTCCACTTTTATGGAAAGCGAGAAGATACATGCAGATGCCATTATTGTGAGCGATTACAGTCATGAATACAGCCACTGGAATGCAGAGGAAAGTCTGGGCGACTGGTTAAAGAAAGAACAAATACCCGGAATTTACGGTATCGACACCCGTGCATTGACAAAGAAATTGCGTGAACATGGGGTTATGATGGGACGGATTGTCATTGGTGATGGGGATTTGCAGTTCTCGGCCCCCAATTACGGCGACATCAATTATGTGGATAAAGTGTCCTGCAAAGAGATTATCTGCTATCAGCCCGACAGTACCAGCGAATCATTTCCGGTAGAGTACTTCAACAACTCTCAAATGTCGACTCTCAATCCTGAATTGAAACGGGTTATCCTGGTCGATTGCGGAGTTAAACATAATATTATCCGTAGCCTGCTGAAACGGAATGTAGCCGTGATACGTGTCCCCTGGAATTATGATTTCAACGGATTGGAATACGACGGGCTTTTCATCAGCAATGGACCCGGCGACCCGGATACCTGCGATGTCGCCGTTCAGAACATTCGCAAGGCACTTGACGGAGACAGACCCATCTGCGGAATCTGTATGGGTAACCAATTGCTCGGCAAAGCCGGAGGCGCTTCTATTTATAAATTGAAATACGGTCATCGTAGCCATAACCAGCCGGTTCGTATGGTGGGAACGGAAAAATGTTTTATTACATCCCAGAACCACGGTTATGCGGTAGACAATGATACATTAGGCTCTGATTGGGAACCGCTTTTTGTAAATATGAACGATGGTACGAACGAAGGCATTCAGCATAAGACGAAACCTTTCTTCTCATCCCAGTTCCACCCCGAAGCATGTAGCGGACCTACGGATACGGAGTTTATCTTTGATAAATTTGTAGCGTTGTTATAATACAGGGTAGGAAGCCATTAAAAAAGAAACAAACATGAAAGAAGATATAAAGAAAGTCCTGATACTTGGTTCCGGCGCTCTGAAGATTGGCGAAGCCGGCGAATTCGATTATTCAGGTAGCCAGGCATTAAAGGCAATCAAGGAAGAAGGCATCCAAACGGTGCTTATCAATCCGAATATTGCAACGGTACAAACTTCGGAGGGAGTTGCGGACACAGTTTATTTCCTGCCCGTTACTCCTTTCTTTGTGGAAAAGGTCATCGCAAAAGAACGTCCCGAAGGCATTTTGCTGGCATTCGGCGGCCAGACGGCACTGAACTGCGGAGTCGCTTTATACCAGAGCGGCGTACTGGAAAAATACAATGTGCGTGTATTGGGTACTCCGGTACAGGCTATCATGGATACGGAAGACCGCGAATTGTTTGTCCGTAAACTGGATGAAATCGAGGTGAAGACAATCAAGAGTGAAGCAGTGGAGAATGCGGCCGATGCCCGCCGTGCTGCTGCTGAATTGGGCTATCCGGTTATTGTCCGCGCCGCTTATGCCTTAGGAGGTCTGGGTTCCGGTTTCTGCGATAATGAAGAAGAACTGGATGTCCTGGTGGAAAAGGCATTCTCTTTCTCTCCCCAGGTGCTGGTGGAAAAGAGTCTGAAGGGATGGAAGGAAGTGGAATATGAAGTGGTCCGCGACCGTTTCGACAACTGTATCACCGTTTGTAACATGGAGAACTTTGACCCGCTGGGTATCCATACCGGCGAAAGTATCGTAATTGCTCCTTCGCAAACCTTAAGTAATACGGACTATCATAAATTACGTGAGCTTGCTATCCGTATCATCCGCCATATCGGTATTGTAGGCGAATGTAACGTACAGTATGCCTACGACCCGGAATCGGAAGACTACCGTGTGATTGAAGTCAATGCCCGCCTCAGCCGCTCATCCGCTCTGGCATCCAAGGCAACCGGTTATCCGTTGGCTTTTGTGGCAGCAAAACTGGGATTGGGATACGGTCTTTTCGATTTGAAGAACTCGGTAACCCGTACGACCAGTGCTTTCTTTGAGCCGGCTCTCGACTATGTGGTATGTAAGATACCGCGCTGGGATTTGGGCAAGTTCCACGGCGTGGCCCGCGAGTTAGGCAGCAGCATGAAGTCCGTTGGCGAGGTAATGGCTATCGGACGTACCTTTGAAGAAGCTATCCAGAAGGGGCTTCGCATGATAGGGCAGGGTATGCACGGTTTCGTAGAAAATAAAGAACTGGTTATATCCGATATAGACAAAGCACTGCACGAACCGACAGACCGTCGTATTTTCGTTATCTCCAAAGCATTCCGTGCCGGTTATACGGTAGACCAGATACACGAGCTGACCAAGATAGACCGCTGGTTCCTTCAAAAACTGTACGGAATCATGCAAACGTCCAAAGAACTGCATGCTTTCGATATGAAAGGCATCCAGCGTTGGCGTCTCGACCCGCAGTTAATCCGCCGGGCGAAAGTACAGGGCTTCTCCGATTTCCAGATAGCCCGTGCCCTCGGTCTGGATGAAGATATAGAAAAAGGGATGATGCTGGTTCGACAGTTCCGTAAGGAGCATGGAATCCTTCCGGTGGTGAAACAGATAGATACCCTTGCCGCCGAATATCCGGCACAGACAAACTACCTGTACCTGACTTACAGCGGTACGGAAAATGATATTGAATACGAAAACGACCATCGCTCTATCGTAGTGCTCGGTTCCGGGGCCTACCGTATCGGTAGTTCAGTGGAATTTGACTGGTGTGGTGTGCAGGCACTCGAAACCATCCGGAAGGAAGGATGGCGTTCGGTGATGATTAACTACAACCCGGAGACCGTCTCCACCGACTATGATATGTGCGACCGCCTGTACTTCGACGAGTTGACGTTTGAACGCGTGATGGATATTCTCGAACTGGAAAACCCGCACGGCGTGATTGTTTCTACCGGCGGACAGATTCCGAATAACCTTGCGATGCGTCTGGACGAACAGCATGTCAATATCCTCGGTACATCCGCCAAGAGTATCGATAATGCGGAAGACCGCGAGAAGTTCTCCGCCATGCTCGACCGCATCGGGGTAGACCAGCCGCGCTGGAAGGAACTTTCTTCCATGGACGACATCAACCAGTTTGTAGAAGAGGTAGGTTTCCCGGTTCTGGTACGCCCGAGTTATGTACTGAGCGGGGCGGCAATGAATGTCTGTTCCAACCAGGAGGAACTGGAACGCTTCCTGCAACTTGCCGCCAATGTAAGCAAGAAACATCCGGTGGTAGTCAGCCAGTTTATCGAACATGCCAAAGAAGTGGAAATGGATGCCGTAGCCGATAAGGGCGAGATTGTGATGTATGCCATCAGCGAACATATCGAGTTTGCCGGCGTGCACTCCGGTGATGCCACTATCCAGTTCCCGGCTCAGAGATTATATGTGGAAACCGTACGCCGTATCAAACGTATCAGCAAGCAGATTGCGAAGGAACTGAATATCTCCGGTCCGTTCAATATCCAGTATCTTGCCAAAGGGAATGAAATCAAGGTAATCGAGTGTAACCTCCGTGCCAGCCGTTCTTTCCCGTTCGTCAGCAAGGTATTGAAGATAAACTTTATCGAACTTGCCACCCGCATCATGCTGGGCTTGCCGGTAGAGAAACCGGGTAAGAACGAGTTCGACCTGGATTATGTAGGTATCAAAGCTTCCCAGTTCTCCTTCAACCGCCTGCAAAAGGCAGACCCGGTGTTGGGGGTGGATATGGCGTCTACCGGTGAGGTGGGCTGTATCGGCGACGACCTCTCCGAAGCCGTTCTGAAAAGTATGCTGTCCGTAGGGCTTCGTATCCCGAAAAAGACCGTCTTGCTCTCTACCGGAACACCGAAGCAGAAAGTAGCCATGCTAGATGCAGCCAAGATGCTGGCAAATAAAGGATATACCTTGTATGCAACCGGAGGCACGCATCGCTTCCTGGAAGAAAACGGCATTCCGAACGAGCAGGTCTACTGGCCGAGTGAAGAGGGTAAAGAACCCCAGGCGCTGACCTTGCTCCATGAAAAGAAGATAGACATGGTTGTGAACATTCCGCGTGACCTTTCAGCCGGAGAGTTGAACAACGGATATAAAATCCGCCGTGCCGCTATCGACCTGAATGTCCCTCTTATCACCAATGCCCGTCTGGCAAGTGCTTTCATCGAAGCCTTCTGCACGCTGGGTATGGATGATATACAGATAAAGAGCTGGCGGGAATATAAATAACAGATATAATCCGGTAAAACGACAAAAACAGCACTTCGGTGTTGTTTTTGTCGTTTAATGGGTAGGGTGTGGATGTATGCAACCATACGTCTCTACCAACCAACATAAATCAAAACCTGCGAAACATATTTTCATCAACGAAGGTTATATAAATGTAATAACAAATAAACCAATATGAAGATAGGACTTTTTATTCCGTGTTATATCAATGCGGTTTATCCGGAGGTGGGGGTAGCCTCTTACAAACTATTGAAAAGCCTTGGGTTGAACGTGGATTATCCGCTCGACCAGACGTGTTGCGGCCAGCCGATGGCAAATGCAGGTTTTGAAAATGAATCGTTGAACCTGGCGCTCCGTATGGAAGAGTTGTTTCACGAATACGATTATGTAGTGGGACCTTCCGCCAGTTGCGTGGCATTTGTGAAAGAAAACCATCCGCAAATATTAGAAAGGGCAAACCATATCTGCCGGAATCAGGATAAGGTTTATGATATCTGCGAGTTCCTGCATGACGTGGTAAAAGTGGATAAACTGGATGCCGTATTCCCTCATAAAGTGAGTATCCATAACAGTTGCCACGGGGTGCGCGAGCTGCTTCTTTCTGCTCCGAGCGAGTTGAATATCCCGTATTACTCCAAACTGCGCGATTTGCTTTCGCTGGTAAAAGGAATCGAGGTGTTCGAGCCCAAGCGAATCGACGAATGCTGTGGCTTCGGCGGTATGTTTGCCGTGGAAGAACCTGCCGTATCCGTTTGTATGGGACAAGACAAGGTAAAAGACCATATGAGTACCGGAGCCGAATACATTACCGGTGCCGACAGCTCTTGCCTGATGCACATGGAAGGCGTTATCAAACGCGATAACCTTCCGATAAAAACCATTCATATCGTTCAAATATTAGCCTCCGGATTATGAGTACGAAACATGCAAAAGCAGCAGCCCGCTTTATAGCCGACCGCCAACAGGAAGCCTGGCACGATGAAACCCTTTGGATGGTCCGTGTCAAACGAGACAGGATGAGCCGCACCCTTCCCGAATGGGAACGCCTGCGCCAGCTTGCCTGCGATATCAAACTGTATTCAAACAGCCATCTGGAAACCCTCTTGCAGGAGTTCGAGAAACATGCACTTGCCAACGGCGCCATTGTCCACTGGGCGAAAGATGCGGAAGAACATAACGAGATTGTCCATCAAATCCTTCGCGAACATGATGCGCATACCTTGATTAAAAGCAAGTCCATGCTTACGGAAGAATGCCATATGAATCCCTATCTTCAGTCGCAGGGGTATGATGTGGTAGAAAGCGACCTGGGCGAACGCATCCTTCAGTTGATGCACCTTGCCCCCAGCCATATCGTAATGCCCGCTATCCATATCAAGCGGGAAGCCGTAGGCAAAATGATGGAGCAGGAGATGGGTACGGAGAAAGGCAATTCAGACCCGACATACCTTACCCACGAAGTCCGCAAGAATATGCGTGAGAAGTTCCTTCATGCCGATGTAGCCATGACGGGTGTAAACTTTGCCGTTGCTTCGACCGGCGAGATTGTGGTATGTACCAATGAAGGGAATGCCGATATGGGAACCTCTTTCCCGAAAGTGCATATAGCCGTTATGGGAATGGAAAAGATTGTACCGGACCTTGAAGCATTGGGTGTATTTACCCGCCTGCTGGCACGTTCGGGCACAGGGCAACCCATCACCTCTTATACCTCCCATTACCGCAAACCGAAAGAAGGAGGGGAGTTCCATATTATTATCGTAGATAACGGACGCAGCAATATCCTGTCCCGCCCTGACCATATCCGTACCCTGAACTGTATCCGTTGCGGGGAATGTATGGACACCTGTCCGGTATACCGCCGGAGCGGGGGATATTCCTATACCTATTTTATACCCGGTCCTATCGGCATTAATTTGTCGATGCTGAAAGACCCTGTGAAATATTCGGATAATGTGTCCGCCTGTTCGTTGTGCCTGTCGTGTTCCGATGTCTGTCCGGTCAAAATAGACCTGGGCGAACAGATTTACCGTTGGCGTCAGGACTTGGATGAGGTAGGAAAAGCCAGTACGGAGAAGAAGTTAATGTCCGGCGGCATGAAGTTCCTAATGGAACGTCCGGCTCTGTTCAATACCGCACTCAAGTTTGCCCCATTGGTAAACAAGATGCCCCGTTTCATGATATACAATTGTTTGAATGCCTGGGGCAAAGGACGCGAAATGCCAGCCTTTGCCAAAGAATCCTTCAACGAAATGTGGAAAAATAAGAAACTATAAGGGTACGACATAGTCTCGTAAGGGCGAGGTCCGCTCGCCCTTTTCCCCCGCGAAATAATAAAGGGCGAGCGGACCTCGCCCAGTGTAATATAATAGAGGGTGAGCAAACCTCGCCCCGACGCGATAAAACCGAGCGAGCAGACCTCGCCCCAACCGATATGGACTCAAAAAACGAAATATTATTAGCCATCCGTACACACACCGGCAATCGCTACGAAAAACCATCCATCACACTGGATGCCATCAGTTACCCGGACAAGGCAGCACAGTTTGCCGAATCCCTGAAAGCCGCCGGAGGTACAGCCCTCTTCCTTCAACCGGAAGAGGATATAAATGAGGTAATCCGCCGCCATTTCCCGGAAGCCAAACGCATAGCCTCCAACCTGCCGGATATTACCTGTGCCACTTTCAACCCGGACGATTTGGACGATCCGAGGGATTTGAACGATACCGACCTTGCCATTGTAGAAGGCGAGTTTGCCGTAGCAGAAAACGGCGCCGTCTGGATTACCCAGCAGGTGAAGCATAAAGCACTTTATTTTATCTCCACCAACCTGGTGATACTGGTTCCCAAAGAGGAGATTGTAAATAATATGCACGAAGCCTACCATAAAACGGAGCATGCCGATTACGGTTTCAGTTTCTTCGTCTCCGGTCCCTCCAAAACTGCCGACATCGAGCAGGCTTTGGTATTTGGGGCGCATGGGGCGATGAGTGTATTGGTCTTGTTTATCTAAGATAAGCAGATAAATCCTGATGAAATATGGCTCCAACAGTAAGGAAATATCTTCCCTGCTGTTGGAGATCTGCTTTCGCTTGCCTATTCTTTGATACACCTCACGGGAAATCCGATAGCTCTGGAGTCAGCGGTCTGACTTAACGTTGCACTGGTGAAAACTATGTAATGGGCAAATGTATTACCGGAAGATACCGATGACGACCAATAGTAGCCGAAATCACCCTGGTAGGAGGACTGTCCATTCTTATAGCCCCGATATCCTGCAGCTGGCAGAATGAGCTGGGGGTAACCATTTTCTGCATTCACTTTGTATAAACCGCCACTACTATCCCAGCTTGTAGCATTCCCGATAGATTTTAATTCATCTATAGTAGGCACACGGTATCCTGAAGGACAGGGGTCGTTTTTACCTTTGTTATTACCGTTCCATAGAGTATTATCTTGGGAATTATACCAGTTATAAGGATTATTGGGTGCTGCATAAAAAACATGATTATTGGGCCTTGAATTACCGATAGGGCCGGAACTTGTGGGACCTCCATAATTTGTATAATCGGCACGTCCCCATTGGTAAAGATTTCCGATTCCGGCTTCTTTCATGTTTTTCCCGTCACCGGTCTGTGCCACACGGGTAGCTCCATAATTAACGGGTGCCCAATAATACGAACCTTTCCTTATTACTGTATAGTATGGAGAATCACTGCCGCTCTCCATGGGGTAACCAACATAAGAAGCTCCTCGCCAGATAGTGTACGACTTTAGTGTTGTTCCATTATGCCTGATGCTAACCGAGCCCTTATGAAGCTGGTATTCCCTATCTGTTCCGCTTGAACCGGCCACAACAATGTTGTAAATATATTTACGGCGGTTATTAACAATCTCTGTCCGTAGCAGTTGGGAATTATTTAGCCAGGTATTTCCTCCATTCAGGGAAGAACAATAAGTGCCATCATAAGAAGCCGATACCGTAGGGGCGGCAAACATGCCGTAAAAAGATACCGTCATTGTTTTGCCACCGGTTCCCACACGGTAGCCGCTCGATGTATATTCACTATATCCACTCAGGTCGGTTGCCAGCCATGCATTGGCTTCACTAAAACTAACCGTTATGGGCTTCGATTTATCCGGGTCTGCCTTATTTTTTAATTGGATTGTCTGGTTTGCCGGTACTGAAGTTGGGAAGTCTGTTTGTGAGGGGTCTAACTTAACGGTATAGGAGAAATTATCAGCCGTTGTTTCTTTTGCAGAATAAGTCAGCCATGCCGGCCCTTCTACGGTTGTACCGCCGGGGCAGTTTCCTGCAATTGTGAAGGACGGGATGTTGTAGTTTGCTGCCGCATTCAATGTTGCAGATGCCGAAGTTGTCAGTTGGGGTACCAGATAACTGGGAGTAACGGTAAATTTATGGTCTGCCCCGCCACTCACATTCTGTAATGTGATGATCGCCGGTTCGGCTTTTCCATCTCCTGCTTTATCGGTTGCCAAAGAGAATTTGATGGTATTGGGCATCGTACCTGTCTTGGAAGAGACTGTTGCGGCAGTACCGTTATGAGTCAGCCATGCCGGACCCGTACCGAAGTTTATATTGATTTTTACTCCGTCGAGGGAGGTAGAGGATACGGTGAAGTTATTCCCGGAAGAAAGGGGCATATTGATATTTCCCAAAACGGCATCATGAGGGCTGTCGTAAGTATTGCCCGTCCCCCCTAATGCACTAAAGTCCGGTACAATTGAAGCATCCAGCAGCTTAACGGTAATAGCAGTGGTCAGGGTGTTTTCCTTGGAGTTTTGGAATACGACCTCACCTTCGTCGCCATCCACCTCCACGTCCCGCGAATCCTCTTTCAGGGACAATTCATAGGTTACTACCGGAACCTTATTCTCTATAACTTTAGCTTCCAGCCAGTTTGGCAGGCTTGTCACAGTCAAACCGTCGGGACAGGAAATATTAATCTTAACCTTACTGCCGGTTACCCGGTAGAGAGACGCTGTCTGTAAGTCCAAATCGAAAGTATTCCGGTTGCCCGCATCCTGCTTCACTTCCACTACCTGCGGGGATGCAACAGCCTCTACAAACAGAACTTTTTCCGTAGCATCCACCACATTTGTTATACGCACGACAGCACGGGGAAAACGGGGTTTATCATACCCCTCTTTTATCGAAAAGGTGTACTTGTAATTTGTAAGTGCTGCTTTCGATACGAGCAATGCTTCCGGCCCGGAAATCTCCAACCAGTCGTATTGCTGTGCGGAAAGTCCTCCCACATAGGTTTTTTGTATCGTAAATGTAGCGGAGCTCTCGATATCCATATCAAACCGGCTGTTTTCTTTCAGGGACATACTTACGGTGCGGGTATTTTTATCATAATACGTATCGTCCTTGAATGTTTCCGGTATCGTTATGGCTATTTCTCCTGCATCGTCTACATTCGGGTTGTACTCATCCAGATTACCGCCTTCGTCCCATTCGGTTACCTCCAGCGTAAAGTCCAGATGGTATTCGTCCGCTTTTGTGATACCGATGGTGTACCGGTGGTTATTGTTTATTTCCAGTGCAACCTCCCCACCGTCAGCCGTTTGCTGGATAAACGGTATCTGATAGGAGACTTCTTTCGCCTCTGTTTTATTTACCCGGTAGGTACCGTTCAGAATCAGGTAGCCTTTATCTTCCAACGGGCTGGGATAACTATAGAAGGCGGATGCCTGCAAACCTTCATTGGCTTTCTCCCCTTCAAAAGCGCATGCCGGGTAAGTAATTAACTCCCCGTCTGCGGCCGGAACAGCACCATATACCTTTACAGGGAAGAAGGTCGTCCCTATCCGTCCGTTCCCCATTGAGATGGATTCCAGATGGAATTTGGATTCAGTCTCTTTATTGCTTATATCGAAACGTGCCATTATACGGCTTAACTTAAAGCCTGCCTGTACACGAGCCGAAGAACTAAAGTCAGTCAAATCGATAGGGGTTGTTTGTGCACCGGCCATCGGAAGGGGTATCCCCAATGTTTCGGAGGCATCGGTTAATAGTGGAGTATGGAATTTGCAGAAGTCCGCTTCGGAAGGAGTGCCGTCATTCAGAACGTCTGTCTCCATATCATAAGTAAGCGGTTCGAATACCACATTACCGGCAGGATTCATTAATTCCGTCTGGTTGGCGATGCAGTAAAGACGCACGAACAACCCTTTTTGTAGTTCCAGTAATGCGGTAGTAGCGGCATTATCAGCACTTGGTGTAAGATTCAGTTCTTTAGCCCCAGCCGGTAGCGTTGAACCATCCTGCCGGTAAGCAAACCGTTCGCGGAAGGTATAGGCATCGCCTTCTGCTTTAGCCCCGAATACATAGACATCGAGGGTGGCAATTTCGTTCTCTGCTTCGGTGGCAATGGGAACATCCGCTTTTGTTTCTGTTTTTGTGGTTTTTAAAGTGAGCTTGTTTTTAAAGGAAATAAGCACCTCACGTCTGTTTGTACTGTCCGCTTCATCCTTAGATGTTCGGTCTGTCTTGTCCGATTCCGACGTACAGGAGACAAACAGCACGGCAGCAAGCAGATATACGCTTGCCGCGAGTACTGGAAGCTGTCTGATTGAGGGGCACAGACCTTGTAGTTTTGTTTTCATATTTATGTATAATTAATTGTTTGCTATTACCCTATTCATGTATGCAGATTGACGCAGATTTCATTTTTGACGCGGATGACGCGGATAAACGCGGATTTTTAATTTACTCTTATCCGTTCCAATCCGTCTAATCCGGGTCATCCGCGCACCTGGTTCTTCGATTTGTCTGATTCATTCCTGATAGCTGCTAATTGTATGCTCTATTAAAAAAGGAGCTAAATGAGTTCTGCGCAGACTGCGTTAAATATTAGGATAAATTAAAAAAATATCGTGTCGTGAAAGCTGTTACGAATCATATATTTTCGGCTTTTGGCAGTGTCGATATAAATAATAAGCCTTAAAAATCAAAGGATTAAACGGTTAATATGTTGTAATTAGTTTATATATTTGTTGAGTTTAACGCAGTCTGCGCAGAACTTAATTAAAAAAATGAGTAATGTTATTAGAGAAATGCATTCGTTTCTAAGTTTTGGCCATTAACGAAAGGTTTTGGATAGAGGGTAAGGTATATAAAAACACAACAAAAGGGACAGCCTCCAATCGGACCGTCCCTTTATTTCAAAACATATATGTTTTAAACGCAAAACACCTATGCTTTGATTTCAAAACACCTATGTTTTGAAATCAGACAAATACCATATCATAAGTACCACTTTCTTCTTTATTTCCGGATGATATATTTGATAAACAAATACCCTCCGAATATTTGTGCCAGCATTCCCGGAATACCGATACGGAAATCCTGGGAGGCAGCATAAAAACTACCATTTAATACCCACTCTCCCAAAGTTCCTGCAACTTGATAACCTAAAACAACCAGTGCTAATAGCGGGATGGATACCTGTTGGTAGTGTTTTGCCGTAAATCCGGCAGCTGCAGCCAACAGTACTGACTTCAACAGAATGGCGGGCAATACTGCCGGTGCAGGCATACCGAAAAGTAAAGAATTGATAACGGGCGAAAGCAAGCCGGTCAACAGACCTACTTTCCAGCCATATTTATAAGCGCTAATCAACGTGAAGAAATAGATCGGCAGCCAGGTAATCCCCCCTTGCGGAACCAGATGGAAAAGTTGAGGTAATGCTATATTCCCTAAAATAAAGGCTCCGGCAGCCAGATATGTTCTCGCATGGTTGTAATCCAACGAGTAAAGTTTTATTGTTGTTTCCATGATCTTATTTTTGTTATGAACTTTTGAATCTCCGGATAAATCTCTGTTACGGAATTGAGCGTATAACATGCCGATTCCAAAGGACACCTGCCATTTTTTTGCCGGTTCTCGATGAAAGGAACTTCTTTCCCGAAAGTTACTTCAATATTTGCACTATGCAGCAATGTGAGTGCCGGTGTACTAATTACATCTGCATATACCATCTTTATTCCTCCGAGTATCATTAGTGCGGCAGCAGCTTTGCCTATTACTTTGTCGGCAATGGCAGCCCCTTTCATTAATGATGGATTTGTTTGATACAAATCATATAAATCGGCAACTCCGCGTTGGGTGAAGGTATGAATCCCAGCCGGGTTCATAATCACACAGGAATATTCTCCGGTATGCAGCAGGTCGATAATCGTTTCCATTACAAAGTTCCCTGTTTTAATTGTTCCACGAATTCGTCGATGCGGTGCAACTCTTTAGGGATGTCGATGCTCTGCGGACAATGCGGCGAACATTGGTTGCAGCCGATACAATGGTTTGCCTGTCTTAGTTTAGGAACGCTCCGGTCGTAGCCGATAAGGAAGGCTTGCCGTGCTTTCCTGTAATTCTCGTCACGGCTACTTTCTGGAACGTTGCCTTCATTTACACATTTATTATAGTGTATCAGGATGGCAGGAATATCGATAGCATAGGGGCAGGGCATACAATATTTACAATCGTTGCAAGGTACGGTAGGATATTGCATCATCAGGTCAGCCGTATCATAGAGGAACTGTATTTCTTCTTCATTGAGCGGTTGCAATGGAGAGAAGGTGTGCAAGTTGTCTTGTAAATGTTCCATATACGTCATGCCACTTAACACGGTCATTACTTTGGAATGTGTTCCTGCATAACGGAAAGCCCAGGATGCTACGCTACGTTCCGGTTCGCGCTGCTTGAGACGAGCCACGATGTGGTCGTGTACATTGGATAGTCTTCCTCCCAGCAACGGTTCCATAATAATGGCAGGGATATTGCGCTTCTCCAATTCACCATAAAGATATTCGGCGTTGGTATTGCGGGGATTGATCTCTTTGGCATGTTTCCAGTCCAAGTAATTGAGCTGAATCTGTACGAAATCCCATTTATAGCGGTCCTGTTGCGAGAGCAGATAGTCGAATACTTTGATGTCTCCATGATAAGAAAATCCGAGGTGGCGGATACGACCGGCTTTGCGTTCTTCAAGAAGAAAGTCGAGTATGCCGTTATTGATATACCGCGCTTCAAAATCAGGCATACCGTTGCCCATTCCTATGCCGTGCAACAGCAGGTAGTCGATGTAATCGACCTGCAATGCTTTGAATGAATTGCGGTACATCTGTAGTGATGCCTCCCGGCTCCATGTAGCAGGTGAAAAATTCGATAGTTTGGTAGCAATAAGGAACTTCTCGCGGGGATGACGTTTCAATGCGATGCCTGTAGCCGTTTCAGACCAGCCTTGTACATATGCCGGGGATGTATCAAAATAGTTTACCCCGTGGGCAATGGCATAGTCTACCAGTTCGTTTACGGCATCTTGGTCGATAAGGTTGCCGTTGCCGTCGGGAGTAGGGATGGTAGGCCAGCGCATACAGCCGTATCCTAACAGGGAAACCTGCTTATCTTTCAGATTAGGGAAACTGCGATAGGTCATTTGACCGGTCGGAATAGTACCCGGAGGATTGCCTGCGGAATTGTTTCCCCCTTTCGGACTGCAACCGTAAAGAGAGGCTGTGGATGTGGCGGCTGTGATGCCTACTATCTTCAGGAAATCACGGCGGTCTATCTGTTTATTATGCTCTTCCATATATACGTTTATTTATAGGAGTCATTGTAATTAAAACGAGTACGTGCAGACAGTTTCCTGTCAGATAATCCGGTGTCTTTCGTGCCCTTCTACATAAATAGCACTGAACGGACGTGCAGGACAAAGGTTCTCGCAGGCTCCGCATCCGATACACCGTTCCGTATTGATGACCGGAACTTTCCGGGAAGACGTATCTTCCGGTACGGACGGTACCATCTGTATTGCTTTTGTCGGGCAATGGCGTTCGCAATTGTTACAATCGACATCGTCGGTTAGCGGGACACAATATTCTTTTATCCATACGGCGTGCCCGATTTGGGTAGCTGATTTATCGGCTTTACTTATCGGATGGATGGCTCCTGACGGACAGACTTCGGAACATTTGGTACATTCCGGGCGGCAATATCCCCGTTCGTAAGACATTTCAGGTTGCATCAATGTCATTAAACCGGCAGACGGGCGAAGTATTTGACTGGGACATATCGATATGCAGAGCTGGCAGGCAGTACAATGGTTTGCCATGTTTTTAATACCCAATGCTCCGGGAGGAACAATAGGGGTTTGCCTTTGTGATTCTTTACGGTCTTTTATCGGTTCCAGACCGCCGTCTTTTTTCATAACTACTTCTTCCTTTTTCCTGTTTTGTGCATTTAATGCACTTGCCATTGCCACCAATACTGTAGCAGACAAAGCCCTACGGCGGGAAAGGTTGGTTGTATTACCGGTAGTTCCTGTTGCTTCAACAGGTTTACCGGATGTTTTATTTACTTTCCAAACCGGCATGTACCGGATAGCATCCTGTTTGCATTTCCCGATGCAATCCATACATGCGACGCAACGGCTGTTGTCTACCTTATGTTGCTTGGCGTCGATACATGCCGCTTTGCAGTTACGGGCACAAAGGCTGCAACCATTACATTTTTCAGTATCTATTGTGATGCGGAACAAAGAATAACGGGAGATAAATCCCAGCACGGTTCCAACCGGACAAATCGTATTGCAGTAAGTCCTGCCGCCTCGCCAGGCAAGGATAAAAATAAGAATGAAAGTAACGCCAGCTATTATAAATGTAGGCAGGCTTTTTATCCATATTTCAGTTTCATAAAAGGCATAACTTCCGGCACGTCCGGCAAAATATGCCAACAAATTATTCCCCCATATCCAGACTGGTTGGAACAAGTTATTTGCAATACGTCCGTAGGAACTGTAGGGAGCAAGCAAGGCGACCAGTGAACCTGCTCCGGCAATTAAAGCAATAATAAATACTGCCAATACACTATAACGTAACCAGGATACAGCCGGCGAATAAGTATAAGGGAGTTTTCTACGCTTTTTGGTTCTTTTACCGAACCAGGCGATTACATCCTGAAATACACCTAAGGGACAAATAACCGAACAATAAATACGCCCGAACAAAAGCGTAAGGATAATTAAAAATAATATTACCCCTATATTCAATGCCAACACGGCCGGCAGGAACTGGATTTTAGCCAGCCAGCCGAACCACGCGTGCAGTGTCCCCGTGAAATCGAGGAACAATATAGTGATGAATATGAAACAAATTGCAGCACCTATTAGTCTAATCTTCCGTAACATGGTATTTTAGTTTTTCTGACGCAAAAATATCGATTTGTAAAAGGGAAGGTTTTGGTTTTTACGTCAAAACGAAAAATTAGAGGATAAACGCGAAAAAAAGAGCTTACGGATTAACTGTCGTTTGTCATCCATGACTTAAATTCGGCTGCTTTGTTTTTACTGATGTAGATACGTTCCGGGGTGTTTATATCAAGGGCTACCTGTAGCCGGCTGTCGAACCAGATGGTAATGTCCGTTACGCTGTCTCGTCTGATGATAAACTGTTTGTTTGCCCGGTAAAAGTCGTCGGGATTGAGCATGGACATAATTTGTTCCAGTGTTTTGGAATACGGATAACATTTGCCGTCTTTTATATGGATGACCGTATTTTTGTCTGCTGTGTAAAAGAAAGAAACATCCGCAAGGTTTATGGGAATTAATTTGTCTTTATGCGGAACCAGTAGTCTGTCTTTGAACTTCTTAGTCGGAGCCAATTGTGCCAGCCTCGATAAATAGCTGATAATATCTGTCCGGTTCAGCTTCTCGAATTTTTCAAGGGCATGCCTCACATCTGTTGTTTTTACCGGCTTCAGAAGGTAATCGATACTGTTTACTTTAAAAGCTTCTATGGCATATTGGTCATAGGCTGTAGTAAAGACAATCGGAGTCTCCACATCTATTTTTTCAAAGATGGTAAAAGCCGAATTGTCGGAAAGGTGAATATCCATAAATATCAAATCCGGCAGCGGATTGGATGCCAGCCAATGTACGGTTCTTGCCACGCTTTCAGTGTTGTCTGCTATTTCAATATCCGGAACGAGTTCCAGAAGGATGTCTTTTAGATTTTCATAAGCAGAAGTTTCGTCTTCAACTATTAATACTCTCATGTCGATTTCATTTTAATGGAAGATATACAGTAAATATATCCGGGGTTTGTTCTACCCGGATTCTTCTGTTCATCAATAGCATAAATCTGTTGTCCACATTCTTTAATCCGGTTCCATTCGTTTTGGGTGGAGCCGATTTTGGAGAGATGGGATTGGAAACAACCAGTTCATCCTGCTCGTTCAGAAAGATTGATATGACCATTTTGTGGTCGATATCTATCCTGTTATGCACTACGATATTATCGACCAGAGGCAAGAGTGACAAGACCGGAAGTTTCAATGAGGTTTGTTTCTCTTCATCCACTTGGATAGAGAAGGTTAGTTTATTTGCAAACCGTACTTCCATTACATAGCGGAAGGCTTCGATAAACTTCAATTCGTCGCGTAAAATGACCAGCCCTTTCCGGTCGCTTTGGAGGATATACCGGAAAATATCGGATAACTCGTCTACATATTGTAATGTTCTTGCATCGTCTTTTTTACGAATGAGGGAGGAAATTCCACTGAGCGAATTGAAGAAGAAGTGCGGGTTTATCTGGTTGCTGAGTGCATCGCAACGGCTTTGCAGGTTTTCTGTTTTCAATCGTTCTATCTCAATCTCTTTTTCCTGTTGTGTTGTATAAAGCATCGCTATCTGTCCGATTAATGTACAGATAAAACAGGTAACGAAAAATTGGAAAACGAGTATGCTCCCTAAAAAGTCGTGTACTCCATAGGATTTGAAAAGAAAGTACACTATAAGGAAAATACCGTATGCTCCGGATGAAATCAGGAAATTGTAAAGAAAACGTTTTTTGAGTGGTAACGTCGAAGCTTTATTCAGGTTATAACGAATCAGTAAAGCGAGCATTCCCCAGAAAAACAGAAACTTTATGGCGAAAAATAGCCAATAAACAGTCTGCTGGCAATAAACAACCTGTTGGGGAGCTTCGACCAGCATTTTCAATTCCCATAGCAAACAAACGATGTTAGGATATATAATGAAAATTGTGCTGATGAAACTGACCAGGGGTAACTTCCGTGTTGTATATGTTACAAATGAATCCATAAAGTTGCTTTTTGCAAAAATAGATAAAAATCGCATATAAGTATGGTTTCATTTGTTTATCCGTTATGATTGTTTGATTTTTGTTCCGCCGAAGACTTCACTCATTTCCATACTATTAAGTACCATATCAATTTGTTTGACTTCATCCGGACTTATCTTAATATCTACGGCTCCCGCATTCTCTTTCAACCTGCAAAGATGACGGGTTCCGGGTATTGGAACAATCCATGGTTTCTTTTGAAGCATCCAGGCCATTGATACTTGTGCCGGAGTGGCATGATATTCGTGGGCAAGGTGATTGATGAAATCAAAGAGCTGTTTGTTCTTTTCAAAACTATCTTTTTTGAATTGAGGCATGGCTGCACGATAGTCATTTTGCGGATTAAACACGCATTGACTGTTATAGTATTCGGAAAGCAATCCATTGGCCAAGGGAGAGAATGCTATGAATCCAATACCTGATTCTTCCAGCATCGGAAACAATTTTTCATGCCAGCGTGCCATCATTGAATAACGGTTTTGTATGGCAGTGATGGGACAGACTTTATGTGCTCGTCGGATATATTCTTCATTTGCTTCCGACACACCCCAATGAAGAATTTTACCTTCTTTTATCAGTTCTGCCATTGTGTTTGCTACTTCTTCCGGTTCTACATTTGCGTCCGTGCGATGCTGGAAATAAAGGTCGATACGGTCTGTTCCGATTCTTTGTAAAGAGCCTTCTATAGCCAAACGGACAGTTTTTGGTCTGGAATCCGGAATCAAAGGGAAAGGCGAGACTGCTTGGGATTTATCTAAAGTAAGCCCGAACTTCGTTGCAATGACTATTTTATCGCGGAATGGTTTTAAGGCACTGCCTATTAGTTCCTCGTTGTCATGAGGGTTTGTATCTGTTCCGTATATCTCTGCCGTGTCAAAGAATGTGTATCCCATGTCAACGGCGAGTGCTAACAATTCCATCATTTCTTTTTTGTCGGCAGGCGCACCATATGCGTGGCTCATACCCATACAGCCAAGTCCTATGGCGGATACCCTGAGTCCGCTTAAACCTAATACTCTATATTCCATATTTATGTTTTTTTGATTGTTAAATGAATTCGTTATTGGGTGTAAAATTAGGAAGTATCACTTCCGTGGACATTTCAATAAATACGGAGATAAATTCAATAATTTCAGTTTCTTATTTTTACTTCTCTTGTTTTATAAAAAGACTCCTGTGTCTTTCCGTAAAAATGGTAATACAATCTGTATTTTGGGTTAGTTCTATATTCCAGACTCCCTGTATTTTTGTATTTAAAAAGTAGTAAGATGAAAAAAAATATTTTTGTAATTCTTTTAATTATGACAATGACAGTGGGAGCCTTTGCTCAGAATCCGTTTGGCTTTGTATATCATGATGCTCTTAGTGAGAATAAGAAGGGTCAAGTAAATGTACATGCCATATCCTATGAAGTTGGAAATATAGTTGTAGCAGCAAATATTTATACTCCTGCCGATTACGACCCCTCTGGAAAGTATCCTGCTATTGTGGTTGCTCATCCTAATGGAGGTGTAAAGGAACAGGTCGCAGGACTTTATGCACAACGGCTGGCTGAATCCGGGTATATAACCATTGCCGCTGATGCGCGTTATCAAGGTGCAAGTGGAGGTGAGCCGCGCCATACGGATAAACCGGCTAACCGGATTGAGGATATTCATGGTATGGTAGACTTTATCTCACAGTATCCGGGTGTGGATGTAAACCGTATTGGTGCTTTGGGTATTTGTGGCGGTGGAGGTTATACACTTGCAGCATCGCAGAGTGATAAACGGATTAAAGCGGTTGCCACACTTAGTATGTTCAATTCCGGGCGTGTGCGCCGTAATGGTTTTCAAGATTCACAAATTGATACGATACAACAGCGTCTGGCTCAAGCTGCCGAAGCTAGAAGCAAAGCATTGAAAGGTGAGATTATATACACCGGAGATATGAATATTTCAGATGAGGAAGCGGCTAAACTTCCGTTCGCATTGTATCGTGACGGTTATGAATATTATATGAAAACACATGCCCATCCCAATTCTACATTCCGCTATACCATGAGCAGTTTGCTTGATTTGATGACCTGGGATGTGACAGACCATATTGACCTTATCAATCAGCCGTTATTATTGATAGCAGGTAGTCATGCGGATACCAAATATATGTCGGACGAGGCTTTTGAAAAAGCAACCGGGACTAACGATAAAGAGTTGTTCCTCATTCCGGGAGCTGAACATATCAAAACTTATTTTATTCCGGAGTATGTGAATCAGGCAGTAAATAAGCTAAAGGATTTCTTTGGAATAAAATTGCAATAGACTTCAGTTTTCACAATTAGTGGATTTGACTATATTTGTAATGTTAAGGAATGAGTAATCATGGGGTATAACAACGAAGATGTTATTGTAGCCAATAGTCTGAACGGGCTTGGAACGGATACTTATAATGAATATCTGGCACATGCTTTATGCCTTGACGGTTCGTGTAGATTTATATTCAACGGGAATGAGTTTGAATTGCATACAGGGGATTGTATGATTGTACGTAAAGGTAAATTGGTAGAGAAGCTCATTCCTTCTGACGATTTTAAGGTAAAAGTCATTTATGTTACTCCACAATTTATTGAACTAAGTACTCCTCAAAGTAATTATGGGATGAAAGGACAATTATCCTTATTTCTTAATCCTGTGATGCGTCTTAATCGTGAGCAACAAGAACTTTGTAAAAAGGATTTTGAAGATGTCGAGTTCAGGCTTAAAAGTACGAACCATAATTTTTATCGTGATACAATGATTAATGTAGTTCAGACGATGATTCTGGACTTTTTCGATTTTCATTCGCATATTTATGGAGAGGAGAATATTTCGCCCCAATATGCTTCGATTATGAGCCGGTTTTTGCAATTGTTGGAAGATGGCACCTATCGACAGCATCGGGATGTTTCGTATTATGCTTCAAAATTGTGTGTGACCCCTAAGTATTTATCGGAAGTCACTAAGAAAGTTAGCGGTTACGCTGCAAATTACTGGATAAATCGTTATACCATATTGGATATATCCAGATTGTTACGTGATAAATCTTTGTCTTTCGTCTATATCTCCGACTTGTTCGGTTTCTCGTCTCCTTCTTATTTCAGCCGTTATGTACAACATAATCTTGGTATTAAACCTACGGATTATAGGGAATAACCCGGTGTATCCATCTCTTTTCAGTAAAAATTGAAGTTACGTCCGTATTTTGTGTATTTACGTAAAAAGTATAAGGATATAACTTTGTAGAGATTAATAACTTATCATATCATTCACGTGCTGGAGTATGATGGGTATGGATTGATAATTTAAAATCATCTAAATAAAACTGTTGGAAAATGAAAAGATTGATTATTGCTGTTTTACTGTTCCTGGCTCTTGGATGCAATGTCTTTGCACAAGACGTAAAGAAAACATTTACTCAGGAAGAACAGGAAATAATAGATTTGTCGAATGCGAAATGGAAATGGATGTCGGAAAAGAATTTAGATAGACTCGATTCCCTGTTTCATGAAAATTCAATGTTTGTACACATGGGTGGTTCGTGGGGGAAACAACCGGAACTTGATGTTATCCGGACTGGAAATATACATTATAAACATGCTGAAATTCATAATGTAGAGGTTAAATTTGCTGGTGGTGCAGCTATCGTATATAGCCGTATTCATCTAAATTCAGTAGTCGGCGGCAGGGATGTTAGATTCCCATTTATCGTAACAGAAACGTATGTGATGGAAAATGATAAGTGGAAATTAGCTACGCTTGCCTTTACTCGCACTTTAGAAGAATAATAAAATAGGTATAGTATGAAACATTCTTTTTTTATTTGGCTTTCCAGTTTATGGCTGGTCCCAATGTTTGTTGTTGCACAAAATCCGGAAAGTTTCAGACAGCCCTATCCTTTAGGGGGTGAATTGTCGGAGGCTGCAGCAAAAAACTTTACAGGTAAGGCATATATTGCTCCGATTACAAGCAATAAAGAATTGAATGTGCCGATGTCTAATGTTACTTTTGAACCCTCTTGCCGTAATAACTGGCATTTTCATAGAGGCGGACAGATTCTTGTAGCATCGGCAGGCATAGGTTATTACCAAGAAAAAGGGAAACCCGCCCGGCGTTTATACCCGGGAGATATAGTGGAAATTGCACCAAACACGATTCATTGGCATGGGGCGGCACCGGATAGTTGGTTTGCCCATGTTGCTGTAGGCTGTAATCCCAAAACGAACGAGACGGTATGGCTTAATCCTGTAGAAGATAATGAATATCAGGAAGCAACGAGCCAGTCGGAGAACGTATATGCTGAAGCAAACAACGTATTAAATGCTCGCGAACGTGCTATTGTATCTATTGCTATGTATACAGGAAAGGGTGATCTTGAACATTTGAAGCCGGCACTTGTGCAAGGTCTTGAATCGGGCATGACTGTTAATGAAATAAAGGAAGTACTGATACATACGTATGCTTATTGCGGATTTCCCCGAAGTCTGAGGGCTATACAAACTTTTATGCAGGTGATAGATGAACGAAAAGAAAAGGATATTACCGACATCGAAGGACGGGATGTTTCTCCGGTCAAGGATAACAGAAGCAAATATGAACGGGGACGGGATATCCTTGCAGAGATTTCAGGAATGCCTGCTTCTGCCCCTAAATCAGGGTATGCAGTGTTTGCTCCGGCTATCGAACGTTTCCTTAAGGAACATTTGTTTGCCGATATATTCGAACGCGACTTGTTGACTTACAAAGAAAGGGAACTTACAACCGTATCAGTTTTGGCAGGGCTGGGAGGCGTCGAACCGATGGTTTATAGCCATATGGCTATTTGCTTACATCTCGGTATAACATCCGGACAACTCACCGCTTTGTTGAATATCGTGGAGATAGGTCTTGGAGGAAATTATTCAGACCCTTTGCGCAGTATACTTAAACAGTTGACAAACAAATAAAAGAATTACGGGAATATGAAAAAGATATTATTGTTGGTGCTATTTATCCAGATAGTGGGAATGGCACAGGCTCAAAATTTAATAATAGCCAAGCAGGGGCACTTCTCTGTGGGAGGACAAATTATACGGTATCCGGGTACATATGATAACAGCCGGTTTGTTGGCTGGGCTACCCAGATTGAAACCGGACAGAGCTATCGTGCAGATCATGCTTTTGTGGATTTTCAGATTCCTGCTAATGCAAAAAAACTGCCTCTTGTTTATGTTCATGGATACGGTGGTTCAGGTGTATGCTGGGAGATGACTCCTGATGGTCGGGATGGTTTTGCCACTCTTATGTTGCGTCGGGGATATAGTAGTTATGTGATGGATCTTCCCGGTCGGGGGCGTGCAGGAAGGACTTCTGCGACAACAATGGTCAAACCTGTTGCCGACGAGATGTTTTGGTTTGATATATGGCGTATCGGTATCTGGCCGGAATATAATAGAGGTGTACAATTTCCGGCAGATTCAGCTTATCTGTCGCAGTTTTTTCGTCAAATGACTCCTGACATCAGCGACCACAGACAAGACGTTCCGGCAATTAATGCATTAACGGAAGAAATAGGAGATAATATTCTTGTGACTCATTCGGCAGGAGGTCTTCCCGGTTGGATGGCTGCAATACAAAATTCTAAAGTTAAAGCCATTGTATCTTATGAGCCGGGAAGTTATGTGTTTCCCGAAGGAGAAGTTCCGAATCCTATCGATGGGCTTACAGGTGGAACGGCCGGCGTATCTGTTCCAATGGATCAGTTTATGCAGCTTACCCGTATACCAATCGTGATGTATTTCGGTGATTATATACCGGAAACTCCTTCTAAGAATCTTGGTGATGAAAACTGGCGCGTTCGTCTGCAAATGGGACGTAAATTTGTGGAAGCAGTGAACAGGCATGGCGGTAATGCCACATTAGTAGAATTACCTAAAATTGGTATTTATGGGAATACTCATTTCCTGATGCAGGATTTGAATAATGTCCAATTGGCAGATTTATTAAACAAATGGCTGGAAGAGAACCATCTCTTCTAAGCCTTTAATTCATAATTTTTTCTGTATTCCGTCTCGATTCTCATTTTTATATTTTACCTTTGCGGCATAATTTTATAAATACTCCGATGAAAATATCTAAGTAAGCCGGTACCAAAAATATGAATAAGAACGCTTCCCGATCTTTCCGGGGGGCAATATTTGGTATAACCTTAACCGGCATTTGTGCTATCTCCGGCACTATGTGAATTTCCCCTTTTAGTTTTAACATTTTAATTTTTGAGAAAGTTATGTGCATATCTGTACATCAATTATGCTATGTTCATGCCGATAAGGAACCACTGTTTCAGCATATAAATCTGGTTGTAAATAAAGGAGACAGAATCGCGTTAATCGGTAATAATGGAACTGGTAAATCCACTTTGCTACGTATTATTGCAGGAGAGTTGAATCCTTCGTCCGGTGATGTGGTTTGTTCCTCGCAACCTTATTATGTGCCACAACATTTCGGGCAGTATGATAACCTGACAGTAGCTGAAGCCCTTCGGGTTGCTCCTAAACTGAAGGCATTACATGCCATCCTGAACGGAGAAGCAACTACAGATAATTTTTCTATACTGAATGACGACTGGGATATAGAAGAACGTTGTCTGTCGGCTCTGGCTTTTTGGAATTTACCTTCTTTGAGGCTCGATCAACCGATATCCATGCTGAGTGGCGGTGAAAAGACAAAGGTCTTTTTATCTGGTATACAGGTTCATTCCCCTGAAATTATTCTGATGGATGAACCTACCAATCATTTGGATGTATCCGGCAGGCAAAAATTGTATCGCTTAGTGCAGACCGGACGTGCTACCTTATTAGTTGTAAGCCATGACAGGACTTTGTTGAATCTGTTGCCAGCCATTTGTGAGTTGGAGAGAAATGCGATAACCTTGTATGGTGGTAATTATGATTTTTATAAGGAACAAAAGGAAATAAGCCTGCAAGCCTTGCAAAATCAGTTGGATGAGAAAGAGAAAGCTTATCGTTTGGCTCGTAAAACTGCCAGGGAAGCCTTGGAGCGTAAGGATAAAGCAAATGTCCGCGGTGAAAAAACGAACAGCAAAAAAGGACTGCCCCGTATTTTGTTGAATTCATTAAAAAGTAAATCAGAAAGAAGTACGGATAAACTGAAAGAAATACATGAGGATAAACAGGCTTCTCTGTTGGCTTCTATAAATAATATTCGTAAAAATATTCCTGACGGCAGGGAATTGCAGACCGATTTTAATTCACCTAATCTCCATGTAGGCAAAATTTTGGTTACGGCAGACCGGATTAATTTTGGTTATGCTTCTTCCTGTTTGTGGGACGAGCCTTTGAGTTTTCAGATCAGAAGTGGCGACCGCATTCGTATAAGCGGAGGTAACGGTAGTGGTAAAACAACTTTGGTGAAACTGCTTTTGGGCGGATTGGAACCGGTTGAAGGTAATCTGGTACGAGCTGATTTTACATTCGTTTATATCGATCAGGAATGTTCGTTGATCGATGGAGCATTGACCGTTTTTGAGCAGTTGGAACAATTTAACACTGCCCATAAGCCGGAGCATGAACTGAAAACAATCCTGAACCGTTTTCTTTTTCCCTATGGGACTTGGGATAAATCCTGTTCTTGTTTGAGTGGGGGAGAGAAAATACGTTTATTGTTCTGTTGCCTGATGGTAGGAAATAAAACCCCGGATATATTTATTTTAGATGAACCGACGAACAATTTGGACATACAAAGTGTTGAAATCATAACAACAACAATCCAAGATTATAAAGGTACTGTTTTGTTGATTTCGCATGATTTTTCTTTCGTAGAAGAAATAAAAATAGACCGGACTATCGAACTTTTTGCTTCCGGTACTGTTATTAAGATATAGTGTTTTTCATGGTATTAGAATTAAGTTAGATTAGGTTATCCGTCTTGTTCGTGAGAATAGGGCGGTTTTTTTGTTTTATCCGTTTTGCTTTGATTCTGCATTTATTAGTACCTTCGCGGGGAAAATAAGTGATAGTTGACAACTAGATTCGCATGCAATTTACAAACAAACAAATTCTTCATATTACATTTCCGGTATTGATGAGCCTTATGATGGAGCATCTGATTGGATTAACGGATACTGCCTATTTGGGACGTGTCGGTGAAGTCGAATTAGGAGCTTCCGCTCTTGCCGGCGTTTATTATTTGGTTATCTATATGTTGGGGTTCGGTTTCAGTATCGGGGCACAGGTTCTGATAGCACGCCGGAATGGAGCTCAGGAGTATAAGCAGATCGGTTCGGTATTTATGCAAGGAACACTCTTCCTTTTTTTATTGGCTGCATTGCTATTTACGGCATCTCACTTATTTTCGCCTTTATTCCTGAAGAAACTAATTAGTTCGGATGCAGTCTACGAGGCTACATTGAAATATATAGACTGGAGGGTTTATGGTTTCTTTTTCTCCTTTATAGCCGTAATGTTCCGTGCTTTTTATGTAGGTATAACAAAGACGAAGATTTTGACAGCCAACTCCATTGTAATGGTATTGACAAATGTCGTGTTAAACTATATCCTTATTTTCGGTAAATTAGGTTTCCCTGCGTTGGGAATAGCCGGTGCCGCCATTGCATCTTCTATATCCGAAGGAGTGTCCGTACTCTTTTTTATCATTTATACCTATAAGAAGATTGACTATAAGAAATACGGCCTTTTCGAATGGGTGGGTATCAATTACCGGATACTGAAACAAATTCTGAATATTTCCCTCTGGATAATGGTACAGCATGGGATTGCTTTCCTGGGATGGTTTATTTTCTTTATTGTGATGGAACGGCATGGCGAACGTCCGTTGGCTGTAACCAATGTGGTACGAAGTATTTCTGCATTTCTGTTTATGTTTGTCAATGCATTTGCTTCGACTACCAGTTCGATGGTCAGCAACCTGATAGGAGCGGGACAGGCGGATGATGTACTTAGTTTGTGTAAACGTACGATACGGATTTGTTATTATTTTGTTTTGCCTTTAGGGCTTTTGATTGCTTTGTTCCCACATTTTGTTTTGCGCATTTATACAGATAATCCGGATTTGATTGCTGCATCAGTGGATTCCCTTTGGGTGATGTTGTCTTCCTACCTGATAGCAGTGCCGGCATTTATTATATTCTTTAGCGTATCAGGTACAGGAAATACAAAAACTGCACTGCTTATCGATATGGGCAGTATTTTTGTATACGTTTTATATGCGTATTGGATCGGTATCGCTGTGAAAGCGGATGTGGCAGTTTGCTGGACTACCGAATATGTATACAATTTGATGATTTTAACCTCAGTCTTTTATATGTGGAAAGGGAACTGGCGGAATAAAAAACTATAATATTATCGTTTGATTAAGACCGTAAGCCGTAATGATAAATCAAAGAAAATCATTTTTGCATTTACATTCTGTCCGATCTGTTGTTCTGCTTTTGCCAGTTCTTCCATAATATCAAAAACATTCCGCTCATTGATAAAAGGAGCAAATTTTACGGAGAAACTCGCTTCGTCCAGGTTCATGTAATTCAGCTCCGGGGATTGGAAACGGTACATAAAGTTTTCACGTATCAGATGCTGGCAATAGGATAGGAAATTCTTTTGCCGTTCGCGTCCGATGCCGGCAAGCAGGTCTGCCATCTCTTTCATCCCTTTTACATTACGTGCCCAGGAATTTCGCATCATTCCTTTAAATTGTTCGAGGAAGAATTTATTTTCTTCTCCCAGGCTGATTGCTTCAATGGCTTTCAGGTAGTTTCCATTTGCCAGATGAGCAATGTGTTTGGCATCTTCCGGTGCCAAACCGAATAGCGAAACCATGGATGCGGCAATGGCTTCCGGATGGATTCCCCGTACATTGATGCGTTGGGCACGCGACAAGATTGTACCCAATATTTGGTCGGGTGTTTCGGATACCATCAAGATGACGGTATTCTGAGGAGGTTCTTCTATTATTTTCAGTAATTTGTTGGCACAGGTAGGATGAAGCTTTTCCGGTAACCAGATTAATAGAATGCGGTATGTGGCCTCATATATTTTGAGACTGAGTTTACGGATGATTTCGTCGCTCTCTTTCGAATAAATCAACGCTTGTGAATTGCCGGCTTCCATATAATCCAGCCATCCGTCTATATCAAAATAAGGACGTTCTTTCAGAAAACCTCTCCATTCCATAAGGTAATCATCGCAAACTTCTTTTTTCTTTTCTTTTTTGGCAACAATCGGGAATACGAAATGTAAGTCGGGATGCGCCTGCTCATCGTATTTCAAACAAGAAGGACAATGACCGCAGGAATCTGTTTCCGTACGGTTTGTACAATTCAGATAGCGGGCGTAAGCCAAAGCCAACGGGAATGCACCTGCACCTCCCTGCTCCGTGAAAAGTTGGGCATGCGGAACAACACCGGTTTGTGCTGATTGTATAAGTCGTTTTTTTATGTCTTCCTGACCTATGATATCTTTGAAATACATGTATATGTCTTGTTAGTTAATAAAGCAAAGGTAAGAATAATCGTGTGGATTCTAAAATGTATAATGAAGAAATAGATATGGAAGATTTATGTTATTGAATAGAATGTTTGTTGACAAAATGTCAGCAAAATATGTTTTATATATGATTTATCGGACTTTATTTGTGGTAAAATAAATAACTGATAATATATTTTGATTTCAAAATGTTAGTATATATCTTCGTGCCTATAAATAAAAGAGAAAGTTACCGGATATAATATATTGTTAGTATGTATTCGCACAAAACAAGAATAAAAACATTTTAAAACAAGAAACGATATGGAATCTAAATTTACAGGAAAAACTCGTACCGAAAGTGATTTGATTGGTGCTCGTGAAGTACCAGAAGAGGCTTTATATGGTGTGCAAACATTAAGAGGAATTGAAAATTTCTCTATCAGTAAATTTCATCTGAATGAATATCCTTTATTTATTAATGGTCTTGCAATTACGAAAATGGCTGCTGCCGAAGCGAATTATTCTTTAGGATTGCTGACCGGCGAACAGTATAAAGCAATCATGCAGGCTTGTAGGGAAATTCTGAACGGGCAACATCATGACCAATTTCCCGTGGATATGATCCAGGGAGGTGCCGGCACTACCACCAATATGAATGCCAATGAAGTAATAGCCAACCGGGCGCTTGAAATTATGGGCCATCAACGCGGGGAATATATCTATTGTTCGCCAAACGACCATGTAAATTGTTCGCAATCGACAAATGATGCTTATCCCACAGCTATCCATTTGGGAATGTATGCCACCCATCTTCATCTGCTTCCGTACCTGGAAGCGCTAATTGCTTCTTTCCGCAAGAAAGGAAAGGAGTTTGCACATATTATTAAAATGGGACGTACGCAGTTGGAAGATGCCGTGCCAATGACATTGGGACAGACTTTCAACGGTTTTGCCAGTATCTTGCAAGATGAAATTGTTCACCTGAACCAGGCTGCTGAAGATTTCCTGACCGTAAATATGGGAGCCACTGCCATCGGTACCGGTATTTGTGCAGAGCCTGGATATGCAGAGAAATGTATCAGTGCATTGCGTGAAATAACCGGTTGGGATATTAAATTGGCTGCAGACTTGGTTGGAGCCACTTCCGATACCTCTTGTCTGGTAGGATATGCTTCTGCGATGAAACGGGTATCTGTAAAAATGAATAAAATATGTAATGACTTGCGTTTATTGGCAAGCGGTCCGCGTTGTGGATTGGGAGAATTTAATTTACCAGCCATGCAACCCGGTTCTTCTATTATGCCGGGTAAAGTAAATCCGGTTATACCTGAAGTCATGAACCAGATAGCATATAAAGTAATCGGAAATGAATTGTGTGTAACTATGGCTGGTGAAGCTGCCCAAATGGAATTGAATGCGATGGAACCGGTGATGGCTCAGTGCTGTTTTGAATCGGCAGAATTGCTGATGAATGGCTTCGAGACTTTGCGTACGCTTTGTGTGGAAGGTATCGTGGCAAATGTGGATCATTGTATTGAAGAAGTTCACCATAGCATTGGAGTTGTAACAGCCCTGAATCCTGTAATTGGTTATAAGAATTCCACTAAAATAGCCAAGGAAGCACTGGAAACAGGTAAAAGCGTATACCAGCTTGTATTAGACCATGGCATTCTGACAAAGGAAGAACTGGATACTATATTGAGCCCGGAAAATATGATCCATCCGGTAAAGTTGGATATTAAACCCAGAAGATAACAAGAGTCTTTTATAGAAGCTTTAATAATATTACACTGGAGCTAAATTTAAAATCCTTCGGATAGAGTCGAGAGATTTATCCGAAGGATTTTTTGTACAAATCTATTTGCTTTATTAAGATGTATAATAAGGAGCTTGTTGACAAAATGATATTTATGTGCTCTATGTATGCCCTGTGTGAATTGGTTTTTGACGTTATGTTATTTAATTCTTGATATATTTTATTTCAAAATGATATTTTCTTATATTTGCAAGAAATATAAACCGTAGATGGCAACATGAATCATCCTAATACAAAGGCATCAATTTTATTGATATATACAGGTGGAACTATCGGTATGATAGAAAACAAGGAAACGGGCGCATTGGAAGCTTTTAATTTCCAACATTTGGAAGAACATGTTCCTGAATTAAAGGAGTTGGGACATACGATAGATTCCATACAGTTTGATCCGCCACTGGATTCTTCGTCGATGGGACCGGAATCATGGACGGATATAGTCCGGGTGATTGCCGATAATTATCATCGTTATGATGGTTTTGTCGTATTGCACGGAACGGATACGATGGCATTTACCGCTTCAGCCCTGAGTTTTATGCTTGAAAATCTGGATAAGCCGGTCATCCTTACGGGTTCCCAATTGCCCATAGGTATGCTCCGTACGGACGGCAAGGAGAACTTGATAACAGCTATAGAGATAGCTGCTGCCCGTGAGAACGGCATGCCAGTAGTACCAGAAGTTTGTATTTTTTTTGAAAATGATTTGTTAAGAGGAAACCGTACCTGTAAAACCAGTGCGGATAATTTTAATGCATTTCATTCCTATAATTATCCCTCTTTGGCCCATGCTGGTATTTCAATCCGGTATGATAATACACAGATTTATCATCCGGTAGCCCGTAAACCTTTAAAACCTCACTATCTGCTTGATCGTAATATTGCTATCCTGAAAATTTTTCCGGGTATCCCTCCACAGGTAGTGGAAAGCATTTTAAATATTCCTGGTTTGAAAGGGGTTGTAATGGAAACTTTTGGAAGTGGAAACGCACCAGGTGACGAATGGTTCCTTAATATTCTGAAAAATGCGGTGGAACGTGATATTGTCATTGTGAATGTTACCCAATGCCGTGCCGGAAGCGTTGAAATGCATCGGTATGAAACGGGGCGCTGGCTGTTGGATGCCGGTGTAATAAGCGGATACGACAGTACGACAGAATGTGCTTTGACTAAGCTAATGTTCCTGTTTGGCTGTGGCATGAATTCAACGCAGGTGAAGGAACACATGGGTTGTTCATTGATAGGAGAAATCACCGTTAACGATTAGGACTGAGAATTGTTAAATAACTGTGTTGTAGTTATTTAATGTTAAACAGTTTGTGCATTAAATATCTTTTGCGGACTTTTGCGGAAGAATACCATTCGTAAGGTATGTTGTATAAATTTTATATAAAGACTTTAACCATAGTTTTTTGTTTTATAAACAGATATATTTTATAATTATTAATCCTAACAACTTTAGAAAATGAGAATGTTAATTATTTCAGTGGCTACCATTTTATTGGTAACCGGATGTGAAAAGACTCACGATTTAAATCAAGACAGCAACTCTGAGGCAAAAGTGAAATCAGAGGCTATCATTTCTTTACAAGGGGATGATCATGCCGATTATTCAAAATTGACCGTTTCTTCTTCAAACGGAAATCAATTAGTTATTAACAAAAGCATCGTTGAAAACAGTGCACAAGCTGCTAATTTTAAAGTGGGTAATACAATTACTGCTTTTACATCACCTAAAGATGCTCTTATCGGTGAAATTCTTTCAATAAAGGAAGAAGGTAACTCTTACGTAGTGGAAATTAAAAAAGAGACAATTAATTCAGTATTTGAAAATCTTGATGTGGATTTGAGCTTGAATCAATTGGGAGAAAATGGTTCGGAAACAAAAAGTGACTCACATACAGGTGGTATTGTATATCCTGTTAGAATTATCGGTCAGAATGAAAACGGTGAAGATGTAATATATACCAATACGCCTGCAACACGTGCATCTTGGGATAATTCATTCGAGTATCCTTTTAGTTTCTCAATTCCTTTAAGTTCAGACAAACAATCTGCAATTTCAGTAACTAACGGATTGGTAAAATCAAAGATTACAACCATACTGAATGTACAGATTAGCTGGTTTAAACTTAAAAAGTTTGAAGTGTCTATGCAAGGTTATATCAATGCAAATGCTCCGGTGAATGTTAAATATAATCTGGATAAAGAATACGATTTTAATAAAGAGTTTAAAACAACGATCAATACAGAAAAATATTGGGCTGTTTATAAAATCGCAGGTATTCCTCTGGTTGTTGAGTTTACTCCAAGCGTTAAATTTAGCGGTTATGTGAAAGCAAATGCTTCTGCTGATTTGAATATCGATTTAGGTATGAACACTGAATTCAAAGCCGGTGCATATTATACTGGCAACTGGAGCAAGGTTGCATCAGCAAAACCTGAATTTAAATTTGAAGTATCCGGAGTTAGCTCTCCTCTTGAAGTTCAGAGCAGAATTGGTATTGTTCCAAGTGTGAAATTGAATTTGCTCGGATTCTTAGTCGGAGAAACAGAATTGGATAGCTATGCTACAGCTGATGTAAATGCATATGTTAAGACTCCGGCTGACAACGGTAAGGGCGAACTGGGTATATCTCTTAAAGCTGCAGCATATGTTGCCGGATTTGTTGATTTACGATTAGGCGCATTTAACAATTCAAGCACGTACAAGAAAGATTTTAATATCTATGGACCTAGTGAATTTTTAAACAAGAGCTGGACTGTTCCTTATAATAACGTAGGGAAATAATCCGTAGGATACAAAATTCTTATAAAAAAATACCGTTTTTATTTGCAAATAGTGAGAGAATATCTATATTTGCCGACGTAATAACAAAAACAGTGATGAGAACATTTATAGTAAATACATATTGGTGGCGCTTCATACAACTCAAAAGGTCGTAGGGAAAGCAGTCCTGTGTGTATATAATAAATGAAAATATAGTAAAAAGGTCTGTCGCACTTGCGGCAGGCCTTTTTTTATTGCGGAAAAACAAACAATAATAGATAAGATGAAAACGTATTTAGTAGACAAAAACGGTTATTATGGTGAATTCGGAGGCGCTTATGTACCTGAAATTCTTCACCAATGTGTGGAAGACTTACAGAAAGCCTATCTGGAAGTTCTGGAAAGCGAAAGTTTTAAAGCAGAGTATGAACAATTACTTCGTGACTATGTAGGTCGCCCTTCACCTCTCTATTTGGCTAAACGCCTGAGCAAAAAGTATGGTTGTAAGATTTATCTGAAACGGGAAGACCTGAACCATACCGGTGCCCATAAAATCAATAACACAATCGGACAAATTCTGCTGGCACGCCGTATGGGAAAGAAGCGTATTATCGCAGAGACTGGCGCCGGACAGCATGGGGTAGCTACAGCTACCGTTTGTGCCCTGATGAATATGGAATGTATTGTTTACATGGGCAAAACGGATGTGGAACGTCAGCATGCTAATGTCCAGAAAATGGAGATGCTTGGGGCGACAGTCGTTCCTGTTACATCCGGAAATATGACCTTGAAGGATGCCACGAATGAAGCAATCCGCGACTGGTGTTGTCATCCGTCCGATACTTATTATATCATAGGTTCGACAGTGGGCCCTCATCCTTATCCCGATATGGTAGCACGTCTGCAATCTGTTATCAGTGAAGAAATAAAGAAGCAATTGAAAGAGCAGGAGGGACGCGATTATCCCGATTATCTGATAGCCTGTGTAGGCGGAGGTAGCAACGCTGCCGGAACAATCTATCATTACATTGATGATGAACGGGTAAAACTCGTACTTGCCGAAGCCGGAGGCAAAGGTATTCACTCCGGAATGAGCGCAGCTACCATACAGTTAGGCAAGAAAGGTATAATCCACGGTTCCCGTACTTTGGTTATGCAGGATGAAGATGGACAAATAGAGGAACCTTATTCTGTTTCGGCTGGTTTGGATTATCCTGGAATCGGTCCGATTCATGCAAATCTTTCGGTGAGCCATCGTGCCACGATCCTTGCAGTGGATGATGACGAAGCCCTGGATGCTGCATTTGAACTGACCCGCCTGGAAGGAATAATCCCGGCACTGGAAAGTTCGCACGCTTTGGGAGCTTTGCCGAAAGTGAATTTTAAACCGGAAGAGGTGGTGGTACTTACCGTCTCCGGACGTGGCGATAAAGACATGGATACTTATATTAACTATAAAAACAAATAATAGACCGGATATGAATTATTCATTTAAGACAATAAGTAAAAAGGTCCTTGGCGATCTTCATACCCCTGTAAGTATCTATTTGAAGGTACGGGATATTTATCCGGAGTCAGCCTTATTGGAAAGCTCCGATTTTCACGGGAATGAGAACAGTCTTTCTTATATCGCACTCTGCCCGTTGGCAAGTATCGGTATTAATAATGGCGAGTGTACAGCCCAATATCCTGACGGGACAAAGGAAGTCACTTCCCTGACAGAGCAATATAATGTGGCGGAAGCCATGAATGCCTTCCTTTCACGTTTCAATATTGAAGGGGCTGATAAGAAAGCATGCGGTTTATTCGGCTATACCGCTTTCGATGCTGTCCGTTACTTCGAGCATATACCTGTCATGGAGGCACACCATGAAGAGAATGATGCTCCCGATATGTTATACATATTATATAAGTATCTCCTAGTATTCAATCATTTTAAAAACGAGTTGACCCTGATTGAGCTATTGCGCCCCGGCGAACCTTCCAATCTACAGGAAATGGAGTCACTCATAGAGAACCGGAATTATGCCTCTTACAATTTTCAGGTATCCGGACCGGAAACATCTCCTATCACGGATGAAGAATATAGGGCTTCCGTTCGTGAAGGAATCCGTCATTGCATGCGCGGGGATGTATTCCAGATCGTATTAAGCCGCCGTTTCGAGCAGCCGTTCCAGGGTGACGACTTTAAAGTTTATCGCGCTTTACGCAGCATCAATCCGTCACCCTATCTGTTCTATTTCGACTTTGGCGGTTTCCGTATCTTTGGCTCTTCACCTGAGACACACTGTAAAGTTACCAATGGCCATGCAAGCATAGACCCTATAGCCGGAACCGCTTTCCGTACCGGAGATGTCGCTTTAGATAAACAAAGGACCGAAGCATTGCTTGCCGACCCGAAAGAAAATGCCGAACACGTCATGCTGGTTGATTTGGCGCGCAACGACCTTAGTCGCAATGCTTATCATGTACAGGTCGATTTTTATAAAGAAGTACAATACTACAGCCACGTTATCCATCTCGTATCCCGCGTAAGCGGTGAAATCAATCCTGAAAGTAATCCCATAAAGACTTATATCGACACCTTCCCGGCAGGAACCCTGAGCGGTGCCCCGAAAGTGCGTGCCATGCAACTGATTACAGAGATTGAGAAGCATAACCGTGGTGCATACGGAGGATGTATCGGATTTATCGGTTTTGACGGAGATTTGAATCAGGCAATCACTATCCGTACATTCGTTAGCCGTGGTAATGTCCTATACTATCAAGCAGGAGCGGGAATTGTGGCGAGAAGCGACGATGAGCGCGAATTGCAGGAGGTAAACAACAAACTGGGTGCTTTGAAGAAAGCGATAGACCTTGCCGAGAAACTGAAAAATTAAGTGCTGACCAACTAAAAACAGAAGAGACTTATGAAAGTATTATTATTCGATAATTATGACTCCTTTACATACAATTTATTACATATCCTGAAGGAACTTGGTGCCGATGTCGAAGTACACCGTAATGATAAAATCTCATTGGACGAAGTAGACCGTTTTGATAAGATATTGCTTTCGCCGGGTCCCGGCATACCTGAAGAGGCCGGCATTTTGCTCCCTTTGATACAACGCTATGCACCGACAAAAAGCATTTTAGGTGTTTGTTTGGGCGAACAGGCTATCGGGCAGGCATTCGGAGCAGGACTTATCAACCTGACGGAAGTTCATCATGGAGTATGTTCGGATATCCGTCTCAAAGCATCCGATTCATTATTTGCCGGTCTTGAACCTGGGTTTCGTGCCGGGCGTTATCATTCATGGGTTGTGTCTAAGGAGAATTTCCCGGAATGTCTTGAAATCACTGCCGAGGATACGGAAGAAGGACAAATCATGGCACTCCGTCACCGTGAATATGATGTAAAAGGTATACAGTTCCATCCTGAATCAGTCCTTACCCCAAAGGGAAAAATTATTTTGGAGAACTGGATACGCGGCTAAATCTATTGTTGAATCGAAGTAATAAAATTAATAGCTAAAGAAAATGAAAGAAATATTATATCGCCTGTTTGAGCACCAGTATTTAGGACGAGATGAAGCTCGCCGGATACTTCAAAATATGGCGGAAGGCAAATATAATGACTCGCAAATAGCCAGTCTGATTACTGTATTCCTGATGCGCAGTATTTCCGTGGAGGAGTTGACCGGTTTTAGAGAAGCACTTTTGGAAATGCGTGTGCCGGTAGACTTGTCCGAATACAAACCGATTGATATCGTCGGGACAGGTGGGGACGGTAAGAATACGTTTAATATCAGTACCACATCCAGCTTCGTTGTTGCAGGTGCCGGCTATCAGGTCGTGAAACATGGTAACTACGGCGCTACTTCCGTAAGCGGAGCCAGTAATGTGATGGAACAACACGGTGTGAAGTTTACAAACAGCCTCGACCAGTTGAAGCGTTCTATGGAGACTTGCAATCTGGCCTATCTGCACGCGCCTTTGTTTAATCCGGCATTGAAAGCCGTTGCCCCGGTACGTAAGAGCTTAGGTGTCCGGAGTTTTTTCAATATGCTTGGACCGCTTGTAAACCCGGTTATGCCTGCCTACCAGTTGTTGGGTGTATATAATTTGCCACTTTTACGCCTTTACAGTTATACCTATCAGGCAAGCGGGACTCGCTTTGCTATCGTCCATAGCCTCGACGGATTTGATGAAATCTCGTTGACATCGGACTTTAAAGTCTCCATGCCGGATAAAGAGAAGCTGTATACGCCCGAAATGCTCGGATTCTCCCGTGTAACTGAAAAAGAACTTGATGGCGGTGAAACCGTAGCCGAAGCTGCGAATATCTTTGACAATGTCCTGAATAACCGCGCTACGGATGCACAGAAGAATTGTGTGATTGCCAATTCCGCTTTTGCTATCCAAGTGATATGCCCGGATAAGAAAATAGGCGAATGTCTGGAAGAAGCCCGTCTTTCTTTAGAGAGCGGAAAGGCCTTGGAAATATTCAGGAAGTTTTTGAAATTGAATAGCTAAGTTGCGAGTATGAAAGATATTCTACAAGATATAGTAGCCAACAAACGAAAAGAGGTAGAGCGGCAGAAACAAGCCGTCAAGCTTCAAACTTTATTGGGATTGGGAGGCGACCGTTTGGAACGTGCCACCCATTCCATGCGGGCTTCGCTTGCTTCGTCTCCCTCCGGCATTATTGCCGAGTTTAAACGCAAAAGCCCCTCAAAGGGATGGTTGCATCCTGGTGCCGCTATCGATGAAGTGGTACCTGTATATGAAAAGAATGGTGCATCAGCATGTTCTATCTTGACAGATACTGATTTCTTCGGAGGTTCGTTAAGCGACTTGTGCCGTGCCCGTTCGATGGTAAACCTTCCTTTGCTCCGTAAAGATTTTATTATAGATGAATACCAATTATATCAGGCCCGTGTGATGGGAGCTGATGCCGTTTTGCTGATTGCCGCCTGTCTGACACCTGATAAATGTCTGGAACTGGCAGAGCTGGCACATACATTAAGCATGGAAGTCCTGCTCGAAATACATAACGAGAAGGAACTGAAATACCTGAATCCTGCCATCGACATGTTGGGGGTGAACAACCGGAATCTTGGAACTTTCCATACCGACGTGGCGAATTCCTTCCGGTTGGCAGAGAAGTTGCAAGCCTATACTGGGGAGCAAAATTTATCACCTTTGCTTATTTCCGAAAGCGGTATATCCGATACAGGTACAATTACTAATTTGCGTGAAACCGGTTTCCGTGGTTTTTTGATAGGGGAGACTTTTATGAAAACCGGGCAACCGGGTGAAGCACTTGCCTCATTTATAGGAGAATTGCCATGTTAATCAAAGTATGCGGCATGCGCGACCCACAGAATATCCGTGAAGTATCCGAATTGGGTATCGATTGGGTAGGTTTCATCTTCTACCATAAATCTCCAAGAAAGTTGGCAAATCAGTTGACAGTGAAAGAAGAAAACGCCAACGCGAAGCAACTGTCACTTGCTACCTGTCAATTGCCAATTGCTAAAGTTGGTGTTTTTGTCAACGCCACCATCAAGGAGATGATGGAAACAGCTTCCAATTACCAATTGGACTATTTGCAATTGCATGGAAACGAGTCGGCGGAGGATTGCCATACGCTGCAAAAACGAGGTTTTTCATTGATTAAAGCCATATCCGTATCGTCCGGGGAAGATTTGGAGAAAACGAAAGTCTATGAAGGGCGCGTCGATTATTTTCTGTTCGATACGAAATGCAGTGGTTACGGCGGTTCGGGAAAAAGCTTTGACTGGTCAGTCCTTTCAGACTATCGTGGGGATACGCCTTTTCTGCTAAGCGGAGGTATTTCGCCTGAAAGCCTGGAGGCCGTACGTCATTTTAGTCATCCCCGTTTTGCCGGTATCGACCTGAATAGCGGCTTTGAGATAGAACCAGGATTGAAAGATGTAGGAAAGTTACGGGAGTTTATTTCTCATTTGAAGTAAAGAATAATCATTAGACATAAAAAACAATCATCATATGAATCGCATTACAAACTTATTTGAAACAAAGAAAAGTAACATTTTGTCTGTTTACTTTACTGCCGGATATCCAAAGCTGGAGGATACGGCTATTGTTCTGAAAGCACTTCAGGACAAAGGCATTGACATGGTAGAAGTAGGTATTCCGTTTTCCGATCCAATGGCAGACGGTCCGGTAATACAGGCGGCTGCTACACAGGCTTTACGCAATGGAATGTCCTTGCACCTCTTGTTCGAGCAATTGAAAGCCGTCCGTTCGGAAATAAATATACCTGTTATTCTGATGGGGTATCTGAACCCGGTTATGCAATTCGGTTTCAAAGCATTTTGTGAACAATGTGTGGAATCGGGTGTGGCAGGAATGATTATTCCCGACTTGCCTTTTGCCGATTATATGGCGGATTATAAGGAAGTGGCGGAACAGTACGGTTTGAAAATAATTATGCTTATTACCCCTGAGACTTCGGAAGAACGCATCCGCCTGATAGACGAACATACTTCCGGTTTTATTTATATGGTATCCAGTGCCGCTACCACCGGGGCGCAACAGAGTTTCGACGAGCAAAAGCAAGCCTATTTCCGTCGTATTAACGGAATGAACCTTCAAAATCCACGCCTTGTTGGGTTCGGTATTTCCAACAAAGCTACTTATGAAGCGGCAGCTGCTAATTCCTGTGGAGCCATAATCGGTAGTAAATTCGTACAGTTATTGGGTAGTGAATCTACCCCTGCTGATGCCGTAAATAAGTTGCTGGATAGCTTAAAGCAGTAACTTTCCGATAGGATAAAGAGCTTTTTTTTCTTCATAAAGAATTGATTATCCGGTAATACAAATACCGGATAAATCAATTACTTTTGTAACCTGTAAAAAACGGAAAACCTACGTCAACAATCTAAACTCTGATAATATGAAAGCATTATTTCTATCAGTGTTGCTGGCAATGTCGGCTACGACTCTTTCGGCCCAGCAACAAAGTTTCTGGAAAGAAGACTTCTCGTCAGGCAAATTACCTGCCGGATGGACTGTCGCCGATTCGTCGAAGACCGGCAGGTGCCAATGGATAGTAACCGACCAGCCTTATCCGGGATCTTTCCAATTTGAGCAACAAGCTCCTCCTATTGCCTCTACCAGCCGGGGATTTCATATGCAGTACCGCCCGGGTGTTGTAACCGGTGAGGAAATAACCAAGTGGAACCAGCGTGGTGAGTACCCGAACGGGTATTTCCAAACCAACGCTATCGATTGTACCGGCAAAAACGATGTAATCCTGAAATTTCAGCATCTGTTCCGTTGGAATAATTGGTTTACAGGCGACCATGCAGGTCTGTGGGTTGGTGTCAGTAACGATGGAACCAATTGGAAAGAGTATAACGTAATTGATAAAATTCCGGCAGCCACCCTGTTGCATGCTCCAATAAATGAAGAAATCAATATCAGTGAAGTGGCAGCGAACCAGAAAACCGTTTATTTGCGTTTCTTCTGGCGTGATATTTTCTCTTGGTATTGGATGGTGGATGATATTGAACTGACTCAACCGTTCGATTATGACCTTGCCTTGGAAGGGGTTACCTCCCATAAGGAAGCCGGAAATACATTTACCAAAGAAGATGTACTGAAGGTGAAACTAAAAAACGTCGGCGCGAAAGCCATACATGAAAACTTTACGGTTACCGCTTCCCTGAACAACGGGCAGAAGCTGACAACCGAAGTAAATGCTTCGCAGAAGCCGATTGAAAAGCAGGAGGAACGTGAAGTGTCTTTCCCGGCAACAGACCTTACCCAAATGGGCTCTTATAAAATAGAATTCGCCATCGATTACCCAAAAGACCAGCGTGCGGAGAATAATCTATTGAAAACAAACCTGTATGCCGCCAAGATGAATTTGGGTAACCTGACGAAATTCAATAAAATCAGCAATACGGAATATGAATTTGTCTCCGGATATGCCAAGGTAAAACTCATGTTCTACAGGGACGATATCTTCCGTATCTGGCTTGCTCCGGATGGCGAATATACAAATCCGGCAGCGAACTCGATTGTCGTGGATTATGGAGTGAAGAACCCGAAAGTATCCATGAGCAATGCCGGGGAGTATTATAAATTCTCCACCCCCCAGTGCGTAGTCCGTGTTTATAAGCATCCGATTCGTTTTGCCATGTACGACAAAAACAATAAATCAGTCTTGTTTGAAGAAGCCGAACCGATTTCTTTCGGATTGAAAACAACCCAGAACTTGCGCCGTAGTGCGGATGAAGACTTCTATGGTTGTGGCATGCAGCAAGGAAACTTCTCGCATAAAGGAAAAGTGCTCGATATAGCTGTTACCGGCTGGGATGAAGACCAGTCTTCCAACCCGGCTCCTTTCTATATGTCGACCAAAGGATACGGCGTGTTCCGTAATACTTTTGCACCCGGCAAATATGACTTCAGCAATTCCGCAGTTTCGGAAAAAGCCTATGATGGCGGTTTCAAGATGTTGGGATATACAAGCAACCTGACACACGACGAAAACCGTTTCGATGCCTTCTATTTCTTCGGCCCCTCTTTGAAGAATATCTTGAATGATTATACCGATATCACCGGAAAGCCGTTTATGCCTGCCATGTGGATGCTTACGATGGGGGATGCGGACTGCTATAATAAAGGCGAACAACGTACCGGATGGAAACAAACCACCCCGGATGTCATCTCGCAGGTAGCCGATAAATATGTGGAATATGATATGCCTCGCGGCTGGATTCTTCCGAACGACGGTTACGGTTGCGGCTATGTAAAACTGGATTCTGTCGTTTCGGAACTTCATAAGAGAGGTTTCCATACCGGATTGTGGACAGAGAACGGCGTGGATAAGATAGCCTATGAAGTAGGTACTTGCGGGACACGTCTTTGTAAACTGGATGTTGCCTGGGTGGGCGAAGGATATGAGTTCGCATTGAATGGTTGCAAGTCTGCATTCGAAGGCATCCAGAATAATACAAACGAAAGAGGTTTTGTATGGTCTGTCTGCGGATGGGCAGGGACACAGCGTTACTCTACCGTATGGAGCGGCGACCAGGTGAGCAACTGGGATTATATCCGTTACCATATCCCGACCATTACCGGTGCAGGTCTTTCCGCCATGAATGCGGCAACCAGCGATGTGGACGGTATCTTCGGCGGTTCGCCAAAGACCTATACACGCGATTTGCAATGGAAAATCTTTACCCCGATATTTATGACGATGAGCGGTTGGGCGGATGCCGACCGTCAGCCGTGGATTTATGGACATCCTTATACCGACATCAATCGTAATTACCTGAAACTGAAAATGCGCCTGAATCCCTACGGATATTCTTACTGCCACGAAGCGCATACCACCGGTGTTCCTATGGCTCGTGCTATGGTTCTGGAATTTCCGAACGATCCTGTTACCCGCGATACGACTACCCAATACCAGTTTATGAGTGGCGAATGGATGATGGTCGCACCTGTTTATACCCGCCGGAATGTGCGTGAAAATATCTATTTCCCTGCCGGAGAATGGTACGATTACTGGACCGGAGAGAAATATGAGGGAGGCAAGTGGCTGGATAAATATGACGCAGGACTGGATATATGTCCCGTATTTATCCGTCAGGGAGCTATTATCCCGATGTATCCCGATATGAATTACGTAGGCGAGAAGCCGACCGATGAACTTACCCTCGAAATTTATCCGTACGGCAATACCACCTTCAACTTGTATGAAGACGATTGCCTGACCCGTGATTATGAAAAAGGTGAATTTGCACAGACCTTGATTTCCGTTTCAGCCCCGGAAGGTAAACCGGGCACAGTTACGGTGAATATCGCTAAGGCAAAAGGCGATTTCAAAGGACGCCATTCGGAACGTACATATATAATCGACAGCCGTTGTGCCGAAGCTCCAAAGACGGTAACGGTAAGCGGTAAATCCGTAGCTGCAATTTCAGCCGCCGATTTCAAGGCTGGTAAGACCGGTTGGTATTTCGATGCTTCCGACCGCCAGGGACGTTTGAAGATACGCACGGCACGTCTGTCTACAAATGCAGACCAAAAGGTGGTAATCGAGTGAATCACTATTTATCGGACGTAAATTCCAAACATATTTATATCTTTGCGATATGTATAACCTAATAAAACAAATGTGTTATGAGCGACAAGAATGATTTGATTTATGATGAAGATGACTCTGTAGCATTTATCCAGAATTATCTTCCGCAGGAATTGAAAGGCAAATTCAGCAACGACGATATTAATTATATTGTAGACCTGATTTATGAGTTTTACGAGTCTAAAGGTTTTCTGGATGAAAATGCCAGCGACGATGCGGAAATCGATATCGATGAAGAGGAACTGGTAAACTATGTAATCAAGAATGCCGAAAAGGACGAAGTAGGTAAATTCGACGCCGAAGCTATTACATTTATCGTGCAGGGAGAACTGGAGTATTGCGATTCCATCAACATGTTCGATTGATTGTTTGTTATATAACTATAACATAGTTTATAAACGGAAAAGAAAATGAAGAACTGGAAATTATTATCGGTATTGTTACTCTGTATGGCTGTTTTGTTCAGCGGTTGTAAAACATGGAATAATACGGCAAAAGGTACAGCTATAGGTGTTGGCGGCGGTGCTGCCGTAGGTGCGGGTATTGGTGCTTTGGCTGGTAATACGGCTTTAGGGTCTATTATTGGTGCGGCTGTAGGTGGTACGGCGGGAGCTTTGATTGGAAAGAAAATGGATAAGCAGAAGAAAGAACTGGAAGAAACCCTTCCGCCGGAAACAAGTGTTGAGACTATCAACAACGGAGAGGCTTTGAAAGTTACATTCGATTCCGGTATCCTTTTCGCAACCAATTCAAGTACATTGAGTGATGCTTCCAAAAGCGCACTGCGTAATTTTGCCAACAGCCTGAAAGCGAATCCGGATACAGATATCAAGATTGTCGGTTATACGGATAACACGGGTAGTGTGGATTACAACCAGACCTTGTCTGAAAAACGTGCCAAAAGCGTGTACGACTACCTGATGTTGCAAGGCGTAAGCAGTGACCGTATGTTTTACGAAGGCAAAGGCGTTCATGACCCGGTAGCCAGCAACAGCACACCGGAAGGACGTGCATTGAACCGCCGTGTGGAAATTATCATTCTTGCCAACCAGAAGATGATACAGGAAGCTCAGCAGGGAACATTGAGATAATAGTTATAGCTTAAGAGAAAATAAAAGCGGTATAAATCGGGTGTGAAGCCGGGTTTATACTGCTTTTTTATTTTATAGTTCCGTGGGCTTATCCCCATTGTTTTATGGAACAGTTGCTCCATAAATTAATACATATTTGTTTTAGTTGGTTGCCTACTGGCAGGCTGTGTGCAAATGTATGTTTTTATTTTGTATGCTTTTATTTTCAATGGGTGCAATTGAGGATTGATGAAGGATAAAGATGTGTTTTCATTATGGAGAAAGAAGGAGCGATGCGATTTTTTTTGAGGTTGACAATTAACAGTAGCCGGTTGTTTGCGGGAGCTTCGTCGGTGCCTAATCCGACACGGCTTCGGTGTCTGCACCGACATGGCTTCGGAGCTTGCACCGACACGGGCTCGGTGTAGGCACCGACGAGGCTCCCGCGAAAGAGCTATGTTTTTACAGTTCTTCCGGCTTGTCTCCGTCGCCGGGTATGGAAAGGAGCAGGGGATATTGGTAACTGCGTGCGTCTTTTACCTGTCCGCTACGTGCGTATTGGGTGGTAACCTTCACGTAGTAGTCGCCTTCGGGCAGGGAATAGGGAACCATGACTATCAGTTTCGACGGCATATTGTCTACTAATACCTCTGCCTTTGTGGGTGTTCCATCGGCTGTTGCGGGGACAAAGTAGAAACCGTTGCTTGCATTGTCGCCGGAAATGCGCAGGCTGTCTCCTTCCACAATAATCGGCATACCGGTGATAAGGGTTTCCGTACTGTCTACCGCATTGGTTACCTTGCCGATAACCGGGCCAGTCTTGGCGGCTCCGTTGATAACGACTGTCGTTTGTTTGAGTTTGTCGCGCAGGGTTTTGCCGGAGGTGTAGCTTACGGTTAATGTGTGTTTCTGCGGGTCGAAGTTTTCGGTTTCACCGTCGAAGCCTCCCTTTATCTGGGGGATATATTGCCCTACGCCATCCACTACACACTTCCCTTCGGCTATGGCGATGGATTTCTCCTCGTCTGCCATGCGGAGGATATTCTCGATGGTTTCCGGACGGTATTCGGTACGTTTCTTCACGATACGACTTGCAATATCTGCATTGCGTACTGTCCCTGTAATTTTGGGCTTGGCGCTGAAATCGCCTTCTTTCTCGGTAAGCGGATTGTCGTACAAGTCCGCGTATAAAAGTAAATCAGACATAATATGATGTTTATTTATGCCTGCTGCGTTAATGAGGCAGCAGGCGGGTTATAGTAATATATGAAAGCAATTAAAGAATAGGATGGGGCGGGCAGTTTACCTGGCTATTCGTGGATGCATCTGATTGAAATGCAGAATGCCCTGAATTTTATCTCCTGGTACAGTGTGCTACTGGTGAAGATCAGGGCAGGAATGTCGCCATCTGCAGAACTTGGCAAAACTGATGACGACCAGTAGTAGCCGTAGTTTTGAGTCTCGGAAGCGCCGGCACTACTGTTGCGACAACCTGTAGCAGGGATAATTAAATCAATACCATTACTTCCGGGGATAGTAACGATACGGGAAGAAGTATTGAGATTTCCTTTACCCGCCAATTTATACAATTCTCCGGATGTACTGCCGGTCGGAATACGCCATCCCTTCGGACAAGGATTATTGGGATTGTCACTGCCTTTGGCAAATGTCCAAAGGTTATCCTGATGACCGGAATTTAACCAGTCATTGCCATTACTTTCATTTCGTTTAATGAACTTTCCTGCATAAGGAGGCTTCAAGCTTTCCTCAAGGCTTGAAGGCCAGTTGGAGCCTGTATAAATATCCGAAGCATCGTTACCAAATGTAATAGGCACATTGCGTCCCCACTGGTAAAGGAAACCAGTACCGGCTACGCCTTCTGTCATAGGTGTTTTGGATATTTGTTTGGCACCACAATTAACGGGAGCCCAATATAATCCTTCATACTCTACTGCCGAGTAATAAGGGGCGGAACCATCCACAATGGGATAACCGATATAGGAAGCGCCCCGCCAGATGGTATAGGATTTAACTTCCGTGTTGTTTTGTTTAAACTTTATTGTTGCTTTATGGAGTTGGTATTCGGGATCCGTTCCGCTGGAAGGGTTTACAACGATGTCATATGTATATTTATGGCGATTGTTTACAATCTCTGTCTTTAACAGCTTAGAACTGTTTAGCCAGGTATCACCATCGTTTTTTGAGGAACAATAAGTGTCATCGTAAGAAGTTGATAATTCAGGGGCAAACATCCCATAGAAAGATACAGTCATCGTTTTTCCAATCGTTTTCACACGGTATCCGTCTGATGTCTTTTCATCAGGCTCTGTAAGGTCTTCCGCCAACCAGGCTGCATCGGTAAAATTAACCGTTACTGCAGTAGTCTTGCCTGCGTCTGCCTTGCTCTTAATTGTGATTGTTTGTGTAGAAGGCAATGCATCAGGAAAACCTGCTTTAGAGGGATTCAACTCGATGACATAAGAGAAAGCAGTTTTGTCGGAACTTGTTGTTTTATAAGTCAGCCATTCGGGTCCCTCTATTATGGAACCGCCGGGGCTCTTTCCTGTTATTGTCAGTGTGGGGATGGTGTAATCCGCTCCGGCATTAAGGGTTACCGCAGCAGGAGAACTTAGGCTGGGCGTTCCGCTGGGTTCCACTATCACTATATTTGCATTCCCGTTCATACTATTTGTAAAACGAAGAACAGCTTTAGGATATTCTTCTTTATCATAACCGGCTTTAACCGATATGGCATATTGATAACCGGAAACAAAAGCTTTTGTAACAGGGGTTGCCGGGCTTACTTCCAGCCAGTCGTATTGTTGGGCTGCCACGCTGCCAGAATATGTTTTCTGTAGTTCGGGTTCACTGCTCATTTCCACTTCAACCGTAAAACCATCGCCGCCATTCAGCGTATTCATGGTAACGGAGCGGGTGGTGGCATCATAGCTTATCTTATCTTTAAGGGCATCGGATATGGTGATTGTAGTTTCGCCTTTATCTGTGCCTGCATTGGGGTCGTAGTCGTCCAGATTGCCGCCTTCATCCCATTCGGCTACATCCAGTGTAAAGTCCAGCTTGTATTCGTCCGCTTTTGTGATACCGATTGTATACCGGTGGTTGGGGTTTATTTCCAAGGCAACTGTGCCTCCGTCAGCCGTTTGCTGAACAAATGGGATTTGGTAGGACACTTCTTTTGCCTCTGTCAGGTTTACCTGATAGGTACCGTTCAGAATCAGGTAGCCTTTATCTTCCAAGGGGCTTGGGTAGCTATAGAAAGCAGATACCTGCAAGCCGGTATTTGCCTTTTCTCCCTCAAAAGCACGTGCCGGATAAGTAATTAACTCTCCGTCTGTTGCTGTGGCAGCACCATATACTTTTATAGGGAAGAAAGAGACTCCCTTCCGTCCTTTACCCATCGAAATGGATTCCAGATGGAATTTAGAATCTGTCTCTATATTGCTTACATCAAAGCGAGCCATTGTGCGTGTCAGCTTAAAGCCTACCTGCACACGTGCCGAGGAACCGAAATCTGTCAAGTCTATGGGAGTCGTTTGAGCACCTGTCATTGAGAGAGGTAAACCTAATGCCGGGGAGGCATCCGTTAGCAATGGAGAATGAAACTTTTGAAACTGTATTTCAGTAGGTATACCATCTGTCAGGACGCCTGTTTCCATATCAAAAGTAAGCGGGGCGAAATAGGTATCAGTTACCGGATTACCATCAACAGGATTAATCAGTTCTGTCTGGTTAGCAATGCAGTAAAGGCGGACAAACAGCCCTTTTTGCAGTTCCAGCAATGCGGTAGTAGTTGCATTATCCGTACTTGGTGTAAGATTGAGTTCTTTCGTTCCTGCGGGAAGTGCCGAACCATCCTGTCGGTAAGCGAACCGTTCGCGGAAGGTATAGGCGTCGCCTTCTACTTTAGCTCCGAATACATATACATCAAGCGTCGCGATTTCATTCTCCGCTTCTGTTGCAATAGGAGTATCCGCCTTAGTTGTAGCTTTTGTTTCTGCCTTAGTTGTTTTCACTGTGAGCTTGTTCTTAAAGGAAAGAAGTACCTCACGTTTATTAGCACTGCCCGTCTTTTCTGTGGAGCGGTCTGTCTTGTCCGCCTCTGCCGTACAGGAGGCAAGCAGCACGGCTGCAAGCAGATATATACTTGCTGCGAGTGCCTGTACCGGTCTGATAGGGGGACATAGACCTTGTAGTTTTGTTTTCATCTTCATAGATATTTAATTGTTTGTATTTGTTATTACCCTATTTCTAACTAACGCATTGAAGAGCCAGGTTTACGGATGACACGGATGAAGCGGATTAAATAATTATTCTTATCCGTTCCAATCTGCTCAATCCGTGTCATCCGTAAACCTGGTTCTTCGACGTATCTGATTCATTCCTGATAACTATTTATTATTAAATGCTTTCATTCAAAAAGAAATAATTGTATGTTCTGTAAAGACTATGTTAAAAATTAGGATATCTTAATAGATTTCATGCCGTGAAAGTTGTTGAGATTCATAAATCCTCACGATTTCAAGGGTTTTCTGTGCATAATAAGTTTTAATAATCAAAGAGTTATGGTATTAATATCTAATAATATATTTCTATATTTGTTCCGTTTAACATAGTCTTTACAGAACTAAATTTTCTTATTTAGTAAAAATCCATCCTCACCTTTTTTTATATCCCTTATAATCTCCTCTTCGGCATTTAACGATTGTTTATGCCCGTTTCAAAATCTTCAAACAAGTTAATTAACATATTCGTAAGGAAAGCTAAGCAAACCTTTTTTAGTTCATATTGTTTAAATAGTAACTTATATATAAGCACAAATAATAGTATAAACTGTTTTAAACGTTGAATGAGATGAAAAAGATTCTTCCATTTTTCTTGTTGGTTCTTTTATTGGCATCCTGTCAGAAAGATCCGGACATGTCAAAACTAAGCGATGATTTCGTTGTGTTTACAGACTACAACAAAGACGCCAATTTTAATTCGTTCACTGCCTTTTATGTTCCTGATAGTGTGATGGTCATTGGAACTAATGAAAAGCCGGAATTTTGGACCGGAGCAGATGCACAACCTATCGTATCCACACTGGTCAAAGCGATGGAGGCACGTGGTTATACCCGTACAACCGATAAGTCGATTGCCGAACTGGGCTTACAGGTCTCTTTTGTGAAAAATGTAAATTATTTCACTAATTATTATGACAACTCCTACTGGTGGTGGGGATACCCCGGATACAGATGGTGGTCTAACTACTGGGGTGGCTGGAACGGATGGTATTATCCATATCCTGTTGTATACAGCTATAGTGTTGGTTCACTATTGGTCGAAATGGTAGATTTACAGACTCCGATCCCTGCTGCAGATGCTAAGCTTCCGGTATTATGGACTGCTTATATGACCGGTCTGCTGTCTGGTTCCGATAAAGTAAACAACCAGCTCTCCATGCGTGCTATCGAACAGGCGTTTGTTCAATCCCCTTACATCGTTAAATAATTAAGCGAGAATTAATGAATCATTTAGAAACGGGTATCCGTTTTGATTATAAATTTAGGTTCTTATGAAAAAGATAAATAAATCAATAAAATTAATCGCTTTACTTATTGCCTGTTTAGCGATTCCATCACTGGCTGGCGCCCAGGTTGTAAAGAATATGTATTTTAATATCGACTGGCAAATCAATTCTCCTTTCGGGCAGAGTTTTGCCGACCGTACAAGCGGCTGGGGTGCCCATGGAGAAGCCGGCTATTATATTATACCTAATTTCTCCGTAGGTGCGTTTATTTCCTATCATACAAATAATAAGTATATCGATCGCCAGACGATTCCGGTAAGCAGCACATCGGTGGTTACTTCAGACCAGCAACATTCTATTTTCCAGTTGCCTTTTGGTGCAGCCTTCCGTTATAATGTTTCTCCGGAAAACCAGTTCCAGCCCTATGTGGGTTTGCAGTTGGGTGCAAGTTATAGTGAAATGTCTACTTACATGAACGTACTGAAAATGTACGATCGTAACTGGGGATTTTATGTGGCACCTGAAATTGGTATGAACATGTATTTCACTCCTGATAAGAAAATAGGTGCACATATTGCTCTGTATTACAACTATGCAACAAATAAAGGCAGTGTCCTGAGTTATAATGTGGATGGTTTAAACAACTGGGGTGTACGCCTTGGTATAGCATTCTAAAATATAGGAAGTTTGTTCTTTTAAGTGTTTTATGTAGTTTATTTAAAAACGGGAGACATAGCTGGTAGCTGTCTCCCGTTTTTTTGTATCTTTTTTAATTCTTTCCAATTAAATAATCCAAAAACGATATAATTGCGGGAGCTATTTGGAGAATTATTAATTTATAGTGTTAAAACATAGGTTTTGACTAAGTAGTTTTATTTTCTCGTTGGTATATAATAAAGTATTTTGGAAACAAAATGTGAAAAATATATAACTTGGATTTAATGCTAACTCTAATAATATTAACCTATGAAACAGCTTTTTATGGCAACTTTTGTTGCTTTTTTAGGGGGAACGGCTCCTTCTGAGGCATCGGAAGTGTCTCTCCCGAAAGTTAACCTTGGGACTCCTGTCGTCTCACAAAAAACAAAACAAATAACAGGTACGGTGATTGACGATACCGGGCTCCCTGTAATCGGAGCAAATATTTTGGTAAAAGGAACCACGAATGGAACGGTTACGGATGTGGATGGGAAATTCACCCTCGACAATGTACCGGAAGGTGCTCTCCTAATCGTTTCTTACATCGGTTTTCTGGAACAGGATGTAAAAGTATCTCACAATAAGAATGTCTTTCATATTACATTAAAGGAAGATACACAGAAACTGGATGAGGTGGTTGTGGTAGGTTATGGTACGCAGAAGAAAGCAAACCTGACCGGTTCCGTGTCGACTGTAAAGTATGGCCAGGAGCTGGAAAACAGACCGATTACCGATCCGTCGCAGGCTTTGTCCGGTAAAGCGACCGGCGTATGGGTAAGCCAGAATTCCGGTTCACCGGGCTCGGATGGGGCTACGATACGTATTCGCGGTTACGGCACATTGAATAATTCGGACCCATTGGTATTGATTGATGGAGTGGAAGGCCGTATGGCAGAACTTGCCCCAAATGATATTGCTTCCATTACCGTATTGAAAGATGCCGCTTCTGCCGCAATTTACGGTTCCCGTGCTGCGAATGGGGTTATATTAGTAGAAACAAAGAAAGGTTCAGGCGATAAAGTCAGTGTGAATTATACCGGCTATTTCGGCATGCAACAACTAGGACGCCGTTATGATATTATATCCGATAGCCCGGAATACATGGAGTTATGGAACTCCGCATTTGTTAATAGCGGCAGCAACCCGCTTTTTCCCAATGAAGTAATAGAATCGTTCCGCAATGGAAATGACCCTTATAAATATCCGAGTACAAATTATTTTGACGAAGTTTTCCGCACCTCCTTCACTACCCAACACAACTTATCAGCCACGATTGGTGGCAAAAAATCACACAGTTACATTTCTTTAGGCTACCTCAACAATGATGGTATTATTAAAAACACGAACTCGGAACGCTATAACCTGACTATTAATACCGAAGCAAAAGTAAACGATTGGCTGAAAATCGGCGGTAGAGCGCGTATTATGCGCAAGATTACAACTCGGCCTTATGATGGCATCAACCGTGTTATTTACATGATGGCAAACGGTCATCCGTTTTCGACGCCTTATCTGCAGGATGGAAAGACATTCGGTGGTACGCAGGCGCTTTATCTTTCGGGCGACAAAGCCGGGCAGCCGATTGTGGATACCCGTAACCCGTTCCCCGATTTGTATAACGGACAGAGCCAGTTCATTAATACTTTCATGAAAGGGAATGTGTATGCAACTATCGACTTTATGAAAGGATTGAGCCTGACTGCACAATACAGCGGACAGTATAATAATAACAATAACGATAAATATAACGAGACGCATTATTGTTATACCGACCTCGATGGTTCCAATAAGACCAAACCTCTGGATTATCCGTCTACTTTGTATGTGTATCGCGGCGTTTCGGACGAATTTTATTCTACATTCTTTGCCAATATGAATTTCGATAAGACGTTTAATGAAATACATGATATTTCGGCAGTAATAGGTTTCCAGCAGGAATCCATGACTAAACGGGTAACGACGGCACAGAAAACCGATCCTTCGAAAGGGGATATACACCAGATAAATTCAGGAACAAAGAATCCGACTACGACTGGTAATAAGTATCTTTGGCGTATGCTTTCCTATTTCGGACGTGTCAACTATGCCCTGATGGGGAAATATCTGGCGGAAGTGAATCTGAGAGCAGATGCCTCTTCCCGTTTTGCCAAGGGAAACCGTTGGGGCTATTTCCCTTCATTCTCTTTAGGATGGCGTTTGGGGGAAGAACCTTTCATCAAAAAACTGAATATCTTCGATAACCTGAAAGTCCGTGCTTCTTGGGGTAAGTTAGGAAACCAGAATATAGGTTCGGGAAGCAACAGCGACTATTTCCCGTATCTGACTGTAATTACCCAGGATTATGCAAACAGCTATAACTTTAAAAATACTCTGGCTCCCGGTGCGGCTATTACTGGTTTGGTAGACCAGAATATTACTTGGGAAACCACGACAACTACAGATATCGGTTTGGATTTGGGTTTTCTGAAAAACCGTCTGAATATAGAGGCTGATTATTTTGAAAGAAGAACATCCGATATTATTGTGCAGTTGCCGATACCAACCGTATTGGGTGGACTGACTGCTCCGTTCGAAAACGTAGGAGAGATGTTGAACCGTGGTGTCGAAATAAATGTGAACTGGCAAGACCGTATTCCTGCTTCCGATTTCAGCTATAGTATCGGTGCCAACCTTACTTATCTGAATAATAAAGTGACCAAGTTCAGGGGGGGGAAATCTCCCGACCAACTTTATCTGATTCGTGAAGGGTATTCTTATAAAACATTGTATGGTTTTATTCAGGAAGGAATTTATCAAAGTGATGACGAAGCCAAACAACATATGCATAGTAACGGCTACGTTCCTGTTGCAGGAGATATTAAATATAAGGATGTAAACGGCGATGGTAAACTGGATTATAAGGATAAACAGGATATGGGAAATACGATCCCTAAATTCACTTATGGCATCAACGGTAATGTAGCCTGGAAAGATTTTGACCTAAGCTTCCAGTTTTCAGGTATTGCCGGAGTCCACGGGTACTACCAGAATGCATGGACTGAACCTCTGGGTATTTCAGGAGGTACCATTACCAAGAGATGGCGGAATGCGTGGACAAAAGAGAACCCGTCGGACGAATTGCCACAGATTAAAGTGAACGATACCTGGAACAGGCAGCAATCTTCTTTCTGGGCATGTAATATGTCGTGGCTGAAACTGAAGAATATCCAGGTAGGATATACTTTACCTACAGAGGTTGCCAATAAGATTTTCTTGCAGAAATGTTATGTCTACCTGAATGCTACGGATGTATTTACCATTGTAAGCAACAAGTACGAGGGATTCGACCCAGAACGGGATACTTTCTCCGACGGATATAACCACTATCCGATTCCCCGTGTGTTTTCAATCGGTTTGAATCTTTCTTTCTAATGTTGAACTTTTCTAATAATCACGAGATATGAAAAAAATAACAGCCATCCTGTTTTTTATCCCAATATTGTTTTTCTGCTCTTGCGAGAGCTATCTGGATATTCGTCCGGATGACAAAATAACCGAAGAAACTTTCTGGACAACCCCGGAAGATGCAACACTTGCTTTGAATGGTATTTACAGTGTACTCCGCAACGATTATATCTATGGCTACGGAGGGGGTGAAGATGCCTGCACGCCGAATGCTTACCAGTGGGCATACTGGGAAGGACAGCATATGCAGGTAGGCGACGGGTCTATCTATTCCGGTTCGGGAGGTATCGTATCCGAACGATGGAAATTTTGTTATCAAGGGATTTACCGGGCAAACTATTTCTTTGAGAATATAGGTAGGATACCTAATATGGATACTATAGAGAAAGAGATCATGTTAGGTGAAGTCCATTTTTTACGTGGTTTGTTTTATAGTTTGTTGGTACGTTCTTATGGTGGTGTACCTCTTATTTTGAAGACACTTACTCCGGAGGAAGGCCGGCAGGTGACCCGTACGACAGCCGATGAAATCTGGAAACATGTACATGCTGATTTTGACAAAGCTATCGAGTATTTGCCTAAGGATGCCTCCGCAAACGGTCATACTACTTTAGGCTCGGCCTATGGAATGAAAATGAAGGCGTATCTTTATAATTTGCAGTGGGATAAGGTTCTGGAATATTGTGATAAGATAGACGAATTAAATAAATATGATTTATATCCTTCTTACCATGGATTGTTTCAATATGAAAATGAAGGAAATGTTGAAACATTGTTTTCCGTATGTTTTATGGATGGGCCATATTCGCAGGGAAGTATGTTCGACAGACGCTGGCAACCCCAGAACCTGAAATATGGTATAGATGGTTCTAACTCGGTAGCTCCGACTCAACTACTGGTGGATGAATATGAAACGATAGATGGTTCTCCCGTAGATAAGAATACCCCGTATGAGAATCGTGACCCCCGTCTGGATTTTACTGTTTTACGTCCCGGAGCTAAGTTCCAGGGACAATTATATCCAACGGCGATAAAGAATCATACCGGGCAGAAAGTGGGTTTTGGTATACGTAAATATACGATAGAAACCATGCAGGTTGTAGCTGGTCAGTCTCCACTGGATTTTATGGTACTGCGTTATGGAGATGTGCTGCTTTGCCGTGCGGAAGCGATGATTGAAACTAATACCGATATAGATGGTGCCATCGGTTTGATAAACCGTATCCGTACCGAACGAAATGATGTGAAGATGCCGTTGCTCAAAAGTGGAATGGGACAGGCGGAAGCCCGTAAGGCTCTGCGTCATGAACGGCGTATCGAATTAGCATTGGAAGGACAATTCTGGGATGATATCAAACGCTGGAATGCCGGACCGGAGTTTTATCCTTGTAAAGTGATAGGGGGACAAGGTGAACTGATACAGACCAAGTTCTCGAAAGGATATGATCTGAAAAAGAATAATTTATTGCCGGTACCGGATAGTGAAATCTCATTAAATCCGGGGCTAACTCAGAATCCAGGCTATTAATTTAGAACTTATAGACTATGAAATACAAAGCATTTTTTTTGTTTGTAGCCACCTTATGCAGTGGGGTTTCCCTGGAAGATGTAGCTGCACAGAATCAGAAAAAAACACCCTTATCACAAAACAGTAACCCCCAGGGTACATTTATTACGGTAACAGGTATTGTAACGGATGATGCCGATATGCCGATTATCGGAGCGAATATTTGGGCGAAGGCGTCATCGACCGGTACAAGTTCCGATCTGGATGGGAAATTTACGATAAAAGTGCCTGTCGGAGAACAGTTGACTGTTTCGTATATAGGTTGTGTTACCCAGCAGATAAAAATAACAAAAGCTTTATCCCTGACCATTAAACTGGAAAGTGAAGCCATGGACCTCGATGAGGTGGTGGTAGTGGGCTACGGTACACAGAAAAAGGAACATGTAACAGGTTCTGTAACTCAGGTATCGGCAAAAGAATTAACTAAAGTACCTATGACCAATGTCTCCAATATGCTTGTCGGTAAATTACCCGGTCTGGCGGCTGTTCAGAATTCCGGACAGCCGGGTGCTGACCAGGCAAGTATCTCCATCCGCAGTTATGGTACGTTCAATGATTCTTCTCCGTTATTGCTGGTTGATGGAGTGGAACGTACTTTCAATACGATGGACCCGAACGATATAGAGAGTGTCACTATTTTGAAAGATGCGGCAGCTTCGGCTGTTTACGGGGTTAGAGCGGCACATGGGGTTATTCTGGTTAAAACCAAACGAGGGTCCAATGATCAGAAAGCAAATATTACCTATAGCGGGTCTTTGACGTTTTCGACCAATACCCGTTTCCCTAAATTCCTGAATGCTCCGGACTATGCCCGCTGGCACAATAAAGCGCGTCAGATGGATAACCATGATCCTTATTTCAGTGAAGATGATATAGCTAAGATGGAAGCCGGTTATGATCCGGATGGTATTTTTGGAAATACGGACTGGGTGGATTTGGCGTTTAAGAATTTCGGCGCTACACAACAACATAATATATCTGCTGTAGGTGGAAATGAAAAAGTACAATACTTTGTGAGCGGCGGTTTTATGGATCAGGATGGTATTGTGAAAAATACGAACTTCAAACGTTGGAACTTGCGTGCAAATATAGATGTGCAGATTTCTAATAATTTGAAATTGTCGATGAATATGGCAGGACGTATGCAGGAACAGAAATCTCCGGGATTTAGCATTTCTTCAGATGCCTATAACAGTCCTATCATGATGGCAACCCGCACATTGCCGATTATACCTGAAACCTACAACGGTTTGCCTGCGGCCTGGGGAGGAGAGGGAGGTACCCGTACATTCAATCCGGTTGCCGCATTGGAAAGCAGCGGTTTTAACCAGAATAAGAAAAGTGTTTTTGAAAGCCAGATGACTTTAGCCTATGACATCCCTTTTATAAAAGGATTGCAGGCAAAGATGTTTGTGAGTTTTGACAAGGATTTTACCGAAACCAAAGGATTCCTGACCCCCTATAAAGTGGCTACTTTCGATATAGAAAAACGCCAGTATAATACCGTTACAGCGGAAGGAACAGGCAACGGTTCCCTGTTCCAGTCCGCTTCAAGCGGTCAGAAGTTTATGCTTCGCCCTTCTATTGAATACACGAATACATTCGGCAAACACGATGTCAATGCTTTATTCCTGTATGAGCAGACCGAGAATGACGGTGGTAATATGCAGGCGCAGCGAAAAAAATATTTACTGACGGATTTAGCGGAATTGAGCATGGGGCTCGAAGATGTGGAAAATTCGATACGTGGCAGCAGTTCCGCTTCCGCAATGGCGGGTTTTGTAGGACGTCTTAATTATGCCTATGCAAAAAAATACCTTGCGGAGTTTGCATTCAGGGCAGACGGTTCGTATAAGTTTGCCAAAGAGCACCGTTGGGGCTTTTTCCCTTCACTCTCTTTAGGGTGGTTGATGTCGGAAGAAGCGTGGTTTAGGAATGCGTTGCCTAAAATCGATAAGTTTAAGGTCAGAGGTTCTGTCGGTTTGCTGGGGCGTGATAATACAGCCGCTTTTTTATATAAACGTTTGATGGCTTTAACCGCTTCGCCTTCCTATATTATTGGAGAGACTTATACTTCCGTTTACGGTCTTTATACCTTGAACTCCATCCCTTCATCTACTTTGACCTGGGAAAAGACGCAAACCTGGAATGGCGGGATCGAAATGACCATGTGGAACGGATTATTGAGTGTAGATCTGGATGCTTTCTATAAATATACTTATGACATTCTGGAAAATGTATCTGCTACATACCCGCCGTCTTTGGGAGGGAACTTCCCGTCAACCATTAATTCCGGTTCGGTATCCGTAAAGGGATTTGAGTTGAAGCTGGGGCATCGAAACCGGATACACAAAGTAAATTATAACGTGGATGGCTATCTGACATATGCCAGGAATAAGGTATTGTCCCGTTTGCAAAGTTCAAATTTGCCGGAATGGCAAAGTCTGATAGGACATCCTATCGGCGAAATACGAGGATTTAAAGCTATCGGTTTATACCAGACACAGGAACAGTTGGATAACCGTCCTGAAGGTCCCGGCGGAACACAACGTTTGGGAGATATTATGTATGAGGATATTAACGGGGATGGAAAAATAGATTCTAATGATATGGTCGTTATCGGGCATTCTTCCCTTCCTGATATGAACTTCTCCCTGAATATGAATGTGGAATGGAATGGCTTCGATATCAGTATGCTGTGGCAAGGGGCTGCTATGAGAGACGTCGCTATCAGTGGGGCATATGCGTCGGGAACAAACGACCAGACCCAGTTCTCGAGACCTTTCTATGGCAATGGGAACTCTCCGTATTATTTGCTTGAAAATTCCTGGACCCCGGAAAATACAGATGCGGCATATCCCCGCTTGGGTGTGGACTGGAATAGCAATAATGCCTGGGCAAGTTCGTGGTGGATACGCAATGGTTCATATCTGCGCCTGAAAAATGCACAAGTCGGATATTCTGTTCCGTCCCGGATACTTAAATGTACAGGCCTGCAACGGTTAAGAGTATATGTGTCGGGTACCAATCTATTGACATTTGACCATCTGAAGTATCTGGACCCGGAAATGCCAAACGTAAATAACGGTTATTATCCGCAGCAAAGGACATACAGTGTAGGTTTAAATGCAACATTTTAAAGAGAGCAAATTATGGAAAAGAATATTATATATTTGATAATAACCACGGTATTACTTTCTTCATGCAGTGTATTGGATGTAGAAGTGAAAGACAATTATTCAGAAGAAGTCGCATGGAAAAATGAGACGAATCTGGACTTATATGTACTCGGATTGTATTCGGCATTGAAGGAAACAAATAATGCGGAGATAGGCGGAACGGAACTTTCTGACGGTTATGCGGATATCTTGAAATATAGTCTGACTTCCATGTCGGCAAGTTATCATAACCGTGTATTGTTGATTGAGAATTTTATTACACCGGATAACGGGCAATTGAATACCTGGGGAAATTATGCCCGTATCCGCCGGGATAATGAATTTATTTGTGATGCACCGACTAAAGGCGCTCATCTGAAACCCGAATTTTTGAGTATACGTGTTGCCGAAGCCCGTTTTATGCGTGCTTATCTGTATTATAAAATTATCCGGAACCATGCCGGCGCTATTTTACGTACGGCAGAAGGGGGACAGGTGGATAACCAGGACCAGAAAGATAAAGCACGTTCATCCGAGGAAGATTCCTGGAATTATGTGATAAAAGAGTTTCAGGAAATTGCGGAATTGCTGCCGGTCTCCTGGGATAAGGATAATACAGGCCGTGTAACGAAAGGAGCCGCCTACGGTTTGATGGCCCGTTGTGCTTTGTATGCGAAACAATATGATAAAGCTATCTGGGCGGGACAGAAGGTTGTTGAACTGGAAAACCAGGGAATCTACGGCTTACAGTCTGACTATGCAACTATCTTTACCCAAGCATTTAACAAGGAAATCCTGTTGGCGGTATACTATAAGAAGCCGGAAGTAAAACATTATTTCGACCGTTATTTTGCACCCTCGGGCGATATAGCCGACAGAGGCGGCTGGGCAGGTCCGACAGAAGAACTTGTCAGCCAGTACCAGATAAAATCGGGCGGCAAATATGTGGACTTTGACTGGAACAACAGCGAACATGCAGCAAATCCTTATGTGAACAGGGAACCTCGTTTTTATGCTTCCGTCCTTTATAATGGTGCTCCGTGGAAAGGACGTACCCTTGAAACTTTCGTGGGAGGTACCGATGGATATATCGATTATTCCCAAGGAAATAATAAGGCTACGACAGTGACAGGCTATTATATGAAGAAGTTCCTGAATGAAAAGAATACGAACTTCGATATCGATGGCAGCGATTCATTCTGGGTAGAAATGCGCTATGCGGAAGTTTTATTGATTATGGCTGAGGCTTATGCGGAAAGCGGTGATATGACCAAAGCGCTTGCTGCACTGAACCGGGTGAGGGAGCGTGCCGGTATTTCTCCCCGGAACACATCCGATAAGGAAGAGTTTATGAGTTTCCTCCGTACGGAAAGAATGGTGGAACTGGCTTTTGAAGGACATCGCTACTGGGATTTACGCAGATGGAAACTTGCCCGGGGCGTGCTTCACGGACAGCGTATGCATGCTACCAAAATCACGAAAAAGGCGGATGGCACATTCTCTTACAAACAGGTTGCATGCGATGATGCAAACCGTTATTTCCCGGAGAAATATTACCTGATACCTGTTCCGAATTCTGAAATCCGGAATAATACGAAATGTGTCCAAAATCCGTTATGGTAAATTATACAACCTTTAAATCGTATTCGTATGAAACTCGATAAATATATAAGAACGTTCCTTCTTTTGTCTGTTATTCCGGGATTTATGTCCTGCCATAAGGCCGACGAAGTGAAACTGGGAGACAAGAGTGCCGTTCTTGATATGACAGCACAACTGTTTAACAGTGCCAGTGACAAGGTCTGGCAGGGGATATTATCAGCTAACCAGGATAGTATCTATTTTGATATTCCGTACTATTTGTCAGATACGGCAGCCATAAAGCCGGATTTGACGAAGATGATATTGCGGGCGAATCTTCCTTCCGGAGCTGTTGTGACTCCGGAATTGGGGGGTATAAAAGATTTATCCAAACCCTATCCGGTAACAGTACAGGCTGGAAATGGGACGCTGCATGCATATGTAATCTTAGCCCGTCTTCTGAAAAGCGATAAAAAAGAGATGACAGGATTCTCTATTCCTTCCTTGAATCTGAAAGGAATAAATGCTTCGACAGATACAATCAAGTTAATCGTACCTCCCAAGTTCGACCAGGATTTGTTAAAGCATGTGGTTCCTTCTTTTACCCTTTCTCCGTGGGCATCTGTTTCCCCCGGTATGGATGAGCCTCAGGATTTTACAAAAAATGTGGTTTATACAGTGACGGCACTGGATGGAAGTACAAGTACGATAACTGTTGTCCAGTCGTATCCGAAGATATTGGAGTATGGATTTGGTTTGACCTATCTGATGTGGCAAAAAGATTCTGATGCAGCCGGTTTTACCAAAGGCTTGGATTGTGGTTTGGCTGTATGTGGGGATAAATTGATTGTGGCAAGACGTAATCTTGCATTTTCCATCTATAATAAGTTGACAGGACAATTGCTATCCGAGCATGTAAATATTCAAGGAACGGATGCGGATGGCGTAGGCGGTATTATTTTCGGAATAGATACGGACGACAGGGATAATCTGCTCGCTGTTAATTTTACCCGGATAGCAAATGCGGATAATATTTTGAAGATTTTCCGTTGGAAGAACGGATTGAGCAATCCGCCGGAAGTCATCCTTCAATTGCCGGTGACTCATTTTGCATCGGAGACAAACAGGGGTATCGATTTGGGACGCTCTATTAAAATAGCAGGAGATATAGATGGGGATGCCCAGATAATGGTTTCGATGGGCGGGAATGGTGCGGATGAAAACCGTTCATTAAAATTCTCTGTAAAGAACGGGGTGATAACCAATGCTGCAAATCCTGAAATTGTTGCAGGACAAGGCGTCATGTATAAATGGAGAGGTAAATCAATACCTACGGCTGCAAGCGACAATACTCCATATTTCGTGCTATCCGTCGGAACGGATAAAGGACTTGTTTATATGGATGAGAACAGGAAAGCGTTCTTGTTTGAAACCAATGAAAACAGTTCGGCTTTTTACAATAATACGGTTTATAGCATTGCTTATGGTGAGTTCAACCATGCAAAATATATGTTTGCAGCTTCCGGAAACTGGTCGTACCAGACTAAGTTATTGGGATTTGATGTTACCAATCCGTCTCTTATTCCTATTGATAAGGATGATGATTCCTATTATAAGAAATTCAATGTGTTTACTTCGTTACCGAATCTCTTGCAGTTTGCGAAAGGTGATAATGAGAATGCAACGGGAGACATTGCTATAAAGATGAGCGACGACGGAAATAGCATCTATGTATATATGTTGGTAACAGATGCCGGAATTATGGCTTATGAATTAACTAAGTATGAAAATGTGAATTGATAGTATATGTATAACGATAAACAAAAAATGAATAAATTATCCAGCAGGAGCTTGCGTGCTCTGCGTTGTCTATGTGCAGTAAAATGCTTTTTCCCTTTTCTCTTTACTTTGTTATTCAGCTTTCCTGTAATGGTAAGGGCGGAGAAAATGGAAAAACCCAAGTATATCTGGCTGGATGCGGAAGCCAATTATAAACGTTTCTCAAACCAGGATACGATTCGTTATTATCTGGATAAAATAAAAGATACCGGGTTCAATACGATCGTTGTGGATGTCAAGGCTACCGATGGCTTTGTCCATTATAAACGGACAAAACATATGCACGATGCCCGTCCCCAGCAGAAGTGGGATTATTTGCAGTTCTTTATCAAGGAAGCGCGAAAAAGGGATTTGAAAGTTGCCGTATCGGCAATGATATTCCCGGCAGGACGTCCGGCAAAGAAAAAAGGCGTTGTTTATGTAGATAAGCGATGGGATGGAAAAACAGCTATCGAATATACGCCCGCCGGCATGATGGATATACGGGACGACAGTACAAAAGTAGCCGCGTTCTTGAATCCTATACTACCGGAGGTGAGGGAGTATTGTCTTGGGTTTATAAAGGAAATCGTATCTAACTATCAGTTCGATATTTTTGTCCTGGACTATTGTCGTTATTCGGGTGTCGAAACCGATTTCTCCGAAGCCTCCAGAATTGATTTTGAAAAGTATGTCGGTGAAAAGGTTCCGGATTTCCCGACCGATATTTTTACCTGGGAGAGGGATAAAAAAGGAAATTGGTATGTAAAGGACGGAGTCTATGCCCCTTTATGGTATGAATACAGGGCGATGGTGATACATGATTTCATTAAAGAGGTGAAAGGGGAAATCAAAAAAATCCGTCCCGATATGGGATTAGATTATTGGGCTGCTTCCTGGCACCATGGTCTGTACCGGCAAGGGCAAAACTGGGGTGGTAATGAATATGACCCTTATGGGAAATATCCCTGGGCTTCCAAAGAGTATAAGAAAACCGGATTTGCAGCGTACCTGAGCCATTTTATGAATGGTGCTTATCTGAGCAAAGTGTATGGGAAAAGTGATCCGGAGTCTATGGAGTACGCTTATGCCAAAGGACGTGAAATAATAGGAGGGGAAACAATTATGCTGGGAAGTATTTATGCCCTGGCTAAAGATATAATGGAGGATGCTACTTATTTATCGTTGACACAAACCGACGGATTGGTGGTGTTTGATATTGTACAGGTAATTGAGTATGATTTGTGGGATACATTTAAACGGGCAATAGACAAAGCAGGTTACTAAGTTGTATCTTTTTGTAAGAAAGCAAAATATAGAATGAAGCAGGCAATCAGAAATATATGTTTGTTCTTCCTGTGTCTGGCGGTATATCCCTGCCAGGCACAGGCCGATTTAAAAAATATCGGGTTCAGTGGGACTGTACGTTGTGAGGGCAAGCCGGTGGCAGGTGTTCCGGTCACCGATGGCATCCATATAACGGTTACGGATAAACAAGGGCATTATTATTTGCAGAGTTCCCGGGATGCTGAATTTATCTATATTTCCACACCGTCGGGCTATGAATTGTCCCCGGGTAGTTTTTATTTGCCGGTGACGGATAAGTCTGCCAAAAAGCAACGTTTTGATTTCGCCTTGAAGCAATTGCCGGTGGACGACAATAAGCATGCTTTTTTTGTTTGGGCAGATCCTCAGGTCTATGTGGATAGCGATCTGGAATTGGTCGCTGCTTCGGTAAAAGATATGCAACAACTGATTAATGCCAATTATAAAAAACAGCCGCTTCATGGTATTTTATGCGGGGATATGGTGGGCGACGATATGTCTTATATGCCCAAAGTGAAAGCGATTATGGAAACAGGTAGTGTTCCGTTTTTCTATACTCCGGGCAACCATGATGTGGATAATGCACGTACGGACGAAGGAGCTAAAAAGACTTTCAAAGAATATTTCGGTCCGGATTATTACTCTTTCGACAGGGGAAAAATCCATTATGTTATCTTGGATGATGTTTTTTGTGTGGGGCGCAGTTCGGCAACGATCGCTTATCTGACGGAGAAGCAGCTTAATTGGCTGGAGCAGGATTTGAGCAGGATAGAGCCGGGCCGTACGGTGGTTGTCTCTTTCCATATCCCGACGTATACCCGTGAGGCACGGAATAAGGAATGGTCGAAGGAATCAAATCATTCTGCTTTGCAAAACAGGCGTCAATTGTATAAGATTTTGTCTCCCTACCGTACGCATATTATGTCGGGACATACTCATTATAACGAAAATTTTGTGTTGGCGGATGGTTTATATGAACATGTACATGCAGCACTTTGCGGGCAATTCTGGCAAGGAGACGATTGCAGTGACGGTACTCCGCAGGGATATGCCGTATATGAAGTGAATGGTGATTCTATTTCCTGGTATTATAAATGCCGGGGGAAGGATAAGGCATATCAATTTCGTGTCCATCCGTTGGGAACGAATCCGGAAAAACCGGATGCCGTAACCGTAAATGTCTGGAATTATGACCCGGCATGGAAAGTATACTGGTATGAGAATGGAATAAAACAGGGAGAAATGATTCAATATAAAGGGAATGACCCTTTTACTGCGGATTTTTATCGCAGGAATAAAGGGGCATTCCGTTATGATTGGCTGGGAACCGTACCGACCGAACATCTGTTTTATGCCATACCGTCTTCGCCGGGGAGTAAAGTGTCTGTTGAAGTGATCGACCGTTTTGGAAATCACTTTAAATAAGCGTATCTTATTTTTTGAGGGGTTGCCATTTCATATACGTACCGGAGCGCCATAGCCACTCCAGCGGTCCATACCGGAACTTTTTCAGCCAGTAATGGCTTCCTGCTATTTGTAGCACTGTGTAGCCCGTACATAAAAGCATTGCAAAGAATGTTCCGAGATATTCTCCTAATCCTAAACCAAACCGAACAAATAACAAGACACCGATAACCGATTGTGCTATGTAGTTTGTTAGCCCCATCCGTCCGTAGCTTACAACAGGCTCCAATGCCTTTTGTATTTTTTCCGAACGGTATATCCAAACGATGAATACAATCCAGAGATAGGCTGATAATAAGTTAATCATATTGGTAACAGGCATGGATATCCAACCTTCAAGATTATCCGGATTACTGCGTGGAATGTACGGTTGCAATAAGTAGAGCAAAGCCAGAAGGATTGCTGCCACTACCGCTCCCTGGTATAGAGTTCTCCGGTATAAATTTAAATTTTCAAACAATCGTATTCTTCCGGCAAGTAATCCTATGATAAATAAACCTAACGTCATGAATATACGTCCGGATTGTACCTGATAGTTCAGTTTACGCATCATCCCGCTGGTTGCATTTTGAATAGCCATTTCCTTGAAATTCGCAGCCGGCTGTATGCGGCTGGGACGGTTTGTATTTGCCTGAACCAATTCTTCCTGCTGTTTGGGCTGGTTAAGGGCTTTATATCCCACAACACCCAACTGTACGCCTCCGAGCAAGAAAAACAAAGCGAATCCTATCAGAATTTTGTTCGATAATTTATACATCAAGACCAATGGAAATCCGAGAATAGCATAAATACTCAAAATATCCATACGGAATAACAGGCTGTGCAATAGGCCTATGATAAGCAATAGCGTCAGCCGCCAGAAAAAACGGGGACGGAAATCAATCCCTTTTTGTGCAGCACGATCCATCTGGATGAAAAAACTTAATCCGAAAAGCAATGAGAAAATAATATAGAATTTAGAAGCTACAAAGTATTGGATGAACCAGCGTGCCGCTTCGTTCATCGTCCCTTCCCAAGGAAAAAATTCCAGAGAAGGAGGAGAACCGACGCCAAAATATTGCATAGCGTGTGTCAGGCAAATACCGATTAAGGCAATTCCGCGCATGGCATCAATAACTGTAATCCGGGAGGAAAGACTTTTTACCTTGTCAAACGTGTTCATTTGCATAAAAAACAGGTTGTTTATTTGATAATTAATAATGTGGCAAAGATAAGGTGAATGAAAAACATGGGAGTTATACAAATTACAGGTAAAAGTATAGTTTTTACGGTAAATGAAGTTTTGTAGGTATTGAAGAACCAGATTGATTCTGTTTTATATTCTGAAATTATTTCATGTTTCGTTTCCGTTTGTTAAATTTGTGGCGGGTTTATGATAACTTATAACGTTCTGCATAAAATACGCCGCATGTTTGATATTTCATTGGTAGAAAAACTAAAAAAAGGAGACAGGGAGGCTTTCAACAGTTTATTCCGGTATTTCTATCCCCGGGTAATGGCCTATGTTGCCGCTATCGTAGAAGATGAGGCGGCGGAAGACATTGTTCAGGATGTTTTTCTATATGTGTGGGAAAATCGTAAAAAATTGTATGCTGGCGAAGGTTTCCATTCCTATCTGTTTCAAGCAGCCTATACGCGTTGCCTGGATTCTTTCAGGAAAAACAGCTCGATGGAAAAGTATAACACGCATCTTTACGAAAAACATTTGGAAGATTACCAATCCTTGCTGAAAGGAGACACTCCTGTTATGGAAGAACTTTACACCAAGGATTTCTATCGCCGTTTATATGAATTGCTCGAACAGATGCCTGCACAGCGCCGTGAAGTTTTTATCCTTAGCTATATAAAAGGCCTGACAGCCAAAGAAGTTTCGGAACAACTCCGGATGCCTCAGCGCACGGTGGAAAGCCATCTTTATCTGGCCCTTAAATTCCTGAAAGGGCATATGTCCAAAAACGATTATTACATGCTTTGCCTTTGTCTTTCCTATTCCCTTCTTTCCCAAGGCGTACATACGATTGGCACCTGATATCCTATTTTATCCGGAAACGTCCTCTGTCGAGCGGCCCTTGATGTTGGTAGCGATATATCTTCGGCGAAACGCCTACCACAGGGATGAACGACTGCGTAAGGTTGGAATTGCTGCTGAAACTGCAATGTTGGGCGATTTCGTCCACGGTCAAATCCGTGTATTTCAGCATCAACTGTGCCTGATGCACCAGATAGAGGCGGATAAATTCCGATGCATTTTGTCCCGTAAGGATTTTCACGAAAGCGTTCAGTTCGGGGGCCGTTACGCCTATTAGCGAGGCGATGCCTTTGACCGTACGGTAGCCGGAGCGAAGGTAACGAAGGAAATCGTCCAACGCATCGATGCCTGTGGCAGGGTTTTGGTCGGTAAGCTTCTCCCAATAGATGCTGCCGTCGGGACGGTACTTGCGTTCGTAGGTAAAAGGCGAAGCATAGAGCTTCTCCAGGCTGAACTGCGGAGGCTTTCTTTGAATTTTCATGGTTCGTAGAATATGTTTAATGCAAAAATATAGTTTTATTTGCTTTAAACATATTTTTTACCATGAAAAGAGACGGTTAATTATGGTATCTATCTATAAATAACATGATCTAATACGGTTTTTTTTATTTTTCATAATTAAATAACGGCTTTATACATGATTTTCTTTATTTATTATAATCAGATAACGGCTTCCTATAGGAATTTCTTTGTATTCTATAATCATATACCATGGTCGGACATGAATTTTTTTATTTTTACATATTGAATCCTAAAATAAATCGATGTTTTTACGAGGCATACAGGAAAGAACAAGCCGTCTAATACGGATGCTGCCATAAAAAAACAGTCCTGATTTGAAAAAAATATCATTTTAGCTCAGTAAATTTCCGGGGTAAACCGTTTAGCTTACATAAAAAGGGAAAATGGACTTTGATTATACATTGTTAGCGAAATATCTGATAGATGCACTCTCCCGGGAAGAGTCGGAGGCAGTGATGGAATGGCGTAATCTTTCGGAAGAGAATGAAAAAATCTTTTCCGGACTGGTCAAATTGCGTATTTCCCGGAAGTATATGCAGTATAATACACCTGAACATATAGAAAAGGCGTTGGATGTGGTAAATACAAAGATAAACAGGACATCCCGTTTCCGTCTTTTCTGCTCGGTCATGAAATATGCGGCTGTGGCCCTGCTGCTGCTTTCTCTTTCATATGTGGGTTGGGAATATTATAAGCCTGAAACCTGTGTGACGATTGCCGTAAAGCATGGGGAGGATATGAAACAATTTATGCTGGCAGACGGAACATCCGTTTGGTTAAAAGGCGGGTCTTCCTTAAAATATCCTGCGTCTTTTGGAAAAAAGACGCGGGAAGTCTCCTTGCAAGGAGAAGCGTACTTTGACGTCTCAAAGTACGCAAATGCCCTTTTATATATCTACTGAATATCTGCAAATAAAGGTACTGGGTACGGCCTTTGATGTAAAAACAGACCTTGCAAACAAGAAGATAGAAACGACCCTGGTAAGGGGCAAAGTAGCTTTGTTGGACCAAGACCGGAATGAGGTGATGACTATGTCGCCGGGAGAGAAAGTTACTTATACCCATGCCAATCATCAATATATATCGGAAAAGGTAGATGTAAACCTGTGTGCAACCTGGCGGTTAAACCAATCCATATTTGAAAATGCCACACTTCGGGAGATTGCAAACCTGCTCTCTGCCAAATACAACGTGAACATAAATATCGAATCGTCCGAACTTGCCCGGCGCAAATTCAGGTGCGTGTTCAATAAGGATGAAAACTTGCAGGATATACTGAATTTATTGGGATATCTGGCTCCTGTCCGTTACAGGATAGAGGGGACGGAGGTCTTTATATGGGAAAGTACAACTAAAAAATGAATGCCTATGAGGAATTAGACGGAAGAAGAACAATTAAACACATTACAGAAACATTACAAGCTATTTGTAACTGAAAAATTAGTACTAACAAAACAAATCACATGTATGAATAAAAAAGCATCTATTGCCACTCTGGCAATGTTTTTGGCTGCCGCATCTCCTGCATTGGCAGTAAACGACGCACATGCTTTGTATGTGAATCTGGAACTGGCTTTAAACAAGACAACAGTCGGTACAGTCATACAAAGCATAAGCCGGCAGACGGGTTATGAATTTTCTTATGATGAAGCATTATTGGACAAAGAAATTTCGCAGGTTTCAATCAATGTAAAAAATGAACATATAGAAAGTGTCTTGAAGCAGGTTTTCAGGAATACGGGCATCTCGTTTAAAATCGTGGACAACCGGATTTTCTTGAAAGACGAAACTCGGAGAAATTCTTCTTTCTCCGAAGCAGAATATAAAAATGCCGTTAAACAACAGAAGAAAAAAACGATAACGGGTACGATTATCGACGATAGCGGATTGCCTGTTATCGGTGCGAATATTGTAGTGAAAGGCTTGACGCAGGGTACGGTAACGGATCTGGATGGCAAGTTTACATTGCCGGATGTTCCGGATGGTGCCACCTTGGTGGTTTCGTATATCGGTTATCTGGACCAGCAGATTCCGGTAAATAATAAGACTGCGTTCAATATTACTCTGCATGAAGATACGCAGAAACTGGATGAGGTCGTTGTGGTAGGTTATGGTGTCCAGAAGAAAGTGAACATGACCGGTTCTATTTCGAATGTAAAAGCGGAAGAACTGACGGCTATTCCGAACTCCAACCTTTCCAATTCATTGGCGGGACGTGCGCCGGGTATGACAATTACCGGCAACTCCGGTTTGATGGGTGCATCTTCGCAGATACGTATGCGCGGCGGTTTTGGTGACCCGCTGTTCGTTATCGATGGTATTATTCGTGACAAGGAGGCTTTTGATGCCTTAGAGCCGAATGAAATCGACCAGTTGAGTTTCCTGAAAGATGCAGCAACTGCATCTGTGTACGGTTCGGCTGCCGGTAATGGTGTTGTACTGGTGACAACCCGTGGCGGTGTGAAGAACAGCAAGCCTGTATTTAATTATCAGGGTACTTATTCATTCAGCAAACCGACTAAGGAGTTGTTCTCTGATATGTGGTCTGCCACAGATGAGTTGGCTTATCAGAATAAGGTGGCCGAGTTTAATGGAACGAAACTGCCGAACGGTCAGGCCGAATTCGATTATTTTAAAGACAGGAGCTATAATATAAACGATTGGATCTGGCAGAACCCGTGGAATACGAAGCATTCGCTGAGTGTGACCGGCGGTTCGGAAAAAGTCCAGTATTATGTAATGGGTAGTTTTCTGGGTGAGGAAGGCTCTTATGAAAACCTGAAAAACAAGAAATACTCTTTGCGTTCGAACATTACGATGAATTTGTCGAAATATATCTCCATGAATGTGAACCTGGCTGCCAACCAGTCCGACGACAAGCGTTTTTACTGGCCGTTTTCGGATGACGACGACCAGGTGGTATACGACTTGTACCGTTGTACATTCAACTCCCTTAAAACAACGCCTTTCTATTCATATCTGGACGGCACGCCGGCTAACGAACGTACGGATTATCCGATTTATCCGGACTTTGGCTCCTGGCAGGGCTGGAACGTGGTAGACCAGGTGATTGGCGACCGCTACATTAAGACCCGCCGCAGGAATATGAATGGTATCGTTTCATTCAATGTGGATTTGGGCTTCCTGGTAAAAGGGTTGTCTACTAAAGTAACGGCAAACTATGTTGGTAAGGACTTCTCCCGTAAGAAATATATGACTTACCAGAAAAACTATAAATTCCAACAGGCCGATCCGAGTGGAAACCGTTTCTTACCGGCACCGTTGAATGTTGACGAATATAATATCTTCAACTTCAGCCAGAATTATGAAAATCTGCATTATCAGATGAAATCTTTGTGGAGCGAGCAGTTCAACTGGTTCATCAACTATAATAATTCATTCGGCAAGCATGATGTTGGGGCAATGGTTGTATTCGAACAGGCATCCAATGGAGGCGAATATGTACAGGCTAAAGGGGAAGACCCGCTGACGCATATCGACCAGATGTTTGTATTCTCCAGTGACGCGGAACGCCGTTGGGGAGATGCGGAAGAATATACTGGCGGACGTTTGTCGTGGATTGGTCGTTTCAATTATACCTACGACCAGAAATATATCGCTGAATTTTCTTTCCGTTATGATGGCAATACTTTGTTCCCGAAAAATCATCGCTGGGGATTTTTTCCCTCCGTATCTGCTGCATGGCGTATCAGCCAGGAATCTTTTATGGAAAGTACTTCCGATTGGTTGAGTAACCTGAAATTACGTTTCTCTTACGGTACGACCGGTAATGATTTGGATTTAAGCAAAGACCCGATTGATAAAATTACAGCATTCTCATTTATCCAGAAATATGAAAGAGTGACAGACAAACCGTATGTGTTCGGTTCGAATCTGGCGAACGGAATCAAAGCTGGGGATACACCGAATCTGGCATTGACATGGGCTACATCTACGACTTATAATGGTGGCTTGGATTTCGGTTTTTTTGATAATCGCTTGAGTGGTACATTCGATGCGTTCTATCGCAAAGAAACGGATATTTTAGGCCCGCGTACGATTTCAATTCCAAGTACTTACGGACAGAGTCTGGCTCCGGAAAATTATGCGGCCCGTTCCTGGCGGGGTGGTGAATTGGCTTTAACCTGGATGGATAAGGCTGCAAAAGGTGCAATCGACTATTCTGTTTATTTGAATTTAGGTTTCTCGCGCGACCAGTGGGATATTCTGGATGAATCGGCTGTATATAAAGCGGGCGGAAACCTGGAAAACCTGTCAAAGATTGGTATGTCCGACAGCCGTTTGATCGGTTATAAGGCTATTGGCCTTATCCGTACCCAGGAAGAAGTGGATGCTTTGAAGGCAAAAGGGTTCAAACAGTTTGGTCGCGATCCTTATTTAGGAGGTATTTTATATGAAGATACACGAGGCGATGGATATGCTCCCGGGCCGGATGGCAAAATTGATGGTAATGATTATTACAATTTATTATCAGAGAATACAACTCCCCGTATCAACTATGGTTTTGGCGGTAAAATCAAATGGAAAGGCATCTCGGTGGATGTTCACTTCCAGGGCGTAGGTAAATATGATCGCGCAGTAGGCGGTGTAGACGGTGGTTTCTACCAGCATGGCGGTGCAACCCGTCCGTATTTCCCAATCTGGACGAGCGATGATTGTTGGAGCCTGGATAATCCGGATGGAAAGTATCCGCGTGTAGTTGGTCAAAGCTGGTATGAATCAGGAGTGGGAAAGACCAGTTTCTGGTTGAGGAATGGTGCTTATTTACGTTTGAAGAACCTAAATGTCGGATATGATTTGCCGAAAGCAATTTTACGCCCGTTAGGTCTGACTCAGGCACAGATATTTGTAAATGCAACGAACCTGTTCTCTATTTCCGCTATCAATGAATTTATGGACCCGGAACAGGAATATTATGATTCTTATCCTCTGATGAAGACATTTACATTTGGTCTTAACTTTACATTCTAATAATAATGAAGAGTATGAAATTAAAAGAAATAAAATATGCAATCTTGTGTACTGCCGCTGTTTTGGGTGGAGTAACGACAAGCTGTAATACCTTGGATATTGATAACTTGAACAGTTATGATGAAACAATGGTCTGGACGGATGTTAATCTGGCAACTGCCTATGTGAACAATCTGTATGCCGAATGTTTCGGTAATTGGAGTTCTGGTGCGGACGCAAACTCGGAACAGTTGTCGGGTATTGAGTTTTATCTGGGAAAGATTACACTTACCGGTGGTGATTATAAGAAATGGACATATAATGAAATCCGGCATATCAATGTTGCAATTCAGCAGTTGGAGGCAGGTACGATAGACAAAGAGACGACTAACTCATTGTTGGGGCAGGCTTACTTTATGCGTGCTTATATGTATTATTGGATGGTGCTTTATCATGGTGGTGTACCTTATATAACAACTCCTCAGGATAAGGATACGGACGATTTATATGTTCACCGTACAAGTACTCCCGAATGTTTTAATAAAATGATTGCCGATCTGGAAAAAGCAATTCCCCTGTTGCCGGAAAAGATAAAAGGCGATTCTCCTGATTATGGACGTATAGACCAGGCTTTTGCTAAATCGTGGAAAGCGAAAACTTTATTGTTAAAGGCTTCTCCGCAGTTTAATCCTAAAAATATGTATGGTAATAAATATTGGGAAGAAGCTTATACGGCAGCAAAAGAGGCTTATGATTTCTGTGTGGCACATGGTGTGGCTTTGACAGAAAATTATGAGGATATCTGGATAAAGGAAAAGGGACCGGAAGTGGTATTCCCGGTTGTCAATTCGAATCCGAATAAAACTTCTGTATGGGAATATACGAATCGCCCTGCTTCGGTTAGCCGTGATAAGGCATATAATAATCCGACATGGGACTTTGTAAAAGCCTTTCCGATGTTGGATGGTAAGAAGTTTGATGATCCATCCGGCAAATATGCTAAAACCGAAAGTGAACTTTTGCAATCATTCTGGGTAAACCGCGACCCGCGTTTTGAAAAGGTCGTTTTACATAATGGGGCAGAATATCCGGTGGCAGGCAAACCGACTGGTTATAGACAATATAATGCGCTGGGATTGTGTGATCCGGGTGACCAGTATGGTATAAATCCGAATGCCCATGTGAATGCTACGAATAACGATATCTTTACCGGCATGTATATTTATAAAGCATCGGATTTATCTTTATCTCAGGAAAAAGTTATGACGTATGATATCGACTATATTTTGATGCGTTTTGCCGAAGTAATGTTTATTTATGCCGAAGCTGCGAATGAAACAAATCATTCGGATGTATCTGTTCAAATGTTGAAAGATATTCGTAAACGCGCCGGAATCGAACCGGGAGCGGATGGTCTGTATGGCTTAAAAGTGGGTAGTCGTGAAGAAATCCGTAAAGCAATTCTGGATGAACGTAATGTTGAATTATGTTATGAAGGACATCGTTTCTGGGATTTGCGCCGTACACGTAATATGATGCAGTTGAATAATCTGACAAAATATGGCGTGGAAGCCATTGCAATTAATCCTGACGGTTCAGAAATGGATTTGAACAAGGCTAAGGAATTGGCTTTGAAAAACGAATTAAAACCGGAAGATTTCCGTTATGTAATTCGCCAAGTGCCTTATACGGATGCAGCAGAGAAAAAGTTTATCATTGAAGAATCTTTCTATTTCTTCCCGATTCAACAAGTTAATATAGATGAAAATCCGAATTTAGAGCAAAATTCTAATTGGGGTGGGACATTTAATCCGACGATGGAATAAAATAATAGTTTATCTTTGCAAGGACGCGGTTGATAACTGCGTCCTTGAATTTCTGTAACGTCAAATTTTTAATACTTTATAATGTCATGAAAACAAAAACCTCATTGTTACTATTAGTGTTACTCTTTACATTTTCGTTTGTTAAGGCCCAGGATAAAATTACAATCGGGGTTATTCAATATGACCACAGTGATATTGATAAAAGTTTTAAAGAACTGCACGAACTGGGCTTCGGCTCTTGCCAGCTAAATTATAAAAATACAGTAGATAAGACTTTTGCCGATAAAGTAAAAGCGGCATCCAAAAAACATCAGATAAAAGTAACAACGTTAGTAGGTGTTCCGGGACATTGCGTATGGAATTTCAGACAGGGCCCGGCTACTATCGGTTTAGTTCCGAAAGAGGGGCGTGAAGAAAAATTGGAAACTTACAAGAAGATGATAGATTTTTGTGTAATGGCAGATATACCGGCCATGCACTCACATTTCGGGTTTATTCCGGAAGATCCGTCTTCTGAACAATATAAAGATTTTATCCAGGTGATGAAAGAATTGGCAAACTATGCTAAAGAACGGAATATCATGATTTATTTCGAAACAGGTCAAGAAACGCCTACAACCTTGATTCGTGCGATTCATGATATAGGGACTGGCAATGTTTTTATTAATTGCGACCTTGCTAATCTGATTATGTATGGTAAAGCAAATGCTTTGGATGCAGTGAAAATGTTTGGTAGCCTGATTAAAGAATTTCATGCGAAAGACGGTAAGTATCCGACAGATCCTTATGAGTTGGGTGCGGAAGTCAATATCCCTGGGGGTGAAGTGAATTTTCCGGCAGTTATTGCCGAACTGAAAAAACAGAATTATCATGGTTCGCTGACTATAGAATGTGAGTTGAATGGCAGCCAACGGGACTATATTATTAAAACCCGCAAATACTTGCAGGGGTTATTGGATGATTAATAATTGCGGCTTGATTTATAAAATAATTAATTATTGTCTCGCTGAATTATTAAATAATTAATATATTTGTCAATCTTCTTTCAAGGAAAGAGAATTAAGTACTTAATCGATATAAATTTAGATTATACCATGAAGACAAGTAGGAGAGGGTTTCTGAAGACCCTGGGAGGCGTTGCTCTATTCTCTATTGTGCCGCGCAACGTGTTGGGGAACGGATATATTGCCCCGAGTGATCAATTAACCAAAGGTATTATCGGTACCGGTGGCATGGGACGCGGGCATGTGAATTATGCCGGTACACGCCTGGTTGCTGTTTGTGATGTGGATAAAAAGCATTTGGAACTGGGGAAACAGCTGGTAAAAGATAAAATCGCCGCTTATCATGATTTCCGTGATTTGATTTTGGATGAGAATGTGGATATTGTGCACATTGCAACTCCGCCGCACTGGCATGGAATTATGTCTGTTGAAGCAGCAAAAGCCGGAAAGGACGTGTGGTGTGAAAAGCCTATGACACGTACTATCGGGGAAGGCAAGCGGGTGATGGAAGCCATGAAACAGTATGGACGTATGTTCCGTCTGAACACTTGGTTCCGTTTTGAAGACCAGTTCTATGGACTGGGAACGCCGGTTAAACCTTTAAAGAAATTAGTGCAAAGCGGTATGTTAGGCTGGCCTTTGAAAGTGACAATCAGTAAACATACGGGTTTTGACTGGAAATTTTATTGGGTAGGAAAAGATTACCTGGAACCACAATCGGTACCTGCCGAACTGGATTATGACATGTGGTTGGGCCCGGCTCCTTATAAACCGTATAATGCACATCGCGTGCATCAAACTTTCCGTGGATATTGGGATTATGATGCCGGAGGTTTGGGAGATATGGGGCAACATTATATCGATCCGGTACAATACATTCTGGGTAAAGATGAAACCAGTCCTGTAAAAGTGGAGGTAGATGCTCCTCAGCAACATCCGGATGCAGTCGGAACCTGGCGCTCTATAACATATACGTATGATGACGGTTGCCAGATTGTCTTGTGGGGTGGGGATTATGGTGACCCGAATACGCCTTATATTTCAGGTCCGAACGGCAATGTCTATAAGAATTTCGTTTGCGATATTCCTGATTGGGAAAGAAAGCTGGCTGAATATCCGGAACCGGAACCTCAGGTGACTGATTTTATCGAATGTATCAAAACCCGCCAGCCTTTTGCTCTGAATGAACGTAATGGTTTCAGGTCTGCTACGATAGTAAATATGGGAGGTGTGGCTCTGCGTCTGAACCGGACGTTGAACTTTGACCCTGTGAAGTTGGAATTTGTTGGTGATGAAGCTGCAAATCGTTTACTGGAACAGCCGATGCGCGGACCCTGGAATATTTAATAGATGAGAGAGTAGACTTTTGAATTGAAATAAATCAGAGAAAATGAAAAGAACATATATATCGATAGCCGCTTTATTACTGTGCAGTAGTATGCTGGTTGCACAGGCTCCGGCTAACCGTACTGCAAAAACGATTGCTGCTGATGTGCTTGCCCAGATGCCGGCAGCAAAGCAGGCTGAATACAATAAATTGATAAACGACCTGAGTTCGACTGGTGAAGAAGGGGTTCTGATGCTGGTTAATATGATAAATGCTCCAGGTAAGGGCAGTAATGCCAATGTGGATTACGCTTTGAGCGGATTGACTCATTATGTAATGGCCAAAGGGGAAGAGAGTGCACGTTTGACAACAGCTAAAGCTTATATGAAAGCATTGGATATGTTGACAGACCGTGAATCGAAAGCATTTATTATCCGCCAGCTTGAAATATTGGGAGAAGATGAATGTATCGATACACTTGCATCTTATCTGAATGATGAAAGCCTTAGTGGTCCGGCTGCTCGTGCTCTTTCTGCTATTGGTAGCGAGAATGCAGGGAAAGCTTTGGTTGCATCATTAATGCGCCGTTCTGGTACATTGCAGACTCAGAAGGATATTGTCCGTGCCATTGCACAGGCACAGGTTCCGGATTCCGAGGCTGCTTTGAGAGCATTATTGGGTTCCAGTGACCCGAACATGCAGAAAGAATTGTTTTATGCGTTAAGCCGTGTCGGAACAAAAGCCTCATTACCGAGTCTGGCAGAAGCCGCTGCGGCTGCCGGATATACGATGGATAAATTAGGTGCTAATGAAGCTTATATCACATTAATCAAACGTATTGCCGCACAGGGCGATTTGCAGACAGCGGAAAAAGCTGCGAAAGATTTGATGAAAAAAGCAACAAAAGCGGATGCTTTGCAAAGCCGGGAGGCTGCTTTGCAAATTTTACTTGCAGTTAAAAGTAATGAAGCTACCAAACAGGTTGTTGTTGCAATGAAAGATGCAGATAAGGGCTACCGCAATGCTGCATTGAATTTTGCATCCGATTATGCAAATCAAACTATGTATATCGAATTAATGAAGGTGATGATGAAAGCCAAACCGGATGTTAAGGTCGATATATTGAATTGGATCGGGCGTGAAGCGAAAAGGCCTTCACAACATGATATAATTAAGAATCTGGAAATTCGTTTTGACCTTCCTGCCAAACAGGTTTTGCTGGAACAGTTGAATAAAGGGGAATATCCGGTGAGAGAAGCTGCTGCATGGACAATTGTCAAGATTGGCGATCAATCATGTATCCCTGCTTTGGCTAATCTGCTGAAGAGTGATGACAATCAGGTGGTTCTGTTAGCTCAGGATGCATTAATTGCGTTTAATGGTGATATTGATGCTGCTGTAGCAAAAGCCATACCTGCTGCTGGTAATGCCGGAAAGATTGCCGGACTTCAATTATTGGCTATGCGTAATGCGACAGCAAATATTAATACGGTATTGGAACAGACGAAATCCGAATCGCCGGAAGTTGTAGCTGCTGCTTACGTTGCATTGAAAGACGTGGTAAGCGACCGTGACTTGACTAATCTTTGTGGTATGTTGGAGACTGCTGATGCTTTGGCTATCCCACCGTTACAGCGTGCTGTAATTTCTGCTTTATCTTTCTTACCGAAAAATGAACAGGCTTCTACAATTACACGCCGTATGATACAAGCCGGTGATAATAAAAAATCTTTGTATTATGTGGTATTGGCTTCAACTGGACAACCGGAAGCCTTAGCTACAATCGTGAAAGGATTCCGCACAAGTACAGGTGCACAACGGGATGCTGCATTTGAAGCTTTATTGAACTGGAAAGGTATTGAAGCTGCCGATGAATTGTTTAATATCTGCAAGGAAAATACTTCTTCTAATTATTTCAATCCGGCACTGAATGCTTATATCAAGTTGGTTTCTAATCCTGCAATCACAGGTGAAAATCGTTTGTTGAAATTACGTAAGGCTATGGAAATAGCTAAAACGGATCAGCAAAAGATTGAAATATTGAAGCAGATTGAAAAGACAGGAACATTCCTGGGTATGTTGTATGCCGGTGAATTCCTGAACCAGAAGTCTGTACAGCAGGCTGCAGCTAATGCTGTTATGAATATTGCATTGGGCAATAAGGACTATACGGGAACAAATGTTCGCGATTTGCTGAATAAGGTGATACAGGTTCTGGATAATCCGGATGCCGGTTACCAGAAAGAAGCAATCCGGAAACATCTTGCAGAAATGCCGGCCGGTGAAGGGTTTGTTTCCATCTTTAATGGTAAAGACCTGACCGGATGGAAAGGTTTGGTAGAGAACCCGATTGTACGTGCTAAAATGAAACCTGTCCAATTGGCTAAAGCTCAGGAAAAAGCAGATGAACAAATGCGTAAAGACTGGGTGGTAGAAGATGGCATGATGGTTTATGTTGGTTCCGGTTTCGATAATCTGTGTACAGATAAACAATATGGAGATTTCGAAATGTATGTGGATTGGATGCTTGATCCGGCAGGACCGGAAGCTGATGCAGGTATCTACCTTCGTGGTACTCCTCAGGTCCAGATATGGGATACTTCCCGTGTGAATGTTGGTGCACAGGTAGGTTCCGGTGGTTTATATAATAACCAGGTGAATGAAAGTAAGCCGTCTAAAGTAGCCGACAACAAATTAGGAGAATGGAATAGCTTCTATATTAAAATGGTGGGCGACCGTGTAACTGTTGTCTTGAATGGGGAAAAGGTAGTGGATGATGTTATCTTGGAAAACTATTGGGATCGTAACCAGCCGATACCTATGATGGAGCAGATTGAATTACAGGCTCACGGAAGTAAAGTTTACTATCGCAACCTATATGTAAAGGAACTGGAACGTAAAGAACCGTTCCAACTGTCTGCTGAAGAAGCTAAAGAAGGTTTCAAGGTCTTGTTTGACGGAACAAATATGCATGAGTGGACAGGGAATACAGTAGATTATACATTGGAAGATGGTTGTATTTCTATGATACCGAGCAGAAGTTTCGGAGGAAATCTGTATACGAAGAAAGAATATGGAAACTTTATCTATCGCTTCGAATTTCAATTGACTCCGGGGGCTAACAATGGGGTAGGTATTCGCACTCCGATGGAGGGAGATGCCGCTTATGCAGGTATGGAAATACAGATACTTGATTGTGAACATCCTATTTATAAGGATATTACCAAATATCAGCATCATGGTTCTGTTTATGGGATTATTCCTGCAAATGCCGATCATCCTAAGGCTTTCAAACCTGTGGGCGAGTGGAACGAGGAAGAAATTGTGGCTAACGGAGATAACATCCGTGTAACAGTGAACGGGGTGGTCATCCTTGAAGGTAACATCCGCGATGCTGTGAAAAACGGAACCCCCGACGGAAAGGAACATCCGGGATTGTTCAATAAGAAAGGACATATCGGTTTCTTAGGTCACGGCTCTCCGGTTAAATTCCGTAATATACGTATCAAGGAATTGAAATAATATATCATATTTAAAAAAAGTCAGCGGGGATCAGTTAAATACTGATTCCCGTTTTTGTTTTATGAAAAGTGTTGAATTTTAAAAGGAATAAAGCTTGTTTGTGTGATTTTTTATATCGATTTTTGCTTTCAAATAGCAAATGACTTATATGGAAATAGATAAATACCAGTTGCTGCTGGATAATGCACAGGTAGGTTGGTGGGAGGCCGATTTTGAAAATGGGTATTATATCTGTTCGGATTATTTGGTTAGCTTGATGGAGTTGAAAGACAAAAAAGTTTCTTTTCTTGACTTTTTGATGTTAATCCATGAAGACTACCGGGCTCGTATTGCGAATGAATTTTCTTTTTTTAAAGGGATTGGTATTTATGAGCAGATATTTCCAATGAAGACATGCTATGGTTTCAAATTTGTCCGTACTAAAATCTGTGAACGTAAAATTGATGAGTCTGGAAAAATAATTGTAGTGGGAATCCTGCAATTAATACCCAATAAGGAGTTTAACGAAGAGTCGAATGCGAGTAATGAGCTGGATAGCATACTCCGGCATTTAGGAAGTGTTTCCCGGGCTTTGCATTCATTTATTCAAACAAACGATCTTCCGGGTTCTATCCATCTGGTACTGACTGAAATATTATATTCTATCAATACGAAAGGCAGGGCTTGTATTATGGAATATAACAATGAATTGCGAACCCTAAGTTGTACTTACGAGGTATGCAGTGAGGGAGTTAGAGCTGTTCGTGATTCTTTGCAGAATATATCTGTAGCCACTTTGCCTTGGTCTACGCAGAAAATACAAAAATTATATCCGGTATTGGTTAATAATCTGGATGAATTGCCGTTGGAGGCTGCCGAAGAAAAGCGTTATCTACAACAGAGAGGGACACTTTCCCTGATATTGATACCTTTGATAATAAAGAATAAGGCTTGGGGGTATATAGGTATCGATATAGTGGACAAGTACCGTATATGGAATCTTGAGGACTACCAATGGTTATCGTCGATAGCTAATATCATTAGTATTATAACGAAAATGGCGAGAATAAATGAAGCCCTGGACCATAGTGAGAAACTTTTGCGTAATATATATACTAATATACCGGTAGGTATTGAATTATATGATCAGAATGGTTATCTGGTCGATATGAATAATAAGGACCTTGAAATATTCGGTGTGGAATCGAAGAAAGCAGCATTGGGTATCAATGTTTTCGATAATCCGGTTATCCCTCACGAAATAATAGAAAAGGTAAGAAATCGTAAGTCTGTGACTTTCCGTTTAAATTATTCTTTTAAGCTTATCACGGAGAATAACTACTATCCGACAAAGAAAGAGGGAACCATCGATTTGCTTACTAAAGTCAGTATGTTGTATGACAGCCATGGCAAATTGATTAATTACCTTTTTATAAATCTGGATGACACTGATAAAACAATTGCATATAACCGGATTGAGGAGTTTGAGTATTTCTTTACATTAGTCAGCCAATATGCGAAAGTAGGCTATGCTAAATTCGATTTGCTTACCTGTGAAGGATATGCTATTAGTCAATGGTATCGGAATCTGGGAGAGAAAGAGGAAACACCCCTTCCTCAGATAATCGGTTTGTATAATGCGGTACATCCGGAAGATCGGGAAGTAATGATTCAATTTTTCGAAAACGTTAAGTTGGGAAAAGTGAATAGTATTCGTAAAGAGCTGCGTATTAAAAATGAAGATGGCTGGAAATGGATACGCGTAAATGTAATGCGTAATATGCAAGCGAATGATCCTTCCAAGCTGGAAATGATTTGTGTGAATTATGATATTACGGAATTAAAGGAGACAGAGCAGCAGAGAAAGAAAGCTGAAGAACTGGATCAACTTAAGTCTGCCTTTTTAGCGAATATGAGCCATGAAATCCGGACTCCATTGAATGCGATTGTTGGTTTTTCAACATTGTTGGCAGAAACGGATGATGAGGAGGATAAGGTACAATTTGCTGATATAATCCAGAAAAATAATGAATTGCTGCTACAATTAATATCAGATGTCCTGGATTTGGCAAAAATAGAATCCAATACTTTTGAAATGAAACCGACCGACATCGATTTGCAGGAATTATATAAGGAGTTGGTAGTTTCCTTACGGATAAAAATTACGGAAGATGTTGATTTGATTTCTTCTCCCGGGCTTCAACCTTGCATTTTCTATTGTGATCGTACCCGCTTGACACAGATACTCGCTAATTTTGTTAATAATGCGATTAAGCATACGGAAAAAGGTTTTATTCTATTAGATTATCATGTCTATCCCCATGAAATAGAATTCTCAGTAACCGATAGTGGAGAGGGGATGAACCCGGAAATGACAAAGCGTGTTTTTGAGCGTTTTTACAAAGGGAATACTTTTAAACAGGGAACAGGGCTTGGGCTTTCTATTTGTAAAAGTTTAGTAGAGCAGTTAAGAGGAAAAATCGGAGTAAAGTCAGAGTTGGGAAAAGGCTCCTGCTTCTGGTTTACTTTACCCCGTTAATTCTTTATTCTTTTTCTCCATAGGCAAGGTCGCCTGCATCGCCTAATCCGGGAACGATATATGAATGTTCGTCCAGACCTTCATCGATAGCAGCAACCCATATTGTCGTAATATCGTCCGGCATTTTTCTTTCAAGATATTCGATAGCCTGCTTGCTGGCGATGATAGAAGCAACGTGTATATGAGCAGGATGTCCTTTGGTTCTTAAAGCTTCATAAGCCAATTCCATGGAACTGCCGGTAGCCAGCATCGGGTCGGTTATGATTAAAGTCTTGTCGCTTATCCGGGGTGAAGCGATGTATTCGATATGAATATCAAAGTTCAGACGGTCTTTGTATTTACGATAGGCTGAAACAAAAGCATTTTCTGCGTTATCTAGATAGCTGAGGAAGCCCTGATGATAGGGAAGTCCGGCACGGAGGATTGTACTGATAACGACATTTTCATCCGGTGTACTCATCGGAGCTAGGCCTAAAGGCGACTGGATTTCTTTTGTACTGTAACTAAAATCTTTACTGATTTCGTAAGCCATAATTTCACCGATGCGTTCGATATTACGGCGGAAACGTAAACTGTCTTTCTGGATATTAACGTCGCGTAGTTCGGCGACAAACCTGTTTAATATGGAATTGTTTTCTCCAAGGTTAATTATTTTCATGTGAATTGTATTAATTTGGCGCGAATTTAATACAATTAGATTGGTAAGAATAATTTTTTTTCTGAAAAATAGATAACCCTGAATACCAGGTTTTAAATGGGTATTCAGGGTTTCTGTTATGTAACCTTAATTATTATTTTTTTTCTCCTTGGTTGTTAATTGCATTAAGCAAATACTTTCCTGGTTTGAATTTCACTGTGGTTCTTGCCGGAATCATTACCGGAGTACCAGTTTTTGGGTTACGTGCTAAACGGCTGGTTTGTGGGCGTGGGGTTAACGTTCCGAAGCCGATCAATACGATCTCTTCGTTTTTGGACATGGCTTCGGTTACGATGTCAATGTACGCATCCAGCATCTTCTTACTTTTCTGCTTCTGCATTCCTGCCTTTTCTGCTAAGGCTTCAATCAGTTCTGCTTTGTTCATGAGTGTTTTGATTTTAAAAAAAATTTGTATACATAAAATTGGTCTAAATGTCTTTCTTCCTTCACCAAGGAAGAATTTGACTTCCATACTTATTAAACAAAGGTTTCCGCGAATTGTTACGAGTGGGTAAATAAAAAACGTTAAAAATGAGCGATTTATGGAACCTCCTGTATTTCTTAATTTATAGCGATAAGAGACGATATTAGAATATTTATAGTTATTTTTGTCCTCCCAAATAATAATAAAACAAGTATGAAGATAGAAGAAAATTACTCGTTGGAGGGGCATAATACATTTCATCTACCAGTCAAGACCCGTTGGTTTATGGAGTATGCAAGTGAAGAAGAGTTGTCGCGGATTTTGCATGATGAGTACTTTCAAGAGTGCCGTTCTCTGCATATAGGTGAAGGTAGTAATTTACTTTTTATTAATGATTTTAATGGAATTATTTTACATTCACGGATAAAAGGCATTTCGGTAGAAGAAGAGACTGAACATTCTGTTTTGCTTCGTGTCGGGGCAGGGGAGAATTGGGATGATGTAGTTGCTTATGCCGTGGAGCATGGATGGGGAGGTATAGAAAACTTGTCCCTGATTCCGGGAGAAGCCGGTGCTGCAGCAATTCAGAATATCGGTGCATACGGCGTGGAAATTAAAGATGTTATTGAAACGGTGGAGACTTATAACCAGCTTTCATTTGAAAAACGTATCTTTTCCAACCGGGAATGTGAATATGGCTATCGACGGAGTTATTTTAAAGATGAAAAGAATGATCCTTATATTGTAACCTATATAACCATTCGTTTGAACAAGCAACCACAGTTTTCTGTTCAATATGGAAATCTGGAAGATGAATTGTCCAAGTATCCCGAAATAACGTTGCAGGCTGTCCGTGATGCAGTTATTGCGATACGGCGTCGTAAGCTTCCGGATCCTGCAGAGCTGGGAAATGCCGGCAGTTTCTTTATGAATCCGGTTATTCCGGTTGCTCAGTTTGAGAAGTTGAAAGTCCAATACCCGGACATTCCTTCCTATCCGGCAGGTGATGGTAAAATAAAAGTCCCGGCAGGCTGGATGATCGAGCAATGCGGGTTTAAAGGCAAATCGCATGGAGCTGTAGGTGTTTATGAAAAACAGGCATTGGTTTTAGTTAATCTGGGAGATGCCAGAGGATACGAAATAGCACTTGTAGCAGAAAGTATCCGTACGGCTGTACAAGATAAATTCGGCATAGAGATTATGCCGGAGGTTAAATATGTAGAATAATGGAAATTACGTTTTTAGGAACAGGAACTTCAACCGGAGTTCCTGAGATTGGTTGTACCTGTGAGGTTTGTACCAGTTCCGACCCTCGTGATTGGCGTTTACGAACTTCAGTTTTAGTAGAAACGGAGGGAAAAAGAATCTTATTGGACTGTGGTCCGGATTTCCGTTGGCAGATGATAAAAAATAAGACCAGCCAGTTGGATGCTGTCCTTATCTCACATGAACATTATGACCATGTCGGTGGTTTGGATGACTTGCGTCCTTTCTGTCGTATAAAAGGGGTGGATATTTATGCGGAGGATTATGTGGCAGAGGCCATCGAAACCCGTATTCCGTATGCCTTTCGTGTAAATAAGTATCCGGGCGTACCCAATCTGGAATTACACCGGATATCAGAGGAACCATTTGTTACGGCAGGTGTTCCGGTTATACCTATCCGTGTAATGCATGGCAAACTTCCGATTTTGGGATACCGTATCGGGAATATGGCTTATGTGACGGATGTCAAATACTTGCCGGAAGAGGAGTATGATAAGTTGAAAGGATTGGATGTTTTAATTATTACAGCACTTCGTAAAACAACTCATCCTACGCATGAGACTTTGGATGAGGCTTTAGCTAATATAGAACGTCTTCATCCGAAAGATGCTTACCTGATTCATATGGGGCATAGCATGGGTCTTCATGCGGAGGTTGAAAAAGAATTACCACCTCATGTGCACTTGGCTTATGACGGTTTAAAGGTTACGATATAACGCGCTTTATCGGTTGCAACCGGTATAATAAACATTTTCCCCCTCTATATTAATCTGGTTTTGAATGTGGAATTGTGGAAATATCTGTTCTATGCGCAAAGTCAATGTATCGGCAAGCGCCTGGTAAAGTGAATCTGATGTTTGAAAATAAGGAACGCTACCGAAGCAGCAGATATTTCCTTCACTCATAAAAATATCAGCTCCTAACCAATAGTCGTTTATTCTCCATTCCGTGGAGTTGCCGGTTTTCACATACAAGTCGAGACTGTCTGAATTAATCATCAGGTTAAGTGGTGCATTCGGATCGAATGTTTTTCGTAACTGCTTTTGCCTGGCAGAAAGTGTATGTGGGGAACTTGCCAGTATATCGGCAGCCTCTTCCAGCAACTTCTTGCTATAGCTTGCCACGTAGATATTATGATATTGGAAACAGCCGAAAAATTGGTTTCCTGTATCCGGATAATAACTGAATGTAATGTCTCCCTTTGTTTGTATTTGTGGGGCAAAGGAGTTGAAAAACTTTTCCGGAATCTTACTGTTTACCGGTGTATTTGTTTTAGAATAATATACAATTCCCTGCGGGTGGAAAGAAAGAAGGGTGGCCGATTGCCCTTTATTCTCTGAAAGAAGGGATAGGTATATATCCGGTATTTTGCTGATAAAAGCATCATGTACCGATTTGGATGCAAGCATATGTTTTATAAAAGAAACCGGACGATTTATTGCCAGTATGGCATAAGAATTGGAAGCAGTCAATGCATATAAGTCCGTTTGTATGGTCTTTTTCTTATTTTCTATATTTCCGAAAAAGAACCAGATTACCGATAATACGACGATGACCACCATCGGAAAAAAGATTATTTCCCGCCGGATTCTCATGCTTTTGTGTTCATGAAATACTTGCACCATTGTTTTAATCCGCATGCTTCACATTTAGGCTTGCGGGCAATACAAGTGTAACGCCCATGCAGAATAAGCCAATGATGAGCTATAGGGATCTTTTCTTCCGGAATATGTTTTACAAGTTCTTTTTCCGTCTCCAACGGTGTTTTGCTGTTATTCGTTAATCCGATACGGTTGGCTACACGGAACACATGGGTATCTACAGCCATAGCTGGCTTATTATAGACAACGGAAGCTATCACATTCGCAGTCTTGCGCCCTACTCCGGGAAGTTTTTGCAATTCGTCAATGTCTGAAGGAACCACACCTTTGAAATCATTTACCAGCATTTTTGCCATGCCAACCAAATGTTTGGATTTGTTGTTTGGATAAGAGACGCTACGTACATATTCGAAAATAACTTCCGGAGTGGAAGCTGCCATTACCTCGGCTGTAGGAAAATCTCGAAACAAAGCCGGGGTAATCATATTAACCCGTTTGTCTGTACATTGTGCGGACAAGATTACAGCTATCAGTAACTGGTAAGGATTATCGTAATGCAATTCAGTTTCGGCAACCGGTACATTTTTTTCAAACCAATCCAATACACCTTTATATCGTTCTTCTTTGCGCATATCTTTATTTAATTAGATTCATAACATTTTTACCAAGAAATAATCCGAGGAAAACCGCAACAAGACCTAATATGTTGCTTGCCAGGATATTCAGGAAGGCAAGTTTATACTCGCCTGTTTTCATCAATGTCATTGTATCTAATGCAAACGAAGAGAATGTGGTAAATCCACCGAACAGTCCGGTAAAGAGAAAGATTCTGGCGTTGGCAGACAGACTTGTGTATTCGGCGATGCTCCAACAGAAACCAATAAGAAAAGACCCTATGACATTAACAGAAAGTATCCCGAACGGAAAGGAGTAAAGTAGCGAACGCTGTACCCATGTCGAAACACCGAAACGGAGTACGGTGCCGATTGCTCCTCCTGCCAAAAGTAATAAAACCTTTATCATATCATCTTATCCTTAGTGTGTTTTCCCCGGGTTGGTTAATGACCCGGGGAAGATGGTAATTGATTTAGGTTTCCAATTTAATTGGCTGATTCAAACTCACGCAGGAAGCGGACATCATTTTCCGAGAACATACGTAAGTCCTTTACTTGGTATTTTAAGTTTGTAATTCGTTCGATACCCATACCCAGAGCGTAACCTGAATATACTTTGCTGTCGATACCGCAATTTTCAAGTACGTTAGGGTCTACCATTCCGCATCCAAGGATTTCCACCCAGCCGGTACCTTTACAGAAAGGACATCCTTTTCCGCCACATATGTTGCAGGAAATATCCATTTCGGCAGAAGGTTCGGTAAACGGGAAATAAGAAGGACGCAGGCGGATTTTTGTATCTGCGCTGAACATTTCTTTCGCGAAAAATAACAATGCTTGTTTTAAGTCGGCGAATGAAACGTCTTTATCAACATATAATGCTTCCACCTGATGGAAGAAACAGTGTGCACGGTAAGAAATGGCCTCGTTGCGGTATACACGTCCCGGGCAGATAATACGGATAGGCGGTTCCTGATTTTCCATTGTACGGGTCTGTACGGAAGACGTATGTGTACGAAGTAACACGTCCGGATTATGCTGGATGAAGAATGTATCCTGCATGTCGCGTGCCGGATGGTCTTCTGCAAAATTCAATGAAGAGAATACATGCCAGTCGTCTTCGATTTCCGGTCCTTCGGCAATACTGAAGCCCAGACGCCCGAAAATATCACAAATTTCTTTTTTTACGATTGAAAGCGGATGGCGGGTTCCTAATTCAATAGGATAAGCCGTACGGGTGAGGTCGATATCGTCGTTTGCCGTTTGCTCGTTACTGAAACGTTCTTTCAGTTCATTGATTTTATTTTGAGTTGCCTCTTTTAATTGATTGAGGTGCTGACCCACTTCACGTTTTTGTTCTGCCGCAACGTTACGGAAATCATTCATCAGTAAAGAAATCTGACCTTTTTTACTGAGATATTTAATACGTAAAGCTTCCAGTTCTTCAGCATTTGCAGCTTGCAGGTTTTCTACTTCCTGAAGCAGTGCATTAATCTTATCGATCATTTCTAACCATATTTTATTTTCAATGTGCAAAGTTACTCCTTTCTTTGGATACTGCAACCGATTATAGGAGGTTTTTTAGATAAAATATAAGTTATATCCCGCATTTTATCATAATTTGTAAGGGAGGAAAGACATAGTGAAGGAGCTTTGGATTGTGTGTATATATCGTCTGTTTTCAAAACATAGGTGTTTTGCATTCAAAACATGTATGTTTTAGAAACAAAACACCTATGTTTTGAAAACAGACGATTTAGGGTGAAAATTGTTATTTGGATTTCTTCCCCTGGTTGGCTACTGCTTCCATCAATTTCTTGATCTCTTCCGGGTCGCCAAGGAAATAGTCATTTGTCAGGTTTTGGTTTTCATCGAATTCGAATACATAAGGAACGGCTGTAGGCAGGTTCAGATGCACAATTTCATTATCCGGAATATTCTTCAGGTATTTAATGATACCACGCAAGCTGTTACCATGGGCGGCAACCAATATCTCGTCTGCTGTTTCGAGTGAAGGAAATATCACCTCTTTCCAATAAGGCAAAATCCTGTTTACCGTATCTTTGAGTGATTCCGTACGAGGCAGTTCGTTGTCTGGTACATCCTTATAACGGAGTTCGAAGCGGGGATTACGCGGATCGTCTTCTTTTAGTGGAAGAGGTGCGATGTCGTAACTGCGGCGCCAGATAAGCACTTGTTCATCTCCATACTTTTCGGCAGTTTCGCTTTTGTTCAATCCTTGCAGGGACCCGTAATGTTTCTCGTTCAATCGCCAGCTTTTCTCTACGGGTATCCAATCCTGGTCCATACGGTCTAACACACAGTTTAATGTCTTTACTGCACGTTTCAGATAAGAAGTATAGGCTTTATCAAATTTAAATCCTTTTTCTTTCAGCAAATTGCCGGCTTTAGTAGCTTCTTCAACTCCCTTGGGGGTGAGGTCTACATCTGTCCATCCGGTAAAACGGTTCTCTTTGTTCCAAGTGCTTTCGCCATGGCGAAGCAATACAATTCTTTTCATCTTTTCTTATTTAGTTATGACTGTTCTATCTTTATTATATAACAAGCCGTGAAGAGGAAAAGATTAGTATTATAGAAGTTTTCCATAAAAATATATATCTTTACCGCCGGTTTAAAAAACATTAGCTATATGGCTTTGAAGCGTTTTGGAGTTTCTTTGGAAGATAATTTACTGGAATCACTGGACCAGTATGTGAATGAGAATGGTTTTGCCAACCGTTCCCAGGCTATCCGTTTCCTGATAGAAAAGAACGTTGCAGAGAAGAAGTGGCAATGCAACCATATCGTAGCCGGTACCATCATCATTATGTACGATCAGGTTCGTAAAGAGATAGCATCCCGGATAACTGCCATCCAGCAAGGGTATCAGGATGTGATACTTTCATCTTCCCAATATTATGTGAATCGTAATTTTTGCCTGCATATTGTAACGGTTATGGGGACTGCAAGCCGTTTGACCGAGCTTGCCGACAAGTTGACAACGATTAAGGGAATAAAACATGGCAAGTTGGTAATGAGCCGTGCCGATTAAATATTTTTTTTTGCCTATGGTGACACCTTTTTGATTAAACGTGTTACTTTTAACTGGATGTATTGATATAACTATTTGAATATTATATGAAAAAAGAAATGTTATTTGTGGCGGGACTTTTATCGGGCGTTTCTGCTTTTGCATCAGACCCTGCCGCTATAGACAGCTTGATTAATCTGAAAGGTGTAGTTGTTTCTGCAAATAGGATTAATGTGAATCGGAATAGTGTTCCGCTAACAATTTCTGTTATTGACAGGGATGAAATAGAGGCAAGCAGTGAGTCTGCCCTGCTTCCGGTGTTATCGGAGCGTGTACCCGGATTGTTTGTCACGCAAAAGGGTATTACCGGATTCGGTGTCTCGGCTGGTTCGGCTGGAACTGTAAATATCCGTGGGGTAGGGAGCGGTAATAAAGTTTTAATGCTTTTTGACGGTCAGCCACAGTGGGCTGGTGTGTTCGGCCACTCATTGCCGGATACGTATGTGGCTTCGGATGTAGACCGGGTAGAAGTGATACGAGGACCGGGTTCTTTACTGTATGGTTCCAATGCAATGGGAGGTGTGGTCAATATCATTACCCGCAGGCATAAGCAAGAAGGACGACGTACACAGGCCCGTGTCATGTACGGCTCTTTCAATACTCAAAAATATATGGTTAATAATGGATATAATATCGGTAAATTCAGTAGCTTTATCTCTATAAACCACGACCGTACGGACGGACATCGCCCTAATTCGGATTTCCATATTACAAATGGTTTTGCCAATTTGGGATATACTATAAATGACCATTATAAAGTGACCGGAGATGTGAGCCTTGCAAAATCGAAGTTTCAGAATCCTGGTAAAATAACAGCTCCGATATTGGATAATAAGATGGATATTCTTCGAGGAACCACATCTTTCGCGCTGGAAAATAAATATGATAAGATGAGTGGTGCTCTGCGTTTGTTTTATAACTGGGGAAACCATGAAATTAATGACGGATATAATCCGGGAGAAAAGCCGCTGACCTATTTATTCCGTTCGGACGACCATAATGTAGGTGTCCTGCTTTATGAATCTTTCCGTTTGTTTAAGGGGAATACATTTACAGTAGGTATCGATTATAAGAACTGGGGTGGACATGCCTGGAATAATAATGACGACGGCAGCAAAAGTGAACTGGTTGATAAAACAGTAAATGAAACGGCCGGATATGTGATTATGCAACAGGATTTCTTTGATATGTTGAGCCTGAATGCCGGTGTGCGTTATGAACATAACAGTACATTTGGTGGCGAATGGGTCCCGCAAGGGGGTGTTACAGTGCGTCCCTTTGAAGGAAATACAATTCGTGCATCCGTATCTAAAGGATTCCGTAGCCCGAATATCCGTGAGATGTATATGTTTGGAGCCGCCAATCCGGATTTGAAACCGGAGAATATGATTAATTACGAAGTGGCTGTCGGTCAACATTTTCTGGATGGAAACTTATTTGCTGAGGTTACAGCATTCTATATCGATGGTAAGAATATGATTAGCTCGGTAAGTATCAACGGAGATAACCGTCCTCCATTTAAGAATCGTAATGTGGGAACTTTCACTAATAAAGGAATTGAATTTGAAGCACGTTACCAGATTTGTAAAAACTTAAATGCAGATATGAACTATAGTTACTTACATATGAACAAACCTATTCCGGGAGCCCCTGAACATAAGTTTTATGTGGGGGCAACTTATATGCCGGGGCGTTTTACTTTTAATGTAAACGTGCAGTCCATATTCGGATTATATACGGATGATGCCTGTACGAAGCAGGAAGATTTTACCACCTTAAATGCAAAAGCCGCTTATCGTTTCGGTAGTCGCGATAAAGGTTTGAATCTGTTTGTGAAAGGTGAAAATTTAACAGCGGCACGTTATTCAATTAATGATGGCTTTCCTATGCCTAAGGCAATTGTAATGGGTGGCATTGATGTTACATTTTAATTAATACGGTTTATCTTTTGCAGGTTTTATTAAATGGGCATATAATTGTGGCTATGGTATGAAGTATACAGTCGCAATTATATGCCTATATCGTTTTATTTATATGCCGCGTATCCGGATTTATTTGCAAAAGTAATTGTTCAATATAACAAACTGTAGTTTTTTGTTATCCATATCGGGATTTTATTGCTCTCCCGTAAATTAAATTCTCCGATTTCAGAAATCTTTGCTATTCTTAACCCGCTCCCGGAAATCCAAACAGCTTAAATATTGGTTCTAATAAAGACTAATGGAGTGAAAACAGTCTTAATAATATATTTAAAGTATGATACGAAAACTTTTAATCCGGGACCTGACTCTGCGTGATGGTCAGCAATCAGCATTTGCAACCAGAATGACTCAGGAACAGATAGACAGAGTGCTTCCTTTTTATAAGGAGGCTGGTTTTTATGCAATGGAAGTATGGGGAGGAGCGGTGCCTGATTCTATCATGCGTTATTTAGGTGAAAATCCTTGGGAACGGCTGGAAAAAATTAAGTCGGCGATAGGAGGCTGCTCCAAGCTTACTGCACTTTCAAGAGGTCGTAATTTATTTGGATACAATCCTTATCCGGATCATATAATCAAAGGATTTTGCCGTAATTCAATGGAGGCAGGGGTAGATATTATGCGGATATTTGATGCATTGAATGATGTGGATAATATTAAATCCACCGTACGTTATGTAAAGAGGTTCGGGGGACTTGCCGATTGTGCAATCTGTTATACGATAGATCCTCATTTTTCTGCTACCGAAAGAATAAAGGCCGCTTTGCACGGGCATCCGTTGCCTAAGCCTGTTTTTACGAATGAGTATTTCCTGGATAAAGCCCGCCAACTGGAAGAATTGGGTGCTGATATGGTGACAATAAAAGATATTAGCGGATTGATGCCTCCTGCAAGATGTGCCGAACTGATTCGTCTTTTCAAAAAGAACTTGAAGGTTCCGGTAGATTTTCATACACATTGTACACCTGGATATGGCTTGGCTTCCGTATTGGCGGCTATAGTGAACGGAGTCGATATTGTGGATACGAATATTTGGTATTTTGCCGGTGGTCCGGCTGCTCCGGCAGTGGAATTGGTTTATATCTTTTGTAAAAAGTTGGGTATTGAGTTGGATGTAAATATGGAAGCCGTAGCTAAAATCAATGGTGAGTTACATAAGATAAGGAAAGAATTGTCTGCCTTTGATATGGCACACCAGTTTCCAAAAGCTTTTAATCCTTTGACAGATAGGATGCCTACCGAAATCGATCGCTTTTTTAATGATGCGATTGATGCTGCCCGTAAAGACAAAGAGAGTGATATGCTTCTTTTCTGTCGTGCAATTGAAGAGTATTTTAATTTTCCGGAACCGAATGAATTAGTAAAGGATGCACAAATCCCTGCAGGAATGTATGCCGGTATAGTAGCCCAATTGAAGCAGATGGGGCAGATCGATTTATTAGAGAAAGCGATGTCGCTGATACCACAAGTTCGTATGGATGCAGGTTTACCCCCGTTGGTAACGCCGACCAGCCAAATAATTGGAACGCAAGTGATTACCAGCGCATTGAATATAGAGCGGAATAAACCTATGTACGACAATCCGTCGTATCAGTTTATTGCATTGGTTAAGGGTGAATATGGAAAAACACCAATATCAATTGATCCAGAGTTCCGTTTGAAAATAACAGGTTCCCGTGATGAAGCCCCTTATGACCCGTCGGAATATGAGATGCAGAAAAATCCGGTATTGGAAGAGACTGGCATATTACTTGCCGAAAATGAAAAAGAAGTTCTGCTGTTAGAGCTATTCCCGATGATGGCTGAACGCTTTTTGATTAAACGGAAGAAAAGACGGGAAGAAATTGTGTAAAGGTATATTTTTGACAATCAGCCACTCTGAAAAGAATAGTATAAAAATGAAAAAGAAATATGTATGAATACTTGCATATTTCAAATAAACCATCTACTTTTGCACCCGTCTTCGAGACAAGGAAAGATGGCAGAGTGGTCGATTGCGGCGGTCTTGAAAACCGTTGAACCGAGAGGTTCCTGGGGTTCGAATCCCTATCTTTCCGCAAAGAAGCCATTGGAAATAAAATTTT
>DXVO01000022.1 GCA_019417325.1 Parabacteroides sp. | reverse complement strand
TCTGACTTATTATCTATAAAATATTGAGTAATAATCGGTTGTAAATACATAGCTTTAATTTTTTCTTTATTTATTTGTTGGTAATTGAACATGCTCTGGGTGAGGCGAATGTTCTCAAAATGAGAACGATTTGTTATCGAGTCTCTTAATTGTTCATATTCAAGAGTATATTTAGCAAAATCTTTTAAATTATTTTCTTTTAAAGCGACTTTTGCCAAACGCTGGAAACTTCCGGCTTTAGTATAAAGGTATGAACTCTGAGTACTTTTCATAAGACAAATTTTTGCAGAGTCAAACATCTGTAATTCTGAATAAAGTTTTCCTTTTGAGAGATTTATGTGGTCTATTGTTATTTTGTTGACAACAGTCGCAACAGCTTTATTCAGATATTTCTCTGCATCTTTATATTCACCTTTATTAAAATGTAGATTCCCTAAATCAACAAAAAGAGATGATACGTTGCTTGGTGTAGAGTAAGCTATTGCTTTTTGATAATAAGAGATAGCACTATCAGGTTGATTTGTTTGAGTATATGTTCGAGCAATATTTCTTAGTATATATGAAATGTTTAGAGAATCTTGTTTTTGTTCTAAAAATGTATAATGTAATGCTTGTTTATAAAGAGGTAATGCCATATCATAGATGTCTTGATAGGCGTAGAGTGTCCCCAAATTACTGTTGATTTTAACAAGTAATTTATAATCGTTGGAATTTTTGCCTACTTCCAATGCTTTTAAGTAATATTCTTGTGCTTGCAGTGCATCTTGTAAATCACTATAAACACGTCCCATACAATAATAAGCAAGCATTGTGTAATGGATGTTACTATGTTTTTCAAAATATTTGACAGCTATTTTACAAATAGAATCGGAGGTATGGATTATGAAATTCTTGTCTTGTGCCTGTGTAAGTAGTAAACAATAGAGTGCATGGTTGTATTCTGATAATTTTTGTTTCTCAGGTATGTTGTTCAATATATTTAAAGAACTGTCAGGTTTACTATCCATTAACTGTTCTGCTAACTGAAGTTCAGGAGAAGATGAGTAGTTGTAACAACATGTCATGGAAAGTAAAAGTGATAGCACAATTCCTGTCAATATTGCTATATGTTTCAAATATGCGTTCATAATTATCTCCTTTTTAATTGTGATGTACGTTTGTTTTCTTACATTAAAGTCATGTGTGGTTAATGTTAAGCGTATGTGCAAGAACAACAAAATTACTCATTCAAATAAGGTTCTGCATACTTGAATGTTTAAATAACAGGTTTTTAATAAAGTAGATAGCGAAACTTTTTGTACAAACGTCTATAATGCAAGGTACTCTCTTCTTTTTTTGATAAAGAGAATACCTTGTTCCCTTTAGTATGAATATTTATTTGATCTGCTTGAATGCTTTACCAAGCATTTCTATAATGTCTCCTGCTATCATACTTTCCTCTGAACGATAAATAGCAGCAAGATCTCCTGCCGTTCCATGTAGGAATACTCCTGAAACAGCTGCCGTTTCAGGTTCCATCCCCTGTGCAAGTAATCCTAAAATGATACCGGTTAAAACATCTCCGCTTCCGGCTGTTGCCATACCCGGATTTCCGCTGTCATTAAAATAAACATTGCCAAGAGGAGTACAGATTGCCGTATATGCTCCTTTCAATACAACAATCAATTTATGTTCGATAGCAAAAGTCTGTGCTTTAATAAACCGTTCATATGAATTGTTACTTTCGCCAGCAATCCTGTCAAATTCTTTAGGATGTGGAGTCAGAATACTGTGAGGGGGGATGCGTGTCAATAAATCTTTGTTGGATGCAATCAGATTAAGAGCATCCGCATCTAATACAACAGGTTTTCCTGTTGGTTGTAATATTCGCTCTAATGCGACAGCCGACTCCAAATGTTGTCCTAATCCCGGACCTATGCCAATTGCCGAATAAGTGGAAGTGTCAGGTACAGTTGTAAAATAATCCTGGTGAGGGTCAAAGCTTAACATTGCTTCCGGAAATGCTGTTTGCATGATTTGTTCACCTCGTTGCGGTATGTGAACAGTCAATAATCCAGCCCCACTTCTGAGGCAGGCACGAGCGGATAATAATGCAGCGCCCATTTTTCCCTGGCTACCGGCTATTAATAAGGCATGTCCAAACACCCCTTTGTGAGAGAAACGGCTGCGAGGTTGAAATACGGCAGCCATATCTTCTTCTTCCACTAAAGAATATGGAGTCGGGGTATTTTCTACAATATATGGATCTAAACTAATATCGAGAACCTTCCATTCTCCTACATACTGTTCATTTTCAGGCAAAAAGAATGCCAGTTTAGGAAAGCTGAAAGTGAGTGTTAAATTCGCTTGTATAATGGATTCCGATTCATTGTTCCTGTTGTCTTCGCCAAATAATCCAGAAGGAATGTCTATTGCTACAACTGTAGCTCCCGATTGGTTTATATAATTAACCAGTGCAGGAAATCCTCCGGAAAGAGGACGGTTAAGACCAGAGCCGAATAAACCGTCGATTACAACATCCCGGTCACCCAGTGTAGGAGGAACAAAATCATCTTTTACTTCCGTAAATTCAATTTTATCCATGCCTAATAACCGCTGTTTATTTAATTCACAATCGTAAGAAAGGTGTTCTGTCGGATTAAATAAATAGGTTTCAACGCGATACCCTTCATCTATTAGTAAGCGGGCTATGGCAAGAGCATCTGCTCCATTGTTGCCCTGTCCTGCAAAAATGACAATACGTATTTGTTTGGAATAGCGCCGGCAAAATTCATGCATGAATACAGTTGCTGCCCGTTCTACTAAATCGATAGAGCTTATCGGCTCATTCTGAATAGTATATTGATCCAGTTCTTTGATCTTGTCTGTTGCGAATATTTTAATCATAAACTATCTGTTATCAAATCATATTTGTATGCAAACTTAGAGAAAATAATTTAATTAACCGATTATTTAGGTGGTGGATAAGTTTATCGATATGATTAAATGAAAAAGTTGTACATTTGTATCCGCAAAAAATATACGGAATGGATAAAATCCAATTAAAAGATAAAGAATTTGAACTCTTTATTCCAGAAGAAGAGATAAAGTGTGCTATTGGGAAAATGGCAGAACGTATCCGGGTAGATATAGAAGGTACAGATCCGCTGTTTGTCGGAGTTTTGAATGGCGCTTTTATGTTTACTGCAGAATTGATGCGTCAGCTCAATGTCCCATATGAAGTAGCGTTTGCACGTTATTCATCCTACAGAGGAACGAATACTACTGGCACTATTCGCGAGATCATGCCGCTGGAATCAGAGGTAAAAGGGCGTACCATAATTTTACTGGAAGATATTATTGATACCGGTTTTACAATGACTTTTGTAAAGGAGAAATTACGAAAAGAAGGTGCTGCAGATGTGAAACTGGCAACTTTATTATTTAAACCCGAATCATTAAAATGTGATTTGAAGCCGGATTATGTGGGTATACAGATTCCTGCAGATTTTATTGTAGGATATGGACTCGATTTCGATGGTTTGGGACGTTCTTTCAGGGATATATATAAGATCGTAGAAGCTTAAAAGTTAAATCGGAATAAGATATAGTAAATAATTAATGTATAATACAGGCAGTTTTTAGATGTGGATTGCCTTTTAAAACGAAGCTTTTATGTTAAACGTAGTTATTTTTGGCGCTCCGGGTTCGGGAAAAGGAACACAGAGTGAATTGATTATCAAGGAGTATGGTTTGGATCATATTTCGACAGGTGATGTTTTACGTGCAGAAATGAAAGGTGAAACTGAACTGGGAAAGATTGCAAAAGGTTATATTGACAAAGGACAATTGGTTCCGGATGAATTGATTGTAGACATGTTGGCAAAAGTGTTGGATAGCAAGAAAGCATCAAAGGGTGTTATTTTTGATGGATTTCCACGCACAATTCCTCAGGCAAAAGCGTTGAAAGAAATGTTGAACAAACGGGGAACAGATGTCTCTGTTATGTTGAACTTGCATGTTGAAGAAGAAGAACTGATTAAACGTCTGCTGGAACGAGGTAAGATTTCCGGTCGTTCTGATGATAATCTTGAAACGATCAAGTCCCGCCTGAATGTTTATCATACACAGACTGCTCCTTTGGCAGATTATTATATTGGTGAAGGTAAACATGTAGCCATTAAAGGTATGGGTACAGTCGAAGAAATCTTCGGTCGTATTAAAGAGGCAATTAATAACTTATAAATGAAATAATGTGCCGATATGCTGATAACGGCTTATTGGCACATTCGTATATTTACTTTTTAAATAATTTATTTTATGGCTGAATCAAACTTTGTAGATTATGTAAAGATCTATTGCCGTTCAGGAAAAGGAGGCAGAGGGTCTTCTCACTTTCGCCGTGAGAAATATATTCCGAAAGGGGGTCCCGATGGAGGCGATGGAGGGAGAGGAGGCCATGTCTATCTTCGTGGAAACCGGAATTACTGGACGCTCTTGCACTTGAAATATGAACGTCATATCATGGCAACAAGTGGTGAAAGTGGCAGTGCCAAGCGCAGTTCCGGAAAAGACGGTGAAGATAGGGTAATTGAAGTCCCTTGTGGTACCGCTGTTTATGATGCGGAAACAGGTGAGTTTATCTGTGATGTAACGGAAGATGGCCAAGAGGTAATGTTATTGAAAGGCGGAAGAGGTGGTTTAGGTAATTGGAATTTTAAGACAGCGACTAATCAAGCACCCCGTTATGCACAGCCTGGAGAGCCTTCGCAGGAACGACTGGTTATTTTACAACTTAAATTGTTGGCAGATGTAGGTCTGGTCGGTTTTCCGAATGCCGGAAAGTCTACTTTATTATCTGTTGTATCGGCAGCTAAGCCTAAAATTGCCAATTATCCGTTTACAACATTGGAACCGAATCTTGGAATTGTCCGTTATCGCGATAACCGTTCATTTGTAATGGCGGATATTCCCGGGATTATAGAAGGAGCCAGTGAAGGAAAAGGTTTGGGCTTACGTTTTCTACGTCATATCGAACGGAATTCATTACTTTTATTCATGATTCCTGCAGATGCGGATGATATTAAAAAGGAATATGAAATACTTCATAATGAACTTGTCAAATATAATCCGGAATTGTTGGAAAAACGCCGTGTACTCGCCATTTCGAAGAGTGACATGTTGGATGAAGAGTTGATACTGGCATTATCGGAGGATTTGCCGGAAGGCATTCCGTTTGTTTTCATTTCTTCCATAACTGGAATGGGAATTGTGGAGTTGAAAGACCTTTTGTGGAAGGAATTGAATACTGAAAACTTCCATGAAGTGGAACGTATCATTCATAAGAATATAGATGTTAGTTCGCTACAGTTGGATGATGACGATTTTGTGATTCCTCTTGAAGAGGATGATCCGGATGATGACGGTGATTATGAAGAATATGATTGGGATGATGACGAAGATGAAGGAATTTCCAAATGATAAAGTAAAGATGTTGCAATTTCCCGGATTAAACGGTGATTGCAACATTTCTCATTTTATAACTACCCGCCATGGCGGAGTGAGTAAAGGTAACTATGCCTCTTTTAACCCGGGGGAGTTTAGCGGGGATGATGTTGAGGCGGTCAGATTGAATCGTGAGTTGTTGTCGGCGGCAATTAGCATTCCACAGGAGAGTATCTATGCTCCTTATCAGATACATGAGGCTGAGGTTTTTGCAATAGAAGAATCTTTTTTGGATTTTTCGTTGGAAGAACAAAGGAGATGCCTTAATGGAATTGATGCGGTAGTGACTGATGTGGCTGGTATTTGCATTGCGGTTTCTACAGCTGATTGTGTGCCGGTCTTGCTCTATGCTCCGGATAAAAAGGTGATTGCCGCTATTCATGCCGGATGGCGTGGAACTGTAAAGCAGATTGTGTTGAAAACGATTCGGTTTATTGCAAATAAATATGCTGTCGATCCTATACATATAAAGGCCGGTATTGGTCCGTCTATTAGCCAGGACGCTTTTGAAGTAGGAGAGGAGGTGGTCAATGCCTTTGTGGAAGCGGGAATTTCTCTTAATGATAGTATGGTACGACATGAACAGACAGGAAAAGCCCATATCGATTTGTGGGAAGTGAACCGAGTTCAATTATTGCAGGCGGGGCTTTTGCCGGAAAATATAGAAATTGCGGGTATTTGTACCTATACTAAACATAAAGATTTTTTTTCAGCTCGTCGTTTGGGGATTAAGAGTGGGCGCATTATGTCTGGTATTATTAAAAAACAATATTTGTAGTTTATGGAAATTCATGTATCTATTTCGGATGAAATACAGAAAATTTGTCCGGATTTATATATTCTGGTGATTGCTTGTGATGTAAAGAATACAATATCGGACGAGCAATTGTGGAAAGAAATTACAGAAGAGGAAATGGCTGTCCGTGCATCTATGAAACTGGAGGAAATAAATAAGTGGCAGCCTATTTTTGCAACTCGTCAGGCATATAAGCGTTTAGGGAAAGATCCGAACAGGTATAGACCTTCGGCTGAGGCTTTACGTAGGAGGATACTTCGTGAGTTACCTTTGTATAAAGTGGATACGTTGGTGGATTTGATTAATTTGTTATCGATACGAAGCGGTTACTCTATCGGGGGTTTTGATGTATCCAAGATAGTTGGTAATGAATTGGTACTGGGAGTTGGACGTGAAGGTGAAAATTACCAGGGTATAGGACGAGGCGATTTGAATATTGCGGGGCTTCCGGTATATCGCGATACCCAGGGAGGAATAGGAACTCCGACCAGCGATGAAGAACGAACAAAAATCAACTTGGATACCTCTCGCTTGTTAATGATTATAAATGGTTACTCAGGAGAGGACGGTCTTGAAGCTGCCGGACGTTATGGCGTGGATTTGTTAAGAAGATATGTTTCAGCGATAAATATAAAAGCTGAACTTATTTCAGGGGGAAAACGAATGGTTTTATTGCTGTAATTGTGTTAAATGAAGTTTTTAAGTGTAAAAACGGTCGTGATTTATGCTAAAAAACATCTATTTCCTTTTGTTTTAATCGATTAATCTTTATTTTTGCCCCGGTTAACGAATAAACAAAAGAAAAAAGAAACATGATCGAAGTGATTGGAACAAACGCCGGCCTCGTATGGAACGCTTTAAGTGAAGGCGGTAAAATGAGTGTAAAGGCAGTTAAAAAGGCAACTAAAATTAAAGCAGAAAAAGATATGTATGCTGCATTTGGTTGGTTAGCTAAAGAAGGCAAATTAGTCTTTGAAGAAATTGACGGAGAACTGTATGTTGCGTTAGTGTAAACAACGTAGCAAATCTTATTGGGGAGGCTGTTCGGATTGATTATTTGGACGGCCTTTTGTATGCCTGGACCTTTTCTGCAAAAAAACAAGGCTAATATTGCTTATTTCAATTCAAAAGTTTACTTTTGTCTAGAATTTGGTGTGAAATGACCGAAGATCATAAAAGATTGTTATCTGTTTTTGAAGTTAGAGTTCGCGATTTGATGGCGCTGTGTAATCGGCAGAAAGAACAAATTCGTGAGCTTCAGGATGCTTTAATACAAAAAGAGGATGAACTCCAACAGACAACAAAAAAGATTGAAGAGTTGAGCATCAAGTATGATAACATGTTGACTGCACGTGTTGTTTCTGTAAATGAAGGAGAAATGAAAAGTGCAAAGATGCGGTTGTCAAAGTTAGTGCGGGAAGTAGACAGGTGCATTGCACTATTAAATGAATAGAGGCGATGGACGATAAGTTTCTTATACATGTAGAAATAGCAGATAAAAGCTATGGATTGTGGATTAACCGGGAGGATGAACAGTTAGCGCGGGATGCCGCCAAACAAATCCGGACAAAGATTAACCAGTATAGGTTGAGTTTTTCACAGTCTGAAGTGGATGTAAAAGATTTGTTAGCCATGGTTGCTTTTCAATTGTCGATGAGCAATTTGCAATTGGAGAAAAAAAATGATACAAATCCCTTTACAGAGAAGATACAAGAACTTACAGAAGATATAGAAAATTATCTGAAGGATAAGTAAATATACAGTATTAGAATAAAAATTTTCCGCACTACCGGACAAGGAATATCTTGTAAGGTGAGTGCTTTTTTTGTATATTAAATTATGAATTTAAATTATATGTAAAATGGGAATGAATATAATCATATCAATCGTAACCTTCTTTCTCGGAGGTTTACTCGCTTGGTTTACAATGCGGTTTCTTCTGAAATCAAGGTACGATAGCGTGTTGAGGGAGGCTGAAAAGGAAGCGGAAGTGATGAAACAGAAGAAATTACTTGAAGTAAAAGAAAAGTTTCTTCACCTGAAAGCTGACTTGGAAAAGCAGGTTGCTTCCCGTAATTCTAAAATCCAGTCTGTAGAGAATAAGTTGAAACAGCGTGAATTGAGCTTGAATCAGCGTCAGGAAGACTTGCAACGTAAGAACTGTGAAGTTGAAGTAGTAAAAGAGAATCTGGCTGCTCAACTAGAATTGGTTGATAAGAAAAAACAGGATTTGGATAAACTTCACCAGAAAGAAGTTGAACATTTGGAAGCTCTTTCCGGATTATCTGCGGAAGAAGCAAAAGAACGTCTGATTGAATCGTTGAAAGATGAAGCAAAATCCGAAGCTACTTCTTATATTAATGAAATTATGGAAGAAGCGAAGATGGCAGCAAATAAAGAAGCTAAGAAAATCGTTATTCAATCTATCCAGCGTGTTGCTACTGAAACTGCTATTGAAAACTCAATAACTGTATTCCATATTGAGTCTGATGAGATAAAAGGACGTATTATCGGTCGTGAAGGCCGCAATATCCGTGCTCTAGAAGCAGCAACAGGAATCGAAATTGTGGTGGATGATACCCCTGAAGCAATCGTTCTTTCCGGCTTTGACCCGGTTCGCCGCGAAATTGCCCGTTTGGCTTTACACCAGTTGGTACAGGATGGACGTATCCACCCGGCACGTATCGAAGAGGTGGTTACGAAAGTCAAAAAGCAGGTTGAAGAAGAAGTTATTGAAACAGGTAAACGTACGGTTATCGATTTAGGTGTACATGGTTTGCATCCTGAATTGATTCGTATGATCGGTAAAATGAAATATCGTTCTTCTTATGGTCAGAATTTGTTGCAGCATGCACGTGAAACTGCCAATTTATGTGCAGTAATGGCTTCAGAACTTGGTTTGAATCCGAAGAAGGCAAAACGTGCAGGTCTGTTACATGATATAGGTAAAGTGCCAGATGATGAACCGGAATTGCCACATGCAATACTGGGTATGAAGCTTTGTGAGAAATACAAAGAAAAACCGGATATTTGCAATGCTGTAGGTGCTCACCATGATGAAGTTGAAATGCAGACATTATTAGCACCGATTGTACAGGTTTGTGATGCTATTTCCGGCGCCCGTCCTGGTGCCCGTCGTGAAATTGTAGAGGCTTATATTAAACGTTTGAACGATCTTGAACAATTGGCTCTGTCTTATCCGGGTGTGGTTAAGACGTATGCAATACAGGCAGGTCGTGAGTTGCGTGTTATTGTAGGTGCCGATAAGATTGACGATAAGGATACTGAGAACTTGTCAAATGAAATTGCTAAGAAGATTCAGGATGAAATGACTTATCCGGGACAGGTTAAGATCACGGTAATCCGTGAAACACGTGCAGTAAGTTATGCGAAATAATTCTATTGAATAAAATATATGTGGAAAGAGAAAAAGCGGGTCAGGAATGACCTGCTTTTTTTTGTGCTTTTTGGTATTTTGAAAAATAAAAAAGATAACTTCATTACAAAGTTATCTTTTTTATTAAACTGTCTTATCCTGAAATAACGTTACGGCAAAGAGGTAACCTGCTTGTTATTTTCCGTCTCTTCTTCTTTATACCAGCTGATTTTCCGTGAGAAGAACATGATGGTTCCCAGTATAATGAACAAGCCGATGCTTCCAATCAGCAATGCGACATCTTCGAGCTGCAGGATAACATACAGGAAAATATACAATAAACATAACATGCCGGTGAGTGCCCCGGTCTGTATTTTGTTTTTGAAAATGCTATAAGTATAAGCAGATATTAGCCCGATGGTGGCAATACTCGCAATCAGGTAGGCGATACCAAAATTTATCTGTTCGGAAATGGACAGGAGCAGGCTGTAGAACAGGATTAATGCAAAGCCGACCAGCAAGTACTGGATAGGATGGATTCGTCTTTTTGTCAGTGTTTCGACAAAGAAGAAGACAACGAAAGTCAGGGCGATAAACATGATGGCATATTTGGCTGAACGCATGTTCTGCTGATAATGGTTTACCGGGTCTATCAGGTTTACGCCGAACGAAGAGTCTTCGAATGAGTTTCCCGGATAGTCTATCCACATTTCAGGAATACTGCGGTTGAAGCTGAGGATACTCCAGTTTGCATCGAATCCTTTTTCGGAAATGTTGTGCTCCGGAGAGAAATTACCAATGAAACCGGGGGCGTTCCACTTGCCTGTAATATGGACTTTAGTTGTCTTGCCTATGGGAATGAAATTGATGTTACTACTTCCGTTCAGTTTTAATTTGCAGTTGAACGTTTGTGGCTGGTCAAACAGGAATGGGACGGTGCTGTTTAATGGCATGACCAGCATTTTTCCTATTTGCGTATCCTGATTGCCGGTGACTTCGGCCGACAATTGTTTGTTATCCAGTCTGAAGTCGATATTTTCTGTTATACCCCTCAGGTCGGAAACGCCGATCGACAAGTAGGCCTGTTCCCAGTGGATAATACTGTTCTCCGGTTTAGGAAAATTGATTTTATCGAAATTTCCCGTAATGTCTATCTCACTTTTGTAAAGGATTGTTTTGTAAATACCGTAATATCTTTCTTCTGGGAATAACTGTGCCTTGATATTCAAATTCTCCGGCGTAATGTTTAATATGTGTTCCTGAATGTGTGTCGTCTTGTCGGTATTTACTTGTGTGGTGCTATAAGGAATGGAAATGATAGGGCCACAAAAGGTTTGAGCATTGCTCCATTTATTGTTGATTTTTTCAATCGTTTCTAAACTGCGGTTTTGCCTTTCTTCGATGAGATTCTGTATCATTAATCCCGGAATCAGGAGAATGATAGTCAAAAAACCGATAATCAGTGCTTTTAATGTGATGGACTGATTGATTTTTCCCGTTTTTTTTAATGTTGTTTCCATAATCTTAATCTGTTTGTGTGATTGAAAAGTACTTTGTTATTCAAAGTAAATGGATAAAAAAATTATTTGATAAGTTCTTCTAAAGCGTTCAAATGTTCTTTGAAACTTTTCCGTCCTTCTTCAGTGAGTGTATATTGTGTATTGGGCTTTCGACCGATAAATTGCTTGGAAGACTGGATGTATCCAATAGTTTCCAAGGCTTTCAGGTGACTCGCCAGATTTCCGTCGGTCAGATCCATCAGCTGCTTCATCGTATTGAAGTCAGCCGATTCATTCGCCGAAAGAATAGACATAATACCTAATCGTATGCGGCTTTCAAAAGCTTTATTTAATTTGAGTATTATGTTTTTCATTCTTTTTTCAAATCATATTTAATATACATAGCTGTTCCATAAACAATATGGCAGACTCCGAATCCGATCGTCCATAGCAGGAGACTCCAGGCAGGGAGCAGGACTGCGAGTACCCCCAATATGATTTCTGTCAGACCTAAATAATGGACTTCATCAAGTGTATATTTAGATACATTAATTAATGCCAGCCCATAAAAAGTAAGTGTCATTGCAATAGCCATTGCCAGGTCGCCGCGGAACAGGAAAATAAGGGTGAAGATACCGCCCGCCACCAAAGGGATACTGAGATTGTAAACCGTCTTTTTTATCAGGCTTTTGGAAGATTTTAGGTTTTTCTTTACCGATTTACGCCATGAGAAATAAATCCCGGAACAAATAGAAAGAAGTAAGATAACGGAAGCATCCGCTACCAGTAACGTCATTTTGTGGAACATGGCTTCATGGGTAGTATCGAAGCTGGCAGTCAGAGGCTCCTGTAGAATATGGAAATAAGCAAATGCCGCGCCTATGCTCGCAATAACCCCGGCTGTAATTCCGGATAGTCCGCTCAGTGACAGAAATTTGGATGATCTTTCCATCATTTCGCGAATCACTTTTATGTCTTCTATTTGTTTGTTCATATACTTGTGAATAAAAGTACTTTGTGCTGCAAAGTTAATAAGGTTTCAGAATATACCAAATAATAGACACTTTTTTATTGTGGAAAATAAACAATATTATTCAGGAATAGCGTTACATTGAAAAGTTATGCCACAGCAGATGAGCCGCCGGAAGGGGATAGGTCTGTATAAAAAAGGGACTGTGTCAAAAGCATATATTAGGGAACGCAGACTACGCAGACAGAGCGCAGATTTACGCAGACCATATTTTTTCAATAAATAATCTGCGTGTTCTGCGTAATCTGCGTTCAGTAATAGCTTTTTGACACATCCTCATGGATACCTTGGTTTGTATTAGAAACCGTAAGTTTTTAATTGTAATTGTAACCTGTTTTTCCCAGTACACTACCTTCGCTGCTTACAGGTATCAAAGTGAAGCCCCATTTGTATTCGCGATTGGCAGGTAATGAATAAGCTGGTTCCGGGCGTGAACCCCAGCTATCATAACCGGCAAGCCCTTCCTGTTTCAAGTCAACACATACTTCTACGAAATTGCGGGGAGTAATATTGTTAACATGTGTCTGGCGGCGTAATACGTTCTTTGCCTTTTCTTCATCGTGGTTGGTAACTTCTTCCGGTGTGAAGTTATTCCATTGGCGAGGTAAGCCAACCTGCTCTTCATCGTCGAAATCTTCAATAGAGTTACGCAAAGCGTTGAACCCGATCAGATTGTCAGCTTCAATCAACAATCCTTTTCCTTTGCCTGCTGTCAGAGCTACCCAGCGGGTATCGCCATGATGACCGTTTTCCTGAGGACGTACATAAGGATAATACATGGCTTCGGCAGTAGTTTTGTAAAGGCCTACCAAGGTACCGGCCTGGCGGTCCCAGTAATTTTCTTCCGGTCCGCGTCCGAAATATTGAACCGTATTCATATTTGCCGGTAAACGGAAACGTACGCCGATACGTGGCACATTCAGTTTGGATGCAGCTTTGCGGGCTTCTTCTCTACCCGGGGAGAAAGTAGCCATACGGGTAGCTTCGGATACTTCTGCTTCGGTAGCAGTCATCTCTGTAGAAGTGAACTGTGCGGAAACGTTTACTACACCACTCGGATAAATCTTATAATTAACAATATACAGATTTCCGGCCGGTAACAGATAATTTACATTGACAATTGCATTGTTACCATCTATCTTAGCCGTTGCATCTGTTACATTGAAGTTTTTGCTACTCTGTTTCCAGATTTGTTCACGTTTGGGAGCGCCGTTTCCGTAATCATTATCTGTCGGAGCACGCCAGAAGTTCGGTTGGATGCCGAAACCTTCATTGAAATATTCTGTTCCGTCAACTTTATATGAAGTAACGGCTCCTGATTTCTTATCGAAAACGAAGTTGACTTTTGAAGAAGTTACTTTCAGATTATCGCCTTCTGTAGATACAGTCAATTTCGGACCACCAGCTTTGTAGGCTTTCTTGTCTGCCATAACAGGCAATAAGAACTGGTCGTGAGCAATCGTATGTCCGGCGGGGATAACACCTTCTTTTTTGTTTGTAGAAACTGCAAAGTCTACAAAATATTCAACACCAGCCTGAGGTTTTAATCCGGCAACCGGTACTGTAATTTCCGTTGTGGCCTGTGGAGCCAAGTCAAGAACTATTTTACTGTTTTTTACCACTTTGCCGTTTGCTTTAACCGTATAATTAACCGAGTAGTCTTCCAGGTTCGTGAAATAGAAACGGTTCGTGATTTTGAATATACCATTTGCCAGGTCTACTGCCTCAAAGCCTACATTTTGATGTGCATATTTTACTTCGGCCATTGCCGGATGAGGGTTACGGTCCGGATTAACAATACCATTACATAGGAAGTTACCGTCACTTGGTGCATTTACCCCAAAGTCACCGCCATAAGCCCAGAATTCGCGTCCGTTTTTATCTTTTTGCAGGATACCCTGGTCCACCCAGTCCCAGATAAATCCGCCTTGCAGGTTCGGATATTTGTAGATAGCTTTCCATTGGTCCCAAAGGTTACCGCTGGAATTACCCATAGCATGGGAATATTCAGACGGTGCTACCGGTCGGTCGCTTCCATTCTTTCCGATTTCTTCCAGCCACTCTGCACTCGGATATTGCGGGACATACATATCAGTGTTCCATTCCCAAAGAGCACGTTCATAATTAACCGGACGGTTCATCATTGTTTTTTCCTTGTCTTTCAGATACAGATAAGTTTGATAGAAATTGTATCCGTTACCAGCTTCGTTACCTAACGACCAGATTGTAACACTCGGGTGGTTCTTATTTCGTTCATACATATTGATGGTACGGTCCATATGCGGTTTCAGCCATTCCGGATTGTTTCCTAATGTGCCTCCCTTGCGTAAGCTGTAATACATACCATGTGATTCGATGTTTGCTTCATCATATACATACAAACCATATTCATCACATAGCTCGTAGAATTTGCGGTCTTGCGGATAGTGGCAGAGACGGACGGCATTCAGATTATTGAGTTTCATCAATTCAAAATCTTTACGCATCAGTTCTTCTGTTACATAATGGCCGGTTTCCGGATTGTGTTCGTGGATATTTACACCTTTGAATTTAATTGGTTGACCGTTGAACAACATCACTGTATAAGGTTTTCCGTTTCCGGCAATCTGGTCGATTTGTTTAATTTCCATACGGCGGAAACCTACGTTCTGAGGAATAACTTCCGTTACTTTTCCATCTTCTTTTACAGTCATCAGGACTTTGTACAGGTTCGGATGTTCTGCGTTCCAGGTTGCCACGTTTTCCAGATTTTTATCGAAAGAAGTAGTAGCCACACTATTTGCACTGACCCAGAGTTGGTTTTCTGCTGTAGCTACGGTTTTACCGTTGGCATCCAGTAATTCGTAAGTAACGTCTATGTTTTTAGCTTTATCCGTATGGTTTTTGATGTCTACAGCCAAACGGAAGATACCATTCTTGTATGTGTCGTCTAATGTAGAGACGATGCGATAATCATCTACTGCGATTTTAGGTTGCGACCATAAATACACATCACGTTCGATACCGCTGATACGCCAGAAGTCCTGGCATTCCAGATAAGAACCAGTACTCCAACGGTATATTTTCAGCGTAAGTACATTCTTTCCCGGTTGAAGATATTTATTAATCAAGAATTCGGCTGGATTTTTAGAATCTTCGCTATAGCCAACTTCTTTTCCGTTTACATATACATATAAACCAGATTTGGCTCCGCCGATATGCAGATACACATCGCGTCCGTCCCAATTTGCCGGAACTTCAAAGTCGCGACGGTAAACACCTACCGGATTAGCTTCCGGCAATAACGGTGGTTGTGGGTTACGTGGTTTGAATTCGTAGCCATGATTGGTGTAAATGGCTATACCATGTCCTTGTACCTCCCAGTTTCCCGGAACCGTAATATCATCCCAGGATGCTGTACTGACAGAAGGGTCGGTGATATTGTCCGGAAGATTTTTATAAGAGTCCACAAAATAGAATTTCCAGGTTCCGTTCAGCAAGGAATAGAATGGACTCTTTTCATATCTTGAAGAGAGAGCCGTTGTACGGTCTCCGTAGCTCATAAAAGAAGAGCGGGGTTGTTCTTTGTTTACGGCGACAACCTGTATATCCTGCCAATAAGGCTTTTGAGGTTGTTCTGCCTGATTGTTGGCGAAAGCAATACCTATCATCGAGCAACTTAGAACTCCGGATAGCATTGCTTTTTTAATCATGTGTTTCATATGCAGTGTTTAATTTAGATTAGCACTATAAAATTGACAGTTGACAGTTAAAATGCAAAGAGTAATAAAACTGTCAACCGTCACCTGATTTATCTTGCTGCGTAGAAAGAATACCCTTCTGCTACTTGTCTGAATGCAAGTACGCCAGCCTTGTTTAATTCTACGTTCATTTCTTTACCGTCCGGCAAAAACATAACAACTTTATCGTCTTCTTCGAATTTTAAAAGTTTAGTTGTTTCACCGTCAGCTTCTACGCTCCAGCTCTTATCTACTTTGTCGAATACCAGGTCCAGTGATTTTTCTTCGCCTTCTTTTTGGATATGGTAACCATCAGTCTTTGTTTCTACGGTAAATGTTCCGTTTTCCGTATCGATTGTTTTTGTTGTACCGGCATCGGCTACAGGGCTGTTTCCACTCCAGAATTCAATAGAGTTTAGAACCAGTACATCTGCAAGTGCGGAGATTTCATATACAGGAACAATCCAGAATGCGATAAAAACAAGTTCATTGACAAATTTACTGTCAATATTTTTGTTCCAATTTAGAAGTTTGTTAGTTAAACCGAAAGAACCGATACAAGATGAGAATAGTACACTACTAGCTAATGTAGTTGCTACCAATAATGTTAAACTTTTTTTCTTCATGAATTATAAATATTTGTAGTTATCGAGGACGAAGATATATAAAATCTGTGAAATAAGGTGGTTTATCTATTGATAATAGATATTTTAATTAAAAAATAACCGGGAAAAGTATGGACTCTTTTCTCGGCACAGATCAAACTCGAAGAAAGCCCATGTCTGTTCCTTGCTGACTTTAACGTTCGTTCCTGTAATACCTTAGTTCGAAGATACTTCGTTCAAAACCTTTGTATCTCAGCTTTAAGTTAATACCTTACATGAAATTGGAAACATTACAGCTAATATAATCATTATCCTTGTCTGCCTGATCTGTAATTTTATTCCGGTTTTTAGTCATGTTGGAACCTACGGAATAAAAGAAATCACTGAAACTGTTGCTGTGGCTGTATTGTCTCACCGGAACATAATGTAGCAGGCAGTAATATTAAGACTAACTGGTTTTACGATTTTCAACATAATGTTTTTTGTTTAAAAAAATACACATTGTAAATGCAAAGTCTAAGGATAATGTTACATTTTTTCATCCTATTAGGCAGTTAGGTTTACAAATCAGTTATTCGTTGATAAATAAGCGATGTAGCTTTATGTAAATGCATGTGTGGTTTTCCTTTAACAGGGGTTTGATAGAATTAATGTATAAATTAACCAAATGTATTTAGAATATTTTAGAAAGAAAAGATAACCTTATGTTAAGGTTATTGACTAAGTTCTGATAGAACGCAGTCAATTAGCCAAGAATTAGTTTTTAATTTTAACACATTGCAAAAATAGCATCGATACATATAACAAATTGATAAACAGGTATTTTTGTGAATTTAATACAGATTTAAATAGCATTAAACAGCCGATATTACAGCTTGATATTTCAAGCTTCTTTTCTATTTTATACAGCTTCAATAAAATCTTACAAGTTGTTAATATATGTTTTATTGAATGGATTTTATCTTCTTATTAGCCTATTCTAAATATATCTTATAATCTAAAATTATCAACAATATCAATATTTATCTTATAAATTAATGGCTACTTTGAGTGTTCAAGAAAGCTAATTCTCTTTTTTGCCATGATAAAAAGTATAAAGTACTTATAATAAAATTATTACATGACTTTATATTAAGATTACAGAAACATCTATCAATTACAGTTATTATTTTCTAAATCCTTACAGACATTTTCAACTATCCGTACATCCTTTGAAAATAAAACTATATACGTTAATATATAGGATTTATTTTGAATAGAGAAATCAATATGAGTCAATAGTTCAATTAACACTTATATGTTATTTTGAGTTAAATTTGAACACTAAACCCAAAATAGTATTATATTTGCCTCGAATTAAGAATTAGTTAGTTCTATCAGAACTATGTTATAAGAATTTTGTACCAATGAGATTTTTATAAAACGCTGTTAAGATAAGTGGGTTTTGTTTACCATGATTAAGAATTAGAGTGAGTGAGTCATGAACTATTTTTCGTTTCGGGCTTATTTTTATAACAATAAATAATTAAACAAAAAACAATTTAGTATGTTGAAAATCGCAAGACCTGTTAGCCTTATGTTGCTGTCGGCTGCATTATGTTCCGGTGGAACAATATATGCTATAGACAATACAGCAACACCCAGAGTAGGTATTTCTCAGCAACAAAAAAGTTTGAAAGGAACAATTGTAGATGATTTCGGTCCTGTAGCCGGAGCTTCTGTCATTGTGAAAGGTACTACAAATGGAACTGTTACTGACATGGATGGAAACTTTGTTCTGGATGTAAAGAACGGAGACCTTATTCAAATCTCTTTTATCGGTTACTTAACCCAGGAAATCAAGTACACCGGACAATCTACTTTAAGAGTTTCTTTGAAAGAAGATACGCAGAAATTGGAAGAAGTCGTTGTTGTTGGTTACGGTACACAGAAAAAAGCCAATATGTCCGGTGCCGTGGCTTCTGTCGACAGTAAAGAATTGACCAATCGCCCTATATCAAACGTATCTTCCGGTATCCAGGGATTGATGCCGGGTGTAACCGTAACTGCCGGTGAAGGACGTCCGGGGCAGGACGGAAGTAAAATCCGTATCCGTGGTGTCGGTACGTTGAACTCCGCAGATCCGTACATTTTGATAGATGGTATTGAAAGTGGTTCGATGGATAGCCTGGATCCGAACGATATTGAAAGTATTTCCGTATTGAAAGATGCTTCTTCTGCTGCTATCTATGGTTCTAAAGCGTCAAATGGTGTTATTTTGATTACTACTAAACGCGGTAAAACCGGTGATCCCCGTATTTCTTATAATGGATATGTAGGCTTCTCAAATCCTACAGCAGTAATCGACCGTATTAGTTCTGCCGAATATGCCATGTTATACAACCGTATAGACAAAGATAATGGCAAGGCTCCCCGCTACAGTGATGATGACATCCGCAAATTCGAAGATGGTTCCGATCCTTACGGACATCCGAATACAGACTGGAATAAAGCGGCTTACCGTACAGGTCTTTTACATAAGCATAATGTAAACATCAGTGGTGGTTCGGAAAAAGTAAAATATATGGCTTCTGCCGGTTATCTGGGACAGACTGGTATTTTACCGAATTCCGAACGCAAACAGTTCAATGGCCGTACCAATCTGGATATACAGTTGACAAAAAAATTGACTGTCCGTATGAATATGGCTTATATAAAGAATGATTATAAAGACCCGAACTCGAACTACGGTGGTGGTTGGTCGGATCAGATTATCCGCCAATTAAATATTATCAGTCCTATGATTCCGGTAAAGAATGAAGACGGAACCTATGGGGCGACAAATGATGGTAACCCTATTGCATGGTTGGATGCAAATCAAACGGTTGATAAATACAATCAGAATTTTACAGGGTCGTTGGCTGCTGACTATCAAATTATCGATGGCTTGAAAGCAACAGTGAGTGGTGCTTATGTAAATGATGACCAGCATTATAAAGCTTTTGTAAAGAAAATAGTAGAAGATCCGTCTCAGGCTGCAAGACCTAATGAATTGACAGAGTCATTCACGAACTGGCATCGTGCTAATTTCGATGTTCTGTTGAACTACGACAAAACTTTCGGGTTACATGGGTTAAAAGCAATGGTAGGTTGGCATACCGAAAAATATAAAGTTCGCTATAATTATGCAAACCGTCAGAATTTTCCGAACAATGATTTAAGTGATATGAACGCCGGTGCGGAATCCACACAAAAGAATTCCGGTTTTACTCGTGAACTGGCAATGTTATCTTATTTCGGCCGTGTGAACTATGACTATGCCGGTAAATACTTATTGGAAGCAAATTTCCGTGCGGATGCTTCTTCCCGTTTTGCTCCGGGACACCGTTGGGGATATTTCCCCTCTTTCTCCGGTGCATGGCGTATTAGCGAAGAGAGCTTTATGGAAAGTTCAAAAGAATGGTTGAACAGTTTGAAGATACGTGGCTCATGGGGTATGTTGGGTAACCAAGACGCATTGAGTGACGGAACGCCTACAGGTGGCGACTTTTACCCTTGGTTGAATACTTATAGCTTAGGGGCAAACTATCCGTTTGGTGGGAATCTGGTAAATGGTTATTATCAGGCAAACTATAAGATTGAAGACCTTTCCTGGGAAAAATCAACAACCTGGGGGATTGGTTTCGATGCCATCGTAGGAAATCACATCAATATTGTTTTCGATTATTACGATCGTAAAACTACGGACATTATTATGGAAGTACCGGTTCCTGCCGAATTTGGTCTGGGGGCTTATAAAGATAATGTCGGTGCAATGCGTAACAGAGGTGTTGAAATCCAGTTAGGATATAACAACCGTTGGAATGACTGGTCGTTGAATGTGGTAGGTAATTTTGCTTACAATAAAAATAAGATTGAAAATCTGGGTGGGGTAGACCGTATGGCTGATGGTGATTATTTGCGTAAGATAGGTTCTCCTATACATTCTTATTATGTATATAAAGCAGATGGTTTCTTCCAGTCCGATGCAGAAGCACAAGCCTGGATGGATAAATATAAAGGAAAAGACGGCTATCCGTTCGGCTTGGATTTCAAAGGGGGTGACTTACGTTACGTAGATACAAATGGCGACGGCAAAATTACAGCAGAAGACCGTGAATTATATAAAACAACTGATCCGGTGATAACATTTGGTTTGAATGTAAATGTAGGCTTCAAAGCTTTTGACTTGTCTATGAACTTCACAGGTGCTGCAAATGTAGGACGTGCATTCACAAAAGAAGCCTTTGGGGAATTTTCAGGTAGTGCCGGACATCCTTCAAAAGCATGGTTAGATTCATGGACACCGGAAAATCCGGGGGCAAGTATGCCACGTGTTGCCGAATCCAGAAAATCTCCGAGCGAATCGTCTGTTGTAATGTCCGATTTTTGGGTAATTAATACAAGTTACCTGCGCATGAAAACATTGCAGTTGGGATATACCCTTCCGAAGAGTATCTTAAGACCGGTAGGTATAGAGAATGTTCGTGTTTATTATTCTACGGAAAATTTACTCACATTTGATAATATGCCGCTAAATGTAGACCCGGAAACTGTTAGTTCGCGTTTGTCAAGTTATCCGTTGGTAACCACTCACTCCTTTGGTGTAAACGTGACATTCTGATAAGTAACGACCATTTAATTAAAAAGAATTTTTTATGAAAAGATTATCGATATATTTATTGGCAGGTGTAGCCGCTTTGACTACTTCTTGTTCTGATTTTCTGGATACATTGCCGAATGATGCAATGTCCCCTGCAACAACATGGAAGACTGAAACGGATGTTGAAAGTTTTGTTGTCGGTTGCTATAATGGATTGTTGGATGGCAGTTCCATTTTATATCTGGATTGCGGTTCCGACATAGGCTACAATAACTTCCCCTGGGAAGGATATCGTGCAATGGGAGACGGTTCATTGGCGAGTGGCGACGAGAGCCAGGTTTCATTTTATAATTTCTCTATTATCCGTCGTTGTAATACGGTATTGGATAATATAGACAAAGTCACCTTTACGGATGATAAAAAGAAAAAAGACCTGATAGCCCAGGTAAAAGCTATCCGTGCTTACCGCTATTTTATCATGAACTGGTGGTATGGCGGTGTTCCTATTATCGGAACTTACAACACGGCAGAAGAAGCACAGGTTCCGCGCAATTCGGAAGCCGAAGTCCGCGAGCAGGTTGCCAAAGATTTAAAAGAAGCAATTGCAGATATTAATGAAACACCTGAAGCACGCGGTCGGATTGCGAAAGGCGCAGTGCTGGCAATAAAGATGCGCGAAGCCTTATATTATGGCGACTGGAAAGAAGCTAAAACAGCCGCACAGGATATTATCGATCTTAAACAGTATGAACTGGAAAAAGGGGAGCCGGATTCTTATGCCAAGCTGTTTAAATTATCAGGAACAGCCTCTAAAGAAATTATCCTTGCCGACCAGCGTATTGCCAATTTGTTCGGTTTAGGAACTATCGGTCAGATGTATAATAATGCGGATGCCGGTTGGTCTTCAATCGTTCCTACACAGAATCTGGTTGATATGTATGAGATGAAAACCGGCTTGACGAAAGAGGAAGCAGGCAATGCCTATGACCCGGTTCATCCGTTTGCAGATCGCGACCCTCGTATGGCTATGACTATTCTGTATCCGGGACGTGATTGGAGAGGGGCGGTTTTGAATACGCTGGATAAGACTGTCTATGATAAAGAAGCAAAGAAGGATGTCGATAATAAGAATTTCCCGACTTATACGGATAACGCCTCCAAGACGGCTTTGACATGGGCTAAGTATCTGGACCCGATAGACCAGTATAGTAATATCTGGGATACTGGTGCTTGCCCGATCGTTTTCCGTTATGCTGAAGTGCTTCTGAGCTATGCAGAGGCGGCTAATGAATTGGATGGCCCTTCCGATGTTATCTATGGTTATTTGAATGATATACGCAACAGGGCGGGAATGCCGGATGTGGATAAAGCCAAATATAATACAAAAGAAAAGTTGCGTGAATTAATCCGTCGTGAACGTACGATAGAATTGGCTGGTGAAGGTTTACGCCGTGCCGATATTCTGCGCTGGAAAGATGCAAGTGGAAAGATGCTGGCAGAAACCGTATTAAATGGTTCATTATATCGTATCTCCGGAAAGATCGACTACAATGAGCAAGATCCTTATAAACGGGCTGTAGTTGATGTGGATTATAAGAAGAAGGATAACGAAATTGAAATTCGTAAGTTTGTTACGAAGAATCGTTATCTGCCGATTCGCCAGACAGTACTCGACAAAAACCCGAAACTGAAACAGAATGATGGTTATTAATTAAGCATTTGTAATAATAGAAAAGAGAGGTCATCCGGACTTGCCGGACGACCTCTTTTGTTTTTCGGGGTAAACCGTTGTTTTCCCGGATAGTAAGGACACTTATTGTAGTTTCAGGTAATGAATAAAAAGTTTCATGCAGTTGAAACTAAAAGTACTACCTGATGAAACTAAAAGTTTCACGGTATGAAACAAAAAGTTTCAAGCGTTGAAATTTTTTTGAAACTATTTATAGGCGGCTTCCGTCCCTTATTCATTTTGCGACAGCTTCTATATTATGGATAAATTGTATCTTTGCAGTTCTAAAAAGAAAAAGATATGATTTCAGTAGAAGGACTGACTGTAGAATTTGGCGGGTTTACCCTTTTTGATGATGTTTCATTTGTAGTAAATAAAAAAGACCGTATCGCTTTGGTAGGAAAAAACGGGGCGGGAAAGTCTACTATGCTTAAAATATTTGCCGGTCTGCAATCGCCGACTTCCGGTGTTGTCAGTGTTCCCAAAGAAGTTACAATCGGTTATCTTCCCCAGCAGATGCAACTGACGGATACCTGTACGGTCCGTGAAGAAGCGGAGCACGCCTTCGAACATATCCATGAAATGGAGAAAGAAATCGAACGGTTGAACCTGCAATTGGCGGAACGTACCGATTATGAAACTGATTCTTATCAGAATTTGATTGACCGTGTAGCCCATTTGTCCGAACATTTCCAGATGATGGGCGGGAGCAATTATCATGCGGAACTGGAACGCACATTGATAGGTTTGGGATTTAAACGGGAAGATTTTGAGCGCCCGACATCCGAATTCAGCGGTGGATGGCGCATGCGTATCGAGCTTGCCAAGTTATTGCTTCGCAAGCCGGATGTCCTGTTGCTGGACGAGCCTACCAACCACTTGGATATAGAGTCAATCCAATGGCTTGAAAATTTTATCGCTACCCGTGCCAATGCGGTTATCCTTGTTTCGCACGACCGTGCCTTTATCGACAATACGACTTTCCGTACAATCGAGATAGAGTTAGGAAAAATATACGATTATAAAGTGCGTTATTCCGATTATGTGGAATTGCGAAAGGAGCGCCGCGAACAGCAACTTCGTGCTTATGAGAACCAACAGAAGAAGTTGGCGGATACGGAAGCTTTTATCGAACGTTTCCGCTATAAAGCTACAAAATCCGTACAGGTACAGTCCCGTATCAAGCAGCTTGAAAAAGTGGAACGTATCGAAGTGGATGATGTGGACTCTTCAATGCTGAACCTTAAATTTCCTCCGGCTCCCCGTTCCGGTTCTTATCCGGTGATTACGGAGAATGTGGCAAAAAGGTACGGCGAACATTTGATTTTTCAGAACGTTACTTTTACAATCAACCGTGGCGATAAAGTTGCTTTTGTAGGGAAGAATGGCGAAGGTAAATCTACTCTTGTAAAATGTATTATGGACGAGATCGATTACGAAGGAAAACTGCAACTCGGACATAATGTGAAAATCGGCTACTTCGCCCAGAATCAGGCACAACTGCTGGATGAAAACTTAACCGTATTCGATACGATAGACTATGTAGCGGAAGGAGATATCCGTACAAAAATACGCGATATCCTCGGTGCTTTCATGTTTGGCGGAGAAGCTTCCGACAAGAAGGTAAAAGTATTGTCCGGTGGAGAGCGCAGCCGCCTTGCCATGATTCGCCTTTTGCTTGAACCTGTCAATTTACTGATACTCGATGAGCCGACGAACCATTTGGACATGCGTTCGAAAGATGTGCTGAAAGATGCGTTGAAAGAATTTGATGGAACGGTAATTGTCGTATCCCACGACCGTGAGTTCCTGGATGGGTTGGTAGATAAGGTATATGAATTCGGAAACCAGCGTGTGGTAGAACATCTGGGAGGGATTTATGAATTTCTTGAACATAAGAAATTGGATAGTTTGCGTGAGTTGGAACGTGCCGCTCAGGTTTCATCCGTATCAGACAGTGAAGCACAGCCATCTCAGAATAAACTCTCATACGAAGCTCGTAAAGAACAGAACCGTTTACTGAAGAAAATAGAAAAGGCGATTGCCGAGGCCGAAAGTAAAATAGCCGGGCTTGAAACTTCCATTGCGTCTGTCGAGGCACGTCTGGCAACTCCGGAAGGAGCATCCGATACCTCCCTTTATAATGAATACTCTACATTGAAAAAAGAACTGTCCGATACGATGGATGTTTGGACGGAACAAACCATGGAGTATGAAGAACTGGCGAAGGAGTGCTAAAAAATAAAATTTAAATAGTATTTGAGTAACATTGTTAAATGAAAGTAGCTACTTTTGCGCTGAACAAACAAAAAACAACGCGAAAGCTTAATTCTTATAACATGTTAACTCAGATTATCAACGGTAAAATCCTTACCCCGCAGGGCTGGTTGAAAGACGGTTCTGTTCTGATAAGCGATAACAAAATTCTTGAAGTAACAAACTGCGATCTTGCAGTGATAGGGGCAACCTTAGTAGACGCCAAAGGTATGTATATTGTCCCCGGTGGTGTAGAAATCCATGTACATGGAGGAGGAGGACGCGACTTTATGGAAGGTACGGAAGATGCATTTCGTACAGCAGTTGCTGCACATATGCAACATGGTACTACCAGTATTTTCCCGACGCTTTCTTCTTCTACGATTCCTATGATTCGTGCTGCTGCGGAAACTACTGAAAAATTGATGGCTGAAAAGGATAGCCCGATATTGGGATTGCATCTGGAAGGCCATTATTTTAATATGAAGATGGCAGGCGGTCAGATTCCGGAGAATATTAAAAATCCGAATCCGGAAGAATATATTCCGTTGCTGGAAGAAACAAATTGTATCAAACGTTGGGATGCGGCACCCGAACTGCCGGGAGCCATGCAGTTCGGTAAATATATTACATCGAAAGGAGTACTGGCATCAGTAGGTCATACGCAGGCAGAGTATGAAGATATCCTGACTGCATATGAAGTTGGTTATACACATGCTACCCATTTTTACAATGCAATGCCCGGTTTCCACAAACGTCGTGAGTATAAATATGAAGGAACGGTAGAGAGCATTTATCTGATAGATAATATGACAGTGGAAGTTGTGGCGGACGGTATCCATGTTCCTCCTACGATTCTCCGTCTGGTTTACAAGATCAAAGGGGTGGAAAGAACTTGTCTGATAACCGATGCTCTGGCTTGTGCGGCAAGCGATAGCCAGGTGGCATTCGACCCGCGTGTGATTATAGAAGACGGTGTTTGTAAGTTGGCAGACCGTTCGGCTCTTGCCGGAAGTGTGGCTACAATGGACCGTTTGATCCGTACGGTAGTCCAGAAAGCGGAAATTCCTTTGGAAGATGCCGTACGTATGGCTTCGGAAACTCCTGCACGCCTGATGGGTGTGGACGACCGCAAAGGAACTTTGCAGCGTGGAAAGGATGCTGATATTATGATTCTTGATAAGGATTTGAATGTACGTGCGGTCTGGGCGATGGGTAAGTTAGTGGAAGGAACCAATAAATTGTTTTAAAAGGAAAAGGGTATGTTGACACAAATAATAAACGGACAAATCCTGACTCCGCAGGGTTGGCTCAAAGATGGCTCCGTACTGATAAGTGATGGTAAAATCCTGGAAGTGACAAATAGCGACCTGGCTGTTATCGGTGCAACGATTATCGATGCCAAAGGGATGTATATTGTTCCCGGTTTTGTTGCGATGAATGTGCATGGTGGCGGTGGCTACGACTTTAAAGAATGTACGGAAGAGGCTTTCCGGGGTGCTGTCAATGCCCATAGGAAATATGGGGCGACTACGATATTCCCAACTCTTTCATCTTCCTCCCAACCTGTTATTTGTAAAGCCGCTTCTATTTGCGAAGCATTGATGGCGGAAGAAGACAGTCCGGTTCTTGGGCTTCATGTGGAAGGTCCTTACCTGAATGAGAAAATGGCTGGAAACCTGTATGATGTAAGATTGCCGGATAAAGAAGAGTATATTTCAATTTTGGAAAATACAAATTGTATCAAACGTTGGGATGCAAGTCCAGAGCTTCCGGGTGCACATGAGTTTGCACAATATGTTCGTTCAAAAGGGGTTTTGGCTGCCATTACCCATACCGAAGCTGAATTTGAAGATATCAAAGAGGCTTATAAAGTAGGTTTTACACATGCCGCACAGTTCTACAATGCAATGCCGGGATTCCATAAACGTCGTGAATATAAATATGAGGGAACGGTAGAAAGTGTTTTTCTGATGGATGATATGACGGTTGAGGTGATAGCGGACGGCAAACATTTGCCTCCTACGATTCTCCGTTTGGTCTATAAGCTGAAAGGAGTGGAACGTACCTGTCTGGTAACGGATGCGCTTTCTTTTGCGGCGAATGAAGGGCGCCCGCTTTCGGATCCGCGTATTATTATTGAGGACGGTGTAGCGAAACTGGCAGACCATTCTTCTTTGGCGGGAAGTATTGCCACTATGGATAAATTAGTCCGCACGATAGCTCAAAAGACAGATATTCCTCTGGCGGATGCCGTTCGTATGGCCTCGGAAACTCCGGCTCGCCTAATGGGGGTAGACGACCGTAAAGGTACTTTGCAGCGTGGAAAAGATGCAGATATAGTTGTTCTTGACCGTAATCTGGCAATACGTGCCGTTTATTCAATGGGTAAATTGGTTCCGGAAGCAAATACTTTATTTTAACCGGCAGATTATCCGGATAGAGATACTTCTTTACCAATAGGTTTAGTCATATAATAGGCATCCGAGCCGTCGTGGTAATAGTTCGGTTTGATATAAGACATTTCAAAACCGTTTTTCTTATACAGTCCGATAGCCGGATTGTTGGTAGTTTTTACTTCGAGTGTCATCTTCCGGGCATTGCATCCTTCTGCATATTCGAAAGCCTTGTCCATAAGTAACTGCCCCAATTGCATTCCCTGGCAGCCGGGATGGACGGCAATGGAATAGATACGTAGATTATGCGTCCTGGAATTGAATGATAAAGATAAATAGGCAATAGTCCTTGTCCTTACCTGCAGGATAAAGAAAGCGCCTTTACCCCGTGTCATCAGATAGACAAACTGGCTTTTGGTGAAACTGTCTTCTTTAAAGCAAAGTTTCTCTATTTCCAGTATGGACGGAAGATCGTCCGGTTGGGCATCCCGGATGGTTATTGCACTTTCCATATCAGAAGAATTTCATATCGACGGCACGTCCGAAGTGGTTGAGAATCCTGTAATAGAGCTCATCTCCCAGGACTGCATCCTCCAGGTCGTGGTCGATACTGGGGTTGTCGTTAATCTCGATAACGATGGCCCGGTCGTTGACCACTTTTAAATCTACGCCGTATAATCCTTTTCCGATAAAAGAGGCAGCTTTCAATGCCGTATCCAATACTTTGCGGGGCACCTGATAGATAGGTATCGTTTCAGCCAGGCCGCAACGGCTGCGCCCGGATGCATAATGGCAATAAATCTGCCAGTGGTTCTTTGCCATATAATACTTGCAGGCATATAAGGGTTCCCCGTTCAGGATACCGATACGCCAGTCGAATTCAGTAGGTGTAAATTCCTGTGCCAGTAGAATGGCAGACTTCTCGAACAGTACGTCCAATGCTTCCTTGCATTCCTCTTCATTATTGACCTTTTTCATCCCGATGGAAAAAGAACCGTCCGGTATTTTCAGGACGAAGGGAGTTCCTACTTTTTCAATGATTTCTTCATATGAATTTTCATTGGAACGGAATATCAAAGTGGAGACCGGTGCGGGTACTTTCTCTTTTTCAAACAATTCTTTCAGGAATACCTTGTTGGTACAGCGGATGATTGAAATGGGGTCGTCTATCACAGCCATTTTGTTTTGTGCTGCCAACTGGGAAAGATGGAAGGTGTAATGATTTAAGGAAGTCGTTGTACGGATAAACAGTGCATCGAATTCCATCAACCGGGTGGCATCTTCTTCTGTGATCAGCTCCGCATGAATATCCATCTTTTTCGCAATTTCCAGGAATTTATTGATAGCCTGCTTATTGCTGGGAGGAAATTTCTCTTCGGGATCATACAGGATTGCAAGGCTGTAGCGGGAAGGGCGGGTTGATTTCGGAGTACGCCAGATGCGTTTGTTAAAACTGTCCAGTGTATTGGCAAAATAATCCTGCTCTGCGTCATTCAGTTGGTTGAGGGGGAGGAACTGCACGCTTTCAATTTGGTTCCGGCTGCGGGTATTGAAGCTGACTTGTAATAACGGTGCCGGATAATTCTCGAAAATAAACCGGGCAATCCGTTCCAGTCCTTTTTCTTTGCAGGTGCCGAAATAAATATTTAAATACCAGATATCATCGGTGATATTATTTTTCTGTATCCATTGGTAACATAATTTTTGCAGGTTTCTATCCATGCGGATACCTGTACCGGTTTGAACTTTGTTGATAATATCTACGCCGGGGATTACTTTCTGTCCTCTTGTCTGTGCCAGTAGTGAGCAATAATATCCCTCGGAATTATAACTGTAATCGTTACTTACATTGATAACGAATTTGCGTTCTTTTTCTATGGATTTGGATTTTAAATAATCGGAAACAGTGAGTATGCTGCTTGTCTTGCAATAGGGTTCCCAATCGTCCAGGCTGTCTAATAAAATTAAGACATTGTTCATCGTCGTTGAATATTAATATAGCATTTTAAATATGTTTAATGAGCGCCAAAGATAGAGATTAATTCGACAGTTTATTCGGAGTGATGAAAATAAATATTATGGTTGTAAGTGTATGTAAATCAGTTGTTTATATTGTGTGTGGGCGGCGCAGATTTTACATGCGGCTTTTTAACTTGCTTTTGAGCCGGGGAGAGAGCCGGCAGAATGATATTAAAGCGTGGAAATATCCATTTATAAATAAAATTGATGTTATGCTGTGGAAGAATATCTTTTATAATTGTTATATTTGTAACTTAAGTAAAAAAATAATACTAAATCAAAGATTAAACATGAAAACAGACCTGAGTTCTCAGATTACTCTGACGCGTATACCGCAAAGGTACTATCGTCCGGAAAATGCTTTCGAGCATTCAGTTTTAACACGTTTGGAGAAGATACCGACTACCATTTATGAATCGGCAGAGGAAGGCTCTCTTGCGATTGCAAAGGAAATAGCCACTCAAATCCGTAAGAAGCAGGAAGTGGGTGAGAACTTCGTTATCGCTCTTCCCGGAGGCCGTTCCCCTCTGAGTATTTATAAGGAATGGATACGCATGCATAGGGAAGAAGGCCTGAGTTTCCGTAATGTAGTTATATTTGTAGAATATGAATTCTATCCGCTTTCTTCGGCAAGCGCAGGTAATGTGTCCCATTTGAGAGAGGCATTATTCAACCATATCGATATTGCTCCGGAAAATATTTATGCTCCGGACGGTGCCATGCCGAAAGATGCGATTCTTGATTTTTGCCGTACCTACGAAGAGCAAATACAGTTGGTAGGTGGTCTCGACTACATTTTGCTGGGAGTCGGTCCGTCAAGCAATATCATGTTCAATGCGGCCGGTTCGACTTCCGGTTCGCGTACCCGCCTGGTGCTGTTGGAAGGTGGAGCCAGAAAAGAAGCGGCTCGTACTTTTACTTCAGTGGATAATGTTCCGGCCGGTGTAATTACCATGGGGATTTCTACCATGATGAAAGCCCGGAATGCCGTCTTGATGGCTTGGGGTGAAGATAAAGCGCCGATTATTGCAAAGACGGTGGAAGGTCCGGAAACGGATGCTATTCCTTCTTCTTTCCTGCAAGTTCATTCGAATGCAAAGGTCGTTCTGGATTTGTCTGCCGCCTACGACCTGACACGTATCAGCCATCCCTGGTTGGTTACCAACTGCGATTGGGATAATAAACTGATTCGCCGTGCTATCGTATGGCTGTGCCAATTGACGGGAAAACCGATCCTGAAACTTACCAACCGGGATTACAGTGAAAACGGTTTGGGTGAACTACTTGCATTGTTTGGTTCTGCTTACAATGTAAATATCAAGATATTCAACGATATCCAGCATACGATTACCGGATGGCCGGGCGGTAAACCGAATGCGGACGACTCCAACCGTCCGGAACGTGCTACTCCGTATCCGAAGAAAGTAATCGTATTCAGTCCGCATCCTGATGATGATGTGATTTCAATGGGTGGGACCCTGCGCCGTTTGTGTGACCAGCACCATGACGTACATGTTGCTTACCAGACATCCGGAAATATTGCCGTAGGCGATGAAGAAGTAATCCGTTATTGCGAATACCTGAGTGACGTTAGCGACAAGTATGCTGCCGGAGGTTCTCCGATTAAGGATAAAGCGGAAGAAATTATTAAATACCTGCGTTATGAAAAGGTAGAAGACGGTGGCCCGGAACGCAAGGATGTGCTTTTCATGAAAGGTACGATTCGCCGCGAAGAGGCCCGTCACGGATGCCGCTATTCAGGCGTGAAAGACGACCATGTGCATTTTCTGGATTTACCGTTCTATGAAACCGGTATGGTAAAGAAAAATGATTTGGGTGAAGCGGATAAGAATATAGTGAAGAACTTATTGCTGGAAATAAAACCGGATCAGATATTTGTAGCCGGTGACCTGGCAGACCCGCATGGAACCCATAAGGTTTGTTTGGATGCCGTACTTGCAGCAATCGACGAAGTAAAAGACGATGAATGGATGTTGAACTGCCGCGTATGGATGTACCGTGGTGCATGGGCAGAATGGGAAATGGACCATGTTGAAATGGCTGTTCCTATCTCTCCTGAAGAATTACGCCACAAACGGAATGCAATCCTGAAACACCAGTCGCAGGCAGAAAGCGCTCCGTTCCTTGGAGACGACGAACGTCTGTTCTGGCAGCGTGCGGAAGACCGCAACCGTGCTACGGCAGACCTGTATCATAAGTTGGGGCTGGCTTCATACGAAGCAATGGAAGCATTTGTGCAATATATACCTCTCCGCTAACAGGTAAAGGTGTGAAATAGAAAAAGCCGGTTTTCATTTGGGAGCCGGCTTTTTTAGATATAGAAGGGTAGATCCACTTCAATAAAAACTTTCATAAAAGATGAATAAAACAGCCGTATTATTAAAAATATACGGTATTTTTGCCCAACGCCTATACTGTCTGAATTGCTTACGCAGAAGGACGGAAATGTTTTTAAGAAATCATTTCTGTGTGCTTTTTACATTCAAATAGGGTTATCACTTAGTATTTTTACATATCACCTATTCAATATTGCATTCACATGAGTATAAAATACGTACTATGTCTTCATCTAATATCAGTAACTTGTTGTTTTTGCCATAACTTTTCATTTTCTGAATTGTTGTAGTTTGCGACATCGGACCGGGAGCTTTGCTTCGGGATTCGGTTGCATATTAAATTATTCATATATTAATTTAAATTTCTATGGCATCAATAAAATTAATGTTGAACTTGAGCCGGAAGTTGAATGATGGTACCTATCCGTTGGTTTTCCAGGTCATTCATAACAGGCATAAGAAAATCCTGTATACAGGGGTTCATGTGACGAAAGAAGAGTTCGATTCTGAAAAAGGGAAGGTTAATACCGACCGGAGAGTGAATGTGAAAATAAACCGTGATATTCGCAAAATGCACCGGTTGCTCAGTGAACGTATTCGTGAGCTTGAAAAGTCCGGTGAGGAATACAGTGTATATGACATTACATTGGGTACATACCGGAAACCTGTAAAATGTTTTTTTCTGCTCAAATATATCGATACACAGATAGTATGGAAAAAAGAGATGGGGAAAGAGGGCATTGCAGCTGCCTATCGCAGTACCAGGCAGTCGTTATCCGGATATATGGGGAATAAGGATATACGGATGTCTCAGGTTGATTCGCTATTCGTAGCCCGCTATATAGACTTTTTAAAGCACAAAGGGGTAGGAGAAAATACCGTGAATTTTTATATGCGCAATTTCCGTACCTGCTATAATCTTGCGGTAAAAGAGGGATTGGTTTCGCGTGGCGGGTATCCGTTCAATGATATACATACCAAACCGTGCCGTACCATCAAGCGTGCTTTGAGCCGCGAAGACATGTCCCGTTTGTTACATCTTTATTTTCCGGAAGATTCTGTTTTGCGATTTGCACGGGATCTTTTTTTATTTAGCTTTTATACACAGGGGATGTCTTTTGTTGATATTGCTTTCCTGAAACAGAAACATATTTGTGGTGAGATAATCAGTTACTCGCGGCATAAGTCGAAGCAACTGATTCATATTGGAATTACCCCTCAGATACAGGAGCTATTCAACCGCTACGGAACTAACAGGAAAACGGATAATAAAGAGTCTTATATTTTCCCTATTATCAATCCTGAGGGGGCGGGTAAAGAACAAATTTCCGAATACAGGCAATACCGGTCATCTCTCTCCCGCATTAATCGTGCATTGAGGAAGATTGCCGGCGATTTGGGGCTTTGTGTCCCATTAACCACTTATGTGGCGCGCCACACCTGGGCAACTCTGGCCCGTGACAATGGCGTACCGATTTCAACGATCAGTGCAGGGTTGGGGCATACGACAGAAAATATGACGCATATATATCTAAAAGAGCTCGATATAAACCACCTCAAACGAGTCAACAGGATGATGAACAATCTTATTTAAATGTTAAATTGATATTCAATGTTTCTTACATTGGATAATAATCATTACATTCGTGAACATTCGTATCTATTACGAATAGAGACACACAATCTGGTTAAGATTATACAATTCTAATTTCACTCTGCAAAGATACCTCGTTTTTTCATACGCCGATATATATAAAAGTCCAACAAGTTTTACAATTAGTCCATTTGATAAAAAAATATATATTTATTGATTTTCAATATCATAATGTTTTATCAACTGTTTAGGTGTACAGCCGAAATGTTGTTTGCAATAGTGTGTAAAATGGGCTTGCGAGTCGAACATAAATTTTGCCATTAATTCTTTCACCGTTGCGCCGGGATGCATTGCTTCATCCAATATTTGGCGATTCCTTTGTTTCACAATCCAGCGTTTGGCTGTCATTCCGAATACATTCTTGAATTTAGTAAAAAAACTGCTCCTTCCCATATTGGAAATGGAGATGAGTGCCTCAATACTGTCTGCCTTCTGGTAGTTTTCCATAATCATTTTCTTAAAACAGAAATCCTGTCCTATGATGGGGTAAAACAGTCCGGCAATTTCCTCCTTTGTATAAAATCCGCGTATTAGAAAGAACAGTTCTTTTTCCATTAATTCATGCAAATGTCCGCAACTCATTCCATTCTTTAAGCAATACGTAAGTACTTCCAGATAAGGTGGAAGTGGATAACGAATCTCTGTGGCTTGGAAATCGTACTTAATTGTTTCGCAAATGACTGCTAACGACTGTAATATAAACATGTCACAACTACCCGGAGGAGTATCAAATGACAATGCAACCAGTTTGGAATTGCTACTTCCCCAACCGCTGAATGTAGACATTTTAGGTAACAAAACCATTGTTCCGGCACTAAACATACGTTTTTTGAACTGATCCTGGCTGATGATAAATTTCCCATCAAGAAATATCAGTAAATAATTCCAGCATGCACATTCCTTCCGGATAAATATCTCCTGTTCTAATTCAATATATTTAAAGCCGGATTCCACTTGATTTAAGTAATTCCTGCACGAACGATGCTCCTCTATATAAAGTAGCTTGTTAAGTAAAATTTCATCTTTCATAAGCCCCTATATTCAATGTATTTGTATTTCCTGTTTCAGTATTATTTCAGCATTGTTTCAGTGCCTGATATCATAATATACTTATTTACAAAGTGTTATGGATATTAATTTTACAAGTGTATTTAAATGCAATTCGTATAAAGTATACGTTTTTCTTCTGTATAATCAGTATGCTATGATAATCAGACACTTATGCAAGCCATAAATTACTTCGCTCTCTATTCGTAATAGAGCTATACAGGAAATTGTATTTAGATTCATTATAGGGGACTATTATCTTATTTATTAATTAAATATCTACGAATGAAAGTAAGAAGTTTATTATTGTCGATGTGCGCGATAGCGGCATTGGCAAGTTGTTCAAAGAACGACGATGGAATCCCGGGTGTGGGAGCGATGCCCCGGAAGCGAAAGTTATCCTTAAATTGGCCGGAAATGGCGATCAGGTGACCAGCAAAGCGGCGGGTATACCCGGAAGTCTGGATGCAAGTAATGGTACCATGAATAATCTTATGGTGTTTTTCTTTAATAGTACTGGAACCGTTATTACGAAGACGTATTTATCCTCTCCGGGTATAAGTAATGACTTATCAACCACAACAGATGCCAAATCTGTAGCAGTGGTTGTCAATGCCGGACAGGACGTGTTTGCTAATGTAGCAAGTAAGGATGCACTTAAGGCTGTGTTGGCAAATATGCTTACTAGTGATAGTCCTAAAGATGCCGTAACCCAGAAGGATGATAATCTTTATATGTCAGGTATAGGTACACTAAATCCATTCGAAGAACAAGCGGATAAGAGTATGAAGGCTACAGTAACAGTTCCGTTGTTTTATTTATCAGCCAGAATACAACTAACGAAAATTACATTCAATGGTGGAACTGTATCAAATAATAAATATGTCCAATCAGCGTTATTTGCCGGGGATAATGATGCAAACTTTACTATCACACAAGTATACCTGATGAATGTACAGAGAGCGACACATTTCCTGCCTGCTACCGATAGTGGTACTGATTATATCGCACAAGGAGATAAGCAATATACGGGTGGTGTAGATTGGACTAATCCATGGACTACAAAGATGCCTAATCTGTTTAAAAAGAATGGTGAATACGCCATAGAGGCCGGAGTTGACAAATTTACTCCCGGAGTCGATCAGGCAGCGAATACAATTTCAGATATCGGACATTGGTACACCTTCGCAAACACCGGTGTTTCGGACATTGCCAATTATCCGACAGCACTCGTAGTTGAGGTGAAATGGAGAAAAACAAAAGCCGATACACAAGCGAAACCTCCTGTCGATGAAGATATTAAAACTTTGTACTTCACCACTTATTTCGGAGGAAGAGACAAGGATGAACTTGAACCAGGTCATATATATAACGTATCTTTGGCTTTGAACGGTAGCTTTCTACCTTCTAACCAAGGCGGTAGCGGCGGTGGTGGTACTACCGACCCGACTAAACCGACTGTTAACAGCTCTGTTGAGGTTAAGCTTACTGCGGCTAAGTGGATCACGATACCAGTATCCAAAGAATGGAAATAATTCCCGAATTAGATAGTATGATCGATATGTCCCTTCTGCAGGGCATGCATGCTTATTAATAAGCATCTGCCACGGACATTGTCCGTGGCAGATATTTTAAACTACAAAGAAATAAAATAAGAAAGAATATCCATTATGACAGGTGCCTATAAATTCCGGTTCGTGCCGGGGATATTATACTTTATGTTCACACTGCTGTTGTTGTCGGGGTGCATAGCCGAGAATACCGATGATTGTTTCAAGGGTATCCCGCTGAAGGTGAATCTGCCTGCAGACATACCGCAGGAAACAATAAAAGATATGAGCCTCTATGTATTTGATGACAAAGATGTATTGCTCGACATACTGCCGGTGAACACAACGGAACCTGTTACCCTGAATTATCCGGGCATTCCCGCCTTTCATTGCGTAGCCTTGGGCAACACGCAGGACGGTACGATACTCGTCAGCCCCCTGAAAAAGGGCGATTTATGTTCCGACGGCTTCATATCCCTGAAACCCGCTGCATCCATGAAAGCAGAGACGGGACTTTACACTTCTCCTGCCGACTTGTTCTACGGGGAACTTAAAATAGACAACAATACAACGTCCAGTCAGGCGGAAGGGCAATCGATGGATATTTCCCGCATGACGGCGTCAATGAATATAACCTTGCGCGGATTGCAGAAACTTACCGGTACGGAAGACGGGGATTACTCGCTCGTCATCAGCGAAACAAGCTGCCGGATGGATTTTGACGGAAATTACGGAGGTGCTCCCGCCTCTTATTCCCCGGCAGTGAATCCGGCGGCAAACAAAGATTTTGTGGTTCCCATGTTCCGGCTTTTTCCCACGGCAGAAGGCAGTGGGATAACCATAGATATCTACCATAATAAATCGCTGCTTAAGCGTATAAAGGCAGACGGTAGCGGTAATCCGATTGTCCCTGTAGTGGGCAAAACCGTTAATGTTTTATTGAATTTTGAAGGTTCTGTGGGCGTAGAGCTCGAGGTTACAAATTGGGGGGAAACAGTTGTCTGGAAAGAGTTCAATTGATTCATTTCCAACCGGAGTGATAGGAAAGATTAAGAATATAATATGAAGATAAAGAATAATTATATATCGAGGCTGAATGAACTGGCTAAATACCTATGGCTAATCATTCTATTGGGAGCTTGCCAGAACGATGACCGTTATAATGTACAGCAGGACGGTCCCGTCCTTGTGAAGCTTTCCGTATCGACATCCGATACCGGCATGGCTTCGGGGGGTACTGCGGGGACAGATGCGCAGATTTCTTCAATTTATATTCTTCAGTTCAATGCCGACGCAGATTCTTACGGAACCCTGCGTTACGTGGCGGAAGGACATAAGAATACCAGCGGAAGCTATACCGCCAACTTGTTGCAGAGTATGGGGGCAAATGATAGCTACAAACTGGTTATCCTTGCCAACCTGCCTGATTATGGATTCCTTTATGGCCTGTATGGCAAGAGCTACGAAGATGTGCAGCAAGCCAGCCTGAGCGCAGTTGAACCCGGTCCCCTTGTTTTTGATGATGTCCACCCGTTTCCCATGTTCGGGGTGGCCAACGGAGGCAAATCAGTACAAGTGATGGAAGGTGCCGTTTACAATGAAGCAAAGTTGGTTCGCGCCGTAGCGCGTATAGATATAGGTGTCGGCACCAAAAAAACAGGTCCGGACGGTGCGATTACATCCTGGACGAATACAGGCAGTGGCAAACAGCCTTTTACGATGGCTGAAGTACAAGTATGGCGGGCAGGGCAGAGATATACATATATGCCTGCCAAGGGGAATTTCCACTGGAATACGGTTACGGCAGATGGCGTTTCATCCGATGAGATCGTGATAGACCGCCCTTCCGTCGCTCCCGGAGGAATCACCACGAAAACATACGGCAGCACATATATAACGAACAGGACTTATTGTTTAGGCCAAATCTATTTGCCCGAAGCCGGTTTGAATTGGGGCAGCGTGTATGACGGCCAACATACTAATCGCCTCGCCATTATCGTAGGGGGCTATTATAATGGCTCTCCGGATATGTCCTACTATCGGGTGGACTTTACTAATGACAATTCCGGTGACAAAATGAATATCCTACGCAATCACATATACCAGTTTACTATCAGTAGCGTGAAAGCCGCGGGCTATGCCACTGCTGAACTTGCGTACAAGAGCATGCCGAAGAATTTAGGCTTCGAAGCCACTCTTGAGCCATGGATTGCGGGGCAAACGTCCTCCGTACCTTCTATCTCGGGATATTATCTGACTTATCAGGGATTTAATGGAGAGAATGTGGACTGGACTTACGCTGCGGGTTCCTCACTGAAAATACCCCAAAAGAAGTCCTATTGGGGTACTAATCCAAAACTTCCCTTCGATTACAATGATTTTTATAAGGAAGGAAACAGCTATTATGCTCCGAATATTATAGGAGGACAAAACGGGAGCTTGTATACTACGGTGGCGGATGCCTTTTCCTATGAAGGAACTTTTCCCAACCTGATGGTTTCCGCCAACGATATGGTGGATGAGTCGGGTAATGAGAGCTCCCAGTGGAAGAGCGGAACTGCGTTGACTGCCTTTGACTTATGCCGCGATCTGGAAGAAAACGGATTTGACGACTGGAGACTTCCGCGGCTCTCGGAACTGGCGTTTATTTATGTGAATCAGGGAAGTTTGGAAAAATTGCGGGGGTTCACACCGCTGTCTGGTACTTATTGGTGCGGGAGTGAGTATCTGATACCCAATGCTACAGACGAGCAACAGAAAAAGTCCGGTTGGGCGTGGGCTGTCGATTTTACCCCTACTACGGGATATGCGTCGTGGCATCAGAAAACAGACAAATTGAAAATCCGTTGCGTGAGACAGAGAGCGAGTAACGAGTAATTGAAACGATATACAAAAATGAATATGGATACAAATAATAAACATGCCTTACTCCGGGCAATTATCCTGTCAACCTGCTCTTTACTATTGGCAGGAGCCTGTGACAACCATGCCTTCGACGGGATGGGGCCGGATACTCCGGGAAGGGAAGTCCGTCTGGACTTCAATGCGTCCATAGAAAACATGGAGGGCGCCCAATCGAGGAGCATTACAGGCATAACCGATTTTTCTGGAAATTCCTATGTTTTCGGTATGTCCGTCACTAAAAGTGAGAACGGGAGTGAGATTTTCAAAGGCTCGTCGGACATGACAGCGACCATGGAGCGCTCCGGAGCTGCCGCACCGTGGAATTGGTCTTTCTTAGACAATTCCAATCATTCAAGCGTCACTCCCGCGGGGCCGGAAGGCAAAGCATTAAAGGTGGTTGCCTACTATCCGGTTGTCTCATCCGCTACCAAGGATGTCTATACGAATGGCATCCCGTTTGATTTTTCCGCAAAGACCGGCCTCAAACAGACGGATCTGCTTTATAATACAGGCACCCTCTATCCGTTCGCTCCGTCCGAAGGATCGGTGGCAACTGTTCCTTTAAACTTCCGGCATGCTTATACGTGGATCGTTCTTAACATCACGAAATATGTGGATAAAGGATCGGAGTTCAATTTGAGTAGTATCACTTTGGGTAACTTAGGGGGTAGCTGGATTAAGAACAAGGGAGCTATTGACCCGGAAACAGGGTTGCCGAAGGATGGAGCTACCGCCGGTTCGATAGGAGTAACCATAGATCCTGCTGTGGCATTGTCCACTACGGAAGTTTACACCTGCGAGTTTCTGGTTCCTTCGTTCATGGATACCAAAGTCGGTAACGGAGAAATAACCCTCGTGTTGAATATCAATGGAATTAATGAGGTATTCAGCCTGGATAAGATTTATCTTAACCAAAGTGACGATCGTAAATCATTCGGTTTCAGGCAGGGATATAAAAACACATATGACCTGGTCTTTAATAACTCTGCTCTGAGCCTGAGTATTCAGAACTGGAGTTCGGAGGTGATTAACGGTGAGTTTGGAGGTGATATAGTGCCTCCCGGAGACCAAGACTATAAGTGGATGAATTTGGATAACGGTTCTTTGTATTGGCCGACGGCTACTTATCCGAACGGCGGGACGTTGAAGGCATATCCTCCAAAATCCGGCTATTTAGCTGCCGATGAGCATCCGTATGAAGCCTACCTGACCACTGTGGCCTATGGTGGTAACGGAGTCTATGTGCCTGTTAATACACCGGACCCTGCAACACTGCCCAAGGATGGTATGCAAATTACGGATGATATAAACGTGTACACGATGGAAAAAGCTCATCAGATACTTCAGATGACCAAAAACGATGTCTCCATTGCGCCTGTCCCGTGGGAAGATGGAAACGGGCTGTTGCTTGCAAAAGAACTATGCCGGAAATATAACGGGGGCGGTTTTCATAACTGGAGACTCCCGAGAGCCTCCGAGTTACGTGCTGTATTGGTACTGGTATCGGGTAGTGGCTCACTTTCCGATTTGAACTTTGGCAAGGATGAGAATCGGAATAAACCCTACTGGACCGGTACTGAAGTAAACGAAAACGAAGCATGGGGCATGTATTATGATTATGTAAATCAGACTGTAGATTGTACGTTGGTGCTATCTCCGTATGATAAGAAAACATCGTGTTCTGTGCGCTGTGTCCGTGATTCCAATTAATGATATGATAACAATATGCAAATGAACGATATTAGTAGGATAAAAAAAATAATGGTCTCGATATGTATCGCCTGCTTAGCTTTGGGAGGATGCACGGAAGACAGCCTGTTGCCCGGTTCCGGGACGTCTTCAACCATAGAGTCGGTTACTGTGAAGTTTGCTTTCGGCATAGACGATTATAATACTTCGTCTGATATGGAAACACGTGCGGAAGGAATGCCTCCTGTCCTCAGGATATCCTCGCCGGAAATGGATGTGGAAGTGGTGGCGACACCTGCCGCCACAAGGACAGCCGTGTCGCCGGCTGCGTCCATCACCGAAGATAATGCCATTTATTCGTATATGGGCTTCCAGTTTGACGGAACGAAACCGGATGGCAAACTGGTAGAAAAGAAATTTTTTACTTCTCCGGATGGTTCCATCAGGACAGATAGTGTGGTGATTAAGCCTACATTGAAGGGGCAAAAAAACATGGTTGTGATTTTAACCAATGTCAATGAGAGTGAGTTTGAGGGTATAACGGTGGGCAGTTCCACCTATGCGGATTTGCAGAACTTATGTATGACATTGTCGGTGGGTGACGAAACTTTTCCCAGAAATAAGGTGATTCTGCCGAATGGCGGAGGAGAGAAAACAGGAATCGTCATGTGCGGCCAGATCGCCGCTGAAATCGTTACAGGCAAACTGTTATATGTCTCTTTGAAGCGTACCGTGGCAAGAGTGACATTCCATATAAAAACGACTTATCCGCATTTTGTAGAGGTAGAACATGATTGGGCGGTGACTTTGATGAATATCCCTACACAGAGCTACTATAATGTACTTGGAAGAAAAGCTGTTTTCCCTTCGGAGAGTTCGACAAACAAAGCCGGCCTTTTCTGGACTAAATCACTCGCAACAATAACCGCTGCAAATCCAGTGATTGATACGCCCCCTTTATATATCCCGATCAATCTCCAGCAGACGGTGCCAACCTCTACACAGAGCACCCGTCGCGATAACGCGCCGACGGGCGGCACTTACCTCCATATCATAGGGCAGGAGAATGTATCGGTCCCTGGCGCCGACGGGTTGAATATTATAAAAGACTTCTCTATCTATCAATTCTTTTTGGGAAAAAACTTCACGACCGATTTCAGTGTATATGCCAATTACGACCTGACCTACAACATTACCCTGAAAGGAAACAGTCCGAATGATACCAATGTCATCCGGTTGATACCGGGCTATTTCTCGGGAGAACTTACGGGATACAATGCCGGTGGCACTGCTTTGCCGGGAGTAGATAATGCGAATGCCGTTAAATGGAAATACCCGAACCGGATAGAACTTCATTTTTCGGATGGATACTATCCGAAGGGAAGCACATCCGGTACCACAACGCCGGGAGAGAAGAACTTGAAATGGTATGCAGGATCAATATTCGACAAATTGGGAGCCACTTCATTGACGAACGGACGTGAGAATACCGCACTGTTGCAAGCGACCGGTGTTCCTTGGGAAGACTATGCGGCTGCTTACACCTGCTATAGGGGAACGAATGGATACGAACAGGGAAAACCGGCAGAGGATATTCTGTGGTATCTCCCTTCTGTCAGCGAGCTGATAGGAACCTGGATTTCTTCTTCGAGCACGCGGGAACAGTTGGCGGAGAGTTACTGGTCGTCTACCGCCGATCCGGGTGCCGATAAAGCCTTTGTGGTTACGAATGAAGGGAAAGTGTTCTCCGATGCTGTCGGCAACACACATGCTGTCAGAGCTTCGCAGGATCCTGATAAAGCCAATCATGCGGGCGAAGGCACTAAGTAAACGAAATGTAACCTAATAAGAAATATAAAGATGATGAGTTTCAAAATCTATCCTATTCTATGGAGCGTTTTATTCTGTTTCGGCTTTTCTTCGGGAGTATTCGGGCAGTATATTAAGAAAGAGACTGTCGGAGGAAAAACGTATGCCGTTATTTATTCGGAGGGATTGGCCGGAGCCGCCCAATGGGGGACCGGGGTAAAGATGATGAGGAACGGCACTACCATCCGGCATCAGGTTTCCAAGGGAAACGGTGGGAATTTGAGCGTCAATGACAGAATACCGTTCCGCTTTATCGTGGCAACCGAAGATGTGGGGAACAATGATGGAAATTGGATGATAATGCAAGGGGTAAATGATGGCGGGCAGAATGATTCCCCGGATTTTGCCACCACAGCAAATACAGGGTGCCGTTGGTATGGCATTGAAGGCGCACCGGGTGCAGGGCGCAAATGGCGTGTTCCCACTCAACGCGAGTTGCAACTGATGTGGATGTTTCGTAAACCCATCGGCTTGATATACAAGAGCACACCGATGGAAGAACCCGGCAAGACGAAAAGATACTGGGCTTCCACTGAAAAGGGTGCGGACCAAGCCTGGTTTTTTGACTTTGCGCAGGGTATGCCTTACTGTGATACCCAGGCTAAAAGTACGGCGAACGGTATGGTGAGATGTGTGAGTGATTATTAACCCATAATAAAAAGAAATATGGAAATTCCGAAATTAGCAATAGATAAAGAAAGCAAAAACCGGTATTACATCTACCTGTTCTATGTAGCAGGTAAATGGTGGGCTTTTGGATATTCCGCCTATTACGTGAACCTCATGTATCCGGAATTGGAAGCTACCGCTGCCTCTCCGGAGCATGAAGTGCGTATACCCTATGTACACGTGACCGACAGCTTTTTGCTCCGGCTTTCTGCATTTTACAACACATTAGTCGGAGACGAGTACATACAGGTCGAAACGCTGCCTGCCGTTTATTGCCTCCGGGATAAGTATGACGAATGGCATGAGAAATTAACAGTAAACTAATATAAATATTCTATATTGAAATATCCATGAAACAATTCGTACGATATTGCTTATTATCCTTTTTCCTGCTGTTTGCGGGTGGCCTTACGACTTACCTGCATGCCCAGTTTTATTCGGTGCAGACCAATACCTTGAAATTAGCCACTACCACCTTCAACGTGGAAGGAAGTATGCTTTTAAGCGAACACTGGACCATAAATATGGGGATTTCGTATAATCCCTGGAATTTTAGTGATACGAAGAAAATCAAACACTGGTTGATCGAACCGGGTGCCCGATACTGGCTTTGGCAACCTTATGCCGGTAATTTTATTAGTATGTATGCCATGGGGGCCCGGTACAACATGGCTTGGAGCGGTGAATATCGTTATCAGGGTTGGGGATATGGTGCCGGAATGACTTATGGACGTACCTGGTTGCTCGGTAAACGATGGAATCTGGAAGCAGAAGCAGGTCTGGGTTTGTTGATTTCTCCCTATACCAAATATCGCTGCGAGCATTGTGGGGACAAAGTCGGATCAGGAACCTATTATCTTCCTGTACCTAAGCTTGCACTGAGTTTGGTTTATCTGTTCTGAGGTCTGTACTCAGGCTAACCTATGGATTTATGAAAAGTACAAAGAGCATCTGCATCTTATTCTTTATGGCAATAGTTACTGCTTGTTCTCCGTTCGGAAGGCTGTATAAAGAACAACCCAGAGTAACGCTGGCATTGCCTGCAGGACAGCGTGTACCCCCCCTTGCTGTTGTGAAACAAGATACTTTGGTGCACAGTACCGTTAACCCGGATTTTATATTTGTCACAGCCACGGGTGATTCCGTACCTGTAGGTGTATCGGCCGAGTGGGACAGTATCAATAAAGAGAATATCAGCACTGTCATGATGGATGAAATTGTGATTTCTTCGCGATCTGTACGTAATACAGCCGAACGGGATGGAAAAATCAATGTGGAGTTTGTAGTAACGGTTCCCAAGGAATTGCAGGCAGAAAACTGGATGGTTAATATCCGGCCTGTCCTGCTGAAAGGTGACCTGCCTGATTCATTGAGAGAGCTGCGCTTTACCGGTTCTAAATTTCGTGAACAACAGGAAAGGGACTATCGGCGTTATGACCGTTTTCTGGAAAACATTATCCCCGATTCGGTTAATTTTTACCATACATTTGTCAACTATCATGCTTTCGAACGTTATCTGGAACGACTGAAATGGTATCAGCGCGGACTGGAGCGTCGCTGGGCTATACTTGATGTCAAAAAACGCCGTCCGGACCAGCTGTTGCAACGCTTCGATTTTTTTAATAAGAAAGCTATCCGGCTTGATACGTTGCTGAAACAGCGTATGCAATCCGATGCTTACCGGATGATAGACTGGCAGCAGTGGCAATATAACCAGGCCTGGGAGCGTATGAACGATACGGTACGCTATCTGAACAAATATTTGCCGGAACGTTTTCGTTTTTTCAATATGCGTGCGGATCGTCTTACCGATAAACTCCGTACCCGTTACCATAATAAAATCGAATATCAAAAGCTTTCCATGCCCGGCGATTCGATAAGGTTATGGAGTAATTATGTAGCAAAGGTTGCGCGTGGGAACCAAAAGGCGGAAGAGCTGATAGCCCGTAAAAGATATTTCTATGAGCTGGCACTGAATTCTTCTGTTAATTCTCCGTACCGGCAGGCGAGGTATCCCGGTGGGGTAAATCCGGAAATATACTATCCGCGTTTTATCTTTTTTAATGAAAAAATGGAAAGGCTGAGTGCAGGATTATATATGCATTACCGTATAAAAGGGGCACGTGCGGAAAGCGGGCAGGGAATTAAAATGCTGAAAGCCTTGATAGCCGGCAAAGATACCACTTCAGCTTATCTGAACCGTAGCCAGTTGGCAGAGAAGTACACGAAAAGGTATCGGAAAATAAAAAACTTTTTCCCGATGTATCATTTCCGCCGTCCGGAAGCCGATACGCTTCCTCTTTCATGGATAGCCGGGAAAGCAGACACTGTGCCTACCCGCAGGATGCTTCTTTCACAGTTCTCGGAGAAGGATATTTATGATTATTATCAAAAACAGATTCGTCCGGATACGCTTTTACCGGATACGGGAAGTATCCGGAAGCAATATGCTTCGCGTTTCAATTTCCTTTATAATTTCCTGCCTGTATACACGTTCCGGCGTGAAATCCCGGACTCTGTTCAACGGCACATCCCCAGCGTGAAAGTAGTACGTGATTTTAAATACAGCCTTTTCGACTCCGCATCTACCATAAATTACTATACGAAACGTTATGAACATTTTCGGGCTGTTTATCCGCAATACCGCTTTATGCGCCGGCTGTATAATATAAATCCTCCTGCCATGAGGTATGCCGCCCGGCAGGAAAAGATCGGAAAGTGGATAGACCGCATCAGTTCGGTGGATTCGGCCAGTTTGGTCAAGATGTTTTATAATACGCAGAAGATTGCACGTAATGAGGCACGTAAAGCGATGCGGGATGAGAAATTCCGGGACATCGTACGTTTTCCTTTTAATTCCGAAGCACGTCTCGATACGGTGATTTATGCTGCAGGACAAGTACATTTCCTGTACTCCGAAAATATTCAGGCCGATGAAAATTCATCCCGGATGAAAGTCTATCTGACAGGTGATGTGGTAAGCAGTACCGGTACCAGATATCCTTTACCGCTCTCGGACACGCTGACTTATCTGGTCAGTTCGATGATGAAGTTTGTGGATGAATCTCCCCGGTATGTCCGAAAGATTGTAACGCGGGATGCGGAAGCCAATGTGAGTGTCGATTTCACCTTTCCTAAAAATAAGTTCAAACTGGATAGTAAAATAGAAACCAACCGGGAAGGATTGAAGAAGATATATGACTTGAGTCTTGACTTGATGACGGATCCGGTCTACAGGATAGACAGCCTGACCTTATTTGCCACTTCTTCTCCGGAAGGAAACTGGAAAATCAACGGTGAAATAGCCCGGAAACGTGCAGAGTCTATCCGTTCTGTTTTGGAACGTGATTTTGCTATGCTGTATGATTCTTTGGCTATCAATACCAGCGTAGAGGTCGATGCCTCCGGTAAAATGATCCAACGGGAAACTGCAGATGAGATACCAAATCTGCCGAAACTTGTCAAGATACGGACTATTCCGGAAGATTGGGACAAACTGACTCGCCTGATAATAGCAGACCGGAATTTTGTGGGAAACAAGGAAGCCGTCCTGAAACTTATCTGGAAAGAAAACGAACCGGACCGCCGCGAGTATTTAATCAGAATACGTTATCCAAAAGAATATGCATATATGTATGATAAATTATACCCGCTCGTGCGTTCGGTAGATTTTCATTTCAGTCTTTCGCGGAAAGGTATGCGGCAGGATACGTTGTACACTACGGAGCCGGATACTACTTATGCCCGAGGGATGGAGTATCTGAAAAAGCGTAAATATGAACAGGCACTCGAAATATTGCGTCCGTATGCAGACCGGAATACGGCGTTGGCATATATGTCATTGGGATATGATAAAGCTGCTCTCCGTATATTTGAGACGTTACCTCAACTTGCTGAAATTAAGTATCTGCAAGCCATTTTGCAGGTGCGTCTGGGAGAAGAAAAGAAAGCGGTATTATTATTGCTCAGTGCAGCAGAAATGGATGAAAAAATCAAGTTCAGGGCTAATCTCGACCCGGAATTGTCTGTATTGGTGAAAAAATACGGATTATTTCAGGAAGATGATTTTTGAGAGGGAATGAGGGACTATTTAATGTTGTTAACCTATCTAAAAGAGCCGGCTCCCCTTTGGGAAAACCGGCTCTTTTTTAGTTTAATTGTTTACTTAATAGGTTGTACCCTGAAATACGTTGGATTGTGAATAAGGGAGCAATGTTCCGGTCATAGTCAGGTCGTTGCCTGAGAAGTTCGGATCGACAGTTACCGTTGCATTGTTTGTTGCGCTAAACAATACCAGATTGACTGTTGCGGAAATAAAGATACCCTGTACGTTCATGGAAAGGTAAACATTGCCGTTATTCTCTTGTTTGATCTGGATATTTGAAGCACTGCCCTGTACGGTGATACCTCCTAATCCGTTAGGACCGGGATAAGGGGAGTTGGAAGCAATCTGAACCATCGCCTGTCCGTCGTTCAGTGAAACGAAGTTTGTGTTTGAATTGACATAATACACACGTCCGTTCAACGGTTGTACGGAGTTGGCCTCCAAAACGAATGATTTGTTTGTGATTGCCTGCATGGCATTGTTGAAAGCCTCTTCACCCATCACTGAGTCCTTTTCAAGCCGTGCTTCTCTTTTTTCTTTTCTTTCCAGTTTCTTTTCTGCTTTTTCAGCACTCTTGCTACTTTGAGCCTGAACCTGTGTCATACCACCTAATACGAAGGCACACACCACCATTAAAGATAAAATTCTTTTCATACGATTTAGTTGATTTAGTTTAAAACGTTTTTTTTAAATGTATAGAAAAAACAACCTAATAAGGAAATTGTTCCTGCCCGTATGGGAAATACAGATATAATAACATTCTGTTTGAGTATTTACGTTAATCCGTCAAAGAGTTATTCAAAGTTGTCTGTTCAGGACTGTTTTAATGGAATAATCCTGTATTTTTGTAGTAGATATAAGATAAAAAGTATGAAAATAGACGTATGTTTTTCGCCGGCTTTGTATCCGGTATATCATAATCCGGAGGCTGTCGTCGTCGTGGTAGATGTGTTTCGGGCAACGACTACAATGGCGGCTGCTTTCGGTAACGGTGTGCACAGTATCCGCCCGGTAGCAACCATAGAAGAAGCGCAGGCTTATAAGGAAAAGGGTTGGCTGGTTGGTGCGGAACGCAATGTGAAACGTTGTGATTTTGCGGACTTCGGCAATTCTCCCCTGGATTATACGCCTGAAAAAGTGAACGGGAAAGATGTGGTGTTTACAACAACCAACGGAACGCGTGCCATTACGATTGCACGCGATGCTTACCGGGTAATAACAGGGGCTTTTATCAACTTGCAGGCAGTAGCCGGTTATTGCCTGGCGCATAAACGTGACGTGGTTGTATTATGTTCAGGCTGGCAGGATAAAGTGAATATCGAGGATACCCTTTTCGGCGGGGCGCTGGTCGAAACTTTATTGCAGACCGGTTTGTATGAAACAGGCAGCGATGCGGCTGTGATGGCCCGCGATATGTGGAACACAAACAAGCAGGATTTGATGGCTTATCTGGAACCGACCGACCATATGGCACGCCTGAAAGCAAACCATCTGGAAGATGCCGTTCCTTATTGCCTGACATTAAGCAGTACGGATAAGGTCCCAGAACTGTCTATCGAGAATGAAATATTGATACTAAAATAATATGCTACGAATGGAAAAACAACCGGACAAAATACGCTTCGGCGTTATAGGAACGAATTTTATTACAGACTGGGTACTTGCCGGGGCACGGCAGGATAAACGTTTTGAGCTGGTAGCTGTATGTTCACGGAAACAGGAAACGGCAGATGCATTTGCAGCCAAACATCAGATACCCTATACCTTCACTTCCCTGGAAGAAATGGCAAAAAGCCCTTTGATTGATGCTGTTTATATCGCTACTCCCAATTTCCTGCATGCAGAGCAAAGTATCCTTTGTATGAAGCACGGCAAGCATGTATTATGTGAGAAGCCTTTTGCTTCCAATGCAAAAGAAGTCAGGGAAATGATTGTCGCATCTAAAAAATATAATGTCACCTTGATGGAGGCAATGAAGCCTACTTTAACCCCGAACTTCCGGTCTGTCCGCGAAAATATAGCACAGGTAGGTACGATCCGGCGGTATTTTTCGTGTTATTGCCAATATTCTTCCCGTTATGATAAATTTAAGGAAGGCATTGTTTTAAATGCCTTTAAACCGGAGCTGTCTAACGGAGCGATGATGGATATAGGTATATATACGGTCTATCCGATGGTGGTATTGTTCGGCCGCCCGAAAAAGATACAGGCATCCGGTGTGGTGCTCTCTTCCGGTGCGGATGGGCAGGGTGCTGTTAATTTTGAGTATGACGGGATGAATGCCACAGTGCTTTATTCTAAAATAGCCAATTCCTCATTACCGACGGAAATACAAGGGGAGGATGGAAATATCTTACTGGACCGTATTAATATCATCGGCAAAGTGACCTTTACGCCTCGTCCGGTGGCCGCTTCAGGCAAAGGACCGTCAACGGAACCGCAAGATATCAGTGTCGTTACGGATAAAGATGAATACTTTTACGAAGTGGCAGAGTTTATCGACCTGGTATTAGCCGGTAAACGCGAGTCTGCTATCAATAGCCATGAAAATTCCCTGATAACATTGGAAATTATCGATGAGGTCCGCCGCCAGTTGGGCATTGTCTACCCGGCAGATAATAGATAAATAACAGGTGTTTTCCAGATATTATGACTCTCGGAAAAGTATTAAACATGGATGTTCATCATGTATATTCATATTTTTTTATATATGTTTGCATGTGATGTGTTAGAGCAAGGGAGTGAATAGATGGATAAAATAACAGATGACTTATTTATTCTGAATTTAATAAAAGCAGGGGATCATTTGGCTTTCAAGCATTTGTTTGAGTTATATTTCCCCTGTTTGTGCCGTTTTATTCGCTTATATATCAGGGAACCTGGAGTTGCAGAAGATATTGTATTGGATATATTTGCGGGAATATGGGAAAAACGGGAAACCCTGCAAGTAGAAATCACTTTGAAAGCCTATCTATTTCAGTCGGTACGTAATAGGGCATTGAACTATTTAAGAAATAATGACCGTTTTGTTACGTTAAATGATTTTTCTTCATTGGAACGGTTTGAGAATGATGATACTTTTGAGATAAAAGAGCTACAGCGTTTGATACAGGAAGCAATCTTGTCTTTATCCCCTAAATGCCGGGAAGTATTTAATAAAAGCCGGACGGAAAACTTATCGAATAAAGAAATCGCCTATCAACTAAATATAACGGTAAAAGCCGTGGAGGCGCAGATAACCAAAGCCTTAAAGCAAATACGAGCTTACTTGGGAGATGCTTATTCTTATTTGTGGTAAATCTTTTTTTATAATCTTCAAAAAAACAGAAAAAATGGAGTAGGGTTCTATTCCTTTGATGTGTCTTACTGTAAAAAGAAGATTTATTTTATGCACAAGAATATACCATGGCAATTAATTATCTCCCATTTGAAAGGGGAAACAGATGAAGAGGAAGAACTGTTTTTTCAAAAATGGTTTCTTTTGAGTGAAAACGCCACTTTGTTTTATGAATTGGAGACTTTATGGAATGATATTCGCGAAGAGGCTTCGTCTTATGAACCGGACACTCCTTACTATTGGAAACTGTTGGAAAATAAAATGAATAGTAAGAAAACTTGCAGGAAAGTAGTATCCTTACGGAAATACCGTATGATGGTAGCGGTTGCTTCTGTTTTATTGATAATCTCACTTACTTTTTCTGCCTTATATGGAATCGGACATTTTAATGGCTATCCGAATACCCGCTTGGTTTATTCGGCATTAACCGGAAAATCGAAATTATTGCTACCGGATAGCAGTACGGTTTGGTTGAATACAGGTTCAACATTAGAGTATACGTCAAATTTTTCGGATAATCGTGAGGTTTCGTTGAACGGGGAAGCCTTATTCGATATAAAGAAAGATGAACAGCATCCTTTTATTGTTAATGCCTCGGAAATGAAGGTGAAAGTACATGGTACGCGTTTTGATGTAAAGTCTTATTCTGGAGAGGATAATATTTCAGTAACACTCTTCCGGGGTTCGGTATCTGTTGCTGCGGGAGGACAGGAAACTTATTTGCATCCGGGAGAAATCGTTCAGTTGAATAAGAAAGATAAAACTTTGAATGTGGGACTGGCTGATGTTTCTTTCGAATCTTTCTGGGCAAACGAAAGTATCCGTTTTGAGGCAAAGTCTCTCCGTTATATCGTCCGTTATCTGGAAAAATGGTATAATGTCAAAATAGAAGTGGATGCTGCTGTTCCGGATACCTTGGCATATACATTTACCGTTAAAAACGAATCATTGGAAGTCATTCTCCGTATCATGTCGCGTATCAATCCGATTTCATACGCGTTTGATGAGAACGACCATGTGAAAATAACATATGTGAAACCCCTGAAAAAGTAATGCCTATGAAATAATACGGACTATATAATAATAACAGAAGGCCTAAGTAAACACTTAAGCCTTCCCAGGGAGCAAGCTCTCTAATTTAAATCGAATCATTCACAGTCTGCTGTTCAAATTTGGCCGTTTGAGCAGACTATGAAGTTAACTTTAAATTCATACAAATATATGAAGAATAGAAAACAATTTACTAAAAGAAGGGATTGTTTATTAGTTATATTTTTTCTTATATGCTTTTCTTTCCGTTTGTTAGCTTCTGAGGCAACAGATAAAAAAATAACAATCTCATTTTCAAATATACCATTGAAAGAGGCTATCCTGAAGATAGAGCAAGTAAGTGGTTATACGTTCTTTTACGACAGTAATAAAACAGACCTGGCACAAAAGGTTAGTTTGAAAGTTACCGACCAGCTTATTGATGTGGCTTTACAATCCATGTTGAAGCCAACTAACCTCGAATTTGAAATTACGAATAAGCAAATTGCTTTATTTATTAGACCCGGGATAGTAGCGCAGGCAAAGAAATCGTTACATAAGGTAACAGGTATGATTGTGGATGCCTTGGGAGAACCTGTTATTGGGGCAAATGTTTTGGTAAAGGGTTCATCTAACGGTACGATTACTGACTTGGATGGTCGTTTTTCTATCGAAGCATCGGATAATGATGTATTACAAGTATCTTATATCGGTTATCTGGCACAGAATGTCCCGGTTCAAGGTAAAAAAAATCTGACTGTAACGATACGTGAGGATACTCAAAAGTTGGAAGAGATTGTTGTGGTTGGATATGGAACACAGAAAAAAGTTAATCTTACCGGCGCGGTGGAACAAGTGACAAGTGAGGTGTTTGACAACCGTTCCATTTCAAATGTTACCCAGGCTTTACAAGGAACAATTCCCAATCTGAATATTACGATGACGGATGGCAAGCCGACCCGTACAGCCGAATATAATATTCGTGGAACCACATCTATCGGACAGAAAGGTAGTGCGTTGGTTTTGATAGATGGTGTGGAAGGTGACCCCAGTATGTTAAATCCGAATGATATAGCAAGCGTTTCTGTTTTAAAGGATGCTGCCTCTGCTGCAATTTATGGTGCGAGAGGTGCTTTCGGTGTTGTGCTAATTTCCACAAAGAATCCGTCAAAAGACAAGACTTCGGTGACTTATTCCGGTAATTTCACCGTGAAATCACCTACAAAAGTTCCAGATGTAGTAACAGATGGCTATACATATGCCAAATATTTCAATGAGGCGTGGAGTGCATATTATGACTATTCACAAACTCCGCAGAATATAAATAAGACGCTGAAGTTTTCACAGGAATATCTGGAAGAACTGAGACGCCGCTCGGAAACACCCGGATTGCCGGAAGTCGAAATCGGACCGAACGGAGATTATGTATATTATGGTAATACGGATTGGTATAAAGAATTGTATAAAAAATCCACATTTGCCACGGACCATAATATCTCAGTTTCCGGAAGTAGTGGAAAGAGCAGTTTCTATGTAACCGGTCGTTATTATGGGCAGGACGGGTTATTTCGTTATAATACGGATGATTATAAGTTATTCAATTTGCGTGCAAAAGGTTCCATACAGGTATTTGATTGGTTGAAAGTTGATGATAATCTGGAATATTCCAGTATGAATTACCATAATCCGTTGAATGTAGGTGAAGGCGGAGGTATCTGGCGCAATATAGCGGATGAAGGACATATCTTGTCTCCGATGTTTAATCCGGACGGCACATTAACTCATTCTGCAGCTTACACGGTAGGCGACATGTGGTATGGAAAGAATGGTATAGATACGGACCAGCGAATTTTGAAGAACACAGTAAGTGCTACTGCAAGTTTCTTTAAAAACAAATTGCGGATAAAAGGAGATTTTACTTTCCAGAATAATGATAACGACCAGACCCGAATCCGGGTACCGGTTCCTTTTAGCCGTCGTCCGGGTGTAGTGGAATATGTAGGCTCTTCTAAAAATGATATACAAAATACAAATAAGACAACTACCTATCTGGCAAGTAATATCTATGGGGAATTTGAGGATACCTTCAAAGATAAACATTATTTCAAAGCGATGCTGGGATATAATTATGAACAGTCCCAAATGAAGAACGTCAATGTGTTGAGGAACGGTTTGATTTTTGACGATGCTAAGGATATGAATATGGCTCTTGGACAGACTATCAATACGGGCGGTGGATATTCGAAATGGCGTTTGTCCGGAGGCTTTTTCCGTTTGAATTATGTGTTTGATAATCGTTATTTATTGGAAGTGAACGGACGCCTGGATGGTTCTTCCAAATTTCCGTCAGATTCCCAATATGCATTTTTCCCATCTGTCTCTGCTGGTTGGAGAGTTTCACAAGAGCCTTTCTGGAAAGTTCCGGAAGAAGTATTTTCCGATTTGAAGATACGTGCATCTTACGGTTCTTTGGGGAATGGTAATATTGACCCGTATTCATTCCAGGAACTGTTTAAGATTCAACAGTCTGAACGGATATTAAATGGAATACGCCCGCAATATACCAGTCAGCCGGCTGTGATCCCTTTAGGTCTGACCTGGGAGAAATCGACCACATTGAATTTGGGATTGGATTTATCGTTTTTGTCAAATCGTCTGCATTTCTCGGGTGATATATATCAGAGAAAGACTACCGATATGTTTACGGTAGGGATGTCTCTTCCTGCTGTTTTCGGAACGGATGTGCCGAAGGGGAACTATGCCGACCTTACCACAAAAGGGTTTGAATTAAGTGTGTCTTGGCGAGACCAGTTCCCGTTGGCCGGCAAACCGTTTAATTATGAGTTACGTTTCACTCTTGCTGATTATCAGTCGACAATAGATAAATATAATAATCCGGAAAAGAAATTAGGTGACGGTTATTATTATGAAGGAATGAAAGTCGGAGAAATCTGGGGGTATGAGACGGAAGGATTTTTCACCTCGCAGGAAGATATAGATACTCATGCGAAGCAGCCTTATTTTTATGCGGGTGCTACGGCTGGACAATGGTTACCGGGTGATATCAAGTTTAAAGATTTGAATGAAGACCGTGTGATCGATTATGGGAATAATACGGTAGACAATCCCGGGGACCAGAAAATTATTGGTAATAGTGAACCCAGTTTCATCTATAGTTTTAATTTAAGTGCCGACTGGAGAAATTTCTTTGTTTCTGCTTTTTTCCAGGGCGTAGGCAAGCAGGACTGGTGGCCGGGCTCGGAGGCTTCTTATTTTTGGGGAATGTACAATCGGCCTTATAACGATATGCCTAAATCTCATTTAGGAAATATCTGGAGTGAAGAGAATCCGGATACTTATTTCCCGCGCTTACGAGGCTATGCCTCAGAAGAGCCTTATGCGGAATTGAACCTGAAACAAACACGCTATTTACAGAATATAGCTTATATCAGGATGAAGAATCTCCAGATTGGCTATACGCTGCCGCGTAGCATCGTCTCAAAAATCAGAATGCAGAATGCAAAGGTGTATATTTCCGGGGAAAATCTTTGGAGCTGGTCTCCTTTCTACAAACATTCGAAGGATTTGGATGTCGAGGCTGTGAGAGGATCTGATAAGGATTTGACGGAAGGTAATTCCGGAAATGGATACAATTATCCCATATTGAAAAGTATTAGCTTCGGTTTATCAGTTACATTCTAATTAAAGAGATACATTATGAAAAAGATAATATATACAATAGGTGTCGTAGCTCTGTTCTCTTGTAACTTGGATGAAATTCCTGTATCAGAGGTAGCTAAGGATCCTGTATTCAGTACCGAGAATGGTTTGGAATTATATTCCAATTCCTTTTATGATATATTGCCTACCCCTTCCAGTGCACATCAGGCAGATAATATGTGTGATTATGCGGCACGGGCATTGGTTCCTTCTTTTATTATGAAAGATGCGTATGGTCCGCAACAAAGTGACGGATGGGAGTGGGAGAAACTCCGGAACGTGAATTATTTTATTCAGAATTGTACGGATAACAAGGTATCGGAAAGTGTCCGGATGAATTATCTGGGGTTAGCACGTTTTTTCCGTGCCTGGTTTTATTTTGATAAAGTAAAACGGTTCGGGGATGTACCTTGGATTAATAAAGCAATGGAAGTCGATGATCCGGATTTATATGCAGGGAGAGACGCACGGACTTTGGTTATGGATTCTGTATTGGCGGATTTGAATTTTGCCTGTGAATATATCACGACGACGAATGATCCGAATAGTTCCTTGATTACAAAATATGTGGCACAAGCCTTTAAATCGAGAGTCTGCCTGTTTGAAGGGACTTTCCGTAAATATCATACGGAATACGGACTGGCTGAGACAGCAAGCACCTGGTTGACGGAAGCAAAGGATGCAGCAGAGAATGTGATGAATCATTCCGGGTTTAAGTTGTATACTTCAACCGGGACGGAAAAGTCTTATCGGGATTTGTTTGTTAGTAAAAAGCCTGTGGCATCGGAAGTGATGTTGGCTGCCGTATGCGATCAGTCGCTGAGTGTCCTGAATGATGCGAACTGGTATTGGACAAGTGCGACTTATGGGCCTCGCTTAAATCTGATCCGGACATTTGTAAATACGTATCTGAATATAGATGGAACTCCCTTTACCAATAAACAGGGGTATGAGACAATGGTTTTTATGGATGAGGTGAAGAACCGTGATAAACGCTTACAACAGACGATACGTATGGGAGACTACAAACGTATTGACGGCGGAGTTGAAACTCCTGCTCCTCCTGTTTTTTCTTATACGTATACCGGATACCAACCTATCAAATATTGCCTGGATGATGTATTTTATGATAGTGGGGCGAATAATGACAATTGCATCCCTGTAATTCGTTATGCGGAAGTGCTGTTGAACTATGCGGAAGCGAAAGCCGAACTAGGTTCTTTAACTGATGAAGATTGGAAAAATACAATTGGAGCTTTACGCGAGAGAGCTGGTATAACAGGAGGGTTGGATACAAAACCTGTAAAAGCGGATACCTATTTACAAATCCACTATTTTCCGGAAATAACAGATCCGTCCTTACTTGAAATCCGCCGTGAAAGAGGTATAGAGTTAGTGTTTGAGGGATTACGTTTCAGCGATTTATTACGTTGGAAGAAAGGAGATTTGATGACTATGCCATGGAATGGCTTTTATGTCCCGGAACTTGATAAGCCAATGGATTTGAATGAAGATGGCATTCTGGATGTTTGTTTTACAATGAACGAAAATGTGGAGAATCCTGTATCCGGAGTGACATATGTTGTGGTTTCGGAAACAAAAGCAGGTAAAGTGAACCCTCAGCGTTTATCAGGAAATACAAAAGGTGAATTGACTTGGTTAAACAATATTCCCCGTGTATGGGATAATAAACATTATTTATATCCGATTCCGGAAATGGATATAATCATGAATCCTAAATTGGAACAAAATCCGGGTTGGTAACGAATCTATACAAATAAAATAAATAATGGTATGAAAAGAATATTTTTAGCAATTACATTACTTTTTGCAGTATTCATATTAGCACATGCTGAAAACAAAGAAGTTTTGAAAATCGGGACATTTAATTTACGGATGGATACTCCTTCGGATGGAGATGATTCGTGGTCGCACCGGAAAGGAATGGTAAAAGACTTATTGCGTTTCGTCGATTACGACTTGTTCGGAACACAGGAAGGCTTTAGTCACCAGTTGAATGATATTCTGGAATTGGGTATCTATAAATATATAGGTGCAGGAAGGGATGACGGGAAGGATGCCGGTGAACATTCTGCCATATTCTACCGGGCGGATCGTTTTAAGGTGTTGGAACAGGGTAATTTCTGGTTATCGGAAACACCGGATAAACCGGGTTTGGGCTGGGATGCAACTTGTTGTAACCGTATTTGCTCATGGGGTAAATTCGAAGATATGAAGAGTGGGAAGCAATTCTATTTTTTCAATGTCCATTTCGACCATGAAGGAGTTGTTGCTCGCCGGGAATCTTCTTATTTAATGATGGACCGTATCAAAAGTATAGCTGGGGATATGCCTGTTTTCCTGACTGGAGATTTTAATGCATTCCCGATAGACGAGCCTATACAAATACTCGACAAAAGCGGTTTTCTGAAAGATGCTTATAAGATTACAAAAGAACCTCCTTTCGGTCCGGTATGTACCTATCATGGATATGACAGTACGGTAAAAACAGATGAACGGATTGATTATGTCTGGGTGACCGGTAATATCGCAATAGATAAGTATGGGGTGTTGACCAATACATTGTATGGCCGTACTCCTTCAGACCATTTTCCGGTACTAGTAGTTGCCGAGTTCTAAAAGGAGATTATAATTCTTGATTTATAATGACCCTATTCCAGGCAGTAGAGGAGCGATACTTGAACTCCCTGCTGCCTGATTTGTTTTATAACTACCTGTTGATAGGTTTAGGATAAAAAGGATATATTTGTGTAATAAATCAATATGACACAACAAAACGCAATTAAGATCTTTGAAGAAAAAAAGTTTGCACCCTGTAGAATAAAGAAAAAGAAAAGTGGTATTTTTTTTATTGTAGATATTATAGGTGCATTAACTGATAGCTTTAAACCATGTGAAGTGTGTAAACTAATTTACTAGCTTGTAATAAATATATAATCAATGAAACGAACAGTATTTACAATCATCGGGATTTTTACTTTTTTGGCATCTGTGGTGGCGGATGCACAGGTCGCAATCACAAAGCAGGCAAAGCTGTCGCTTCTTGCAGGAATGGATTACGATTTGCAGGGAGGAGCAGATGCCTATGCCTCACGGGGTGACAATCCGCATTCACGGTATTATGTCAATCCTGATTTCTTTAATCTGCAATCAAGCGATACGCTGACTATCCTGACACATTTCCATACGATGCAGCAGACAACCGAGTGGTCGTGTGGTGATATCGCAGCCTTGCTGGTTCTCCGACATTTCGGCTGTTTGGACGAGACAGAGTGGAGTCTTGCCTGTAATTTGCATAGTATGACCGACCGGAATTGTACCGGTGCACAACCCGGAACAGCTTGCTGCATGGCAGATTATGGTACGAGGTTGGAAGAACTTTGCCATTATTTTTCTGCCCGCGATAGCTTTCGCATCGTTGCCACCAGTTACCGTACTGGCTATACCCCTGCCGATTTGGTGAAAGAAGGTGATTGCTATCCGGTTTGCGACCAAGGTAACCTTTATCCTATATTCGCCTGCCCTGATACCTTTGCCTTATGGCTTACTATGCAACTTCGGCACAATCTGCCCGTTATGGTAGAATGGAGCGATTGGGACGGACATTGGGTGGTAATCATCGGCATCGACAATAATGGCACCCCCGATTTCTATGGCGATGACATACTTATCTTTGCCGACCCTTACGATACCTCCGACCATTGGCAAGACGGATACAGTATCGCTCCACTGGAACGCTTTTTCTATTCCTGGAAAGATCGTGCCATAGCCCCGAAACCCTATCAGTTACAACCGTTTTTGGTGGTGGAACGATCCTGTTCCATCAAATAGGTTTTGAAATTTGCAAAGTCTTTCTTAAGCTCGATGCTTTGTTTCTCTCCTTTCATAAATGCCTGTAATTTGGCCGGTATCTCGATGTCTGTGTCCAGAATCTTATCGACCGTGCCTTTGAACTTGGCAGGATGGGCAGTTTCCAGGAATACCCCAGTTTCGTTGGCACTGAGTTTATTGTCTATTAAAGCCTGGTAACCGCATGCTCCGTGAGGATCCAAGATATAACCTGTATTACTATAGGCTTGTTTCATTGTGGCGGCAATCTCTTCATCCGTGTAACGGTATCCTTTTATCAGGGAAGTGATTGCAGCATGCGGATCATCCTGTTTACCGAATAAATCCATGATACGTGCGAAGTTGCTCGGATCGCCTACGTCCATGGCGTTGGCAATGGTCGGAACGGAAGGACGAGGATTGTAAACGCCGGTACGGAGGTATTCGAGGAAGACATCGTTCCGGTTGTTGGCTGCGATAAACCGTTTGATAGGTAATCCCATCCGATGGGCAAATAATCCGGCAGTAATGTTTCCGAAGTTCCCGCTGGGAACGGATACAACTAACTCGTCGGCTTTTCCGGCTTTATCCAGTTGGGCATATGCGTTGAAATAGTAGAAGGACTGCGGAAGGAAACGTGCTACATTAATGGAATTGGCGGATGTCAGTTTCATATGATTGTTCAACTCGGCATCCATAAATGCGGATTTAACCAGCGCCTGACAGTCGTCAAATGTCCCGTCAATCTCGAGTGCCGTGATGTTTTGTCCAAGTGTGGTGAACTGGCATTCCTGTATGGGACTGACTTTACCTTTGGGATACAGCACATAGACATGGATGCCCGGGACACCCAGAAATCCGTTGGCTACTGCACTACCCGTATCGCCGGAAGTTGCCACCAATACATTGACCTCTTGCTTCAACCCTTCTTTTTTGATAAAATAACCTAGCAGGCGTGCCATGAAACGTGCTCCTACATCCTTGAAAGCAAGGGTAGGACCGTGGAAGAGTTCCAGACTGTAGATCTTGTCGTCTACATGAACGACAGGCGTGTCAAACGACAAGGTGTCTTTAACAATGGTGTCCAATGTCTCCGGCTCTATATCGCTGCTGAAAAATGCCCGGGCAACGGTACAGGCTATTTCATGGAATGATTTATTTTTTAAGTCGGCTATGACTTCTTTATCCAGTTTGTTGATGTGCCCGGGCATGTATAAGCCCTTGTCACCGGCAAGTCCCTTTACAACCGCTTCTTCCAGTGAAGCTACCGGGGCTTGTTTGTTAGTACTGTAATACTTCATGATAGTAATTCTTTTATAAATTGGTCTTTTTCTAAAATGCCGTACTTCCCGTTTTCTACGGAGAACTCGTCGAAGCGGGTTACGTTGTCCGGTTCCTGTCCCGGTTTATAAATCAGGAAAGGTACGGGGATATTGGTGTGTGTACGGATGGAGCAGGGGGTAGGATGGTCCGGCAATACGGCTATGGCAACCGGTTCGTCCCATTTCTGCAAGGCCTCGTATATAATGCCAATGGCACGTTTGTCCAGATTTTCGATTGTTTTTATTTTGAGTTCGACGTCTCCTTCGTGTCCGGCTTCGTCGCTTGCTTCGATATGGAGGTAAACGAAATCGTCTGTTTTCAGGGCTTCAAGAGCTGCTTGTGCTTTGCCTTCGTAGTTGGTATCATAAAGTCCGGTAGCCCCTTCTACAGTGATGACTTTCAGACCGGCATAGACGCCGATACCCCGGATTAAGTCGACAGCGGATATAACCGAACCACCCTTGAATCCGTACATCTCCTGCATTGTCTGCATGGCCGGACGGTATCCCGGTGACCAAGGCCATATGCTGTTGGCCGGGTCTTTCCCTAAAGCGATACGTTTTTGGTTGACTGGGTGGTTTGCCAGTATTTCCTGGGATTTCAGGATAAGTCCGTTTAGCAAATCGGCAGTCTCCTGTGCTTCCGGTACTTCGGCTTTCACCATAAGCGGACGGAAGGGATGTAGGGGTACATCATGGGGCGGCGTGCAATCCAGACGTTTATCTCCACCTTTTATGACTAAAAGATGACGGTAGGATACGCCTGTATAAAAGTGTACACGGTCGGAACCGAGTTTCTCATTCAGGAATTGGATAAGTTCGTCTGCCTCTTGGGTCGTGATATGTCCGGAGGAGTGGTTTTTCAGGATTTCTCCTTCCACACAAATCAGGTTACAGCGCATCGCCATTTCACCCGGTTTGAGTTCGTAACCGATACTGGCTGCTTCCAGAACGCCGCGCCCTTCATATACGGTAGGCAGGTCGTATCCTAAAACTGCCATATTGGCTACTTCACTTCCCGGATGAAAACCAGCGGCTACCGTCTTTAATCGTCCGGTAACTCCCAGTTTCGCCAGTTTGTCCATGTAGGGAGTCTCTGCATATTGCAGCGGGGTCTTGCCTCCTAAAGCCTCAATAGGCTCGTCGGCCATTCCATCTCCCAGAATGATAAGAGTTTTCATTGGTTCAGATGTTTGCAATTGATATTATATCTGCGAATACGCCGGCTGCCGTAACATCGGCACCTGCGCCGTATCCTTTTATAATCATGGGGTATTCGTGATATCTTTCGGTGGAGATCATGATGATGTTGTTGCTACCTTCCAATTCGTAAAAGGGATGGTGGCTGTCCACTTCCTGGATGTCGATGGTACAGGTTCCGTTATCCATGGTGGCAACGAAACGGAGACGTTTGTTTTCGGCTTCCAATTGTTTTCTTTTTGCTTCAAATTCTTCATCCAGGTTCCGGATGTTCTTCCAGAAATCTTCAAGGGAACCTTCAAAATAGGTATTGGGAATGAATAAGTTGCATTTTACATCTTTCTGCTCTACCTTATATCCGGCTTCGCGTGCCAGGATAACCAGTTTACGGACAACGTCCTTGCCGCTCAGGTCGATACGGGGATCGGGCTCCGAGTAGCCTTCTTCCTTTGCCATTTGTATGGCACGACTTAAGGGAATATCGGCACTAACCGTATTAAAGATGAAGTTCAATGTACCGGATAAAACAGCTTCCAGTTTGGAGATGTGGTCGCCGCTGTTCCGTAGGTCATTCATTGTGTTAATAATAGGAAGACCAGCTCCGACGTTCGTTTCGAACAGGAACTTGATACCGCGATGGCGGGCGGTCTCCTTCAGATTCATATAATTATCATAGGGAGAAGAGGCTGCCAGTTTGTTTGCTGCTACTACGGAAACGTTGTTGCTTAATAACTCTTCGTACAGGTGTGCTACTTCTGCATTTGCCGTACAGTCTACGAATACGGAGTTGAATATATTCATTTTCAGAATCTCGTCACGCAGATGTTCCGGTGTGCTTTCCTGACCGTTTTTCTTTAACTCATCGATGCAGGTTTCCATGTTCAGCCCCTCACGGCAAATCAGCGCATGTTTACTGTTGGCGATACCTACTACATTAAGTTTCAATCCGTTCTGCATCAATTTCGGTTGTTGGATACGGATTTGTTCCAGTAAATTACCGCCTACCGTTCCAACTCCGGCGATAAAAAGGTTCAGAACCTTGTATTCGGACAGAAAAAAGGAGTCGTGGATGGAGTTTAATGCCTTACGCAGATATTTCAGCTTGATAACAAATGAAATATTGGTTTCGGAAGCACCCTGTGCACAGGCAATCACACTGATACCGGCACGTCCCAGTGTACCGAACAACTTGCCGGCAATACCCGGAGTACGTTTCATGTTCTCGCCGACGATAGCTACAGTTGCTAAATCCTTCTCCGCTACCATGTCGCTGATTTCCCCTTGTGCACGTTCCAGAGCAAACTCTTCGTTAAGCACTTCGACGGCAAGTTCTGCATCCGCGTTACGGACAGCGAATGTTGTATTATTCTCGGAACTAGCTTGTGATACCATAAAAACACTGATACCACTTTTAGCTAAAGTTTTAAAGATACGGTAGTTGACACCGATAACACCAACCATACCTAATCCTTGCACCGTAATCAGACAAGTATCATTGATGGAAGAAATACCTTTGATAATTGCTTTTCCTTCTTCTTTCACCTTTTCCTTTGATATATAAGTACCCGGCGCTTCCGGATTGAAGGTATTCAGGATACGGATAGGAATATTTTTATGATATACCGGATAAATCGTAGGTGGATAGATTACTTTTGCACCGAAGTTACACAACTCCATTGCTTCTGTAAAAGTTAACCGGTCGATTACATATGCCGAGCTGATTACGCGTGGGTCTGCAGTCATAAAACCATCCACATCTGTCCATATTTCCAGAACAGAAGCATCCAGAGCGGTAGCCAGGATAGATGCTGTGTAATCGGAACCACCTCTTCCCAAGTTGGTTACTTCTCCGTTTTCGGCACTAGAAGAAATAAAGCCGGGAACCAGTGATACTTTAGGTAATGGGTTGAAAGTTTCTTGTATCAGTTCGTTGGTCAGCTCAAAATCGACAATATGTTTGTTAAACTGGCGGACAGTTTTGATAAATTTACGAGAATCGAACAGTCTTGCATCTTTGATTACATTGGAAACGATTAAAGAAGAAATGCGTTCGCCGTAGCTGACAATCGTATCGGATGTTTTTGCAGAAAGGTCATTAATCAGGTATACTCCTTTAAATATATTGCCCAGTTCATCCAGTAAGTTCATTACTTGTTTCTGGACTTCAATCCGTCGCTTTTCATCCGGTATAACCCCTTGTATAACATCGAGATGGCGGGTGATGATTTCGGAGTATTCTCTTTCGTAACCGACATCTCCTTTGGCTGCCATGGAGGAGGTTGCAAGTAATTTATCTGTAATACCGCCAAGCGCAGATACAATAACGATTACAGGCTCTTCAATAGCCTCTACTATTTTTTTAACACTAAGGATACTGTTAACGGAACCTACGGATGTTCCACCGAATTTCAATACTTTCATCAGTACGTATTTATTTAGGATGACAACAAGCCAAATAACAACGGGGCATTGTAAAGGATAAAAATACAAGCCGCACCTGATTGACGGTTGTCCGTATTTTACTATTATGAATATGATTGTGAATGAGGAAATGAATGCAATACGATGATTGCAACAAAGTGGGACCTGGTCGCCACAGTTGTTTATTTGCAAATACTAACCCCCCAAGGGGTCATCAATGCCCATGTGTAATATGTAACACAAATAATAGTCATTTGCAGAATTTTCTTCTGTTTGTTTTTACGGCAGCAATATTACACAATATTTTTCAGATGCAAGCATTTTTTTGATTGAAAGTTGAAAAATGATAGCAAAAAGTGTAATCTTGCAGCAAGAGGGCATGTGTATAATGAAAAGATAAATAAAATCTTACCAGATCTGGATTCCTGTGCTTACTTGCAATTTGAAATAATTTATCAGATAATTGATGCGTGCCTGTAGTAGTTGCAATTTACTACTTGAAAAATTTGTCGAACTGGTTAGTAGTTCGAGGTTTGTAATGCTTCCAGCTTTGTAATTTACCTTGGCTTGTGCGTATGCTTTTTCTGCCAAGGTGACTTGTTCGGTAAGCTGTTTTATTTGGTCATAGTTTGATTGTAGCGTATAGTAGTTCTCACTAACCTGTTGACGGACTTGTCTTTCAACCAGGTCTTTCTGGTATAAAGCGGAATTGTAAGCGGAGTGGGCGAGGGATGTGCTTTGTTTGCGTCGTCCTCCTTCATATAAAGGAATGGAAAGGGTAACGCCTGCTTCATAATTCAATTTCATCCGGTCTATATGTATCGGATAACCGTTTTTTGCTCCGGCGGAAGCGGCTAAATCGAGGGATGGGTTATAAGCTCGGCGGGCGGCACTTTCTTCCAGTTTAGCGATGGCTAATTGTTTGTCTGCAATTTGTAACTCCGGACGTGAGGTATAAGCTATAGTAAGTAAATTATCCAAGGAGGTTAAATTGCTTTTTATTTCAAAGTATTCGTTTAAAGGCATAGTCTCTGTGACTAAGGTATCGGCCAGGACGGATAATTGTGTTTGTAATGTATGTAGGTTACTGCCTAATTCCGTCAGTTGGGTGTGGATTGATGCTTGACTGACTTGTGTATTTAATAGATCGAAGGAAGTTGCCGAACCGGATTTAACCCGGATTTCTGCTTGGCGCAGCATCTCTTCGTAATCTTTTAGTTCCTGATGTTTGATTAAAATAGCCTGCCGGGTAAAGCAGTTCATATAATATAATTGTATGGTATTTAATGCCAAAGACTGGAATAGTTCTGTTTGTTGTAACCGTGAGAGTGTTTCTTTCTTTTTGGCTGCTTCTATTTTGGGACGGTTTTTACCAAAGTCATAGATAAGTTGGCTGAGTGAGATACCTGCGTCATAATTATTTTTAGGGCTGAATGATAAATCCATCTCATCAAAATGCACTGTAGCTACCGGCTCGATACGTGTATAGGAGGCGGATGCGTTTAAAATGGGAAGTAGGGCTGCCCGTGCCATTTTTATATTGTAGCCTGCGCTTTTTACAGCTTCTTCTGCTTGTTTAACTGTGGGATAAGTAGTCATAACGCGTTGGATAGTGGCATCCAGTGTCAGTGTGTCTTTTACTTGTGCCGGAATCTGATACGATAGGCATAAGAATAATATTATAATGTATAAAGGCTTTGACATTTTATATGATGTTTTTTATTTGACTTTCTTTATTTGTTTTACCCGGTGAAGCCATATAATAGGTAACAGGCAAAGCAGGGTAACGATGAATGCGATAAAGAAATCATCATTAATCCCTCCGATATAGGCTTCCAGGTCAAGACGTTTGATAATCATTTGTTCGGCAAGCGTTTGGGCTGTCTGTGTTGTTGCACCTGCTGTTTGTCGGGCAAAATGGCTTAAGTTTTCAATCGTTTGCTGATATACTTCTCCGGTGTAATTTAATGCTTCACTGTAACGTTGGGTATGGTAACCGGTACGTTGTGTCAGGATATGGCTGAAGATTGCCACTCCGAAGCTACCTCCCATCTGCCGGATAATATTGGTAATGCTGGAAGCCTGTGCCATCATATCGCTTTTGATGTTGGCAAGTGATAATGTTAATAAAGGGGTAAACAGGATTCCCATCCCTATGCCCCGTAAGTACAAGCTCATCATAATATACCATTTCTCTGTCAGGAAAGACAGGAAAAAGTTTAGATAGAAACTGACGGCCATCAGGATAAGACCGGCTGCAATCAATATTTTAGGATTGATTTTTTGTCCTAGGGCCCCCGCAGTAGGAGAACAAAACCCCTGAATAATACCAACCGGAATAAAGAACATTCCCGCCTGAAACGCAGAATATCCTAAGTTATTCTGTAGGTAAAGCGGTATCAGGAAAGTACTCCCGAACATACCTATCCCAAAAATAAATATCATTAGATTAGACAAGGCGAAGTTCCTGTCTTTAAATACTCTGAGATTTATTAATGGATATTTTACTGTCAGTTCAAAATAGATAAAAAGGATGAAAACAACGGCTGAAATCCACATGGAACCTAATACTACCGGACTATTCCAGCCTTGTGTATTGGTGGATGAATTAACTTCCGACAGCCCATACATAAAGAGGGGAAGAAAGATACAGGAAGTAATAAATCCCGGAATATCAAAAGGCGGTGGTGTTTCCGCCTTATATTCTTTCTGTAAAATAGCCGTGGTGAACAGAGCGATGGCTCCTACAGGTACATTTACATAAAAGATATAGTTCCAATTCAGATTATCTACCAGATACCCTCCGATAGATGGTCCGAAAGAAACGGAAGCGGCAGAAGCGATTGCCCAAAATCCCAGTGCCATACCCCGTTGTTGCGGGGGAAAAACATTACTGACAATAGCCATACCTACCGGCATAATGGCACCGCATCCAAAACCTTCTATCACTCTCCAGAAAATCAGTTCTTCGATAGAGACAGAATTTCCACACATAAAAGAACCAAAAGTAAACAGCAATAGCGACAGGAAGTAAATCCGTTTGTAACCGAAGCGGTCGGCAAGCCATGCTGCTGCCGGAAGGATACTTGCAATAGCCAACATATATCCGGTCAACACCCATTCTGCTGTATTAATACTGGCACCGAGCGTTCCCATAATAGCCGGTAAACCTGTGTTTACAACGGTCGAGTCGAGAACAGCCATAAAGGTACCAATCATGATATTTCCTAATACCAGCCATTTATAGCTTCCTTTCTGTATGTCGGCAGAGGAACTCATTCTTTTTCTTTTATGATTTTGATGGTGGCAGACATACCAGAAACTAATTTAGGCTTTACTTTCTCACCGGATTTTCCAGAGATATGGTCTATCGATACTTTTAAAGGGACACGTTGTGCTACTTTGGTATAATTTCCTGAGGCATTATTGGGTGGAATGAGTGAAAATTCCGAAGCAGTATTCGAACCGATATAAAATATTTTTCCGGAGAAAGTTAAATCCGGATAAGCATCTAATGTAAAAGTTGTGGGTTGCCCCAGGTATATGTTACTGAATTTGGTCTCTTCCAAATATACAGTAACCCATATATCTTTGCCTTCGTTAATCGTAAAGAGGGTTTGTCCGGGTTGGACTATATCGCCGGGAAGTGACCAACGTTTGGCTATAACTCCATCTGCCGGTGCTGTAATCCGATAGTAGTCTAGGGTAACACGAACTGACTCAATGGATGCACTTGCTGCATTGATAGCTGATTCAGTTGAGGCAATTTGGGCTTTGACTACATTAATCTGATTTTTAGCGACGCTTACTTTTATTTGACTACTTTTATAAGCTTCTTCTATATTTTGGAATGTTTCCTGTGAAATAGCATCACCTTTGTATTGAGCCTTTGCGCGTTGAAAGTTTAATCCGGCTTGTTCGAATGCTATTTCTGCCAGTTTAAGGTTGTCTGTGGCAGTTCGCAGGTTCTCTTTATTTAAATTGAGAGAGGCAGAGAGTTGTTCGCGTTGTGCAATGGTTTCCTGAAGTTGTGCAACGATATTTGTACTGTCCAGTTCTGCCAGTAGCATACCTGTTTTTACAGTATCGCCTTCCCAGGCATATAACTTTAACATGGGAGCCATTACACGGGAGGCAACGCTTATCCGAAAACTATCTAGGTTGGCATCATCTGTTGAAATGTATTTCCGGTAGTTCCACCACCAGAGAACTGCTGCAATAATAGCGCATGTTAATACGATAATTAGCCATATCAGGCTTTTGTTTGACGTTTTTTTGTTGGATAGACCAGTTGTTATATCCATAGATTTAGTTTTGTACAATTTTATAGTCCTAAAACAAACAAATTATACAAAAGTTTTTGATAGGATACAGCTTAACTTAATCTACATCTGTTCTTTCTTTTTCCAGATCTTCCCGGCTCTTACTTTGTGTTACCAGGTATACTCCCACAAAAACAAGGATAGCAGATACTATTTTCTGTAAAGAAAATGTATCCTGCCCAATCATTACAGCAATCAAGGATGCTATAATGGGTTGTATATAGTTATACATGCTGACGGTGGTAGGGCGTATCCGTTTTAATGACATGGGGATGAGTAAATAAGGTAGGAATGTTGCTCCGAAAAGAACATAGAACAAAGCAGAAAGCGCTGTCCAGTTCCATTCTATCTGATGGAAAACGGGAGCGTCAAGGATATGTTGATAAGTGAGCGGGAATAATGTCAATGAAGTAAAAAGGAACATCCATTTCATCATGGTGATAGATGAATACTTTAAGGTCAGAGGTTTGGATAGAACCAGATAGATAGCGTACATTAATCCGCTGACAATTATCATAAGATCCCCATCCAAACTGCTGCTTGTCTGGACTGTATGTGTGGAAGACAAAACAAGAATGACCCCTCCGCTTGCACCCAGGAATACGCCGAATGATTTTTTTCTGGTAATAGGTTCTTTTAATATCAATGCTGCTAATAGCATGACAAAAATTGGTACGGAAGTGGCAATAATGGAAGCATCAACCGGTGAAGTCCGATTCAATCCTACTATAAAAAGTCCCTGGTTGATACCGACTCCACATAAGGCACAGATAAAAAGCATACCTAAATCTTTCAAGGGTACTTTTTCTTTTGCTGTAAATAAAGAAACCATCCAAAACATGACACAAGCAAAAAGCATACGCATAATGGTAAGCCCTTCAGGTGGAACATGTGTAGGTAGTAAGTATTTGGAAATTGGCATATTAACTGCAAACAATATGTTTGTAATCAAAATTAATATGTGTCCTTTTAATTTCTCCCGATTCATAGTAGCAGTTGTATAGATTTAGAAGAAGCAAAGATACGATTTCTGATTTGTTTGCTTCTAAAAGTTATACTTTTTAATCCAAAATGTCATTTAAGGATTTATTAAGAATCATGGAAAAAGTTCTATATATTGTATCTCCCATGGAAAAAGCTGATATGTAAAAATTATAGTAGATTTCTGTTATTTTGAGATTATATTAGGTATAAGGTTGGTAAGTGATATTTTTAAACTCTTGGGAAAGTATAGACGATTTTTTTATATAGATTTTGAATATTAAGGCATATGTGGAATTATTTTGATGAAAAATGGTTCTTATTGTATGATTGTTTTATATTCATTTGAAAGAAAATCATTACTAAAAAATAACGAAATTTGAAATTAGGATTTATATTTCATAGATTACATAATTATAATAAGTCTGCTGGATGAATTTTATTAAATATTGTCATCTATGCTTTGAATATCAATTAATATGTGAATATTGCTGATGTTTATATTGTTTATAAATGATATTAATGAATGGATATGTATTGTTATTTTTATGCAAAATAACAAAATAGTGTGTCTGCTGTTGCTTTTGGTATGTAGATTTATATTCATGAGTTGGTATTAACTATATAGGAGATATTATTGTTTTGGTAATTACTAATATTGTTCTATATTTGCATCATGAATAAACCATATATAATGTGTTTTTTCTAACCCTTTATAGGAACAAAACCTTAAGTAATTCAAAGCTTTCAGAAGTTATTCCCTTTGGGAGTGACGAATATTTGTATAGGTGTAAAATAAATTAACTAGATGAAAACCAATGATTTGATAACCTGTGTGTTAAAAAGGAAATATTTTAGCCGTTGGTTAGTGTTTTTAATTGATTTGTTCTTTTCCCTTACTTCAACCTTGATTGCGTTAGCTCTTGTAAACTACCTTTCAATAGCAGTAATAACAAATCAAATTTCATGGATAATTTTAATCTCTTCTGTATGTTGTAGCATTATTAGTTTTTTTTCGCTTCAAACATACAAAGGGATTATTCGTCACTCGTCTTTTACAGAGGCAGGGCGCATTGCTATTGCTTCTTTATTAAAAGTATCTCTTATTGTTCCTCTTGCTTCTGTTATAACGACAGGCTTGTCATTGGAAACTCTTATTTTAGGTGGGTTAACCGATCTCTTCCTTACATTTTTTATTCTTACTCTCCTACGTGTAGTTTTAATTACAATCCATTCTTTTATTGTTTATAGTATTACTTCCTATCGGGGAAGATTTTTAATATTTGGAACAGATTCTCCAACATCATTATTGAATGAAATCTCTATGCCGGACCAAAAAATATACCGGATGAAAGGTTTTCTTAATATTGGTACGCGCACATCTTTGAGAATCGGTAAATACAAAGTTTATTCAATCATGGAACAGGTGGAATTCAACCGCTTGGTAAACCGGAAGAATATAAGAGCTATTTTATTTACTAACTACCAGGATGTAAAGGCAGAAAGTGAACGGTTGGTCCGTTATTGCGAGAAGAAGAAGGTACGAATGTTAGTACTTCCCTCTATTGATGAGTTGGAAAAAGGTAAAGCTGTCCTTCGAAATCTTCACGAAGTTCGTATTGAAGATTTGTTAGGTCGTGATGAAATTCAAATCAATATGTCTGAAATAGCAACATCTTTGAGAGGTAAGACTGTGATGGTTACGGGTGCAGCCGGTTCAATAGGTAGTGAGCTATGTCGGCAGTTGTGTGCATTTGGCTTGGAGCATCTTATTTTATTTGATAGTGCCGAAACCCCGATGCATAATATTCGTTTAGAATTGGAAGAAAAGTATCCAGATGTACTATTTACTCCTGTAATGGGAGACGTACGTATGCCTTCACGTGTAGAAAGTGCTTTTAAACGTTACTATCCTCAAATAGTATTCCATGCTGCAGCTTATAAACATGTTCCTTTGATGGAAGAAAATCCATGTGAGGCAGTTCATACAAATGTTTATGGGACCTGTAATATAGCAGATATGTCTGTAAAATATGGTGTGGAAAAATTTATTATGATTTCAACAGATAAGGCCGTTAATCCTACAAATGTGATGGGGGCTTCGAAACGTTTGGCTGAAATTTATACACAAAGTTTGAGTATTGCAATCAATAAAGGAATCTTTCCAGGTAAAACACGTTTTATTACAACTCGCTTTGGAAATGTGCTGGGAAGCAATGGATCTGTTATTCCCCGTTTCCGGGAGCAAATGGAAAAAGGAGGACCTTTAACTGTTACTCATCCGGATATAATCCGCTATTTTATGACAATACCAGAAGCGTGTCGTTTGGTTTTGGAAGCGGCTTTTATGGGAAAAGGAGATGAAATATTTGTATTCGATATGGGAACACCTGTAAAGATTGCAGATCTGGCTCATCGGATGATTGAACTTGCTGGTCTTGTTCCAGATAGGGATATTGAGATAAAATATACGGGACTTCGACCAGGAGAGAAATTGTATGAAGAATTATTGGCTGTGAAAGAAAATACGATTTTGACGGAGAATGAAAAAATCTTTCGTGCTAAAGTACGTGAATATGATTTTGTTGAAATTAAAAAAACCGTTACTGATTTGATTCTATTGGCTGTAAAGGTAGATAAGATTGAGACAGTAAAGATGATGAAAAAACTTGTTCCTGAATTTAAGAGTAAGAATTCAGAATATGAGGAACTTGACAATAATAAAATAGTTGTAGCATAAAATGAAAGTGTTAGTAACTGGGGGGGCCGGTTTTATCGGTTCCAATTTATGTGAAGTCTTGTTAAGACAAGGGCACATAGTAAGGTGTTTAGATAATTTTGTGACAGGTAAAATTGAAAATCTATTGCCGTTATTAGAACAATATTCGGGAGTTTTTGAATTGGCGGTCGGTGATATACGGAAGCTGGAAGATTGCCAAAAGTCGGTGGAAGGAATGGAATATGTATTACATGAAGCCGCATTAGGTTCGGTTCCGCGTTCTATTAAAGACCCGATAACAACTAATGATGTAAATGTCGGAGGTTTTTTGAATATGTTAGTCGCTTCCCGTGATGCAGGAGTGAAACGTTTTGTTTTTGCGGCTAGTTCTTCTACTTATGGAGACTGTCAATCTTTGCCGAAAGTAGAAGATGTAATAGGTAAACCTTTATCACCTTATGCGATTACTAAATATGTGAATGAATTGTATGCGGATGTTTTTTCCAGGACTTATGGATTGGAGTATATAGGATTACGATATTTCAATGTTTTCGGCCGTCGTCAAGATCCTTTTGGTGCTTATGCAGCAGTAATACCTCTGTTTGTAAAACAACTAATGAAGCATGAAAGTCCGGTTATTAATGGTGATGGCCTGTACAGTCGGGATTTCACTTATATTGATAATGTCATTCAAATGAATCTGTTGGCTCTAACAACAGATAATTCGGAAGCTGTGAATCAAATATATAATACGGCTTATGGAGAGCGGACTACTTTAAATCAGTTGATCGGCTATTTAAGGGATTATTTGAGTGAATATGATCCATCTATTGCAGGAATAGATATTATTCATGGACCAAACAGAGTAGGAGATATACCACACTCTTTGGCTTGTGTAGATAAAGCAAAAATACTTTTAAATTATACCCCTCAATTTAATATGAAACAAGGCTTGCAAGAAGCTGTGAAATGGTATTGGGAAAATATTTAACTAATGAATTAATCAATGAAAACAGAAGTAAAAATCGCTGTAATCGGCTTGGGATATGTAGGGCTACCTCTTGCTCGTTTGTTCTCAACAAAGTATAAAACTGTGGGTTTTGATATGAACCAGTTTCGTGTGGATGCTTTAATGGCGGGGCATGATGCAACACTTGAAGTTCCGGATGAGTTACTACAGGAGGCATTGGCTAATGGTTTTATTTGTACAGCCAATATTGAAGATATCCGTGATTGTAATTTTTATGTGATAGCAGTTCCTACTCCGGTTGATGTTAATAATAACCCGGACTTAACTCCTTTATGTGCTGCAAGTACAACTGTTGGTAAAGTGATTAGTAAAGATGATATCGTTGTTTACGAATCAACTGTTTATCCAGGAGTTACGGAAGATGAATGCATTCCCGTTGTAGAAAAAGTCTCAGGTTTAAAGTTCAATGAAGATTTTTTTGCAGGTTATTCACCGGAACGGATAAATCCGGGGGATAAAGAACATACAGTGGAGAAAATAAAGAAAGTAACCTCAGGATCTACAACTGAGATTGGCAAATTAGTGAATGATATTTACGCGTCTGTGATTACTGCAGGAACTCATTTGGCACCTTCTATAAAAGTGGCTGAAGCTGCAAAAGTAATTGAAAATTCGCAACGTGATATCAATATTGCTTTTGTAAATGAATTATCCAAAATTTTTAATCGGTTAGGTATTGATACTCAAGATGTGTTAGAAGCTGCCTCAACCAAGTGGAATTTTTTACCCTTTAAACCAGGTTTGGTTGGAGGACATTGTATAGGTGTTGATCCCTATTATCTAGCCCAATGTGCGCAGAGATATGGTTATAATCCGGAAATTATATTAGCAGGACGTCGAATGAATGATGGGATGGGAGAATATGTAGCTCATCAAGTTGTCATGTTAATGATTAAAAAAGGTATTCAAGTATTGCATAGTGATATTCTTATATTAGGTTTTACTTTTAAAGAAAATTGTCCTGATGTACGTAATACAAAGGTGATAGATATCGTAAAAAAATTAAAAGAATATAATCTTAATATAACAATATATGATCCATGGGCTAATCCTGATATTGCAAAACATGAATATGGAATAGAGATTACAAACGAACAACCAACAGCAAAATATGATTCTGTAATATTGGCAGTTGCTCATAATGAATTTCAGCAACTTGATATTAATAAATATAGTAAATCGAAGAGTATTGTGTATAGTGTAAAATGGTTATTAAATAATCATTTTGACGGAAAACTATAAAAATGCATCATTCACATAAACTTGTATTGAATACGGGTGCACTTTACATTAAAATAATTGTAAATGCATTAGTCTCTTTAATATCAACAAGAATAGTTCTTTCTTGCCTTGGTTCAAATGATTATGGGTTATATAATCTTATAGCAGGAGTGATTGCTCTATTCTCATTCTTGAATGGATCATTAATGATATCATCTCAACGGTTTTTGTCAATAGCCATTGGGGAAGAAAATAGAGATAAATTGTGTTCTATATTTAATGTGAGTGTCTTTATTCATATGATATTTGCAGCAATTATTGGGATATTATTGGTTTCTATTCAATCCTTTCTTTTTAATGGTTTTCTTAATATAGAAGAATCTTCCAAATCTATAGCTAATATTATTTATGATGTAATGATTCTTTCTTCTATATTAACAATATCAACAATACCTTATTCCTCTATAATAAATGCTTATGAGGATATGTGTTTCTATTCTATATCAGAGATAATTTCAATATTATTTAGGTTAGGAGCTGCTATTGTATTGCTGTATATTAAAAAAGATTTTTTGTTGCTCTATACTTGGTTGATATTCTTGTCTATTTTTATAAGTTTTTTAACTAAATATATATGGTGTAAATATAAATATAAAGAAGTCGATCTTTCGTTTATCATGATGAAAAATAAAATACTATTTAAAGAAATGATAGGATTTGTGGCTTGGAATACATTAGGTTCATTTGCTGTATTAGTAAGAAATCAAGGTGTTGCTGTTGTTTTGAATATCTTTTTTGGAACGATAGTTAATGCTGCATATGGAATTGCAAATCAAATAAATGCTTTAGTCTTAACTTTTGCGTCTACATTAACAACTGTCTTTACTCCTTCTATTATACAAAGTAAGGGAAAAGGAGATAATAGTAGGATGTTGTTGTTGTCAATATTCTCTTCCAAATTATCATTTCTATTGTCGTCAATGATAGCATTACCTTTAATATTATTTATGCCAGAAGTTTTAAATATCTGGTTGAAAGACGTTCCTTCTGATACAAATTTATTTTGTATATTTATTATAGTATCGTTTATTATAATGCAGATGTATCCAGGTATAAATAGAAGCATTTATGCTAATGGTAAAATTAGAGGATATCAAATAGCTATATCAATTACAATTGTTTTGAATATTCCCATAGGAATTCTTCTTTTTAAAATGGGATTTCCTGCATATTCAATATTAGTAACGATGGCGTTTAATCAATTAATGGCTATGGCTGTAACATTGTATTATGCTAAAAAGTTAGTGGGGTTAAAAGTTTGTGAATTTGTGTTTAGATTTGTATTTCCAGCAATGCTTTTATTTATGTCATGTTATCTATTAGGAAGTATATTGAATATTTTTATTTTTAAAAATATAAATCTATATGAATTGATATTGATAGCCTTGATTTATGGGATTGTATATTTTGTTTTGTATATAATATTTATTCTTAATGAGAATGAAACAAAAATGATTAAAAGTTTGATTTTGAGTTTAAAAAATAAGATATTATGAAGGTTTTGTTTAAGAAAATAATTCATTTAATAATGAATGTTAAGTATTCGAAAAAGGTGACGTTATTAGATAATTCAGTACGATTTTATCGGACTACACGCGTTAATTTGATAGAGGGAGCAACGCCTGGAAACATTATTTTATCTCCACATGTGCAAATTTATTGTACTTTGACTTCTTGTAAAAATGGAATTATAAAATTGGGGAGTTATTCAAAAATAGGTCCAGGATCAAAAGTTCTTTCAGTGAATAAAATAGAGGTTGGAGCCTATACTGCAATTGCAAGAAATGTGACTATATGTGATAATAATAATCATCCTATAAATCCAATTGATCGGAAAATAATGCGTGTTACATCTGAAGGATCTTTTGAAAGAAGTTGGACTAATTCAGAAAATAAACCAATTATAATAGGAGAAAATGTATGGATCGGAGAAAATTCACGAATTTGTAAAGGAGTAAACATTGGAGAAAATTCAATAATTGCAGCTAATTCTGTTGTTACGAAAGATATCCCTGCAAATTCTGTTGCTGCGGGAAATCCAGCAAAGATTGTGAAAACTGATATTGATAAAATTACATCACCGAGATTTAATACAGATAGAAATATTTCTATTTAGAAAATTATTATGTTTTGTATGTTATTGTTCTAATGATATCTAAAAGAATACTTCTTTTATATCCCTTTTTAATAGGACTGGGTACCTATGATCCTATATTTGGGAATGATGCTGCTTTTGGTTTGGTTGAACTTTCTATTATTTTAATGTTTTCTGTTTTTGTGATAAATATAAAAAAGAATATACAATATCTTGATGTAACATTAATATTACCATTTTTATTGGTCCCTTTTTTATTCTTATCCTCTTTTGTTGAGTTGAAATATCTTGGAGTAGAGATGATTAATTTAAGATTGTTTTTTTCAATTTTATCATTTCTAATGATGATAGTTATAACGAAACAATTAAAAGTGCAAAATAAAGAAATATTTAAAGCTTTTATTGCTGGTATATTATTGGTTTCTATTTTCGGAATGTTAGGACTTATATCTTATGATATAGGAGTGAATAGTCGTTGGTCATTAGGTGGTGAAAACTCTAATTATACAAGTTCAAGATGTACTTTTGCTATAATTTTATCTATTTATGTTATGAATACATATATAAGTAGAATGAAAAAGCTTATTATGTTTGTGATAATCTTGTTCTTGTTTTTTATTATTATCAATTCAGGTTCAAGAGGATCTATGTTGATTTCCCTGTTTATTCCATTTATATATATAATAAGTAAATATAAATTTAATAAGGTTGTGTTTGTCTTTTTTGTCCTGGTTTTAGTTTCATATTATATATTTGCTGATATCTTTTTGGAAAGTGCAACTTATCAAAGATTGCTGGAATCTGCGGAGGAAAATTCGTTAGGGGCAAGACAATCTATTTGGCAAGATGCAATACAAATATTCTATAGCAATCCAGTTTTAGGAGTTGGAGAGATAGGATATAAACTGGAAATGTTATATAGGTATAAATATTATTTAGATACACATAATATGTATTTATATGTACTTGTTTGTGGTGGTTTATTGTCAATGTATATAGTTGTAATATTTCATTTTTATCTTTTGAAAATTGCAATAAAAGCAATGAAAAAGAATAAGAATATATTGCCGATATGTATTTTATTATTTGTGATTCTTCTTGCCGCTAAAACAGGCGGAGCTTTATATTCAAAAAATATATGGTTTTATTTTTCAATCTCATATTTAAGTGCTATTAATGAAAGCAATAACATTGTATCCCTCTTGGGGATTAAAAAAGTTTAATCGTATTTATTATATTTCTTATACTCATTATGTCTATTTGGAGTTTATAGTGAAACAATATGATTTTGTAGAACTAATAGCACCTGTAGAAGTTGTTAATGAGAAATCTTCAATGTTGTCAATTCAATTTGATAATTTAAAAATAATAGAACTTCCTTATTTTAAGGGATATATACAAGGTGTTTTATGTTTTTATTCTATATTTAGAGCTTTAAAAAAGGCAACTGCATCTATTGTATATGTGCGTCCTCCAACGCCTTTATCTTGGATGCCAAGATTGTTATTAAAGAAGAAAACAATAATGCATTTTGTTGGAGATATTATAGGGACAACAATAAATTCTCAGTCTGGTAATAGATTCCTTAAAAGTGTTAAATTGTTATTGTTTATGCCAGAATATATATTAGTTTTATTTGCAGCTAAAAAGTCTAATGTATTTGTAAATGGTGATGCTTTATCTTTAAAGCTTAAATCATATGGAATAAAGGTTCACTCATTAGTTTCTTCAACATTAAAAGATGAAGACTTTGTTCAATTGCCAAAGTATAAAAAAAATATCAATTCAAAAATATCATTGTGTTATCTTGGTTATTTGCGTCCAGCTAAAGGTATTAAAACTTTAGTATCTCTTTTCTCTTTATTAGAAAATGATAATATTGATTATACATTTACAATTATAGGTGATGGAAGTATGCGGGAGTATTTGGCTGATGTGATTTCGTCTTTAGGTATAACAGATAAGGTTTTTTTGAAGGGGCATATTGAGAATCGTGAAGAGATTAGATTTTATTTGAATCGTGCAGATTTATTTATTTTTCCTTCTTTATCTGAAGGTTCTCCCAGAGTTGTTTTAGAAGCTATGGCTCAAGGTACTTGTGTTATATCTACTCCTGTTGGCTCATTACCAACGACATTTAAAAATGGTGAAAATATATTGTTTTTTCCATTTGAAGATGCAATAAAGATAAATGAAATTGTTAATGATTATATCGTAAATAATAAAAAATATGATGAGATAGCATTAAATGCTTATTCTATTGTAAAAGAAAAATATACTTTGTCTAAATTCTTAAGTGAAATATTTAGTGATGAAACATAATGTGTTGTTAATTTATTCATGGTTTGTGCGAACATTTTTATATTTCTTTCCCGAAATAAAATCAATAATGAGATTTAGAGGATGGTTATATGGTTTAGGAATGAAGAAATGTGGTAAAGACTTTCGCGTTACTTCTGATGTAACTATTAAGCCCTTAGAAAAGATAGAAATTGGAGAAAATATTTTTATAGGAAATGGAACTTTTATTTTGGCAGGAAGTGGATTGATCATTGAGTCAAAAGTTTTGATTGGTCCTAGAAATGTTATAGTTTCAGGAAATCATACATTTCTTAATGGTGGTTTTTTAGGTCCTTCAAAGGGAGAGCAAATTGTAATAGGTGAGGGAGCTTGGATATGTGCAAATAGTACTATCACGAGTGGAGCCATAGTCCCTTCCTGTTCAATTGTTGCACCTAATACTGTTTTTGGAAAATATAGTGCTAGTGGTAGTGATGCTTTGTATGGAGGAGGTAATGTGGCTAAAAAAATTAAAATTTTAGGAAATCAAGGATAACTAATATATTATGAGACTATTATATATACATCAATATTTTAAATTTCCAACATCTGCTGGTGGAACACGTTCCTATGATTTGTCGACCCAGTTTGTTAAGAAAGGCATAGATGTTACCATGGTTACATCTTCTACTGCATTTCCTGATGTAAAATTAAAAAAACGTTGGACATATCTGGAAAGAGATGGTGTTAAATTCTGGATATTAAAATGTGATTATTCTCATAATATGTCTATTTTTAGAAGAATAATGTCGTTTTTTGTATTTGTAATTTATACATCATTTAAAGTTTGTAAAATTGAAACTGATTTAGTTCTTGCTACATCAACGCCATTAACGATAGCAATACCAGCTATTATTAAGAAAAAAATCACAAAAACACCTTTTGTTTTTGAGGTAAGAGATGTTTGGCCGGAAGGTCCAATACAGCAGGGTTTTGTGAAAAATAAATTTTTGATAAAGTATTTACGAAAATTAGAAGTTTATATATATAATCAAGCACAATATGTTGTTCCATTATCTATTGGCATGAAGAACGATATTTTAACCAGAGCTAATATAAAGAATATTGAAGTTATACCAAATATTTCTGAATTAGAAAGATTTAGTAATCTGACAAAAAAATGTGATTTACCTATTGATGTATCTGATAAAAAGATGATACTTTATGCAGGTACACTAGGGCCTGTAAATGATATTTTATATGTTGCAAAACTGGCGGAAAAATTAATAAATATAGATGATTCTATAATTTTTTTTATTATAGGTGATGGTAAACAGAAAAAAATGATAATAGATTATTGTGTCAAAGCAAATATACTGGACAAAAATATCTTTTTTATTAACAAAATATCGAAAGAGACTTTGCCATATATTTATAGCTTGGCAACAATGGGAAGTTCTTTTGTTTGGAATTATAAAATTAAATGGGATAATTCTGCAAATAAAGTTTTTGATACATTAGCTGCAGGTAAACCTTTATTGATTAATTATGAAGGATGGCAAGCTGATTTAATAAATATAAATCATTGTGGGTTTGTCTTACCTTATAATATTTTGGATAGAGATGTTTTGAGATTTGTAAAATATCTAAATGATTCAAAAAAGATAGAAGATGAGGGTCGTAATGCAAGGCGAAAGGCTGTTGATTTTTCCTTACCAATAGCAGTGAATAAGTATATAGGAATTTTTAATTTTATAATAGATGGAAAAGCTTAGCTATTGTTTTAAATTACTTAAAATGTTAGGATTTAATTATTCTGAAGATGAATATGGACAGATATCTTTTTTTCAAATAATTAGAAAATGTTTAAAGACATATAAGGATGGGTTTTTGTTGAAATTTGTAATGAATTCATGGCTATTATCTCCTATTTTACCAAGAAAGTTGCGACCTGCTATTTTAAGAAATATTGGTTGTAAAGTTGGTACAGGTGTTTTTATAGGTGAACAAGTGTATATAGATTCTGGGTATGCCGATATGATAGAACTTGGAGATAATGTTCATATAACAGCTCGATGTTTATTGTTGTGTCATAAACGTAATATTTTTCATTATAGAAAAGGGGATGACTCCTCCAAATTATCGTATTCAAAAGGAAAAATTCATATTTGTAGAGGTGCAATGATAGGTATGAATACAATGATAATGCCAGGTGTAACAGTAGGAGAAGGAGCAATAGTTGGTGCATATTCACATGTAACACAGGATATTCCAGCTTGGACAATAGCTGTAGGTAGACCTGCAAAGGTTATAAAAATAATTCCAGAAAGAAAGTAATCAAAATAATGAATATTTTAACATTTGATATAGAGGATTGGTGGGTATATGAAAAATACCAAATAGGAGAAGCTCGTGACTATATTCCTCGTCTTGAGTATTATTTGAATGCATTACTTGATAAATTAGATGAGAAACAGGAAAAAGCTACTTTCTTTTGTCTTGGTATAATGGCTGAAAAGTATCCTGAAGTTATTAAAACTATAGCAAACAGAGGGCATCAAATAGGATGTCATTCTTATAGTCATGATTTTTTAGAGAATTCAAATTATCAATCTTTTGATATAGATACAAGGAAAGCACTTAATATCCTTGAAAATATTATAGGAGAAAAGGTTATTGCATATAGAGCTCCTGCATTTTCAATTACTGAGAAAAATAAATGGGCATTAGAGATTTTATTAAAAAATGGAATACTTTATGATTGTTCTATATTTCCAGCCCAAAGAAGTTTTGGTGGATTTCCGAGTTATAAATCGAATGGACCGGCTGTTATTTTTTATAATGGTTTATATATAAAGGAATTCCCTATTCCTGTAGTAAAAATCGCAGGAAAAGAATTTGCTTATTCTGGAGGAGGATATTTCAGATTGTTTCCATACAGAAAATTGAAGCGGATCATGAATATGGCAGATTATGTTACAATGTATTTTCATATCAAAGACTTTGATATAGAGCAAAAAAGGCTGTTTCAGTCTCTTAATGGGGAAAATGCAGTATCTAGGTATTTTAAAAGTTATTATGGTTTATCTTCCAGTTTTACAAAGTTCAATAGATTGATGGATGATTTTTCTTTTGTTAGTGTGGAACAAGCAGATAAACAGATCGATTGGTCTGTTGTCCCTATAATTGAATTTTGAGATGTACAAGAATTTTTTAAAACGTTTTTTTGACATTGTGGTGGCATTTTTTGCATTACTATGTTTTTCTCCGATTTTATTATTAATTATTATTTGGTTGTATTTTGCTAATAATGGATCTGGAGTATTTTTTATCCAAGACCGTCCTGGAAAACATGGGAAAACTTTTAAAATTATAAAATTTAAGACAATGACAGATGAATGTGATGAGGAAGGGAGACTTCTTCCTGACTCAAAAAGGATTACATCTATAGGAAAGTTTGTTCGTTCAACGTCAATTGATGAATTACCTCAATTTATCAATGTTCTTAAAGGCGATATGTCTCTGATAGGACCTCGCCCCTTATTAAGTCAATATTTATTGTTGTATTCTGAAAATCAAGCTCGTAGGCATGAGGTTAGACCGGGTATTACAGGATGGGCGCAATGTCATGGAAGAAATGCAATTAGTTGGGCTAAAAAATTAGAGCTGGATGTTTGGTATGTTGATAATTGTTCGTTTGTCACAGATTTGAAGATCGTGTTTATAACATTAAAAAAAGTCTTTATTCGAGAAGGAATTTCTCAGGATAAACAAGTGACAGTAGAAATGTTTAACGGAAATAATTAAGATTATGTATTTATATGGAGCGAGTGGTCATGCAAAAGTAATTATCGATATATTGGAAGCTGAAGGTTCAGAAATAGAAGGCTTGTTGGATGATAATTCTACCATACATGAATTATTAGGTTACCCTGTGAATGCAGAGAGAGCAAATGTTTCTCCATTAATTGTGAGTATAGGAGATAATTTAACCAGGAAAAAAATAGTAAATAAGATGTGTGGTATATTTGGTAAAGCGATACATCCTTCTGCTATAATATCTCAATATGCTACGATTGATGAGGGAACAGTTGTAATGCAAGGTTCTGTCATCCAGTCATCTACAAGTATTGGGAAACATTGTATTATCAATACAGGAGCTTCAGTAGATCATGATTGTAAGATAGGGGATTTTGTGCACATCTCTCCTCATGCAACATTATGTGGAAACGTTGATGTAGGGGATGGTACATGGATTGGTGCGGGTGCGATAATTATTCCTGGTGTAAAGATAGGACAATGGTCAGTTATTGGTGCAGGTTCTGTTGTTAGAAAAGATATTCCGGATAGAGTTTTAGCCTTAGGTAATAAATGTAAAGTTGTAAAGAATATTATTAATTTAGAATAAAACCATGAATAAAAGAATTTACCTTTCTTTAGCCCATATGTCCGGTCGTGAACAAGAGTTCATAAAAGAAGCCTTTGATACGAATTGGGTGGTTCCTTTGGGACCCAATGTCGATGCCTTTGAAAAATTGTTGGAACGATATTTAAGTACGAGTGATGAATCTGGAATAGAGAATCCCGGTTGCCATGTAGTGGCACTCTCGGCTGGAACCGCAGCTCTTCATTTGGGACTTATCCAGTTAGGAGTTAAGTCTGGCGATGATGTGATTTGCCAGTCTTTCACATTTGCTGCTTCTGCAAATCCAATCTTATATTTGGGAGCAACTCCAGTTTTTGTAGACAGTGAACCGGATACCTGGAATATGGATCCTATCCTGTTGAAAGAGGCAATAAAAGACCGGTTAGAAAAAACAGGTAAACTGCCAAAAGCAATTATTCCCGTTCATTTATATGGTATGCCTGCAAAAATGGATGAGATAATGGCGATAGCCGGATATTATAATATTCCGGTATTGGAGGATGCTGCTGAAGCTTTAGGCTCCGAATATAAAGGGCGTAAATGTGGCATTTTCGGTGAATTCGGAGTTTTGTCGTTCAACGGGAACAAAATAATAACGACATCCGGAGGTGGGGCTTTGGTTTGCCGGACAAAAGAAACTGCTGAACGGACTATGTTCTATGCAACCCAGGCACGTGAGAATGCTCCGCATTACCAGCATGAACATGTTGGTTACAACTATCGGATGAGCAATATATGTGCCGGCATCGGACGTGGACAGATGACCGTATTGGAACAATTCATCAAACGCCGCCGGGAAATCCATGCGTTATATGCAGCTCTATTGAGAAAAGCTCCGGGTATAACAGTACATCAGGCACCTTCCGCTGATTATCATTCCAACTATTGGCTGACCTGTATCCTTGTCGACCCGGATAAGGCAGGTTGTACCCGTGAAGATATCCGTCAGCGTTTAGTAGAACAAGATATCGAGACTCGTCCTCTTTGGAAACCGATGCATTTACAGCCGGTATTTTCCCAAGCGCCATTTTATGGTGACGGTACTTCCGAACATTTGTTTGACATTGGTCTTTGTCTTCCTTCAGGGCCTACTTTGACTGATGATGATATTTGCAGAGTGGTAAATGCGGTTTTGAATAATTGATTACAGAGCAAATATAACCGCTTGTTTACGGACTTGGGACACGAAGTGAATCGAAAGTATTTTGAAGTTTATATGCGTTTTTTGTGTATTTGGATAATTATATTTTTGTTGCTCCCTACTGGGTTTTTGAAAGCTCAGTATTCAATGGGTACGACCGGATTTTTAAATATTCCTTCGGCGGATATGCAGCCAGACGGAACATTTATGGGTGGAGGAAATTATTTGCCCAAACAGATGTTGCCATCCTCGTGGGGATACAACACTGGAAATTATTTTGTGAATATGACTTTTCTCCCATTTTTGGAAGTGGCATATCGTTGTACATTGCTTCGTGGCGAGTTTAAAGCAGGAAGTAAATGGCAACAAGATCGCTCTGTTTCTGTCCGTTTACGTCCTTTAAAAGAGACGAAGTGGTGGCCGTCGATTGTTTTAGGAAGTAATGATGCTTTTACAACGAATCAGTTGAATATGTTTGGTGAAGTAGGAAAAAACCGCTTTTTCTCCTCAGTGTATGGGGTGGCTACAAAACATATTTTTCTATCCGGACATGATCTCGGAATTACGTTTGGTATTAATGTACCTTTTAGTAAAAATAGTTATAAGCAAGGTGTGTTTGCTGGGATTAGCTATAGCCCGGCTTTTTTCAGACCACTAACAATGATGATGGAGTATGATACTACAGATGCGGTGAATATTGGAGTTGCGGCCCGGTTGTTTAACCATTTATCCTTACATGCTTTCTGCTATGACTTTAAAACGGTCTCTGCGGGAATACGTTATGAAATCCAATTGATAAAGAGATGATGCGTCAAGTATTTTTATTTACATCTTTTCTGATATTTGTATGGGGTTTCCCTTTTGGTGCGAAAGCAAATAATCAATCTGGAATCTCGGCAGTGGCGGATAGCTTGGTAAAGATGGGATTGGAGAATGTCCGTGTAAATAAGAAAGGGGATGTTCTCCGTATTGCTTATGAAGATAAGGTACATCGTGGAACTTATCGTGGATTGGCAGTCGTAATCGATAAATTACTTAGTGATGAATCTATTATTACTCCGGTGCATCTTGTTGTTCTGGAAAATCGTATTCCTCAAATAGATGTCCGTATGTCAGTAACTGCTATTTTTGATTATCGAAAAGGTTTGATTGATTGGAAGGAGTTTGTTAATTCTTTAAAAATCAGTTATGATACGGATGAAGATATGAGCATGTTAGTTGAAGCTCCAACTATGAACCGTTCCACAGGAAAAGTAGATGTTGTTCTTTATCCTCAAGTAAGTTTGAATAACTCTTGGTTGGATAAATTGTATGGAGTAGTGTTGAACATTGCCCCTGCTGTGGAGGTTAGTCTTTGGAGAGGAGCTTCTTTTACCGGTCAGGTAATCTTCCCTGTTTGGAATAATATGGGAGGTGAATACGATTATATTCGTCCTGGTATGTTGATATTACGGCAAGAACTACGTTTTCCTCATAATTTGTTTGCATCATTTAGTATAGGGAATTTTAATGCGGACAGAATGGGAGTGGATGTATCGTTACTTTATCGCTTAAGTAATGATCGTTGGGCTTTCGGATTAAATGGAGGACTGACAGGTTCATCAACTTTCTATGGAGGAAAATGGGAAGTCGCCCAATGGAAAAGGATAAATGGTTCTGTATTGGTACGGTATAATGAACCCTATTATCAGTTGGAATTTAATCTGCGTGCATTACGTTTTATTTACGGAGATTATGGAGTACGTCTGGATTGTATACGTCATTTCGGGGAAGTTTCTGTCGGACTTTTTGCAATGTGTGCAGGTGGACAGGTGAACGGTGGTTTTAATTTTGCAATCCCATTGCCCCGTAAGAAAAGAAGTAACAGGTGTGCCATACGTGTTCGTTTGCCGGAATATTTTGATTGGGAATATCAGGCACGGACAGGGGGGTATTATGAAAAGCGTTTAGGAAGAACATTTGAAACCCGTCCTGATGAAAACCATAACCGGAGTTATTATAATCCGGATTTTATACGAACCAATTTGGAACGGTTGGAAAAGTGAGTGTGTTAGTTGTGTTATTAATTATTAAATAATTATTTAAATTGAAACAGAATGAAAGCGAAAAGTAAGTTGATAGCCGGATTGTGTTTTTGCATGTTGGCTGCAATGAGTATAGGAAGTGTTTCCTGTAGAAAAAGTGAACCTACACCTGAAATTGTAACTAATCCATTAGATGCTGTGGCTTACTATATTGTAGGGCATGTACATGATGGTACTAATGGCTTAAGCGGTGTAAAAGTAAGCACTTCCGGTGTCGAGGCAACGACTGATGCCAACGGAGAGTTTAAATTGGATGTAAAAACGAAAGGAAACCATCTTATTGAATTTTCAAAAAATGGTTATATTCCGGTTTCTGCAGATGCAACAATTGCGTCAAGTGCGACTAAACGTAGTAGTGTTATGATGACTCAGGTTATGACGAAAGCGAATGATCCTGTGGTTGTTAATCCGGATAGAGAAGTTGTAATAACAGGGGGTACGACAAGTCCTGCTTCTTTGACTTTTCCTATAGGTGCGGTAAAAGAGGCTACTGGTGTCACTGTTACAGAGTTTGTAGGAGGTGCTAAAAAATCGCCAACCCATATTAGTTTATCTATGCTAAATTGTCAACCTGATGGACTATCTTTTGATGTACCGGTACAAGTCTCTGTAAAAAACCAGACTAGTAATGCTATTCATTTTGTAGATGTACTTCATTTTATCGAAAAAAATGGGGTGTGGAAACAAGTAGGAACAGCATCTTATGATGCAAATGATAATGCTTATACAACAAAACTGAACAGTTTTTCAAACCATTCATTTGGTCCGGCTCATCAAGTTGTCTCTTTAGGAACTTCAGAAGAGAACCTGGATGAAATAGTTGTAGATAATTTGAATAATATGGCGGTTAAAGAGGCTGAAATTAAAGGTGCCCAAAAAATGGGTTGGGAAATAAATGGAGACTTGAAAGCTTTGTTAAAAGCAAAATTTCCAAGTTTGACTGATAGTGATATTACTGCATTGGCAACAACAATTCAACATGCGATAGCTTCAACAAAGGGTAGCACTCCGGGTGTACATCAGTCTACCATTTCTTTTGGAAAGGCTAAAGTGAGTGGAGATACAAAAATGACGCTTACTTTACTTTCTGATGTCCATACTGAAAATATTGCATTCGAACTTGCCGCTCAGAATTCTTCTTCAAGTTTGGAGGTGCCTGTTAAGACATACAGTGGAGTTTCTGCTAAGATTACATACCAATATGGACCTACCCGTACAGACCATTCCGGAGGGGGAGGTGATTAATAATTTTTTTATTGACAATGAAAAACTTAAAATTTATAATTATGTACATGGCTGTCTTATTGACAGCCTGTACTTCTCCTAAAAAAGTACTATACCTGCAAGATGTGGACCCTTTTAAAAAGCAGGAAATTGATCAGAAATATGAAGTGATTATTCATAATGATGATTTGCTTTCTATCGTGATAAATAGTCGGGAGCCAGAATTAGCACTACCTTTTAATATGCCAATGGTAACGTATCAATTGGGTGCACCTGGTAGCCAATCAGGGCAACATCGTGTATTAGGATATTTAGTAGATGCAAATGGGTATATTGATTTTCCTATTCTAGGTTCGATAAAAGCTGCGGGACTAACCCGTTTGCAATTAACAGATTTAATTAAGGATAAATTAATGAAAGGTGATTTATTGAAAGATCCGATTGTAACAGTCCAATTCCTTAATTTTAAAATATCAGTAATTGGTGAGGTTACGCATCCGGGGAGTTTTAGTATTACGGGAGATCGCGTTACTCTGTTGGAAGCATTAAGTATGGCTGGTGATTTGACTATTTATGGAAAACGTGATAGGGTTGCTGTAATTCGTGAAAAGGATGGCATACGCACTATCCAATATCATGATTTACGTTCGTCGGATATTTTTGAGTCCCCCTACTATTATCTGCAACAGAATGACATCGTATATGTTGAACCTAATAAAACAAAATCCGGGCAAAGTGGAATCAATCAAAATAATTCGGTAGGGGTATGGCTATCAGCTGTGTCGGTTTTGGCCTCTGTTATATCGTTACTTGTGACACTTTCAAAATAAATAGGATAAAATAACCCTTAAAACTCATATGAATTAGAATATTGTATAATAGAGATTTGGAAATAGGGCTGAATACTCTGTAGACAATTGTTCATAAAATAAAATTAAATGGAACCAAATCAAGAATTAGATAACCATTTGTTGCAACAGGAAGATGATAGCTTGAACATAGGGGATATGATTCGTATAGTACGAGCTCACTGGCTTTGGTTTGTATTATCGATAATTGTGTGTTTGGCTATTGCTTTTGTTTACCTGAAATGGGCTCCGAAACAATATACACGGACAGCTACAGTATTAATCAAAGATGAAAAAAAAGGTGCAGGTGCGATTAGCGAATCTTCTGCATTTTCTGATATCGGGATGTTTAGTATGAGAAGTAGTGTGGACAATGAGGTCCTTCTGTTTCAATCTAAATTGTTAATGCAAAATGTAGTGAAAAGACTTAACCTAGACATAAGGTATACAGTGAAACGTGGTTTGAGAACAACCGATTTGTATACTCAAAGTCCAGTTGTTCTGGTTTTCCCAGAATCAGAATCTAATCAAAAATTTTCTTTAACTGTTACACCAATAGATGAAACATATGTTAAGCTTAGTGACTTTGAAGCTGAGGGAATAGATATTTCAGAAACGAAGACTGTTGTAATGGGAGATACGATACAAACCCCTGTTGGAAAGTTGATGGTTTCTCCTTCTTTTTATTATACGGGAGAGTATATAGGGAAAACTATTCGAGTGCAAAAGGAGGATCGTGACGAAGTTGCATTACGTTTTAATCGTAATTTACAGGTTTCTCTTGCCAGCAAAACAGCATCTATTATTAATTTGACATTGCAGGATGTTTCTATTCCCCGTGCAGAGGATGTTGTCAATACTGTAATTTCTGTTTATAATGAAGACGCAGTGAATGATAAAAATCGTATTATGGTAAACACCTCGGATTTTATTAATGAGCGTTTGATCATCATAGAAAAAGAACTAGGAAATGTCGATACAAATATAGAATCGTTTAAGCGTGAGAATAAATTGACGGATATTGTTTCGGAAACCGGAATTTATTTAAGGGAGAGTAGTGAGTATAGTCAGACTGGACTTAGTTTGGAGAATCAGTTGATGTTAGCTCGTTATATTCATAATTATCTGCAGGATCCGTCAAAGGATTCTGAACTAATACCAATGAATACGGGTATTGCAGATATGAATGTGGAATCCCAGATAGCTGAATATAATACGATGTTGCTAAAACGGGATCGTTTGGTTTCCAGTAGTAGTAATCGGAATCCTGTTGTAATGGATTTAAATAATTCTCTTCAGGCGATGCGACAGACAATTATCCGTTCTGTAGATAATTTAATTGTTAGTTTAAATATCCAAAATAAGAATGTTCGTGCCAGGGAAGAACAAACTTCTAAAAGAATATCTGCTGTTCCTGGACAACAAAAGCAAGTACTCTCTATAGAACGTCAACAGAAAATTAAAGAAGAGTTATATCTTTACTTATTGAATAAACGTGAAGAAAATGCATTGTCACAAGCTATAACAGAGAGTAATGCACGTATTATTGATCCGGCTATGGGAAGTAAGTCTCCTGTTTCTCCAAAATCGATGATTGTTTTGTTTACTGCATTTATTTTAGGAGGACTGGTTCCTGCAGGTATGTTATGGTTATTTAAAACTATTGATACGAAAGTACGTTCGCGTAAAGATGTAGAAGATAAAACTACTATTCCTTTCCTTGGAGAAATTCCTCTTCGTGATAAAAAGAAAAAGAAAAATGAGGATACGAAAGAAGGTAAATATGATGAGGTCGTTATACGCGAGGGAGGACGTGATGCGGTATCGGAAGCTTTTCGTATTGTTCGTACAAATATGGATTTTATGCGTGTGAGGGCTACTGAAATGAAGGTTGTGATGTTTACTTCCTTCAACTCAAATGCAGGAAAAACTTTTGTTTCGATGAATCTGGCAATGAGCTTTGCTTTAGCTAAAAAGAAGGTCGTACTTGTCGATCTCGATATTCGTAAGGGTACCCTTAGCTCCCACGTTCACAACGCGAACGTGGGGATGACAAATTATTTATCAGGAAAAGTTGAAAAAGTCGAGGATATTATTCGTAAAAATGAGTTGCATGAGAACCTCGATATTATTTATGCTGGTCCGGTTCCCCCGAATCCTGCTGAATTGTTGTTAAGCGATCGTTTAGAAAAATTGGTGTCAGAGTTGAAAAAATGTTATGATTATGTAATTCTGGATAATGTTCCAAGTGGTGTCGTTGCTGATGCCGCTATTGTTAATCGTGTTGCCGATTTGACGATTTATGTAATACGTGCAGGCTTGTTTGATCGTCGCCAGTTACCGGAATTAGAACGATTGTATCGCCAAAATCAATATCGAAACCTATGTTTGATATTGAATGGTGTCCGTTATAAGAAAACGGGTTACGGATATGGCTACGGTTACGGCTACGGTTATGGTTACGGATATGGCTACGGTTATGGTAATGAGAAATCAAAAGAATAATGAAGAACATTTATCGACAGATTTTATGATATCCTTCTTTACTGGGAAAAAGAATATTCTCCATACGGGATTATTGGAGAAAATGGGGGATATTCATTGTCATTTATTGCCAGGTGTTGATGATGGAGTAAAAACAGAGGACGAAGCCATCGATTCTTTTATTGCTTTGCGGGAAATGGGAGTTAGGTCTTTCATACTGACTCCACATGTCATGGAAGAAATATCGAATAATACACGGACTGTTCTGGAAGGACACTTTAATCGTTTTTTATCAAAGGTGCCTGAAGGAGTCGAAGTCCGGTTGGCTGCGGAATATATGCTTGATGCTAATTTCTTAACCCATATGAAAGATGGTTTATTAAGTATGGGTGATAATTTTGTATTGGTTGAAACGTCTTATCTTTCACCTCCTCCGGAAATGCAGGATATGATTTACGAGATACTTTTAAACGGGTATCAGCCTATACTGGCCCATCCGGAACGATATGTTTACATGACCGATAAAGATTATGTCCGTTGGAAGCAAGTAGGATGTAAATTTCAATTGAACTTGTTATCACTTAGCGGATATTATGGCAGATCCGCGTTATTGTCTGCCCATAAATTGATAAAAAAAGGTTTTTACGACTTTGTCGGTTCTGATTTCCATAATCTGAAAAAATATAAGGAAGGATTAAAGCACCTCTACCTTTCTTCTTCCGAAAGGAAAGAAATAGAAAAACTGCTGGTGAATAATCAAAATTTGATGGGTGATAGTTAATAGCTGATTAAACAAGCAGGTGAATCCTTTTTTATTGGCGGCACAGGTTACAAGTCTGTAATTTGTGCCGCCTCTGTTTTTGTACTTGGTATTATATATGAAAATCGAAGATATTTGTGTAAATTTGTTCTTTATACAAGTGTATAAAAATAAAAAGGACACAAATTGATGAAACCGGATCGAATTATTGAAATATGTGCCAATTCAGCACAAAGTTGTGTGGAAGCGGAAGCAGGAGGAGCCAGACGGGTAGAGTTATGTGCCGGAATACCGGAAGGCGGAACAACTCCCAGTTATGGAGAAATATGTACAGCTCAGACTTTGACTTCATCTATTGATATAAATGTGATTATACGTCCGCGTGGGGGAGATTTCCTGTATACGCCGGCGGAGAAACAATCCATGCTCTATGATATAGAGATGTGTAAGCAACTCAAGGTACATGGTGTCGTATTTGGATGCCTTACAAAAGATGGAGATATTGATATGGATTTGATGAAGCGTTTGATAGATGCGGCGCATCCTCTATCTGTAACTTGCCATCGTGCTTTTGATGTTTGTCGTGACCCGTTTACTGCTTTGGAACAACTGATAGAACTGGGGTGCGACCGTATACTCACCTCCGGACAACAATCAGATGCAGTAAAAGGAATCCCTTTGTTAGCAGAATTGGTAAAACGTGCCGGAGACCGTATTATCATTATGCCGGGATGTGGAGTGCGTGAAAATAATATCACGGAAATAGAAGAAAAAACCGGAGCAAAAGAATTCCATACTTCAGCGCGTAGCATTGTATATAGTAAGATGGAGTACAGGAATGAAAATGTACCGATGGGCAGCAGTATCGTATCTTCCGAGTTTGAAACGGTGGAAACAGACCGTAAAAAAGTGGCAGCTTATTTATAAATCAATAAAATAGAGAAAGATGGAAAACGAAAAAAGACTTTACCGTTCGGACAAAGGTATGATTGCCGGGATATGTGCCGGAATAGCTGATTATTTTGGATGGGACCCGACAATGGTTCGTATCGGATATATATTACTGAGTATTTTTACGGTATTTTCAGGAGTATTGGCCTATTTGGTTCTCTGGATTGTAATACCGAAACAACCTCGTGAATAAAGAATGGATTTTGAATTATCGTCCCCTTTCAGCCCCACAGGCGATCAGCCGGAAGCTATTGCAGCCCTATCAGAAGGAATAAGGAGTGGCATGCCTTTCCAGACATTGCTTGGAGTAACAGGTTCTGGTAAGACATTTACAATAGCGAATGTCATCAAGGAAATACGAAAACCAACCTTGATATTGAGTCATAATAAAACGCTTGCTGCACAGTTGTATAGTGAGTTCAAAGCATTTTTCCCGAATAATGCAGTAGAATATTTTGTTTCTTACTATGACTATTATCAGCCGGAGGCTTATTTGCCGAGTACGGATACGTATATAGAAAAGGATTTAGCCATTAATGATGAAATAGATAAGCTTCGTTTGCGCACTACGGCTTCGTTGCTTTCCGGTAGAAAAGATGTCATAGTCGTTTCTTCCGTATCTTGTTTGTATGGTATGGCAGACCCGACCGCGTTTGCAGAAAAGGTAACGCATTTGGAAAAAGGCATGAAGATCGACCGGGATAAACTGTTGCGTCGTTTTGTCGATGCTTTGTATGTGAATAACAAACTTGAATTTAACCGTGGTTGTTTTCGGGTAAATGGCGATACCGTAGATATTTTTCCAGCTATCGAGACGTTTGATGGTGCAGCTTATCGTATTGAGTTCTGGGATGATGAAATCGACCGGATTTCTTCTTTTGATCCACAAACCGGGCAAGAAATAGATGAACAGGATGAATTGAATATCTATCCGACTAATCTGTTTGTAACAACGCAGGAACGTATCAATATGGCAATCGGTCAGATTGACGTGGACTTGGGTACCCAAGTGAATTTCCTCAGGGAAATAGGAAAGCCGTATGAAGCGAAACGATTATATGAAAGAGTTACATTTGACCTGGAGATGATACGTGAACTGGGGCATTGTTCCGGTATTGAAAACTATTCCCGTTATTTTGACGGACGAGCCGCTGGCGAACGTCCTTTCTGTTTGTTGGATTATTTTCCGAAAGATTTTTTACTGGTGGTAGATGAAAGCCATGTGACTATTCCACAGATACGTGCCATGTACGGTGGTGATTATTCCCGTAAAAAGAATCTGGTTGATTATGGATTCCGCCTTCCTGCTGCAATGGATAACCGTCCTTTGACCTTTGATGAATTTGAGTCAATGACTCCATTGGCGATTTATGTAAGTGCAACTCCTGCTGATTATGAGCTGGAGAAAAGTGAGGGAGTTGTAGTGGACCAGGTAATTCGTCCGACTGGATTGCTTGACCCTGTTATTGATGTTCGTCCTACTCTGAACCAGATAGACGACCTGATGGAAGAGATAAATATACGTTCTGCGAAAGAAGAACGGGTGCTGGTTACAACGCTTACCAAGCGCATGGCGGAGGAATTGACTACTTATTTACTCCGTATGGGAGTTCGTTGTAATTATATTCATAGTGATGTGGATACATTGGAACGTATCCAGATAATGGATGATTTGAGGAAAGGTTTGTTTGATGTCTTGATTGGGGTCAACCTGTTGCGTGAGGGACTCGATTTGCCTGAAGTTTCACTGGTTGCTATTTTGGATGCTGATAAAGAAGGTTTCCTCCGTTCCCATCGTTCACTTACTCAGACAGCAGGACGAGCAGCCCGTAATGTGAATGGTAAGGTAATATTTTATGCAGATAAAATTACGGCAAGCATGAAGCTCACCATGGATGAAACAAGTCGTCGGCGTGAAAAGCAGCTTGCTTATAATGAACTGCATGGCATTACTCCTAAGCAGGTAATCAAAAATAGTATATCTCTGGTTGCAGAAAAGCAACAGCCACTTGCTGCTGAACCTTATGCTTATGTAGAACCTGCGCCCAGCTTGGTTGCAGATCCGGTTGTTCAATATATGAATCGCTCGCAGTTGGAAAAAACAATTGAACGTACAAAGAAACAGATGGCGGAAGCTGCCAAGAAACTTGATTTTATAGAAGCTGCCCAGTTCAGGGACGAATTGGTTAAATTGCAGGCGTTGTTGGAAACAAAAGTTGATTGAGAGAAATAATAAGGAAATATGAAAAATAATAGGCTATTACTACTTTTATTTTTATTGTTACCTCTGTGTTGTGCGAAAGCACAATCTCCGGTTTATTATACCGATGAGGACATACAAATCTATGAACTTTTTATGAAGTCCTGGGAGAAAAAGAGGAATTATCCTGTTGGAGATTTGATGACAGGTACAGCCAGATTTTTTCTTTCCTGTCCTTATGTGGCATCTACTCTGGAAAAAGAGCCGGAAGAGTTGGTTGTTAATTTCCGGGAAATGGATTGCATGACTTTAGTGGAAACAGTAACAGCTTTGGTTCGGACTTTGCAAAGTGGGGATGCCTCTTTTGATAACTATTGCCATATCTTGCAAAATGTTCGTTACAGGGATGGTGTTATCAATACTTATACGGACCGCCTTCATTATACTACGGACTGGATTTTTGAAAATGAACGGAAGGGGATAGTGAAGGATGTTACTAAAGAAATAGGAGGGAAGCCGCTTACTATGAACTTGTCTTTTATGTCAACTCATTCCGATAGTTATAAGCAATTAAAAGAACATCCGGAATATATCCGCAAAATAGCAGAGAAGGAACAGGAGATAAATTCTCGTGAGTATTATTTTATTCCGGAGGACGAAATAAATGTTTGTGCCTCTGGTATAAAGAATGGCGATATTGTTTGTTTTGTAACTTCAATAAAGGGATTAGATATTTCCCATGTAGGAATTATTTCCAAGACAAAGGATAAGCTGAGTTTTTATCATGCTTCTTCTTCACAGAAAAAAGTTGTACTGAATGAGGAACCGCTGCTGGATTATGTACAAAGTATAAAACGAAATAGCGGGATAATGATACTTCGTCCACAACCATTTCATTGAAATAATTCAAAAGTGAATTTCAACCCGATACTTTGGTATTCGAATTTTTTAAATCCGGCAAAAATAGCAATATTGAAAATGCTGCTACCGACTCCGTAGCCTATCTCCGTATAACTGGGGATGACAGGCAACCAGAGCTGACTCAAGTAGAAACGTTCGGATAGTATATATCTGGATGCCCTGGGTTTAGGCTTCAGAAGTTGCATAAGAATAAAAGGACTTTCATACATAAAATGAGCTTGTACATATTTGTCGGAGGCATTGTACCATTCGCTTCTCAGCTGATTGAATACACCTCCGAAACGATCCGCCCATGATTCCGGGAAATTTCTCCGGGCAAAGAAATGGAAGTCGGCAAAATAGATGGACTTGGCATTAATGAACATACCTCCGCTTATGTGGTAATTAAAGCGTCTGGCTAACCCCAATTTAATACGTTGATGTATATCTGCTTCTATGCGCCAGTAATCTCCCGTACTTTTTCCGACTCCGGGTATGCCTGTCGCAACCTCCAATGACATAGTAGGATAGAAAGAGTGTATATATTCTTTGCGGTATCCATCCATCCAATAGTATTGCCTGGGGGTATAGGAAATGCCTATTACTGGTGTAAAATCGTTATAGTTTCCATTTAAAATGTCCGAAATATCTCCGTTTATTTTTTTATTACTGTCTTTCTTAACCTGTATGCGCCTGTGATATGATAACCCTGCAGATAGCTGAAAGCCATTGAATAGCTCTATGTTGTTCCGCAGTTCTACGTAATAATGCTTGAAATAATCGAAGTTCAGGTCGTCGATATTGAATGTGGAGTCTTTAAGGAGCTCATTAATTTCTTTCATCATTTCAGATGAGTATCCTTCATTACTGTTTCCTATACTCAGGCTTAAGGTTCCCAGTTTGTCAGGTCTGTATTCCCAATCTGCTGCTACTGTGAAAAATAATTGTTTCCGTTTAAATACATAGCCAATCTCCGGTCGGAAACGCAACTGCCTGTCTTTTGCAAATGTTTTACTGAGACGTAGCATTTGCCAGTATGTAATACCATTGCTGCCCGAATAACCGAACTGGACCGGATTTAATAATCCTGAATATTTAAGGCGTGTTGTCTTGTAGTCCAGATTGATTGTATTGGTTAGTTTTTCAGTGAGTTTTAGATATTTTTGGATATTTCCCGTATCGACTTTTTCGACTGTAGGTTCTATTTCTTGCTGATACATCTGATTTTCTTCAGGTGTAATGGGCATATCCCGTTTGCTTTTCCAGTATGTGGAATCATGGATAATGGGGATTGTGTCTGAAGATAAATCAAAGTATGCACTTAAATCAAGGGACCTTTTATTCTCTTCGTCATTTTCTTCTATCCATTCGACTGCTTCGTATTTGAAAGAAGAATGGTAGGTGCTTACCACTTCGTTGCCTAATACGGAGTAACGTAATTTTAAATCGGCTGTAGCCGGAAGAATAAAATCCTGATGGCTTTTACCGAAGGTCATTACAAGGTTGAATTCAGCCAGGGAGAAATAACCATCCATATCTATTTTGTCGATACTGAATGTTTTGTCTATTATATACAGATATCCGCTGATTAATTTCTGGCTCCATTGTTTGGGAGTAAAATGTATTTTGAAAATCTTGAGATCATTCTCGTAGAATGTACTGTCCAGATTAAACTTATAAAACTTGGAGGCATCTTCTGCAATCGGAGTGATAATTCCCTCATTATAAATAGTGGGAGAATATACATTTAGATTTAGGAATGTCAAAACCTCTTTTTGTTTGGCACTATTGGGTATAGTATTTCCGTTTATCGCTTTAAAATCATGCAAAAAGCTGTTTGGTGCATTGAATTGTGAATGGCTGAGCATTTCAAAAAACATATCTTTTGTTTTTCTGTCAACCGGGAAAATATGATGGGCAAACAGCATCAGAAAATTCTGTTTTATGATTTTGCTCCTGCCTTTTATGTAAATATCCGCTTCATAATGGGATAGTTTGTTTTGACATCTATCTGCATTTTTAATTACTAATTGCATAATAGAATCTCCTTGCCTGATTGATTCTTTTTTGGAAGAATTGTTCAGCAACGTAGGATCTCCATAGATACCATCCGGTTTTGCTACGGTGCTCATAGTAAGTAAGAGCAAGATGATTATGTAAAAAAGTTTTTGCACCAAATGTTCACCCTTTCTTTGCAAAGTAAGAAATAAAATTGAATAAAATAATGAGGTAGTTACTATTTTCTTTGAAAAAGGATTGCATCAGTGCGTGCTTTTTTTGAAAATCAGAGGCTGAAATATAAATTGATAAATATGTATATATCGCTGTAAAATCAGATAATTTGTGAGACATTAGGATTTGATTTACAGTCTGAAAGATATCGAGGTCTATGAATTGTATTATTTTGCTCAAATCCTTTTTTCGTAAATAATATGTTTTTATCTTTGTGTCATAAAAGTATGTTATATAGCAGTCGTGGTTAAGCAACAGAAAGAAGAGGTCGATCTGTCGGCCAGTTTAGCAGAGGTATGGAGAGTTTTGACCGATAAGGAACGGGAGATTCTCCGTAGTAATTCGACGATCCAGCATTTCAAACGTAATGAGTTGATTTATTGCGAGGGCGACGAACCAAGGGATATGATGTGCTTGCTAAAAGGCAAAGTGAAAATCTTTAAGGAAGGTGTAGGAGGAAGAAGCCAGATTATTAGAATGATTAAACCAGTACAGTATTTTGGTTATCGTGCTAATTTTGCTCAGGAAAATTATCTGACTAATGCTTCCGCTTTTGAAGCTTCGTCAGTATGTCTTATTCCGATGACGATTGTCACAGAGTTATTGATGGGAAATCCCAATCTTGCGATGTTTTTTATCCGCCAGCTTTCATTTGATTTGGGCGTAGCGGATGAACGTACAGTTAATCTTACCCAAAAACATATCCGGGGGCGATTAGCCGAATCTTTGTTATTCTTGAAGGATAGTTATGGTTTGGAGGAAGATGGTGCTACATTGAGTATTTATCTGTCCCGGGAAGACCTGGCTAATCTTTCTAATATGACAACCTCAAATGCCATACGAACTTTGTCTACTTTTGTTTCGGAACGAATTATCGCTATCGATGGAAGAAAGATAAAATTAATCGATGAGGAGAAACTGAGAAAGATCAGTAAGATGGGATAAAAGATTAAAGAAGAAAAAAGAGGAGGATTGGGATTAAAAAAAGAAATAATACCCAATCCTCCTCTTTTTTTATTTAATAGCTTCACGTATGCGTAAAAGGCGTGTTAGTAATCCTTCCAGTAAATCCAATTGCAGCATATTGGCTCCATCAGATTTTGCTTTAGCCGGTTCGGGATGAGTTTCAATGAATAATCCGTCGGCTCCTACGGCAATCGCTGCTTTGGCAATTGTCTCGATCAATGCAGGAAGACCTCCGGAAACACCGGTCGTTTGGTTGGGTTGCTGGAGTGAATGCGTAACATCCATAATTACCGGAAAGCCAAATTGCTGCATTTGCGGGATACCCCGGTAGTCAACAACGAGGTCTGTATAACCAAAAGTAGTTCCTCGTTCGGTAAGCATCACATTATTATTTCCGGCATCTACTACTTTTTGTGCAGCAAACTGCATAGCTCCCGGTGAAAGAAACTGCCCTTTCTTGATGTTTACTATTTTACCTGTTTTGGCCGCTGCGACTAATAAATCTGTTTGTCGGCACAGGAATGCCGGGATTTGAAGTATATCAACATATTCGGCGGCCATAGCCGCTTCGTTTGTCTCATGTATATCGGTTACAGTCGGTATATGGAATGTTTTATTTACTTTGCGCAATATTTTGAGCGCTTTTTCATCTCCGATGCCGGTGAATGAATCGATTCGTGAGCGATTCGCTTTCCGGTAAGAACCCTTGAATATGTATGGAATATTCAACTTTTCAGTGATACCTGTTATTTTCTCTGCAATGCGTAAAGCCATATCTTCCCCTTCGATGACACAAGGACCTGCCATCAAAAAGAAATTATCACTTTTATTGAATTCTTTTATTGTTAGCATACTATATAATTTTATTGTTTCGTCTATGGAATAAATGATGGTTTCAGGTTAATAATGCCATTACTTTTTGAATTTTCTCTTCGGTTGGCAGAGAGGCATCAATCCACTGGATTTTGCAACCGCGACGTTCCATTCCGCGGAACCATGTCATTTGTCGCTTGGCAAATTGATGGATGGCAATCTCCAGTTGGGTAACCATTTCTTCATAAGATAATTTGCCAATGACATATAATGTAAGGAATTTATATTCCAATCCATAATAAATCAGATCTTCCTGATCTACTCCGGACGCGATAATATTGCGGACTTCTTCTACCATTCCTTCATCCAGTCGGGTCCTCAGACGGCGGGATATTTTCTCTCGGCGCAATTCCCTATCGATATGAATACCTATTACCAGGCTCTTTACCGGTTCATATTCATTGCTGTCAGGTGCCTCGTTTTTGTAATATTCTTCTATTTCAATTGCCCGGATGGCACGTTGTGCCGTATCCACATCCGTTTTATTGTGTAAAACCTTATATCCGGCTAATATTTGTTCCAGTTCATCCAATGGCTTGTCTTTTAATTGTTCCCGTAATTCCGGGTTCTGTGGTACATCCAGCAATTTGTATCCTTTTAATACGGCTTCGATATACAGTCCCGTACCCCCGCAAAGAATGGGAAGTTTACCTTTTTCTTTTATTGTTTGATAAGCCCGGTAAAAGTCATGCTGATATTCAAAAACATTGTATTTGTAACCCGGATCGCAAATATCAATTAAATGATAAGGGATATTTTTCCCATTGACGGTATAGTCGGCAAGGTCTTTGCCGGTTCCAAGGTCCATGGAGCGGTATATTTGCCTGGAGTCCGCACTGATAATCTCAGTGTCCAGACGTTCGGCAAGAGCAGCGGCAAAAGTAGTTTTACCTGAAGCTGTAGGGCCGAGTATTGTGATAAGCTGGTATGTTTTCATTGCAATACAAAGGTACAAAAAAAGCCGCCCTTAAACAAGGACGGCTTTTATACTATTTTGTGTTGGATTATTTACCAGCGATAACGCGAGCCATTTCACAAACTTTGTTTGAATAACCCCATTCGTTGTCATACCAAGAAACGATCTTTGCGAAGTTAGCATCCAAAGAGATACCAGCTTTTGCATCGAAGATAGAAGTATTGGCACAACCACGGAAGTCTGTAGAAACAACAGCATCTTCAGTGTAGCCCAGTACGCCTTTCAATTCACCTTCAGAAGCTTCTTTCATTGCTTTGCAGATGTCTTCCATTGTAGCGTTCTTTTCAAGAACAACTGTCAGGTCGACAACAGAAACGTCAGAAGTCGGAACGCGGAATGCCATACCGGTTAATTTGCCATTCAATACAGGTAATACTTTACCTACAGCTTTAGCAGCACCAGTAGAAGAAGGGATGATATTTTCAAGGATACCACGACCACCTCTCCAGTCTTTCTTAGAAGGACCGTCAACTGTCTTCTGAGTAGCTGTAGCAGCATGAACTGTAGTCATCAAACCTTTAACGATACCGAACTTGTCGTTCAATACTTTAGCGATAGGAGCCAAGCAGTTAGTTGTACAAGAAGCGTTAGAGATAATGTCCTGACCTGCGTAAGATTTGTGGTTAACACCATAAACGAACATAGGAGTAGCATCCTTAGAAGGAGCAGACATGATAACTTTCTTTGCACCAGCCTGGATATGTTTACGAGCTGTTTCGTCTGTCAAGAAGAAACCTGTAGATTCAACTACAACTTCAGCACCAACTTCATTCCATTTCAAGTTAGCAGGATCCATTTCTGCAGTCAAACGGATTTTGTTACCGTTAACTACCAAATTGTTACCTTCTACAGCAACTTCGCCGTCGAAACGACCATGTACTGAATCATATTTCAGCATGTATGCCAAATAATCAGCATCCAAAAGGTCATTGATACCTACAATCTGAATGTCATTGCCGAAGTTCTTAACTGCAGCACGGAACACCATACGTCCGATACGGCCGAAACCGTTAATACCTACTTTAATCATTGTAATAAAACTTTTATGGTTTATTGAAAATATTATTTATATCATTCATCTCAGAGAAAACAAGGTTTGAACATCGTTCATCTTCTTGTTTTTAACGACTGCAAATGTAGTCATTTTTTTTATTGAAAATAGAATTGTTTAAGAAAAATATGCTCTCTAACATAAATTAATTTTTGTAGATTACTTCTTTTTCTTGAACAGCTTGCCAATCACCCAATTTTGAGCTTTTCGTATTCCCCAGGTTACTAAAAGTGGACGTACAACGTCCCATGCAACAGGTAATAATCCTTGTGCAACAGAAAGATAGTCACTCATACCAAGCGGGGCAGAAACTGCCGGAACGGCAGATAAATCCTGATTGTTTTCTGTTGCTTTTGATTTGGCTTTTGTCTTAGGAAATAGAAGTGTGGAAACCCCCGACACAAGAAGGGATCCGGCATTGTCTTGTATGTAGTTGAACTCTTCGTTCAACTTTTGTTCCCTTAGCAGGCATTCCTGTTGAATGCGTTGCTTGTCAGAAATCAGTTTCTCCAGAGGTGTCTGCTGGTTGTTCATTGTTTGTCGCTTGATTTTTATCTTCGTTTGAGGTCAATGCAGCGATTACTACATTCAACACTTTCTCGCTGATTTTATTTTTGTTCAGTATAATAATTCCGATCAGAAGTACATATAATATTGCAACAATAGCAAAACCAGAACCGACTGAACCGAATATATCTCCCAGGAAAAAGCCTAAAGCCAGGAAGATGAATAAAATGGCAAAAAACGCCAAAAACAATAAAATAACACCATATGAAAGAACAGCGATAACTTTCCCTGTTCTTTCATATGTGCTTAATTTCAGGAGTTCCAGTTTTAATTCCACATACTCTGAAATATCTTTTTTCAGTTCGCGGAAGATTTCACCTGATTCTTTCTCCATAAAATTATTCTGCAACGATTTCTTCGGTAGCTTTTACCACTTCAGCTTTACCTTCTTTGTATTTTGCTATAGCGGAATTGAAGCCGTCTTTTACTTTACCTACTACATCATTAAGTTCTTCTAATAATTGTTCTCTTTTATCTGTTGCTGCTAAATAACCAACTGCAGCACCAACGGCCGCTCCTACTACGAGGCCTAATAATAATTTTGAATCTACGTTTTTCATAACTCTTTCTTTTTTATGTTGCTACTAAGATAACGCAAAACTTTGAATGATAGTTTAGGTTTGCATTAACTTTTGTGTTAATTAATGTTGTTTCTGAGTCTTTACTGCCACCCAGTTGTTTTTCTCCGTATATGAAAGCAGAGCCAACTGGTTCTTGTTGCATTCTGCTTCTATCGAAGGAATATCATCTTTGTAAAAACCACTCATATAGAGTAATCCTCCGGGTTTCAGACAAGAAGAATATGACTTGATGTCGTTTAGTAAAATGTTTCTGTTAATATTGGCGAAAACAATATCAAACGTTCCGAATACAGGAATTTGTTCGGCGCCTCCCAATGCGATTTGAATATCTGTGGCATGGTTTAAGCGGATGTTTTCAAGCGCATTATTATATGCCCATTCGTCAATATCGATGCCTACCACGCGTTTAGCTCTTTTCATGTCGGCTAGAATAGCGAGAACGGCTGTTCCACATCCCATATCCAATAATTCTTTACCCTCCAGGTCGAGTTTCAGCATTTCGCTAATCATCAGGTATGTTGTTTCATGGTTGCCTGTACCGAATGCCATTTTCGGGTCTATAATAATTGTGTAGGTATAACCGGGCTCAGGTTCATGGAATGAAGCACGGATGATGCAATCGTTTCCTATACGGATTGGTTTGAAATAATTCTTTTCCCATTCTTCGTTCCAGTCCTTACTCTCAACCAGGCTTTCCGTATAATGGATTTCAACATTATCCAAAGGGAATGTTGCCAGTTTGTCCTGTAAATCTTTTACATTATAAAGTTGGTCGGAGATATAGCCTTGCAGCCCGTTTTCATTTTCCGTGAAACTTTCAAAGCCTATTTCTCCCAGTTCGGAAGCCAGTATGTCATTTATGATTGAAACTTCTACCGGAGAAGTATATGTGAAACTTAGCTCGTAATAATTCATCTTTCTGTTTTTTGTTAATATCGTATTTCGCAAATATACACGATAAATCCAAAAAGTAACAGATAACAGGGCTTTTTTTCTCAGTAGAGATAAGGATACCGGATAATAGTGTCAAAATAATAGGGTTAAATGTCATTTTTGACACTTATATCATGTGAAAAAATATTTTCTTTATCCCTTATTTGAGAAATTAGCGATAAAAAACTCTTATATTGTTATGAGAAAGATTAGTTTGTTTTTATGGGCTGCACTGGCAGTCATTCTTGTTAACTGTACTTCGGTACCGAATGTGGAAGTGAAAAAACTTCGAGTGGAAATGAAAGAAAATCCGGTAGGTATAGATATTCCACAGCCTCGTTTTTCCTGGCAGATAACATCCGGAACGCCTGCTTTGGAGCAGGAGTATTATCAATTGCAGGTTGCTGCTTCTCCGGAGCAACTGAAATCAGGAAAAGATTTAGTATGGGATTCCGGAGTTGATTCAACTTATTTGTCTGTATTGATACCTTATGCCGGAAAGCCTTTGGAGTCGGGTAAAACATATTATTGGCGCGTAAAAGTGAAGACAAACCAGGGAGATGCGGTTTGGAGTGATGTGAATAAATGGACAATGGCTTTCTTAAATTCAGCAGACTGGAAAGCTTCTTGGATTGGTCTGGAAGAGATGGCGAATCCGGGGGAAACGGACCAGGGAAAAACTCGCCTTGCTGCCCGTTACCTGCGAAAAGAGTTCAATGCAGGCAAACCGGTAAAGAACGCTCTTCTTTATATCTCGGGGCTTGGTTCTTCCGAAACATATCTGAACGGGAAACGTATAGCTGAAGATGTTTTATCTCCTACTGTTTCTTTGTATACTGAAAAGGTATATTATAATGTATATAATGTAACAGATTTTCTGACATCCGGAAAGAATACAATCGGGGTCGTGTTAGGTAACGGGCGTTATTTCTCCATGCGGAATCCGGGAATGAAGACATTCGGTCTTCCTCGTTTATTGGCGCAGTTGGAGGTCGAATATGCAGATGGTTCAAAGGATATTGTATCGAGTGATACATCTTGGAAAGTAACATCCAAAGGACCGATTGTTGCCAATAATGAATTTGACGGAGAAGAATATGATGCCCGCCTTGAATTAGGCGATTGGAATAAGAACGGATATGATGACAGTACATGGAAAGCTGTAGACCGAATGGAGGCACCCGGTGGAAAACTTATCGCACAGCCTAACCCGAATATCTGTATACAGGAAAGGATAAAACCCGTTTCCATTACCGGACGTCCGGATGGGAAGTATATTCTTGATATGGGACAAAATATGGTGGGATGGTTGTCCGTTAATTTAAAAGGGAAAAAAGATAAGCCTGTCACTATGAAGTTTGCTGAAACATTACAGAAAGACGGTTCTCTTTATCTGGCAAACCTGCGTTCCGCAAACGTGACGGATATTTATACGCCTGCCCGCGACGGTAGATTTAGCTGGGCTCCCGTTTTTGTATATCACGGTTTTCGCTTCGTAGAAATAGATGGACTTGATTATAAACCAGAGCTTTCGGATTTTACTGGTGAAGTTATTTATGATAAGATGGAAACTACCGGGACATTCGAGACATCCAATCCGGTAATTAACCAGGTATTTAAGAATGCTTACTGGGGTATTCGCGGTAACTACCGAGGAATGCCTACGGATTGTCCGCAACGTGACGAACGTTTAGGTTGGTTGGGCGACCGGGCAACCGGTGCTTATGGCGAATCGTTTGTTTTTGATAATGCGTTACTGTATAAGAAATGGTTACAGGATATAGAAGACTCACAAAGTCCGGAAGGCAGTATCTCGGATGTTTCTCCGAATTATTGGGTACTTTATAATGATGATGTTACCTGGCCTTCTGCCTTTTTCTATATTGCAGACATGATATATACCCAGTATGGGGATGATTCCGCTATCCGCAAGCATTATCCCGCGATGAAGCGTTGGATGGAACATATGCTTGAAGTAGGCATGAAAGATAACCTGATTGTAAAAGATACGTATGGCGACTGGTGTATGCCGCCGGAATCCCAGGAATTAATCCATTCCCAAGACCCGGCACGTAAGACCGATGGTACATTGTTAAGTACTGCTGTCTTCTATGATTTATTGAATAAGATGACTTGTTTTGCCCAATTGCAATGGAACTATGACGATATGTCTGTTTATGAAGACCTTGCTGCCAAGATGAAAAAGGCTTATAATGATAAGTTCTTCAATCCCGAAACAGCAGAATATGCAAATAATACAGTAACGGCAAATATCCTTTCTTTACGTTTGGGACTGGTTCCGGATGGCTATGAAGCAAAGGTATTCGAAAATATCGTGAAAAAGACCGAAGGGGATTTTAAAGGACATGTAAGTACCGGCGTTTTGGGTATCCAGCATTTGATGCGCGGACTGACCGAAAACGGTAGGGTGGATGTGGCATATAAGATTGCAACAAACGATACATATCCAAGTTGGGGTTATATGGCTAAGAATGGGGCTACTACTATCTGGGAGCTTTGGAATGGTGATACTGCCGATCCTGCGATGAACTCTGCAAATCATGTGATGTTACTTGGGGACTTGCTGATTTGGTATTATGAAGACTTGGCTGGTATTAAATGTACGCCAGGGGCTTTATGCTATCGCCACATCGATATGGCTCCTGTTTTCCCGGAAGGGTTAGACTATGTGTCTGCTTCTTATCAATCGGTTTATGGTGAGATAAAAAGTGCATGGAAGAAAAAGGACGGAAAATTCAGTTGGGATATCACCATACCGGGAAATACCTATGCAACTGTACGTATTCCTAAAGATTTCGGTGTAAAAGTAACATCTTTACCCGGTATCAGTGAGATAAATGAAGATGACCAATATATAAAGGTTGAAATAGCTTCGGGTACCTATCATTTCGGGAACTAATGGAGTTTGTTGAATAAGCAATAGTTTTCGTTACAGAATTGTATATACTTTAAAAAAGGAATTGTCTGACCCGGAAAAGTCTGGCAGTTCCTTTTTTGTTATCCGGAATCCAGAAGGAAGTTCTTCTTCTGGATTTACCACTTTTGTACATTTTGTGTATTTCCACACTATTCGGAACTTATTTCTATCTATTTTGAAAAGATTTCCAGTTATCTCCGCGACTAATTCCTATTATTTGCGTGTTAAAATCCAACTATCAGCACAAATAAAGCATATATATTTTGATAAGGTTAAACTTTTTGAGAGTGACGTTTTTACAATCTGCTCCGGATCATTATCTCCATAGACGATACAGAACAGGATGTATTGTCATTTTGTCAAAAAGATAGTATCCGGATGGAGAGCAGAGCGATTCTAAAAAAAATATCTATCTTTGCCATCGAATCGGTTCCGTATTTGCCATTCGGAGATACGGATTAAAAGGGAATCGGGTGTAAGTCCCGGACAGTCCCGCTGCTGTGAAGCTCCGTTCAACATTCTGAAACTACTTTTGCCACTGGCCGGAAGGCCGGGAAGGCTTCAGGATGGGAGTCAGTCAGAAGACCTGCCATTCGTTAAAGGTTCATATCCTCGTGGGTTAGGATACGGATACGAAAAAGAATACGAAATTTAAAATTTAGTGATTTATGGAGAAGAAATGTCCGCGTTGCGGTGTCTCTTTTGTTTGCCAGCCCGATAATATCATCGACTGTCAATGCGCAACTGTGAAACTTGATAACTTCCAGCGCGCTTATGTAAAGATGCATTATACGGAGTGCCTGTGTAAATCCTGCCTGGAAGAAATCAAAATTAATTTTTATGTCTCAGAAGTAAATCCCTGTTATAAACAGAAGAAACAATAATTATATGATTAGAAAAATATTAATTGCCAATCGTGGCGAAATAGCTATGAGGGTGATGCGTTCTTGCCGTGAAATGGGTATACGCTCTGTTGCCGTTTTCTCGGAAGCAGATAGAACAGCGCGCCACGTATTGTATGCAGATGAAGCCAGTCTGATAGGTCCGGCTGCTTCAAAAGAAAGTTATCTGGATATAGAAAAGATTATCAATGCAGCCAAGCAACATAAAGTGGATGCTATCCATCCGGGTTATGGTTTTTTGTCTGAGAATGCTGCATTTGCCCGTAGATGCAAGGAAGAAGGTCTCATTTTTATCGGCCCGGCTGCAGAGACAATAGAAGCTATGGGAGATAAAATATCTGCACGTAAACGTATGATTGCGGCAGGCGTTCCGGTCGTACCCGGAACCCAACAACCGATAACCGATGCAGCTGAGGCGCGCCGCTTATGTTGTGAGATAGGTTTCCCGGTAATGTTGAAAGCCTCTATGGGAGGTGGAGGAAAAGGCATGCGTTTGATACATCGCGAGGAAGATGTGGAAGAAGCCTATAACGCGGCCCGTTCCGAATCGCTTTCTTCATTTGGAGATGATACGGTTTATCTGGAGAAATTTGTAGAGGAACCTCATCATATCGAATTCCAGATATTGGGTGATAATCATGGAAATGTCATTCATCTTTGTGAACGTGAATGCTCTGTACAACGCCGTAACCAGAAAGTATTGGAAGAAACGCCATCTCCTTTTGTCACATCTGAACTGAGACATGAGATGGGATTGAAAGCCGTGGCAGCTGCGAAAGCTGTAAATTATTCCGGTGCCGGGACAATTGAATTTCTTGTAGATAAAAACCGGAATTTTTACTTTCTTGAAATGAATACCCGTTTACAGGTAGAACATCCGATAACGGAAGAAGTTCTGGGTATCGATTTGGTAAAAGAACAGATACGTATCGCAAATAATGAAAAATTGCATATACGGCAAGAAGATGTTTTGCAGCGTGGACATGCTATCGAATGCCGTATTTGTGCGGAAGATACAACTGCCGGTTTTATGCCTTCGCCTGGTGTGATACGCCAACTTACCGAACCGAACGGTATCGGGGTGCGTATCGACAGCTATGTTTACGAAGGGTATGAGATACCTGTCTATTATGACCCGATGATTGGAAAACTGATTGTTTGGGCAACGACCCGCCAATATGCTATCGAACGGATGCGTCGCGTATTACATGAGTATAAGATAACGGGCTTGAAAACGAATATCACTTATCTCCGTCGTATGATGGATATCCCGGATTTCGTACAAGGACATTACGATACTTCTTTTATTGAAAAGAATGCAACCCGGTTGCAACAGCCTGTTAATCCGGACGATGAGCATGAATCGGAAAATGTAGCACTTGTTGCCGCTTATATGGATTACTTGATGAATCTGGATGAGAATAAGTCCGGAACGGCTTCGGATAATCGTCCGATCAGCCGCTGGCGTGAGTTCGGATTGCAAAAAGGTGTGTTAAGAATTTAAACTGTATAGAATTATGGAAATACATATAGGAGACCGTATTGCCGATGTTTCATTGATAAGCAAAGACGGGAATAAAGTTCAACTCAGCATAGATGGAAAACCTTATGAAGCGGATATTGTAATGGCAGAGAATGGCGCTTGCTCTATCTTGCATGGTGGACATTCGTATAATGCGGAGCTTATCCGTTCCGAAGGAGGAAAATCTTATCAGGTAAACACTCTTTTCTCTTCTTATGCCGTCAATATTGTTGATTCGCAAGCTAAATATCTGCGTATGCGGAAAAATACCGAAGAGAAACAAGATGATAAGATAGTATCCCCTATGCCGGGAAAGGTTGTAAAGATTCCGGTTCAGAAAGGTGACCAGTTAGCCGCTGGAGATATTGCAGTCGTTATTGAAGCAATGAAAATGCAGAGTAATTATAAAGTCAGTTCCGATTGTATCGTACGTGAGATATTGGTGAAGGAAGGCGATACAGTAAATGGAAACCAGTTATTAATGACATTGGATTTATTAAAAGAAGAAAAAGATGAAGAAGGAAGAAATCTATAAACAGTTTGAAGAATTGGATAAGGCGGCATCCCTTGGAGGTGGTGTTGCCCGTATTGAAAAACTGCATGAATCCGGACGGATGACTGCCCGCGAACGTATCGATATGTTATTGGATAAAGGTACATTCGTAGAACTGGATAAGTTTGTCACGCACCGTTGTACAAATTTCGATATGGATAAACATAAAATCCCGGGAGATGGGATTGTCTCTGGATATGGTAAGATTGACGATCGTTTGGTCTTTGTTTATGCATATGATTTCACTGCTTATGGAGGAACGTTGAGCGCAACCAATGCCGCTAAAATCGTGAAAGTACAGAGTTTGGCATTGAAAAACGGTGCCACCGTCATTGCCCTTAATGATTCGGGAGGTGCACGTATTCAGGAAGGAGTGGGTAGCCTTTCCGGTTATGCTTCTATCTTCTATCAAAATACAATGGCCTCCGGAGTGGTCCCTCAAATCTCTGCAATCCTGGGACCTTGTGCCGGGGGCGCTTGTTATTCTCCGGCATTAACAGACTTCATTTTTATGGTGAAAGAGAAGAGCCATATGTTCATTACCGGACCGGATGTAGTGAAAGCGGTTACCCATGAAGAAGTAGAAAAGGAAGAACTGGGTGGTGCTTATACTCATAGTACAAAGAGCGGTGTGACCCATTTCATGTGTGATACGGAAGAGGAGACACTGATGAGTATTCGGGAATTATTGAGCTTTTTGCCTTCTAATAATATGGAAGATGCTCCCGTGGCAGCATGTTCTGACGATATCCGTCGTGAAGCGGAAGATTTACAGCATATTATTCCAGACGACCCGAATGTACCATATGATATAAAGGATATTATCGAACCGGTTGTAGACAATCATTATTTCTTTGAAGTAATGCCTCATTTTGCTAAAAATGTAGTAATTGGTTTTGCCCGTTTAGGAGGACAATCGGTTGGTATTGTTGCCAATCAACCGGCTTTTCTGGCTGGCGTTCTTGATATTGACGCATCGGACAAAGCGGCACGTTTTATTCGTTTCTGTGATTGTTTCAATATTCCTTTGGTGACATTTGAAGATGTGCCAGGCTTTTTACCCGGTTGCCAACAGGAGCATAATGGCATTATTCGTCATGGAGCAAAGATCGTATATGCTTATGCGGAAGCGACTGTTCCCAAAATAACGTTAATTACTCGCAAGGCTTATGGTGGTGCTTACATTGTGATGTCAAGTAAACCTACGGGAGCTGATATTAACTTGGCTTATCCAATGGCGGAAATTGCGGTGATGGGGGCTGATGGTGCAGTCAATATCCTTTACCGTAAGGCTGATGGAGAAGAAAAAGCTCGTGCTGTGCAAACTTACAATGAACAATTTTCGAATCCGTATCGTGCTGCCGAACTTGGTTTTATTGATGAGATTATCATGCCTCGCCAAACTCGTTTTAAATTAATTCAGGCGTTGGAAATGGCGAAAAACAAGAGCCAGAGTAATCCGCCGAAAAAACATGGTAATATGCCTTTATAGGAGATCGTGAAAGATGGAAAATAGTATCTTGAACGACCAGGAAGTGTTTTTGTTGCGTCGTAAACTGGCTCTTTTACTCCGTACCGGACAATTGCTGATGGAAAGTGCGGCGGACACAAACCGAATTGAACGGAATATGAAGCGTGTCGCAGCTTTTATGGGGATTCCTGAAGAAAAATTACATATAGACATCCGGTGGACAATGATTATGGTGAATGTAAGTGATGACCGGCACTCATTCTCCAAATTTCAGAAATGTGAAAAGCATGGTATCAATATGACAACGATTTCACAAATCAGTAAATTGTCCTGGCATGCGATAGAGCAGGATTATTCTCTGGATAAATATGAGGAAGAGTTGGAAAAGATAGCCCGTCAGCCGAGGAATTACATCCCTTATATTGTAGCAATCGGGGCAGGTTTTGCTTGTGGGGGCTTCTGTAAATTATTTGGTTGCGACTGGATTGCTTTTCTGTTTGCGTCTATATGTGCTTTTATCGGTTTCAGGGTTCGTGCACGTTGTATCGAATTTGGTATTAATGTGTATATGAGTATAGCGGCAGCTGCATTTGTTTCTACTTGTCTGGCATTTATTTCTTCTTATTCGGGATTGTCGGATACACCTTATCATCCTTTGCTCGCCTGTGCCTTGTTTATCGTGCCGGGAGTACCTTTGATTAATTTTGTGGATGATATGATCGATAACCATTTGTTGACGGGTATTACCCGGGCTGCTAATACGCTGATGATGGTGGGGGCTATGACTTTCGGTATTGCATTTGCCATGCGGGTGTTGGTGATGGATGATGTGACTATCGACCATAAGTTTAGTGAACTGAGCATGGTGCCTCACGATCCGTATTATGTTTATGCTATATCAGCAGCGATAGCCGCCATAGGCTTTTCAATGATATTCAATATTCAAAGGAATTTGCTTTGGGTTGTGGCCGTAGGCGGTATTATTGCTGTATGTACACGTAATTTTGTGAATTTTGAGTTGGGATATGGCCCGGTAATCGGTTCGTTTATGGGGAGCTTTGTTGTTAGTCTTATTGCTGTAAAAGCGGTCCACTGGTTTCATGTACCGAATCATGTGTTGACAATACCCAGTGTCATTCCTATGATTCCGGGGGTATTAATGTATCGTTCTTTATTGGCTTTCATTAATCTGCATGGAGTTGTAGGGGAAGTAACGAATGCTTTTGCTAATGGTATCAATTCTGCACTCATTATTCTCTGTATTTCGTTGGGAGTTGCCGTGCCGAATATTTTTGCCCGGCGTTATATAGCTAAAGACCGGCAACGTCATCTGGAGGAAGAACTGGAGAAACGCCGGATGCGTGGTAAGTTTATAGAATGGTAAATAATGGAATAAATAAAAACAGTATGGAATGGATAAATGAATTAGTATGGGGAGAAGGGATCGGGCATTCTATCCTTTTGCTTTCGATTGTGATTGCCGCTGGAATCCAGTTAGGGAAGATCCGGGTATTTGGCATTTCTTTAGGGATTACGCTAGTCTTGTTTGTGGGTATCCTGTTGGGGCATTTCGGGTTTTATGTAAATCCGTCAGTTATCCATTTCTTCCGGGAATTCGGACTGATTTTGTTTGTTTATTCAGTAGGAATGCAGGTTGGACCGGGGTTTATCTCTTCTTTTAAGAAAGGGGGAATGACCTTAAATGGTTTGGCATGTGGTATTGTTTTTTTAGGAGTTGCCACAGCTTTGGCAATTCATTTCATAACAGGTATTCCTATACCGACAATGGTTGGGATTTTGTCAGGTGCTGTTACTAATACGCCCGGTTTGGGAGCAGCGCAGCAGGCTTATACTGATATGACCGGAGCGGCGGGTGAGACTATAGCCTTGGGATATGCCGTTGCTTATCCGTTAGGGGTGGTTGGTATTATTTTGGCAATGTTATTTATTCGTTATGTTTTCCATGTCAGTTTCGAAAAAGAGGCGGAAATGTTGGAAGCGGAGAATAATATGCATACCAGTGAAGCTACTCCTGTCTCTCTGGTTGTAAAGAATCCGGCTATATTTAATAAACGGGTAGTGGATTTAGCGGCATTGTTGGAACATCGTGAGTTTGTTATTTCCCGTATTTGGCGTAATGGAACCAATAAGGTCGAAATCGTAAATGGAAATACGATTCTTCAGGAAAATGATAAGATATTTGTTATTACAACCGAACATGATGCAAACACGATTAAGACTTTTATTGGTGATGAGATTCAGATGGACCGGAAACAATGGATTCCTGCGGAAAGCCAGTTTGTAAGCCGGCGTATTTTAGTAACAAAGCCCGAATTGACCGGACGTCGGCTGGGAGATTTGCAGTTACGCCGTCTGCATGGTATAAATGTTACCCGGGTTAACCGTGCCGGTTTGGAACTGGTGGCGACACCCGGATTACAATTGCAGGTAGGTGACCGTGTTACTGTGGTCGGTAGTGAATTGGCTGTCGATAAGGTCAGTTCTATTCTTGGCAATTCCATGAAACGCCTGAATGAGCCGAACTTGTTTACTATATTTATTGGGATTGCTTTGGGTATTATATTAGGCAGCATTCCTTTTACCATACCTGGTGTTCCGCAACCCATAAAATTGGGATTGGCCGGAGGACCTTTGATTGTATCGATTTTAATCAGTCGTTTTGGCTATCGTTATAAATTAGTAACCTATACAACTCAAAGTGCAAACCTGATGTTGAGGGAAATAGGTATTACGATGTTTCTTGCCTGTGTTGGCCTGAGTGCCGGAGACGGTTTTGTCGATACGATAGTTAATAAAGGAGGAATCTCTTGGATTGGTTACGGTTTTATTATTACAATGGTGCCTTTGTTGATAATCGGAGTAATTGGACGTTATTTCTGTAAATTGAATTATTTTACCTTGATGGGATTGTTGGCAGGGAGTACGACTGATCCACCAGCATTGGCATATGCTAATGCGACGGCAGGTAATGATGCTCCGGCGGTTAGCTATGCGACTGTATATCCTTTGACGATGTTTTTACGGGTACTTACAGCACAATTAATCATCCTGTTTTTCTGTGCATAACCAGTCTTTTAAAGATTTATGTTGAAGAAACGAAATATAAATATTTTGCTTTGAAAGGAGTAGTGTTTTGATTCCAAAGCATATATGGTTTAAAAATATCCATAAAACATTTGCATAATAATTCGAGAAGCTGTAATTTTGCACACTGAAATTCTGCAGAGGGTAAACAAGTGATACAATGAAGCGTATCCACCCCCGGGACATAACCTGTTATAATAATAAAAAACAGATGTACGTAATCGTAGAAATTAACGGACAACAGTTCAAGGCTGAACAAGGAAAGAAATTATTCGTTCACCACATCCAAAACGCTGAAAGCGGTGCTGTTGTTGAGTTTGACAAAGTATTGTTGGTTGACAACAATGGTGAAGTAAAAGTAGGTGTTCCTACTGTCGATGGCGCAAAGGTAGTATGCGAAGTACTGTCTCCGCTGGTAAAAGGTGATAAAGTGCTGGTTTTCCACAAAAAGAGAAGAAAAGGTTATCGTAAATTGAACGGTCACCGTCAGCAGTTCACTGAAGTGAGTGTTAAAGAAATTGTTGCTTAACGTTTAAAGGAGAAAAGAAGAAATGGCACATAAGAAAGGTGTTGGTAGTTCTAAGAACGGCCGTGAATCACAAAGTAAAAGATTAGGTGTTAAGCTTTTCGGTGGCGAAGTTGCTAAAGCTGGTAACATTATCGTTCGTCAGAGAGGTACTGCTCATCATCCGGGTGAAAACGTAGGTATTGGTAAAGACCATACTTTGTATGCTTTGGTTGATGGTGTTGTTACTTTCAAAAGAGGTAAAGAAAACAGATCTTTCGTTTCTGTAAAAGAAGTAGTGGCAGAAGCGTAAGTAATTTCTGTAACACGAAATAGAAAACAGGATATCCCTCAGGGGTATCCTGTTTTTTTTATGCCCTGTCGTTTTTAAATAAAAAGAAATCCCGTTTTATAGTATAACACATCCTTTATATTTGCATCGGATGATACGTCTGCCTGCTTACTCTCTTTTGAAATTTAGCTTATTTTTATTATAAGGTAGCGTATTTGTTTAATTTACAATATTTCTTTGTTAAAAGGAAAATTGCCGACTTCTTCATGCAAAATAAAAAAAGTTGGCATTTCCTAATCCCGCCCGGACCTTTCCTTTTCGGATGTATCTTTATCTAATCAATTAATATTCAGAACTATGGTGTATGCTTATGTAAGAGTCAGTACGGATAAACAGAGTACTGAAAATCAACGTTTCGAGATAAATAACTTTTCGAAAGTCCGGGGTTTTAAAGTAAATAAGTGGGTTGAAGAGACTATTAGTGGTACCACCAATGCCCGTGACAGACAGTTGGGTCGATTATTAAAGCAGGTTTCAAAGGGTGATATTCTTATTACGACCGAACTATCAAGGCTTGGACGTAATCTGATGGAGGTGATGAGTATCCTTCATCAATGTATGGAACGGGATATTATTGTGTTGACCGTAAAAGAAAAATATGAATTGGGGAATAACATCAATAGTAAGATACTTGCTTTTGCTTTCAGCCTGAGTGCGGAGATAGAACGAAACCTTATCTCCCAAAGAACCCGGGAAGCCTTGGCGCGCAAAAGGATGGAAGGGGTGAAACTCGGTCGTCCCAGAGGTGGTGAAGGCGGAAAATTTAAGTTGACGGGTAAAGAAAACTTGATATTGAAAATGGTAAAAGAAAAGCGTTCAATGAAAGAAATCAGCCAGAAATTAGGTGTAAACAGGCAGACTTTAAGAGATTTCTTACGGATTATTTATCCAAACTGGAGGGAATATAGATATGTTAAGTAAATCAGTCTTTTGCGACTGATTTATCAGAATGTTAATCATTATTGAAACAAGAAACCGTTTGCTAAAATGTGTGTTTATGTGAATTAAGTATTTCATAAGAGGTAATAGCCTGTGAAATCTTTTAGAATGAAGATGTTAGTGTTGTCAGTGGTATAGGGCACTGGATAATAAAAGTGTTTTTAATTTTTCTAATAGAAGTTCCATTCATATTGTCTGCTGGAAACCGTATTCCTTCGAACGTATTATTTCCCTTTGTTTTATAGATTATTATACTATAATTTATTTATAGTAGATAAATATGTTATCTTTGGCAAAATGGTTTCTTCTTATGCGAAAGAACGATTGTGGAACTTTAAAATAGAAAACAGTATGGAAAAAACACTTGTTATCCTGAAACCTTGTACCATCCAACGTGGTTTGATAGGTGAAATCGTATCCCGTTTTGAAAAAAAAGGTTTGCGTCTGGCAGGTATGAAGATGACCTGGCTGACGGATGAAATTTTGTCGGAACATTATGCCCATCTGAAAGAAAAATCATTTTTCCAGCGTGTGAAAGATGCAATGGCGGTATGTCCGGTAATTGTATGTTGCTGGGAAGGTATAGATGCGGTGCATGTTGTCCGCCAATTGGCTGGTGCTACAAACGGTCGGAATGCACAGCCGGGTACTATCCGGGGGGATTACAGTATGAGTGTGCAGGAAAATATAGTGCATGCTTCCGACTCCCTGGAAACAGCCGAGGTGGAATTGAAACGTTTCTTTGATGATTCGGAGATTTATGACTACAAACTGAATAATTTATTGAGTTTGTATGCAAACGACGAATTCTAAAAATAAAAGGGCCGGAGAAACTTAAGTCAACTTAACTTCTCCGGCTCTGATATTTTAGAACCTTTTTAGCCTTATTCTCTCGAACCAGCTAAAACAACCTAATTACTAATCTAAAATCTAATACCATGAAAAAACACACTACGTATATATAACAAGCCGTTTGTGGAAAAGTTTAGAATACCTTAAAGAATCTCGCCCCAGTTGTATTATTCCCGAATTGCAGCTATATTTGTACAGTATTAAAACAAGAATATAGACAATATTAAACGAAGAAAGATATGCATAACTGGTTTGAATGTAAAGTCTCCTTTGAGAAAATTCTGGAGAATGGAATGCAGAAGAAAGTGACGGAACCTTATCTGGTGGATGCTTTGTCATTTACGGAAGCAGAGGCCCGTATTATTGAGGAAATCCGTCCTTTTATAACCGGAGAGTTTACAGTAACAGACATTAAACGCGCCCGCCTGTCGGAATTGTTTTTCAATGAAAACGGTGACCGTTTCTACAAAATTAAAGTGTACTTTATCACTTTGGATGAGAAGAGTGGAGCCGAGAAAAAAACAGCAGCACAAATGTTGGCACAGGCTTCAAATCTGAAGGAAGCGATAGCTGTATTGGAAGACGGGATGAAAGGTACTATGGCAGACTATACGATTGCTTCGGTTGCGGAAACTCAGTTGATGGATGTCTTCCCTTTCGATGCAAATAATGTACCTTCTGAAAAATCGGAAGAGGAACGGATTGCCGAACAAAAAAATCAAGCACCACAGGTATGAGCATCACTCAAAATATAACTGAACTAAAGAAATCGTTACCGGTAGATGTCACGCTGGTAGCGGTTTCCAAGTTTCATCCTGTTGAGGCTTTAAAAGAAGCCTACGACGCAGGACAGCGTGTATTTGGAGAGAGCCGTGCCCAGGAACTTACAGCCAAGCAGAAGGCATTGCCCGGTGACATAGAATGGCATTTCATTGGTCCTCTACAAAGTAATAAGGTAAAAGATATAGCTCCCTTTATCCATACGGTCCAAAGTATAGATTCGTTGAAACTATTGCGTGAGGTAGATAAATTTGCTCTTCGCAATGAGCGTGCCATCCGTGTTTTATTGGAAATACATGTGGCGGAAGAAGAAGCAAAACATGGATTTAGTCCGGACGAATGTCGTGACTTGCTGGATAGTGGCGAACTGGATGCCCTTCGTAATATCCGTATAGGAGGGTTGATGGGAATGGCTACCAATACGGACGATACGGATAAGATACGGCAGGAATTTCATCAATTGCGTGCCCTTTTCGATGAACTGAAGGCTTCTTATTTTAAAGAAAATCCTGATTTTAAAGAATTGTCGATGGGGATGAGCCACGATTATCCGGTTGCAATTGCTGAAGGAAGTACAATGATTCGTGTGGGAACCAGTATCTTCGGTGAACGGGAGTACTGAGCTTTTAACCATTTTAAATAGCAGGGAAGGATATTCCACAAAATAAATATCTATTTTTGTAAGTGTTGAATATAATTGAATCTGAACATGATTGACATGAAAACTCAATATGCGGGACTTACGCTTCGTAATCCGCTGATTGTAGGAAGTTCCGGTTTGACTAATAGTCCGGAAAGAAACAAGGAATTTGAAAAGGCAGGGGCGGGTGCCATTGTGCTTAAGTCTCTTTTTGAAGAACAAATAGAGATGCAGGGTGATGTCTTGATGCAAGAGTCCGATTATCCGGAGGCAGCAGATTATATACGTGGATATGTAAAGGTTAATCTGGTAAACAAGTATTTGGAATTAATTCAGAAGACAAAACAACTCTGTACAATTCCTATCATTGCCAGTATTAATTGCTATAAGGCAGATGCCTGGATTGATTTTGCTCGTCAGATAGAACTTGCAGGAGCAGATGCACTCGAATTGAATGTATTCTTTATGGAAACAGAATTGACTTTCAATTGTGATGTTATGCGCGATCTGTATGTCAATATTATCCGTAAAGTAAAAGAGACGGTTTCTATCCCCGTTATGGTGAAAGTAAGCAAGATGGTGGGGAATATCCCTGCTCTTGTGAATATCTTAAAGGTAAATGGGGCGGATGGAGTAGTTTTGTTCAACCGTTTTTACCAGCCGGATATCGATATTAATAATATGCAATTAGTTTCAGGTAATGTTTTCAGTAATCATTCTGATTTGAGTGATACGTTACGTTGGACCGGTATTGTTTCGGCAAAGGTACCGGGTATCAGTATTGCTTCTTCAACAGGAATCCATGATTGGGAGGATGTTATCAAATGTTTGTTGGCTGGTGCTTCGGCTGTTCAGATGTGTAGTGCAGTCTATACACACGGCGGAGAAATTATTTCCCAGGTGCTTACTTGTATTGAAGAATGGATGCATCAGGCAAACTATCACTCATTACAAGAGTTTATCGGTAAATTGAGTTACACAAATGTTCCCGACCAAAGTCTGTACGAACGTTCCCAATTTATGAAATACTTCTCAAACAGGGACTAAACGATTTTAAATTAATATGCAAAAAAGGGATATGCTCATTATAGTATATCCCTTTTTTGCATTTATATATTTCTATTTGTAATTTATTTTCTACTGGAAACTATTTGTATTAAAAATAATATATATCTTTGCAACCAAACAAAAGAAAAATATGGAATCAATTTGTATCATCAAGGATATATATAAGACATTATACCAATTTGAGAAAGCATTTGCAGACGTGCATGAGATAACAATCAATGAAGCCATGCTACTTTGTTGCCTGAAAGATGGAGAGACAAAGTCTGCCGGAACCATCTGCGAATATATCGGTTTGTCGAACTCGAGGGTTTCTAAAGTGATAACTTCGGTAGAGAATAAAGGATATATTCGCCGGAATATCAATAAAGAGGATAAAAGGCAAATGTTTTTCTCGTTGACATCCTCAGGGAAAGAGAAAGTTCGACAGATGATAAATGCGGAATTGCGCTTTGACGGCTTATTCGGGAAATTGCAGCGTTGCATGGAAAAAGGGTAATCCCTTTTTTACCCAAATAGTTTCTAATAGAAAATATGTATAGTATAAATAATATAAAAGAACAAGTAATGAAATATTTAATTATCGGAGGTGTAGCCGGTGGAGCAACCGTGGCTGCCCGTTTGCGTAGAATGGATGAGAGTGCGACTGTTGTTTTATTTGAACGTGGAAAATACGTGTCATATGCGAATTGTGGTTTACCTTATTATATAGGGGGAACAATCAGCGAACGCGAAAAACTATTCGTTCAGACGGTAAAAGGTTTTACCGACCGTTTTCGTCTCGATATCCGCACAGAACAGGAAGTGATAGCTATCCATCCGGAGAAGAAACAGGTAGAAGTAAAGCGCCTTTCTACTGGTGAGGTATATACGGAGAATTATGATAAACTTGTTTTATCTCCCGGAGCAGAACCGCTTCGCCCGCGGATAGAAGGAATAGATCATAAGAAAATATTTACCTTGCGGAATGTACCGGATACGGATACGATAAAAAATTATCTCGTTCGGGAAAATCCCCGTCGTGCAGTTGTTGTAGGAGGTGGTTTTATCGGTTTGGAAATGGCGGAAAACCTTCATGAAGCAGGTGTCCATGTGGATGTGGTCGAAATGGCAAATCAAGTGATGGCTCCTCTTGATTTTTCGATGGCGGCAATTGTACATCAACATCTGGCCGATAAAGGAATCGGATTGTTCCTGGAAGATGGAGTAACCCGTTTTGAGGATACAAATGGAAAAGTCACGGTCCATCTTCGTAGCGGTAAGCAAATTGAGGCGGATATGGTATTATTGAGTATCGGTGTACGTCCGGAAACAAAATTAGCGAAAGAGGCCGGTTTGGAAATCGGCTCGCTGGGTGGTATTGCTGTAGATGCATATATGCAGACTTCCGATACGGATATTTATGCTTTGGGGGATGCTGTTGAGGTACAACATCCGGTAACTGGTAAGCCGGCCCTTATTCCGTTGGCGGGGCCAGCAAATAAGCAGGGACGTATAGTAGCTGATAATATTGTTTTCGGAAATAAGGAAACTTATCAGGGAACAATGGGCACTTCTATTGCTAAAATATTTGACTTGACCGTTGCTGCGGCCGGTGCGAATGCGAAATTACTGAAGCGGGAGAATATAGCCTATGTATCTTCTTATACACATTCCACATCCCATGCCGGATATTATCCGGGAGCTGTGCCCTTGTCTGTTAAAATATTATTTACCCCTACGGATGGACGTTTGTTGGGTGCCCAGGTGGTTGGCTTCAACGGGGTAGACAAGCGGATAGAAATGTTGGCCCAGGTTATCCAACGGAAAGGTACCGTGGCAGACCTGATAGCTTTGGAACATGCCTATGCGCCTCCTTATTCTTCGGCAAAAGACCCGGTAAATATGGCCGGTTTTGTTGCAGAAAATATCTTGTCGGGCAAATCAAGAATTATTCATTGGAGAGATATTGAAACATTGGAACCGGAAACAATCCGTATCGATGTGCGTACTCCCCACGAATACCAGTTGGGGACTATTCCGGGATTTATCAATATTCCAGTAGATGTATTGCGTGAGCATTTGGATGAATTGCCGAAAGATAAACCGATAGTCGTTACCTGTGCCGTAGGTTTGCGGGGCTATTTGGCATACCGTATCCTTACGCAGTCCGGATTTAAAAATGTTTGTAATCTATCCGGAGGATATAAAACCTGGAGCGTGGCAACGGCTAAAGTCAAGCATGTAGAACCTTGTGTCCCTGCAGATAGTGGAAAATGTATTCTTGTTTCCGATACGGTATTGAAGGTAGATGCCTGCGGATTGATGTGTCCTGGACCGGTACTTCAACTGAAGAAGAGTTATGAAACATTGAAGGTTGGCGAACAATTGCAGATAACGGCAACCGACCAGGCATTCGGCAAAGATGTTTCTTCCTGGTGTAAGATGACCGGAGCGGAATTAGTTGCTGTGGAAAATAAAAATGGGGTGGTAGCTGCTACTATCCGGAAAAATGAACATCCGGAAGCTTGTCCGGTTACCCGCAATCAGGGTGCGGATAATAAGACACTGATTGTCTTTAGTGACGATTTGGATAAAGCGCTTGCCTCTTTTGTAATTGCTAATGGTGCTGCTGCTACCGGAAAGAAAGTTACCATGTTCTTTACCTTCTGGGGATTAAATGTCATCAAAAAGCGGAATAAACCATCGGTTTCCAAAGATATATTCGGAAAAATGTTTGGTGGGATGCTTCCTGCCCATAGTGGAAAACTGAAATTGTCTAAAATGAATATGGGAGGAGCAGGAAGCTGGATGATGCGTCTGATAATGAAAAAGAAACGTATAGATAGTCTGGAAAGCCTCATGGAACAAGCTGTAGAGAACGGTATCGAGATGATTGCCTGTACTATGAGTATGGATGTGATGGGAGTGAAACAAGAAGAGTTGATGGATAATGTTACTTTAGGGGGAGTCGCCTCTTATCTGGAAAGGGCGGAAGAAGCCAATCTCAATCTCTTCATTTGACAGGGGGATAATAAATTACGCAGATTCCATGGTATTTATATTAGAATCCCGGAATCTGCGTAATTCTTTTTTTATTGGGGAAGCAACTGTATACAATCAAGTCCGAACATATACTTTACTCCTTGCGATTGTTTGTTAGTGCCTGCTATCTGAACTCTTAGTTTAATTTTTCCTGATTCAGGATAGAACATTCCGAGATTTATTGGTTTGGAATTTGTAACAATCTCATTGTATCCGTCAAATCGAACATTGGTAGGCTTATCATTTACAGAAAAAGAAAGGGTACCATAGTCTTTGGCGAGAGTCGCATACAATACCATCTTATATTTTTTATTTTCCAAATTACTAAATTCGAATTCAACAAAATCACCGACATTACCATTAGGAAAAAGCAGATGTTCCGCTCTGCTCCATTTTCCATCAGGGAAACCGGACATTCCTTGTTTTTCTGCTCTCAAAGAGGGCGTTTTATTTGTGATATCCATTGTTTCGAATTCAATGGAATTTGGAATGCTGTAGTTTCTCGGATTTTCAGGAGCGGGAAGAAGAGTCTTTGTTACTTCGTCGATGCCGGATGTTCCAACCGCTTTTGAATCGTAATCTCCATACCAGAAAATAGTAGTGGCATAATCTACAGAACCTTTCTGCCAGGATAACATTTCAATGTCGAAAATGAATTTTTTCCGGAAAGGTATTACATCCAGATTCCGTGTACGCATAAATGCATTATAGCCATGCGAACTGGGAAGGTCTGCACGCGGAGCGCCTCCGAAAGGGGTATGGAATGGCACAACGGGAGCCCAGGAGCAATTATAATAGTCTTCAGTACCGGTACCGAAATGAGAAGGGAATGTGTCATCGTCTACCCATATTTTTTCGTCTCCTTCACCATACCATGCTGGGGAATGATTAAAGAGAGTGAGAAGGTCACCTGCATATATACCACGTCCTTCTATTTGGGCAAAACGCCATTCAGAACATTGGCCTTCCGGATTATTACTTAATTCGATAGCGTTTTCCTGTTTCCAACTTGCATGAAAATAAAGGGAACGTTGTTCATCCCATTTGTAGTTATCAATGAGAGCACTCATTCCGGCTTTCACTTCATATTGGGAATAGTTAATTAGTTCGATATTTGCATGTTTCCGGTAAGGCATTGTCCAGCGTACGGTTACATTACCTTTTCCATCCGCATCAAGGTACCAGCTTTTTAGGTAGGGTGCACCAAAACCTCCACCGGAGAAATCGCTTAAAGGAACCCAAACGGTTTCTTTCCCGTCAAACTGCGCTTTGACGACCAGTTGCCTCATTATTTCGGCATATTGACTGCTATCGGTTATGTTGATATTGAAATTCAGTTGCCGTATGGCCAGTTCTCCTTCCGGACAATTCAATTGCATACTTGTACCACTTGCCAGTGAAGAACTTTCCTTGATTTCCTTTCCCTTGGATACCGGATGTTGCAGGGTAGAAGTCACAGATTCTAATAGAGGTGCTAACGTTTTAGCCTCTTCAAAATCAAATGTTTTAACCTCAGTCCCTTGTGGATAAGTACGGTAATTGATATGATAATACCGGGGAGTACGTCCCATACTTACAGGGCTTTCAAATACTATTTTACAATGTTCGGCATACGGTATCGGAAGGAAAAGTGTATTTCCTCCGGTTTTCTCAACCTCTTCATTATAATGAGTATGTCTGAAAGCCAGGCCATCCAATATGGGCAATCCTGTTTTGCTCAAATCGAAACCTTCAATAATCCAGTCCGGTTCCGCAGAGTGATTAAAATAGAATTTGAATACACCCTTTTTATTGTTGGTCGTTATCCACATACGGGTGATTGCTCCCGGCCCTTCTTCATCAAACAAAACTTGCTTCACTACATTTTCTACAGTATCTATTGCTACCGCTCCGAATCCGTCGTCATTGGCAAACCATCCGGGCTGGTTGGCCGATATGGAACGGCGGTCGTAACTACTAACCTGTTTACAAGTATAATACGGTTCCGGAAAACGGGACAAATCTTCCACAGAAACCATTTCTTTAAGAAGTGATTCCAAAGTAATGGTTTGCTGTGGTTTTGTACAACTAACGCTGGTGAATAAAAGTCCCAGGCAGATTGTCCGTATAAAAATGTCTTTGAAGGATTTCATAAAACAGAATGTATTTCTCATCTCTGTTATTACTTATTAGGTAATTTAGCAACCTTGAAACTTAACTGGTGCTTGCCTGCTTCCAATTCCATTGTCTTATCACCTTTGACATAGTCTGGCAGATAGAGAGTAGCAGAACTGTTAGCTGGAATAACAATCTCACATAAAATGGTATTCTTTTTCCATTCCCATTTCGATATGATTTCTCCATAGGGAGAGTTATGTTTCGCTTCGAAATGTTTGAGTTCTTTTACGAAATTAGGACGTAACAGGATGTGTTTGAATCCAGGTTGTTCCGGATCAGGGAAAATACCTCCCAACCCTTTGTAGAACCATCCGCCGATTTCTCCGAACATCATATGGTTGTCTGATATATCGCGTTCTGCTTTCAAATCCCAGTTTTCCAATAAGGTGGTAGCTCCGTTGACAATCCACCAGCCCCAGGAAGGATAGGTATCTTGTGCGGCTACTTTGTAAGCGGTCAGCGGATATCCGTTTTCGCTCAAGGCATTCAGAATAGCTTTTGCTCCTAATACACCTACATCCAGATGGAATCCAGCTTCTTCTACTTTTTTAGCCAGGTTTTGAGCAACTTTGGCAATCATATCTTCAGGTACAATTTTCCAGAACAGAGGGACACTCAGTTCTGTTTGGCTTCCGTCTGCATAAATACCTGTTTCTCTGTTCAGATATTTTTCATTAACAGCATTTTTGATTTTCTCAGCCAGTGCAGTATAGTGTTTATAATCATCCTGTTTATTGAACAGTTTAGCTGCATTTGCCAGAATTTTGGCATCGGCATAGAAGTAAATAGAAGAGGTGAGCTCTTTGTTTGAACGCGATTTTACAGGAACCCAGTCGCCACGTCCCCAGATAGTCAGATGATTCGGGCTGATACGGTCTACATAGTTTACATAGCGTTTGATGTTTTCGTAACAATCAGCTAAAGGTTTGCTGTCTCCATAAAACATGTAGAGGTTCCATGGAATGATGGCAATTGTACTTGTCCAGTCTAATCCGTTGTCTGTTCCGTAACCCCATCCTCCGGTCGGTATGATATCAGGAAGGACGCCGTTCGGTTGCTGTTCGTCCCGATGGTCGGCAAGCCATTTTTCATAGACTGTGATTCCATCAAAGTTGTATAAAGCGGTTTCGATAGCTAAATGTCCGTCTCCTGTCCATCCGTTTTTCTCACGTTGGGGGCAATCGGTCGGATATCCCATCAGGTTCGACAGATAGGCATTGTTGGTAGCCCAGCATAATTTGTTTATCAGTTCGCTGGATGTGTTGATATTTCCCACGGGAGGAACATCACTGTGCATAAAGTAGGCAGTCAGGCTGTTCTGATTGAGTTCAATCGGTTTGTCACTGGTCACTTCCACATAGCGGAAACCTTTATAATTGAATTTTGCCATGTATTCATCCTCGTTACCACTCAGTATTAGAATATCTGTTTGGAAAGGATCTTTTTCTTTATCTCCTCTGTAATACACGTCGATATTAGACATGTCAATACGTCCGTTATCAAACAATCGTTCTCCATGTTTGATTCTGACTTCCGTTCCTACTTCGCCGGATACATTGATTTTAGTCACGCCCGACATATTCTGACCGAAATCAAACACATAAGTATGGTCGTTTATTTTGTTGACAGACTTGGCAGGAAGAGTCAGTACATTATGAATCGGACGAATTTGCTGTGCTGTTACATTTTGGGAAGGAGCTCCTCTATATCCGACCCCATGCCATTGGGAATCGTCAAAATCGGGTGTATTCCATCCTTTCTGTTCCAGGCGGGCGTCATAATGTTCCCCAGTATAAATACTGTTGAAAACCAATGCGCCGGAAGATGTTTTCCAACTAAGGTCGGTAGGAATCGTCTCCACGCTACCATCGCTGTAAGTGATACGAAGATCCATGCAGAATGCAGGTCTGTTACGCCAGGGAGCCCGGTCGAAATCCCATACGGCTTTGGACTGGTGGTTATACCATCCGTTGCCTAAAAGTACACCGATGGCATTTTTCCCGTTTTGAAGTTGTTCGGTTACATCGTAAGTAACATACAAGTTCCGTCTGTCGAAGCGGGTATACATCGGGTCGAGGCGGTGGTTTCCTATCTTTTCCCCATTAATATATAGTTCATATAGCCCGGCGACAGCGATATAAGCGCGGGCAGACTTTATCGTTTTATTAGTAGTAAATTGTTTACGGAAATAAGGGGCTGGTTCATAGTTAATGTCTTTTCCGTCGCCAATCCAGGCGCCTTGCCAGTTTTTGATATTCATCATACCGGTTTCAAAGGAATTGACAGAAGAGGTACTTTCTTTATTATCCATGTCCCAAACCTTAACTTTCCAGTAGTATTTGGTATGGGGAGACAGTTTATCTCCGGCATAGGTAACTAAAATATCACTTGCTGTTTGTTTCTTCGTATCCCATTGGTTTCCTTTGCCGGAAACGACTTCAAGGGAATCTGTGCCTACAAGTATCTGGTAGGCAGTTTGTTTGGCTCCCGCTCTGGTATCATCTATATTCCATGATAACCGGGGAGAAGGATTATCTATTCCGATTGGATTTTCCAAGTGGTCACTCTTTAGATTGGAAGGGGTACATTGCGATTGTCCCTGTACCAATCCGATACTCGAAAAAGATAAAAACACTAGTGGTAATAATAATTTGTTCATATAATATTTATTAGTCATTGAAATCGTTTGTCTTTAAAAACTTGCCAGCCATGCTTTCAGGTCTTGTTGCATTTCTTTGTGGTATTTAAAATCTTTGTTGCAACCCCAGCCATGTCCTCCGGAAGGATAGATGTACAGAGAAGCCGGAACTTTCTTTTCTTTTAGGGCTAAATAATAATATGCTCCGTTTTTTGTAGGGACGGCATCGTCATCATCGGAGAAAACGATGAATGCTCTTGGAGTCTCGCTGGTAACCTGTTTTTCATTTGAATATAACTCTTCGAGTTTCTGGGATACATCTCTTCCTAATAAATTGTCGCGAGAGCCCATATGGGTAAAAGATTTATCCATGGTGATTACAGGATAAAACAAGACTTGGAAGGCAGGACGTAAATCTTGTTTGATATGGGTCGCTATGGTTGAAGCCAGATGCCCTCCGGCTGAAGACCCCATAATACCTATATCGGCTGGATTTATATTCCATTCTTTTGCTTTTTCCTTTACCAAACGGATTGCTTCTTCTGCGTCGGAAAAAGGAACTTCTTTAACGCCTCTGGGCATGCGATATTTTAAGACGGCAAATGCAATGCCTAATTCGTTAAAGAAAGGTGCCCAGTCATACCCTTCATGGTTGTAAGCCAACCCTCCGTAAGCTCCTCCGGGACAAGCAATGATAATACGTCCGGTAGCCACTTCTTTTTGAGGTAAAAAGACTCGCAATGACGGTTTGTAGTTCTGCGTATTGTCATCAAAAGGCGTATGGTCTATTCCGTTGGTATTAGGAAGCCCGTTGGTCCATAAATCGACGTTGAACTCTTTCGCCGTACATTGAGCTGCTACTGGATTATTTATAAAAAGAAATATCCAGAGGATGAATAAAGATGTAATTGTTTTCATAATATTAAATTATAGTTTACCGTATTTTGTATGAAACTCTCTTTTGCCTGTTTTTTGTAACAGACGGATATCCTTAACCCATCTATCGAATAAAATAAAGAGCTTTATCCCGTTATCTTCTAATAAGGTAAGAGATAAAGCCCTTTTATATGAATCAGATTAGAAGAAAAATTCCGTTAGCCGTTAAATTTATTTTGTGGTACAGTTGATTACCAGTTTGTTTCCGGCAGGAACGAACCTCAGCACATAATCCGTATCGTTACCTTTGATAATATTCCCCTTTCCACATGATATTTTATAATTAAAGCCTCTGAATTCAGAGTTTATCGAAGATTTTTCGAAATTTTTGAAAGGCAACCGGTCTATTCGGTCTTGCGGCACTTTCAATTCGAGCATCCAGTTAAAATCTTTATCCTTAGCTTTACATGAAATATTTATTTTATCTTCGTTAAATGCAAAAATAAAATTATTTCCGTTTCCATCTGCGGATTCAACATTTAATGTTGTTTCGGAGGGTTCGGTAACAACAGGGTTTGTCAATACGACTTCTTTTTTGTTCCCGTTTTTATCTATACTCACGATTCTAAGCCCGGTTTTTGCTTCCGGGGTACTCCAGTAAAACCTGTCGACAACCGGCAAAGTATAATAGAAAAACTGTCCTCCGGTACCCGGGGTGTCCAGATATTCCGATTTGTAATTTTCATCAAATAAATGGATGTCCCTGAAACAGAATCCGTCTTTTTCCCAATAGAGGTTGGAACGGTAATAACGGCTGTTATACCATACAGACTTATTACCTTCGTTGCGGACATCGGCGAGTGTTGTGATTGCTGTTGCCGGAGTCGTGGAGAATTGTTCTTTGAACCAGGTACCGGATTGTTCCATTGTTTCCAATCTGATTTTACCTGCTTTGCTTAAAGTGTCGAACATCGGAAATTGCATTTCCAAACCTTCGCCCATGCCTTCCCAGGTAAATGAGTTCTCTTGTCCGGCTTGTGCATAGTTGAATGCCAGACAAGGTTCGTCGACGATAGATTCCAGAAAATATTCAACCCATTTTTTATTTTTTCCGCCTTCTTTATATACAGGTTCAAGCGTGATAACCCCCTGATAGTTGGTACCTACTCCTGAGTCATATTGGTACATCGGGTCGCTGCCTAACATTCGGAAGATGGGTACGGGTATCTGATTTACGGCAGTCTGGGCTGGCATATAAGCATTTTTTTTACTTGGGTAATATGCCTGGTTCCAATAGCCACCCCATAAAGTGTACCCATCGGTACCAACTTGGTCTTTACAGTTGCAAGATGCTACGATTCCGTATTTTTCATACATATATTCCAAAGTATGGGAATCTATGAACCAAGAACCTACGGATTTAGGGTATTTGCCATAAATTTCTTTGAATTTTTTCATGTAAGCATCAACCAACTGTTCCCTTTCTTTCAGCGTATATCCCGGAGTAAAGGCAATATTGGCTGTAGATACCCATGAATGTTCTCCACGCCATTTTATTCCGGCTGCTTCTACATGGGGTTGGGTGATTTCCCACCAGGCTCCGATTTCACATTTGGAACTCAACTGGCTTTTCATCAACTTTTGATATTCCGGATTAATAAGCGCATCGTATTGGAATAGGAATGTTGCTGGAAAATCATATTTATTGACCAGCTCTATTTGTTTTTTGACAGTTTCAAACAAAAGTGCATCCGAGTTCTCCAGACGATAATCTGTTTGCCTGATAAAATTAACGATGTTGATAATCCGGGGAGCATCTCCTTTTTTCTTCCCTTCGATACGACTTGAACTAAAACAACCGAAAGTAATGGTTGACAATAATAGTAGACAAAATGTAATTTTTCGATTCATTTTTGTTATTTGTAATGTGAATAATGGTCTAAAGTGGTCTAAAAAACGCCTTAAAATTAGTCAGTTTTTTCATATCTTGGAGGGATTCTGTTACAAAAGTTCATGCTATAGGGTAGAAACAATACAAAAGGCGCTGATTTATGCAAACTAATTTGTTAAAAATCAAAATGGTCTGTATAAGTCAGCGCCTGTACCTATTTTTTGTGGTTGTTATATGATTGTATGTCTTTTCATTCCTGATAAGGAAGTTTATTTACATCAACATCCGGAACATGTCCATTTGCCGGACGGGTGAAAATGCTTTTAAATTCAGTGTTGTCATTAAAAAAGCCTCCATTGCGAAGGAAAAAGTAATCCTCTTTCTGTCCTCCGGCATAATCAACACGAACCTGTGCGCGGGCAGTGTTATCATAGGTGAAAGTGCTTTCGGTAACTTCTTTCCATTCGCCTTTGGCGGTACGTGCCCATTGGTTCCCGAAATGGACACAGCGTTTCAGATACCCTTGTTCCGGAATAAAGTTTTCGAGGAATGAATGGGCCCCTGTGTACCAGGTGTTTGTTTCCGGGCGAAGGAAGCCGGCAATCAGTCTCCATTGGTTATTTATTGTATCGAAAAACCACGCATAGTAAGCCGTATTTCCTTTTCCGTCAGGATGTACACGGGTAATTAACCGGTATGTATTACCTGCCTTCCAAGGATAATTCAGATAACTCTGGCCTCCGGAACCCTCGTTTCCGAATTCTCCGATATGTACATCTTTCCCTTTAGCCAGTAGTTTGATACGTTGATGTTCAGGAATATCTTCGGGGTCATCCGTATTGAACGGACTCCAAACAGAGAATAATATGCGTCGTTCGGTATCACTGTTAACCTGGATGCCACAATAGCCTTCACCGAATCCGTTTGTCATGAAATAACTGCCTATTAAATCATTATCTTCCGGAACCGTTATCTCATTATAAAAATATTCTACGGATTCTTGCGGTAATGTATATTGTAGATGTACGGACGGACCACGCATACCCCAATATGGTTCAAAATCCCGGATGAAATTTAAAGGTTCTGTTGCAGCTGTTCCGTCAATTAATAATTCGGTCAGGTTCGCAAATTGGGCCCCTTCTTTTTCTATTCCCTGTATATCTATACGGATATATCCTGGTTGTCCTATGGGAATTTTCCCAACAGGAATAATGGTATCTTGCGTGTCTGATACTTTTACAATGAATTTTTTCCCTTCCAAAGAGATTTGTAATGTGGATGCTCCTTCTGCCGCATTAGCTTTAATATATAGATTTAATTCACCTGGATGGCTTATTTTAAACCAGGAAGAGAGTACAGATTCGGGGGAAGTCCATGCCTGGATACCTTCCGGTGAAACATTTGCATATTCTTTTCCTGCCGTCACGTAGGTGTTTCCGGTAATAGGGATGGAAACGGCGTTCGGTGATAGTTCCATCTTGTTATTTTGGCAGCTACACATCAAAGCAACCAGTCCAAATGCAAAGATTTGTTTAATCATGTTCTTTATTTATTTGGTTTAGATTTAAAACGAAAAACGGGATAGAAGTAAAATGTAGATTACTATCTATCCCGTTTGTATTTTTATTATAGAGGATATCTCTTATTATTTAATCATATCGAAACCGGTGTAAGGAACTAAAGCCTTCGGTATGCGGATACCTTCCGGTGTCTGGTTATTTTCAAGTAATGCCGCAACAATACGAGGCAAGGCTAATGCGCTACCATTCAATGTATGACAAAGCTGAGTCTTTTTGTCTTCTCCACGGAAACGGCATTTCAGTCGGTTTGCCTGATAGTTTTCGAAGTTGGAGACAGAACTCACTTCCAGCCAGCGTTTTTGTGCTTCGGAATATACTTCGAAGTCGAAACATAAAGCAGCGGTAAAGCTGATATCGCCACCACATAAGCGTAGGATACGGTAGGGCAATTCCAATTTAACCAGCAAGTTTTCCACATGAGCCAACATCTCTTTCAAAGATTCATAAGAATGTTCCGGTGTGTCTATACGAACGATTTCAACTTTTGAAAATTCATGCAGGCGGTTCAATCCGCGAACGTCTTTACCATAAGAACCGGCTTCGCGACGGAAACATTGTGTGTAAGCACAATTCTTAATCGGAAGAGATTTTTCTTCCAGAATAACGTCACGATAGATATTGGTTACCGGAACCTCGGCTGTAGGAATCAGATATAAATCATCCAGGTTACAGTGATACATTTGTCCTTCTTTGTCAGGTAACTGTCCGGTGCCGAAACCAGAAGCCTGGTTTACAACCGTAGGAGGCATGATTTCCAGATAACCGGCATCACGTGCTTCATCCAGGAAGAAATTAATCAAAGCGCGCTGTAAACGTGCACCTTGTCCTTTATAAACAGGAAATCCTGCCCCTGTGATTTTAACACCCAGGTCGAAATCTATCAAGTCGTATTTTTTCGCCAGTTCCCAGTGGGGCAGGGCATCTTTCGGAAGTTCGGTTTCCATACCCCCCATTTTTTCTACCACATTATCCTCGGCACCGTTTCCTTCCGGTACGCTTTCGTGAGGAATATTCGGGATGGTATAAAGCAAGTTTTGCATATCTTCGGCAGCCTGGTCCATTTCAACCTGAAGGCTTTTACTGGCTTCCTTGATTTCAGCAACACGCTTTTTTGCAGCTTCGGCTTCTTCCTTTTTCCCTTCTTTCATCAGCGAACCGATAAGTTTGGAAGTGGAATTTACCTCTGCCAGGTTGTTATCTAATTGTGTTTGTGCACTACGTCTTTTATCGTTTAATTCAATCACTTTTGCGATGCTTTCTTTTGCATCTTTAAAGTGTTTCTTTTCCAGACCCCGTATCACCCGGTCTGTTTCTTCCGTAATTACTTTAAGCGTCAACATACTTTATATGATGTTTTTATTTGAGGTGCAAATATACATAAAAAAGTAACCACGGGATACCTTAATTAACTATTTTACTACTTTACTATTTTACTCTTCCTCCTGTCAGCCAGGTTCGCATATAGTACGGTTCGCTCAGGCTGCTGACCATAACTCCACCGGATGTGCTGGTATGGATAAATTTTCCGTTTTTCAGATAAATGCCCACATGGGTAGGTACTTTTCTTCTGCTTTTTCCTGTACGGAAAAAGACCAGGTCGCCTTCTTTCAAATTACCCCGGCTTACTTTTTTACAGTTATGTTTGAGCATATCGGCAGAAGTGCGTGCCAGTTTTTTCCCGTAAACATTTCTGTAAACAATGCCGACAAAACCGGAACAATCCACTCCTCTTTTGGTGCTTCCTCCCATCCGGTGGGGTGTACCGAGCCAATGGGCTCCTTCGTTGTAAAGAAAAATATTGTCATTCGGTGTGATGTTCACGCCATATAATCTGGAAAGTTCCTTGGGACCTTTGAAATCCGCAGGCAGAGTTATTTTTTCTTGATGTTTGCTTTTACAGCCTGTAATCAATAAAAGCAGGCAGAAAATGGATAATATATAGGTATAGTATTTGTGCTTCATTCTTGTTTTAATGTATATTCTTTGGGGTAAAGATAAGAAATTCCTCAAACCTGTGGTAAAAATGTAAGGGCTATCTTTCTTATTTGAGGTTCCTGAATGGCTATCAGAGTTGCTTCAAACGAAAGTTCGACCCGGGGCAGACAACAGTCCGTCGGGGATCGAACGACATTCTCATCCAGTTTTATAAAAAATGGAAAAGGGGGAATTTTTATATTTTATCAGGCAATTGTAATATCCGGATTCAAATAGACATCTTGGATGGAGTTGAGCAACTCGATGCCATCCTTCATCGGACGCTGGAATGCTTTGCGACCACTGATTAATCCCATACCGCCGGCACGCTTGTTAACGACCGCTGTATATACGGCATCTTTCAGGTCGGATGCTCCATGCGATTCTCCTCCGGAGTTAATCAATCCCACACGCCCCATATAATTGTTGGCTACCTGGTAGCGGCACATATCTATCGGGTGTTCGGTTGCCAGTTCCGTATACATTTTCTGGTCGTATTTACCAAACTTGATGGCAGGGAATCCGCCATTGTTTTCCGGTAGTTTCTGTTTGATGATATCGGCTTTAATGGTAACTCCCAAATGGTTAGCTTGTCCGGTAAGGTCGGCTGCCGCATGATAATCAACACCGTCTTTCTTGAAGTCACTGTTTCTCAGGTAGCACCAGAGTACAGTAGCCATGCCCAGTTCGTGTGCATAATCAAAGGCTTCGGCAATTTCAATAATTTGCCTGCGGCTTTCGGCGGAACCGAAATAAATCGTAGCGCCAACAGCGGCGGCACCCATGTTCCAGGCATCTTTTACCGTACCGAACAAGATCTGGTTGTAAGAGTTAGGGTAGGTAAGCAGTTCATTATGATTTATTTTTACCAAAAATGGTATTTTGTGCGCGTACTTGCGGGCTACGGAGCCTAAAATACCAAATGTGGAGGCTACTGCATTACAACCACCTTCTACAGCCAGTTTTACAATATTTTCCGGGTCGAAGTAAATCGGATTGGGAGCAAATGAAGCTCCGGCTGTATGTTCGATATCCTGATCGACCGGAAGAATAGACACATAACCGGTATTAGCCAGCCGTCCGTGTCCTAAAATTCTTTGCAGGTTATTTAATGTCGGGAGGTTACGGTCCGATTGTGCCCAAATATCATCAATAACGGAAGGCGATGGTATATGTATCTGCGATTTGTCAATTGTTTTGCAAGAGTGGTTTAGCAGAAATTCACTTTCATCACCTAATAAACTTATAATTTTTGAAGTATCCATAGTTGTAGACTTTTAAAATATAACATAAGCCACCCGAGATTAGTTCTATAGTTTTTGTCAATTAACAGATAGAATATATTTATCAATGCATGCATGCTTTTACGGATTGTTTGGTTAAATTTGCATCACGGAACCAATAAAAATTAATTTTACGTATATGAAAAAGAAATGGATTTGCACAGTGTGCGGTTATGTTCATGAAGGAGATGAAGCTCCTGATTTTTGTCCTCAATGTAAACAACCGAAAAGCAAGTTTAAAGAACTGGTAGAAACTACAGGTGCTTTGCAGTTTGTAGACGAACATGTTCTTGGTGTTGCTAAAGGTGTTGATCCTGTAATCCTGGAAGGATTGAATGCTCATTTTATGGGTGAATGTACTGAAGTCGGTATGTATCTTGCCATGAGCCGCCAGGCTGACCGTGAAGGTTATCCTGAAGTAGCGGAAGCCTTCAAGCGTTATGCTTGGGAAGAAGCAGAACATGCAGCTAAATTCGCTGAACTTTTAGGTGATGTGGTTTGGGATACAAAGACTAACTTGAAAAAACGTATGGAAGCTGAAGCTGGAGCATGCGAAGATAAAAAACGTATTGCAACTTTGGCTAAACAGCAGAACCTGGACGCTATTCACGACACAGTTCATGAGATGTGTAAGGATGAAGCCCGCCATGGTAAAGGCTTCGAAGGTCTGTATAATCGTTATTTCAAATAATGTTGTAAATTCGTTAACAGAGAAAATGACGAAGGCGTATCCCATCAAGGGGTACGCCTCTTTTTTTATTCGATTAAGGTGTTTTTACGCAGCGGGCCCAGAAGTAATGGCTTTTATCATGTTCTGCTAAATACCAACCTTGTGGTGAAAATATCCAAGCATTATTTTCACTTCCGGATGTACTTGTACTCCAATAAGTGGTTTCTCCCAAGAAACCGTTCTTTTGCCATTCCGTGCGTCTTCCGGGAGCATCAATCCATTTCTGAACTTCAGCTTTAGTTGGCAATCGCCACCCTGCCCCCAGACTACTGCAATAGGATATATTCTCGTTCCACACAACTCTGCTACCTAATGTATTAGCTATGTACAAACCGTCATATTTCCAGACAGCTTTACCGTTTAAATCTATACTGACTGTCAAATTTAATGTCTGGGTAAGGCTTGTGTTAGATGCATTTGCGAATGTAATAGCCGTAGTGCCTTTATATTTGGCTTTAATCGTATATGTATTATCTGCATTACGGGTAATACTGGCTGTACTGCTGTTAGAAGTCTTTACATACTGATGTCCTCCCGGAGCTGTTATCGTAAGTATATATTGGTCCGTATTGAGGTTAATCACATTTTCCAGAGTCAGTGACGTTTTAGACAGCGTCGGTTTGTTGAATGTCGGAATGAGGGTTATCTCCTTGTCTTTACCTCCAGGAATTTTATTTTTCAGCAAAATGGTTACTTCTTTCATAACCGTATTGCTATTATCCGATTGTGTAATGCTGAAATGTCCGTTATCTCCTTTGGATATGACTGAAGTGCCAATCGTACACCACGGGGTTTGGCTTTCCCATGATTTAATTTGTGCAATACATCCTTCCGGGGAGTGGCTAACCGTTAAATTGGTACTTCCGTTGTTTGCTGCAACGACAGTCTGGTTGCTTGCCGTAATTTCTGTACTTAGTAAATTCAGAGAAATCTCTCCTGTTAAATCCGGATGTGCCTTGTTTTGCATAACCAGGATTACCTTATTGTCTGTTATGACGGCATCCGGGTCGGTAATTGTAAATTTATAAATAGTCCCGTCAGTTTTTATGTCACCTTTCTCTATCTTTAACCAGTCCGGTATATTCGTAAATTCAAACTCGTCTGCACAGTATATTTTTAGTTGGGCATCACAGGCTGTTGTGCGGTACATGGATACAGAGGATGTGAGTATGTCGGCTGTGTTGTAATTGCCTTCGCCGTTGAATTTTACTTCAATAACCTGTGGAGCGGATAAAGCCTGTACAAATAATACGTTTTCCGTACCATCTATTGTATTCTGGAAACGTAAAATCGCGCGTGGATAACGTCCTTCGGTATATCCGTTTTTCAAAGAGATTTTGCATTTGTAGGTTTTCAGGTTATTCGTTCTTGTTTCTATGTCTGGTACCGTTTCAACATCCAACCAGTCATATTTTTGATAAGCTAACCCTCCGGCATATGTCTTTTTCAAGGTCAGATTGGCATTGGAATTGATATCCAAATCGAAATAACTATCGGGGATAAGGGATAAACTGACTGTTTGTAAACTCTCTTCATATTGAGTTTTGGTATCGATTTCCGGAATTGTTACATTGAAAGTCGCTTTCCCATTACTTTCCGGTATATATTCGTCGATATTTCCTTCTTCATCCCATTCGTCTACGTCCAGTGTAAAGTTCAGAAGGTATTCGTCTGCTTTTGTGATACCGATGGTGTACCGGTGATTGGCATTAATTTCTAACTCAACAGAGCCTCCATCAGTCGTTTGCCGGATAAATGGTATTTGATAAGAAACCTCTTTCGTTTCGGTTTTGTTTACTTGATAGGTACCGTTGAGTATCAGGTATCCTTTGTCATCCAACGGGCTCGGGTAACTGTAGAAAGCGGATACTTGCAAACCTGTATTTGCTTTTTCCCCGTCAAAAGTGCATGCAGGGTAGGTGATAAGTTCGTCGTCTGCTGCTATTGCGTTGCCATATGCCTGAACCGGAAAGAACGTTGTTCCTCTTCGTCCGTTTCCCATAGAGATTGATTCCAGATGGAATTTGGATGCTGTCTCTATATTGCTTACATCGAAACGAGCCATTATGCGTGTCAGCTTAAAGCCTACTTGCACACGTGCGGAAGAATTGAGGTCTGTCAAGTCGATGGGAGTCGTTTGTGCACCAACCATTGGAAGAGGCAAACCTAATGCCGGAGAGGCATCGGTTAGCAGTGGTGTGTGGAATTTACAGAAGTTTTCTTCATTTGGAGTCCCGTCTGTCAGGACACCTGTTTCCATGTTATAAGTGAGTGGTTCGAATGCAACATTATCCGTAGGATGAATGAGTTCTGTCTGGTTAGCTATACAATAAAGGCGAACAAACAGACCTTTTTGCAATTCCAGCAGGGCGGTTGTTGTTGCATTATCCGTACTTGGTGTAAGATTTAGTTCCTTAGCTCCGGTCGGGATGGTCGAACCGTCTTGTCGGTAAGTAAACCGTTCGTGGAAAGTATATGTACCATTCTCTTCTTTAGCTCCAAAGACATAGATATCTAATGCCTCTATTCCGTTTTCCTCTTCAGTAGCAATAGGAGTGTTCGCCTTTGTTTCTGTTGAGGTAGTTTTTACTGTAAGTTTGTTTTTTAAAGAAACAAGCACCTCACGCCTGTTTGCACTGTCCGTTTCCTTTGTGGGGGTACGGTCTGTCTTGTCCGATTCTGCTGTACAGGAAGCAAGCAGCACTGTGGCAAGTAAATAGATACTTATGGCGAGTGCCTGTACCGATCTGGTTGAGAGACATAGAACCTGTAGTTTTGTTTTCATATAATCTTTGTTTTAATCGATTGCATTGTTATACCCTATTTATAAGTTCTGAAAGGTTGTTTTCAAATAGAAGTGAATTAGTTCTACGAAAACTCAGTTAATTTTTAAAAGATTTTGAAAGAAGAGGAATGGGCGAAAGCTGTTGCCAATCATATATTTTCCAGGAATCAGCTGTTGTGTTATACTTATTATATCTTTAAAATCAATCGTTTAAGGAGTTAATTTGTTGCAATTTGTTTATATATTTGTAGTGTCTTAACTGAGTTTTCGTAGAACTGTGTTTTTTATTTTATCTCCATTCGGTTCTGGCAGGAAAGAGTTGATTTATCCCTTCTGTTTATTCTATAAAATATCATTTTAGATACATGTTCGATTGGGAAAAGAAGAAAAAGTAGAGGTGTGTAATCATTTTTCGAGATTATATGTTTTTTAGATTCATAGTTATGGTTTTTGAAAATCATAACTATGAATTTGAAAAACCATAGTTATGAATTGAAACATGGATAAGGTTTTACCGTCTGGTACATTCGGAATTTGAAGTCCGGTTATTTTTTTTGCTAAAAAACGAAAAGCGCCACCGACCTGTATTTTTCAGGTGGATGGCGCTTTTGCCACTAGTGGTTATTGTTTGTTATTGCAACCTAACCAATCTATAAACTAATTGCTGGATAGCTTCCTGGTAGTCGTCGAGGACTGACTGTGAGAATGCTTCAGGGAATAAATCTCTGTGTTTTTCTACATATTGGTAGAAATCAGTAGCATGCTTAACAATATCGACCGGAGTTTTTGTTTCGGGAATTGTAATTTGTAAATTTCCGACCAGTGAAATCGTTGTTTCTGTAACACGGTCTAATACGTCGGTAAGGGAGCCGATAGCTTCATCCAGAGACATATGTTTGGCATAACTGCCTGCGCCTGTCACACTCCAGTGGAAAAGTTTCAAACTGTTGTTAAAGGCGAAAAGTTGTCCTACAAACATTGCGATTTCTTTATTGGAAGATTGCATTGTTGCCTGTTCTGTTTTTTTTACTGATGTTGTACTCATAATCATTTTAGTTTTGTATTTTCTGTTTGCGTAGTTAGAACAACACACCTTGCAAGAAAGTTTATAAAAAATCATCCTGTTTTACTACGAACTTTTTTCTTGCCTGCTTTGTTCCCTTTACGTTCTTATTTATGGTATTTATGTCGTAAATGAAGACGATTCGACAAAGGTTCTCCTTTACCAGAGTGATAATGTAAGACAAAATGTCAGTTTTAAGCTTTGGTATCTGTTTTGTTGAAATATAGATAAAAGTTAGAATAATAAAAAAGAATAGAAAGGAGTATAACAATATGAATTTAAACAATTTCACAATTAAATCACAAGAGGCGGTGCAACAAGCTGTCCAACTTGCTACCGAAAACGGCCAGCAAGCTATCGAAGCTGTGCATTTGCTGAAAGGTGTCATTATGACGGGTGAAAGCGTTACCAATTTCATTTTCCAGAAATTGGGCGTTAATATCCAGAATTTGAACCGGGTAGTGGATGCGCAAATCAATTCGTTGCCGAAAGTATCCGGGGGAGAACCTTATTTGTCGAGCGAGGCAAATAATATATTACAGAAAGCAATCAGCTATTCTTCCAAGATGGGAGACCAGTATGTATCACTGGAACCTATTATTCTCGCTTTGTTTACGGAGAAAAGTACAGCTTCACAGATATTGAAAGATGCCGGTGTAACGGAAAAAGAACTTCAGCAGGCTATCGACGAGTTGCGTAAAGGTAATAAAGTGACCAGCCAGTCGGCAGAGGAGACTTATGATGCACTGGGAAAATACGCAATCAATTTAAATGAACGCGCACGTAGCGGTAAACTCGACCCTGTTATCGGACGAGATGATGAAATACGTCGTGTTCTTCAAATCTTGAGCCGTCGTACCAAGAACAATCCGATTTTAATTGGTGAACCGGGTGTTGGTAAGACTGCGATTGCCGAAGGACTTGCACACCGTATTGTACGTGGTGACGTACCGGAAAACCTGAAGTCAAAACAAATTTTCTCGTTGGATATGGGTGCCCTGATTGCAGGAGCTAAATATAAAGGAGAGTTTGAGGAACGCCTGAAAGCGGTTGTTAATGAAGTTACCAAATCGGAAGGTGAGATTATCCTCTTTATTGATGAAATCCATACATTGGTAGGAGCCGGAAAGGGAGAAGGCGCCATGGATGCCGCCAATATTCTGAAACCAGCGTTGGCACGTGGTGAATTGCGTTCGATCGGTGCTACGACTTTAGACGAATACCAGAAATATTTTGAAAAGGATAAAGCGCTTGAACGTCGTTTCCAGATTGTAATGGTAGACGAACCGGATGAATTGGATGCAATCTCCATTCTGCGTGGTTTGAAAGAGAAATACGAAAATCATCATAAGGTGCGTATTAAAGATGATGCCATTATTGCTGCCGTTCAGTTGTCATCCCGTTATATTACCGACCGTTTTCTCCCAGACAAGGCTATTGACTTGATGGATGAGGCTGCAGCCCGTCTGCGTTTGCAGATTGACTCTGTTCCGGAGTCTCTGGATGAAGTTTCCCGCCGTATTAAACAGTTGGAAATCGAACGTGAGGCTATCAAGCGTGAAAATGATAAGGGTAAACTGGAACAACTGAATAAGGAAATTGCGGATCTCAAAGACGAGGAAACCAAGCAGAAAGCCCAATGGCAGAATGAAAAGGACCAGATTAACAAGATACAGCAGAATAAAATTGATATCGAGAACCTGAAGTTTGAAGCTGACAAGGCGGAACGTGAAGGCGACTATGGCAAAGTAGCCGAAATCCGTTATGGAAAAATCAAACAGAAAGAAGAAGAAATCAAGGATGTTCAGGAGAAGCTGAAAACGATGCAGGGAACTGCTGCCATGATTAAAGAAGAAGTGGACAGCGAAGATATAGCCGATGTGGTATCCCGGTGGACTGGTATCCCGGTTAGCAAAATGATGCAGAGCGAGAAAGAGAAATTGCTTCGTCTGGAATCCGAATTGCATGCCCGTGTAATCGGTCAGGAAGAAGCTATCACAGCTATTTCCGATGCAGTGCGCCGTAGCCGTGCCGGTTTGCAAGACCCGAAGCGTCCGATCGGTTCGTTTATATTTCTCGGTACCACAGGTGTCGGTAAAACGGAGTTGGCAAAGGCTTTGGCTGAATATCTGTTTGACGACGAGAATATGATGACGCGTATCGATATGAGTGAATATCAGGAAAAATTCAGCGCCACTCGTCTGATTGGAGCACCTCCGGGATATGTCGGATATGAAGAAGGTGGCCAGCTCACGGAAGCAATCCGCCGGAAACCTTATTCTGTCGTATTGTTCGATGAGATAGAGAAGGCTCATCCGGATGTATTCAATATTCTTTTGCAGGTATTGGATGATGGACGTCTTACCGATAATAAGGGACGTGTTGTCAACTTCAAGAACACGATTATTATCATGACCAGCAATATGGGCTCTTCTTTGATTCGTGAAAGCTTTGAGAAGATAACTCCGGAAAATCATGATAAAGTGGTAGATGAAACAAGGATACAGGTATTGGAATTATTGAAAAAGACGATACGTCCGGAATTCCTGAACCGTATTGACGACATTATCATGTTTACACCGTTGAATGAAGAGGAAATCCGGCAGATTGTAACTCTTCAGTTGAATAGCGTGAAGAAGATGTTGGCTCAGAATGGGATTGCACTTAACTTTACGGATGCTGCCCTTGACCTTATCGCTGCCAAGGGATACGACCCGCAGTTTGGTGCCCGTCCTGTAAAACGAGTTATTCAGAAATATGTGCTGAATGAGATGTCGAAAGAAATCCTTGCCGGCAAGATAGGAAAGGAATGTCCGATTACAATAGATCGGAACGGAGAGGATTTGGTGTTTAAAAACTAATAGAATCGAGTGTATATTAAAAAACAGTTCGGCTGATTGGTCGGACTGTTTTTTTATGGTAGTAGAATTTTATGTATGTTTGTATATATTGTCTTGAAAATTATAGCTTATGATGATAGATGTCAATCAGGATACCTGTATTAAATGTGGCAAATGTGTACGGGTATGTCCTTCCAGTATTTTTACCCAACCTAAAAAGGGTGACCGAATTGGATTGGTTCATATGGAGAGTTGTATTGTCTGCGGACATTGTGTAGATGTTTGCCCTACAGATTCCGTGCTGCATAGTGATTTTACTCCGGAAAAAGTACATACAATCGATTATAGCCGGATGCCGACGCCGGAACAGATGATGTTGCTAATCAAGTCCCGCCGTTCTAACCGGAGCCTGACCTCCAAACCTGTTCCTAAAGAAATGTTGGAACAGATAGTGGAGGCTGCCCATTGTGCACCGACTGCTACCAATTCGCAGGCGCTTTCTTTTACTGTGGTTACAGACCCACGGAAACTTCGTTTGGTGAGTGATTATACGATTGGTGTTTTTACTTCCCTGGCTAAACGTCTGTTGAATCCGGTAGTGAAATGTATATTGAAACCGTTAATGAAGGATGTATATAAATATGTTCCGGCATTTCAGCGGATGAAAGAGGAACATGAAGCAGGCAACGACCCCATTCTTCGGAAAGCAACGGCACTTTTGATTATTCATGCTCCCAAATCCTATCGTTTTGGAAGTGAAGACGCCAATCTGGCTTATCAGAATGCTTCCTTAATGGCACAGTCTTTAGGTGTGAGCCAGATTTATATGGGCTTTGTCCTTACGGCAATTCGGCAGGAAGGAAAAAACACATTGGCCCGGCAGCTCGGAATAGATGGGAAGATTCAGGCGGTTATGGCATTGGGGCTTCCTGCTTTTAAATATCCGAAATATACGGACAGGAAAGATATTTCGGTAAATTATATAGAATGATTCTTTATTGAGTGATACTGTTTTATGAATGGGCTGTTTATTCTATAGCCCATTCTTTCATTTCATACATATCTGAATATTCTTCCCATTCCGGATCGAGTTCGGTGTAAATGGAAATAGGCAGAAGTTCAAAAGGAGCCAAAGCCTCATTTAAGCGCTCACCGAATACGCGGACTGTACGGGTATAATATACCCAAATCCTTTCACCGCTTCCTGTATATACTCCGGTCAGGATAGAAAGTTTATCTTTTTCCATTGCTTTCTTCAGAACTTCCTGCACTTCGTCGATTTGTTCGGCTATGGTTTCGACAGGCATGCCTTTGTCATCGGCTTCGTATTTCCAGGTAATCTCGACCCGTTCTTTAAATTTGCCGGACTGTATAAATTCCGTCAGTTCATCGCGTCCTGAAACAGTTACGAGTTGACCGTTTTCATTTTCTGACAAGGCTGTAAACCATTCGTTGCTTAACTTCATGCGTTTTCTTTATTAAGATGATTTTGTTATGATCCTTTTTTCTACAAAAAGACAGATTTCTGCAGAATGCTAAGTTTCAATGCGTATCCGTCTTTTATCAGGAAGCAAAGGTAACAAAAAGGAATAAATATCAATTCCCTGCAACCGGACTATTGGCAAAAATACCTATCTTTGCAACAATGCAGTCTGCCGGTCTGTCGCTCATTGTAAAATGGGAGGAAAGTCCGGGCAACACAGAGCTCCATACTTCTTAACGGGAAGCAGTCCGCAAGGGTTGAGTAGCGTAACAGAAAATAACCGCCGGCTTGCCGGTAAGGGTGAAAAGGTGAGGTAAGAGCTCACCGGGTTCCATAGCAATATGGAATGCCGTACGTCTTATGGGTTGTAAGGTCATGTATACCGGCGTATGTAGGATTGCTCGTCCGATGCCGGGGGGTAGACCGCTAAAGCTTACTGGCGACAGTAAGACGAGATAAATGGCAGGCGCTTCCGTGATGAACGGAAGTACAGGACCCGGCTTACAGGCAGACTGTATTTTTTATCTATCATATGAAGGCTTCAGATAAAAAAAAGACGGAAAAAGAAAGTCTGGGTGAACGGATAGAAGCGTTGATTGCGCGGATAATCCGTTTCGTCACTTACGATATTTGGCGGATAACCGAAAATGAAGTAAGCGGGCTGAGGGAGCTTTATATCAATACAATCAAGACAATTATTTTGGCTGTCCGCGGTTTTCTGAGCGAAAACCTGCAAACAAAAGCATCCGCACTTACTTACAGTACCTTATTGGCTATTGTCCCTTTACTGGCTGTATTGGTCGGGATTGCAAAAGGGTTCGGTTTCCAGGGGACAGTCCGGCAGGAGTTGATGGATTATTTCCCCGGGCACGAGCTGGAACTGACCAAGGCCTTTGAATTTGTGGAGAGTTATCTTGCACAGGCACAAGGAGGAATCATTATCGGTGTCGGTTTGATTTTGTTGTTTTATACGGTGGTCAGCCTGATTTCATCGGTAGAAGATACATTTAATGATATCTGGCAAATCCAGAAGTCCCGTCCGTTTTACCGGAAAATTACTGATTATCTGGCGTTATTTCTTATCCTGCCTGTATTGATGACGGCATCAAGCGGTATCTCTATCTTTATTTCCACTTTACAGAACAATTCATTCCTGAGCCAGTATGTGTTTTTTACACCTGTAGTGGAATTCTTTTTGCATATCACTCCTTATTTTATTACTATATTGGTATTTACCGGTTTGTATGTTTCGTTGCCGAATACGAAAGTACGGTTCATAAATGGCCTGGTTGCCGGGATAATAGCCGGATGTGCTTTCCAGTTTTTCCAGTTTATCTATATCAGCGGGCAGATTTGGGTAAGTAAATACAATGCGATTTACGGGAGTTTTGCTGCATTGCCCTTATTATTGTTGTGGTTGCAGCTCTCCTGGTTGATTTGCCTTTTCGGTGCCGAAATATCTTATGCCTCTCAGAATGTGAAGAAATTCAGTTTTGAACGGGATAGCAAGAATATCAGCCGGCGTTATAAGGATTTCCTGACTTTGCTGATTGCTTCCCTTATTGTGAAAAGGTTCGTAAAAGGGGAAAAACCTTATACGGCAGACGAACTGTCGGATTCTTACCGTATACCGATTCGTATTACTACCCAGATACTTTACCTGCTTTCGGAATTAAATATTATCATCGAGGTGAATTATGGTGAAGATGCCCGTGTTGTGCATTACCAACCAGCAATGGACGTGAATCAGATAACGGTTAGCTATCTGTTGCAAAAAATGGATGAATTTGGCTCGGAAAACTTTAAAATCGATACGAAAGGTTTGTTTAATAAAGAATGGAAAGCATTACTGAAAACGCGTGAAGATGTGATTAAGGCTAACGATAACATCTTGTTAAAAGACCTCTAAAGAATGGAGATGGAAGGCGAGCAATTGATAGTGGAGAAGCCTGATAAATGCGACCTTACCCACGGGACGGTCTGGCGGGTGATAGTCCGTTTCACATTGCCTTTACTGGTCGGAAACCTGTTGCAGCAACTCTATAATGTAACGGATAGTATTATTGTCGGGCAATTCTTGGGAAAAGAGGCTTTGGCTGCCGTATCGGCAACTTTTTTTATCTATTATTTTATTATTTCCCTGGTGATAGGTGTCGGAAGCGGGACAACGGTTGTTGTATCCCAACTTTTTGGAGCGAAGGAGTATGATAGGGTACAACTGGCCTTTTCTTCCTTTTTTATCTTTATGCTTGTAGCCGGGATTATTCTTTCTATATCCGGGATTATATTTGCCGAACCTATTTTTCGTTTGACGAATACGCCGGAAGAGGTGATACCGGGAGCTGTCGCTTATTTCAAGATATATATAGGAGGGACTTTTCTTTTTGTCACATTCAATAGTGTCATTTCCATCTTACGGGGAGTCGGTGAGTCTGTTCGGCCGATGCTGTTTATCCTTTCTACTACGATATTGAATATTGTCCTGGATTTGCTTTTCATCGTTGTCTTCAAATGGGGTATCGAAGGGGCGGCACGTGCTACGGTGATAGCCCAGGGGATAGGCATGTGTATTGCTCTGGCTTATGTGAACAACAAGCACCCTTTGCTTTCGGTGAAAAAGAAGGATATGCTGTTCGACAGGAAACTTTTTGTGGAGAGTCTGAAAATAGGTTTGCCTACCAGCGTACAACAGTGCGCCATTGCCCTTGGGCTGATGGCTTTGCTTGGAATCGTTAACAGTTTCGGAACGAATACCCTGACGGCTTATGGTGCCGCCGGCAAGGTCGATTCGATTATAACGCAGGCGGTGCTGACTTTGTCCGGTGCCCTTGCTGCTTTTTGCGGGCAGAATATCGGTGCCGGACGGATAGACCGTGTGAAAACCGGATTACGTTTTACGATGCTGGTGAATATTGTGTTTGGCTTATTAACGTTTTCCGCCATTTACTTTTTCGGCGAACAGATGATGCTTGCATTTACCAAAGACCCGGATGTGATAGCTATCGGAAAAGAATACTTACTGATTGTCGGGGGATTCTTTATTGTACATGGGGCATTGAATGTGTATAACGGAGCCTTGCGGGGAGCTGGCGATACCCTGTTCCCGATGATAACCAGCTTGGTGTGTTTGTGGTTAATTCGTATTCCGCTTGCCTACTATCTTAGTTCCCTGCTGGGATATTCTGGGATATGGTGGTCGATAGGCATTAGTATCAGTATTGGTTTGGCCGTAACTTATTTCTACTATAAGGCGGGGGTATGGAAAAGGAAATGTGTTGTTAAATAAGGAGATGATCGGGTTTTATTGTTCCCAAATATCTTTAAAAATGTCCCATTTCATGGTTATGTTGTCTTAGGACCGGATGGGACACTGTTAGAATCAGGACTGTGTGCTATTTTTGTGTCAAATAACATTTTTGAAGAAGTCAGCTAATAACGGAAAAAAGTACTCTCTACTATGAAATATGATCTCTACTGTCTGATAATGGAAATAATATTGGACCTTGTTAGTTTGGTGCTGGGTGCTATATTAATAATTAAAGCCCAGGACAATCGCTTGCGGATGATTTGGGGGATACTTGTTATCTTTCTGGCACTCGTGATGCTCCAGTGTAATTTCTATTGGTTATATAAACAAAGGATAGGGCTGGTAGAAGATAAGTTCTATCTCCTGTCAGTTTCACGTATGTTAAAGTGGTACCTTGCCGCTTTTATATTCTCTCTTTTTCCGATAGCGTCTTTGCGTCCGGGATGGCTGACAACTCTAAGATTGGTTATATTCGTATTGCCGATTAGTGTTATTATGGTAATTGCTTTTTGTTACCAATGGTTTAACGGGCATTTTACGATACTGACAGGTCTTGGAGATGTTGTTATGAATATTGATAAACTGGATGTACGATTGCGTTTAGGTATTTTTGCGGTGTCAATGGCGTCCCCTCTGATAAATTTTATTATTCCTTTTTGGGCAAGATGGACAGGACCTGTGCGTAGGATGAATAAGCGGATGTATGTGTATTGCGGATGCTGTATCCTGACCTTTTTGCTTTATATATTGTTGAATCTTTTCCCTTCCGGATTGATTTTTAATATATATGGTTATGTGATAGAGGTTTTGCCGATAGTTTTTACTGTTATGTATTTAAAGAATGAAAATCCATTCTCATATCCGGCTGAAGCCATGAGTGTGAAACCGGATGAGGAAGAGGATAATGCATCTCCGGCTGTTTCTCCGGCTGTTTACAAGCTTTATGAAATCATGACGGAATATATGGAAACAGAGAAGCCGTTTACTTCGGCAGAATATACCATACAGGAATTGGCGAATCAATTGAGTGCAAAACAAAGTCTGGTTATAAAATCGATCCAGTATGGAGGATTTACCGGATTCCGGGAATATATTAACTATTTACGGTTGGAGTATTTTAAGCAATTGGCAACCTCTTCTCCGGGAACTTCTATCAAAACATTGATGTTCCATAGTGGGTTTAATTCCCGTTCCAGTTTTTACCGCCATTTTGCGGAGAAAGAAAAGATGTCTCCTAAAGAATTTATAGAAAAGTTGCCTGTGGGAAAAGAGTGAGGAAGGTTATAAGGAAGGTTATTCCGGTATGGATTATGTCAATCAGGATCGCTTAATTCATACCGGATTTTTTATTTATTTAAATTGCATCATTTTGCTGATATATTTCCCGACGATATCAAATTCCAGATTGACAACCGAGCCTTTCTCTATTTGGCAGAAATTGGTATGGTCGTGTGTATAAGGAATAATAGCTACCTGGAAACTGTTTAGCTGTGAATTGCAGACCGTGAGGCTTACACCGTTTACGCAAACCGAACCTTTTTCCACGGTCATATATCCCTGTTGCGCCATTTCTTTGTCAAAAGGATATTCAAAGGTATAATACCAGCTGCCGTTGGCATCTTCTACGCTTGTGCAGACAGCCGTCTGGTCTACATGTCCCTGTACGATATGCCCGTCCAATCGGCCGTTCATTATCATGCTGCGTTCCAGATTAACGAGTGAGCCGGGCTTTAAAAGGCCCAGATTGGAGCGTTCCAGTGTTTCTCTCATGGCTGTTGTAGTGAACGTATTCCCCTCTTTACGGACGACTGTCAGGCAAACGCCGTTGTGGGCAACACTCTGGTCGATTTTCAACTCATCGACAAACGAACATTCCATTGTGATATGGATATTGTCTTTGTCCTGTTCTATTGCAACAACTTTAGCTGTTTCTTCTATAATACCTGAAAACATACGATTGTTTTTTATAGTTATCAGTAACAAAGATAAGGAATATATTTGGAATTTTAGTTTGTTGGTTGTTTGCCTGCGGGGGATTTTATCTTAGCCTATGAATATTAAGGTGTCTGTTTTGATCGGTTTGTTTATAAATATACAAAAAATAACTATATTTGTTACATAGTTGATAATAAATAAAAAGAAGTAATATGGAAGTTGAAAAAGTAGACCGGTTTTTACTGGCTCATGAGAATAAATTTCCCGATTATGAGATACCTATTCACCATTTGATTGATTTGCCACCGGAGAAAGAGGCTCTTTTGGATCATACGAAATTCTTTCGTCCTGGCAGGATTTGGCTTGCTTCCTTTTTTCTCGGAATAGTAGGGTTGGACCGTTTCCTGATAGGAGACTGGGGCAAAGGATTGTGTAAATTGCTTACAGGTGGTGGTTTGGGTATCTGGTTTATTATCGATTGGTTCCTGATTATAGGGGTTGCCAAAAGAAAGAATATGGAGAAACTGGAAAAGATAGTGAAGTCGTAAAACCTGCTAAAAACAGATTCCGGCTTTCCGCCATTCGTTGCAGACCCAACCTGTCGTTATTCGCCGGAATGCATGAATAGGAGCGGGGGCAATCATCCTGCTTGGTGTGCCTGCAAAATTTATTAGAAATATAGAAAATAGAGCAGTTGTGAATAAATAGATGACTGCATCAATTTACCGTTATTCCGGTTTATTCAAAAAAATAGAGGCAGAACAATGTCCCACCTCTATTTTATTCAGTTATAATTGATTTTAATCAACTTATTTTGCTTGTTCCAACTGCAATGTTTTGGTCGGCTGGTCGCAAACTTCAGTCGGGCCGAAGTACTGGATAGGACCCGGATAAACATAGCTTGTAGTTTCAGCCCATTCGTCACGCTGAGCAGCGAATGCTTTGAAAGGAGCACCGTTCAGCTTAACCAGCGCTTTCTGGATAACCGGTTTCATTTCGCCATGACGTTTTTCCATGTTCATCATCATAGTTACAGGGATACCGCCTGCAATCCATTCGTTGGCCGGAGCTGTAGTGTTACGTACAGAAGACATATAACCTGTTTTGCCGGCAGCAATCAGGCAAGATGCTGTATAACCTAAAGAATAGCAGTAGTCTGCATCATAGTTAGACGGAGCAGCGCAACGTCCTTCGTAACCGAAGAAGTGATGTTGAGCAGCGAACTTACCGGTATATTTACCTTCGGCTTTCCATTCTGCAAGTTTCTTACCAACCATTTCAGACAACAGCTTTTCTGTTTCGATCAAAGAAACCTGTACGTTTCCGTGCGGGTCGCGATCCAAAGACAACTGGCGAGCTACACCTTCAGGAAGAGAAGCATACAGGTCGGAGTTTTCTTTCGTCAGTTTGCTGATGATATAAGCACGTTGTTCGCTCTTCTTAATCATCTTGAATTCTGCATCGTGTTTAGCCAGGAAGTCGTTCAATTCTGCAATCAGGCGTTTCATAGCCGGAACGAATTCGATCAGGCCTTCAGGAATCAATACAGTACCGAAGTTGTTGCCTTTAGCTGCACGTTTGGCAACGATCTCAGCGATATAAGTTACGATGTCGTCCAACGACATGTTCTTAGCTTCAACTTCTTCAGAGATGATACAGATGTTCGGCTGAGTCTGCAAAGCACATTCCAGTGCGATGTGAGAAGCAGAACGTCCCATCAATTTGATGAAGTGCCAGTATTTCTGGGCAGAGTTACAGTCACGTTGGATATTACCGATTACTTCTGAATAAACTTTACAAGCCGTGTCGAAGCCGAAAGAAGTTTCAATCTGTTCGTTCTTCAAGTCACCGTCGATAGTCTTCGGGCAACCGATCACCTGGACACCTGCACCGATAGCTTTGTAATATTCAGCCAATACGCAAGCGTTTGTGTTAGAGTCGTCACCACCAATGATAACCAGCGCTTTGATATCAAGTTCTTTCAGGATTTCAAGACCTTTGTCGAACTGGGAAGTTTCTTCCAGTTTAGTACGGCCTGAACCGATCATATCGAAACCACCGGTGTTACGGTATTCATCGATAATGTCGGCAGTCAATTCCATATATTTATGATCAACCAGACCACCAGGTCCCAGGATAAATCCGTACAGACGGGAAGCTGCGTTGTGAGCTTTGATACCGTCGAACAAGCCTGCAATCACGTTGTGACCACCAGGAGCCTGGCCACCGGAAAGGATTACACCAACATTCATTGCCGGCATTTCTTTCTTTTCGTTGCTTTTTTCGAAAGTAACGATAGGCATCCCGTACGTGTTGGGGAATAACTCCTTGATTTCTTCCTGATTGGCTACTGATTGTGTGTATTCACCGTCTACGGCTTTTACAGCGCCTTTCAATGCAGCGGGTACCTTGGGTTGGTAAGCTGCTCTTGCAATTTGTAGTGCACTCTTTGTCATTTCTTAATCTGAATTTATTTAGAAATTATCTGATTCCTAATTAAAGGCGGTGCAAATATAGATTTTTTTCTTTAATTATGAAAGGATATTTTGCCATAGAACGATAAATCAGTTCTTGATTTTGAGCGGAACTATCTTTCTGATATTTATGCGGGTCTTTCTGACAAAATGATAATATACCCCTCTTGTGCTTTTAATATGCGGATGTGTATGTGGGATAGCTTGCAAATATGCTGCTTACGCGGAGTTGATGTTTGTTAGTTTGTTTGCTAAAAAGACGCGGATGTTACTAATTGATATGACGCGGAAATTAATTTATTAGACGCGGATGGCGCGGAAAACGCGGATTAATACAGGTATTATATTTCTTAATCCGCGTTTTCCGCGCCATCCGCGTCTAAAACATATTGTTGCGTTCAGTGGAATATAATAATCAATTTAATATCTGCGTCATGTTCGGTTTACCGACCCTTCCAGAGCCGCGTCCCTGCTCAGTAACATCAAAAAACGAAACATATATGCTTTGAAATCGAAACATATATGTTTCAAAGTTAAAATATAGGTGTTTTGCCGCGCAGATTATTGTTTTTTTATGCGCAGATAGTTGGAATTAGTACCGCTACTAATTGGAATTACCCTTAGGGAAAGTGAAAAAAGCTCCCGAATCGTATGGAAAAAGCTCTTATTAATCCATAAAAGGGCCCGGTTTTCCCTGAAATGCCTTCAATATATAAAGTATAAGTCAGGATAAGAGGCTTTATTCTGACTTATTGTTTTTTATTTGGACGGAAAGCTGTCTTATTGAAAGTGGAAGCGGAGTGGATTTCTCCCGGAGGAATTTACGATTCGTGAAGCTTTTTGTAGTTATCGATCGCTTTTTTTACGGAACCGGCTACAAGCAGGAGGTTATGGGCTTGCTCGTAGGAGACTCCCAGTTCGTCAATAATCATACGGGTTCCACGGTCTATCAGCTTTTTGTTCGTAAGTTGCATATTCACCATTTTGTTCCCTTTTACCCGTCCCAGCTTTATCATTGCTGTTGTAGATATCATATTGAGGATCATCTTCTGCCCGGTACCGGACTTCATCCTGGAGCTTCCGGTAACGAATTCCGGGCCGACTATCATTTCTATGGGAATATCAGCTTCCGCCGCCATTGGCGAATCCGGGTTACTGGTGATACAAGCTGTCAGGATACCGTTTCTACGTGCTTCCTTTAAAGCTCCAATCACATAAGGGGTGGTTCCGGAGGCAGCAATGCCGATTACGGTATCTTTTTCATTGATCTTGTGTTGCTGTAGTTCCTGCCATCCGCGTAGCTGGTCGTCTTCCGCATTTTCGACAGCAGAACGAAGTGCTGTGTCTCCTCCGGCAATCAGTCCGATGATATAAGTAGGAGGAACTCCGAATGTAGGGGGAATCTCCGAAGCGTCCAATACACCTAATCTGCCACTGGTACCAGCTCCCATATAAAAAATACGTCCGCCTTGTTGCATCTTGGGAACAATCAGCTCGACAAGCTTTTCTATTTGTGGAATGGTTTTTTGTACAGCCAGAGCAACCTTCTGGTCTTCCGTGTTAATATCATCCAGCAGTTCGCGTACAGACTTTTTTTCTAAATCGTTATATAAAGAAGGTTCTTCTGATATTTTAATGAATGGCATAATCGCTCTGTTTAATGAATTACATAGTTTCTGTTTGTAATGAATGGTAGGTTATTAATCCTTCCATAGGACTCTGGATTATCTTATCGATACGGATGCCCGTATTTTCGGCTGCTTCGGATAGTATGTCCTTATAATGGTATGCAATGGAACCGACAAAACTCACAGTGTAATTGTGGTAATTGTATCCCAGTACATTCCGTGTGATAAAGTCGGTAAAGCTGCTGAGTACAAGCTGGTGTATCCCGGGTTCGTCTATATTCTCCGCAAGGAAGGGGGAAAGGCTTGCCAGGAAACGGTTCGGGAATGGTTGGCGGTATACCCGTTCGATAATGTCTCCGGGAGTAAGGTTGTATTGTTTCAGGAACTTGTCTTTCAGTTCCTGCCCCATCATCCCTTTCAACAAGTCGCCTACCAGGCGTTTGCCTAATACGGCGCCGCTTCCTTCATCCCCGAGGATGAATCCTAAGGGGGAGACATTGTCCACAATGTTCTCGCCATCATAAAAGCAAGCGTTGGAACCGGTACCCAGGATACAGGCAATGCCGGCCTTTCGCCCGCATACACTGCGTGCGGCAGCCAAAAGGTCTGTGTTGACTTCCACCCGGGCTACGTTTGTATGTTGTATGATGACATTTCGGACTACTTCAATCTTATCGACTGTACATCCGGCTCCATAAAAGTAAATGGCTTCAAATGCCTGGTTACCCAGTTGGGGCAGCAAGACTTCGGTAATCTCTTTCCCGATTTCTTCTTCTGACTGGAAATACGGATTAATACCTTTTGTTTTTATCGAGCAAGTTAATTTGCCATTCCGGATTACGCTCCAATCTGTTTTCGTAGAGCCACTGTCAGCTATTAATATCATACGTTTAATTTTCTTTCCATTCCAATACCCCTATTTCTCCTCCGGCAGAGGTAAACACTACTTTGTGACGGGACAGGGGGTAGACTGTGTTTATTAAAGAACTTCCTATTCTGTGTTTCCACAGGACTTTGCCTGTTTTTGAATCAAGTGCAAATATAAGTCCGTTTTTTGTACTTCCAAACACCACATTTCCTTTCTCTTCAATCATGGAGGGAGCAAACTCGTAACCAAAGCCTGCATTCGACGCCCATAGCAGGGTCGGTTGGTTTCCTTGGGTTGAAAAACAAACGATGGTGTCATTCATGGTTTTTGCATAAACCCGCTGTTTGTCAACAGAAAGGCCGATGGTCTCGCGCACTTTGGCTTCATGGGTACGCCAGATAGTTTCTCCGGTTTGCAGGTTGATGGCTGTCATTGCACGCTGAGGGTCTACAATGAATACTTTTTCTCCTACGGCAACAGGCCATACGGCAGCAGGGGAGAAGTGCATACGGGTTAATCCGCCTGTCCATTTCCATCGGTTTTTGCCATTGGTTTTGTCTAAAGCGTATAAGGTATTGTCCCATGCACCGAAAACAACTTTATCGGATGTTACCAGCGGACGTGTTTCCACATATCCTTTAACTCCGGTATATGCCCAGATAACTTTTCCTGTTTTTATGTCGATGGCACGGAATGTATGGTCGCTGGCACCGATATAAGCAATTCCTTTTTCAATAACTGCAGCACCGAGAACCGGTTCGGTAGCTGCAACTACCCATTTTTCCTTGCCGTTTGCGGCATCCAGGGCATAAATGTTTTTATCGGCGGAGCCAAAGACAATGATACCGTTTTCAATAGCAGGAGTTCCGATGATGCGGTTGCCTGTTTGGTAAGACCATTTCTTCTTTCCGTCTTTTACGTTATAGCAGGTCAGTACGCCTAATCCGTCTCCCACATAAAGATTGTTTCTATAAACAATGGGGGAGGCATAGATGCCGGCTCCGGTTTGGAGTATCCAATCTTCTTTCACTTGGCTGTATTCCTGATTGACGGAGAAGTCCGGGCGTTTGTCTATTAGCTTGTCTTCTTCATAATATTTAGCTTGCATAGACAAGGATGCCCATTTCTTCTTTTCTTCCCCGATTCTTTGTTCGTAGACGAAAAGGGAGTCGGGAGTGATTTCAAAAATAGAATATCCTCCGGCATTATCGCTTGCCCGTAAATTGCTGCGGCTTAAGATGCCCGGTATTCCATCATATGAAAGAAAACGGTTGCTGTGGTAATGTCCTCCCAATACAACGCGGATGTTATAGGGACGGACGGCATCTGTCAAGTCATACCAGTTGTCTACATCTCCTTCCTGTAGAGGAAAGTGGGTGACCAGTATGACGGGTTTTTCTTTTCCTGCTTTCTTTAACTCGCCTTTAAGCCATGTGATGTCCTGAGGCGACACATGCCCGTCTGCCATGCGGAGTAAAGGGCCTGTGTTAAAGCCGAGAAACAGGATGCCATTGTGTTCGAATTCAAACCGTTCGCTACCGAATAGGTGTTCGAAGTAAGTGGCTCCGGATTCACTCCATTTGGTGTCGTGGTTACCGGGGATGATATAATATTTGATGGTAAGCTGGTCCAGGATGGATTTTGCCTTTTCCAAAGATTCACGGTCTCCTTCTTCCGTAATATCTCCGGCAACAAGTACAAAATCGATATCCGGGGTGTTGTTGATTTGATTTACAGAGTTCTGCAAATCTTCTGCCGACGTTGTTTTCGGTGTAACATGCACATCCGTTAACAAGGCGAAACGGAATTCTGCTGCCTGAAGCTGGCAAAGCAGAAAACAAAGAAATAACAGGATGGACGATTTTTTCATGGTGATAAATGATTAATTATTTGATACTGATTGTCTTTCCGGTAAACCTATGCTGAGGATACTCAACCCTATAAATGTAAATAAAGCATTGAATATAAGCAGTTCGTAGCTAAAAGAGTATCCGTTGAACCATGCTTCCGAGTTTTTATGCAGGATAAAACAGAGCAGGGGAGAGATAAGGGCGACTAATGGGATATACTTATCGCGTACATTTCTTTTGGTAAATACTCCGAAGGCGAACATGCCGAGTATCGGACCATACGTATAACTCGCCAGAATGTACACGGCATCGATTACACTTGTATTATTCAATATATTAAAGATGATAATGACAAGTCCCATGATGATGGCCATTCCGACATGTACCCGTTTGCGGATACGGGTAATTTGGTTTTCCGTTTTCTTTTCTATTTCTAATATGTCTACGGTAAAAGAGGTGGTCAACGCGGTAAGTGCGGAGCCAGCCGTTGCATAAGCCGATGAGATAAGGCCAATGATAAACAGGATACCTACAAATATCGGGAAATAATCTCCGGTTGCAATCATAGGGAAAAGCTCGTCGCTCTTTACCGGGTTTTGAATGCCGTGCCGGGCGGTGAACATGAACAGTAGTACGCCAAGCATCAGAAATAATGCAATGACGAAAAATTGAAGGATACCACTGGTTATCATGTTTTTCTGTGAATCCTTGAAGTTTTTGCAACTTAAATTCCGCTGCATCATATCCTGGTCTAAACCGGTCATGGCAATTACGGTAAAGACTCCTCCCAGAAATTGTTTCCAGAAATATTGCTTTTCATTCACATTTTCGAAAAAGAAAGTGTGGGATAAATCGCTTTTAAAGATGGCGGTGCACGTAGCTCCGAAATCGAGTTGCAAATCGGAAGCAATAAAATAGATACATAGTCCTACTGAAACAACCAGGCAGAATGTTTTTAATGAATCTGTCCATATTAACGATTTTACTCCGCTCCGGAATGTATAAAGCCATACCAGTGCAACCGTAAACGCTACATTCATACTAAAAGGAATATGAAAAGGTCCGAACATCAGCAATTGTAGAGTCAGGCATACCAGAAACAGACGGACAGAAGCTCCCAGCATTTTAGATATAAAGAAGAACCATGCACCTGTTTTATGGGAAAATGTTCCGAACCGGTTTTCAAGGTATCCGTAAATGGACACTAAATTCATCCGGTAGAATAAAGGAATAAGAACGAAAGCGATGATAATCTGTCCGACTACAAATCCTAAAACCATTTGTAGATAAGCAAAATTATTTACTCCAACCATTCCGGGAACAGATACAAACGTAACTCCGGATATGCTGGAACCAATCATTGCGAAGGCTACAATATACCAGGGCGATTTCCGGTTTCCGACAAAAAAACCTTGGTTGTCGGATTTTCTTCCTGCAATGTATGATACAAGGAATAGTATCAAGAAGTATAATACAATTGTTATAAGTACAGAAATAGGGCTCATAGGTATGCTGATTTAAGTTAGAGAAATTAGGAAAAGCGGATACTCGATGTTTGTTTTAGCAAAGATAGTTTTAATTTTGTATTAAGAACTTATATTTTATTATTTTATGAAATGTAATTATTAATTTAAAATTTACATTCTTCTTTCTATCTCCATATTGTTGTTGGCGGTATTCGCTAAATTCCTAAAAACCTTCTATATTTGCATAAAAAAATAGTCGGGTTATGAAACTTATAGCAGAAACTGGTTCAACAAGGACGGAATGGGCTTTAGTAGAAGGCGCACACTTAATACATCGCGTTTTTACGGAAGGGATTAATCCGTTTTTCCAGAACAGGCGTGAGATAAGCAGAAGTATTAGATTGGGATTGCCGGAGCTGTTTTTTAAGAAGAAACTCGACCATGTGTATTTCTATGGAGCCGGATGTACACCTAATGAGAAGAGGGGTATATTGGAAGCCTCTTTGGTTGCACAGTTCAAAACACCAGTACAGGTGGAAAGTGATTTGCTGGCAGCCGCCCGGGGATTGTTTAAGAATGAAGCCGGTATCGCCTGTATTCTTGGAACTGGTTCTAATTCATGTTTTTATGATGGGGAGAAGATTGTGAAGAATGTAACTGCTGCCGGATATATATTAGGAGATGAGGGTAGCGGTTCTGCTTTAGGTAAATTGTTTTTATCGGATGTAATGAAGGGTTTGGCTCCTAAATATTTGATGGATGAGTTTTATGAAAAGTTGATGATTACTCCCAGTGATGTTATGGAGTCCGTTTATAACCGTCCGTTCCCTAATCGTTTTCTTGCTGTGATTTCCTATTTTCTTGCGGACTATATGGATGATGAATATGTTTATAATCTTCTGGTCCAAAACCTGCGGAGTTTCTTCTCCAGAAATGTCTGCCAATATGAGTATCAGGAGTATCCGTTACGTTTTGTCGGTTCTGTTGCACATAGCTATTCCCAGGTTCTGAAAGAAATAGCCTTAGAGTACCATACAAATCTGGACATGATTAGGGAAACTCCTATGGATGGCTTAATAGAATATCATTCTGGATATAATATAAATTAACAAATAGAGATATTGTTTTTTTCTCGTACTCCACTTCTAAAGCGGGGCATGGGCATTTTTTGTTATTATCTAAATGTAGTTGTTTATATTAAATTAATAATCATAAAACATAATAAATCTAAATACATGTTTGTGATATGAAAAAATAATTTCATATTTGTAAAAGAAACGAGTGTTGATATATATTTACTAAAATATAGTTATATAAATTGTTGATTTTTAGAAAAGGAGATTTCGGAAACCAAGTCCATAGGAACTAATTCAAGTATTGTTCTTTTCGGTGTAAAAAGAATATTTTTACTCATTTTAGTTTCTACTTTGGAGTATGAGCCAAGCAAATAGGTCTTTTTCCTATTAAATATGTTAGGATTTAAGATACGATATAGATAAAAATAACAAAAAATAATGGATAATAAACTTAAGTTCTCTATGAACTTATTCAATCCGTGAAAAACTCTTTAAATAGATGGCCTATGAAACAAAAGACGAACAAGAATAGAAATTCCGGAAAGTATTCTTTGTAATCTAAATCATTCCAGCGCAAAATCATTTTAAGTCTTGGAACCTAAAAGATTCCTTATGTAAATATCGTTTGTTATAAAATCTAATTTAAAGTCTGTATGAAAAAAAGTAACAGGAAAAACACATCAGAGTGGCTTATCCTCATATTGGTAGGGCTACTTATTTTTTCTCCGGCATGGGGCCAAAACAAGGAGCGGACAGTCAGCGGAAAGGTAGTAGAGGCTAATGCTACTCCTATTATTGGAGCGACTGTTGTGGTAAAGAACTATCCTACTATTGGAACAATTACTGATGTAGACGGAAACTTCAATTTTCTTGTACCGGATAAGGCACAGGAATTAGAAATTTCTTTTGTAGGATATAAAACTCAACTTGTAAAGATTACAGGTACATTTCTAAATGTTGTTTTACATGAGAGTTCGCAGGATTTGGAAGAAGTTGTTGTCGTTGGGTATGGTACACAGAAAAAAATTAATTTAACAGGAGCAATCGAACAAGTAGGTAATGAAGTTTTTGAAAACCGTTCGGTAGCCAATGCAACACAAGCATTACAAGGTGCGGTTCCTAACCTGAATATCTCTTTGGAAGATGGTAAGCCGACCCGTTCCGCATCATTTAATGTACGTGGTGCAACTTCTATCGGGCAGGGTGGTAGCGCTTTGATTTTAATTGATGGTGTGGAAGGTGACCCTGCTATGCTGAATCCGAACGATATTGAAAGTGTCAGTGTTTTGAAAGATGCAGCTTCAGCCTCCATTTATGGTGCCAGAGGTTCTTTCGGCGTTGTTTTGATTACAACAAAAAGTGCCAAGCAAGGCAAGACAATGATTAACTATACCGGAAACTTCTCATTGCAGTCTCCTACAAAAACTCCTGACTTTGTTTCTGATGGCGTTATCTGGGCTGAACATTTCCGGAATTCATTCTATAACTTCTACAACTACCTTCCTACCAATATTAATAATGGTATGCAGGCTTATTCGGACGAATGGCTGAATACGTTCAAACAGCGTAAAGCCCAGGGGATAACAGACGAAGTTGTTAAGAATGAAAATGGAAGCTATACCTATTATGGAAATACGGACTGGTATGATTTATTATATAAGGACAATACTTTTGCACAAGACCATAATGTAACAGTTTCCGGTGGCAGTGAAAAAGCAGACTTTTATATATCCGGACGTTTTTATGATTATAAGGGATTGTACAATTATAATCCGGATACTTATAAATCATTGAATATCCGTGCAAAAGGATCTTTGAAAGTTTTTGACTGGCTCCGCTTGAACAATAATATGGAATTCACCAATACAGACTATCATAGCCCGTTCGTAGCCTCCTATAGTTTTAATATCCAACGGTATATTGAAGTGGCCGCTTTCCCGACTATGCCGGTATTCAATCCGGATGGGACGTATACCCGTGCTGCCGGATATACACTCGGTGCTTTTATGGATGAGAAGAACTATCAGGATAAGAATAACAAGATGTTGAAGAATACAACAAGCTTCAGTGCAAAATTCCTGGATAATAAATTACGAATCAATGGCGACTTTACATTCCGTTATGGCACGTACCAGAATGAAAGAAAACGTGTGAAGGTGCCGTTCAGTGAAAAAGAAAATACGATTTCTTATATAGGAACCAACTTCAACGATTTTACGGATGTAAATAACCATACGCTTTATACAGCAACCAACTTGTATGCCGAATATGAAGATACCTTTGCCGAAAGCCACTATTTTAAGGGTATGGTCGGATACAACTATGAAACCTCTAAATATAAGGAGTTGACCACCCAGCGCAACGGATTATTGCTGGAAGATGCCGGAAGTATTAACCTGGCATTGGGAGAATCGGTTACCACCTCTGCTTTGGTAAGAAATTGGAAAATAGCCGGTGCATTCTTCCGTTTGAATTATGGCTTTAAAGATCGTTATCTGGTCGAAGTGAATGGGCGTTATGATGGTTCGTCCAAGTTCCCGACAGACCAGCAATGGGCATTTTTCCCGTCTGTTTCTTTAGGATGGAGAGTGTCGGAGGAACCGTTCTGGAAAGTAAACGAAGATATTTTCTCTGATTTGAAAATCCGCGGTTCTTACGGTTCATTGGGCAATGGTAATGTAGACCCGTACAGTTATCTGGAATTGTTGAAGATTGAAACTTCAAACCGGGTATTGGGCGGTAGTTTGAATAAATATACAAATTCCCCGGCCGTTATCCCGTTGAGCCTTACCTGGGAAACGGCAACAACCACAGATATAGGTGCGGATTTCGGCATGCTGAATGGCAAGCTACGTGTAACCGGCGACTATTATATCCGTAAAACCAAAGATATGTATACCGTTGGCGTTACATTGCCGGAAGTATTCGGCGCTGAATCACCTAAAGGAAACTATGCGGATATGACTACCCGTGGTTGGGAACTCTCCCTTAGCTATCGCGATCATTTTACATTGGCAAACAAACCTTTCAATTATGAAGTCCGTGCCACATTGCATGATTACAAGTCTGTTATCGACAAGTATAACAATGCGACAAAGAACCTGGATGATTATTATGAAGGCATGACAGTCGGTGAAGTATGGGGCTATACGACAGACGGTTTATTCCGTTCGGATGCCGATGCAAAGGGATATGTGAATACGATTATCAAGGCCTCCAACGATGGTAGCTGGCATGCCGGTGATGTAAAATTCATCGACCGTAATGAAAATGGTAAAATCGACTACGGAGAAAATACGGTAGATAACCCCGGTGATAAAGTGGTATTAGGAAATACCGAACCCCGTTTTATTTATAGTTTTACCCTAAGTGGCGATTGGAATAATTTCTTTCTTTCTGCATTCTTCCAGGGGGTAGGACGCCAATATTGGTTCCCGGGTCAGGAATCCAGTTTCTGGGGACAGTACAACCGTCCATATAACAGTTTGCCTTCATGGCACCTGAATAACTACTGGACAGAGGAAAATCCGGACGCTTATCTGCCTCGCTACGCTACTTACAACGGTGCTTGCGGTTGGAGTTCTGTTGCCACAGACCGTTACCGTCAGAATGTAGCTTATCTCCGTCTGAAGAATTTGCAGGTCGGATATAATCTTCCGAAACAGTGGATATCCAAACTTTATATGCAGAATGCCCGTGTTTATCTCAGTGGTGAAAACCTGATTTGCTGGTCTCCTTTGTATAAACGGACAAAAGACTTTGACGTATCGAATGCTTCCTCCGGTAAAGACTCTGATTTGAATGATAACAAGATGGGTGACGGTAACAGTTATCCATTGTTGAGAAGCATTTCTTTAGGTTTATCTGTAACATTCTAATTTGTATACGACATGAAAAAAATCATATATTTATTATTTGCCGCAGGTTTGTTGCTGAACGCTTGCCAGTTGGACGAGAAGCCGGTTACCTCTGTGGATAAAGATGCTATTTTCGGTTCTCAGGACGGGTTGCAAACCTATTCCTATTCTTTTTATAATATGTTGCCTTCGGGGATTGATGCGCATTATCAGGAAGGTTATATGGTGGATTACGGTGCATTGAATGCCATCGGTAACTTTATTTATCTGAATGCTTATAGTGAAACCGTCAGTGGTGGCTGGGATTGGGGAGATTTGCGGAATCTCAATTATTTTATCGTAAACTGTACGGCGAACGACCGGGTGGATGAAAAGATTCGTAATAACTATTTAGGTATAGCCCGTTTCTTCCGTGCTTATTTCTATTATAATAAGGTAAAGCAGTTTGGTGATGTACCTTGGATAGATAAACCTTTGGATGTGGAAGATGCAGCTTTGTATGCGCCTAAAGATTCCCGCGAGAAGGTAATGGAAAATGTATATGCCGACCTTCAGTTTGCTTGTCATAACATTACGGCTACGGATGCAACCGGCTCGCTGGTTACCCAATGGGTTGCTTATGCTTTGGCAGCACGTGTCAGTTTGTTTGAAGGCACTTTCCGCAAATATCATAATCTGAGCCTGGAAACATCGGCAGAAACCTGGTTGAAGCGTGCCGTAGAGAATGCTGAATATATAATGAAGCATTCCGGAAAGAAACTATATACGGCAGAAGGGGTAAAAAAATCTTTCCGTGCAGTATTTACAAGCGACGACCCGAAGACGGATGAAGTATTACTGGCTGTATGTTCAAGTGCGGACCTGAGCGTTTATCATGATGCCAACTGGAAATGGACTTCTGCTACTTATGGAAGCCGCCTGAACCTGATACGTCCGTTTATCAATACCTTTTTGCAATTGGATGGAACTCCGTATACAAACCGTCAGGGTTGGGAAGCGCAAGACTTGTTTGATGAATGTACGAACCGTGATTACCGCTTGTCCCAAACAATCCGTACCCCGGGATATATGCGTGAAGGTAAAAAAGCCTTGCCGGACTTTGCAGGTTATGCCCGTCTGGGCTACCAGCCGCTGAAGTTCTGTGTGGACGCAACGGATGGCGACTCCAAGACAATGAACACCAATGCAATTCCTTTGTTCCGCTATGCTGAAGTCTTATTGAATTATGCAGAAGCAAAAGCTGAACTGAAAGAATTGACAGATGAAGATTGGGCAAATACGATAGGGGCAATACGTTCCCGTTCCGGTATAACCGGCGGATTATCTGCTAAGCCGACTCAGATAGATACGTATTTTCAAAGCAATTATTTCCCCTCCGTATCAGACCCTGTATTGTTGGAAATTCGTAGGGAACGTGCCGTTGAACTTTGTCTGGAAGGATTCCGTTTCGACGATTTACGCCGTTGGAAATGCGGGGAACTGTTGAAGAAGAGTTGGTTCGGCATGTATATCACGGCAATCAACAAGCCTTTGGATATCGATCATGACGGGACTCCGGATGTGATTTATTATACTACAGAAGAAGGACTTGCTGCAGCAAAAGCAAGTATGGATTGGGCAAAATATGGTTCGACTTGTGCAACCGTTCATGTTAGCACCGACCGTTCTTCCAGCGATTTGCAGGTAGTTCCGGTTTCTTCCGGTACAGGTTATTATCTGGCATGGGATACTCAGAATGATTCGAAAAGGGTATGGGGCAAGAAGCAATATCTGTATCCGATACCATCTTTAGTGATGGTCAAGAATCCGAATATCAAACAAAACACCGGATGGGAAGACGGAGCGACTAATGACGGTAATTAATACCGTATTTATAATCGCACGTCGATGACACAGGGTTCACAGACTTGCGCAGACCAATTTGTTAAAAAACAATATTATCTGCGTAAGTCTGTGTTGCCAGTGTATCCTGTGTTCTAACTATGATTGACTTTTTACGCCTCTCCTTTTTTATTCTGCCATAAAACACTCAGGATGAAAATATATTTACGTATTTTTGCATCGAACGTCTGTAACTAATAGATAAAAATAGTTTTAAATGCGTGTATATATGAAAAAGATTCTTCCTCTTGCCGCAGTTGCTTTATTAATGGCAGCTTGCAGTGAAAAACCGGGTTACGAAATTACCGGTACGGTCGCTAATGCCGATTTAAACGGCAACTATGTCTACCTGTATGAATATGGCAAACCGGATGTTATGCCTTTCGACAGTGCTTTGGTGACAAATAACACATTCAGTTTTAAAGGCACCCAGGACGGTTCCATGCTTGCAACCATCAGTTTTTCTTCTGATGTAGTTCCTGAACAACGTGGACAGGCTACTCCGTTCAAAACAGCTTTTACGCTTGAAAATGGGAAGTTGTCAATTACTCTCGACTCTACATCTGTAGTGGTAGGAACTCCTGCGAATGATGCCGAAAAGGCTTTTAAGGATGCTATTGCTCCTTTCCAGGCAGAAATGAAGAATGTGATAGCGGATATGCGTTCGGAAGATAAGTCTATCGTAGATGCTGCTGAAAAGAAATATGATGAAATAAGCGATAAAATAACAGAGGCTGTATGCAATTATATTCTTCAGCATACTAATCAGAAGATGCCGGCGAAGTATCTATCGGACTATCGTTATCAGTTGAATGAAGCGCAGCAGAATGAAATCATTTCCAAAGCAGATTCAACATTCAAATCTGTTCCGGGCATCGATAAGCTGATGGCTCATTTGGATGTATTGAAAACAGTTGCCGTAGGTAAGAAGTTCGTTGATTTCGAAATGGCAGACCCGAAAGGTGAAATGCGTAAACTTTCTGATTATGTAGGCAATGGCAAAAATGTAGTCTTGGTTGATTTCTGGGCTTCCTGGTGCCCTCCTTGCCGCAAAGAAACTCCGCACTTGGTAGAGTTGTACAAGCAGTATAAGAATAAAGGTTTTGAAATTGTCGGTGTTTCCCTGGATAGCAAAGCTGATGCCTGGGCTAAGGGTGTAAAAGACCTGAAAATAACCTGGCCGCAATTATCAGACCTGAAAGGCTGGCAGAATGCCGGTGCTGCTCTTTATGGAGTAAACAGCATTCCTCACACTGTATTGGTAGATAAAGACGGAACAATCATCGCTAAGAATATTCATGGCGAAGAAATCGATGCTAAATTGCAGGAGGTTTTGAAATAAGCCGGTAGCGGTAAACAATACAGAAAGTATAAAAAAGATTGCTGAGTACAGAAATGTCTGTGCTCAGCAATCTTTTTTTTGTCCAAACCTTTTTGTAGTCTAAATTGGAGTAATGTGCTGTTTATTTGTGTGTTATCTTATGTATTTTATTTAAAATGGAAGGGGTATTAATTCATTAGTTCTACTTTTAAACTCATCGGCTTTTTTTATTAATTCGTCGGCATTTTTTGCCAAATTCATCCGTATGAAAAATACTTCTGATAATTATAAAAAATACTTTCTATATATGTAAAAAATACTTTTGATTATTGTCATTTTAAACTTATATATTTATTAAAAGTAAATTTCATACGTTACTTTTTGAGAAAAGTATGGCTGTCTTTTAAAAAAGTACGGGATGAAATGTAAAAAGATAGGGGTAGAGCAGATGAGTTGTAGCTTGTTTAGAAGAATTGGGTTTACGGATGGGTATGGATTAGGGGGGAAAGCCTTTTGTGTGGTGAAAAATAAAAATTATTATGATAAAAACTGTTGGCTAATAAGGCTTAAAGTTTACGGGTTTTTGTGTGTTATTTTGTTTAGTAAGAGGATTATTTAGTGTTGAAGTTATACATGTATTAATATACAATACTTATAGTGTTTTTAAAATGACTAAAAAAACGTTCGTTTATTTTAGTCATTGCAAAGGTATGTA
>DXVO01000021.1 GCA_019417325.1 Parabacteroides sp. | reverse complement strand
CTTGCTAATATTTATGCTTAAAATTTAATCCCCTCAGGATTTCGGTATGAGCCAGAAAAACTCTAAAACCCTTTATTCATGTGGAACATAAAAAAAGCCCGTATCCAACTTCACAGTTACATACGGACCAAACAAATAACAAACTCTACTTATATGAAAAAACAAATACTACTACTAACATAATTACGTTTAGGATGCTTCCTAAACTTTTTACACTATTATAACAGCGACGTTAGTAATTTGGTTCAAAGGTAGAGAGAATTTTTCTTCAAAAAAAGAGAAAACAGGTATAAAACCTCATTTTTTTTACTACTTTTGCCTCAAAATCAACCAGATAGGCAAAAATGTTAAAACATCTTATTGTATATACAGGAGTATTTTTATTTGCTTCTGTCCTAAGTATCAGTGCACAAGAACAAACTACTACAGTCGATACTACCTCTCAAAAAGAAATTTTCGTCGATGGACATAAGTTGAATGAAAATCAGCTAAAGAGATATTATAAACAACAACGGAAAGATTCGCTCCGTGCTCATAAGCCTGTCTGGTGGTCTATTTTAGGAGGGCCCTCCTATACTCCGGAAGCCTCTTTTGGGGTTGGAGGCGCTGTATTGGCAAGTTTTAAGATGAATAAACAGGATACGATCTCACAACGTTCGTTTCTCCCTGTAGGCTTAAACCTTTCCGTAAACGGAACAATTGTAGTAGCAGGTGCAGGAACCTTCTTCTTTAACGAAAACAAGTTTCGTATTTATGCCAATTATGGATACAGAAATGAACCGGCACATTACTATGGGATCGGTATAGAAGAAGCAGATAATACTTTACGAAGCGATTCTACGACTAAATACCATCGTAGCTATTTCCAAATATATCCACGCTTCGTATGGGAAATTCGTCCTAACTTTTATGTAGGAGGCTTGTTCGACCTGAACTTTACCAACACGACAGATATCAACCAGGAAATGGCAGAAGATCCCTATTTCCTTAAATATAAAAGTAAATATCTCAATGTGGGAATCGGAGGATTAGTGCAATACGATACCCGCGATGACGTGGCAACCCCTTCGCGAGGCCTATTACTCAGTACCAATTTTAAATTATTCGGTAAATACTTGGGAGGAGCCTATAATTATGAAATATTAGAATTGGAATACCGCCAATTTAAAAACATATTCCGTCCCCGAAGCACTCTTGCCTGGATTGCTAAAACCCAGATAGGATTCGGTGATATCCCCTACTCCGAATTACCGACATTCGGTTCTCCTTTCGACTTACGCGGATATTATATAGGTAAGTATAGAGATAAGTCTATGGCATATGGCATTGTGGAATATCGCCATATGTTAGGCTCGATGGAAAAATATAAAAGCGGTAATTTCTGGGCAAAATGCGGCTTTGTTGTATGGGGAGGTACTGCTACCATTGGTGAAACGCCTTTCGACTGGAATAAATGGAAATTCAACTTCGGAGCCGGCATTCGTTTTCAAATGCAACCCGGTAAAAACTTCCGGCTTGATATTGGTAAAGGCGTTGGAGAGTCCGGTGTACAGGTCTACATGAATATGACAGAAGCCTTTTAATGTGGATTATTCATTAAAACAGTAAATATTAATCTTAAATTTAACACATCTCTTTTGTTTACTCTTCACAAACTTTCTACCTTTGCCGGTGAAAGGGGTGCCATACTGTAAACGGGCTGAGATTATACCCTATGAACCTGAAGCAGGTAATGCTGCCGTAGGAAAAAGACAGATTAGGCTTATTCCCTCCTTTCGTATGTAAAATGAGCAAGCAAACAACATTTCGTTATCCCGTTGCACTTACAATAGCGGGTTCTGACAGTGGAGGTGGTGCCGGGATACAGGCCGACATTAAAACCTTTTCGGCATTGGGAGTTTATGGAGCTTCGGCTATAACCTCCATCACTGCGCAAAATACACAGGGAGTAAGAGGAATACAAGCCATTATCCCAGAGATTCTGGAAGGACAGATTCATGCTGTTTTTGAAGATATAATAGTAGATGCCGTAAAAATCGGTATGCTTCATAATAAAGAAGCTGCAAAAGTTGTTGTTTCTGCTATCGACACGTTCAAGCCGGCCAAAATAGTGTTAGACCCGGTTATGATTTCAACCAGCGGTAGTAAACTATTGGAAGACGACACTATCGATATCATTACCAGAGAGCTATTTAAACGTGTTACATTAGTTACGCCGAATATAGACGAGGCCGCTTTTCTTTCAGGGATGACCATCCGGAATGAGGAAGAAATGGAAACAGCCGCTTACCGCCTGATGGAAATGGGGTGTAATGCCCTTTTGATGAAAGGCGGACATCTCGGTAAAGAAGAAATGGCTGATATTCTATATGTAAAGGATAAAGCCCCCATACGATTCACTGTTCCGGCTATAGATACGTTTAATTCACACGGGACCGGTTGCACGTTATCTTCTGCCATAGCCGCCTATCTGGCCCTCGGCAAGGATTTGCAGGAAGCTGTGCGGATGGCAAAACAATATATCACAACCGCCTTATCCGAAGGAGCGAATGTAAAAACAGGGTATGGACACGGTCCGCTCAATCATTTCTTCGCCCCTGTGCCTTTAATTAAAATAGAAAGATGAAAAAACTGATTGTAATAACATATCCTGATTTTTTCCCCGGAGAAGGAAAGATAATCACTCGTCTTTTTGAAGAAGGCCTGCAATATCTGCATCTACGTAAACCGGGATGTTCCGAAAAAGAGTTAATTCAATTAATCGATACGATCTGCCCGGAGTTCCACAACCGCATCATTCTGCACGACTGTTTCAATCTGGCAGAAAACTATCCTGTAGCAGGTTTGCACATAAACCGCCGCAATAACCGCATACCGGCAAACTTCAAAGGGAACCTGAGCCGCTCCTGTCATTCGCTGCAAGAAGTAGAGGAAAGCAAGGGATTCGATTATGTATTCCTGAGTCCCATTTTCGATAGTATATCAAAAGAAGGATACCAAAGCAATTTCCCGACGGAGAAACTGAAAGAGGCATCCGGGAAAGGGATTATCAATGAAAAAGTAATTGCTCTCGGAGGTTTGGATAGTACTACGATTCCCCTACTCAAAGAAATTAATTTCGGAGGTTTTGCCGTATTGGGAGCCTTGTGGGGAAATCAGCCCACGGAGAAAGATTCAAATTCAATTATAGAACGATACAAACAATTCCAGATATGAATAAACAAAATATATTAACTACGTTTGGCGGCAACCCCCGTTATGTGGATTTCTCACAAAGCAGCCGGTTGATGTTCATTACCCATAGAACAGAAAAATACACGGAGCTTGAAGAAATAAAGATGGTAATAGAAGGCGGTTGCGACTGGGTTCAGCTTCGAATGAAAGACACCCTGAATCCTGAAGACGCCCGAAAAGCCTCTTTATATACAAAAGAAGTATCCGGCAACAGTTGCATTTGCTGTATCGACGATAGTGTGGATATCGCTTTAACATCCGGATCCCACGCAGTACATCTGGGGAAAAAAGATATTCCGGTTGCCGAAGCATGGCAGATTGTAGCCAACCATCATCCGCAACCTCCATTCTTCATCGGAGCTACAGCCAATACATTTGAGGACATCGTATTGGCAGACAAAGCCGGGGCCTCTTATATCGGTTTAGGTCCTTACCGCTTTACAGAAACAAAAAAGAAATTAAGCCCTATTCTGGGATTGGAAGGTTACCGTAAAATAATACAGCAATGTAAAGAAGCAGGTATTCAAATCCCCATCTTTGCAATCGGAGGAATCGAACTGGAAGATGTCAGGCCTTTGATGGAAACAGGCATCACGGGCATAGCCGTTTCCGGTGCAATCATCCAGGCTGAGAATCCAATAGAAGAAACACGTCGTTTCATTCAGGAAATAATAAAATAATATAACAGATAAAATATTCAAACAAACAGCATATGGCAAACAAGAAAAGCATGCGCATCTCCTACCCTTCGTCGGAAAAAATATATATCCCCGGCGAAATCAATAAAATCCAGGTGGGAATGCGTAAAATCAAACTATTAGACACCGTTACCATTGAAAAAAACGGAGAAAAAGTATTTAAGAAAAACAACCCGGTTATCGTGTACGATACCAGTGGTCCCTACTCCGATCCCAAGATAGCAATCGATATCAATGCAGGAATCCCCCGTATCCGCGAAGAATGGTGCGGAAAGAGAAAAGACCTGGTACAATTGTCCGAACTCTCTTCCGAATACGGCCGTCAACGTTTAGCAGACTCCTCACTGGATAGTATCCGTTTCCCGAAACGGCATCTGCCTTACCGCGCAAAAGAGGGCAAAAACATTACACAGATGTATTATGCCAAGCGGCGTATCATCACTCCGGAAATGGAATATGTAGCGATCCGCGAAAATCAACAGATTGAAGCGCTCGGGCTCAAATCTTATATCACACCGGATTTTGTCCGCAAAGAAATTGCTGCCGGACGTGCCATTATCCCCGCCAATATCAACCACCCGGAAGCTGAACCGATGATTATCGGAAAGAAGTTCCTGGTTAAAATAAATACGAATATCGGCAACTCCGCCCTCTCTTCCGGCATTAGCGAGGAAATAGAGAAAGCCATCTGGAGTTGCAAATGGGGAGGCGATACGTTAATGGACTTATCTACCGGAAAGAACATTCATGAAACACGCGAATGGATTATCCGTAACTGCCCGGTGCCAATGGGTACTGTTCCCATTTACCAGACGCTCGAAAAAGTGGACGGCCGTGTAGAAGACCTGAACTGGGATATCTACCGGGATACTCTAATCGAACAAGCTGAACAAGGAGTCGATTATTTTACCATCCATGCCGGATTACTGAAGAAACATGTCGAACTAACCCGTACACGCCTTTCCGGCATTGTATCCCGCGGCGGTTCCATCATGGCCCAATGGATGCAGATACACAACGAAGAGAACTTCCTGTACACACATTTTGCTGAAATCTGCGAGATACTGAAAGCATACGATATTGCAGTATCGATTGGCGACGGTCTTCGTCCCGGCTCTATTTACGATGCAAACGACGCTGCTCAATTTGCAGAATTACATACGATGGGCGAATTGACCAATATTGCTTGGGAACAGTTTGTGCAGGTTATCATTGAAGGCCCGGGCCACGTTCCCATGAATAAAATCCACGAGAACATGAAAGAACAGCAATATGCCTGCCATAATGCACCTTTCTATACGTTAGGCCCGCTTACGACAGATATAGCACCCGGTTACGACCATATCACATCTGCTATCGGCGCCGCACAAATTGCATGGCACGGAACCGCCATGATTTGCTATGTTACTCCCAAAGAACATCTTGGCCTGCCGAATAAAGAAGATGTCCGTACCGGAGTTGTTGCTTATAAAATTGCCGCCCATGCAGCCGACCTCGCCAAAGGACATCCCGGAGCACAGGTTCGCGACAATGCGTTGAGTAAAGCCCGTTTTGAATTTCGTTGGAAAGACCAGTTCAATCTGTCTTTAGACCCGGAACGTGCTTTGCAATACTATAAAGAAAGTGCTGTAACAGACGGGGAATATTGTACAATGTGCGGCCCGAACTTCTGCGCGATGCGAATAAGCAAAGAACTGCACAAAGAGTGCAAGGACTAATTCTGCCTTATAAAGCTATCAGCGAATACGGATAACACAGGAGCGCAGATTTACGTGGATAATTTTATTTGCCTGCGTACAATCTGCGCTTCATTTATGCCGTTTCCGTTGCTTGCAGAGGCGACCTTATAATCAAAAAGAGATTGTCGTATTTCCGGATGACTTATGTATAAATACTTTTTTGTCTAATCCGTCATCATCCGAATAGACGTGTTTACCATTAAATTCCCATGAAATAATTTTTGCTCAATACCCATCACCTCCGGCTACATCTTCATTGGTATATTTATACGTTAAATCCATTTTATCATAATCACCCTGGAAATAAATATAAAAGGTACTGTTGCTATATTTTTCATCACCGAAAGCAAACGTTGAATAATAATATAACTGCTCTGTTTCATCATATCTTATTTCATCACGATTTCCATTGTATAAATCGTCTTTATAATCCGATGGATAAGGGGCGACGTCCGGTATTTCCAAACAACGGACAGGAAATGTACTCAAATCCTCCGGATCTATCAAACTATGTCCTTCCTCATCCACATAATAAAACCGGAGAGTATTAGCCCGTTCAAAACGATTGCCACCCGGAACAGAATCATACCAGCCTTGTTCATTTTTATCACTACAGGCAGACAGATGAATTAAAAGAAAAGAGAAAAAGAACAGACCCAATACATTATTCACTTTCATAATCTTCATATTTTGTTTTTTCATACGGACACAAATATAGGCATTATAAAACCGTAAAAGAAAAACCCTGCCAATTCTGTTTTATATAATCCACTTTGCTATCCTCGGTGACCAGATAATCGATATCTCCTAAAGAGGCTATATGGTAAGTCTCCGCCGTATTCAGTTTATGGCTATCTGCCAGTACAATCCGTTTCTGCGCCCGTTCCATCATCAATCGCTTCACCATCGTTTCTTCCCTGTCGGGTCCCGTCAATCCCTGCTGGGGATGCACGCTACAAACACCTAAAACCAACCAATTCGGCCGTATTGTCTGCAAAGCCTGAAAGACAGAAACTCCCACCGTAACCTGTGAAGACGGAAAAACCTTTCCTCCTAAAAATATCAGTTCCAGTTTAGGATAATTCATTAATACGTTGACTATCGGAAAGCTATTGGTATAAACTGTCAGCTCAAGGTTTTGAGGAATCTGCCGTGCCACTTCCAGATTTGAAGTTCCTCCGTCTATCAATAGAACATCTCCCTGACGAAACAAGGGAATAACCTTGGATGCCATTTCCTGTTTTCCTGCGGTAGCTGTATTCAGACGGTCCAGAAACTCGACCGACATACCGGATTTAGCAACAGCTCCTCCATGCACTTTTGTTAGAACACCCTGTTTATCCAGCTCTATCAAGTCTCTTCTCAATGTATCGTCCGAGACACCCAATTCTTCACTCAGAGAAGTAATATACACCCGTTCATGTGTATTCAAACGGTTTAGAATATATTGATATCGTTCCTCTTTTAGCATGTTTTTCAAATTTAAGATATTGCACATTTCCGCAAATATATATAATATTAGAAGGAAAATCGAATGATTTTTGCAACTTTCATAGGAAATATGCGGTTTTTTGCATAATATTATTTCAAGCAAACAAAGAAACCGCGAAGTATAAAAGAAAGCCGCAAAAGAGAAATTCCGGGAAAATAGCTTTAAACAGAAAAAAGTGATTATTTAACTATTAATAATTCCAAAAATATGAAACAACAAATTTTAGTAGACATGGATGGCGTACTGGCTGATGTGTACACCCAATTTATAAATTTTGAATATAGAACTTCCGGTATCCGGTTTGACGTAGACCGTTTATATGGTATTTCAGAAATGGACGCTTTTCCTAACAGCCAATCTCATGTACGAAGCAAAGGATTTTTCAGGACAGCCCCGGTTATAGCAGACAGTACGGAGGGTTTGAAGTATTTAAATGACAAATATAAAGTACTGATTGTCTCTTCCGCCACCGAGTTTCCCCAAAGCCTGGCAGAAAAACAGGAATGGCTAAACGAACACTATCCGTTTATCGGTTGGGAGCAAATGATATTCTGCGGTCGTAAAGACAGCATCAAAGGCGATATTATGATTGACGACCATTTAAAGAACCTCAGCTCTTTTGAAGGCAGAAAGCTGCTATTTACCCAACCGCATAACATATATGTAGAGGATAAAAGTTACCAAAGAGTATCAGGCTGGAAAGATATTATGCAAATACTCTGAACCTGTCCATTCTTTTTATTTAGCATGTATAAACTTCCGGTATCGTTCCATCGCACCGGCAAGTAAGGCTTCATCTTCGCATGTATATCCGTCGAAAAACGAGCATGACACATCCACCCCCTTCTTTGCGGAAGACTTTTTCCAATTGCCTGTTATCCTGCCGTTATGCAGGATAACGGGATAAAAGATGCCCCAGGAATTAAAGGCTTTCGGGTGGTGCTCGGATGCAAGGACAGCCGTACGGTCTTTATAACTAATCAGAAACTCATCATAAGAGGGCAAAAGATGAAGAACGTCTTTAGCAGAGCGGACCGTTCCCCAAGTTTCATGTACAAACAACTTTTCCGCTTGAAAACGGTCGGTCAGCAACTCTCCTTCTATCAATGCGACGGCCTGCCTTGCTTCGGTAACAGACAGCCCGGACCACCAGACAAAATCATTCAGGCTTGCCGGTGAATGGCTTCGGAAATAAGCCCTGGCTATTTTCGCAAGCGATTCTTCCTTGGTCAGTTCGGGAGTAGCAGGTACGCGTTCGTCCAATAACGCATACGTAATCTCCTTCCCTTTATCGGGGCCACTGCACACAATTCCTTCGATCTCTGCAAAAGCGAGGAAACGGCGGATACGGGTATCATCGGTTAATATTCCCGCCTGGCTCAATACCTGTTCAATTTCTTTCTTGGTTAAACTTTTTCCTCCTTCCAGTGATTTTACAATCAAATCGCTTGCCAGGATGCTGTGTTCCTCCGATATTTCGAGTTTGCGACCGCTGATATATGAATTATAAGCCCTTCGTATACGTTCCGAAGAAAGACGTAGCATCCAGCGAATATCTTCCGCTGCCACAAAATGCCAGGTAGGCCGCATCACATGCGTCCGTAAAATCTCCCCTTTCGCTATCGCATCCTCCACCGTCCGGAGGGTTGCCGATTTCAGCCGGATACCTACAGCCCATTTCGCCATTGTATACTCCTGCGCCTGCATGGCACCCATATATGCAACTAAGTCTTTCGGTGAACAGAACTGAGGATGCACCAACTGCTGGCTCGCCATCCGGATTTTTGTTATCATATGCGATTGTTTTATTGAATCGCAAATATAGAAATTAAATGTATAGGTTCAGGATTAGATATAACTTCATTCCAAGCAGTAGTCGTCTCAATATTATCTTGAAATATTGGAGCTTTCAATCTAAACGGGCCCCGTAAAGCTTTTACAACTTTAGAATAGTCCATTTAGTATCCTTAAATTTAACAAAAAAACTAATTGCTACTTATTTCAGCATAGTTCTCATCGGTTTCTACCCAGCGATGGGTATAGGTTAAATTTGTTTCTGAAATATCCGGTAGGAAAACCCATGCTGGGTATTTAACTGCCTCTAGTTTATCTACCCACGTTCTATGATACATCTTTTGTGCTACAGCTGTAATAATAGTCAATAAATTACTGACACGGGCATTATTAATATTTGTGCAAAGAGGATATGTTCCTATTTTCAGGTCATACGTTTTATTCGCTTGCAAGACAGGATTGTCATTTACTGTTTCCGTTATTTTAATAAAAGAATCATCTGTATTACTGATAAAACTTGATTCCAAAGAATGTAAGATAGGGTAAGCCACAGAGGATTTCTTTTGTTTATCCAGCAAAGAAACAGGTGTTATTTTGTGAACGCCTTTTCGGTATATATTCGGAATTTGACTTGCCGTAATAGGAACTTCCGAAGATGAAAGTATCGTATATGTCTCACCTTTATCTGTCCATCCGGCTGCATCCGTGATATTACCATCCCAATCGATTTTTCCCCATACTCCTTGAATAGAAGAAACCGACAATTTATCTGCAGGTGTACCTAAGGAAATGATTGATAAATAATAATCAGTGGTTCTATAATACTTGAATCTATAAATAAGATCTACGGGATTCCCATTGTTTAAATAGCCATCTGAAGGAATACTCATGTTAAAGTCTATTTGAGAAGGCATCCTGTTTACCGTTACTTTATAATGATCTCCCGAACTTCCGGCTAGGGGATTAAAATATTTGTTGTTTTGGTAGGTAGAACTCAATGTTTTCTTTAACTCGCTTTTGAATTTGTCATTCAATTGAATGCTTGTGTCATAAAAATTTTGATATTGAATTTGTTGAATAAAGTTACTCCAATACTTGTAGAAAGTACCGGTTTCCGTAAAATTACTATTCTCTTCGGTGTTGTCAATACCTTTATGAAATGTGTCATACAAATATTGAGCCAAATTAATGATCACATTGTTTGCATAATTATTACTTACGTCAGCGTATTCCACGTATCTGTCGAATAGGCTTGAACTTCCACTGTATGTTTGCAAATACGTACTCACTTGAGATAACCCTGCATCCCATATTTCCGGCAACGAATAAGTTCCATTCGCAAATTGGCTATGTCTATACTTCAGAACAGAATACTTATTCTCTCCCTTTTGATATTTATCATACATTTCATCTGCTATGGTAGAGAAATTTGTAGTACCATTATGTCCAGGCTCATTTCTTGTCGCCACATAAACCAATCCCATTATCAACGTATCCACCTGGGCGGTGATAGCTTGGTGCAGAGAACCACCGGAACCTTCTAAAATCAGTTTCAAATCGTTATTGATAAGAAAGTCACAGAAATTATCTCTTGAAAAACTCGAATATGAGTTACCTATGCCCTCTTTACAAAGATCTACACGATTGACGATACGCTGCAAAGTAATAGGGACATACACGATCTTATCCGTTTCGTTTCCCAGTGCGGGAGTATTGGTAAATGCAGCCTTTCCCATGTAATACATGTTTTGACCTGTAAATTCCCTGTTAGGCAGATGTATTCGGGCATTCTCATACGCTGCCTCGTTTTCTACACCGGTTAATAGTTCTGTTTGTTTATCAAACAGACTTTTATCAACATTACCCAAAAAAACAACCTTGTAATTCTCTCCGTCTTCTAACACTACCGGGACGGATTTATATGGCCAATTCTTTGTACCCGGTTCATTAAACAGAGTTTTCCGCTCACACAACTTATAAGTACCTGTGCCATCTGCTGTCTTTGGAGTTTCTTTATATATCAGATATTGTAGGTGCGTCACCTTATCCGAACTCGTAACGGGGTCTAAGGCTCTTGTTCTGATTTTATTACCGGGAAAGACCACCAGACGGTAACCTTCGGGAACTACGATACCTGCCGTATCTTCGGGATGGATAAAGTACTCATCGTTTGTTTCACCTTCGTTCTCATTGAGTTCGGGTATCTCTTCCTGTTCACAGGAAACAAAGAAAGGGGTTATACCTACCAAAAAAGTGATAATATAAGAATATATTGTTTTCATGACTTTGTTATTTTATTCGGTTACACCATCCCATTTATCATCGTCCAAATCAATACCGCCATCGCTATTGGGTGCCCAGTATGTAACCAACTGTGTCCCTTTAATCATAAAGTAAGTCTTGCCGTCCCGGAAGATAGGGAAAGATTGGGTATAGCTATAAGTGGTGCCATTTATCGTGAGTTTCACTCCCGTGCCAACAGCTCCCTTCTTTACCTTATAATTCGCTTGTTCTGTCGCCGGGACAGATACTCCTACCTCTTTGGCTGTTGTATAAGGCATGAATATGCGGAAATTGTGTTTCGAATTGCTGATACCTTTTAATGTTTCTTGTTTGGTAAAAGAGAGCATCTCAGGGGTTCCTGTATTGTAAGTAACAACGTGTGAGTAATAATCTTGATAAAGATCACTCCAATTATTATCGGGAAAAGCTTCATTAGACGATTGATAATTGTCTGTCGTATTTATCTTATTTATTTGCGTAAGGTATAACCGATAATAGTCAGTGGGCACGGAGCAGGATACGACATCCCCATCCTTTACATTGCTTAATTGAAATTCAACCAGACCGACCTGCCTGCGTAGCACTACGCCGATAGGTGTGCTGAAGTCAAAACTTGTATTGATTGTATATCCATCCGCGTAAAGTTCCTGATCTACCCGGCTTGTGGTGTTTGCGGCTCCAGAGTAATCAAACGCATCCTCTGTAGCCAACTGAAAATAACAATTGTCCATTACCGATGTGCCGACAACTGCTTCGGGACTGTCGTATACAGGTGAGTGGGCGAAATTCAATGTTCCGAAATCCTTTATGGTTAATAAATCGCTCTGCCCCTTTGTTGTTGCGGCAAAAATATATTTATAGTTTGTGTCGGGCGTAACATCCACAGTTACTACCGGTTCCGTAACCTCACGCATGGATTCCAGCACATATACAGACTTACCGGTAGTAGGGTGCAGTTTATTTTTATTTTCCTTAAACAAATAGAACTTAACTGTATATTTACCAAAATCTATCCAATCTATCGTCCGCGTCTGGGCAGTCCGAGTTGAAAAATGACCTGACAAGTTGAACGTCAGTGTATGGGTAGCCGCTACTTCTTCCATCGCTGTTTCCTCACTGCATGAAAAGAGACAACAGAAAAACGGTATTAACAATATATATTTCATAAGCTTCATTTTTTATTATTCCATCATTCCCGCAAAGAATCCATTGGCAGTAATATCATTTATCTCCATCTTCAAAGTACCATGCTGTAATTTACTGAAATCACCACTGATCGTCATTCTCCAGTTTGTGGGAATGACAAAACGGGATGAGATAATCAGATACTCGTAAAGAACCGGCGTGAAAGGGTCTTCCATCATTTTGTCACGGCATTGCACCAAATACCTCGTCGTTGTGCCACGTGCGGTTGTGGCATCTATATAAAGTAAGCTGCCGCCATTATCTATTGCTGGATCCGTTATTCCGTCTCCAAGACGTAGCATATTTTCTGTCAGAATAGCCGTTCTGCCATTAGCCGGAGTTTCCGTATCAGCTACTATCTGATCGGTTTCGTCCACGATGATACGCTCCATAGTGGATTCTTTGGAAAAATAAGTATAGATAAAGTATGTAGGATCAATCATGCCGTTCTTGATAGAATACCTGTCCATGACAAGCCCCAGCTTAGTCACATCACCGGGTATATTTGTCACTTTCACATTGATTTGTCCCACACCACGAAAGAGAGAACCCTGCAATTGTATTTTTGTCCCGTCTGTTATAGTCACCCTTTTAGTCCTTAGTGTCGGGTCATCGGATATTGTTCCGGAAAAGAACTCGGGTGTGTAATATGTTCCATCTGTCTTGTTGATGCCTATCGTTGCAGTGGTAAAAGTTTTTCCACGGGTGGTGATTCCGCTAAAATCCAAGTATTTCTCTTCCGATGCTTTGTAAGCATAACCCACAATGCGGTAGGTGGCATTGACTTCACCCTCAAAATATCCGGTTGCATATCTCATCCGGTCACCTCCCGAAGCATAAGGTTGTTTCTCCACTACTCCTTCTTTCTCATAAACAAAGGTCTCCGATTCGCCAGAATCCGGGATTGCTGTTTTCTTGAAAACGAAAATTCTCAAATGATCCGCCTCGCAAGCTTCTCCTGCGATTATTGGGCTGGATGATGGATTTTCTGCTCTGGTTACAACGGCCTCACTACCAATCTTTATGGAAAACGGCACCATTACCGTTTTCTTATCCACGGTTTCCGGTATCTCGTCCAGATTGTTGCAAGCAAGCAACAACAAGGAGAGTAAGAATATATATCTGGTATAACTACTTCTTCTTTTCATATCTTATACTGTTATTCCATAGGAAGTTCTATTTCATAATGCCAGTCAGGATTCACTGTAATATATATATCATCCCCTGTTCCCGGATTCAAATCCACCGGAACCTCCTGTGTCCCGATGCTATAGAAATGATTGGCTACTATCGGGAAGCGATAAGGACCTCCTGTATCTATTATTCCGGTTCCAGCTCCAGAAGGAGGAATGTATAAGCCGTCTCCCTCTTTCATTTTTGCACGTATTGTCTTTCGTATGGAATTATCAGATCCAAGCAGTCGAACCTGCAAAGTAAATTCTGTTCCGTCACCTACTGCCGGTGCAGCAGCAGGAAGTATATATGAACCGGCCGATATTACAGTTGCTGCATCCGTATTTGCCGGGACATCCGTTGATACAATAATTTTATCTGCTTCTTCACTGCTTATGGCATCGGTTATATAGTCTTTAAAATTATAAGGATTACTAATTCCGGAAGGATAATTCTCCCCTTCTGGTTGTGCTATGAGGTATCCACTTTTATTTTGCCGGGTATACAGGCTAATTTGTATTTTGGATACATCAGGAGGAATGTTCGTAAACCACCCCATCACACCGGCAACCCTGCGGTAGAAGTTAATCGTAACAGGCGTATTGAGGCTTTCTTTTAGGGTAGCATTGAGGGAACCGGCAAAGAGTTCCGATGTTGCAATGTCTTCTTTTGTTTTTCCTGTGGCAAGCATTACAGTGGCGTTAGTAAGAGAGGAACCTACCATGATAGCATCAGGCAAGTTATAGGTTGTACCCGAAGCGTCATCCAGACCAACGGCAAGGAAAGTATAATCGCCTGCCGGAAGCGTTGTGGAATAGATACGGGAAACTGTTTGATAGTTGACTTCTACGCTCGATGGGGAGGGCCAGGGAACGTTATCAACCCGGGTACATGTACCGGAGGCATCAAATACATAGAGATAAACAGTGGATACATGCTGCTTGCCATCGGAAGTGCTCGCTGAATTTTCGAGGACAGTCTTTGTTTTTGCCCTGCTTTCGGTCGTGAAGGTGAAAGTTATGTTTCCTTCCTTGCCGGCTTCGGGGACGATTGTGTCGTCCGGCGAGCATGCAACCAGAAGCAAAGGGATCAATAATAATAAATAGCGTATCGTTTTCATCTCCATGTATTTTCTATAAAATAATTAGGTCCGTTTAATTAAATAATCAGAGTTCTTCCGGTTTGTCGCCATCACTTTCCTGATTGCCGCCCGGTTTGTTATCGCCCGGTTGCAGATTGTTTTTTGCCCCTACGCCGGCACGCGAAAGAGTTTTCTGCAATTGGATAATGATAGCGTTGATTTTGTCTATTACCGTTTCGAGTTGCATTTCAACATCGCGGTTTTTAGTAATCAGCGCGTTTACCTTGTAAAGGGCGTTGATGGCTGAAACGGTTTCCTTGTAGGCTTTGTCCACTTGCGGACGAATGGATTTCATCTTCTCGGAAGTAGCGCGGGAAAGAACTTCTGTGGAGCGCCCGGAATAGAGAGCGTTGAAGGCCTTGTTGGCTTCTTCCAACGCATCGACAGCCTCTTTCAATCCAAGGGCATTGATGGCATCGGAGTTTCTTGCTTCACGGATTTTGAGTATGAAATCCTGTATGGCGGCAGTATTGGAGGCATAATTCAGACGGGGGGCGCCGCGATACGGGTCGATGACGTAATCCAATGTTTGGGCTGCCGATTTCTTATCGGCTATCGGGCATAGTTTACTGGTTGCAATCGTCTGCGAAAGATAGAGAAACAGGTCGTCACGCATTTTGTCCGCTGTTTCAATGTCCAACGTATCTTTATAAGCACGGTTGCTGAGGTAACATTCGTTCTCCGTGTCGAACAGTTGCTGGTATGTATCGCGCAGGCTGTCTATCTTCTGAACCGAGGCAAAACCAGTTGTGATGATATCCAGTACATCGGAATGGAACTGGTAATGTTCGGCGTTCCGGGCACGTGTGATGTTGAATTTCAGATTGATTTCTTTCATGATAGCTCGTTATTTCGTTATTTTTTCTTGGAAAATGGTGTAGGATGGTTTTGTTTGGAGTTTCCCTGTCCAAAAATCATGTTTGGAGATTTCGCCTACAAACAAAAAGCTCCTGCATCATTTTTGAGGTTTTCGTTCGCAAACAAAAACTCCCTGCAATATTTTTGGAGATTTTGCTCGCGAACGAAAGAGTGCTGCAACGTTTTTGAACGTTTTGTTTGGAGTTTCTTAGTCTAATTCCAATTTATGGATGACTTCCCAGTTTGCATTTACTTTCAAAATCAAGTCCTGACCTTTGGACAGGTCTTCCGGATTGTCGGTTCCCGGAGTTGGATTTTCCGGGTCTGGATCAGGCTCGGTAGTTCCCGGAATATTTGGAGTGTGCTCTGTTTTTACTCCCAGATTGTACATGTGGTTACGGACAACGTTGAAAACAGATACGCTTTCATCATTTTTTTCCGGATCATTTTTGCCTGCAGCAACATCACCCGCCGGAATCTTAACGCCCCAAGTTTTCAGGATAGAACCATCCTCTGCCAACAACTGGAGTTCCATTGTATTTTTACCAGTAGCCAATCCAAACGGAATCATAAATTTTCCAGCAAAGACAGAGCCTTTCACAACTGCCGTATTAACGCCTGTTGCATGTTTCCATTTATCACCTTGTCCTGTTGTTACAGAATAAGTAAGGAAACCATCCTCATTAGCATCCAACTTTCCATTATCTCCATTATCAAACCAATCAGAGAGCGCGATTGTATATAATACATTGCCATCATTACCAGCACTACCATTAAATTTAGTATCGGCTGTTGCAGGAGTTTCTCCATTGACAATATACATCGCACCAGTGCCAGTTGTCGTAAAGCTGCTGTTGAAATCAGTGAAATTCACCTTTGTGTTTTTGGTTCTTGTCACTAACCGAAGTGATGCAGCATCTTTCCCGTCAACACTTGCCGGAATATTGGTAAAGTATCCGAAACCACCGGCCACTTGGCGATGCAGGGTAACGACTACACCATTCTCACCAGTGGTAAATGTAAATTGACCATTCTGATCAACTGTTAAATCGGCTTCGCCTGCAAAAACTTCTTCGGCATCCCCCGTTATTGTTCCTGAAATTGCAGAATATACAACCGGCGTTTCGGCTTTTACCAACGTTGTCAAATCCGGTGAGAATTTTCCATATCCGGTATTATCGCTATAACCGACGGCTACGACTTTGTAGGAGCCTTGTCCCAATTTATCAGTGCCTTTTAGTGAAAGAGTGTATTGCCTTCCGTCTGTATAAGGCGTACTAACTGCGTCATTCCCCATCCACTTATCAATAAGTTTGGCATATTTAATGGCAGAGTTTGCACCTCCAGCCGCATCATAAATAATCACTTTCACAAAGTCGACTTGCTGTGCTGCATCCGCAGCATACAGCGGGCGTCCTGCCTTTGTGGCCAATCCGTCGCCGGAGCTTGAAATTTGTAATACCAGCTCCTGAGCAGTTGCATCCGCTTCAAGAGGACCATTGTCGATAATTCCATCTTCCTTGTTACATGCGGTAAACAGCACCATTCCGGCTGCCATTACACCTAAAAAATAATTCTTCTTTGTCATTTTCAATAATGAGTTAAATTAAATATCCTGTTCAAATTAATCTACAATCATGCTGTGTATCAGTTCCCATTTTCCATTTACCAGTATATAGCAGGCGATTTCCCCCTGCCCGTCGTCGTACACGTATTTCAATACTGTCAGTTCATTCCGTTTCATCGTTACCTTTATATCACCGGGGTTCAGGATTGGTGTCTGTTTATCCGGCTGGTCGTAAAAATTCAGGTTTACCACCGAACTGTTTTCTTTCAGGGAAGGGGCAAGAAGTGTTTTTGTTGTCACTTCGGATGTCGGTTTCCATTCAAACGACTTAGATACGGATGCCGTACCGCTGTATTTAAACTGATGGTTTACATTTGCATAGACACCGTCGATAGTCTTTGTGGAATAGTTTACATTATCCGGCAGGTTCTCCATACGGACAATAAGTTTGCCTTTGGTACGTTCCATTTCTACTCGCTGGTTATTATTCCAGGCATCATACAGCAGCGTGTCGTGTGTCAGATAAATATCGGCGCCCTCTTCGTTTTCCGCATGCAAAAGGGCAGCAAGCGGGTCATCTCCAAGTGGGGTAACATCATCCAGGCCGCCCCAAACAGTCAGCATATATTTACCGTGCGGAATGCAATCGCAGAAAGTGAGCGGGCAATTTTTCCCGTCGCCTGTGACGTCGAACACGCCTTTTTCTTCTACTACCTCACCGGTTGCAGCATCGCGCAGGATATAATAGAGCGTAGGGACGTATTCGCGGAAAGCAAGCGCTTCGCTTTTCTTCTCTTCCAATTCCACTTTATCCACATTGGAATAGTTCTTGTCTTTTACCTCGATGCAGACCTGCAAGGGCGGACAATCTTCAATCTTGTCTCTCAGGCAGGATGAAAAGCCGTATAAGGCGAGCAATAATGCTGTGTATGTTATCTTTTTTATCTCCATGATTTCATCTTTGGTTTACCAATGCACGGAACGGTTCTTCACTGCGGTAACGGAAGAAATCCGGTTCACCCGTGGCACGTTTGCGCAGAGCCGGGTCTGTACATGCGTTAGGAATATGTTTGTAAAATGTAGCATCATTTTCCAGCCGTGCGGCAACAAGCGAACGAACATATTCGGCAACCGGATTGCTGTCATCCAAAGCGGATAAGATATGATCCGCCTCACTGTTCAGGTTTACGCTCAGGGCTACAATAGCACTGTTCAGGTCGGCAAACGGACGGAGCAGTTCATAGGCTTCCCCGAATTGGCGTTTCTTTGCTTTGAGTAATCCCAGGTTATAGCGTGCAACAGGAAGCTCCGTATCCTGCAAAAGTTCGATAGCTTTTTCGTAATCGTCGGCATAGATATAGCTGGCGGCAAGCGTGTTCAGGGTTTCGGGAGCATATTCCGTAAGGGTATTCAATACCTCCTTCGCTTTCTTGGTGTTTCCTTCGCGAAGATAGAGGACAGCCAGATTGTTTACCGCAACTTGCGACTGGGGAAAATAGTTGATGATGGTTGCATAAACCTCTTTTTTCTTTTCGGCCGACGGGGTAAGTGCAGCCACACGTAGCAGTTCATCCTCGTTGAAGGCATCCGGGCGTTTGCTGTACATGTCCAGCAACTCGCTGTCGCTTGTAAAACTTTTCAATGTATAGGTATAGACATACTCCACATTGCGGTCTTTCTGGAGATAGTTGTTTTTAATATCGTTCCAGCAGGAAAGGCGGCGGATGTATTGTTCCTGTATGTCGTCGTTGCTGTCATTGTATTTCACAAGAATATTTTTTACGGCCGCGGAGTCCGGATTGCCTGCAGCTGTCATGGCGGCAAGAACCGGCTCCCAACCTTCAGGACGCGAACCGGTGGTAATCCGCCGTTGCATCTCCGGCTTAATGCCCAGTTGGCGGGTAAGCCACTCTTTAGCGGCATTGGCACGGTTGCGTGCCAATGCGGTATTCAGCGCCAGTGAACCGTCGGCGGAAGCCATACCGGTAATCGTGATGCCGTTTACCGTTGCCAGTGTATCCGAGAAAACCGGGGCAAGTGTTTTAACCATGCCGTCCAGTTCCTTTTGATTGTTCCCCATGGAGATGTTGATGTCGGACCGGTTGATGCCGAATTGCAGGTTGGCTACGCCTCTACCCTCCATTATTTTTGGACGGATAACAAATTCCGGTTCTATCCAAGAGAGTTCGAGCGATTCTTTCAGGTCCTCCATCAAGGTTACCGGATTGCTGATTGCTGCAATTTCCAGCGTATCGATACCGGAACACTGCCCGCAACCATCCGTCGAAACAACAGCTACAAACCGCCCCTCTTCTACTCCTTCCGGCAGTTGTACCGTTTCCCGGTAGGGCAATTCAAAAGCGTGGGACGTTTTATCCGCTTTCACCGCTTTTCCTTCGTAAGGGTCCTCATAACCATGCAGTATTTTTTTGCGATATACCTTTTTATCATAAATAGGAGCATCCAGAACGAGCGGTGCATATTCCTCTTTTACCGTACCGTCCGCCACTAACTGCGGGACGATGACAAGGCGGCTCCTTTTGGAGAAGTAATGCTCCGGGATATGAAAAACCAAGTCCATACCCACCCGGTACAGGCTGTCGGGCGTGAGTGTGTGAAAGCCCGGTGTGGCAGTTATGTTCTTTCCTGCCTGCCTGTTTGACGTGGCGCATCCTGCCAACAAACTTAAGGAGACGGCAACAAGTGGTATATATTGTATCTTTTTCATGAGCTTTATCCGGAATTTAGAATTAGAAGATGTAAATAAGAGAGAGGGCGGCTTTCGTTGGGCCGAAATAGTTTTTATGCCTGTTTTCGTAGCATTTCAGGCAGGGGATACGGTCGCTTTCCTTATACCAGAGTCTTGCATAACCGATGCCGATAGCCGCTTCGAGGTTCCAATGGGGCGAAAGCATCCAGTTATAGCCGTAGGTAAAACCTCCCCCGGCAAGGTAACCATCATAACGCTTGTCGCTGAATCCTCCGAAATATTGTGCCCCATGCGCATGCAGCCCGATAAAATGTCCTTCGAACTTTTCACACAGCCAGTATTTGACTTCGGGCTGCACCAACCAGAAATGCATCTTTTTGTCGTCCTTGAAAGTCCAGGGATTATAGGCGCCGGAAAGTTCTAACGTTACTTTATTGCTCAAGGCAACCTCCACCCCCAAATTGGGAGTTGTGGCAAGCCAGTAAAGGGCATTGGTTTTCAGCGCTACGTCCTGTGCAAGACAACCCGCTGAAATTCCGACTGTAAATAAGATAGATAGTAGTATTTTTTTCATTATGTGCATCCCTATAATATGAGTGTCAATAATATTCCTCTTTACAAGAGGTGGAATAGGAAACAGGATGCCTTATTATATAATTCATAATTAATCTATTATGATTACAGCTAATAAATCATTTCAAACAAAATTTCAAACATAAATGAGTTACCTGAGTTTAATTCTCAGTATAATTTACTGTAAATAAACTTACAATCAGAAAAAATACCATTTCATAAAGTAAATATACTCTTCAAACAATTTTAAAACAATTTGCTTATGAGTCTGTTTTACAAGCAAGAACATACTACTTGCTATAACTACAAATTACAAACATCCGCAACATTCAAGGTTCTTCAATTTACCCAAAACAATATTCCGCAACTTATTAATGTAGACCGGTCCGTTATTATTTTTTTAGTTAAAGGGAAAGCTCTTGTTACTTGCAACAATCACAAAGACAAAATACAGAGAGCCGGAGAAATGGCGCTCCTTCCGAGAAATAGTTGTTGTTATGTCAAAGTTTTGGAAGATTCGACAGTCATAAGCTGCTCCTTCATTCAGAATATTGATTTTTGCAGCCGTTTCTCATTCGGTCACCTTATTGACTTTATCCCCGAAAATTTCATTTACAATTTCACTCTATTGCCTATTAATGAACGAATCGGACAATTTACAACACTTTTAAAAGACTGCCTGGATGATGGCTTGTGCTGTGTACATTTCCATGAGCTGATGGAGAAAGAGTTGTTCATTCTCCTCAGAGCTTACTATAGCAAAGAAGAACTGGCTGCTTTCTTTTATCCTCTGCTGGGTAAAGATATAGACTTCAAGGACTTCGTGCTCACCCATTATTTATCGATAGAAGATTTATCGGAATTTGCCAGCCATGCCAACCTGAGTATCGATACGTTTAAACGACGTTTTAAAAAGGCTTTCGGGGAATCTGCGCATAAATGGATTACTCAACGGAAGTCCGAGCTTATTTACCGGGATTTAATTTTGACGGAAAAATCTTTTACCGAGATTGCTACAGAATACAAAATGTCCTCACAGGCTTACCTAAGCACATTTTGTAAACGGCAATTCGGTAAATCCCCACAAGAGTTGCGCGAAAAGCCTTAAAAATCTAAGTGTTTCGTCATAAAAAAAGCCACTTTGCACCATTAATATAAAAGTTTGCACTTTTTTTATAAAACATGCAATAGCAGGAGTCCGTATTTTTGTCTTCGGAAAAAAAGTAAACTTTTCCTATTCCACCTCTTGTAAAGAGGAAAACCTTAGAAAATCAAGGATTATCGGTTCAAAAGTAGAGATTTTATTTTAATTTCCGCAACTTGTTTTTATGAAAAGTTTCCACAGAGTTAATTACGATTTGATTTGCTTTATCTAAAATTACGTTATTAAGTGACGCCAGATAAATGCGAGTTGTATTTTCAGAAGTATGCCCCATCGCTTCACTTATGACATGAACATCCACTCCATTTCTCTTTGCCAAAGTAGCCCAGGTATGCCGGGATGTATACGAGGTAAGATGTTCTGTTAATTGCAACATATCCGATATTATTTTCAGCCGTTCGTTATATGTATGAAGTGTAGATGCATAAACCGCATTCTTTCGTTTTTCGGGATGATAAAGCAAAGGAAACAGGAAAACAGACTCTCTCATCATCCCAGCATATTTTTGTACAATCTGCCAAGCACAACCAATAAGGGTAACTTGCATTCTCTGGTTGGTCTTATGGCGTTTATATACCAATATATTTCCATTAATATCCGTTTTTTTAAGGTTAGCAACATCTATAAAACTCATTCCCCGTGTATAGATACTAAATAAGAACATATCTTTTGCCAGGTCCAACTCGAATGAATGATGTAAATCCAGACTGATTAACTGTTGTACAACCTCGCCTTCCACCGCACGTTTAGCTGTTTTTTCCATTCCTGTAAACACATTCCGGAACGGATACCGGTTTTCTTTAATCCATTGCTTTTTAACCCCGTAATTATAGACAGCCTTTAATATCCTCATATAATAGGAAATCGTATTCAGGCTGCAATTTTCTTTTTTCAGGTAAACCTCGAACTCTCCAATAACCAGTTCCGTTAAGTCCCTGCATGAAATGTCCTGTTCCCGTCTGAATAATCTGAACTTCCTTAACGCACTCTGATAATTTACGGCTGTTCTTTCCTGGCCTGCTTCTTCCAATTGTACGATGCGCCGCTCCATTAACACAAAAAAACTTTTGGAAAATTCCTTTTTCTTATATTCCTGAACAAGCATATCTACGGTAAAATCAACTTGGTTGTTTACCTTTTCCATAATCATATTTTCAAATTCTCCTACAATCTTTTCCAGCCTTTCCTGAATGGCAAGCAACTCTTTAACCCGCTTGGCTGTTGCCTTGCCAAAAATAACACACGACTTCCGGCTATCCCATTCCTTTCCACTCAGCTTTATGCCGGTAGCAACAGTGGTCATTTTCCGTTTATGGATCAATTGAATAAAACAAGAACCTTTTCCGCTTTTAAATTTCGACTTTCTGAATTTTATCTTTACCGATGCCATACTATCCTTAACTTACTAATTAACACTATTCTATTCTTCGATTACATTTATATCTGATATGAAATATTCAAACAGCTTCATATAATATATGAAAAAGCGATTTTATCTCAATCCTTTTAGTAGAATAAGTTAACCTCCAAAGAACTAAAAAAGTTGTTTCTCTCCATACGACTTTTAGTTCATTTATATATTTATGTATGTCCGGTATTTATTTTGAAATCAGGCGGTTGTTTATGATTGCTTTATAGACCTGCTCACGCAGGGTGCGGGTAACCGGTATTTTATCGCCGGCTATAAGAAGCTGGTTCCCTTCGATTGCTTTTATCTGCGAAAGGTTTACCACATACGAGCGGTGCACCTGCAAAAAGTATTTCTCCGGAAGCGAAGCAAGAACAGACTTCAAACGGGTATTTACAATTTCTTTGGATGAAAGGGTATGGATAATGATATAGTTCTCCATGCTCTCGACATACAGAATCTCTTTCAGATAAATCTTTTTAAGCTGCTTTTCGCTTTTTACGAAGATATATTCATCTTCCTTTTCTTTCTCCGGCAACTCGCCCTCCATAAGCGCATGAACCTTATTCACAGCTTTCAGAAAACGTTGGAAAGGAATTGGTTTGAGCAGATAGTCCACCACATCGAGTTCGAAACCCTGCAAAGCATATTCCTTATGGGCAGAAGTTATAATCACTTTCGGCGGATTCCGCAGGCTGGCAAGAAATTCCAGTCCCGTCAGGTGCGGCATTTCAATATCCAGAAACAAAAGGTCCGGTTGGACAGATTGCAACATCGTATTCAACTGTATGGCATCTTCGCATTCGCCGATTACCGTCAGATAATCAATCTTGCCGATATACCTTTTCAAGCCTTTCCGTGCAATCGGCTCATCATCTGTGATTATACATTTTATTTCCATATCATTCAGAAAGTTCAATAATTAAATCTACGGCATATTCATGGTCATCCTGCCTGATTGTCAGTTCGTGTTTACCCGGATAGAGCAAGTCCAATCTTCTTTTCAGGTTCTCGATGCCGATGCCTTTCTTTTCTTTTTCAAGAACATCCGTCAAAGCAACCGAGTTCGTAACCTTAAAATGGATTGCATTTCCTTCCGGGCGGATATCCACATTCAGCTTATAATCTCCACCAACATATTTAAACGCATTCTCCAACAAAGGTTGGAAAAGCAACGGATGGACGGTCTGCTCCTGCAATGCTGGGTCTATGTAGCATTGCAATTGCAGACGTTCCGTCATACGGAGTTTCTGGAACCGGATATAGTTTTGCAGGTAGTCCATTTCGCGGTGGACCGGGACCTGCCCGTTTATATCATAAAGCTGGTAACGCAACAGGCTCGAAAGCAAATCGATCGTTTCTATCGCTTCCTCATTCTCCTCGTCTATCTGGAAATACACGGTATTGAGCGCATTAAAAAGGAAATGGGGATGGTATTGCGCTTCCAGCAATTTCAGTTCACTTTCCAGATGGTCCACTCTGACTTTCTCCAGTTGGAGAGTGCTCTCCGTATATTTTGTGAAAAGGATATGATCCCGGATTAAGATATAATAGAACAGGAAAAGAGGAACAGCCGCCGTGTTTATCAGAAGCACTTCCCCCCAGCGGAAACCGGCCCGGTTGATATAAATGAATACAACAAACAGAGCCGCATTCACTACAAGCAGGATAAAAGCAAATACGATTCCATATTCCTGTATCCGTAAAAGCAGGTTGTTACCCTTCTTTTTCCCAAGGAAACGGTTGGCTATCCGGCAAAAGAAAATATAAGAGAATATACCGGACAGAAACATTACGGCAAGCGCCTCCAACCGTTTAATCCAGCCGGCCCCACTTATTTCCCACATACGGACGCCATAAGCCATATCCGTAATGATCCATATGCAACAGCAAGCGAAAAATGCCATCAGCAAAGGCATCCATAAACTATATTTCGATTTCATAAGCCGCACTTCTTCTACAAAGATATTCTTTTGCTCTGGTCGATTGTGGTATCACGCCTGTTTTTTTCAGAAGCCTTCCCCTGTTTCAAATAAAGGGAAACGGAAATGCCGATGCAACGGTAATCATTAAACTGCCGGGTAGAAGCCTCTCCCCTGTTTCCCACCAGCGTCATTTCCAAATCCTGGCGGTTGCTCTGGAACAAATCGTTGGCATACAGCCGCAAAGTAAGCCTGTCGCCCCACACCTTCTTTTGTATGGCTGCCGATACGGAATAATGAGGTTTTACCGTAGCTTGTCCGATAGCCATCCTGCCGTTATAGAAACCGGATAATTCCACGTTCCATCCGTAAGGAAAAGTGAACTGGTTGTTTATACTGGCAGAAGGAGTAAAAAGTTTTTTTTCGATGGCCTTGCCAAACTCTTCCCATTTATACAGGCTATAAAAGCAAGTCGCATTTGCCGTCATGCGCCAGGCTTTCAGCCGGATGAGGTTGCCGGCATCCAGCCTTACCCCTATGCGCAGGTTGTTTTTAAAGTTTTCAGGATAGACCACCGCCACATCATTGTCCAACAGTTCGATGTTCTGCATTATCGGGTCTTTGGTATGCGAAAAGAAAAGCGTGGTACGGTACATCCGCTTATGAATATAGGTCCATTCTATATTGTCCGTCAGTTCGGCACGCAAATCCGGGTTTCCGGTAGACCGGGTATATTCATCCCATATATAATTGAAGGGACTTAAATCCCGGTAATTGGGGCGGACAATCCGCCGGTTGTATAAAACCGAAAGGCTGTTTTCCGTTCCCGGAAAATTATACCGAACCGTTAAAGTCGGGAACAGATGCAGGTAAGTATCCCTGTAGGAAGAATCCCGCAAAGCCACGTCCGAAGGATGATGCACACCGCTAATACGCGTCTGCTCCAGCCGTAACCCGGCTTCCAGATTAAAATAGCCGGTCTGTGTATTTGCCTGAATATACGCAGCATTGATATTCTCGCTGTAATCGTAAGAGTTGCTTAAGCCATAATTCGTTTGCCACCCCTTTTGGCGATCGTTTTGATAAAGGGCATTGTTATCCAGGCTTACCCAGGTAAACTTAGCCCCGGCTTGCAAGGTTGCTTTCTGAAATAAGGGAATCGTTGTATTAGCCTGTGCGGAATACATATGGATATTCCCTTTTAAATCTCCCCTCATCCTATCGCTGTTGAGCAACCGGGCGGCAGGGTCTTTCATTTCACTCTCCATCCAAATCGCTTCCTGATGCGCATGCAGCAGATAGTCGAACGAGATATCCGCCGTCCGCTTCCGGTCATCCTTATAACTCAGGCAAGTACCTCCCGAGAATCCCCGTTGATTCAGGCCGGATTCATTTTGTGTATACAGGATTGAGTCTACAGGACTCCCCTTCCGGTTAAAGCGAGTTTCGGTGCTGCCGGGCAATCGCTTGGTTAAGAAATCGCCTATGGAAGACAGGCCGAAGGTGAACTGCTCATTTATATCATAATCCATACCGATACGCACCCAGTTTGTCCGGATACGGTCTTTAAGATACGAACTTTGGTTGACCTGCATATCTTCTTCCGCCTTACCCTCCGGCCTCCGGTATTCCCTGAAGACATCCAGTGTGGATTTATATTTGCCTTGCGAATGGGAATAGTCCATAAATACGCCGACCTTGTTCTTTTGCCAGGTGAAACGTCCGCCCGCATTCCATCTGCCATCCTGATTTTGCTGGTAGCCGGTATTTACATGGGCGGTCCATCCTTTGGTTGCGACTTTCTGTGTACGGATATCTATCAATCCCGTCTTACCGGAAGCATCGTACTTGGCGGAAGGATTCGTCACCAGTTCTATATCCTTAATGGAGGATACAGGCATGGAGCGCAAATAATTCACTAACTTATCACCGGACAGGTAGGTACTTTTCCCGTTGACAAGCACATGGATTCCTGGTTGACCGTTCAACAGAACGCTTCCGTCTTCATTCACCACCACTCCGGGAAGGCTACGCAAAGCATCCAGCACATTCCCCTGCGAACCTGATACCATTGCATCCATATGGAACGTGGTTGTACCCGGTTCCATTTTCATCAGGGGACGTTTGCCTGTTACCGTTACCCCGGACAGCATCCGGCTGTCTTCTTCCAGAACCAGTGTCCCCAGGTTTTTATTTTGCCGGTCGGTTAGGAAACGGATGGGAATATATTGTTTTCGGAATCCCAACATCGTAACTTCCAGATAATAATCCTGTGGTTTCAAGCCGGCAAAAGCAAACAGACCGTTTGTATCGGTTATTCCTCCGGTTACATAAGATGAATCCGCAGCATGTAGAAGTAATAAGGTTACGCTTTCCATCGGACAGCCATTCGCATCGGTTATTTTACCGGAAATACAAATTCCGGCATCCTGTGCCCAAAAAGGAATTGAAACCATTCCTAAAAGTAAAATCCATAAAATCTTAATTGTCCGCATGTTTCGTGTTTTATTTAAATCTTTAAGCGAAACTACGGACTACGGGAAACAAGGAAAAATAAGATTGACGAAATGCAGGTTTTCGAAGGTGTTTAGCAAAGAAAGCCGCTTTTTTGTAACGACAGGCTTTACCGAGCGGTAGCGTCGACCTTTACCGTTCGGTAACTGCCGGCGATACCGCCCGATAACTGCTGTCGATACCGCTCGGTAACTGCCGTCGATACAGGCCGGCGTTTACAGTAGATGCCGAACGGCGTCGCCTATCTGGTTATTATTTTGTCTTTTTTATCTCTATATCCACATTGTAAACCGATTCACTGTTCAATGCCGGACTGTTGATATAATATTTACCGTCCTTCCGAAAGAGTGTTCCAAGAAAAGGTTCTTTGTCGTGCCTGCTTGACCCTTCGAGCAATTTGTAAAAATACAGATTGATTACATCCGCCCTTTTTTCTTCGATTGTACATAACTCCTCAAAATAAAGTTGGTAACCAGCCGCCGAAAAAATACAGGAATCAGGTTTAATAACTATCGAGTAGGCTCCGGACTCGTGCCAATCATCTTCTTCAGACGCATTCGTGGCAAATTCATATTCCCCATACCAACTTTCGTCCACTTTCAAGTTATAGTCCTTTATTTTACTTAAATCGACCTTGAAATATTGAAACTCTATGATATCTCCTTCCGGTTCATTTTCTTTATTTTCATAAGTTTTGAGGTATAGGGATGTATTATGAAACCAACAGGCCTCGTCGATAAGAATCCCGACAGACCATAATCCGAATAAATAATCAAATCCGGTTTCCGTTGCCCCATAAACATGTATAAAGCTATTTCTATCGACTCCTTCCGCTTCTATACCTGCTGTTACACAATATTCCATATTAGGAGAGAACAGCGGATCGCTATCGAATAAAAACTCTTCTCCGGTTTTTGATGAGATAAGGGAGAAGCCTGTACCTGCGTATGCGGAACGAATAAATTTATAGTAATTAAGAGAGGGAATAGAGCCGGCATATTCATATTCCATACTGGCATCACTCGACATATCCGTATTGTTGATCAGTTTTTTCATAGCCCCGTCTTTCAAAGGAACCGAAAAAACACCATTCACTGCTTGTATCTTATTGGTGGTATCCACCCGATTCTTATACATGTTAAACACCTCCCTGTATTCCGATTCATCAATATGGAGTAACATATCATCAAACCAACATGACGGATTTCTATAACTACCGGATTTTTCGCTTCTGAATGTAATTTCCGCATCATCCGGGAACCGGGTATTCTCCACAACGGAAGTTTCGACAGGTGATATTTCGGTAAGAGGTGTTTCGGTCGTTTTATTTTCTTCCGGCTCCACTGCTTTATTATTTTCTTTTGCACGATTGCCGCAAGCACTCGACAACAATAGTAAAGTCATAATAAGCGATAATGTATTTGTTTTCATTCCTAATTTAATTATGTTTTACACTTTATTTTATCAGTTTCATATGTAATGCCCATGTGTAGTTTCTCATACAACTTCCCGCTAAAACGCCTGTATTATCTACATCAATTGAAAAACAAAGGTAATGATAATGATTAAACCTGCCATACTAAAAACAAACAGATAGCCTGATTATAAAAAACTGCATCATAAATGCCGGAACTCTTTTTGGGGCGGTTTAACTCATTGCCGGAATCAGACAGTTCATTTGCCAATCGGGCGAGTTCAACCGTTTCATATTGTATAAGGTATTCCCCCTCTTTTATTTTGCAATCATTAAATCAAAGTATAAAAAAAGATGTTTAAAGCTATTGTCCGTTTTTCCATACAGAAGAAACTGTTTGTAGGGCTAACCGCCTTATTCCTGCTGATAGGTGGAATCTATGCAATGCTGACATTACCGATTGATGCCGTACCGGATATTACCAACAACCAGGTACAAATCGTAACTGTCTCGCCCACCCTTGCCCCACAGGAAGTAGAACAACTGATTACACTGCCGATCGAGATTGCCATGAGCAACATTATGAACGTGGAAGAGATACGTTCGGTATCCCGTTTCGGTTTATCGCTGGTGACGGTCGTTTTTAAGGAAAGCGTACCCACACTCGATGCGCGGCAACTTATCAACGAACAGATACAATCCGTTTCCGGTGAAATACCAGCCGAACTGGGAACGCCGGAATTGATGCCCATCACAACCGGGCTGGGAGAAATCTACCAATACATATTGAAGGTTGCCCCCGGATATGAGGATAAATATGACGCGATGGAACTCCGCACCATACAAGATTGGATTGTAAAGCGCCAATTGTCCGGTATTCCGGGGATTGTGGAAATAAACAGCTTCGGCGGTTACCTGAAACAATATGAAGTGGCTGTAGACCCCGACGCCCTTTACTCCCTGAACATTACCATCGGCGAAGTGTTCGAAGCCCTCAACAGCAATAACCAGAATACGGGAGGCAGCTATATAGAGAAAGTGAACCGCGCTTATTATATCCGCTCGGAAGGTATGATTAGCAGGACAAAAGACATAGAACGTATCGTGATAACCAACCGGGGCGGCATCCCTATTCATATCAGTGATGTAGGAACCGTCCGTTTTGGCGCCCCCAAACGTTTCGGTGCCATGACGATGGACGGTAAAGGCGAATGTGTGGGCGGTATCGCCATGATGCTGAAAGGAGCCAACGCCAATGTAGTAACCAAAGAACTGGAAATCCGCGTGGCAAAAGTCCAGAAGATGCTTCCCGAAGGAATAAGCGTAGAGCCTTACCTGAACCGCTCGGAACTGGTAAACCGGAACATCTCGACAGTAGTCCGCAACCTGATAGAAGGCGCACTTATCGTATTTGTAGTATTGATGCTGTTTCTTGGCAATGTACGGGCAGGGCTGATTGTTGCATCGGTCATTCCCCTGGCCATGCTGTTTGCTTTTATTATGATGCGGCTGTTCGGCGTATCGGCAAACCTGATGAGCCTCGGAGCAATCGACTTCGGTATCGTGGTAGACGGTTCTATCGTTATCATCGAAGGTATACTGGCACACATCTATACCAAACGTCTTGCCGGGCGTACCCTCACGCCGGAAGAAATGAACAAGGAGGTAGAAGCCGGCGCCGGTGGTGTGGTACGCAGTGCAACTTTTGCCGTATTGATTATACTTATCGTATTCTTCCCCATCCTTACCCTGACGGGCATAGAAGGGAAATACTTTACGCCGATGGCAAAGACGCTGGTGTTCTGTATTATCGGAGCTTTGATTCTGTCGCTTACCTATGTGCCGATGATGGCATCCCTTTTCCTGAAACATACCATTTCCACCAAAAAGACTTTGGCAGACCGTTTCTTCGAGAAGCTGAACCTGCTTTATCAAAAGGGGCTACATTTCTGCCTGCACCATATCTATGCCACCACATTGACGGCATTCGCCATGCTGGCAGGGGCTTTGCTCCTGTTTACAAGATTGGGAGCCGAGTTTATCCCAACATTGGATGAAGGTGATTTTGCCATGCAGATGACGCTTCCGGCCGGAAGTTCGTTGACACGGAGTATCGAACTATCCAGCCAGGCACAAAAAGTATTAAAAGAGAAATTCCCCGAAATCAAACATGTCGTGGCAAAGATTGGTACGGCGGAAGTTCCTACCGACCCGATGGCGGTAGAAGATGCCGATGTGATGATCATCATGAAGCCTTTCAAGGAATGGACCTCGGCGGGCAGCCGTGCCGAGATGGTCGAAAAGATGAAAAAAGCACTCGAACCGATAACCGGGGCGGAGTTTAATTTCAGCCAGCCTATCCAACTCCGCTTCAACGAACTGATGACCGGGGCAAAAGCAGATATTGCCATCAAACTGTATGGCGAAGATATGGCTGAACTCTACGCCAAAGCCAAAGAGGCAGCCGTACTTGTAAGGCAAGTTCCCGGTGCATCCGACGTTCTGGTGGAACAGGCAATGGGACTTCCCCAGTTGGTTGTGAAATACGACCGTGCCAAGATAGCCCGTTATGGTATGAACATTAGCGAACTGAATACGATTATCCGTACGGCGTATGCAGGAGAAGCAGCCGGGATAATCTTCGAAAACGAAAGACGCTTTGATTTGGTAGTCCGTCTGGACAACAAGAAAGTATCCGACCTGAACCTGGACAAGCTGTTTGTCCGTACAGCCGAGGGTATCCAGATTCCCGTAAGCGAAGTGGCAACTATCGAACTGGTGAACGGTCCTTTGCAGATAAACCGTGATGCAACCAAACGCCGCATCGTTATCGGGGTCAATGTCCGCAATGCCGACATACAACAGGTGGTAAACAACATACAAGATACGCTCGACAAGGATATCAAACTGAAACCCGGTTATTACTTTGAATACGGAGGACAGTTTGAAAATTTGCAGAATGCCATCAATACGCTGCTTATCGTGATTCCGGTAGCATTGGCACTTATCCTGTTGCTGTTGTTCTTTGCTTTCAAGAGCGTTACTTATACGCTGGTAGTATTCTCAACCGTTCCCCTGTCGTTGATTGGGGGTATCGTGGCACTCTGGCTACGTGACTTACCGTTCAGTATCTCTGCCGGAGTCGGATTTATAGCTTTATTCGGAGTGGCAGTCCTCAACGGTATCCTGATGATTAACCATTTCAATGATTTACGCAAACAAACAACATATAGCATGACCACCAATAAAATCATCCGTAAAGGATGCCCTCACCTATTACGTCCGGTATTCCTGACCGGTCTGGTTGCTTCCTTGGGTTTTGTTCCGATGGCGATTGCCAAATCGGCCGGAGCGGAAGTACAACGCCCGTTGGCAACCGTTGTAATCGGAGGTTTGATTGTCTCTACAATACTTACCTTGATTATCATTCCTGTATTCTACCGGATGGTGAATATCACTCCTGTATGGTGGAGAAAACTAAGAAAGCCGAAAAGAACCATTCCGGTTATTCTATTGGCAATCCTGCTTCTTTCTCCGGCATATGCAAGTGCCCAGACAGAAGGGGCTAAGGCGGTTTCCCTGGATGAAGCCATAGCTATTGCCATAGAGAACCATCCCCGGTTGAAAACGGCCTCCGCCGCTATCGACTATTCCAAAGCTGGAAGAGGACAAATTCTTGAAACTGCATCGACATCCTTCAATTATTCTTGGGGGCAAATAAACGGAGAGGTTCGGAATGACAACCAAATGGAACTGACGCAATCGTTCGGTTCCCTCCTCACTCCTTTCTATAAAAACGCATTGGTATCCCGTCAGGTCGAAACCGGCCGGTATTATAAAGAGATGGTGAAAAAGGAAATCACAGCCGAAGTAAAACGTGCCTATGTCTATTATCAATACGCCAACCGCCTTTGTTCTTTGTATCGCGAACAGAACGACCTTGCCGGACGTTTGCAGAAAGCCGGGCAACTTCGCTATGAGCAGGGAGACATTACGCTGCTGGAACGTAATATGACAACAACACTGGCAGCCGACCTTCGTGCCCGCCTGATACAGGCAGAAGAAGAATACCGGCTTGCCGCCCGCCGTTTTACATGGGCTTGCTATGCGGACTATGCGATTATTCCTGCCGACACTTCCTTGTCCGTCCTTCCGGTGCAAACGGATGCAAACCTGCTATCTGATGTTTATAAAGACTTTTTCATCAGCCAGGCAGACGAAAAGAAAGCAATGCTGAATATAGAACGGAGCCGTTTCTTCCCCGAACTGTCCCTCGGATATGTACGGCAAAAGATAGCCCCGTTAAGCGGACTGAACTCATGGATGGTGGGTGTATCTTTCCCTGTCCTGTTCTTTCCCCAGCACAGTAAAATAAAGCAGGCTAAAATAGACGCCTATATCGCACGCACCACAGCGGAAGCCAATATCCGCCAGACAGACAACCGTATCAGCGAACTGCAAGCCATGCTGCGTAAACAGTCCGAAAGTATCCGTTACTACACAACCGGTGCACTGCCCGAAGCCGAAGCTTTACTCAAGAGTGCCTTGATACAATTCAGAGAAAGCGAAACGGATATCACCCAGTTCGTGCAAAGCCTGAATGCCGCACGTGAAATACAAAAAGGCTACATCGAAGCTGTATACAATTATAATATAGCCGCACTCGAACTGGAATTATATACTAAATAGATTGATAGAACGAATAATAATAAAGTAAGATGAAAAAGATATTGATACCTGCTGCCCTGCTGTTACTGGCAGCTTGCAACCAACCTACCCAGCCTGGTAATACGGAAGAAGCAACTCCGGTAGAAGCCGAACCTGTCCAAGCAGAAGTTTCCGAAACAGTAACCGACACAACAACAGAGCAGGTGGATGCCATATCCTCGGCAACGGCCATGCCGAACCATTCTTCGTTCAACGGGACATTAATGGTTCCTCCCCAACGCCATGCAACCGTCACGCTGACAATGGGTGGTACGATACACAACACAACCCTGCTGCCCGGCGATTATGTAAAGAAAGGAACCGTATTGGCTACCTTGGAAAATCCGGACTTTATCCTGCTCCAACAAAACTATCTGGATGCACATGCACAAACAGAATATATGGAAACCGAATATGCCCGCCAACAGCGGTTGGCATCGCAGGAGGCCGCTTCACAGAAACGTCTGCAACAAAGCAAGGCTGATTATCTTTCCATGAAAAGCCGGCTCGAAGCTGCCGCCGCACAATTGACCATCCTCGGAGTCCCGGCAGAAGAACTGCTTCAGAAAGGTATCCGCTCTTATCTGGAAGTAAAATCTCCTTTAAACGGTTATGTGGCAAATATGGCTATCAACCTGGGCAAATACATCAATGCCGGCGAACCTATCTGCGACATCATAGACAAAGGTGAAACACTGATATGCCTGACTGCCTACGAAAAAGACCTGGAAAATCTGGAAGCAGGCAAACGCATACAGTTCCGTGTAAACGGGATGGGCGAACAGACATTTCATGCTACTGTACTATCAATCGGGCAGGTAGTAGATGAAACAAACCGTTCGCTCGAAATTTACGGACGTGTAAAAGAAAGCAATCCGCGTTTCCGTCCCGGCATGTATGTAAGTGCACGCGTAGAAAAATAGTATATTTGCAATTGTGAAAATGAACAGGATTGATAAATATGTAGTGGTGCTGGCCGTTATTTCGATAATGGTGGCATTCCTGACCCATTTCCCCGAGTTGATTTCGTTGTTCGACCATTCGGGAGAGAATAACCTGTTTCCGGGTATGCACTGGGCGGATGTGGCCAACGAAATCTTCTTCACCTTTATTTCGTTGCTGTTGCTTTTTGCCCTGAATACATTTGTGTTCAGGTTCAACCGCCCGTCGTCAGTCATTACGTGGAAAAAGATTGTGTTGTCGTTTATAATGACATGGATTGTCAGCAATGTGTTAGGCAAAGGATTTGTATTCCTGCATCATCATTTCGATATTCCGGCTATCGACGCAATGGTACACCACTATCTGCACCCCCTGCGCGATTTTATCATAACCTGTATCGTGGTGGGCAGTTGTTATATTACTTATCTGGTACGCAAAAGCCAGCAGGTATTGGTTGAGAACCAGCAACTGCGGGCCGAGAATCTGCTCAACCAATATGAGGCATTAAAGAGCCAGCTTAATCCGCATATGCTGTTCAATTCATTAAACACCCTGCGTTCCCTGATACGGGAAACACCGGATAAGGCACAAGATTATTTACAGGAGTTATCGCATGTATTACGTTATACCTTGCAAGAGAATGAAAGCCAGAGTGTATCCCTCCGGGAAGAAATGGATTTTGTAAATGCCTATATCTTCCTACTGAAAATGCGTTATGAAGAGAATCTTTCGTTTGATATTCAAATAGACGAAGCGATGGAGATCTGCCATCTTCCTCCCATGTCGGTACAACTGTTGATTGAGAATGCGGTAAAGCACAATGAAATCAGTAACCGCCGCCCATTGGTGATTCATATCCATGCGGCAAACCATATGCTGAGCGTTTCTAATCCGGTACAACCCAAGCTAACGGCAAGTGCAGGTACCCGTATTGGTCTTGCGAACCTGTCCAAACGCTACCGGCTACTCTTCAAACAAGAGATTGTCGTCCGGGAAGAAAAAGAGATGTTTGTCGTTACAATTCCGTTAATCTGAAAAACACCTGCTAATTTTTACTGTATGAAAGCACTTATTATTGAAGATGAAAAAGCAGCCGTTCGTAACCTACAGGCTTTACTGTCGGAAGTCGCGCCCGACATGGAAATATTGGCTGTATTGGATAGTATTACGGAAACGATCGATTGGTTCAGGGTCTCTCCCGCTCCGGACTTAATCTTTCTGGATATTCACCTCGCAGACGGTTCTGCTTTTGAAATATTCGAACATGTGGAAATCCGTTGCCCCATTATCTTCACTACGGCATACGATGAATATGCCCTGAAAGCTTTCAAGGTAAACAGTATCGATTATTTACTCAAACCCATCGACAGGAAGGACATACAAAAAGCGCTTGATAAGCTGAAACTTCTAAATAGCGACAGCCCAAACAAAGAACCGGATTATACATCATTACTACATGCCTTAAAAAAAGAAGAGAACTACAAAACCCACTTTCTGATTCCAGTAAAAGGAGATAAATTACTTCCTGTTTCGGCAGACTCCATCTTATTCTTTCATATAGACGAAGGGGTAGTAAAAGCGATGATGGCAGATGGAAAAGAATATATATTCCCTCAGACTCTGGATGAGCTGGCAGACAGTCTGAACCCGGCTTTTTTCTTCCGCGTAAACCGCCAGTACCTTATTTCCAGAAAAGCTGTGCTCGATATCGATTTGTGGTTTAACGGACGTTTATCCGTAAACATGAAAGTGCCCGTGCCTAAGAAAATATTAATCAGCAAAGCACGGGTCTCTGAATTTAAAGAATGGTTTGCGGGAGGGTAATCCTATATTTTTTTCTTCAAGGTAAAGAAGAATGTCATTCCTTTTCCCGGACTGCTCTTCGCTGAAATCTGTCCCTTATGGAAATTGACACCGTTTTTGACGATGGACAATCCCAATCCGGTACCTCCTACTTTGCGGCTACGACCTTTATCCACCCGGTAAAAACGCTCGAAGATGCGGTTGATATGCTCTTCGGAAACACCGACTCCATTATCGGAGAAACTGAAATAATAGAATTTCGGGTCTTCCTTATAGCAATTCACTGTAATCTTTACGCCTTCCCCGGCATAAGCAATGGAATTATCATACAGATTCCGGAAGATAGAATATAAGAGGGAATAATTGCCATAGATAACCGGATTATTCGGTAAGATCAATTCCGAGGTAATTTTCCTTTCCTCCATTTCTTTTGAACATTCCTTTTCTATTTCCGAAACCAGCCGGGTTATGCTTACATCGGAAAGTTCGAACATTTCGGAGGCTTCGTCCAAGCGGTTCAGCACGGATATATCACGCAACAAACCGGTCAGGCGCGTGCTCTGCGAATAACAACGTTCAAGGAAGAACTGGCGTTTGTCGTCCGTCAGGTCCGGATTACTCAGGATCGTTTCCAGATATCCCTGGATACTGCTTACCGGAGTTTTCAATTCATGCGCTACATTCTGGGTAAGCTGGCGTTTCATACGGCTTTCCTCTTCTTGCCGGGAAATATCATTGATAGACAATTCATAGCTGTTATCGAGGAACAAGATACATTCTATCAGGAATATCTTTCCGTTTTTATCTACGGTGACAGACTCGCGCAGGACTTTCCGTTTGCGGTTCTGGTTCGGTATATTCTTATTCAGAAATTCACGGATAGGGTCTAATTCCTGTATTTCGATTGCATCTTCCGATTGCCGGATTTGCGTATCGGACATCACATTCAGGAACTGGACAAAAAGAATATTTGAAAGTATTTCCCGTCCTTCTGCTGTAAACATGGCGAACCCTTCCTTGGAATACTGGAAATGTTTGATCAGTTTCTCCCGTTCCATAGAGAGCTCGTCTTTTGCTTTTTGCTGTAAGTTATACAGGGAAACTATATTTTTGGAGATATCTCCCAACTCGTCATTCGGGAAAAGATATTCGCTTTTGGGAATACGGTCGTTTTTTATATTCAGGGCAAAGTCGCGCAATTTGGATATCGTACGTCCGATACTGAATGTAAACCGCGAAAGGACAAAGAAGAACATAAGCGTCATCAATGCCAGGAAATAGATAAAATCCTTATTTACGGTCAGCACACGCTGCGTATAAGGATCCCAGGGCAATGCCGAACGGTAGATATATCCCCCGATATTCGTGGCGGAATAAAAGTACCGTTTACCGGTAGAGTTGGACGAACGGATGGCAAAACCGCTATTATATAAACGAGCTTTACGTACCTCACTACGGTTGTTATGGTTATTAAATTCTTCAGCCCCGCTATTATCAAACAACACATTTCCTTCCGGGCTTATAATCGTAACACGCAGGTCTTTTTGCGGAATGTCATAAATAAAATCATGTACGACCGCATTTATATTTTTATCCTGTTTGATACGGCGGTATAGCTGATAGTTATAATTGCTCAATACACTATCCAGCTTCTCCTGTGCAAACTCCCTCTCCCGTTGATACTGGAACAACAGGAAACAAAGCGTAAACCCGAGAAACATCGCAAAAATAGACCAGAACAACCGTTGGCTGAACGGTACCCGGCTCCTTGTTTCTGCTTCAATCTCCATTCTCTGAATATTTATCCGTTAACTTTCAAAACAATAACCAAACCCCAAACGGGTCACGATATTCTTACCATAAACCCCTATCTTTTTCCGCAGGCGAGTGATATTTACATCGATAGTACGATCCAGCACGTAGACTTCATCTTTCCAGATGCGTGCCAATATCTCTTCGCGGGAAAATACGTTTCCTTTATTTTCAAGCAGCAGTTTCAATATTTCAAATTCCTTTTTGGTAAGGGGCACTTCTTTCCCGTCTACCGTTGCTTTAATACGCTTGGCATCGAGTACAAGTGTTTCATATGCCAGCAATTCTCCTTCCTGCGATTTATCTTTATCGGTCGTTCTTCTCAATACGGCCTTGACACGCGCTACTACCTGGCGGATGGAGAATGGCTTGGAGATATAATCGTCTGCCCCCAGGTTAAAACCGGTCAGCATATCATTTTCCGTATCTTTTGCCGTAAGGAATATAATCGGAATATGGGCGGTACTTTCATTTTTCCGTAACAGGCTTGCCATCTTGAAACCGGATATTTCCCCCATCATCACATCCAGCAGCAATAACTGGTAAGCGGGCAAATTCAGTTTCAATGCCTCTTCCGCACTGAAAGCCGTATCCACTTCATACCCTTCTATTTCAAGATTGAATTTAAGGATTTCACACAAATCCTCTTCATCATCCACAACAAGTATTCTCGGTGTATCCATAGTTTCCATGTTTAATGTGCATTACAAATATATTTATTTTTCAGCAAAGGACGGCAAATGTTGTTTCAGCTACGTGAAATAGATATTACAATTCGATTACAAAAGAAGAATTGCCCCATACCGGTTTCTTCCAACCGGGGCAATAAAAAAGGGAATGTGCCAAAAGTCTATATTAGGGAACGCAGAATTCGCAGACTAAGCGCAGATTTACACAGACCATATTTTTTCAATAAATAATCGGCGTAAATCTGCGTGTTCTGCGTCATCAGCGTCCAGTAATAGCTTTTTGACACATTCAACCAATCCTTAAGTTCCCCTTAAAAACAATACGCTATGAATCGTCGTCCATCAGTTCCGCTTCCAACATGGCGCAAAGGGCATGGTATATCGGCAAGTGATATTCCTGTACCCTATATACTTCTGTAGCCGGAGCACGAAGCGTGATATCGCAAATATCCGACAGGCATCCTCCTTCTCTTCCTGTAAAAGCGATGGTCTTTACGCCTAAAGTTTTTGCTACCTTACAAGCATTCACCACATTTTGCGAATTGCCGGATGTAGATAATCCCATCAAGACATCCCCGGCTTTCCCATATCCGAAGACCTGCTGTGCATAGACCATTTCCGGATTCACATCATTAATGAATGCGGAAGATAAAGCCGATTGCTCTACCAACGAAATCGCAGGAATCGCACGCTGCAAGGAATCGGCAAGCTCCGCGCCTTCCCCCGGATAAAAAGTTTCAATCGCATGTCTCTGCTTTGTTGTCAAAGCTCTTTTCTTTTTGAAACCTTTCATCAACTCGCCTACGATATGGGAGGAGTCTGCCGCACTCCCCCCATTTCCGCAAATCATTATTAAGCCGCCAGATTCATAACAATCCGTTATCACATGGAAAGAAGCGATGATATCATCTTTACAGCTTTCCAATTCCGGATAATGTTTAATAAGAAGGGCTAACTCATTATATGCTGCTTCATTCATAGGCTCTTCTTTATAATAAGTTGGAAGCTACGGACAAAGCAGCAACATCTCCTATGCTATCGCCTAACCCGGAAGGAACCACCCGGCAGACCGAACGGGAATACCGCAGGGATTCTTTCTCTATCTCAAGCCTCATCGTAGGTTCGAGCAAAGATTGCACGCGGTTATAAATACTTCCCAGGATAATCACTTCCGGATTCAATACATCAATCAGGATGGAAAGCGCCTTACCTAAATAAGTACCGCAATCTTTATAAATATCAATTGCCAAGGCATCTCCCTGCTGTGCCGCTTCCGCTACGGTTTTAGCATCTACCGTATCCAATTCGTTCAATGTTTTACAGAAAGAAACATCCAAACCGTTCTGTATTTGCTCCAACACTTTCGTCCGGGCAAACTGTGCGATTCCGCCCCCACTGCAAAAGCCTTCGAAAGAACCGGCTTTTCCATAACCGACAGGTCCTAATTCACATAGCCGGATATGCCCGACCTCGCCTGCCATATCATTTGTTCCGGTATACAACTGGCCATTCAAAATCAATCCGGCTCCCATACCTGTACCGAAAGTCAGGAATATAACATTACTATATCCCCTGCCTGCACCGTATTGCCATTCAGCCAGGGCACAGGCATTCGCGTCATTTTGTATACCTGTTGGAATATTATACCGTTTTTCGAACAACTCTTTTATGGGGATATGATTCCATCCCGGCAGATTGGGAGGAGACATAATAATCCCTTTCCGGCTATCCAACGGACCTCCGCAACTGATACCTATGGCGGAAACAGGCAAGCCTTTATCCAAAACAGCATCTATCGCTTCGTATATCTTCTGCATGGTATATTCCACCCCTTTCAATACTTCTGTCCGGAAACAAACCTTATGGATTACCTTAATTTCATCCCCTATTATCTCTCCCAATGCAACAGCACACTTTGTACCGCCAATATCCAAACCTATGACATATTTATTCATACCTCGATACATTTAATGAAAAAAACAATACATAGAATAAAGACACACCATATAAAAAGAAGGCCGGCATAAAGCTCCACAAATCGCTTACCAATCCAATTATAGGGGGTATTATTCCTCCTCCGCAAACACTCATAATCATCAATCCGGATAACTCATTTGCCCGCTCCGGGATGTATTGAAGGCCAATAGAAAAGACCAATGGAAATATTGAAGCCGAGAATAATCCTACAAGAAAAATAGCAATCTGTCCGGTAAGATAATTAGGAGCAAAAAACATCATTATAAAAGAACATATAGATAATATTGCACAACTGACCAGGACAATATTCGTCCTAAATTTATTCAAAATAATCGCACTGAAAAAACGTCCGACCATCAAAGCTGAAAAATAAATACTAATCCCAATGCTTCCTTCCTCCTGTGACACCTGATACGAACTGCGCAGATACTTTACGATATTCGTATTCATCCCGACATCGAATCCCACCATCAAGAATGTCCCCAACACAACCAATAAAATCCGTTTATCTTTCAATAGGCTTAAAGAACTGGAAATACTTGCGGTTCCCGTATTCGAGGATTCTTTAATAGGCGTTACGTACAACCAGAATATGGTTATCAAACAAATCAGTAAGTAAATCCAATAAACGATGGACCAATTATCAAAATAAATAGCGCAAGAAGCAGCGATGAAAGGACCTAACATTCCTGCTATGGCTTTAACGAATTGAGAGATTGTTAAATTCCTGGATAATTTATCCGGAGCAGAGACATCCTGCATTAAAGGATTTGCCGAAACCTGAATGATCGTATTTCCTATCCCCAGGAATGTGAAAGAGGCCAGCATGCCATAATAGGTATAGCAAACTATAGGTATTAACATCCCGATACCAATACACACAATCCCCCAGTTGGCCGTATATTTTTTCCCTTTCCTGTCCTGGAATATACTAATCGGTACGGACAACAACGCAAACCAGACGAATGCCAACATGGTTAGTATCTGGGTCAACGTATTGCTTAACCCGAACTCCAACTGGGTATAACTTGTAGCAACTCCAACGATATCACCAAATCCCATGACGTAAAACGCCATGAGGACTGGTAATATGCCTTTGGATGTTGATTGTAAACATCCTGAATTATCCATGCTATTCTTCTAAAAGGTTTACTTCCTTAATCGATTTCCGTTTGGGACTGTACCGCAACGTCTTGATTTCATTCGGGATAAAATCGCCTTTCCATTCAAAATTATCGTAAGTGAAATTAATTTTTGCGGATGTTGCCCGACCTAACGTTTCCACACAGCGGATAATCAAGTCGTCTCCCTTTTCAGCTTCTTTGATGGAAGTAATATTCACATTCGGAACATCTATATTCAGGAACGAAGCGGATTTACTTAACTTGCCCGGATGAATCCCCTGATAAATCATTACAGGCCTGGACAGGAACTCTTCCGCTTTTCTCGGGACATTTGCTTCACGCCAGTCGCCTTTATGAGGCAATAAGGTCATTCTGAATGTCTGACGTCCCTGGTCCATCCAGTAATATTCATTTTCCAAATCCAGCTTTTTAGGATTATGATGGGCATAAACGGCAGACCTTGCAATAGAGATTCGCATATCCGTATCTTTTACGTCATAACCGTACTTCGCATCATTCAACACAGCCAGACCGTAAGTCCTGCCATCCAGGCTACCGCTCAAGTCGATCCAACGCTGTCCGGGGTTTTCATATCCGTTCGTTTCCCTGACAATCGAGCCGTAAGGTGCCTCATAGGTAGAAACAGAAGAAGAAAGTGCCATTGGAAATGAGAACTTCAACATTTTCAAACGTTCATGCCAGTCTAATACGACTTGTGCATTTATATCACGCGAACCGGAAGTCAAAGACCAATCCATGGTTAAGGTCGAGTCGCCCCAGTATGAAATGACACGTATGGACGCTCTTACCGGGCCATTTTCCAAAACCTTAATATTGGCATTCCGGAAGTATCCTATTTCATCGTCGAATGTTTTGATATCGTGGCTCCAGGCATCACTTTTATCATCGATAATAACAGCTTTACAGCCCTTGCCCCTACCGGAGAATATATCCTTTCCGACTTCTTTATCAAAAATACCGATGCTTCCGTCACTGAAAACAGTTACTTTATAAAATTCGTTTTCCAATGTATTGCCTTCTGCCGTTGCCGGTCTGGTAACTTTATAAGACTCTCCTTTCCGGATACGTATCTGGCGGTATCCCATAGGCGGAAGCGTTACTGTTGCAACCAATCCCTGGCGGTTGCCGCATTGGGATTCCCCGATGACCCATTGATGAGGTATGGAATTTTCCAATTCATCGGTAACCAATGTGGTTTCGGGCTTGCCCCACCAACCGAAATCGTAATGGATATTGGTTGTGATTTCCCATGCATGCGGATTAAAGATGACCAAATATTCCGACCCCGGATCTTCCGAAGGTATTTGCCATTCCAGCTTTTGAATAGCCATCGTGGCCACTTCGTTTGCCGTGTCTAAAATTCGTCCGTAACAATCGGAAGCGTCTTTAGTATGGGATGCCAATGACGAACCGGCAAGGCTATCATGGAACTGGAAGAACAGCAAGCGCTCCCAGGATTCCGTGAACAAAGATTTCGGATAGTTTGCCCCCCAGACACGTCCGCCGACAGCACACAATTTCTCTGTTGAAACGAGGGCATCTTCAGAGTGGCGGTTACCTTTCTTTATAACCCAGTCTGCCGTATAACAACCGACAGCATGATGTTGTAAATCATCTTTTACAACAGGCAGTTTCAAGGATTTATCTTTCCGGGCTTCATCGAAATAGTCGTTCGTTCTTCCATAAACGATAAGAGGAGCTCCGTCTTCTTTCTTCAACTCTTCTATCGATTTCAGGTTTGCTTTTGTCGGTCCGCCTCCATGGTCGCCCACTCCATAAAATGCCATGAATGATTGCATCGGCTGTTTAGGCGCCTTATTCAAAATAGACTCGATACGCGACCTTACCTGATTGTCGTCATTATAACTATCCTGGATACGATAAGCTAAAACACGTGAACCATCTGCACTTTCCCACCAGAAGAGATCGGAAGGAATATCCTTTTCATGAGGGCCGGGGCGCATGAATACATAATTATCCAATCCCTGCTTTTTCAAAATCTGAGGCATCGTTCCAGCATGTCCGAAAGAGTCGGGATTATAAGCAACAGTTGCCCGTTTGCCTACAAGTTTTTCCAAAGTCATCTGGCCATAAAGTCCCTGGCGTACCATCGCTTCTCCACTGGGCATATTCACATCCGGTTCAACCCACCAGCCGCCAACAACCTCCCAGCGTCCTTCTTTTATCCGTTGTCTGACCTCACGCAACATTTCGGGGTCATTCTCAGATACCCATTTATAAAACTGGGCGGAACTACAGGTAAACACCATTCCCGGATTCTCCTTCATCCGGTCTAATGCAGACCGGAATGTACTATGAACAACAGAGACACCTTCTGTCCATCTCCACAACCAAACGGGGTCGATGTGTCCATGGCCTATCATTCTGAATTTATACTTGGAGGCATCCCCTTTCCAAGCCGATACCGAATCAGTACCCAATATGGATGTAAAAGGGGTTAATGACACCGCCGCTATACCTAATGCCGAACGATTCAGGAATTCTCTCCTTGACAATTTCTCTTTATTTTTCATGATAAATAAGATTTTATTATTAACGAATCAACTTATTCCGGTTCTTCTGACAACAATGGATTTCTTTGCATCTCCTGCGAGCAAATCGGGAAATAAATATTATCCTCATTGAATACATGCCCGTAGGGATTGGATGCACCTATCAAATCAACAAAATTAAATTCCCCGCTTTTCAATGCCGGATATTTTCTTGTACGGGTAATATCATTCCATATTTTCATTTCAAAAATGAACTCGCGGATTTTCTCTTTCCAGACTTCCTGTACAAACTGTTCCACCGAATAATTACTCATTGTCAATTCGGATACAATCGTAGATTTGTCCTTATTTATGGATGCCCGGGCTTTAATGGTTGCAAGATAGTCAATCGCTTCTGCCGTGACACGGTTATTTGCCCGAACTAACGCTTCTGCTGCTATCAGATACATTTCAGCCAACCGGTAATGGACTTGGTCTTTCACTGAGACACCGGTAACCAAAGCTGCTTCTTCCTCCCACCAGAAATAAGGAAGCGGTTTTCCAAACTCTCTCAGTTCCTGCGTTCCTTTTCTCTGTTTATAAGAGCGATGGAAATACTGGTGATCCTGGAAACGCAAATCATCCGACTCGTCATAAAGGCTTAACAAAAGAGGGTCCGGTTGGTAAGCATTGTTACAATCCGACCATTTGAACTCGCCCCATGAGGCCGCCACATTCGGGAAACAACACATCGGACGGCTGCCACCTTCATATATCCCGGCTTCATATTCTATCGTATACAGGTACTCTTTCTCATTATCTGATGTACGTAAAATATTATAAGCGCTGTTTTCCCCCTTATCCTTATGTTGGATTAATTCATAATTTGCATTATTTATCAAAGACTCTGCGGCTTCCGCTGCCAGCGCATACTTGGATTCGTCTTTAATCGGATAACCTGCCATATTCAGGTAGACATCTGCCAACAGGGCCAAAACGGAACCTTTGGAAATACGGAACCCATTTTCCGGGAAAGATTTGTCTGCCAACCCCATCGATAATGCTTCTGTCAAATCCTTTACAATAAAGTCATAGACCTTCTGTTCCGTAGACCGCTTCACATACAAATCATCGATGGTCGTATAGGTGGTCGTTACAATAGGTACAGCACCAAAAGCCTTTACCAGATAAAAATAATTCAAAGCACGGAAGAACTTGGCCTCACCAATCAACCGGTTTCTTTCAGCTTCACTCAAACCGGGACATTCCGGAATGTTATTGATAGCGAAATTGGCTGTCCTGATGATCGCTTCATACGAACTTTGCCACATAGTCTGCAAATGGTTATTATCCACGGTCGGGTCCAAGGTCAAAGTCTGGCTGTGGGTAATCCAAACTTCCTGCCCTTTATACGTATTGTCGAACAAGCCGGACAAGTATCCGCCGTCCATCATATGAGTTCCTGCCCATACACTGTGGTTATATCTTTCGGGAACTCCCTTTTTATATAACCGGTTCACTATGCTGTACGCATCCGTAGCATCCTGGAAAAAGTTTTCCGAATCCCTTTCACTCCTGGGGTTTTCTTCCAGAAAAGAAGTACATGAAGCCAGGAAAACAGAAGCTACTATCGTAAATAATCCAATATTAATTTTCATAATAATAGTATTTCAATAATTTAAAACATAAAATTAACACCTAACGTATATGTACGGGCCGACGGATATTCGAAGGACATGATATTCTGGGAGAACTTGTCGTTATAGGTCGTACCCTCGGGATCATACCCTTTAAAGTCTTTCGAACAGATTACAAATGCATTATTGACACTGAAATAGACTCTGAGGGACCTTGTTTTCAGTTTCTTCATCAACGTATTGTTGAATGTATAACCTAACTGTATCAGGTTTCCTCTTAGATAAGAGCCGTTACATACCCAATGGGAGTCTGCCATCGTATTCTGGCCGGCATAACTCTGCTGGCGGATTTGCTGCACCATCGTATTTTGGTTTTGCTCCGTCCAGGAATCATACAGAATAGACTTCAAGCCATTTGCGATACCGGTACGGTCTTCCATGGTGTGGGTAAACTGCTGCCAAACGTCGACACCTCCGACAAACTGTAAATCCAATGTGAAATCCCAGTTTTTATAGTAGAACTTATTGATAAAGCTGCCTGTCCACTTCGGCATTCCATTACCGATAATATATCTTTCGGACGAACGTTTAGCTTCTCCCGGAATGGCATTTACCTTTGCGGCTTCTTCTGCTTCATCTGTTCCCCATGTACCATAACGCACATATCCGTAGAAAGAGCCTAATGATTCTCCGACACGCAATATGGTGTTACCCCCCTGGATATCCGGTCCCATAATGATGTCTTCATTATTGTCTCCTAATTTTAATATGGTATTTTTATTGTAATTGAAATTTAAAGTACTTTCCCATCTGAAATCTTTATTCTCGATATTGACTGTATTCAGCATAAAGTCGACTCCCTTATTTTCCACTTCTCCGATATTATCCCAAACACTCGAGAAACCGCTGGTGAATGGAATAGGCTTATCCAAAAGCAAATCTTTCGTCCGTTTCAGGTAGAAGTCAAATTCTAAATTAATACGGTTGTCGAACATTCCCAGGTTAAAGCCGGCATCAAACTGGTCGGTCTTCTCCCATTCCAGGTCCGGATTCGGCATACGGGATATTTCACTGGTCACTTCACGGCCTCCATTAATCAAAGTCGTACCGGAAGCCATTGTCGACAACGTTTTATAAGGATCGATTTCCGTATTACCCGTACGTCCGTAACTGGCTCTTACCTTCAGATTATTGATCCATTTTACACGGAAGAAATCTTCATTACTAATCACCCACCCTAAACCGGCAGAAGGGAAATATCCGTATTTATTATTCTTACCGAAACGGGAAGAACCGTCAATACGCATAGTGGCTGTCATCAAATACTTGTCGTTGTACGTATAACTGGCACGTGCAAAATAAGAATTCATCGTCCAGGAGCTATAGCCGGAAGCCGGAGCCGAGGGTGTTTTTCCTGCGCCCAAATTATCATATCCATAATAATTCGTATCGAAATCGTAAACATTCCCTGTTTGGTTATGTTCCTTCGTATCTTTGGACCAACTGGCACCTAATGTCGCATTGATACGATGTTTGTCTTTTAGCAGTTTGTTATAATTCAAATAAGTTTCTTCCTGCCAATACAGCCATTGGGCATTATAGAAGCTGGCCTCACCTCTACTTGAAATTCCTACCAAATTATTCGGGGAATAATTCTTATCCTGCCTGAAGTTTGCATCCACACCAATCTGCGAGCGTAAAGACAGCCCATCTGCCAAATGGAAAACAACAGCCACATTACCAAATAACTTCGTACGGTAACGTCCTTTTTTTCTTTCCAGAAGTTCTTGCAGCGGATTACTCATGCCTTCCAAACCTAAATTCAACTTACTTCCCGGATACTGGGTGCTGGAATATGAACCGTCAGGAAATTTTACAGGCAAAATCGGAGGCATTTCCCACATGGTTCTACGAGCCGTCTGTCCGCCTCCCGTATCATCTACCGTGTTTCCCCACATATGGTTTACCATCAAGTTCGAATTCAGCTCGAACCATTCCCTGGGCTTTGTATCATAAGTAAACTTTGCACTGATACGTTTAGCATAGTTGTTGTGAAGCAACCCCTGCTGATCCGTATAATTAAAGAATGCACCGACGGATGAATTCTGGTTCTGTTGCTGGATATTCAACTGATGGCTATGGGATATTGCATTACGGGTTCCCACATCCTGCCAGTCCGTGTCGTAAAGAGGATTTCCGTTTGCATCGAAAATAAGCGGATCGGACCTGTCTACAAAATATTCTTTCACTCCCTGGCTTTCCAAAAAGGCCTGGCCTTGCGGATACTTACTCAAATTGGCAAAGGCGATATCCTCAACCTTTAGAAACTCTTCCGCATTCATCACGTCCATCTTTCTTGCCATAGTCGCCATACTTACATAACCGTTATAAGATACAGTCAGCCCTTTCTGCCCTGTATTCCCTCGTTTGGTTGTGATAAGAATAACCCCATTCGCTCCACGGGCTCCGTAGATGGCAGTGGCGGATGCATCTTTCAATACCTCCATCCGCTCTATATCATTCGGATTAATATACTGTATCTCGCTCATCTGAACACCATCCACAACATACAGCGGGTCTGTATTGGTATTGATGGAATTCATACCACGGATAACAACCCTCGACGAATTACCATCCTGCCCCAGCGGATTACTGGTGCCATTAAAGATAGAAACACCGGCGGCTTTACCTTTCAAACCCTGTAATGCATTAAATGAGGGTGTAGACAAAAGTTCCTCTGCCGATGTTACACTGATAGCACCGATCACATCCGATTTACGCTGCGTACCATATCCGACCACCACCACTTCGTCTATCTCTTCCGTATTTTCATGCAATGTTACATTTAATATACTTTTCTCTCCTACAGGCATTTCAAGCTCTTTATAGCCTATATAGGAAAAAACCAAAACCGCATTTTGAGGCACATTCAGCACAAACTTCCCGTCTACATCCGAGATTGTTCCTACGGTCGTACCCTTTACCATAATATTCACTCCAATTACCGGAATGCCTGAAGAATCCACTATTTTTCCTGATATTTCTCTCTCTGAATGCTGAGAAACCAAATGACTCGAATTTTTGATATTTTCTGCTTTCAGAATCCCGGCGCTTACCAGCGGAAAACCGAAAAGAGAAGTGATGATAAACCATTTTATCATTTTAATTTTTTGCTCACCGGACCACCCTGAGCATATAAAGATATTTCTCATAATAATAAAGTTAATTATTGATTGATTGTAACTGATTTTACCTATGCTCTCCGTTCAAGAGGGCATGCTTTGCTCCTTTCTCCATTCATAGGCTAACTAAATTTTAATAAAACAACTATTATATAACCAGTCGACTGTTCTTGCTTAAACGTTAAAGCAAATCGGGTAAAAAAATGTTTCCACTAAGGAATATCGCATTTTAAAACCAATGCTTCCTTTTCCACAGGAGTCATTTCTCTTTTGCTCACAATATTTTGATGTAATATGCGAACAGCATTTCTGCCGATTTCCATAACCGGCATTTTTGCTATCTTCATATGGGGAACTAACAAATGGAAAGCTGGTATCTCATGTATGCAAGCCATATCCAAATCCCTCAAATTAATTTGCCGTTTCTGGAAATGGGAGAACGTATCCATTGCCAAAACATGAGTCACGAAAAATATGCTGTCTATATCCGGTCTCTTTTCCAATATATTATCTAAAACAGCACCTATATTCTTTTCAAAATCTGCAAACTCGACGATTCCGCACAAATCCGGATCGAATGCGATTCCCGCTTCATCTAATGCCCTCTTATAACCGTTAAGACGCATTTCCATAATCTTCAGGTGCGGGTTGGTCAACAAAATCGCTATTTTCCTATTTCCATCCAAGATTAACCGATGTACCAACTCATAACTACATTCTTCGTTATTAATAAGAATATAGTTCGTTTCCATATCTTCAAAATAGCGGTCAAACAGGACGAAAGGGTAAGATTCCTCACATAACAACTTAATCTCCGCTTCCGAGTACTTTGTCGGAGCAATAATCAAACCGTCTATCTGTTTTGACTTAAACATTTGAATAATCCGGTTTTCCCGCTTCAGTTCCGACTCCGAACTGCCTATCATCAATGTATAACCATAGTTTTCAGCTTCCAGCTCAATAGCTTTGGCCACTTGTGAATAGAAGGAGTCGGAAATAGAAGGCAAGATTAAACCGATAGTGCCGGTCATCCCCGTATTCAATCCGCGAGCTAATAAATTAGGACGGTAATTCAATTCTTTGGCACACTGCCATATCTTATCCTGAGTAGCTTTGCTTATCCTTTTCTGGGTACCTTGATCCGACAACACCCACGAAACGGTCGTTATCGAAATATTCAGCTTTTTTGCTATGTCTTTTAACGAAGCACCCATTTTATCTTTACTTTTAGCTTTGCTTAAACGCTAAAGCAGTTTTCATATAAATAATTTTTACAAATATAAAAACATATATTTCTAAAAACAAAATATAAAACAAACAAAAATGAACACATAATAACTATTTAACATATATTTTGATACTAAGATAAAAACCTCACCTATCCCTTAATATTTACCTGCGGTAGTAATTTAAATTAGTACCGCTACTAATTCAAATTACTATTGCTACTAATATTTTTTAACACACCAGGTACAATAATAGCTTTTGTACGAGGCAGCCAATATCAGGAAACATACTCTGGTCATTATCTTTTTCCGATTAAAATTTGCTCTTTCCCTGCCATATCCTCAACTTTGTAAATCAAAGAATCCGATATGAATCAGGAATTATTAAAGCGCACACTAAAAAACCGACGAATAGAGCTGACGGCTTACAATAGCCGGTGTAATCCTACTCGCCGTTGGCACGCTTCCGGTGGCAGGAATTGGGATAACCGGGACGCCATTTGCCAGGCTATCGAGAAAGGATGGGGAATTAAAAATAAGAATTAAAAGAGAACGATATAAATGATAACTTCCTATTTGGTAAGAATATCCGGTTTTCGCTTTTTCGGCAGAGGATTGCACGACATTCCCGGAGACGAAGTGGCTATTATTGCATTTTTCATGTTGTTCCTGTTTGTCCCGTGCCTATGGCTGGTCAGGTATTTAAAAGATGACAGAATAGATTCAAACAGGCAGGACAAGCTGGTAGAGATACATATTGTCCTGACAATTGTACTGACTGTTGCGGGTGGTGTCTTTGCCCGGATGTCCGCACTTGTCAATAGGTGGATAGACGAACAACCGTTCATTGTCGGAGCTTACATAGCGTTGGCACTCTGCGTTTTTGGCGTTGCTATCGGCAAAACTATTGATTTTTGGGTATATTATTTGAAGAAAAGAATCTCCTAAAATATATACAACAGGATAATGATTAATCCGAAACGGCTTCTTTCCTCTGCCGTAGAAGCGCATTGATAGCATGAGTGAGGACACGCAACTTATTACGAAATCCTGCACAGATAAATGAAATGATTCTTTTATTCATCCAGAAAATCATCACTACTTAGATAATACTCGACAGCCTTTATACAATCTTTGTATAATGTTTTGGGATTCAATTTATATTGAAAGCTCAATATATCCTTAAATGTTTCAACATCGACCAACGAACTCATATCCAAATCGTATGCTTGTTTGGGGACTTCACCATCTTCTGTTTCCACATATTCATCCTCTTCTTCCGATTCAATGACTAAATATTTGCCATTCTCCAAGTTCTCTGTTTCAATAACACTTTTTGAGCAATAGATATAAGCGTCACATGGTAATGCTTTATAATCATTGATTAAATCTCCGATAGTTCCATATTCTTTCATATACACTAATATTAATATATTATTTTTTTTCTTTCAGATGCTTTTCCAATGCAATATACACTTCTTTCCGATAACTGACAAAAATAGTTTTATCTGTTTGAGACGAATCTTTCTTTTTCCCGTCATAGTGCGGAATATTGGATAAAAACAGGCTATACGAGAAAATCATGTTCTCCTCTATTTTACGGGAAGGTTTGAATGACTTGGCAGGTATGTAAGAATAAATACCCTCTTTACAACGGTAGGGCTTATACATTTGCACAACTCCCCACGAATTTATCTCATCCACCCGGATGCTTCTTTTCCCGAACAGGCTTCGTTCTTCTATTCTATCCTCACGAAGCAAAATCTTACTGGGTAGTGCCCAATAGATTAACAGGATAGACAAAGATATGGGCAACAAGAAAATAAGGAGGACTTTATTCTCACTTAAATTAGCTACACATAAAAAGTAGATCATAAATGCACTGAATATACTGCATATTACAACTCCTGCCCAAACAAACTTATTTGTAGGGTAAATCCAGAATACATTCTTTCCCAAACTCTTTTCTCTCATTTTATCATTATTTTAATCTGCTCTAATGTATGCGAATAATGTTTCTTGTTTGGTGTGAAATATACTTCTTTCAATATCGGGTTTGCCAGCAAGGGAGATAAATCTCCGTTTTTACAATTCCAAAACTTGAATGATGATAAAGATTTCATACTTTTGATAAACTCCAAATCATCCAAATCTGAAATGAAAAGATCATGTATGTTTCGATTATTTGCCAATACAGAAAAATCATGTAGTCTGCTATTTTTTTCAAATGATACTTCTCCTACATAATCCAAAAGATTAATACTATCAATATTGGTTAGCTTTCTGTTATGCGCAAAAACTAAGGTATCAATCCGAGGTAAATCTTCTATGCCTCGCAAACATTCCACTTGTGATTGATATATATGTAATATTTTTATCGACTTCCAGTCAGAAAATAAGCGCATATCTTTTCCCGTAAATTTACTAATGACAGCCGTTTCTAATAGTTCTAATTTATCTAAATTTTGAAAGTTCTTACTATAAAAGATGCCAATATTCAAAAGTGCGCCAAATCTTGCGAAATCTATCGGTAAATTCACTTTCTCACAATATAGAGTTTCTAAATTCTGAAAAGAATATATTGATTCAAAATTGATAACATTAGCAGAACTTATATTGGTAATTGATAAGAATACTATTCGATTAGCGACTTTTTCAAGAAGTCTGAAATCCATTATTGCATCAAAAGCATTACGTATTTGTAACCCGTCACATCCATTAGCAAGAGCAAACTCTATAGCTTGTTCAAATTCGTTCGATTCAAACATTAATTTTTTCTTGCATTTATTTGTTTCAGCTTCATGTATTTGCATACTCTGTTTATTTATTGATAATGGTTTGTAAATAGCTGACCGTTAGGGCTGCTCATTCATATGTTATTGTCATTGTTATACAGGTTTCATCATTATTTCAGGAATTTTCCACTCAGTCTTTGAATTATTCCGTTCATGTTTATATTCAATTATTTCGGAATAATTCTTTTGGCAGATTTCAGAAACTAACTCATTGCGAATACTATCACTGACAATAGGTTCAAATCGCCAAAATAGCATAAAAGCGATACCTTTGTCACACAATGGATGCCTTAAAACATGAAAGACTGTATCTATATTACCAAGAGTGGGAAGATAGCAAGCTATACCATATAAATCCATTGTTGAAGAACAAGAATCTATCTGTTTGTTCAGATATTCTCCAAACCAAGACCTTACTTCCGTTTCATCATAAATACTATATGGTTCTTCTCCGTTAACGTCTTTATACATGAAATCGGGAATAGTAAAAACATTGTATCTGTCATTTATCGGATTATAATGTATATCAGTTTTGAGATAAAATCCATTATTATAATTGGTGATGATTACTTTTATAAGCTGAAATACAGCTATATCTTCATTTATTCGGGTGGTATTCCACTTATAAATAGTGTAGTCTTGCGGTTGTGCCTGCCAAAAAATCATTAAAGCGGTGGCCTCGCTGCATATAGCTTGCTCCACAATCCAAACTAATATTGGTATGTGAATATCCCAATTCACCACATTTGCCAGATAGTGCAGTTCGTCAGGTTGTGTTAATATAGACAAACCGTTTAAGTCAATATCCGGATTCTCAACAATGCAGTCATCTATATATTGTTTTACTTCATCTTTCATATTTTATTCATATTGACAATAATGGAGTGCAACTTGCTACCGTTAAGTGGTATAGGTGCTTGCTATCGATTATTTAAAACTCTGGAATATTATTTAAATACAATGGTATATTTGCAGACTGCCAATCTCTTCCAAAACATTCAACTAATAGTATCAACCCCAATAGTTTTAACACACTTCCGGCATAATATATTTCATCTTTTTTCTTTCCAACCCAATCATAGCCGTTTGATGAATATGCAGATGTTACATTAATCCTAAACTTCTTTTGCAGTATGAAATTTATTGCTATTGCATCGAACTGATTTACTAACAAGTCATGTTGTTCTTTGGGCAGTTGCATATCACTATCATTGATATAGCTTATTGCTAACAACGACAAAGGATCACTACCGGCTATTTTAAAGTTTTTTTTCTCTAAATAGAGAATATAATCTTCATCATCCTTTAATGTATATAGTTTATATTGTTTCGTATAAATCATATCAATGGCTCTATTGTATGTATTCATTGCATCTGTAATTTGAAACATATAGATTTTATTTATGGTGTTGTAATTAATTTAACCGATAATGGCAAAACGGGTAACGCTACTTAAGCGTTATCCCGTTTTGTTATCAACTTATATTATATTTCCAACTTCTAAAAAAATGATATTGGAATACTTCTTTTTTTGTATATAGGACTTTACTTCTTCTGTACATAGTAGAAAAGGAAATGTTTTGGGCTTGAAGAAGTTATAATTGCCTATATCTTCTATATTGAAAAATACTCCCTTTCCTAATTCACGAGGTATTATCCTACTACCTTTTAGGGTTTCAGCTCCTATGATTTCTTTTATGTACTCTTTTCCTGTTTGCCCACTAATACCAAATTGCAACGTACTTTGCGGCAATACCGGAACTTCTATACTTGTATCAATACCTATCAATTCTATATTTTCTTTGGGTAGCCACTTTAACCTATTGCGATTTTGGGTAATTAGCTCTTTGGGATTCTTCTCAAAGATAAGTTCTACCAACTTCAAACCCTTAAAATGTTTTTGCAAATCATTTGCTATTTCTTTTCCACAAATGGTATATGCACTATATACAAAATCAGGTATTATATTCCCTTTGGCAATCCAATCATCCCACATCACTTTAATGCCTTCCGAAAGGTTTTGTCCCAATTGTGCGTGAATGTGGGCATATTGAGGATTTATATCTATTGCAATTCTATATACTTTCATTTTCTACTCTGTTGATAATGGGTTGCAGCTTGCCGCTATTAGGCGGAACAGGTGCATATTATAAACTAATTTTCGTATTCAATCTTATACTCTTCATATACATTGAATACCGTTTCACAATCTGATAAAACGCTTTCGAGTAAAGGCTTGACCTCACTATTCCAATCCAACTTGCCCAAGCCAGCGCCTATTTTCGGGAGAGATACGGTTTTAATGCCTTTGCCTGCACACACTTTCTTTAAGCGTTTCAATCCTTTATTCAGATATGCAAGTTCTGCATGATACATATCCGGCTGTGTAGCAATGTAGATTATGCCTGGAGAGCAACCTTTGATTTCTCCTACAAACACATCGCCAGCCTGGAACTTGGTGTTTCTTGTATACTTCTTAAAGAGTTTTTGGATTTCAGGGAATTGACTTGACAGTTTAAAGGCAAGTCCTGTTCCCAGTCCTTCTTGTGAGCCAACAGCCACCCCCTGCGCTATGTACTCATCTTTACTTTGCAATATATCTCCCGAAATGTAATTTATCATATTGTTTTTATTTCAGTTGCTTATAATGTGGTACGCTGTTTATTGCTGAATACCTTATTGTAAAAATAAATAAGAATTATTTAATTCGAGCTATCTTTCATCATTATTCGTAGTTGTTTTTGCGTAGGTAATGTTTTCCACCCTTTATCTGGCGCTTTTAGAGTAAACCAAGATGGCACGCTGTCTAATATTAGATGTCGGTCGGGATCTTTGGCTAAGAATGCTACAAAGTAACGGGTTCCGATTGGAGTATTTTTACTCTCGGCAAATGATATAAAAAAACTTCCTTTATATAAGGTCTTATTATATACAAACTCATATTTTGCACTTTGCCCTCTATAAGCAGAACCGCATTTAATAATAGTTACTATAGAATATATGCCCTCCTTTCTTACATTGTTGTTTCTAATTGTTGAGACAGCATACAATAGAATGAGTACTACAATAGGAACTATAAATTTTAAAACCTTGGTTTGATTAATCATATTTATCGCTATTCTATATACTTTTATTTTTTACAATGTTAATGACTGGCAGCTAACCTATTTTCGGAAGTTGAGCCGTTTATTAGCATCGTCTTTTAATCCAGTTCAGCACGGGAAAACAAGTCTATAATAAACTCTTGATCTTCACATGCTTCTTTGAATTTTAAGATAAACTTTTTTAAAGCATTTCTATCTTTTGAATAAACACAGAACATACTTCCTTCCGAGTCAAAATCAATACTTTCGGATAGTTCTGGTACTTGTTCATCAATAAAGACACGAGCCAAAGATTCCCAATCATAGCCATTACCTTCAAATCCTTCATCTTCTCTTGATTGAAAGATTTCTGTTTTATATTCGCCAACAGTCAGACATACTGAAGCTGTAGTTTTATGTTCCACCCAAAAGAAGGGGTTAATTTCATCATTGATCTTCAACATAGCTATTCTGATTTTGCCCAACTTTTTATTTCTGTCAATTCGTTAAAAAGTTTATCTGCTGTTTCTTTTATTCCGGCACGATACTTTAAGGGTATTTTTTTCTCATTCCTTTCCCACCATTCATAAAATGTTTCTTTAAGCTGCTTGCGATTTAGGCGATAAATCCCCATTGAGGCTGTTGTTGGATATTTCTTGCAGATTGTGATTAACATATCAAGATTTACAAGTAAATACTGACAACCATCATCGTAATCTAATACCTTTAAACTCTCTTCCGCTTTTTGTACATTTTCTAAAGCAAAATTGAAATATCTCAAAGGAAATAAATCAGCCTTTGTATTTTCTTCCGGTCTTATGCCTTTATTGGTATGCTTCTTCATTTTATTTATTAATTCGATGCTAATGATGATTGGCGAATAATCGCCCTTGTAGGAGATTTATCCGCTTGTCATCTACAATGTTACATAATATCTCCAAATAATTCATTGAGCCGTTCCTCATTTATGGGATTACTTCCCCGCCATCCGGAAAGCGGTAAGATTATATCAGACCTGAAATTGGTCGTAACTTTATCACTCATATGACATCTTTTTTCAAACGGTGTAAAGCCTTCAAATAGAGGCTTTATATATGGATTTGGCATGATACCAAGTTCTGCAAGTGCCATAAGTTGACCTCGAAAACGATATTTTTCATAACCGGGAATAATCTTTGCCGCTCTTATTCTTTGTTCCAACTTACCAGGTGTTTCTTCTGCTGGAGCATTACGAATGTAATCAATAAGAGTACGAAAAACCGTAATGTCATTTTCAGTCGGTTCGCATAGTGGCAATTTGGAAAATTCTTCCAAGTCTATTACATAAGCGTCCCAACCTTCATTCCACGCATAGCCATAATATAACCTGAAGATTTCTTCTCCACGTTGCAACCAGTTATTTACCTTAATTGAGCAAATCGGACAGCACCCATCTCCAACAAAATTGTGGATAGGAACGGCTCTTGCAAACAAATAACTTAGAATCGGCTGTCTGCCCCTTGGGAAACTCCCAAATCCACAAACAAAGGTAGACAAACAGCTTCTTAGGCTTATATTTTCGTTCTGCAAAACGAACTTGTATTTTTCAATACATTGGTTGTGTGTTAAATGAACGACCTCATTTACAGGATAACCAGACTCTATAAGATAAGCATATTCGGCAGGAGTTAAGTTATTTGTTGCATAATGAATTGTCTTTGTATCACAATCAAACTTATCTCCGCAATCAATTTCACGGAGATAGCCTTTTTCATCTTTGATGTATTTCTTTTTGAAATACACTTTCTTTAATATTTTGAATAACCTATCATTCATATTTTGTATTTTTATGCAGATAATGTTCGACGAATAATCGACCTTTTAGGAGATTGATCCGCTTGTTATCTGCCGTTACTCGCCTTGATAAGTTTCCACGACATATAAATCGACAGCGGGATAGTTGCTTGATACCTTATCAAGAACAATTTTTACATCCTCCCATTTTAATCCACCTAACCCTGCACCGATTGCGGGTAAAGCTATTGCCGTTACATTATCACGATTGGCGAACTCAAGCATCTTTACTATTGCCTTCTCGACATACTCTATTTTAGCTCGTGTTCGCCATGTTGCTTGAGTGCCAAGATTATATATATGCCCGTTGCCATAATCATAATCAAATACATCTCCGGGACAGAACTTCTCATCTTTACATAACTGTTTATATTCAAGATACATATCAGGATATTTGTCCTTAAATTGTACGGCAATACCTTTACCCATAGCACCGGCACAATTACAACCGTGAGCATAATTTCTCACACCGTCAATGCGAAATATATCTCCTTTTTCTATATACCTAATCATTGTTCCTATATTTTATTATTAATAAATTCTGGCAGATAATGGGTTTGCAACTAACTACATTTAGCAGTTTAGGTGGTTGTTATCAGCCTTTTCAGTTAAGAATTGCTCAAATAAGATAAAGAACTTATCTAAAGCCTTGCTTTCATCGTTGGCAGACATCCAATATTTTATCATTCTTATTAGTTCAATCACGTTCATGTTCTTAACTTATTTCTGATAGCTGGTAATGTCCGGCAGATAAACCACCTTAAATGTTTCATCTGTTTGTTAACAACCTCTTTTTGTTTTATAGATTATTTCAGAATATCCATTTGGAAATGATTTGGTGATGGAGTCTAAAGCCCCATCGTCCTGATATTGGAATATGTGAACCAAGCCTCCAGCGTTTTCCCCCTCTTCATTATACTGTTTGATTTCAATATGTGTCAAGACATTTCCATCATAGATGTAATTCTCTTCACGGCTACCATAATTACCACAAAGTAGCAACCGATTCAGCTTTCCATCCTTGAAAAAGTAATGACATACATTCATCAGATGTTTGCCATTATCATAGAGAATACTTTTCACAAGATTGTCAGTATAAAATAGGAAGGTGTGATAGAATTGATTTTCAATCGAACAACCAGCCTTTACTTCAATTATTTTTGCTTGATCATTAAATCCATATACACAAAGATTTTTGCTACTTTTTATTGTATCAGGACGTTTTACAGGCTTCCCTTGTTTGAAACCATTACGCTGATAAGAGAATGGGGTAAGTTCATAAAACTCACTTTTATAATATTCATTTCTTACGACCTCTTTTTCAATTTGTTGCCTTATAAGTTCAAAGTCGTTTTTATATGCTTCAAATTCAGCTTTTAACCTTTCGTTCATCATATATTTTTGTTATTTAGGTTGCTAATGGTTTGTGAATAACTGACCGTTAAGGCAGTTCATTCTCTTGTTACCAATATTTCAATCTCCACTTACCCAAATTGTGTTTTTATCTATTATCATAGGACGCAAATTCTTAATAAACTCTATTACAATTTTCATTGATTGTTTATCTAACGTCTTTATATAATCATTTGCCAAATTAATAAGTAATTCAAGATTTTGAGGTATCAATCTTGTATCTCCATATTCATCAATACTCAATCCTGTCTTTGCATGAAACTCCAAAAAGACAGGTTGTAATATTCTCAATTCAACATCATTCAAAGCGAAGTGATGATTATTCATTGTATTGCTAAAATCTAACATTTCAATTATTTGTTTATTGGTAATGTCCGGTAGCGTGCCGTTTTAAGCGGTACGCTGTTTGTTATCGGTCTATTTTTTCATTACATTCAAAATTTTTTCAAGTACTTCATTTGGTGTATATTCTATATATTTGCCATCTATTAAATGGCTATGGAACAAGTTTGCCAAATTGAACTTCTTGTGCAGTTTCAGATTCTTTTTTAATAAAGAGAAGTAATAGTCATTCAAAGAATACCAAAGGTCTTCATTTGCATATGGCGCATTTCCATCTATTTCGGAATAGGTCTCATGTTCAGGCACTTTCATTCTCCGCAAAATCTCCAATAGTTCTTCTTCAGATAAGGGAGAAGAAAGTATAGGTGCTTCGGCAAGCGAGAAGCCAAAGGCTATCTGGTAGTCACTATCGACCTCCCAATGTTCAAACAAATCGTCCTCTGTAATCTCTTTGCCAGTCAATTCGGATAGTTGCCGGGCAACCTCTTCGCACTTATCATCATCTTCATTATCACAAGCGTTATCATATTCGTGAATCAAATTCAAGACTTGTGGAAATATTTGTTCCGCTTGAGCAATCTTTGGTTCTATCTCTTCTCTTAGTTTCATACCTTTCTGTTTTTATTGTTTGACCGATAATGGGGTGCAGCTAATCATCGTTTGGATGATTGAGGTGCATGTTATCAATCTCTTTAATCACAATCCACATATAGGATATATTTTTTGCAATTTAGACAACGAAATAAATAGCCTTGGCATGAACCACCATTGACGATATATTCTTTATGTTCAGAATAACCTTCAGCTTTAGGAGAGAACTCAACAGAGTTTTCCAATCCCATTTCTATAATCTCTTTCCAACCAACATAAGCAATAAATTCGCAAAAGTCCTCGCAATGGTCTACCCAATATTCTTGTTGCCATCCATTGTAGGATGGTGTTCGGTAGCATAGTTCTTTTTTGTATTCTTCTGAAATTGCAGAGGAAAGAGTTGCATAATCTACAAATTCGCCATTAAATTTTTTTGATGCTTTACCCGAAGCAATACATTTCGGACAAAGAACATTTATATCTTCAACGCTGTAAAAAGAACCGGAATATATTATAGATGTTCCTTTCCCGCAGCAGTCGCATATCTGTGGCGAATCAACCAGTTCAAATAATCCAGCTTCCAATGGTTTGGAACAATACTTGAAGTTCGGCATTTTGATAGCACTGTCTTTCACCTTTCGAGGACGCTTTAAGCCATATTTATTCCCATCTGTTTCCGAGTTTTCTTTGAGATGATACAGTTTTTTGGCATCCTTAGTATTATGGTTATTGGCAACGGCTAACAGATAATTATAAGCTTTCGTGTAATAGCACAAATAACTGAATATATCGCTCAAAATTCGATAATTCTCTTCCGTCTTATTGGTAGCTTCCAAATCATCCGCCAGTCGGAACAATTCTGCAATTTTCACCCTTTCTGACATTTTCATTGCATCTATATATCGTTGTCTAAATTCTGATATATTCATATATTTTCTTTTTATGATTGATAATGGTTGGCAGCGTGCCGCTTTAGGCGGTGTGCTGTTTGTTAGCAACTTTAATTGTCATCATTAACCCAAGCATTTATTTCTTCTGAAAAATGTTGGGCTAAAAGACTGATCCAAATATTGTCATTACATCGTTCTGGTATGCAATTATGTAAACATTCAAACCATTGATCCCAAATCCAATCAAAATCTTCCCTTTCTTGAATCATCCAAAGAAGAAAACTTTTGGAATCCCATTGTGTAATATCTTTCTTTTGAAGGATTCTTGTCATGCTATCATATTTATCTTTTGCCTCTCTATGAGAGATTTTATCATTCCAAAAATCTATTGCAGATTGAGTAAAATCAAATATTTGTTGAGACGTTGCAGGCGCAAAATAGCTTAAACCAAGTTGCTCTACCATATCTTTCATGAAATATACTCTACGTCTATGCCAAATTATATCTGCATCCGTACCTGTATCTGCATCAATATTATCCAATATATCAATTAGAACTTCTACTGCACTTAATCCATTTTGAGAAATTTTAGTCCATTCATTGCTCATAAAACTACTATGCTCATACATCTTTTTGTGTTTACCATGGCAAACAGAGCAAACGCCATTGGGAGCTTCAATCATAAAGCTATGGCAAACAGGACATATTTGATTGGTTTGAATTGAATTATTATTCATTTTTTTCTTTTTTATTTCCAAGTTGCTAACGTTATGCTAACAGCGGTCATTTAATGCTTCGCTGTTATTTTCTCTAAGTATCTTATTAAATCTCTTCTTCTAAAATATCATCCAACTTACTTCTTATTGCACATCGTAAGAGTCTGTTATATAAACGTACATTTTTGTTGTTCTCATATTTTTTATTAAGTCAGACATGATATTGTATCTTGATTTTTATCATATACATTCTGATAATCCATCAATATCAGTATTATGCTTCTAAAAATACGGTTTTGTCTAATCACCCACAAAGGAATCTGTTTGTTTTTTCCTCTATTCTATAAAAAACAATCCTTCGCAGTCTATTACACAATGATCTGTTACATGATTCGTAACTATGAAATGTATTACCGTACAGCTATAATAAGGATTAGAGATTGCTCATAAACTTAAATTGAAAGACACCCTATCCGGAAAGAGAGGGAGTCGATGCTGATCATGGAATTAATGCAACAAAACTAGGGGTTATGTAACATTAACTGGGGGTTATGTTGCATTAACTAGGGGTTATGCAGTAATAACCCCGGTTAATGTTGCAAAAACCCCTACAAAAGGAAAAGGAAATATAAAAGGAAATACAACTACTCGAAATTCAAAATTTTATGGAAATGAGCGTTTGATGAAAAAAGATAGGAGGTCCTTGATAAATATATACTATTTTTGCAGCCGAATGAATCTCCCATTATGATATTTCTATAGTAAGCGAATATGGACAGTATATTGATTGTAGATGATGAGCCCCAAATACGCAAATTGCTTTCGCGTATCATTGAATTGGAAGGTTATGAAGTTTTCCAGGCGGCAAACTGCCAGTCTGCCCTGAAACAGTTAAAGGAACACCCCCTCCAGGTTGTGTTGTGTGATGTGTTTCTTCCCGACGGAAACGGGGTAAATTTAGTTACCACCATCAAACAATCATATCCGGAGGTAGAAGTCATTTTACTGACAGCACACGGAAATATACCGGATGGTGTCCAGGCGATTAAGAACGGGGCTTTCGACTATATAACCAAAGGAGACGACAATAATAAAATTATACCGCTCCTCAGCCGCGCCATGGAAAAAGCCCGGATGAATATCAAGGAGAAAACAAAAAAGGATGATTCCCCCCAAGCCTATTCCTTTGAGATGATAAAAGGAAAATCGGCAGGCATACAGCAAGTCATTTCACTGGCTCAAAAAGTGGCAGTCACAGATGTGACCGTCTTACTGACCGGAGAAACCGGAACAGGCAAAGAGGTTTTCGCACAAGCCATTCATCAAGCCAGTAAGCGAAAAAGCCAGGCTTTTGTTGCCGTAAACTGCTCCGCTTTCAGCAAAGATTTGCTGGAAAGCGAACTGTTCGGACATAAAGCAGGCTCGTTCACCGGTGCAACCAAAGATAAGAAAGGATTGTTTGAGGTAGCCGACAACGGAACCATCTTCTTAGATGAAATCGGAGAAATGGCATTTGAATTGCAAGCCAAGTTACTGCGTGTACTCGAAGCCGGAGAATATATAAAAATCGGCGATACCAAGCCTACCAAAGTAAATGTGCGCGTCATATCCGCCACCAACCGGGATTTGAAAAAAGAAATCGAAGCCGGAAACTTCCGCGAAGATTTATACTACCGCCTTTCAGTCTTCCAGATACATATCCCCCCTCTGCGGGAACGGAAAGAAGATATCGAATTGCTGGCAAACTCTTTTATCCGGCAATTTTCCATCAAGTTAGGGAAACAGGTAGAAGGCATGGCTCCCGACTTTTTAGAGGCCTTAAAAGCTGCCGACTGGAAAGGCAATATCCGCGAACTGCGTAATGTAATAGAGCGTAGCCTGATTATTTGCGACCGGCAACTGACCCGCCAAGACCTCCCTATCGATATGCAAAACCAAGCCATAGAGCAGGCCTCCTGTAAAAACTATTCCGAGTTCGAACTTGCCGCTATGGAAAAACACCATATCACCAAAGTCCTCCAATATACAAAGGGTAATAAGACAGAGGCATCCCGTTTATTGAAAATCGGACTTACCACGCTCTACCGTAAAATAGAAGAATACGGTATTTAATCCACTGCCGCCTTTCCATTTTGAAACCCGTACCTTTTCATTTTGAAAAGGTACATACTTTGTCACGCCCCTACCTTTTCCGCGTATCTCCTTATAATCCAGAATATTACATAAACAAATCCTCTTATGGCACGCATTTGGCATATAACAGTGCAACTAACAAGAGTATTAATCAAAAAAAAGTAATTATGGACTTATTTTCATTCGGTTTTCTGATTTGTATCCTGAGCGGCGCAGCCTGCTTCTGGTTATTTTTTAAATGTATAGACTGGTTCGAGAAAATCTAAAAGTAAAAGGAGAGTCAATTATGTACACAGCATTATTTGTAGTAGGTGTCATTATGTTCATTTATTTAATGTATGTGCTTATCAAACCCGATAAATTCTAAAAAACAGAAAAGTTATGAATACAGAAATTTTAGGTGTTATAGCACAAATTGTCCTGATGGTAACCCTCAGTTATCCGCTGGGGAGATATATCGCAAGAGTTTATAAAGGGGAAAAGACGTGGCTGGATTTTATGAAGCCGGTCGAAAAGGTTATGTTCAAATTAAGTGGCATCGACCCTACCGAAGAGATGAACTGGAAACAATACCTGAGAGCCTTGCTCGTTGTCAACCTCTTCTGGTTCTTCTGGGGTATGGTATTATTGGTAACGCAAGGTATTTTACCGCTTAACCCGGATGGCAACGGGGGACAAACGGCCCATCAGGCATTCAATACCTGCATCAGCTTCATGGTTAACTGTAACTTACAGCACTATAGCGGGGAAAGCGGCCTGACCTATTTCACCCAGTTGTTCGTCATCATGCTGTTCCAGTTCATCACAGCGGCAACAGGTATGGCTGCCATGGCGGGTATCATGAAAGCCCTTGCCGCCAAAACGACCCAAACGATTGGTAACTTCTGGAACTTCCTGGTCCTGAGCTGTACGCGTATCTTATTACCGCTTTCTTTAATCGTTGGTTTTATCCTGATCCTTCAAGGCACGCCTATGGGATTCGACGGTAAAATGGAAGTGACTACGATGGAAGGCGCCAAACAATATGTATCGCAAGGCCCAACGGCCGCCATCGTGCCGATTAAGCAGTTAGGAACAAACGGAGGCGGTTACTTCGGTGTTAACTCATCCCATCCGTTGGAAAACCCGACTTACCTTGCCAATATGGTAGAATGCTGGTCTATCCTGATTCTTCCTATGGCAATGGTCTTTGCATTGGGATTCTATATCAAACGTAAAAAATTAGGTTACAGCATTTACGCCGTCATGCTGGCTGCTTACCTGATAGGGGTAATCATCAATGTCAACCAGGAAATGGGAGGAAATCCGCGCATCGATGCTTTAGGCATCGCCCAGGATGGCGGGGCGATGGAAGGAAAAGAAGTCCGGTTGGGCTCGGCTGCAACAGCCTTATGGAGTGTCACCACCACCGTTACATCCAATGGTTCGGTGAATGGTATGCACGACTCTACCATGCCGTTATCCGGAATGATCGAAATGCTGAACATGCAAATCAACACCTGGTTCGGAGGTGTAGGCGTAGGATGGATGAATTACTTTACCTTTATTATTATCGCTGTATTTATCAGCGGTTTGATGGTTGGACGTACACCGGAATTTTTAGGAAAAAAAGTGGAAGCGCGGGAAATGAAGATTGCTTCTATCGTTGCATTGCTCCATCCTTTTATCATTCTGGTAGGCACAGCCTTGGCAGCCTATCTGTTCGTCCATGCTCCCGGTTTCGTAGCCAACGAAGGCGGCTGGTTGAATAACCCCGGTTTTCACGGGCTGAGTGAAATGCTTTATGAATATACTTCCTGCGCAGCCAACAACGGTTCCGGTTTTGAAGGATTGGGCGATAACACCTGGTTCTGGAACTACTCCTGTGGTCTTGTACTGATATTCGGACGTTTCATTCCGATTGTCGGACAGGTTGCCATCGCCGGATTGCTGGCCAATAAGAAATTCATCCCGGAAAGTGCCGGTACATTGAAGACCGATACTGCCACCTTCGGTATCATGACGTTCGTCGTTATCTTTATCGTTGCAGCATTATCTTTCTTCCCGGTACATGCGCTAAGCACAATTGCCGAACACTTATCATTATAAGTACATATAAATCAAGAATAAAAGAATATAAGCAAATTATTCAGCAGTATGAAAGATAATAAACCCGCTTCTTTATTTCAAAAGGAGCAAGTGATAGAAAGTATCAAACAATCATTCGTAAAACTGGACCCGCGGGTAATGATAAAGAACCCGATCATGTTCACGGTTGAGGTTTGTACCGTTATTATGTTATTGGTAACGATTTATTCGCTCTTCAATACTACACAAGGTTCATTCGTTTACAATGTATGGGTATTTGTCATCCTGTTCATCACCCTGTTGTTTGCCAACTTTGCAGAGGCAATAGCAGAAGCACGGGGCAAGGCGCAGGCAGACAGCTTGAGAAAAACCCGCGAAGAAACGCCAGCCAAACTGGTTGTGAACGGAACGATAAAAAACATCAGCAGTTCCCAATTGAAGAAAGGAGACCTCTTTATTTGTGAAGCCGGAGACGTAATACCTGCCGACGGAGAAATCATAGAAGGCCTGGCCTCCATCGACGAAAGCGCCATCACCGGCGAGTCCGCTCCCGTCATCCGCGAAGCCGGTGGAGACAAAAGTTCTGTAACCGGAGGTACCAAGATACTGTCCGACAAGATTAAAGTACTGGTCACCACCCAACAGGGAGAGAGTTTCCTCGATAAAATGATTGCATTGGTAGAAGGCGCTTCCCGGCAGAAAACCCCGAATGAAATCGCATTAACGATTCTGTTGGCAGCATTCACACTGGTTTTCGTAATTGTTTGTATCACCCTGAAACCTTTTGCCGATTATACCGGAACAGTTATCACAATCGCTTCGTTTCTTTCCTTGTTCGTATGCCTGATACCTACGACGATCGGCGGCCTGCTTTCGGCTATCGGTATTGCCGGAATGGACCGTGCATTGCGTGCCAATGTAATAACAAAATCGGGTAAGGCGGTCGAAACTGCCGGCGACATCGATACCCTTTTGCTGGACAAAACCGGTACGATTACTATCGGTAACCGGAAAGCGACCAAGTTTTACCCGGCCCAGGGAGTAGATGAACATGCTTTTATTGAAGCCTGCCTCCTCTCCTCCGTCTCCGATGATACTCCCGAAGGAAAATCGATTATCGAATTGGGACGGGAATCCGGTATACGTATGCGCCATTTGAACACGGAAGGGGCTCATATGATTAAGTTTTCAGCCGAGACCAAATGCTCCGGTATCAACTTAAAGGACGGAACGGAAATACGCAAAGGTGCATTCGATGCTATCCGGAAGATTTCGCAAGCTGCCGGAAAACCATTCCCGAAAGAAACGGAAGACATCATCCGTGCAATTACCGGCAACGGAGGAACTCCTCTGGTCGTTAGTATCGATAAAGAAATCGCCGGAGTGATCGAACTGCAAGACATCATCAAACCGGGTATCCAGGAACGTTTCGAACGCCTGCGTAAAATGGGGGTAAAAACAGTGATGGTAACCGGAGATAACCCGTTGACCGCAAAATATATCGCTGAGAAAGCCGGTGTCGACGATTTTATAGCCGAAGCCAAACCGGAAGATAAAATGGAATATATCAGGAAAGAGCAAGCCTCCGGAAAACTGGTTGCCATGATGGGCGACGGAACCAATGACGCCCCTGCCCTCGCCCAGGCAAATGTCGGTGTAGCCATGAACAGCGGTACACAGGCAGCCAAAGAAGCCGGTAATATGGTTGACCTCGACAACGACCCGACCAAACTGATTGAAATCGTGGAAATCGGTAAGCAGTTGTTGATGACACGCGGTACGCTGACTACCTTTTCCATTGCAAATGACGTAGCTAAATATTTCGCGATCGTACCGGCTTTATTCATGCTTTCCATTCCGGAACTTGCCGCCCTGAATATTATGGGACTTCACAGTCCGGAAAGCGCCATACTGTCGGCCGTGATATTCAATGCCATCATTATCCCGATCCTTATCCCATTGGCTCTGAAAGGAGTCCAGTACAAGCCCATCGGCGCATCAGCCCTGCTTCGCCGTAACTTATTGATTTATGGTTTAGGCGGAGTGATAGCCCCGTTCGCAGGGATTAAATTAATTGATTTAGTAGTAGGTTTATTCTTTTAATCAGTAGCAAAGATGAAAAATTTTATAAAATCATTCAGACTCACAATCGTATTCTGTGGTTTCTTTTCCCTCTTCTATATTTTGGTACTTTGGATATTCGCCCAGTTTGCCGGTCCTAATGCCGGCAATGCGGAAGTCGCCCTGTTGAACGGCAAAGTAGTCGGTGCAGCCAATGTTGGACAATCTTTTACCCAAGATATTTATTTCTGGGGACGCCCCTCTTGTGCCGGCGACGGTTATGATGCAACCAGTTCCGCCGGTAGCAACAAAGGACCGACGAATGAAGAATATCTTGCCGAAGTAGCCGCCCGTATCGATACATTCCTGCTTCATCACCCTTACTTAAGTAAAAATGAGGTTCCCGCAGAAATGGTGACAGCCAGCGGTTCAGGGTTGGACCCCGACATCACGCCTGCCAGCGCTTATGTACAGGTTAAGCGTATTGCAACAGCCAGGAACATGAGTGAAAAAGCAGTAAAGGCTATCGTAGACAAAACAATCGAGAAACCGTTTTTAGGAATATTAGGTACGGAAAAAGTAAATGTACTGAAACTGAATATCGCATTGGAAGAAACAAAGTAATTATCAAACAACTCAAATAAAAACAATACAATATGAAAAGTAAATGGACAAGAGTGTTCTTACTCTTTATGCTACCGCTTATGTTGCCGGGAATGATTCATGCACAAAAATTCGGTGTAACAGGAAAAGTTGATTTCGTAAGCGACTATATCTGGCGTGGAGCCTCCCAAAATTCCGGCTTCTCCGTACAACCCACGTTAGGACTGTCGTACGGGGGATTCTCCCTGGGCGCCTGGGGCAGCCAGAGCCTGACTAAAATAGACGGAGCGCAGGAATTTGATATCAACCTGAACTATACATACCGGAATTTCAGTATTACCGTTACCGATTATTGGTGGAACGGCATCTCCAATCCGTATGGAGATTATAAAAACGACCACCATTTCGAAGGCGCTTTGTCCTATTATTTCGGCGACAAGTTTCCTTTGACACTCGGTTGGGCTACCATGTTTGCCGGAGGAGATGCGAACGATGAAGGGAACCGCGCTTTTTCCACCTATATAAGCGCTTCTTACAATTTTGCTTGTCCGGCAGACATTACATTGACACCTTCCATCGGTTTCACCCCATGGAAAGGCATGTACTATGCAAATAAAGCCGCCTTTACCGACATCGCCCTGAAGGCAAGTAAAGACATCCGTATTACCAACCGTTTCTCCATCCCCCTGTTTATACAAGCCATTGTCGCTCCGGTATTTGATAAAACCTATCTGGTGGCGGGCTTTAGCTTAGGCTTCCAAAGCTGACAAGCGGAGAAACATATCTGTTCATACATGAAACTCTATATCATATCAAACCGGTTACCGGTAAAAGCCACTCCACAGGGTAAGTCTTTCCTTTTTTCACGCAGTGAAGGAGGATTGACTACCGGATTAAACTCACTACAGACCGATTGTGAAAAGCATTGGATCGGATGGCCCGGACTTTGTGTGGACAAAGACGAAGACAAGCAGGAAATAAGCAGGCAGTTGGAAGGGATGAACTTCCACCCTGTCTTCCTGTCCGACGAACAATACAAGAATTATTACGAGGGCTATAGCAACAGTACGATATGGCCGCTTTGCCACTATTTCTTTGCCTATACCCTGTATAAAAAAGATTTCCGGGCCGCTTACCAAGAAGTCAATGCTTTATTTTGCCAGGAGATTTGCCAACTGGTATCGGACGACGATTGGGTCTGGGTACAAGACTATCAGTTGATGTTGCTTCCCGAAATGCTCCGCCGTGAGCATCCCGGGTTGCACATCGGCTATTTTCATCATATCCCGTTTCCGTCCTATGAACTGTTTCGCATACTTCCCGAACGGGCCGAAATACTGAAAGGCTTAATGGGAGCCGATTTCATAGCTTTCCATACCCACGATTATATGCGCCACTTTATCAATACGGCGGAACGTGTACTGCATCTGAATTTTAACCTGGATGAAGTGCTGACGGAAAACCGTATCGTAAGAGTAGACACCTTGCCTATGGGCATCAATTACGAACTCTACCATCATGTATCTTACCGAAACGAAGTAGCCAAAGAGATAGAACGGACCCGTATTCTATTCGGCAAACATAAGATGATTCTCTCCGTCGACCGGCTGGACTATAGCAAAGGTATTTTACACCGTTTGTCCGGATTCGCCTCCTTCCTTAAACATCATCCGGAATACCACGGAAAAGTGACCCTTGCCATGGTGATTGTCCCTTCCCGCGACCATGTAGACAGTTATGCCGGACTTAAAACCAAAATAGATGAAGAAATCGGAGCCATCAACGGACGTTATTCCACGATAAACTGGACTCCGGTCTGCTATTTTTACCACAGTTTTTCCTTCGAACAATTAGCTGCCATGTATTATGTGGCAGACATAGCGCTCGTAACCCCACTTCGCGACGGGATGAATCTCGTAGCCAAAGAATATGTGGCAACCAAACAAGACAACCCGGGCGTACTTATATTGAGCGAAATGGCGGGAGCAGCCGTAGAATTAACGGATGCCCTGCTAATCAACCCTAACGACACCGACCAAATAGAACAGGCTATTTGCCGGGCATTGGAAATGCCGTTCGACGAACAGCAAGAACGTATCCGGCGCATGCAAGCCATCATTTCCACACAAACCGTGAATAAATGGGCGTCAGACTTCATAAACGAATGGAAAGAGATAGCATACAAAAACCGTGAACTTTCACAGAAGAAAATATCGAAAGCAATCCTGCAAGAAATAAAAAGCCTTTATTCCAAAGCAAAAAAGCGTCTGATTCTACTGGACTACGATGGCACTTTAGTGGCTTTCAACGACCGCCCCGAACAGGCTGCCCCAACATCCGAACTACAGGACATATTACAAAATCTGGCTTCAATTCCGCAAAACCATGTAGTAATAAACAGCGGACGCGACCATTCCACTTTGGAAAAGTGGCTGGGCAAGCTGCCTGTGTCTTTTGCCGCCGAACACGGTGCTTTTTATAAAGAATACGGCATCTGGCATAAAAACATCCACAAAACGGATTGGAGCCCCGGAATACTGTCCATCATGCAACTATTCGTAAACAAGACACCCCACTCCCATCTTGAAATAAAAGAAACAGCACTTGTCTTCCACTACAGGGAAGCCGATGCATGGCTGGGGGAATTGCGCGCCCGACAACTGGTAAATGCGTTGATTTCCATTTGCCTGAAACATAATTTGCAGATTTTGCAGGGAAACAAGGTGATAGAAATCAAATCGCCGGACTATACCAAAGGTTCGGAAGTAAACCGCCTGCTTGCCAATACCAGCTACGATTTTATTCTGGCAATAGGCGACGATACGACAGATGATGATATGTTCCGCGCGCTCCCGGCATCTGCAATAACAATAAAAGTTGGAACCGTATCCGAAAATGCACGGTATAACCTGCCTTTCCAGAAAGATACTCTTCCGTTCCTTCAACAGCTAACAGATAGCGGGAAAGATATAAGTACAGGAAAAGACAATCTGAAAGAGCAACTCGCAGCTACATTTTCATACTTAAAGAATTTATTAAGGAAATAATTAAAAACAACTATTTATGAGCAACTTAAACTATGGAGTAATTGGCAATTGCAGTACGGCCGCCCTGATTTCGGAACGGGGAAGTATCGACTGGTTATGTTTTCCAGAATTCGATTCTTCTTCCGTTTTTGCCGCTTTACTCGATACGGAAAAAGGCGGTAGCTTCGGCTTTGAAGTAGCAGGCAACTACCGGATAACACAATCCTATATTCCTCATACCAATATCCTTTCCACCCGCTTCATTTCCGATGAGGGTACATTTGCCATCATGGATTTTATGCCCTACTATTCCCTGAACGGAAACAATGATTTATACTGCCCGGCAGAAATCTACCGTTACATCAATTGGATAAAAGGGAAGCCCCGGATAAAAGTCAATTACAACCCGGCTCCCGATTATGCACGGGGAAAAACAATCTATAACATTACCCCACAGTATATTGAAACCTATTCATCGTCCAACAATAAAGACCGCCAATACCTCTATGCGTCCCTGCCTTTGCAAAAGATCGTCGAGAAAGAAGAAATCGTTCTCGAAAAGGATGAATTTTTCCTGCTCTCATTCAATGAGAAAGTGATACCTATAGACATAGAACGGGAAAAGCTGGAATACTGCCGCACATTGGTGTATTGGCTTAACTGGACGGACAGCACCAAAAAATATACGTTATACAACGACATTATCGAACGCAGCCTTTTGGTTTTAAAACTGATGTCATACCGGAACGGGGCTGTATTGGCGGCACTTACAACCAGCCTGCCCGAAACCATCGGAGACATACGAAACTGGGATTACCGTTTTTGCTGGCTGCGAGATGCTTCCATGTCCATCGAAACCCTTTTCCGGGTTGGACACGATGGTGCGGCACGACGGTTTATGAAGTTCATCCAATCGAGCTTCGTATCCAAGCATGACTACCAGATAATGTATGGCATTCATGGCGAACACCAACTGACAGAAGTTGTGCTGGAACATTTATCCGGCTACAAGAATACCCAACCTGTCCGCATCGGCAACGATGCCTATCACCAGCGGCAGAACGATTCGTTCGGCTACCTGATGGACTTGATCTACCAGTATTACCGCCTGATGCCCGGTACGCTAAACGAAATAGAAGATATGTGGGAGATGGTCAAAAGCATCATCTTCATTGTCAGGGAAAACTGGCGGAAACCGGACAAAGGCATTTGGGAAATTCGTGGAGAAGGACAGCATTTCGTTTCTTCCAAAGTGATGTGCTGGGTAGCCATGGACCGCGGAGCGCGTATTGCAACCCTTCTCAATAAATTCAATTACCACGAAAGCTGGCGGGAAGAAGCGGACCGGATTAAAAGGGATATTATAAAAAACGGCTGGAAAGATGAAATCCAAAGTTTTTCGCAAGCATACGGCAATCTCAACCTGGACTCTTCGTTGCTATTAATGGAACCCTACGGTTTTATCGATGCAGATGATATCCGTTACCATAAAACCGTACAGGCGGTAAAAAAGGCGCTGCTCCACAAAGGACTGATGTACCGGTACAACAGTGAAGACGATTTCGGCCTGCCTTCCTCCGCTTTCACCATTTGTACATTCTGGCTTATCCGTGCCTTGTATGTCATCGGGGAACAGGATGAAGCCCGTTGCCTGTTCGACGAAGTGTTGAAATACTCCAACCACTTAGGATTGTTCAGCGAGGATATCGATTTCGATACGAAAGAACAACTGGGCAATTTTCCCCAGGCATATTCACATCTGGCATTAGTAAACACAGCTATTTTATTCGCCGAGGAAGACAAACAGCTTCAATTCAAATAATAAATATATATTTACCGACGCATTATACAAACACATGAAACAAAAAGATAACGTACAGCATTTTCTTGATTTGATAAAACGCTCCAGACGGGGTAAATTCAAAATCTACATCGGCATGATAGCCGGTGTAGGGAAAAGTTACCGCATGTTGCAGGAGGCGCACGAAATGCTGGAAAACGGTGTGGATGTCCAAATCGGTTATATCGAAACACATGGGCGTGCAGGGACGGAAGCACTGCTGCAAGGCTTGCCTGTTATCCCCCGGAAAAATATATTTTACAAAGGGAAAGAAGTTGAAGAGATGGATGTAGACGCCATCCTCCGGATGCATCCGGAATTAGTGATTGTAGACGAACTGGCACACAGCAATATTGAAGGAAGCCGGAACGAAAAACGCTGGCAGGATGTACTGGAACTGTTGGATGCGGGCATAAATGTAATCTCGGCAGTGAATATCCAACATATCGAAAGCCTGAACGAAGAGGTGAAAGATATCGCTGGAATAGAAGTCAAGGAACGCATCCCCGACAGTTTGCTACAGGAGGCAGACGAGGTTGTGAATATCGACCTGACTGCCGAAGAACTGATTACCCGCCTGAAAGCCGGAAAAATTTACCGCCCGGAAAAGATAGAGCTGGCTTTGAACAACTTCTTCAAAACGGACAATATCCTCCAGTTGCGCGAATTGGCGCTGAAAGAAGTGGCTTTCCGGGTAGAAAAGAAAGTGGAGAATGAAGTCGTCACGGGCGATAAAGGGATACGCCACGAGAAATTCCTTGCCTGTATCAGCAGCAATGAAAGGACGCCAAGGCATATCATCCGCAAGGCTGCCCGTCTTGCCGCCCGCTACAATACCCAGTTTTGCGCCCTGTATGTACAAACCGACCGCGAAAGCGCGGACCGCATCGACCTTGCTTCGCAACGGCACCTGCTGAACCATTTCAAATTAGTCACCGAACTGGGAGGCGAAGTGATACAAGTGGCCTCATCCGACATTCTGGGCACGATTATCGAAGTCTGCCGCGAAAGGCAAATAACAACCATCTGTATGGGACAGCCGGCATTCAGAATGCCCCTTATGCTGCTAAATATCACGAAATACAGAAAATTCCTGTCTGCTTTGGCACAAATGAATATTGATTTAATTATACTTGCATAAAAAGTGACGGTATTATGAATATAAAAACGAAACTGACATTAGGTATCGGCATACTGGTATCGATGATTGTCTTATTAGTCGTACTGGCTGTAGTAAATTTACAGATTCTAACGGCTACCGAACCGGACAGCCCGGCAGCCGGTCCGGGACTGCAACGGGCATTGGTATGGATTTCCTGCGTGGGAGTAATTTGTATCTTGATCGGCATCGGGATGTTGTTGCGTCTCCCCGCTTCTATCAACAACCCGATAAAAGAAATAACAAACGGCATCCAGGAGATAGCCAACCATAATTACGAAAAACGGCTGGATTTGGGCTCGAATCAGGAGTTTGCCGAAGTTTCCAAAAACTTTAACCGCATGGCAAAACGCCTGGCGGACTACCATGCCAGTACGCTGGCGGAAATGATGGCAAGCAAAAAATACATGGAGGCTATCATCAACAGCCTCAGCGAACCTATCATCGGATTAAACAACGAGATGGAAATACTTTTCATCAACGACGAAGCATTGAATGTGCTGAACCTGAAAAGGGAAGACGCCATTAAAAAATCGGCTCAGGAGATATCCCTCCGGAATGATCTGCTCCGCCGCCTGGTTCGCGAACTGGTTGAAGACAAACCGCAGGAAAAGAAGGAACCGCTTAAAATCTACGCAGACAACAAAGAGAGCTTTTTCCAGGCTAAATACATGACGATTACCCAACCGGCAACCGACGGAGCCTCTATGAAGAAAAAAGGGTATGTTATCATGCTTAGGAATATTACCGAGTTCAAAGAACTGGATTCGGCAAAAACGACATTTATCTCCACCATCTCGCATGAACTGAAAACTCCGATTTCCGCGATTATGATGAGTCTGCAATTATTGGAAGACAAACGTATCGGCGGTCTGAATCCCGAACAGGAAGACCTGGCAAACAGCATAAAGGACAATAGCGAACGCCTGTTGAGCATCACCGGGGAGTTGCTGAACATGACACAGGTTGAATCCGGTAAACTCCAACTGAAACCCAAAATCACGAAACCGATCGAACTGATAGAATATGCCATCAAGGCGAACCGTGTACAAGCCGAGAAATTCAATATCCAAATCGAAGTGGATTATCCCGAAGATAAGATTGGGAAGTTGTTTGTAGACAGTGAGAAGATTGCCTGGGTACTGACAAATCTGCTGTCAAATGCAATCCGCTACTCGCCGGAAAACGGGCATGTCGTTATCGGTGCCCGTCAAACCGACAACGGATATATCGATTTATATGTGCAGGATTTCGGAAAAGGTATCGACCCCCGCTATCACAAAAGCATCTTCGACCATTATTTCCGTGTTCCGGGAACAAAAGTGCAGGGAAGCGGTTTAGGCCTTTCCATTTCACGTGATTTCGTAGAAGCACACAGCGGCACACTGACCGTAGAAAGTGAATTGGGCAAAGGCAGCACTTTCGTAATGCGTTTGAAAGCATAACCTCCCTGCCTGAAGGGGTATTCTTTCTTTTTTTCAGTTCATAGTTATGATTTTTCCAATTCATAGTTATGATTTTAGAAAACCATAACTATGAATCATTACGGACAGGTCATTTTTGCTACCTTTGTTCAAACGAATAAAAGACATTTGGAAAGATACATATTAACAAATCTCAATTAAACATATGGCGACAATTTTTAAACCGGAGGAAAGAGAGTTCCACGAAAATGCGAACAGAATAGATAATTTTAAACTGTTTACTGATATTTCCCGGATAAAAAAGGGGATAAATCCCGAATACTTGAATTTTGATGTACGGAAACTCAATCCCGGACAATATTGTGCAGCCTACCATTTCCATCGATTTGCGGAAGAGTTGTTTATGATTATCTCCGGTACTGCAACACTTAGAACTCCTAAAGGATTGGAGATAGTCAATCGTGGAGAGATTATATTCTTTGAAAAGGGAGAAACCGGAGCGCACCAATTATATAACCATACGTCAGAGCCATGTATTTATTTGGACATACGTACCTATGCAGGGCATGACGTATGCGAATATCCCGATTCAGATAAAATACTTCTTGTTCCCGGTGGAGAAACGTTCGGAAGAAGTGATCAATTAGACTACTTTGACGGAGAAAAAAATATAAAGGAAATATGGAATGAATTAACAACAACGAATCAATCGGAATAAGATACGGTCAATATGCGCTATAATGCCATAGAAGTAATCCTTCGGCCGTTTTTTAGCTGAAGGCTTACCGTATTTGCAAAAATATTTTTAAAATAAATCAGTTATAAATCGACATCACAGGGGAACCAGGCCCAGAAGGTAGAACCAACGCCAGCCTCCGAAGAGAACCCTACTTTTCCACCGGCAGCTTCGGCAATCGCCTTGGATATCGCTAATCCGAGTCCGGTACCTTGCACAAAATCATTGAATTTCTGGAAACGCTCAAATACTTTGCTATGTAATTCTTTAGGAATGCCAATGCCGGAATCTTCCACATAGATTCGGATCCCCCTTCCTTCGATAAGATATCCCATTTTTATATATCCGGAAGAGGTATATTTTACTGCATTGGTAAGAAAGTTCATCCATACCTGTTTCAGGCGGCTTCTGTCCAGAAAGACACTGCAATCCTTTATCGGACTGTTCTGTATAAACTTGATGTCTGCATTTACGATTTTCGGCCGGATTGTCAAATATAGCTCATTAGCCACTTTGTCAAGATTGAATTTCTCACTCCGGCGTTCAAGGCTGCCCGATTCGATTTTAGAAAGGTCCAGGATATCACTAATCAGTCGTAACAACAGCTCGTTATTGGATTTGATAATATTCATGTATTCGATCTGCTCCTCCTGGTCGTCACTTTCTGCCAATAATTCGGAGAATCCTACGATTGCATTCAACGGGGTACGTATCTCATGGCTCATATTGGCAAGGAAGGCCGATTTAAGCCGGTCGGAAAGTTCGGCTTTATCTTTTAGTACCTGCAATTCCTGAATAACTTTTTCCCATTTTGTATTATTAATCGTAATTCCCGTATAGCGGATAATACGTCCGTCCTTATCGCTTTCTACCTGAATCCCGGTAACCAGCAAAGTCTGCCACTCTTCATCCCATCTGGTTTTCGAACGGTATTTAAAATTAAAATCCTTATCGATGCCTTGCAACATATGTTCAAAGCATTTCCGAATCGTATCCATATCATCCGGATGAGCAGCGTCCATATAGTCTTGAGGATAAATTGTTTTCTCCGGGTCAAAATCATTTACCGAATCATTGAATGCTTTGAATTGCTGGTTCTTCACATCAAAATCCCAATAGGACATGCCGACGGTTTTAAAAGAAAGTTCAATCTTATTATTCCTTTCTTTAAGTTCACGGTTCAATTGCTGTAGTTTAGGGATATTCTGCCTGAAACCTGTAAAACGTATAATATGCCCGTGTTCGTCTTTTTCAAAAGGGACACAGGTGAAATCACAATATTGCCAGGTTTTATCATATTTAGTCTGCATACGGCAAGTAAAATTAATTGTTTCATCTTTGCCTACCAGCATGGCTTGTATCGCTTCTTTAAAAAAGGAACGGTCTTCAGGATATATAACATCCATGTATTCGGAAACGGTCAACAACCGGCCACTAAGATAATCGTTAAGAGGGTCGTTATAGGACTCGAACAGTTGTGTCCGTACATCAAAATCCCAATGGACAATATTACTGACCTTCATTGCCAGTTCACGTTTGGTTGCCAATTCCTGCGTTTTTTTTGCCATTTGTATTTTTTCCGTCACATCCAGTTCGGTTCCTACGATCTGCAATTTACCCAGATGTTCGGTAGACAGGCGCATTCTGCTCTCATAATAATGATATTGCTCTTCTTGTTCGTTATAACACCGTAAGGTTATATGTCCATATTGAATTTCCTTATTTATCAATTGTAGAAAAATTTCCATTAACGGGGTATGATCCTGCGGATGTAATCTGCTTAACAATTCATCCAATGCCATAGAGCCTTTTACTATAGGATCTCCATATAAAGGATTAAATACCTTTTTATGTACGTCATATACCCATGAAGACATATTGGCGGCATCCATAGCCATTTCCAGGTTCTTCTTGCTTTCCTCTATACGGTATTCCGCTTCCCTAATGGCTGTCACATCATTAGACAGCAACAGATGTCCGATAATCTTTCCGGTTTTATTCCATATGGTAACAATTTTAACTTCATAAATCATTGAATTCTTATTATTACTTTCATAATAAGAGTCATTTTTTATACGGTCAAAATCATATTCAAATTCCAGGGTAATATCATCACCTTTCTGTATTTTAGCTTTAAGTTTATCATCCACATAAGGGCTATCAAAAAGATTGACAATATTCAGCACTGTACTTCGGCCATCAACTCCATACATCTTTAGAGCATGATCGTTTATGCTGCGTAAAACTCCTTTGGCATCATAAATTTCTACACTCATTGGCAAGCGGGCATATGCACCCTCTGTAAACAAAATCTGTTCATATATTAATTCAGACATTTCCTTATCAAAAGAAATGTCATCTTTTTGATGAAAAGTGGTTTCATTTTGTCCCATTTATCCCTTATTTATCTACCCGAATACATTAATAATACAAAATACTTGCATATGCAAAGTCTTTGATTTTAAAAGCATATCAAAACTCATACAAATGTAAAAGAATAAATTGCAATACAAAAATTTAATATAATAAAACCGGACAACAGGACTATCTTTCATTCTTCTGTTCCATCATTCATTTTTTATCTCTATCTTTGGCAATAACTAAACAAAAATCTATTATTATGTTCGCAAAAGAGACTTATATGGCCCGCAGGGCTAAATTGAAACAAACTATTGGTTCCGGTTTGCTTCTGTTCCTGGGTAATGACGAATCGGGTATGAACTATGCAGACAATACATATCATTTCCGCCAGGATTCCACTTTCTTGTATTTTTTCGGACTTCCCTATGCCGGACTGTCCGCAATCATTGATATAGACAACAACCGTGAAATTATTTTCGGAGATGAACTGACCATCGATGCTATCGTTTGGATGGGTACACAACCTACCTTGAAAGAAAAAAGTGAAGCAGCTGGTATTTCCGAAGTCCGTCCTTTCAAAGAAATTGAAACTTATTTGAAAAATGCACAGCAAAAGGGACAAGCTATCCATTATTTGCCTACCTACCGTGCAGAACATCAGATCAAGTTGCTTGCATGGCTGGGCATTGCTCCGGGTACGGAAAAACCATCCGTACCATTCATTATGGGCGTTGTAAACCAGCGTAATTATAAAAGCACAGAAGAAATCGCCGAAATCGAAAAAGCTTGTATCGTAACCGCCGATATGCACCTTGCTGCAATGCGCACTGTCCGTCCGGGTATTCGCGAAAGCGATGTAGCCGCAGCCGTTGCCGAAGTGGCTTTTGCTAACAACTACGAACTGTCCTTCCCTATCATTGCTACCATCAACGGCCAGACATTACATAATCATGATCATAGTAATATGATTAAGAGTGGCGATATGCTGTTGTTGGACGCCGGTGCTGAAACGGAAATGGGATATGCGGGAGATATGTCGTCTACCATTCCTGCCGATTCAAGATTTACCCCCCGCCAGAAAGAAATTTATGATATTCAGGTTGCCAGCCACGAAGCTGCCGTAGCAGCCCTTCGTCCGGGTGTGCCGTTCGTTGATGTTTATGAATTATCCTGCAAAGTAATTATGGAAGGACTAAAAGGCCTGGGCTTTGTAAAAGGAGATCCGATGGAAGCTGTAAAAGCGGGAGCACACGCTATGTTCATGCCTTGCGGACTCGGACATATGATGGGCCTGGATGTTCACGATATGGAAAACCTGGGTGAAATGTATGTTGGTTACGACGGACAGCCGAAAAGCACACAGTTTGGACGTAAATCTCTCCGTCTGGGACGCAAACTGGAAACTGGCTTTGTATTAACTATCGAACCGGGTATCTATTTTATCCCCGAATTGATGGATTTATGGAGAAGCCAGAACAAGTTCACCGAATTTATCAATTACGAAAAGCTCTTTACTTATAAAGATTTCGGTGGTATCCGCAATGAAGAAGATTACCTGATCACTGAAAACGGAGCCCGTTTGTTAGGAAAGAAAATACCTATTCGTACAGAAGAAGTAGAAGCCTTAAGATAAGCCGAAGTAAAATAAACCTTGCCGAAAGAGGTATAAGAGACATAGCTACAATTACCTGCGCAGATTGTGTTTACAATCTGCGCAGGTTTTTTTACTATCCGGAACATCGTTCCAACAATATTCCGGGTGATAGTGATAATTTGTGCGGATAGATATGGAGAAGATGTTAAAACAGCTACTTAACAACTACTTTTTGAACCAAACAACCCTCTCGAATGTATTAAGTAAACGTATAACTAAAAAGTAGTTCGTTATGAATAATCAGTTACTTAAAGCCGCTAAAACCGTAGTCTATCTAACAACCATCCTTCTTTTTTCCGGCTGTAGCAAAAACACAATCATCTTGGATGCCGGCAGTGATAAAAACGGTTTAGGAAACCACTCGGGAAGTACCCTTGTCGCGTTCAACGCTTCCATTGAAGGAAGAAACCTGTTTACCCGCTCCATGTCTCCCATGCTAAAAGGGATACAAAGCAGGATGTTTGCTTATACCTCCGAATCGTCCACCAAGAATGCTACTCCTGTAGCAGAAGGTCTATACATTACCTCAGCACCGGGTGTCCTGAGCGGTGTTGACGGATATAAGATGTATCTGGATAACGGACTGTATAATTTTTATGCCGTTTCCGATAATTTCTCGCAAATACCCCCATCGTTCAAAAACGGACAATCGGAACCGTTATTCAATGGAATCGACTATCTATGGTGGCATAATACGCAAATGGATGTCACAAGTACCCAGATCATGATACCTATCACCTATCAACATGCAGCAAGCCAAGTGGTAGTAAGTGTTGCTGCCGGTACTAATATTACACTGAACAAATTAGTTTCCGCAATGATCACTCCACCGGAAGTAGGAGCCAGTATGGAGCTATCTACCGGGGCAATTACACCGGCACAAACAATCAGCCCCACAGCCGACAAAATGGGTATCAACCAATTCACATGCCAATACATTATGCTTCCAGCCGAAACTACCGGTCAAATGCTTCTTACACTCGAACTGATGGTCGATAATGAAAGTACTTCCCGTACCTACACGGTGGAGATACCCCTGCCCGACAACGCACTAAAAGCAGGAAGCTCTTATTGGTTCAAAGCTCTAATCAACGAAAACACGATAACGTTTCCCAGTGTAAGCGTTAAGGAATGGACTGAAGTTGACGAAAAAGGGAATCCGCTTTACCCTGTGCAGTAAAAGTTTAGCATCATTTCAGGCAAACCTTTTTTTTTAGGAGAATTGTCCGTAATTTTGCCAGGCGAATTATATAAAATCAAAGACATTGGCAAGAAATAAAAAGCAGCTGCCTTTATTGGAAAAGGTAACGATAACAGATGTAGCCGCCGAAGGAAAGGCGATTGCGCGGGTGAATGATATGGTAGTGTTTGTTCCTTATGTTGCTCCCGGCGACGTGATTGATATCCAACTAACACGCAAAAAACATAGTTATGCAGAAGGCAAAGCCGTGTATTTTCATGAATACTCCCCTAAGAGAGCTATTCCCTTTTGCGAACATTTCGGCGTATGTGGCGGTTGCAAATGGCAACATCTTCCTTACGAAGAACAAATCGGATACAAACATAAACAGGTTATCGATAACCTGACCCGCATCGGAAAAATCGAGATGGAAGAAGTCCTCCCGATTAAAGGCTCCGAACATACTACTTTCTACCGTAACAAACTGGAGTTCACCTTCTCTAATAAGAAGTGGCTGACGGACGAACAGGTTCGTTCCGGCGAACAATTCGATTGTATGAATGGGGTCGGTTTCCATATTCCGGGAATGTTCGACAAGGTACTCGACATCAATAAATGCTGGTTACAGAACGATATTTCCAACCGTATCCGTTTATGTATAAAGGAGTACTGCCTGAGCCATGAAGGCTATCCGTTCTTCGACTTGCGTAACCAGGTAGGTTTTATCCGTACCTTAATGATCCGTACGGCATCTACGGGCGATTTAATGGTAGTGGTGGTTTTCTACGAAGAAGATAAAGAACGCCGCGAAGCGCTTTTGTCACATGTTGCAGAACAATTTCCGGAAATCACTTCCCTGCTGTATGTAATCAATGGCAAATGCAACGATACGATTACAGATCAGGAAGTATTGGTGTTCCGTGGCAAAGACCATATCATAGAAGAAATGGAAGGCTTAAAGTTCAAAGTAGGTCCGAAATCCTTCTATCAGACCAATAGCGAACAGGCATATGTATTATATAAGATAGCCCGCGAGTTTGCCGGACTTACCGGAAACGAGCTGGTTTATGATCTTTATACGGGAACAGGTACTATTGCCAATTTCGTTTCCCGCCAGGCAAAAAAGGTAATTGGTATCGAATATGTACCGGAAGCTATTGAAGATGCTAAAGTAAACTCTGCCCTGAATGGTATAGAAAATACGCTTTTCTATGCCGGTGATATGAAAGATATACTAACAGCCGAGTTTATCAACCAACATGGACGTCCGGATGTTATTATCACAGATCCCCCACGTGCAGGCATGCACGATGATGTAATCAATACGATTCTGTTCGCAGAACCGGAACGTATTGTTTATGTAAGCTGTAACCCGGCTACCCAAGCACGCGATTTAAGTTTGTTGAATGCCAAATATGCAGTAAAAAAGGTTCAGCCGGTAGATATGTTCCCACATACGCATCATGTGGAGAATGTGGTATTACTTCAAAAACGATCATAACAAATAGTTTTATGTATAGACATATCTTCCTTCTTTTATTCCCCCTGTTATTGTTGGACAGTTGCAACACTACCTCCAAGCAGACTGAACAAGAGGAGGAAGATATAGTTGTTACCGACCTTCCTCAACTCAAAGCACAAGGGGAAATAACTGCTGTTACACTATACAGCTCCACCTCTTATTTCCAATACAAAATGCAGCCGATGGGTTACGAATACGATCTTATCAAAGATTTTGCCCGTTCCCAGAGACTAAAACTGAATATCAAAGTAGCCGAGAATGCAACTCGCCTGGTTGAAATGCTTGAAGCAGGTGATGCGGATGTAGTGGCCTTCCCTATTCCTTTAAACAACAAACTAAAAGAAAAAGTAATCTATTGCGGACGAGAAGAACAGGACTGCCAGGTGCTGATACAACGTTCCAATAAAGGTGACACCTTACTTACGGATGTCACCCAATTACTAGGTAAAGACATTTATGTAAAACCCGGAACCAAATACTACGAACGGTTGAAGAATCTGGACGTAGAACTGGGTGGTGGCATACACATCCATGAGATGCCGCAAGATACCATTACTTCGGAAGACTTAATCAGTATGGTATCACAAGGTCAAATCCCCTATACTATCAGTGACGAAAATATCGCCCGGCTGAATAAAACGTATTTCTGGAATATCAATGTCTCCCTGAAAATAAGTTTCCTCCAACGCTCATCCTGGATCGTGCGCAATACCAGTCCGGAACTTGCCAAAGCCATTAATGAGTGGGCTTCGGACAAAACAGGAAATCATATCTACAAGGCGTTGACCAAACGGTATTTTGAATTAAGCAAGCAGCCCTTTTCAGCTGAACTGTCGGAAGTAAAAAACGGGCATATATCCCCATACGACGACCTATTCCGCAAATACGCAAAGAATATAGGATGGGACTGGCAACTCCTTGCTTCTATTGCTTATCAGGAATCACGTTTCAATCCGAATGTTGTTTCATGGGCTGGAGCAGAAGGTTTGATGGGAATTATGCCGAATACAGCCAAAGCTCTAGGAGTTACTCCCCATGAACTGAAAGAGCCGGATACGGGCATCCGAACCGGAGTGGATTGTTTACGAAAGTTTCGCCAGGGCTTTAACGACATAACCGACCCCGTCGAAAAAATTAAATTCACATTAGCGTCCTATAATGCAGGTATCGGACATATTTATGATGCACAACGGCTTGCGAAAAAGTATGGTAAGAATCCGAATATATGGGATGATAATGTATCCGAATATATCCGCCTCAAAAACGACCCTGAATATTATAATGACCCAGTCTGCAAACACGGTTATCTCCGTGGCTCGGAAACATTCAATTATGTACAGGAAGTGATGGAGCGCTACAAATACTATAAGCAGAAAACCGGGTACAAAAAATCGTAAGCCTCTATTTCCCTATATTTCCGGCTATCATGTCTTTTACTAAAAGCATCACTTTCGGATGGCTGACAGGAATGCCGTCCATGACTTCTTTTATTGCTTCCGTACTGATTGCAAATGAAACATCACCCGCTTCATAAATAAAACGGATATTCACGTCCGGATTGCCGGTAATAAGCATCGCAATAGTGCCTGGTAAATCTCCCCAGGGCGGACAGTCAATATGGGAGGCTATAAAAACGGCTTCGATATCCGTCCCCTTTCCTACCTCTGATTTAATAGACATGAAACCACCTGTCTGATCCGCATTCTGTTTCAGGAAAGGGAGCCCCAAGCCTACTCTGCGGGTGGTACGGGTGGTATAAAACGGATCGGTAACATGTGCGACTGTTTCCGCATTCATGCCACAACCGTTATCTGCAATATGCATGGTTATCTTATTCTGCTTCTCTTCTATATAAATAAGTATATCGGAAGCTCCGGCACGAACACTGTTGCCGGCAATATCAGTCAGGTGGAAAGACAGGTTATCCATAATTATCAGTATTATCTTAAACTTAAACTGTATATATCGAATGTCCGCTTTCTCTTCGGAAAGCCATAAGCAGGTTTTCAAAAGAAAGCTTTTCCGTTTGCCAGAAAGAATACCGGCAACCTATCTGTTCCGGATAATGTGCATCGGAAGCAGTATATTGCGTATAATTCCGGAGATATGAATGAACGGACAGTAGTTTCTCATAACGTTCGGGATGGTTAAATTCTATGCCATCCAAAGGTAATGAAGGATCGATAAAGCCTAATTGTCCTATTAAGCTAAAAGAAGGGCGTTCAACATGGGCGGCAGTAAATATCCCTCCTAACCTTTTCACAGTTACTGCAATCTGGTCAACGCTCTGATCCAATGCGGAAATAAGCAGATAAGGAGCTTCGCCCATAATTTCATTCCGGCTATTTACCCATACCTGGTCACCAAAGCGTTCCGGAGCATTCAGAATCGGAGGCAGATGTTTGTCTATATACGACTGGAAAGCAGACCGTGCTTCATCTGTAGGAAATAAAGCTATGCAATGAGCCTCTTCAAGCGTAGTTACTTCGGCTCCGGCAAAGACTGTTAATCCTGCTTCTGCCCCCAACTTCTGTATTTCAGGACATTGGAGTGTACTGTTATGATCGGTAATTGCAATCGCATCAAGCCCACGGGCAAGAGCCATTTCAACTATCGTTGAAGGACTCATTTCCAGACTTCCGCAAGGAGAAAGGCAAGTATGAATATGCAGGTCCGCCCGGTAATCATTCATTTCTGTTGTAAGAGTTGATAGATTTTCCCGGTTGCTTCAAAAGCAGACATATCAGTTCCTAATAGTGCAACACCCTCCGCATTTGCCTTCTGCAAAGTCTCTTCAGCAGGTAAAGCTCCATTTACAATCAGGATACCTGCAACTTCCTTCAGAGTAGCCACTGCTATAATATTAGGATGTGTCTGCATCGTTATCCATATCATACCTTCTTCGATATGTCCCATCACATCACTTAATAAATCACTAGTATAACCATCCGCTATTTCCACATCCAAAGCAGAATCTCCGCAGAATACTTTCAGATTTAATTTATTTACCAAATCATTGACCTTCATATTTAGCTCCTTTCTTATAACAATCTTTATTTAAGCGGTCTTTACCCCATCTTTTCTCTATCAGGCGGAAAGCATGTTCCTTATCCAGTTTTCCATGTTTTTCCATATTGCGCTGCATGAATACACAATCACTGAATTGTGCCTCGTGTCGAACAATATCTTCAGCCAGATTCTGACAATTGGGAGCACCACATGCTCCGCAATCGATTCCCGGAAGATAACACATTAATTTCCTCACCTGTTCCATTTTCTTCAAAACTTCTTCAATATTACCATCATAGGGTAACTTGGGATTAGGTTCAAGCGGAGCAATTGTAATATGTTCTTTCAAATAATCCAAGGCGAATTTTGTTTCCATATCATATATCTGCGGCATTTTTTCCCGTTTCATAGAGCGTTTCATTATACGCTCGGAAGTAAGGAAACGATTTGCCACAGTCAAGATACCACCGGCACAACTACGGTCGCAGGCACGGAGTTCGAGAAAATCAACATTACGAACTTCCGTCGTTGTCTCCATTCGTTCCAGAAACTCAATTACATTATGTATCTCATCTATAGCAAGGCAACGGCCGGAAAAATATTTTGCTTCTCCCCCCGTTTGGCTCCATCGCATCTCCTTTTTGGTAAGTGTCGGAGGAAGCTTACATTCGGGGATATAACCTTTCGGACGGTTTTTCAGAATATGGTATACCTTATTATATAATGTATCCATATTAATAACCCCTTTAATAGCCGAATAATATCCTTGTTCACCTTTCAAAGCTGCAATCTTGGCTGCACAAGGCGTTGCATAGAACATACCTATTTTGTCCTTGGTGAAACCCTCTTCTTCCAATTGTTTGTGGTAATAGGTAGCTGTTGCATTAACCGGAGATTTAACCAATAAAATATTATCCACCAATGCCGGAAATCGGACTTGTATCAACCGGACAATTGCCGGACAAAAAGAACTGATAACCGGACGGTCTTCCATATTTTCCATCTGTCGCAACATTTCCCTATGAATAATATCTGCTGTAAACTCCACCTGATAGACGTGTGTAAAGCCCAGTTCATACAAAGCACTGAATATTTCTTCTTCGGTCGTATATTTAGAGAATTGCCCGATAAAAACAGAAGGTATCAATACAACCCGGGCCTCATAATCAAATATTTTCTGAAAGTCGTCCTGTTCTACATAAATAGCCTCTGTCGGACATACTTTCATACATTCGGCACAATCCACACACCAGTCTTTGCGAATCATTGCTCTCCCGTCGTAAATCCGCACTGCTCCGGTCGGGCATTCTTTCATACAATGCGTACAACCGATACAACGTTCGTTGTCTATTTGTAATGCATGGTAAAATTTTGTATTCTCCATATTTTAATCCTCAGGCTTCGAGAACCAGGTCATCATCCGGACAGTCGTTCCAACTCCTACCTTACTCTCTATATCCAATTCGTCAACATTCTTTTTCATATTCGGCAATCCCATACCGGCACCGAAACCCATTTCCCGAACAGCCGGCGAAGCTGTTGAATACCCTTCCCTCATTGCCTGCTCTATGTCCGGTATGCCCGGCCCTTCATCCTGAAGCTGCATTATTATTTTATCGGCTTCTACCTCTACTAAAACGGTTCCCCGCCAGGCATGGGCAACAACATTCACCTCTGCTTCATAAAGAGCCACAACCACCCGTTTGATAATACGTGAATCAACAGACAACTGTTTCAAAACTTTCTTTATCTGGCTGGAAGCATAGCCAGCCTTTGAGAAATTACCACCTTCCAATTCGAATTTGAATTGCATGTCATATCCTCCTTCTTCTTTAATAAACAGGCAAAAGCCCTCTACTATACAACTCGCCTACTGTATGATATAGAGAATGGGAAGTTTCCATCAAAACCATATTATTTTCTGCGGCAACTTCTATCATATCAGGAGTTACTTTCTTTCCACGGACAAAAAGTATACATGTGATATCCGCCATTTCTGCAGTCCGAATAGTCTGCATATTACATAAACCTGTTATTAAAAGGACTTCATCACAGTCAAGGGTTAACACATCGCTCATCAAATCGCTGGCGAATGCACATTGGACTTCTTGGTCTGTATCACTGTCCCCACATACAACCACCGCATCTGTCAGTGCCAGAATTTGCCGTATCTTCATAATATTAAGATTATAATTACAGGCACTAATATAGAAATAATTTCTTATAGACGAGGAGTTTGAGATATTTTTTCCAAATACTCTGTCGGAGACATTTCCTCTTTTTCAGTAAAACGGCGATAAAAGCTGGAACGGGAAGTAAAACCACAACGATACATAAGTTCCTTGATTGACAAACCCGGATATAAAATAGCTTGTGCTTTAAAATATTCCAGCCTCAAATGATTGATATATTCACTAAATCCGGTAAATCCGCTATATTGGATGGCTTTTATCAATGTACTTCGTTTAGCATTCAAATCTTTGGCTAGCTGCAAAAGGTTATAATTGGGACTTGTAAACGGCTGTTGCTTCTCCATCATTTCAATCATCCTCAGATGTAATCCATAAATAAGTGGAGAAACAACCGTTTCCTGGTATTCATCTTTCTCTTGTTGGGTAAATTCAGCCTCAACACGAGGATAAGACAAAGGATCTTCTTTATATATATACAAGAAAGTAAAGACATCCGGAATAAAAGTGACCAAGAATGCATAATATGTAAATATTATATCATTGGCCTTCAAAATAAACAGAAAATAGGACACCATCAACAAGAAAAAAGAGGATATATAAAAATACATCATTGTTGTAGGCTTACGTTTTGATATAAGCCATGTCCCGGCGAAAGGCACAAAGAAATAAATAATTGGAGTAGTCATCGACAAAATAAAATATCCTGCACGTATTTGTACGTCCAGGATACCTAAATTATCCAATATACCTTCAAATGAATGAATCGGAGTAATTTTGCCATTAAAACATATATAGCACAGACAAACCAGCGTTGAAAAAATGAAAGGTAAAGAAAGAGTAATAAAACGTAGCGGATTCAACCACCCCGGACGCAGCGATATTATAGGCACTAAGGAAAATATATGAATAAAGGAATACCATTTTAACATGCGGGGAAAAATTAACAAATAATTTCTCTCCCCCAATCCATAATTATGAATAAACCGGTCAAGCCATTCCAGATTATCCACCAGCATACTCAGAGAGCATACCAGGACTATTGCGCCCCACAACAATTTAATCCGGTTATCTTGAGCTCTTGATATTAACACCGTGCTGAATACGATTCCGACTAAATTCAGAACTATGATAATTATCAATATACAAAAAGAAATATCAGGCATTTATGTTCTATCTCCTTAACTCTTAGTCTAAAATATATAGATGACCTTTTTATATTAGAAAATCAGTATTGCCGCCCTATCAAAATCAACAACCGGAAGTATTTATGGGCAAAAACAATTTATAAAAAAAGACCATTTTTATCAAATTCCGGCACGCAAATATATATATTTACCTGAATATAAAGACTAAGAATGGTTGTAAAACACATAAAAATCTTTTATACAATATGGCGAGGCTACCCTCAAATAGTCTATATTTGCACTCATTGCAATGTAGAGATAGCAAAAACCAATCTAAAACATAGATAATACTGTTGAATATGGAAAGAAAAAGAGTCTACACATTCGGAAATGGAAAAGCCGAAGGTAAAGCAGATATGAAAAATCTGCTGGGTGGTAAAGGTGCAAACCTTGCCGAAATGAATTTAATCGGGGTACCTGTACCTCCTGGGTTCACTATTACGACAGATGTTTGTACCGAATATTATGAATTAGGTAAAGAAAAAGTAGTCGAACTACTTAAATCTGAAGTAGAAAATGCCATTGTTAACATCGAAACTTTGATGAACTCCAAGTTCGGCGATATAGAAAATCCTTTACTGGTTTCTGTTCGTTCGGGTGCACGTGCATCCATGCCGGGTATGATGGATACAATCCTGAACCTTGGTCTGAATGACGAAGTTGTTGAAGGATTAACACGTAAAACAGGTAATGCCCGCTTTGCATGGGACTCTTATCGTCGTTTCGTTCAGATGTACGGAGATGTTGTTTTAGGTATGAAGCCGACAAACAAAGAAGATATCGATCCGTTTGAAGCTATCATCGAAGAAGTGAAAGAAGCTAAAGGTGTTAAGCTTGACAACGAACTGGATGTAGAAGACTTGAAGACGTTGGTTAACAAATTTAAAACTGCAGTTAAGGCTCAAACCGGCCAGGATTTCCCAACTTGCGCTTACGAACAATTATGGGGAGCTATCTGCGCCGTATTCAACAGTTGGATGAACGAACGTGCAATCCTTTACCGTAAAATGGAAGGTATACCTGATGAATGGGGTACTGCAGTTTCCGTACAGGCAATGGTATTCGGAAATATGGGTGATAGCTCTGCTACCGGAGTTTGTTTCTCACGTGATGCAGGAAATGGCGAAGATTTATTCAATGGCGAATACTTGATTAATGCACAGGGCGAAGATGTTGTTGCTGGTATCCGTACTCCGCAGCAGATTACAAAAATCGGTTCACAACGTTGGGCTGAACGTGCCGGTATTCCTGAAGAAGAACGTGCAGCTAAATATCCTTCTATGGAAGAAGCTATGCCGGAAATCTACAAGCAACTGGACAATCTGCAAACTAAACTGGAAGACCATTACCGTGACATGCAGGATATGGAGTTCACTGTACAGGAAGGTAAACTTTGGTTCTTGCAGACACGTAACGGAAAACGTACCGGCTCTGCTATGGTTAAAATAGCAATTGACCTGCTTCATCAAGGTATGATTGATGAAAAAACTGCCTTAAACCGTATCGAACCTAATAAACTGGATGAGTTACTCCACCCTGTATTTGATAAGCAAGCACAAAAAAGAGCAAAACTATGGGTTAAGGGTCTTCCTGCATCTCCCGGTGCTGCAACCGGACAAATCGTATTCTTTGCTGAAGATGCGGCTAAATGGCATGCAGATGGTAAACAAGTAGTGCTTGTTCGTATCGAAACATCTCCGGAAGATTTGGCAGGCATGGCTGTAGCCGAAGGTATCCTTACTGCTCGTGGTGGTATGACCTCTCACGCTGCTGTGGTAGCTCGTGGTATGGGTAAATGTTGTGTATCCGGTGCCGGTGCATTAAATATTGATTACAAAAAGAAAACAGTAGATGTTGATGGCATTACCTTCAAAGAAGGTGATTTCATTTCTATCAACGGTACAACCGGTGAAGTTTATGTAGGTCAAGTTGAAACAAAAGCTGCCGAATTATCTGAAGATTTTGCAGAACTGATGACTTTAGCTGACAAATATACGAAACTGCAGGTTCGTACAAATGCAGATACGCCACACGATGCTGCTATAGCCCGTAGTTTTGGAGCTGTAGGTATTGGATTATGCCGTACTGAACATATGTTCTTCGAAGGAGAAAAAATCAAAGCTATGCGTGAAATGATTCTGGCAGAGGATGCTGACGGACGCAAAAAGGCTTTGGCTAAAATCTTACCTTACCAGAAAGAGGACTTCAAAGGCATTTTCAAAGCGATGGACGGTTGCCCTGTTACTGTTCGCCTACTTGATCCTCCTTTGCACGAATTCGTTCCTCACGATTTAAAGGGTCAGGAAGAAATGGCTGAAGCAATGGGAGTTTCCGTAAAAGAAATCCAAAAACGTGTAGAATCTCTTTGCGAACATAACCCGATGTTAGGTCACCGTGGTTGCCGTCTGGGTAATACTTATCCTGAAATCACAGAAATGCAAACCCGTGCTATTCTGGGAGCAGCTCTGGAGTTAAAGAAAGAAGGCATAGTTACTAAACCGGAAATCATGGTTCCATTAACCGGTATTGTATATGAATTCCGGGAACAGGAAAATGTAATCCGCAAAACAGCAGCTGAACTGTTTGAAGAAATGGGTGATAAGATTGACTTCAAAATTGGTACGATGATCGAAATCCCTCGTGCTGCCTTGACAGCAGATCGTATTGCTTCTTCTGCAGAATTCTTCTCATTCGGAACAAATGACTTGACACAGATGACTTTCGGTTATTCTCGCGACGATATCGCTTCTTTCTTACCGATCTATCTGGAAAAGAAGATTCTGAAAGTAGACCCGTTCCAGGTTCTGGACCAGAAAGGTGTTGGTCAGTTAATCCGTATGGCCACAGAAAAAGGTCGTGCAGTACGTCCTGATTTGAAATGTGGTATTTGTGGAGAACATGGCGGAGAGCCTTCCTCTGTTAAATTCTGCCACAGAGTAGGTCTTAATTATGTATCCTGTTCACCGTTCCGCGTTCCAATTGCACGTATCGCAGCGGCGCAGGCAGCGATAGAAGAATAAGATTTTTATAAGATTAGATACTAATTCACAATCACTTAGGTGGATACACGCTTTACAACAGGCGTTTATCCACCTTTGTTTTTGTATACCATTACCTGCAGGACAGGATAAAGTTACTCTGGATGCCAATAATACGACATCAATTAATACATCATTTAGAGCGACAATAAACAAACTACTAAATAGCCTAAATAATGAAGGTCTATTTGTATCTCCTTTTGTTGTCAGATATGCTCTCCGATTATTTAATGGAAGTTATATCATGCACTCCCCTCCCATTTTATTATTTCCACAAGGATATTCATCAAGTATACTCATTACTGAACAAAATACCTTGACTGGTCATCTTACTGGTTTTAAATACAAAATATCAGCACAACCTTCAACACTAGGAGTACAATACGATCTAACAACTTTAGATAAATGGAAAGATATTGTATCCTCTGTGGATATATTTATTTCAAGGCCTATTAATAGAGTTGATCTAGACTCTGATATCACTTTGCTATACAAAGTAGGAAATAATATAAGTTTTTCTTTCAATTATTTTGAAAATTCAGAAATGATTGAAAAAATAGCAAATACATCAAACTTTTTCAAGGTGAAGACGATTACATCAGGAAGTAATTCTAAAGGTTTGTATGAGGACTTTTTAAAAGATACAAATAATTTGGAACAGAAAGAAGCCATGACGGATGACCAGTATACTCACAATGTTATTACTGGAAAATCTTTTGTTTTCAATAACAGGCTCTATGTTGCAAACATCATAACCCAGATAGCCCCAATGTTTCCTATTAGTATTTATCACACAAGCACGGCTTATTCAAAATTTATAACATTACATACGGAGGTTCATATAAAGGCAGAAACAGGAACTAAAACAGTTCATGGAGAATGAATAAAAAACCAGGAAGAAGATGCATCATTTACAATCATGTCTTCAACTGCTTTTCCCAACAAAGGTTGTACCTTGGAATCAAAATTAGCAGGAAGTTCTACCTTTATAATTTCGGAAGAATAAACAGGAGAAAAACGCCCAATCTTTGATAGAAAATCTACTATCGACTTCTTAGTTACCCCCTCAATAACCCCACTCTCGTCATCCGTTACTGTTATCTTATCGATATTCTCCCCTAGCCCTTTTCCTGTGTATCCGGTTATTCTCTTAACGGTTTCAAGAATATTTTGCTTGTTGATTGGTATTGAATATTTCATACTTTACTCTTTTTCTTAAAAATATTATAAAGATTCATGAACAAAGCGCTGTAAATTAACAAAATCAAATTATCTCATGTAAAAATCGAAGTTAAGAAAGAATACCCATAGAATCCCCTTAACTCCGATACGTTACCTCATCGTACAAACGACGATTCATTTCTTACAATGATCCAGATACTACATAGCCTCCATGACCATTTATATAAGTCTTTATTCGATCTTCTATATCATTTCGAGCACCAGCCTTAGTATTAATTACCACAGAAGTGTTACCTTCGCTACGATCTACCACTGTTGCTGTTACCTCATTAGAAAAGTAGCTCAGCAACCCATTTTTAAAATTATCGGCATCACTTGCTCTACCAATATTTACTCTTAACGGCATAATATTAAATTTCACTTTTCCTACTCTCTCCAAGGCTTTTCAGAACCCGCCTATAAATTAATTATCTCTGTAAGCTTACGATGCAAAGATAGGGCCGGGTTCAGGCGGTGAGGTATTTATTATCTGAACGACCGATATTTCTTGTTGAATGACTTGGAATCAAGAGTAGAAAGCAAAAAACGCCCAGGCCGTAAAGCCTAGGCGTTAATCCTAACATTTGTTTGTATTATACTACATAGTTAAAAAACTTGTTATTATTTAAATATTTTAAATCATTATTCTGAATAGTATAGACAATAAAACCTAACATCTTCCCAAGGAGCCGTGTCCCACTGAGCTAATGTTATAGCATCATCTTTATCATTAGAATCCCAGGCTATACCTATTCTGAAGTCATCAGAAAACCAATCTTTACTCATCATCTCTACACCGCGCATATATAATTTATAATTATTGTTGTACCAGTGTTCTCTTTCATAATAGTGACCATCAGAAGAAAGAAGTACTCTATAATGCAAACCTGAAGTTCCTTCCTCTTTCAATATCTTCTTACCTGTATAATCTGTCTGCACAATTTTAAAACCATTAGAACAAAGAATCTCCTCTAAAGAGGATTTATTACTTGATTTTTTGTTATAAAAATCATAAATAAGTTCTATCTGTCCTCGTGATATATGTTTATATTGTCTACCATTCGCACTATAAGCACTGGAAATTACATTATTTCCAAAATTCATCACTGTGGTTAAAAAATAAAATCTTGAATCCCGATAAGATGGCATATTTGCTATATAACACACACTTTTAAAATTTGGATTAGAATAGTTGTCTATATCTTTTACTACTCCGTTCTTATAATCCGTATACCAGTCATATGGAATCTCTAATATTTCTTTCTTAAATCTCATACCTTCCATTTTTGGTATATAACAAATATTCACTCCTGAATTATATGTATCATAATTCACTTTATAAACTTCACTAAACTTAGTAATATTATTTGCTGTTTCTACAAGTTCATTCTTTAGCTCTTGTGAACTATTGTTTACATTATTATATAACTCTGATAATATTACAGTTATTGAAAAAAGACTTAAGTCTCTATCTCTGCAATTTTCACGCCAAGCAAATGATTCTTTCTCAAATCCAAAATATTTTGATGCATATTCATCATAGATTTGGAAATAGTTTTTTTGTTCAGCAGCGACAGACATCACTTTTTTTGCAAAGTTTATACAAGCTAAAGGTGTCGTTCCTGCACCATTTATAGTTTTATTTCCCCACTCATTAATAATGAGCTTTCTTTGGGAAATGCGTTCTTCTTGACTTAATCCTGCTGTATTATCAACTCTTTGAAGACCTTTCCAGGCTATTATAGAGACTGTTTGTAAATTAATATACATAGTTTCTTTTTCTCTGAACGCAGCATCATAATTAGACAACTTCACTTCAGTGCCGACTTTAGTTATAGCATCTTTTATATCATCAAGTTGACCCAATATCTGATCAAGTTTTTTTTGTACAGGATCTTCTTTTTCTATTGGGAAAAAGATATCCAATAACTTTTCAACAGCCACCCCTCCTTGCTCAGGAAGATAGTTACTGGCTATTTTATTAGCCAATTGCTTAAACAAACTTGTATAATCAATTTCATGTAAAGGGTTATTGCCTGCTTTTGTGACTTCTTCCCCTTCAAACCATCTTTTATGAAGACAATCTACATGTATATTGGTAATAGCACTAGAAGAGCTTACTCCTAAAGGTTTTTCTCCAATAATAGCTTCATCTAAATGTTTATTACAACCAGTAAAAAAAATAGCACAACCAATGGCTAGTAAATTAAAAGACACAACATGTTTCTTTTTAATAAACCATTTTTCTTTCATAATTTAATCTCCTTGTAATTTTAAACTGTGATTTAATCTCTAAAATTTAGTATGTATACAAACTCTTAAAAAAAACTAACTTAGTTCTATAAGGACTAAAGTAAAATTAATAATAATATACATTTATAATCCCAAATACCTCGCCACCTTCACAGGCAGAGCGGCACAATAACAAACATTACAATTAATATATAGCTGCTATTTCTTTCTTTGTGCGTACCAAGTCAGTAAAGCTGATATAACGCCTCCTATTATCAGAAACCACCACACCCACACCGGAACCGGGCGGTTATCCTTCTTCACATCCTCTTTTACTTTATCATCTGTTTGACCGGATAAATTCTGTTTCTTAACCTGTAAGCCCTCAGAACCAGACACAGATTGTTTATCTGACTGTTCGGATTCTTAACTATTCAACTCTATTTCCGTTGTTTTAACGGGGTATTGCTTACCGGAACTATCCGGCCAGGAAAACTCAGTTATAATGATATGCGCTTGCAGGTTCTTATTTGACAATAACCGCTGGGCGGTCATAGAGCTATCTTTCCGGCAAATATTGTCAATAAATTCCATCGACGGTTATTCTTATCAAACTGTTTCTTTCTCCAAGCCTTTTCGTCTTGAAATCTTTGGTCCTGAACATTTTCCCTATTGCTCCGGTGGAGAATATCTTCTAATCTTTCCCTGATAAGCCAACATATCATAATGTCGGTTCTGATCATCCAGATACCGGCGGTAATTCATTAGTTTATTATCAAAATTACTCACCATGTTAGCATAACTGGCAGATTTCTGGCTATTCTCCTGAAGCTGCATACCCATAAGGTTTGACATCTGTTGGTTATACCTGTCTGCAACTTGTTGTTTCCACTGGTCACTATAACCGGCTATCTGGCTCATGGACTACCCTAAGGCTTCTGATTCCGCCTGCTTTTGGGCAACAATGGCTTCCGGAGTAGCACCTGTCACTACTGCTGTAGCCTCTGCATTATCCAATCTCTTTTTACTTTGATCCTGAAGCTTCTTCACTAGAGACTGGATATCACTCCTATTCATATAGTCCACGTAATAATCCTTGTCATATTGATTTTGGATACGCGTCCTCTCTTCACTCATTAGCCGGGCTCTTTCCCTGTTTGCTTTTGCTGAACCAATCCCCCCGGCAATCATATTGCCAAGACCGGCAACACCTCCTAATATCGCACCTATCATACATTTGTTAATTTAAAGCATTTACACACGAAATAAAGCTCTTTTCTTTGTGTAATCACGCTGTAAATTAACGAAGTAAGATGCCGACAAAAAGACTTGAAATATCAGGTACAGATAAAAAAAGGAACTATACCAACAGGGAAATGATGGAAGCCCTGGCAGTTTTCCGTAAATGTGACTATAATTATCAGAGAACTATCAACATTACAGGAATAAGCCGCAACACATTAAAAAATGGGTAAAGGAACACACTGAGGCACTGAAAGATAACAGGAGTGACAGTACTGTCAGAAAGATAGAAGCTGTTGTCGCCCAAAAAGAAGAAAGCTTAATATCCAAATACTACAACAACCAGAACGACATACTCGATATCTGCTATAAACGACTAAAAAATATATTACCCAATTGTAATAGCCCAATGGTCTTATTGGAGGTCATAAAAGTATTCAATCCTCTCACCGGAACAGAGAATGATCCCAACAAGAAAAATACAGATAGCAGAACTATCATAGCGGAGACAATCCAAAGATTGACTGTTGCTGAAAAAAAGATCCAAAATTCATAGTATTAGTTTTTTTAGGTTAGTAAGCCGCTCTGCCTGTGAAGCTCGAGCGGTTTTGTTTTCCCACCCTTAATTTAAAGTCATTCACAAGAAATATAGTACCATCCAAACAATAAGTTCCCCACCTCTGGAACCCAATCATATCTTTGTATCGTAAGCTTACAGAGATAATGAATATAGGCGGGTTCCGAAAAGCCTGAAAGAGAGTAGGAAAAAAATAAATTTATTATGCCTAAAAGTTTACTGAAAAATGAAACCTATAATTATTGTGAGGGAGATCTTCCTCCATTTATAGAGAATAAATTAAAAAAATGGAATGGAAATACAGTTGAAACTTTCTTATACATGGATCCTTCTTCTTTTTGTTGGAAAGACAATCAAAAGGATCGCTCTTTGGTATATGCAATAGCTTTGATGCCTAATCCCGACCTGGAGGTCCTTTATGAGATAAGATGGGACGCTCAGGGTGTTCCGGGAGGTAATCATCTCGGACAAAGACCTAATGTGGCACAAGATGCTTTTATTGTTGATTTAGATCAAGAGGGAAAGCCTATTACAGATAAAAAACATAGTAAATTAGCTAAAACTTGTTATTTTGATTATGGTGGTAAAAGTGTTTTTTATTTTGTAGATCATATTGGTCAGAATCACTTAGTGGGGCATTGGGGATTCAGGTTAAGGGTTCTGACAGAAAATCAGACATTGTCTCAATCTGTAATTGATATCGATTGGAACAATCATAATTATCAATTATTGTAAGCAAAAAAGTGGGCTATGTATTGTCCATAGAATAAACGTCCGGCGTAGCACTACTTCAGACGTTCTTTTTTATATCCTTACGATAAGGAGAAAAAGATATTACTATGACATTTCATTCATAAAACGTGAAATTAAAGTCTAAAAGTATTCTCCTTTCCTAAATAACTTTATCTTTGAATATCTTAATCTGTTGATGAAGGTTACATAAAAGGATATAAATCCAAAAAGTTTACACACTGTTTAATGATTTCACGTAAACAACTAGTAATCAATACATATATCGCAGCGGCTCAGGCAGCTATAGAAGAATAAGATTTTTATAAGATTAGATACTAATTCACAATCACTTAGGTGGATACACGCTTTACAACAGGCGTTTATCCACCTTTGTTTTTGTATAGATTAAATAAAAAATCCTGTGTCCGTTCTCAAACATCACATAAACAATTGCTTTGTCCACATATGTTTTTTGCCAATATACACACCTGCTCTATAGATAAGCACGAAAGAGCTTGTGTTTCATTTTGCGATAACAAGATGAAACAAAGATCCCTTTCTATCCTTATGTTCTTCAGAGTAAGAATGCGGAATAAATTATAATCTGAACTATACTTTATTGCATACATAGAGATCAGACCGATACAATTCGAATGCAATAGATAGTTTTTAAGTCCCTCTGTCATATGAGGATATCTGTTGTGAAACTCAGCAAGAAGAGATGGGAGAATAGTAGCTGTAGCACCAATACATTGAAATATCTCTAAACGAAAATCGGACATAATATTCATTCTATAAAATCATTCTACATTAAAACCGGGACTATATATTTTACTAGGAAATATCCACCTACTATTAACCATACATATAATATAGAAGCAAGTATAAAAGGCTTTACGCCGGCTTTTTTAAATTTATCTATACTGGTCTCGGCTCCTAAAGCGGTCATTGCCATTGTAAGTAAAAAAGTATCAAGAGTATTAATAAAGGACAATAAACTTGCAGGTAGTAAATTGAATGAGTTAAAACAAATAACGCCTAAAAAACCAATGGCAAACCAGGGGATAGATATATTTTTCACATTTCCTTTTTGAGCGGCTGCTTTTCCGGCTGCTTTGGCGACCATAAAACTAATAATTAACAAGACTGGTACCAACATTATAACCCTGATCATTTTTACAATGATTGCAATATCCGAAATATCTTTTCCCATCGCATTTCCGGCTCCTACAGTATGGGCTACCTCATGTATAGTTGCACCAGTAAATATCCCCATTTCATTGGGAGGAAGAAGAAAGATTCCATTTCTGTATAATATCGGATAAAGAAACATCGAAACCGTACCGAATATTACGACTGTTGAAACCGCAACGGCAGTTTTATAAGGCTTAATTCTGATTGCCGACTCAGCTCCTAATATTGCTGCCGCACCGCATATACCACTACCTACTGAGGTGAGTAAAGCTACGCCACGGTCCATTTTTAATACCCGTCCGATAAAAATACCTCCGTAAATAGTAGTAGTTACAATAATAGCATCAATCAGAATAGCAGGTACTCCAACTGCTAATACATCTTGAAATGTCAGTTTAAAACCATATAAAATAATACCAAGACGAAGTAACTGCTTGGAACTAAACTGTATACCCGGGACCCAAGTGCTTGGGAGATTATTTCTTAAACTGTTGGCGTATAACATTCCCAGAACGATACCTACAATCATTGGGCTGAGTGACAGGTCTTTTATAAAATCCATTTCACCAATGTAAAAGGCTGCACAGGAGAATAACGCGATTAATAAAACACCGTGGAGCATACTGTTTCTTTTCTCTGTAAACATCTTTTAAAGTATTTGAATTAATTTGAAAAATCTTTTTGCAAAGATGCGTCTTTTTTATGTTTTCTACTCTTTCTTTTTTTTTATGCAGGATAATATATAGTTATACGGATGTTGTTTCTTAATATGTATAAATGCCATAGCCCAGCTGTGATAAACATTACAATGAAGCCTAACTATTCTTCATATTACAGATTTATTTTCAAAAATTGAATTAACACATTTCTCTTTGTAAATAATCAAAAAAGCCTCCTGATATTCCTCCTATATAAATTTATACACTCTGTAAGATTACAGAAATAAAGACAACACACGCTTTTTCAATACATGCCAAGAAATACAAGGGATAGCATTAAATATCAACCAATTACATTTATAAAAAGTTCTTATACAAACCCAAAAAGTTTAAAGTTCATGCGATAAATTAGAAAAATACTTTTATATTTGCCAAATCAAAGAATTGAAAACGAACTAAGGGTGGATAAACGGAAAACATAACGCTTATCCACCTTTATTTATACCCGACTTTTACTAACTACAAATTAAAAACTTTACCAATGGTGAATTATATGGAACATATCCCTAACTACACACAGGAAAAGAAACTTCCTAAAATCCAATGTCCTTACTGTATGTCTAAAGATTTAGAAATAACCTCCAAAAGCTTTAATTTCAATAGAGGCATAACCGGCTCTATCTTTGTTAAGATATTTGGAAACCTCCTTTCTGAAGAAAACAATATCATAAGTATCAAATGCCGACATTGCAGAAAGCAATTCGACATTTCTACAGAGTTTGCTAAATATTTATAAGAAGAATAAGTACCCGCATACTTTGTAACAAAACCTATAGGTATAACCCGTTAGATATACCTATAGGTTCTCTTTAAAAATGACAGATGTATAACAGGCTGTAAGGAGGGTATAAACATAAAAGTTATAAGCTTCCGGCGAAATCAATGAAAACAGTCGTTCCCTTCCCTACCTCTGACTGGATATCCAGCTTGGCACCATAACTGCTAAGGATACGCATGGAAAGACTCAGACCAATACCATGCCCGGAATACTCCCGCGTATTTGTCGCACGGTAAAAAGGTTGATAAATATGTTCCAACTCTTCGGGAGGAATACCGATGCCTTTATCCGAAATCTCAAGGACAGAACCGAAAAGACGCATTTCCACAGGAGCTTCACCAGAATATTTACAGGCATTATTTAGAATATTTCCGATGGCTATCTTTAATAAGTGATGATTGGCTATCAGACAAAAAGCAAAATTATCCGTTGTAAACTTAACACGATTGCCAACAAATTGCTTCAACAGGAAATCTGCCAGGAAAACTGTTTCACGGGCACTTTTTAAAATTTCCTTATCACCATGTGAAAGGAAAAGCAAATTCTTCATCAGCTGGATAATACGCTTGGTTTCCGTGGCAATACGCCGGAGAGCCTCTTGGTATTCAGCAGGCGTACGCTCCTTCAGTAAACTGATTTCACACTCACCCTGAATGGCGGTCAATGGATTATTCAACTCATGAGAAGCATTACTTATAAAAGATTTCTCACTATGATAAGCCGCATCTATCCGGTTGACAATACGGGTAGCATAAAAGTAACCGGTTAAATAAATAAGTATGGAACTAATCAACAGGAATCCCAGTAATAGCCATCCTATACGTTGTTGTATATCGCCCCCATACCTATTATTGGAAACAACAACAACGATAAAATTTCCTTCATTATCCGGATAGTAAATAGCTACGCCTAACTGCTTCCCTCGGCTGAACTTCACAATATCTCCGGCATATAGTTTTTGTATTTCTTCCGTCGTAATGTAGCGTGACAAGGCTGTTCGTGTATCCTCTATGCTGTCGGCATTCAGTAATATCTCGGAGGTTACTGGCAATGCTTCTTCATAATGCTTTTGCACCATTGCATAAGCATCGGCTTCCAACTCATCCTTTTCCCAATGTTTCTGAGCAATGATATAAGCCTTTTCTGTCAGGTTGGAATAATACAGGCGATTAATATAACCCGTTGCCACAATATAAAAGACAACGGCCGCCAAAGTAATGATGCCAATGGTAACCGTTGTATAAAAAAGTGTTATTTTATTTCCTGTTTTCATCCTTCCATCATATAGCCGACACCCACTACCGTATGAATTAGCTTTTGTTCAAAATCCTTATCTATTTTCGATCGAAGATAATTCACATACACATCCACTACATTTGTATTTGTATCAAAATTCTTATCCCATACATCTTTCAGTAAGGCAAGACGGCTTAATGCTATTCCCTGATTTTGTATAAAATATTCCAAGAGGCGATATTCCTTGACAGTCAGATCAATCATCACCTTCCCACGTATGGCACGATGACTAGCCATGTCCAGAGTCAGATCTCCACATGTCAGAACTTTTCCAGGTTGCTCCATTCCCGAACGACGAAGCAGAGCCTTGATACGTGCTTCCAGTTCCTGAAAACTAAAAGGCTTAACCAAATAATCATCCGCCCCGGCATCCAGACCGTTTACAATATCGTCCGTTGTCCCTAAAGCTGTAAGCATAACAACCGGCGATTGATACCCATACGATTGGCGGTATTGGCGACAAAGTTGCAAACCATTCATTTTAGGCATAATTATATCCAGAATCAAGAACTGGAAAGCCTCTGCCTGTATAAGGTTCCACGCAGCTTCACCATCATAGGCAACCCGAACCTCATGTCCGAATTCTTTCAATCCCCGTTCAATGAATGAGGCTATATTCACTTCATCTTCTACCAATAATATTTTTGCCATATTTTAAACTTCTGCTATGCTATGCAAATATACTGATTTTTATAACCGCCGTTGTAGTAATTTTCCTTCTTTATCAAATAACATACAACGGTAAAAAGCCTCTACAATTAACGGGAACACAAAAAGGGTAAAGAACGTTGCTCCTATTAATCCTCCAATAATGACGATAGCAAGCGGACGCTGGCTTTCCGAACCGATACCATGGCTCAAAGCAGCCGGCATCAAACCTATTGCAGCCATTGAGGCCGTCATTAATACTGAACGTACCCTGGATTTGACACTCATCTTCACAGAATCGTCCAACGAATAATAATGTTTCAGATTGCTCTTAATATCCGAAATCATAATCACGCCGTTCTGTATACAAATACCGAAAAGAGCAATAAATCCGATTCCCGCAGAAATAGAGAAATTAAAACGAGTTATCAGTAATGCCAGTATCCCTCCTACTGCGGCATAAGGAACATTCAACAAGACCAGTCCGGCATCACGGGCATTTCTAAACAACACAAACAAAATAATGAAAATAATAGCGATACTGACAGGAACAACCTGTGCCAAACGTTTGGATGCCCGTTGCTGGTTTTCAAAATCACCAGTCCATTTCAAAGTATAACCGGAAGGTAAGTTTACTTGTTGATTTACTTTCGCCTGTGCTTCAGCTACAGCTGTTCCCATATCTCGCCCACGTACTGAAAACTTCACGGCACAAAAACGGGCATGATTATCACGGTAAATAATCAATGGTCCGGTAATCGTACGGATATCGGCAAGTTCTTTAATCGGGACCATTGTTCCATCACGGGCAGGTACCAGAATTTTACCTATTTCATCTTCACTCCGGCGGAAAGAGGATTCGTAACGGACCATAATATTAAACTTCCGTTCATCTTCATAAAGAAGAGAGGCACTTTTTCCACCGATCGCCATTTCAATAATAGACTGAACATCCTCTTTTGCCACCCCATAACGTGCCAAGCGGGATTCGCTCAGTTCAATACGAAGTTCCGGTTGCCCTATATTACGGATAACACCTAAATCCTGTATACCCTCTACCGTTTGTAACACATTAAAAATCTCAACTGCTTTCTTTTCGGATTCATATAAATCTTTCCCAAATACTTTCACGGCAATAGAACCCTTTACCCCACTGGCTGCTTCTTCCACATTATCGCTGATCGGCTGAGAGAAATTAAAATCGACTCCAGGATAAATATCCAGCCGCTTCTCCATACTTTCTACTAATTCTGCCTTTGTCATTTTACTAGCCCATTCTTTTTCGGGATAGATGTCAACATGGAATTCTATGTTATAAAAACCGGTGGCATCTGTTCCATCATTCGGACGTCCTGTTTGTGAAAGGACTTTCTTTACTTCCGGATAAGAGGCTAGTTCCCGGCGCATACGGTTTGCCAACTTTACTGATTCCTCTAACGAAATACTTTGAGGCAGTGTTGCACGGACATAGATGGAACCCTCATTCAACTGAGGAAGAAACTCTGTTCCCAGTAAAGTAAAACACCAAAGCCCTCCAGCAGCGAGTAGCGTTGTAATGCCGATTGTCAGTTTCTTATGGGCATGGCAACAGTCGAAAATAGATGCTGTCATCCGATTTACCAAGGTGAGGAACGGATTATGTTTTTCCCTTACATTCTTTTTCAACAACATAGATGACAGTACAGGGACCAATGTAAGCGTAAATATTAAAGCTCCCAATAAAGCAAACCCTAAAGTATAAGCAAGCGGACTGAACATTTTCCCTTCTACTTTCTGAAAAGAGAATATAGGAACCAGTGCCGTAATGATAATCAGTTTTGAGAAAAACACTGAGCGAGCACGATCTTTTGCCGTATGCCGTATGATTCCCATTTTACTCATTACATTAAAAGCCGGCATCCCTACTTCACGTGCTTTTTTATCGAGAGCAACAAACAAACCTTCCACCATAACCACCGCACCATCGATTATAATACCGAAATCTATTGCTCCCATCGATAGCAAATTGGCACTCATCCCCATTGCCTGCAAACAAATAAAAGCGAAGAGTAGCGCCAACGGGATAATAATAGACACTATCACCGTTGTACGCCAATCCGCCATAAAGACCAACACAATGAACGTTACCAATAATATACCTTCTATCAAATTATGGGTTACCGTATGTACAGCAAGATCAACTAAATCTTCCCGGTCATAAAATGGGACAATCTGCACATCTTCCGGAAGGGAATGTTCCTGTATATCGGCTATTTTATCTTTCAGAGCAGCGATAACCTCACTGGGGTTTTCTCCCTTACGCATTACAACGATACCTTGTACTACATCATCCTCTTCCATGCGCCCGACCTGTCCAAGCCGGGGTAGGCAGGATTCATGGACATCTGCCAGATTCTTCACCAAAATAGGTGTGCCGTTAATATTCTTGACTACTATATTTTCTATTTCCTTTATATCATTAATCAAGCCGATACCACGTACCACATATGCCTGCGAACTCTTTGTTATTACATCGCCACCTACATTAATATTACTTTTGGATATGGCATCAAACAATTCCAAAGATGTAACGCCGTAATTTATTAGCTGATTCGGATTTACACTTACTTCAAAAGTCTTGACCTCACCTCCGAAACTGACAATATCCGCCACTCCAGGTACAGCCCTTAGTTTACGTTCTATAACCCAATCCTGATAGGTCTTCAATTCCCTTACAGACCGTTTGTCGCTACGCAGAGTATAACGGAATATTTCTCCGGTCGGCCCATATAATGGCTGTACTTCGGGAGTAACCCCTTCCGGCAAGTCAGCATCATTCAACAAATTATAGACTTGCTGGCGTGCATAAAAGTCGTCTACATGATCATCAAACATCACATTTATTACCGAAAGTCCGAATAAAGTAGTACTACGGATATCCGTTTTCTTCTGTACCGGATTCATAGCAATTTCAATCGGTATGGTTATAAACTTCTCTATCTCTTCCGCACTGCGTCCGGGCCATTGGGTAATAATCGTCACTTTTGTATTCGTTACGTCTGGAAAGGCATCAACCGGCGTATGTATAAAGCTGACGGTACCGGCTATAATAGCTATTGTAGTCAGGAAAAAAATAAAAAACTTGTTCTTTAAAGAGAACGCTATAATATTATCTATAAAGGAATGCATTTTCAGATTTATTTAAGAGCATTATACAATAAGATTGCATTCTCGTGAATAACCCTGTCTCCCGCCTTCAGACCGGATTTCAGAAAACAGAATTTATCAGTCTGTCTCAATACGGAAACTTGCCGTATTTGCAATACATCTCCATCTCCCACAAGAATTACATATTGTTTGCCATCATCAAAAATAACGGCACGTGCCGGAATACGCGGAACAACTTCCCCTTCAATTCGGCATTGTACATACACGTTAGTAAACATACCCGGTTTCAATAAATAATCTTTATTATTCAAACGAACGCGTACTTTCATTGTTTTACTCTCGTCATCCAAGATGTTGTATATCTTATCTATCTGTCCGGTAAACTCTTTACCTTTACCATATGCCAATGTAGTGATACGAACATCCGCCCCTTCCTTCACTTTGCTAATATCGCCTTCGTATACATCCGCCATTACCCATACGTCATCGAGACCGGAAACAGTAAACATTTCGTCATCACGATCCGAACGTATCTGCATATTTTTGCTGATGTTCTTATTGATAATAAAACCGGAAACCGGAGACTTCACTTCATAAGTAGAGTTTCCGGTGATATGATTAATGGAATAAACCTCCTTAATTCTTTTTTGTTCGGCAAGAGCATTTGCCGCTTCCTGTTCTGCCTGAAGCACATCCCGGTCAGAAGCCATGCCACTGCGGAACATATCACGGACTGCATCCAAGTTACGTCTTACAAGTAACACCTGTTGTTCCGCTTCTTTCTCCTGTTTCTCAAAATCAGCGACTTCACTACTACGTATTACCGCCAGGACCTCTCCTTTTTTTATATAGTCTCCAGTCTCGGCATTTACTTCGGTTATAGTTCCTCCGAATATAGGATACACATGAGCGACATGTTCAGCATCAAAAGTAACCCTTCCATTCAATAACAGTTCGTTATTCGGAATTACCTCCTGTACTATATCGATAGATACAATTTGTTTCAGGCTATCGGTCAATAACATTTGTTTTGTATCTTCTCGTTTCACCGTTTGTTTTCCACAAGCACCCAATAAAGAAATAAGTAAAAGAAATATCAACAAGTTTTTATTTGTCATATCATTCATTTTAAACAGTTCTATTCTGGTAAGATTAATATTTGAAAACATCGCTTCCGGTCACTGTATTTATATTTTCTACTGCCATCAACACATTTTTCCGGGTTTCATATAATTGAAGACAAGTCTCTTTATAAGTCTGATAATAGTCCACAAATTCCAACAGGCTGATATTCCGCTTTTGGAAACTGCTGTTTACGCCTTCTATAATTATCGTAAAGTTCTTTTCTAATTCATCATTTGAAGAATGATAAAGAGTTAAAGCCTTCTCTAATCGGGTATATGCAGTAGAGAGCTCATTCTCCGCCTGCTGTCGGGCATATAACTCCCTGTTACTGTTTTGTAAAACAGATAAATGAGCTGCCTTAATATTCCCTTGGTTCCGGTTAAAGAGTGGAATGGAAACATTTACCCCTATTGCAAAATATTTATTACAAAAATTGCCCGCTCTGTCGAAACTTCCGGTCACGCTAACTTCCGGAAAAGCCAGAGATTTCTGAAGTTTAACATCTGCCTGCGAAGCCCGAATACCGGCCTGTATCAATTTCATATCAGGACGAACCGACATCCGATCATTCAACTCGGCAAAAGAGACTACCCGGGTATCTATTTTACCTAACACATTCTCATCAAATAATGGTTCAAAAGACTCATCACTGCGTAAACCTAATAACAATTTCAAATTACCTTGCAAAGCAACGATTTCATTATCGGCCGTATTCCTTTCCTGGCGAAGTGAAAGCAGAAGAGCGTCGATACGGGATTTCTCCAGTAAAGAGATATTACCTTTCTCTTTCTGCTCTTTGTATACTTCCAACAATTTTTCTATATAACCGATTTCCTTATCATAAACAACAAGGGATTTCCGGGTATAATACAAATCGAAAAACTTCATCTTTAATTCGTTCCGGAGTGTTCGCAAGACCTCTTCAAACTGGTATGTTGCTATTTCCTTATTTATCTTCTCCAGCTTTATCCGGTTGTTCCGTTGACCAGCAATGTAGATAAGCTGCTCTATACCAACAACCGCCTCTCCTTCCGGACCTACGTCGAAATATTTTCCGTTGTTTCGATTGTAAACGTTTTGTTCCAATGTGAGCACCGGATTTTCAAATAGTTTCGCTTGTATGACCTGTGCCTCAGCCATATCTATATTATAACGTTCGGCAATAAGATGAAGGTTACAAGTTGAAAAACGCTCCACTGCATCCTGCAACGAAAGTCTGACAACCTGGATCTGTGCATTGGCATTAAAAAAACAAAATACAAAAAATAGCAAGAAAATACGTTTGTACATTTGTTTATCAATTTTTGCAGACAAAAATACAAGCCAGGTTTCTGCCAGCCGTGCATATCCGGTTAGAATACTCTTAACTAGCATTAGAAAATAATTAGAAAAAAATCCGGCTAATCATTAAAGGCTTGTTTTTCATCTGCAAAACAATTACATTTGTAGAAATAAAAAACTATTACTATACCTTTTAATCACATTTAGAAAACCAATGAGTACGAGAAAAAAAATAAGAAAGGTGAGCCTGTTAGCTTTTTTAGGCTTTATTTGTTGCCTGTTTATCTGGTTCTATTCAGAGAAGAGAAAGTACCTGATAAATGGGGAATGCAGATATACTGTTGCTACTTGTAAATATACAAACAATTCACCTACTGCAAAAAGTTTATTCTATTTTGAGGTAAACGGTAAACAGTATCCAACGATTGCATCTACTGTAAAAGTTAAATATCCAGTCTATAAACCAACTCGTTTACTTATCAAATATTCAGTAAAAAATCCAAACTGGAGTGAGGTAGTAAAATGTGAAGTTCCTTCATGGGTCTCCGTTATTCCGGAAAATGGTTGGGAAGAATATCCTCCTGCAATCAATTGGGATGGTACGGTTCTGGATGCGAAATTAAAATAATCATTTCTTTATACGCAACTCATAAGTAGGAGTTGGTTGTAAATGCCGTGTATCCAAGAAAAGCATTTTAGGATATACCAAATCCAGTACACGTAAATCGAATTTACCAGGTACGACCTCTATCCTGACTCGCGTAATACCTTTTTTCTTGAAATCGAGAATTTCGGCAGCCCTGCTCGAGACATCAATAATGCGTCCTCTCCGGCGAGGGCCACGATCTGTAACGCAGACTATCACGGTCTTCATATTGGAAAGATTAGTCACCCTCAAAAAGGTTCCGAAAGGGTGTGTACGATGGGCTGCTACCAATTCATCCTGGTCGTGAATACGTCCGCTGGAAGATTTTTTGCCGTGGAAACGGTTATGGTAATAAGAAGCAAGCCCTTCCTCCTGGCTCCATATCTTTTCCGTGCTTTGAATAGCAAACAGAATTAAAAAGATATGTACCAAGCGAAAGGGCATACACGTTATATTTGATTTACTCCACAAATATAATGTTTTATTTTTTATTGCAATAACCGGCCATTGTATTCGCCTGTCAATGAATTAAGGAAAGACACAATCTTTGCAGTTTCCGCATCTGAAATGTTCTTACCTATCTGGAACTGGTGCATGATTCGAATAGCATCTTCAACAGATGCAACAGAACCATCATGCATATATGGAGGTGTAATCATTACGTTACGTAATGTCGGAGTTTTAAACTTATGCAAATCCTGTTCATTGTTTGTAAAAGCAAAACGTCCCTTATCGCCGTCAGTCAGACCGGTTCCGCGATAATCGAAATAACTCATCTTTATACCCATATATTCAAATGACTGTCCACCGATATTTACACCAGTGTGGCAAGTGGCGCATTTATTATCTTTGAATAATTGATAGCCTTCCAATTCCTCAGCGGTAAGAGCCCCCTTATCACCCATCAGATATTTATCAAAACGGCTCGGCGTAAGCAATGTTTTTTCAAATTCAGCAATCGCATCTGTAATGGTAGATTGATTGAAACCTTCCGGATAAACTTCAAGGAAACGTTTACTCAATTCTTTATCTTCCGCCAGTTTTGCAGATATTTCATCAAATGAATGGCTACCCATTTCTACCGGATTCAATGGAGGACCGGCTGCCTGTTCTTTTAAGTCGGCGGCACGTCCATCCCAAAACTGCATAAAGTTCAAGGCAGCATTGTAAACAGTCGGAGCATTTACACCACCAAACTGGCCATTTATTCCTTCTGAGTACTGTTTACGGTCTACCCCACCGGTATTCAAACCGTGACAAGTAGCACAAGAAATTGTATTATCAAAAGAAAGACGTGTGTCGTGATACAAATCAAAACCTAAAGCAACTTTAGCCGGATCTGTAGGCAAAGAAGCCATCAGTGGCTGCAAAGGTTCGTTTTCGAACTCTGCATCGACAGTCGGAGTAGTAAATCGGTTCTTACGCACATCTTTTGCCCATGCAATGATAACAGCTTTTTCATCACTGTTTAAACTGGTTCCCCAGTGGATTGCAGTAAATTTAGCCGGAGGCATACTGCCACTAAGAGCTGTATTTTCCACTTTTGCCATATCAACTTCAGATACAGGCTGACCATTTTCAAGAGCATTCACCATATCTGTAAGATCCAGATAACGAGTTCCCTCCAACATATCGGCCTTTACAACCGAACCTATTACGGGAAATTTGGCATAGAACGGACCTGCTGCCGTTGCAGAATGACATTCCAAACATCCGTTTTCACGAATAATAGATGCAACCTGCTTTGCTGGATTATCCGCATACTTCTTGTATTCAGAAGAACAAGAAGGCATAACAAAAGCCAACGTAAGCAGACCAATAGGTAAAACCGCCTTTTTACTAATAGTGTTAAGCATAAATATTGGTTTATTTAGATTTATTTGGACACAAATTTAGATATTTTTACGAATACGGGTCGATGAATCAAATAAGTATTATCTATCGAGAGATAAGATTTATCTATTCAAAATTGATTTTCAGGCATTTTTTATCTAGAAGGATTAAGAGAATAAACAAAATTACCAGATAGTTTCAAAAAATTTCAAAGGATGAAACAAAGAGTTTCATAACTATGAAACTAAAAGTTCCACCCTTTGAAACCATTATTTATGTATTATTTCTTATTTCCATATCCAGGATTCTGCTCCAACAAATTATTAGCGCCAATTATACTATAATGTATAGGAAAACGATTAAAGTTTGCATTATTAGTTGCCTTATGGTCCCACCAGTTTTCCGTAACATAGGCATCCCAACGAATCAAATCCGTACGGCGACGTCCTTCGGCAAGAAATTCCTGCATCCACTCCTTCAACATACGGTATTTATCCAGATTAGCTGCTGTTACAGGATCCGGATCATTCCCATTTTCGAAGTAACGTTTACGCACTTCGTTTATCAGGTCGGTTGCACCTTGATTATCTCCTGCACGCATTTTACATTCGGCAAGCATATAATAAATTTCAGCAAGACGGATAATAGGAACATCCGGGTCGAACATCCGATTAAATTCATCTTGATTAGGACGGGGACTACGTTTAGTAACACGAACTCCTGAATTTTCCTCTGCAGTTCCTATATTGGAAGGGAGTTCAGATGCAGAAGCATATTCTGTACCTACTTTAGAAAAATAAGCAATCTGGTCACGTTCGAAAATAATCTGGTCTTTGTATTCACGGTCGCCTTTACATACCCAATCCGGATGCAGAGGATTACGAAGTTCACCAATAATAAACATACCGCGGTATTTACCATTGCCTGTATATACATATAATTGTTTACGTACATCAGTAGCATTGAATGTTTCGTATGGATTACCAACATTAAACTGGTACAGGTTGCCTTCCGGATCACGGCTCGGTATCAGACAACAACCATTATTAGAACCAGAATCCTTCAAACCTCCCAAATAATTTTTGAAGTTGTAAGGAACCATATACGACCAATACATACCGTCTGTTTCCAATTTTGCATTCTGACTGGGTACAGACCAAATAATCTCCGGACAAGTCTCATTGTCAAAACCAAAAATATTAGTCCAGTCCGTATCCAGTTTATACGCTCCATACTTACCATTGATAATATCTTCACAGATCCGGGCCGCCTCCGTATACATTTCTTTTCCGATATACGGTTTGGCATTAAAGTACAGCCGGGCAAGCAAAGCCGCTCCTGTGGCACGATGGATACTACCGTTTTCCATCGCTCCCATCTGTTCTTTCAATGGTAAATAAGGAATAGCTTGCGTCAACAGGGAATCGATAAAATTAAATGTTTCCTGTGCTGTGGACCGTCCTTTCACATCACTTTGTGTCGTTGTATACAAAGGAACACCTCCAAAGAAATCCAATCCGTCCAAATAAAAAGAAGCTACTAATGTTTTTTGTTGATGCATCATAGACTCACGTACACCTTTTTCGAAGCCCAATTTATCAAAATCAACTTCCGACAGGTCTTCCATAGCATCCCATGCCAGTGCTATTCCCATTGAGAAGTTCGTCCAACCCGTTTCCACCATAGTCATATCTTCCGTATACTCATGATGATGGAACTTCTGGTATACACCTCCGTTATACCAGTCGCTACCACGTGTCGGCAAACAGAATTCATCAGTTCCCAACTCCTGCATCATCCAGCGGGGAGCATCATGTCCTACATACCATCGCCAGTGAGTAAACGGTCGGTTAAAGCGTTCCCATACAGCATCCTGTGAAGTATAAAATGTTTCCGGAACAACTTGCGAATAAAAAGTAGGGTCTATGTTACAGGATGTTCCCACCACTAAACACGCGGCACCCGATACTATCAATTTGAATATTTTATTGTTTTCCATTTTTTTAATCTGTTTTAGAATATTACCTGAAGACCTAAGGTATAAGTACGAACCTGTGGATAGATCCCTTTATGTTTATCATTACTATCTGTCCAGAAAGTATCGGTACCTTGGTCCCATCCGGAGATATTTACTTCCGGATTCGTTCCGCTATAACCGGTAATGGTACATACATTACCTACTGTTCCGTATACACGGAGACGATCTACGAACTTCGTATATTTCTTCAATGGCAAAGTATATCCTAAAGTGATGGCATCAATCTTCAGAAATGTTCCGTCTTCCAGATAATAATCGCAAATCTGTTTTTCACCACGGATATGGTTGAATTTACCATAAGCATCCTTCAATACGTTACAGTTATCAATTCCCTGGATACCGAAGTACATATTCACAGCATTGTAAACGTCAAACTTAATCCAACTTCTCATATTAACTCCCAAATCCCAGTCTTTATAAGAAAGGGTATGGTTCCAGGCAAGAATCACTTTAGGAACATAGTTACCCATATACTGTTTGTCATTTTCCGTTTTATCTTTAGCATTGATTACCTCACCGTTTTTATTATATAACTGAAATTGCCCGTCTTCTGTAAAACCTGCGAATTTCCAGAGATAAAAAGAACCGATAGTGGAACCTTCTTCCATGCGAGCTGCATCACCGGGAGAACCAGGTGCAGGGAAACCGTTTCCATTATAATAGGTATTATTGCCCCATAAAGTAAGGATTTTCCCGTCGTTATGGCTCAGGTTCAAACTGGATGTCCAGGTGAAATCTTTATTACGGATAATATCACCGCCGACTTCAAATTCCCATCCTTTACTTTCCATACTACCTATATTCTGCCATTGGTCTCCATTCGTAAATGGAGGCTGAGGCACTTTTACCTTATAAATGAGGTTATCAATCTTCCTGCGATAATAGTCGAACTTACCATACAGACGATTATTGAAGAAGGAATAGTCCAAACCGACGTTCCATTCTTTCTTTTCTTCCCAACCCAGATTACGGTTCACATTTTGTCCTTTACCGTAAGAGTAAGCCCATTCACCATTCGGCAACATCCAGTACTGGTCGGATGATAGCATATTTGCCATATAATCGGCTCCAAAGTCATTATTGCCCGTCACTCCATAGCCGAAACGTAATTTCAAATCGCTTAACCAGTCCAAATCTTTCATGAATTTTTCATTTGAAACACGCCATCCGGCAGATACAGACCAGAAATTAGCCCAACGATGGTCTGCCGCAAACTTGGAAGAACCTTCATGGCGAATAGATGCCGCCAACATATATTTATCCTGATAAGCATAGTTCACACGAGCAAAAACAGAAAACAAACGTTCCGTGATACTTTTATTGGAAGTCATTTTAGCTTTGCCATCACTCAAATAGGAACCTTTTTCCAAATCCCAGTACTTAACACCATCAACGGCAAAGTTTGCATTTTCCGCACTGAATTTCTCTCCATTCTTTTCAAAATAGGAATAACCACCTACTGCATTCAGGTTATGACCTCCTCTAAAATCTTTGATATAAGTGGCAAACCCTTCGGATGTAAGGTTTTCGGTCTTGTCAAAAGAGAGTTTAGCCCAACCTTTACGAGAATTATTCAATTCTTCCCGATGGTATCTTGAGCGGTACTGATGTTGCTCCCACTGGCGGTTTTCATATCCAAACATCTGTTGTACCGATAAGCCGGGAATTGCTTTCACATTCAGTTTTAATGTTACTTCCGGTTTAAACCATTTATCCACTCCATTATTATCACTTAGCTTAGAATCGGCAACCACATTATAGTCCAGTGATTCGTTTAACCAGACGTTATAACCGGTTTCACTATCCGAATTATACGGTGAACGTGTCGGATTATTACGCAACGCCTGTTGGAAATTCGGATAGTGGTTTATACGATTTGCCTGACGATAATCTGTATTCGTACGGATTTCCAACCAATCATCAAAGAGTTTAAAGTTCGCATTCACACGACCTCCGAAGTCTTTACGGGAATCCATAATAGCGATACCATCATTTTTTTCATAAAAGAAAGAAGAATAAATCTGTGCTTTCTCCGTACCGGCTTCAAGAGCAATATGATGTTTATGTGAGAAATTATCATGATTAATCATTTCATCCCACCAGTCGGTATCATTTCCATAATCGGTACCTATTTTATGTTCTACATATTCACGCCCGGAAAGCATTTTTAGCCTTCCGTAATCCTGCTTCTTAGATAATTCCGTACTATAAGTCATCTTAACCTTGCCATTTGTATCAGAACCACTCTTTGTCGTAATCAAAATTACCCCTGAAGCCGCACGTGTACCATAAATAGCTCCTGCCGAACCGTCTTTCAATACATCGATAGATTTGATATCATCCTGGTTTACCGAACGAATATCTCCACCGGGGAAACCATCGATTACAACCAATGGGGCTTTACCTGCATTTATTGAGGTCATACCACGTAACTGGAAAATAGTTTCTCCATTGGCACTTCCTTTATTAATCATAACCAGCCCTCCGACTTTTCCTTGCAAAGCAGCAGAAATGTCAGAACCACTTACTCCAGCCATTAAATCTTTAGAAGAAATAGATGTTACAGCACTGGTTACTTGTTTTTTGTCAAGTGAACCATAGCCGATTACCACAACTTCATCCAAAGCTTGGGAGTCTTCCACCAACTTAACATGAATTGCAGTATGGTTATTTACGGGAACTTCCTGTGTCGTATATCCGATATAAGAAATAACTAAAACGGAATTTTTAGGAACGTCCTGTAAAGTAACTTTACCATCCATATCGGTAATATTACCATTAGTAGTTCCTTTTATAATAACGTTTGCTCCAATCACCGTGCCCATATCATCGGAGACTGTAACAGTTATTGTATGTCCGGCCTGGTCTGTCACTGCTTTTTCTGCCCGGTGAGCAGTTAACAATTGAGAATTATCATTTGCGGCATTCATTCCTGTAGTCAGGCTAAATAACAATCCGCAGGCTAACATAGTCATTCGTGGTGTCATCCCATATCTTTTGATAAGGATGCCACAACATTTGTTTTGTTGTAAGTCCATGTATTAGTGTGTAAAAGTTAAAGATTAATAGATTTAAGTCATTCCAGACTATTTGTCGCCTGTAAGGCTACAGGCATAAAAGCTAAAGGTTAATTTCATTTTGATATCATAGGCCTTGTCTTTAAGTTATTAATATATACTGTTATTGATTTTCAATGGTATCATACAAACAATAAAATAAAAAATATTATATTTAAATACGTATTCTATTTATTATACTATATTTAGCTATTAAGAATGGCGTAAAATTAAGTAATATATTTGAACAAAAGTGTTAATGCGTAAAAAAATAAATACATTTTCAATCCATCTATCTATTCATTCCTTATGAAATACATTCCTATGAGGAATTAAAAGATAAAGATTATTTATCGTGTTAATATTTCCAAACAAAGACTTCTATTAAATACATTTTTATGCAATTTATAACCGCCTAATAATATTCCTAAAATTGTCAATTTAAACATTTACATCCAATGTAAATTTAATTTTATCGACTATCTTATTCTATATACATTTTGAATTATAATGCCAGTAAAAAACATATATAAATTTTCACAAAATGATTATTTTACCTCGCCTGTCTTTTTTGCAGAAATTCACTTCTCTCTAAAAATAAGTAAATTCACAAACTTTTCTATTCCATCGTTGTTCTTTTTTAAAAAGGCTACTTATATTTGCATCATGAAAAAAGTCTTATCCATATTATTTTTACTTGTACTATTTTGTGTAGGTGAAAAAGTCACATCTAATATGGATGGATATGAAATCTCTAATAATCAAGAAGTTTTAGCCATCGCAAATCAATTTCCCGGCAAACAAAAAGATATTAAGACTTTTGAACTGAACAAAAGTTCCAATTCTTCTTTATTCATATCTGCCCGTACTGTACAAAGTCTGGAAATAGGAGGACGGATGTTTAAAACAACAACCCGTCAATTTGAAGTCTTTCTCCTGAAAGAACAAAATATCCTTCATAAAATTTCTGAAACATTATCTATTACTTACACCTTAAAATGTTCTTCTCTTCGCATACGTGCCGGACATTGGGTCTACGTATTGCGAAAAATTATTATTTGAACGGTATATATTGTCGGTTGTTTAGTAGCTGATAGTAATTGAATCCCCTCTGCACGAGAGGGGAACTGGAAAAAGTATGTCCTTATAGATGCGCAAACTGGTTATACTTTATTTCCCTTTCATGGAGAGGGGAGCAGTTGTCTACGGCTCTAAACCATACTTATTATCTATTATTTTTCAACAATTTATACTATTATCAAATAATATCAATTTAAAAGAACATGAAAACAAATAATTCTGTAAAAAAGACTTCCAATGGCATATCTGCCGGTATCGTAATTTTAGCATGCTTCGTAATTGCTGTTTGCTTTTTTGAATTCGTATTAGGCAACCCATCCAACTTTATGGATAACAATCCGGCCAATCATCCCCTACCCGGTAATTACTTCGGTACGATATATAAAGGAGGATATATCGTTCCTGTTGTTATCACATTACTGCTTACAGTTGTTACTTTAAGTATCGAACGTTCCATTGCCATCAGCAGATCTAAAGGGAAAAAGAGCCTGCTCAATTTCGTACAAACTATTAAGAAAAACCTTGAAGACGGTAATCTGGAAGCTGCACATAAAGCATGCAACGAACAGAAAGGTTCAGTAGCCAGTGTTGTTAATGCTGCTTTAATCCGCTATGCCGACGTTGAAAACAACCCTAACCAAACAAAAGAACAAAAGATGGTGATTATCCAAAAAGAAATCGAAGAAAGTACCGCACTCGAGCTCCCATCAATGGAACAGAACTTGCCTGTTATCGCTACAATCTCAACCCTCGGAACATTATTCGGATTGTTGGGAACCGTATTAGGTATGATTCGTTCATTTGCAGCATTAGCCAATGCGGGAGCTCCTGACTCCGTTGCCCTTTCTACAGGTATCTCGGAAGCGCTTGTTAACACTGCCTTGGGTATCGCAACCGGTGCTTTGGCTATTATCTCATACAACTATTTCACAGGAAAAATAGACAATATTACCTATGCTATCGATGAAATAGGTTTCTCTATTGTACAGACTTTTGCAGCTAAACATTAAGAAATATGCCTAAACTGTCAGTAAAACGAAAAAGTACATTCATCGACATGACGGCGATGAGTGACGTGACTGTACTGTTGCTCACTTTCTTCATGCTGACGTCTACCTTTATACAGAAAGAACCGGTAGTTGTTTCGACACCTGCTTCTGTTTCCGAAATCAAAATACCGGAAACCAACATTCTGTCTATTCTGGTAGACCCGGACGGGAAAGTATTTATGAGCCTGGATAAACAGGAAGACAAGGCAAAAGTCTTACAAATGCTGGGAAAAGATTACAACATCAACTTCACAGATAAAGAAATATACGACTTCAGTCTGCAACCTTCTTTTGGTGTTCCTATCCAGAATATGCAGGAGTTTCTGAATCTCTCTTCCGGCGAACAAGACCGTTTGCTGAAAGATTACGGTATCCCAACCGATAGCATCGACAACCAGTTTAAGCTCTGGGTACAACATGCACGCGAAATTAACAGGGATCTTGTAATAGCCATCAAAGCAGACCAGAATACTCCCTACCCGAAGATTAAGAACATTATGAATTCATTGCAGGACCTTCGTGAGAACCGGTATAATTTAATTACCACCCTCAAGAACATGCCTGACAACACTTAAAGCAAAAAGTCATGGCAGAAGTTAATACAGATAAAGGCAAAAAAGACGGAAAGAAAGGCAAACAAAAAAAGATGACCGTCCGCGTAGACTTTACGCCTATGGTGGACATGAATATGTTGCTGATTACTTTCTTCATGCTTTGTACCTCCTTGAGCAAACCACAGACCATGGAGATCAGCATGCCGTCGAAAGACCATATCACAGAAGCCGAGCAAACCAAAGTGAAAGCCTCCAAAGCTATCACTCTCATTCTCGGTGAAGATAATAAAGTGTACTATTATTTCGGTGAACCGGATTACGAACATGTCGAGTCTTTAAAAGAGACAGACTTCTCTCCTACCGGATTACGTGATGTTTTACTCGAACGTAATTTTGATGTTGTCCAGCAAGTTAAAGAGCTTAAATTAAAAAAGCTGAACAATGAAATTTCCGAAGATGAGTTCAAAAAGCAGTCTACTGAAATAAAAGGCTCAAAAGAGGCTCCCGTTGTCCTGATAAAGGCAACAGACGATGCTTCATACAGGAATCTTGTGGATGCACTGGATGAGATGCAGATATGTAATATCGGCAAATATGCAATCGTAGACATCACGGACGGCGACCAATTCCTGGTCGACAATTTGAAAAGTGGCGGAGAATTGTCCAAGCAAATTGCCGAACCCGGTAGCCAGCCCAAAAAGAAATGATCAGTATCACTATAAAAAAGAACGGTTATGATTAAAAATATAAATCTGAATTCACCGGAGTGGTGCGATCTGATCTTTGTTGGTAAAAACAAAGAATACGGAGCTTATGTATTACGTAAAAATTCCAGCAAAAGACATATACGCGCTTTGCTGATCGTAATAGCCGGTGCGAGTCTCATCATGGTACTACCTTATATTATTAATTCGGTAGTACTAAAAACAGAAAAGGAACAGGTATTGGAAGTTACAACACTTTCAAACCTGAAAATGGAAGTCCCGGAAGAGAACGTTGTCCGCAATATAGAGGCACCTCCTCCACCTGTACTGAAAAGTACCATCAAGTTCACTCCGCCTGTTATTAAAGCAGACAAAGAAGTGAATGATAACGACGAAATCAAAACACAAGAAGAACTGACTACTTCGAAAATGTCCATTTCCGTTGCCGATGTAAAAGGTTCAGACAGTGACGATGCCGTAGATATTGCCGACCTGAAAGATAATAAAGAGGTTATACAGGAAGAAACAAAACCCTATACCGCAGTTGAACAGATGCCGGAATACCCTGGTGGAAATGTTGCTCTACTGAAATTCATCAGTGCTAACCTGAAATATCCGGTTATTGCTGCCGAAAACGGTATACAAGGAACTGTTGCCATCCGGTTCGTAGTAAGTGCGACCGGTGAAGTGACAGACGTAGAAATCCTGCGCTCATTAGATCCGTCATGCGACAGGGAGGCTGTACGTGTGATAAAATCTTTACCGAAATGGATGCCGGGTAAACAAAATGGTAGAGCGGTACCGGTATACTTTACAGTACCCGTCCGTTTCAGATTAGAATAAGATGGAAATGAAAGGTATAAATATAAAGCTTGTCTGGGGTATATCTATGATTGTGGTATACCTCGGCATGTCCTTCCTTCTAATTTTTACAAATTTATTTGAGGGGAACATGTCATTCACAACCAGAGTAATATGTGGAGTGTTATTTTTCTGTTATACCTTATTCAGAGGATACAGATTAATAAAATATGGTAAATAAAAACAAACACATGAGACAGTTTACTTTTATATATCTGTTTGCAGTTGTATTTCTGGCATCATGTAGCCAGAAAAAAACAGCCGGGGCAGAGGATACTCCAACCAGTGGAGTTATCGCCATTGCTTCCGACGACTGCCTGGCTCCTATCATTCAGGAGGAGATCAGTGTATTCGAAAGTATCTATAAAGAAACTGGAATTGTACCTTATTTTAGCGGAGAAACAGAAACAATCAGCCGTTTACTACATGACAGTACGCGGCTGGCTGTTACTACCCGCCAACTAAATAAGGAAGAAGTAGCGTTCATGAATGCCAAGAAATTGTATCCGAAAGCAATTCAAATAGCGACTGACGCAATCGCTTTAATTGTAAATAAACAAAATACAGACTCATTGATTGGTATTCCGGTCATAAAGGATATACTGACAGGAAAAATAAAAAACTGGAATGAAATTTCCGAAAAGAACAAATCCGGCAAAATAGAAGTAGTATTTGACAACCCCAACTCAAGTACCGTACGTTATGCCATTGACTCCATTTGCGGAGGCGAACAACTAGACGGGAACCTTCAAGCTGCACAGAATAATTATGCAGTATTGGATTATGTGGCAAAGCGGCCGGGAGCATTAGGCATCATCGGTGCAAATTGGGTAAGTAATCCGATAGATTCGACCGGCCTTAGTTTCAATGATAGCATAAGGGTTATGGCTGTAAGCAAGTACCGCAATGCTACCATTAAAAACAGCTTCAAGCCTTACCAGGCTTATATGGCATTAAAAGACTATCCGATGACAAGACCCGTATATATCCTTCTATCTGACCCAAGAACTGGACTTGCCTCGGGATTCACCTCTTTTGTAACAAGTGACCGGGGACAACGGATCATTCTGAAGTCAGGTATATTGCCCGCAACACAAGTAATCCGTCTTGTAAATGTAAGAGATCAATTATAAATCATTTAAACTAAAAGTCATGATCAGAAATTTATTAATTATCATAGCCTGTTTATTTGCATTGCCGGCGTTTGCTGATAATAAAACAGCTATCGCTTTCTATAAAACAGGCGAATCAGACATCGCCAAACAATTATTTAAAAAACAACTGAATGGTTCTGCGACAGAAAAAGCAGAAGCTCTCTATTATTTAGGAGAAATTGCTTTTAACGCCGGTAATACATCAAAAGCTCTCGACTATTACAAACAAGGATGGGAGACTTCTCCCCAATATGCATATAACCAGGTCGGACAAGGTAAAATATTACTGAAAACCGATACGAAAGCTGCTGAAAAAGCTTTCGGTACAGCTACCAAAATAAATAAAAAGGATGCTGCCGTCTATGTTGCCATTGCAGCTGCTTATGCCGCCAATAATATGCCTGATGACACAAAGGAATCTTTAGAATACGCAAGGAAGTTCAATACAAACGAACCTGCAATTTATTTATTTGAAGGCGACCAACTGCTCGCTCAGGATAAACCCGGAGATGCTGCCGGTAAATATGAACTGGCACTTCACTTCAATCCGGACTGTTTGGAAGCATATATCAAATATGCAGATGTTTACAAAGGAGTAAGCCCTACCCTATCCATTGAAATGCTTCAAAAAGCATTAACAAGAGATCCGAATTATCTACCGGCCTATCGTAGCCTGGGTGATATTTATTCTTTACAAGGAATGTATGCCAAAGCGATCGATGCATACAAAAAATATATGAACGGAGAACTGTACACCACAGATAATTTAATACACTACGCTTCCGCGCTTTTCTTCAATGGTCAATATGCCGAAGCAGCCCAAATTATAGAACAAGGTAAAGCCAAAGAACCCAATAATTTTTTATTGAAGCGTCTTAGCTTTTACAACAAATATGAAACAAAAGATTATCAACATGGCGTAAAAGAAGCCATAGAATTTTTCAATACGCCTGATGCTAAAATCATCTGGCAGGATTATCTATATTATGGTAGATTGTTAGGAGAAACAGAACAGTACGACCAGGCATTGGAAGCATTGCAAAAAGCATTGGATTTATGCGAGCCGAATTCCCATCCGGAAATTTATAAAGACATAGCAGACGTGTCTACCGATAAAGGCGATTATGACAATGCAATCAAAGCATATTCCAAATATATGGAAATCACCGGAACATCAGTAGAGACTTCCGATTTCTATCAATTAGGTAAATATTATTATACGGCTGCTACAAAAGACAGCATTGTTGATACCGGATACCTCGGTAAAGCCGACAGCCTTTTCAATATTGTAAAAGAACGTGTACCCAACAGTCATTTAGGAACATTATGGCAAGCACGCACCCAAGCATTAATGGACCCGGAAACCGAACAGGGACTTGCTAAACCTTATTACGAAGCATGTATCCAGATTCTTGAAAAAACTCCGGGAAAATATACAAAGGACCTAAGTGAATGTTATCGCTATTTAGGGTACTATTATTATCTGAAAGAAGATATGGATAACTCCAAATTGTACTGGAACAAAATCCTTGAAATAGACCCGGCCAACCAAACTGCACTGGAGGCTTTGAAAAATATCAAGTAAGTTTTTCATAACTTTTCTTCCAATTAAAATGTTTAAAAGGAAAAAGCATATATGGAAATAAACTTATCAGAAGCATTACAATGGCGATATGCCGTTAAAAAATTTGATTCAAACAAAGCAGTAGACCAGAAACTGGTCGATAAAATAATAGAAGCAGCATGGTTGGCACCAACATCGTCGGGATTACAGCCCTTTCAGGTAATCGATATAACAAATCAAGCCCTGAAAGATAAAATAGTCTCCATTGCTTATAATCAGCACCAGGTTGCAGATTGTTCGCATTTATTGGTGTTTGCAGCATGGGATAACTATACTTCAGAACGAATCGACCATATTTATCATTATATTACTTCGGAAAGGGGACAAGAGGAAGACCGCTATAAACCTTATACGGACAGGTTAAAAGAAGTATATCTGAACCGGGATGCCGAATTAAACTTTGAACATGCTGCAAGACAAGCGTACATCGCATTTGCCTTTTCAATGGCTATGGCTGCCGAGCTTAAAGTGGATTGTACCCCGATGGAAGGATTCGACAATGAAGCTCTGGATAAACTTTTAAAGCTAAAAGAACAGGGATTACGTAGTGTTACCATGTTACCTTTAGGCTATCGGGATGCTACAAACGACTGGTTAGTGAATCTGAAAAAGGTACGTCATCCTATATCTGAATTTTTGATTGAGATTAAATAAGAAAACTGTAAATAAAAATAAAAGGGCAGCCTTCATAATGAAAGCTGCCCTTTCTTCTCCAAAACCTCTTATTATTTCTTTAGCAAGAAATTATCAATCTGTTCTACAAACTGTTCCTTTGATAGTGCTCCCTGTGCAATCTGGGGTTTTCCATCTTTCGGAACAAACAATATAGTCGGAATACTTTGTATGCCAAAGGCTGCAGCCAACTCTTTCTCATTATCTACATTTATTTTGTAAATAACAATATCATCCTTATATTGACCGGCAAGTTCCTTCAATATAGGAGCAACTTTCTTACAAGGCCCGCACCAATCTGCATAAAAGTCAATAATACAAGGCTTATTTCCTTCATATATCCATTGTGTCGGATTCTTTTCATAGTTGAAAACCTTAGTAAGAAAATCTGCTTTATTCAAAACAACTACTTCCCCTGCAGCTACAGTTGCTTCTTCAGTTTCATTTTTATCAGGTTTGGCAGACATCGAGCAGCTGAATAAAAATAGCACAGCTACCAACATAAATAAATTTTTAAAACTTCTCATATAATTCTTCTTACTGTTTAATTATTAGTATTTACAAAGGTAACAATTAAAAAGCACCAAACGTTCCATATCAGCTGTTAAAAGAAAAATATTACATCAAAAAGAAAAAATATGGCCGTGCATATTTGCACAACTAAAAATATTATCTACCTTTGCACTCGCAATTGAGCAATAAACTTGATTGAACAAAACATATTGGAGAGATGGCAGAGTGGTCGATTGCGGCGGTCTTGAAAACCGTTGAACCGAGAGGTTCCTGGGGTTCGAATCCCTATCTCTCCGCAGAACCTACTGGACAAAAAAGGACAGTAAGAGGACAAAAACCTACAAATCGCTGATTTGTAGGTTTTTTTATTGCCTATAAGTCTTGTTTCCAAGACAACAAAAGGACTTGAAAAGACATAGTTTCGTTACTAAATCGTTACCTATTCCCTACCGGACAAAAACGGTAACGATTTGTCCGAAAATGACCGCAGGAAGTCCGAATTTGTCCACCGTCTAAATATCTCACATTTAAAGTGTTATCATTAGTTTTGTAACTTAAAAAATGTGAGGTTATGAAGAGTACATTCAAAGTCCTTTTCTATTTAAAGAAAGGTTCTGAAAAGAAGAACGGCGAGGTTATGATTATGGCAAGAATTACCATTGACGGTAAGTTATGCCAGTTTAGTACGAAACAAAGCATCCTGCCCGAAAACTGGAATATCGCAGCGGGTAAAGCCAAAGGTAAAGATGCAGGCAAAATAAATGCCTTATTAGAGGATATAAAAGCATCCCTGAATAATATCTACCACGAACAACAACGGCGTGATAACTATGTGACAGCCGAAAATGTGAAAAATGAATTTTTGGGACACAGTGAAAAACACGAAACCATTTTAAACCTTTTCAAAAAGCACAATGACGATGTTAAGCAGTTGGTCGGCATATCTAAGACGATTGCCACCTATCGTAAATATGAAGTGACCCGCCGCCACCTTGCCGAGTTTATCCAAAGCAAGTACAATATATCGGATATTGCCATCAATGAAATCACCCCGATGTTTATTACAGACTTCGAGTTGTATTTGCGTACTACCTGTAAATGTGGTTATAATACGACTGCCAAGTTTTTGCAGTTCTTCAAACGCATTATCTTGATAGCCCGTAATAACGGCATCCTGATAGGCGACCCGTTCGCCAATTATAAAATCCGTTTGGAGAAAGTAGATAGGGGGTATTTGTCAGAGGATGAAATTAAAATCATCCTTAAAAAGAAGATGGTTTCCGAACGGTTGGAAAACGTCAGGGACTTGTTTATCTTTTCCTGCTATACGGACTTATTACAGTAGAAGCAAGAAAGAGAAAAGCAGAGTAATTGATTGAATGATAGAAATGTACGTCTTTTAGTGTCTTTGGGTGTCCGATAGTGAAATTGCAGGAAAAAGCAGATTTAAGCAAACTTTCCGTTTCTAAATCGTTACCCATTGAGATTAGAGAAAAACACAGCAAACCAATGACCTTGAACGTCTGGTTATAGCACTGTTTGTCTGCTTGTTACATTGTTCAAATAACTCACAAAGAAAGTAATTTTATGAACTTAAAATGTGAGCGTTATGAACAACGAACTGAAAGTGTCCTTTTACCTCAAACGGGAAGGAAGTACAGAAAGAACAGAAGTAAACCCCAATGCCGTTTATCCGGTTATCGGGAAAATCATTATTGGCAACTCCATTGCCCAATTCAGTTCCAAACTGAAAATCGAAGAACGGCTTTGGAGTGTTAAATCCGGTCGGGCTACCGGAAAAAGCCGTGTAGCCATTGAACTCAACAGAGAGATTAATAAAATTAATCTCTCCATACACACGCATTACAGGGCTATTTTAGAACGTGCCGGAACAGTTACAGCCCAAGAAGTTAAGAACGCATTTCAAGGGATTGCGACCGCACAAAAAACACTGCTTATTCTCTTTGATGAAATGATGCAGGATTTCCAAACACGTATCGGAATAGACCGTTCCCAAGCCACTTACCACAAATATGTTACCATCAGAAAACAAGTCAAACGCTTCCTGAAAATCAAGTATAACGTTCAGGATGTACCCCTAAACCAGTTAGACCTGACCTTTATCGAAGCGTTCGATTTTCATTTAAGAGTGGAAAGAAAAATGACGGATGAAACAGTTTCCGGTACTATGTTGGTGCTTTTCAAAGTCGTGCGTATCGCCTTGCATCGGAAATTGATTATCAATCCTCCTTTCTTTGGCTACAAGTTGAAGAAGCCCGATTTCAAAATACGCTCACTCACAAAAGAAGAGTTTCAAAGGCTTATATCTACTCCGATAGAATCCAAAAGCCAATGCTTTATCCGTGATATGTTCGTATTCGCAGCCTTTACGGGGCTTCCTTACATTGACCTGAAACAACTTACGTGGAAAGAAATTATTACCGAAGAAGATGGTAGCCTGTGGATTTCCACAGACAGACAAAAAACCGGAACACCGTTTAATGTTAAATTGCTGGATATACCCGTACAGATTATAGAGAAATACAAGGGACTGGCAAAAGGAGAAAATGTATTTCCCATGTTAGGACCGGGACGTATTAATTATGCGCTGAAAATCATAGCTAAACTCTGCAATATCACGACCAAACTTAACTTTCATGTCGGGCGGCATGTTTTCGCTTCCGAATTATGCCTTTCGCAAGGCGTACCCATTGAAAGTGTCAGCCGGATGATGGGGCACAAGAATATTCAGACTACCCAACGCTACGCACGTGTCAATAATGAGAAGATAGGCAATGATATGAAATTACTATCGCTCCGTATCTCTGATAAATACACTTATGTCGAACAATAAATTCTATACAACAATGAAAACAAATAGAAGCACATTCAGTATATTATTTTACCCGAACACCAGCAAGATTAAAAAATCAGGAGCTTGCCCGATTGTCGGACGTATAACGGTGGACGGAAAAAATACGGGCTTTAGTACAGGATTGGAAATAATGCCCGATGCTTGGGATAATCAGGCAGGTACGGCAAAGGGGCAATCTAAAGAATCCGTTACTATCAACAAGCAGATAGAGAAGCTCCGCAACGAAATATCTTCCCACTATAACAATATGGTGAATAACAATGGCTACGTTACTGCCGAAGCCCTTAAAAATGCGTTGCGTGGTATCGGTGTAAATCGCAATACCTTAATGCAGGAATTTGCCGAACTGTTGGACGAAAAGCAAAGAAGCATCGGAATACGGATAACTGAAAGTACGTTTCCGGTATATACCAATGCTTACCGTCACATGAAAGAGTTCCTTCAAAAAAGGTATAATCTTTCCGATTTACCTTTTGGTAAGATTGATACGCCATTTGTGGAAAGCTATTTCCATTATCTGAAAATTGATTTAAAAATGACACCCCGAACAGTTAAAACCAACATGAACCCTTTTCGGCAAGTTGTTGTAAGGGCTTGCAATAAAGGAGTTCTACGTCAGAACCCGTTCTTTGATTTTGTCCCTGAACGGGTAATTTCTAAACGCCCGTGGCTCTCTAATGATGAGATACAACGAATGATGCAAGCCAAGCTCAAACTTGCCACATGGCGTTTTACCCGTGATATGTTTATTTTTTCGACCTTTACAGGAATTGCAATCATTGATTTACGAAATCTTAAACATTCCAGTATTCAGGAAATGGAAGACGGTAGCCAATGGATAATTCTCGACAGGCAAAAGACCGGAACAACTTCGTATATTCCACTGTTGGATATTCCTAAACGTATTCTTGAAAGATACAGAAATACGGAGTTTGCCGGAACAGGTGGGAAAGTTTTCAAATTGCAGCACCATGTTTCTATGAATTGGCAACTGAAACGTATTGCTAAGGCTGCCGATATAGATAAACGGCTGACATTCCACATGAGCCGTTTCTCGTTTGCCACGACCGTCTGCCTGACGCAAGGTGTTCCAATAGAAAGCCTTAGCCAAATGATGGGACATCTTTCAATAAAGACTACTCAAATCTATGCGGAAGTTACCCGTACCAAAATCAATGAGGATATGACAAACCTTGCGGAACGGATTGAGGGTAAATATGAACTGGCAAAGTAAACATCTCACAACCAACATATTTTTTCCTTTTTTTCTCTGATAAACATCCCACATATGGAAAGAATAAATAAGGCAACACTTTTTGGAAATTTACTCTTTTGAGGAACGAAAAAGGAAGAAATTTCCAAAAAACGCTTGCGGCTCGGTGTTGCCGTTTTATTCTTGGAATATACCTTTGTGTTCAGAGAAAGAAAGGATTAACTAAGATTATTCCATTTAAAAATAAGATATTAGATTGGTTACCGCTATTGCGTAATTCTCGCCATCTATTGAATTAAAGTCTAACTTCTTGGTGAAAATGCCACTTTTTGGATAGGAACATAAATGCTTGATAGTTCAACGACTAAGCTACCATTTTTTGTAATGGATTTATTTTTAAGTTTATATAAATCTAACCGAATGAATTATATGCTGGTATAAGGGGTTATATTTCATCTAATTCTTTTCTCATTAGTTCAATAATTTCGTCTTTAATTTTTTTTATTACTAATGCTGAAATTTCAATTTCCTTTTGATTATTTTTTATCCCATATTGGTCATTATACATCATTTGTTTTGGCAAATCATTCATCATTTTAGTTGCTTGCTCCATATTCTTATCATATGCAAGCTCTAATAAATTCAGCTTTTGTATAATTCTATCACTCGCTATTAAGCGGATTGTATTCGTCTCTTGTTTGATTTTTATTAGACTTTCATTTGCCTCAAATGTCAATTTTTGTATTTTTTTTGACATTACAGATATCGCATTATTCTCACCTTTTTTATCATTTCTACTAGAAGCATTCAAAAAATTTCTATTAAATTCGTCTAAAATGGGCAATAGTTTTTCTTGAGTACTTTTGTTAGCTTCATTGGTAAATTGGTCTAATAATTTAAAAAACAATATGTACTGTTCTTTTTTACTCTCATATTGATATTTCCGTTTAGATATTTCTAATTGAAAATCTGTTTTGATTCTTTCCGTTTCTTCTGTTAATTTCTTATTCTCGCTTTTTAAAACTTTTATTTTTGCATTTTCAGTTGTATACGTTTTAATATACAGGATGAGTAATCCTAAAAATGCGAAAATCATATAATTTAGATATGGCTCTAAAAATGTCAAGTCAATATTCATTTTTTACTTTTTATATATTACCATTGCATTTATTCACTGCTAACGCCTAGGCTATATTTAATGGTAAATTTCTTATTAATAAATACTTATATCTATTTTTGTCCTTTTTCAAATTCTTCAAAGGTTGAGTAGTTTTTATGTTCTTTCCCTTTTATTTTTGCAAGTTTTGTTCCATCTATTTTCGATTGAATGTAATTTGCCAATTCATCAAATTTATTGATATGTAGATTATACAAAGTTCTTGTAGGTGCAATTTTATAACGTTTCTTTAATTGGCCTGCAAATACAGCATATTTTACTTGACCTTTTCCTACTTCGTATTCTTTATACTCATTATAGCGGCTAATTAAGTGCCCAATATAATTTGCTTTGACTGTATCTGCGCCAATACAACCCTCAGGATATTTTTGAACTACTTTTTTCTTTGTTTGGTTAATAATAATTTTATTATTATCTCCAATAATTGCATTATCAACAGTATTATTAAAGCTGACTTTTATTTCTTTGTCTTGACTTTTAATCCCAATACCTCTTGATAGTGCTAACTTAATTGAAGTAATATTTTTATGCCAGTTTTTTTTATCTGAAAAATCTAAATAATTCAATCGCCTAACCAAATTATCTATTGGTTCTGAGAATTTCTGTCCCTTTGATAAAATAATTGGAATTATCCTCTTGTTTTCAGCAAAACCCATAAACTGTGAAACCTCAAAATTGACCCAAGGTGATTTTGTGGAATTTTCGGAAATAACAAGCAATAAATAATCCATTTCTTTTAATGACTCAGAAATAGTTTTTTGAATATTATCTCCTGCTAGTATTTCATTTTCATCGATCCAAAATTTTAATGAATTGTCTTTGGAAAGTTCTTCTTTCAATTTATGAACGAATGGCTTATCTATACTTGAATGGCTTATGAAAATTTTTGCTTGAGGTAATTGCCGACTTATAGTTTCTTTCAATATATTATTTACCTTATCAATTGGGATAATGTTTTTACTAAGAAAAACTTCAGAAAGTTTGTTTACCAATCGTTTTGTATCCTTAATTTCAATACTTTTATCTATGGCATTTTTAAGTTTTCTCGGAAATTCATTAAATGTATTACACTCAAAACCAGCAAAAAATGTTGGTTCATATTTATCCTGCTTTGATTTTAGTATATTAAAGAAAATGAATGTCGGTTCTGTACCAATAGGAATCCCGAAAGATTTAAATTCATTTCTCATCTTTCGCCATTCTTCATCTGGAATAACTTTATCTTCATATATAAGAGGGGTAAATATATGAAAATTACGTCCACTAAAAGATGAAATCCGTGTCTTGTTTACTTGAAAATATTCTACAAATTCAGAATCCATAGAGGAAAAGAATGCCATCATAAATTTTGATTCTTCAGGATTTAACTGATTTTCATTAATAACATTCACAACTTCGTCAATCCATTTTTCTGTTGGTTGCTGTATTTGAAACATATTTATTTATTTTTTCTGTCAATATTTACTCTTCATATGTGAGTTACCGATAACTTTTAAACTATACGCTTAATCAAAAGTGTACAATGAACAAAAGTAATAATCAAAAATTTGATGAGTACTTTATCGCTGACAAATTTAGCAAATATTTGTGATACAACTAGATTCCCAACAGAAAACAGTTCTCATATCCGACCTAAAAACGCAAAAAATCAATCTACAGCATATTTTTCTTTTTTTCTCCGATAAATATCCCACATATGGAAAGAATAAATAAGGCAACACTTTTTGGAAATTTACTCTTTTTCGGGACGAGAAAGGAAGGAATTTCCAAAAACCGCTTGCGACTCGGTGCTGCCGTTTTATTCTTGGAATATACCTTTGTGTTCAGATAAAGAAAGGATTAATTAAGATTATTCCATTGAAAAATAAGACATTAGACTAGTTACTGCTATTGCGTAATTCTCGCCATCTATGGAATAAAAGCCTAATTTCTTGGCAAATGCACTGCTTTTGATGTTGGTACACTCAATACTGATATAATTGAAACCATATTTCCGGGCTACTCCGGTCAAAAACCTAAGAAAGTGTGTTCCGTGTCCTATTCGCTCTTTAATGAAACCCAATCGGGCGATAATCAGGCAATCAGGTGGAAAGCAACTTTCAACCTTTCTGATACGCAAATACAAATTTATCCGGCTATTTCTACGGGTGGCAATAATATTATCTGATGTCAGGCAAACAAGCGATTTACGATACTTGAAATGTTCCATTAAGTAGCGGTCTATATCGGCTCTTAGTTCTTCATATTCAATCATCTTCTTATTCCTTTCTTCTTTTTCTTCTTGCGTTTCTGTGCCTGTAATTCTTCCGCTAATGTTGCATCGTAATTATTGCCATCTCCCAATGAAAAGATAGATAACAGAGAATCGCCGCTTTTATTATCTCCCTGATTAAAAGAGTGATTCTCATTTCGCTTGCTATCAATATTGCAAGGAACATTGTTTTCTTTTTCACGGGATTGAAATACTTCTTTTTTATTTTCGCCAGTGAAATATTGTTTTGGTTCTTTCAAATCCTGTTCCTGTAATTCAATCTGCTTGGAAACAGAACCGTTCTTCATGGTATTGGCATACTCAAATGATTCTGATAATTGGCGGTTATAGCCGAACAGTTTATCAAATCCTTGCTCTGCCTGCTGGAACAGGTTCACACGGTCAAAACCACCTTTGATTACCCCGTTCTTGGTATTCTTATGGTTGGTTAGCGGAGATAGCTTCTTTTTATTAGTTTGGTCTTTCCGGCTCACAATCAAATGGCAGTGCATATTCAGTTCGTTGTCGGAACGGCTACGGTCGAAATGAATCTTTCCGTAAAACTTTATATCCGCTTCGGATAGTCCTTTGTTGAAGTTTTTGGCGTATTCAGGAATAAAAACTTCCCGAATATACCGTTTCATGGCTTCGGCTTTCCCCTGTTCTGTATTACCTATCGCCCGAAGTTCACTTTCCGATGGGCTGACATGGATGGCGAAAAACTTAGCATCTGTTTTCAACAGTTGTCCGATATTACTATCTATATCCTTAATAACCTTTGACTTATAGATATTATCATCCGTCAGGCTGAAAAAGCCATCGGTATAGATACCTTTCTCCATACGTTCCAAATCTTCATGCTCCATATATGAAACTAATTGGCGGCTACTTCCTGCATTGTTGTATGTTCCGCTTGATGGTGGAGCAAAATCTATGTGCATGGCTCTATGTGTTTATCAGATTGATAATCTCTGCTTTTAGGCTCTCTTTCCGTTTACTATCCATCACACCACAAGCGGATAACTCCGAATAGAGTTGTATTAGATTTAGTAGCTTCTTATAATCTCGTTGGTGTATCTGATAGAGTGCATTTAGTTGCTTTCCTTGCTGGTTGATTACGTCAGCGTGCTTGCTAAACTGTTCACTTACTTTTTGCAATACGGCTGTTTGTTTTCCCTGACTGGTTTCCAGCCACGAAAGAATAAGTGTTTCTAATGTTTTGCCAATGGTATCAAACCGAATCGCAATAGAATTGGCGGTTCGTATCATTGGATTTAGTTGTTCTTCCTCGTAGTGACGAATGAAGCGGATAATGTCGTCCTGCCGTTTGTTTATCTTTGCCAGTTCCGATTTTACAGATTCCGGTGCTTCCGATGGGTTGACACACGCTTTATCAATATAGACAAATGCCAACCGGACTATTTCCCCTTTTTTCAGTGAATAGCGTTTGCAGAGCTTATCTATTAACTTTCCCGTCTGTCGGTCTATCCCGATGGTGGTAAGTGTGGATATATTATTGGTCTTATCCATGATTATAACTTTTTTATAAAGAAAGTGAGATTCATTCAGTTGATTATAAGGGAAATACATTTCAGGCTTATAATCACTTTTATAAATGGTTACGAATGTAACCTCTTAAAGCCGAAGGCTTTGCCCCGCAGGGCAAGAGGGAAGAACAGGACTTGTCCAGTTCCCTCTTGCTTCATTTAGCGAAATGAGCCGAGCCACAGGGCGAAGCGATTTCTGCTAAATGGGGAATGGTAGCACACCTTATTTTACTTAGGTTTGCTTATCGAACTGATTTTCCTTTTTAAATCGTTCGTAAGTTGTAGAATCGACATTTTCTTGAACAAATGCCCGAATGTCAGCAGCGCGATAATAGGTCTTATGACTTATCGTGAAGTAAGGGAGCTTGCCACTTACCCGATAGCGTTGCAGGGTTCGGAAAGATACTTTCAGCAGAAAAGCTAAATCCTGATTGTCGAGTATCTTATCATTTTCGTCCAGTACTTTGTCGGTATTGATTAGTGATTTCAGGTCTTGCCCGATTTCAGAGAGTTTTTTCGATAGTCGTTCCATCCACTTATCGAAGTTTTCATTGTCTAAATACATTTTGCTTCATTTTTTAGTTTAACATTGTTGTTCTCAACCGATTGATGAAGCAAAGTTCGGCAGAATAGAGAAATTTAAATAGAGGAGTCCGGTATTGACCCCTCTATGTCACAAACGCAAATAGCTATTTATCAAGCCGTTGCGAAATCATCTTTTTTCATCTTTATTTTTCAGTGCTTCCGCTTGCCGTTTCTTATATTCTTTAATAAGAACAGCTTTTAAAGCATCCAATGTTTTGGTGAGATTACATGATTTGCGTTTGAATAGTTCGTTTTGACGGTCATAGATACCGTTAAAACTAAATCCGAAAGCCTGTTCAAAGACATCCGAAAAAGCAATGATAGTTGGATGCTTGCCTGTGTTGTCGGTGATGCCACCCAACAGCATCAGGGCTGAAAGAATTTCGGTCATACCCATGATTCCGAGATTAGGAAACTTAGGTATGACCGATAAAGGTGATTCAAATGTCAATGGAGTTGCCAAAGGAAAGGATTCGGGATGTATGATTTTGAAATTTAGTAATTCCAGTTCTGCATTAATAATCGCCAGTGTTTTTTGTAAGAACCGCTGTTTAAGCGCATTTTTCCCCCTGCCCGTAAAGAGGTGCTGTTTCAAGTGAAGCTATCTCAATACGGGTAGCTACAAAAATCCGGTAAGTAGTTGAATAATCATCTCCATCCCCCACTATTCTTATTTGTTCGACAAATTCACCATAGGCATTTTGCATTTCTTGGTTAGTTACTTCCTGTGAGGTTTCAGATAATAATCTGAATATCCTCGTTTGTAATAAATCATTCATAAGCAATCTTTTTAGAGTAAATGAATTGATTATGAAAAATGCATTTTTCAAATTGACAGAGAATCTATTTTAAATTAATTTTTAACAACTTAGTAAATCGGGATTCTACGCATATGCTCATATCTGTTGTTAAAAATTTGCCATTAAAAAAAACTGAAAATATAGTGGCTGGAGTAGGTACGGCTTGTGCCTGTTCCATTGTTTCCAACTTTATTATTTTTAGTGGAATATTATGTTCTTGTGCTAACACCCACAGAGAACCATTTACATAGTAATCTGTAAAAGGACAACGATTTGTGTAATATACAACCAATCCATTTTTTTCTTCACATTCTCCACTCTTTACACATTCCTTAAAAGATGGGGGCGGTGCATTATTATCGAATTTCAGCCCTAAGAGTGAAAATCCGTTTGGCAAACTTTCAATAGTATTAAATCCTTGTTTAAGTAACCATTTTGTATCACTCATAAAGTGAAACTTTTTTGTTCCAACAACCGTAACCAAGCCTTTTTTACCTTGTGTTTTTGCATCCTCAATAGCGGATTGAAGCAATGCTTTAGCGTGTCCATTTCCCTTATATTGTCCTGATACCCAAAAGCAATTTATCATCAAATAATTGGAAGCATCAACCGGAATCCAAGCCTTTTCAGCAGGGACATATTCTATAAAAACTTTTGCTCGTGCATCTAATCGTCTGAAAATATATCCATTATCAAACTCTTTTTTTAGCCATGCTTTTTTCATTTCATAGCCTTTTAAACATTTTTTATCAGAAAATGCACAACAGATATGTTCCGTATCTATATTTTCTTTTGTAAGTGTAATGTATTTTGTTTCCATGACTTAGAATAATGATGGTTGTTCATATTTTTTAGGCTCGTAAAATATCATTTTAGTTTCTATCCCCAACTTGATGCATAGGTTATAGAATGTATCTGACAGTTTCTTGTAATCATAACTGTAACAATCATATCGTTCACCAAATGCTGATTGGTATTTAGCTTTTATTGTGGGGAATTGATTGTCTAATGCCATATAGAAATATTCTCGTGACCCTTTTCGGAGTGTCACGCCAAACATAGGTAGTATATAAGATACTCCCGAATCTTTTGCTTGTCTGATTATAGTTTCTATATTTTCTCTTGTATCATTGATAAAAGGTAATATAGGCATTAATGTAACTCCTGTATAAATACCTTTGTCTGCTAATGCTTTCATCGCATTATAACGCTCCGATGTGGGTGGCGCATTAGGTTCAATCTTTTTTGCAAGCGAATCTATTGCACTGGTTATTGTAAAACTGACGGCTGCATACATTTTTGATATTTCCTGCAAAATATCTATATCACGCTCTACTAAATTACTTTTGGTTATTATATGGACTGGGAATTTATATGAAGCAATAATTTGTAGAGCATTCCGGGTTAATTGCAGTTCTCTTTCCATTGGCATATATGGGTCATTCATAGAACCTGTACCTATGGTAGCTCTGTTTTTACGTTTACTTTGTAATTCCTTTGTCAGTAATTCTAAAGCGTTTTGCTTAACTAATATTTGCGATATATCTCCAACTCTGTAACATTCGCTTCGTGTATCACAATAGATACACCCGTGTTGGCATCCCCTATACAAATTCATGTTATAAGTAATGCCAAACCAAGTATCTTGTTCCCTTAGTTTCGATAGAATTGATTTTGTTTCAATATATCGCATAATCTTTTTATTGTACTTTCCAACGTTTAAGTGTTGGAAAGTAAATTTTCATATTTGTAATAGCGTCCTCTTTAGTATAAACTACCTCAGAATCTTTGTTAAACTCATCTACAAATTGCGCACAATGCTCTATCATTTGTTCCATTGTGCAATCCATCGTAAATGCTCCGTCCTTAAAACAATAGCAGCAATATTCCTCATTTCTGCTTCCATCAGAGTTTATTCCAAACTCGTCCTGATTTTGTAGCGGCATTCCGCAACTTTGGCAATACTTGTTCTCCATAAATGTTCTATTTTATTGGCATATAAATTTTTGTAATGTTTTCTTTGCTATTTTCAGTTGTATAACTGATATATTCTTCAAAAGCCATCCCATGCCGTATGGTGTGTTCAAAATTCACACTAATATTGTTATACAACTCTTGTAGCCCCGAACAACTCCCCTTTAAAATGTAAACCGCATACTTACCTTGTTGCAACCGAATTGTTCCAAACTCTCCAGTTGGAACAATCTTTTTTTTCACTGATGCACAAGCATAAAATCGGCATTGGTTATAGTTAGTTACGTTTGGGTCGTCAAAACTCAATCCGATAAAACGAGTTTCACGTGTTAGGGCTTGATTGTCTTTTAAAAACAGCATCAGTTTATTCCATGCTATTTCATAAGGCTCTGTTTCACCATACTTGCCAAATATGCGAATATAGACCAACTCCAATCCTTCAAAATAGCATATTTCGGCTTGAAGACTACTTCTATTTCCACTACTTTGTACGTAGCCCTCTAATCGAGATTGTAACTCATTAATGTATGCTTTAGGAGATATGCCAAACTGTTTCTTAAATGCTTTTGAAAAAGACTGTGAATTATCATATCCTACCATTGATGACAATGTTGTCAAGCTCATTTCTTCGGTTTGCATATATAGTACAGCCCGTTCAATACGTTGCCTTGTCACATAAGTATATAATGATTCATTTAGGGCAGAACGCATAATACGAAGTAATTGCCTTTGAGATACGTTTATTTTATCGGCAATGACATCCAACTGTAAAGGCAAATGCAGATTTGCACTGATATAATCAATAACCTGATTAACCTTTTGCTGATATATGTTTTCAGTACTATTTCTCATTGCTTCTGTTATTTGCAACAAAATTACTCATTTTGCTATGAGTAAATGTTGTCCAATCTCGCCAAATTAATATTTTATTCCCAAAGGAAAAAATATATTAGAAAATAATCGTACTTTTGTGAGAGAGTTATTTAAAGCAATGGAAAAACACAGCAGACTAAAGAAGTTCGCTCGTTTCTATATCGTTACCCATTGTTCTTTCTTTTTCTTCTAAATATCTATTTATCAATAGATAAAACTAAAATCTTCTACTGCTTCACCGGGCTGGTTTATGAAGATTTAAAAAAGCTACGTGCAGAGCAACTTATGACGTTACCCAGTGGTAGCCACTATTTGCGAATATATGTTCCTATGACCCGTTTTCCCCGTACTATTCCCCTGTTGGATATTCCCTATAAAATAATTGAGAAATACAAAGGACAACAAGAGGACGGCGGGTTGTTTCCGCTTTTTCCTTTGCCTGTAATGAATATTCGGTTACGGGAAATAGCTTTTGAATGTGGCATAAACAAAACTATCACCACTTTTTCAGCCCGCCGGACATTTGCCACCACGATAGCTTCGGAAAACGGTATTCCCCTTGAAACCGCAGCCAAAATATTGGGGCATAGCCTTTTGAAAAGTACGCTTTCAGTCACTTGCTTTACGAAAAACAAGATAGCCAGTGATATGTCCGCTATTTCCGGGCAATTCAAAGATATGGAAACCATGTTTAATTTATAAATAATAGAATTATGGACTTGCAAATCATTCAGAACAAAATTTTTGAAATCAGGGGTTACCGTGTAATGCTTGACTTTCATTTGGCAGAACTTTACGGAGTACAGACAAAAGCCTTGAAACAGGCAGTAAAGCGTAACGAAAAACGCTTCCCGTCCGACTTCCGTTTTACCATGACGAAAGAGGAATGGGACGAACTGGTCACAAATTGTGACCAGTTGCCGGAGAGCTTGAAACACAGCTATATACTTCCCGATTGCTTTACAGAACAGGGAGTTGCCATGCTTAGTAGCGTGTTGCGCAGTCAGACCGCCATAGACGTGAATATATCCATCATGCGGGCGTTTGTCCTTATGCGACAAATGGTAATCGGTTACGAAGAACTGCTGAAACGTATTGAAGAACTGGAAGTAAGTACGGATGCACAATTTAATGAAATCTACCAAGCCCTTACCCAGTTGTTAAGCCAGTCCCAACAGCAGAAAGAACGCCGTCCTATTGGCTTTAGATAATGAATAGATTGAAATATTCCCATCAGGATAGCGGGCATACGTCCCGCTATTCTTTTTTCTCCGGCACATTTTCCAAAATCCCCGCTGTTACTGCACAAAAGTTTATCCACTTGCGGGGCTTTTCAAAAAAGAGCCTATGAAAACCCGCACAAGCCTATCGTAAGATAAACTGACGATACACTTGTCTTTGCCGCCCGCATTTTCCCATTTTAGAAAATAAGTTCCCATCAGGAACTTTTCCCTACAAAATATAGATTAGACCTTTTACCTGTTCCTCTTAATGTAAATCTTCCTCTTTAGCAGTCCCCCAGCCGGGACAGTCGTTTTTATCATTTCAATAGGCAAAGGTAGTTACGTGTTCTTCACGACTTTGCAAGTTCGAGCCTTTCAGGTTTGGCAAAAAATCTTCCCTGCGCCCGCTGGTTGCGAGGTATTTTTTGCCAAAAACTTGCAAAGTCTAAACACTACCCTTTTACGCCTATGTGAAACGAAAACGACCGACCCGACCGGAAGACGCATAAAAAAAAAGTCGGATTTACGAGAAACAGGAAAAATTCTACGGCTGCTATTTTTGTTGCAGTCCACCGGAAAGGGTGTTCCGGTAAGAAAGACCGACTTTTTGCGATGATTACTTGCTTATCAACTCCATGTAACTTTTTATTCAGATAAATACAAAGCATATCATTCGCTAATATTTGTGCTGCTTTGTGGTCGTAACAAGTGGAAAATTCCGGGTCACGGTCATAAGGTACACAATTCGGACACAGCTTAAAATCAATATGCCCCCGTACAAAATAATGACTATCTAAGTGGGTCGCTTTAGAACGGTAATATTGGTAAAAATCCAAATTACTTTCAAAATAGGAAGTCAATTCATCCAATCTGTCGTTATAATACTTTTTTAAGACTTCAATGCTTCCATGCGGTTTTCGCATTTCGGTATTGTAAATCTCTGTAAAGTATAATAATCTACTCAATACTTCCGGTTTGATGTGTTTGAAGAAATAAATTTCTTCTTCCTTGTTACTGAAAGGATGATTGACAATATAAGTTCTCATATCTTCGAGTGACCGTTGCAGAAACTCTACGACATCGAGAACTACCTCTATTGAAATATTCCAGTTATCAACATCTATTTTTTCATAGATAGTACAGTCTATGTTTTTTATAAATTCTTCAAAATTAATTTCATTGTTCATGTTATTACGGTTGTCTTAATGCCGAAAAATGTATCTTTATTCTGACTTTTGTAAAAGGCAGAATGCCGGAAACGTTAGGAACAAACATTTCCAGCACCAAGCCTTTTTACGATAAAGTTAGATTAGGACTTTTGCCCTATTGTTATTTTGTAGCCGGAAACCAGCTTCGTGTGTTATTGGCAATCCTTACTAACATCAACATCACCGGAACTTCGACCAGCACGCCCACCACCGTAGCCAATGCAGCCCCGGATTGTAAACCAAAAAGAGAAATAGCCACAGCAACCGCCAATTCAAAGAAATTACTTGCCCCAATCATTCCGGCAGGTGCGGCAACATCATGGGGTAATTTCCACCATTTCGCCCAACCGTAAGCAACGAAGAATATCAGAACCGTTTGCAACACAAGCGGAACTGCAATCAATAAGATATGCAGGGGATTGTTCAGTATCGTTTCTCCTTGAAATGAAAACAGGATAATAAGCGTTAATAGCAATCCACCTACCGTATAATTATTAAATTTCTTAATAAATACGTTATTGAAATATTCCACACCTTTGCGGCGGATAACCATTATTCGGGTAATGACCCCGGCAGCAAGTGGTATCACAACAAACAGCCCCACGGATAGCAACAGAGTGTCCCACGGGATAGATACGCCACCAACTCCCAGCAGGAAAGCAACGATAGGGGCAAACGCTACCAATATGATTAAATCGTTCACTGCCACTTGTACCAGCGTATAAGCGGCATCCCCTTTAGTAAGGTAACTCCACACGAACACCATAGCTGTACAAGGTGCAGCCCCCAATAATACCGCCCCGGCTAAATATTCTTCGGCTAATCCAGCAGGTATAAAGGCTTTGAAAACCACATAGAAGAACAAATAAGCTATTCCGAACATGGTAAATGGCTTTATCAGCCAATTTGTAACGCAAGTGACTATTATTCCTTTCGGACGCTTGCCGACATTCTTAACACTTTGAAAATCCACTTTTAGCATCATCGGATAAATCATTAACCAAATCAGGATTGCCACGGGTATAGACACGTTGGCATATTCAAATTTGCTTAATGTTTGCGGAATTGCCGGAAGCCATTGTCCCACGGCAATTCCAATAATGATGCACAAGGCAACCCAGATAGTCAGGTATTTTTCAAAAAATCCAATTCCTTGTTTCTTTTCCATAACAACAACTATTTAGCTTAATTGTGGTCTTAATTCTTTCAGGTAGAAGTCATAGAAACGGGCTTTTATCTCATCCCGTACCCGATGAAATTCACTGTTTATAAACTCCGGCGTTCCGGTTGCTTCCGAGGGGTCGTCAAATCCTATATGCAGCCTGTTCCTTACTTCACCCGTAAACATCGGGCAGCTTTCGTTTGCCCCACCGCAGACCGTAATAACATAGTCCCATTCCTGCCCTATATATAGGTTTACACTTTTAGGGGTATGGTGGGTTAAATCTATACCCATTTCATCCATAACCTTTACCGCCATCGGATTAACCTTTTCAGCAGGTTTTGTTCCTGCTGAAAAGACATCCAGTTTATTGTCAAATGATTGTAGAAAGCCATGTGCCATTTGGCTGCGGCAGCTATTCCCTGTACAAAGAATTAAAATCTTCATGTTTTTAGTTATTTTTCCAAGCTATCAGGGCAGCATTTCCCTTTGACAATTCTTCTACTTTCTTAATCCAAACCAATTCATTTTGCGCCTTTGCCCGCAAGAAAGAATTTTCGGTGTCAGTTAATGACAAGCAAGCATTCACGACCCACCATTTATTATTAATCCCGGCACGTTGTAAATCCATTTGCAAACGTTCGGCTTCAAATACGGGTGTTGCTTCGGGCAGGGTCACAATAACGACTTCTGTTTCCTGCTGGTTTCTCAAACGTGGTAACAGCTTTCTTACGGAAGCGGGAGTGTCGCCATGTGTACGTTGTACTTCTTTATGGTAACTTTCCGTTGCATCCAGCAATAACAAAGTGTGTCCGGTAGGTGCGGTGTCAATTACTACGACTTCATTTTCTGCTTTATCGACAATTTCAGCGAAAGCCCGGAATACTGCAATTTCCTGCGTACACGGTGAACGTAAATCTTCCTCTATATATTCCATATCTTCGGCTGTCATTGTTTCCGCAGCTTTACTGCGAACCTCGTTTTTATAGGCTTCCAACACTTCCGCTTCGTCAATCCGGCTTACCGTAATGCCAGCCTGAACAGCAAGGTTATAATTCAGATGGTTTGCCGGGTCAGTGGTGGTAAGATGCACCTTTGCACCCAATTTTGTTAATTTCAGGGCTATTTCAGTGGCTAACGTGGTTTTTCCCACGCCGCCTTTTCCCATAGTAAAAACAACCCTTTTTCCTGATTGATAGAGGTCGTTTACCAGTTTATCCATCCCTTTGGCATCGGTAATCCGCTGATAGTTCACATCATTTGTTAAGTTATCATTGTAAAGCATCCGGCGGATATTTGCAATATTAGATAAATTGTATGACCGTAAAGGAACATAATAAGACGGATATTCCAGCAGTTCCGCTGGGGTCTGTTTCAGGGCATTTTGCTGCCTGTCATATATCTGTTTCGATACGTTATCGGCTTCATCTAATTGCAGCAAAAGCCCGTTGATTACCAATAGCTGGTTTTTAATTCCCAGTAATTGCAATTCATGTGAAGAACGGGCGGCTTCTTTTAATGGTGCGATTTCAGGACGGCTAACCAATACTAAGCGGGTTGCGTTTGCATCCGAAAGTGTTTCAACTGCCTGCTTATAGATACCTTTCCGTTCTTCCAAACCGGATAATTGACCTAAGCAAGATGCACCGTGCGTACTCTCACTAATAAATGTACTCCACGCTGATGGTAGTTGTAACATTCGTAACGTGTGTCCCGTGGGGGCTGTATCAAAGATAATATGGTCGTATTCTTTTGCTTTATCGGCATCCGTGATAAAATCGGAAAACTGGTTGAAAGCCGCAATTTCTACCGTACAAGAGCCTGAAAGTTGTTCTTCCATATTCTGAATTACACTTTCGGGCAGTTGTCCCCGGAAAGGAGCAATAACGCTTTCCCTGTATTCGGCTGCGGCTTGTTCCGGGTCGAGATTAACGACCGTTAAGCCGGGTACTTCTTGAATATCCGTACCGTGTCCGTTCAGTGTTTGATTAAACACATCTTGCAGGTTTGAAGCCGGGTCTGTACTGATAAGCAGTATTTTCTTTCCATTATCTGCCAAGCCTACCGCAGTAGCACAAGCAATCGAAGTTTTTCCTACACCGCCCTTTCCGGTGAAGAAAAGGTATTTCGTCAAATCTATATCTGATAAATTAAATGTTTTCATTTTTATATAATTAGCTGGTGAATACTCATTTTACTGGCATAAAATCCAAATTGATACCCATCCATTCACTCATTTGTTTGGTGGTAGGATAGGTTTTTGAAACAGCGATTTCGCCGTCCACTAAAGTAATAGGCAGTGCATCCGCCCCATGTTTTTGCAGATGCTCGTTTACTGTTTTATTACTTACATACACTTGCGGTTCGTCACGTAAATTGTGACGGGTAACGATGATACCCTGTTTCTTCAATGTTTCAATAACAACCGCAATACGCATTAATTCAGGGTCAATATTTGTTCCACAAAGACCCGTAGGGCAACACATTGCCGGGTCGAAAATTTCTATCTTTTTCATACTGTTTTTATTTAAAATGATACTCTATGTTTATTTATAGATAAAAGACTACTGCATAATAAATTCCTACCGCAATAAAGAGGATGGCAACTATTTTACGAAACCATTTCTCGAATATTTGCATCCGGTTATAAAACTTACCCAGTCCGGCAACACTGTACGCTAAAATCCATGCAACAAGGATTACGGGTAATCCCGTAGCAATAGCGTAAATTACAGGTAAGAGATACCCACCCGTTTCCGCTGCTGACAAAGGCATAAGCATACCGAAATAAAATACTCCACTGGTAGGACAAAAAGCAAGGGCGAATAAAATACCCAATAGCATAGCCCCCCAACCGCCTTTAGTCCTCTTTTTCAAACTTTCACCGCCGATATTGATTTTCGGTAGATTGAGTTTTATTACATCGAGCATAAATATTCCAATGATGATTAATGCCGGAGCAATCAGCATTTCCCCGTACTTGCTTACGGCTTTTTGAACCATAAACATACTTGCTCCCTCACGGAGAATAGGGATAAGGATAAAGCCAAGAACCGTATAGCTTACTATTCTGCCGAAAGTATAAAGCAATCCGTTTATAAATATCCGGTGATGGTTTTCTATGTCCTTACTAATAAATCCTATTGCCGTTATGTTGGTCGCTAACGGACACGGGCTGACCGCCGTTAAAATCCCCAATATAAAAGCTGTAATAGCAGGAATAGAACTGTTATCTAATAGCGATTGAAGAAAATCCATCTTACAACTGTTTTAACAATTCGTCAATCTTGCTTTTAATTCCCTCTTTAAACTTGTCCGGTGTATTTTTCGCATTGGAAAAACTAAACTCGGTCATGTTGTTTACATTCTCTTTGCCGTCTTTCCAGCCGTTTACAAACAAAGACGACCATGTAACTTCGTACTTGTCTGCAATCGCTTCATTTTCTTTCTTTGAAATATCTATCACTTTATAGATAATTTTACCGTCTGCTTTTTCTTTTGAATAAAGGCTATCCAAAAGGGCTACTGTATTTGTTTCTATCGCCCGGCAAGTGATACACCGTTGCGCTCCATGAAAATAAAGAACCTCTATGCGGTTAGACTGTATTTCTTCCGCTTGATTTTCTCCGGTCTTTTTCTTTGAACCGTTACCACAGGAAACTAAGACCAGCGTTGCAATCAGTAGATAAAATAATTTTCTCATAGTTCATTTTTATTTGGTTATCAACTCTTTCACTTCTGCAAGGGATAACTTTTTCCCGGCTGATACGACTTTCTCGTCAATCACCAAAGCCGGAAGCCCTAAAATGTTATACTCCATGATTTTCAATAAATCTTCCTCTTTGATAAGGGTTGCATCGCAACCTAATTCTGAAATAGCTTGTTTGGTAGTTTCGTACAAGGCTTTACAGCTTGAACACCCAGTTCCTAATACTTTAATTTCCATTGTCATTCTACTTTAAAGTTAATATAATAATCGTAGTTCGTAGAACTACGAACAATTATTCCAAAAAAAAGGTACTGCTATTCACAGCACGATGTACCTTTACATTTACAGTCCCCTAAAAAAGCTGCAAACAATTTTTGGGCAAGTTCCCAGTTCTCCCGGTTTATACAATACCGGACTTTGGGCGTTTCTATTTCCCCCTGAATTAAGCCAGCTTCTTTCAATTCTTTCAAATGCTGCGAAACGGTTGCTTTAGCAATAGGTAGTTCTTCGTGAATATCACCGAAGAAGCAACTATCTTGTTTTGCCAAGAAAGCAAGAATAGCCATCCGTGCCGGATGTCCCATTGCTTTGGCAAACCGAGCAATCTGTTCCTGCTCTGTTGTGTACTGTTTCTCTTTCACTCCAATTCTCCTTTCTTCTTTGTTGTTCGCAAAACTACGAACAATATTTTGAATAGCCAAATAATACGGCATATTTTTTCGGATAGGTGCAAGGTGCAAGTATATATCTATATATATAGCTTGCACCTTGCACCTAAGCTGAAACATTTATATACAGAGATTTGCGTAATTAAAAAATGTGTTGTATCTTTGAATCCGTGAGATAGGCAGACAAACAGCGGACAAAGCCGGACAAATAACCCTGCAAAAATCGTTACTGTTTCGTTACCTATTTGAAATTTTGGAAAATAAAAAGCTGATTTATAGGCGGTTAGATGTTTGGGTTCAATACCCTATCTCTCCGCAAATAAACATTAGAAATCAATGTTTTAATGAAAAAATACCCGATTTTACACCTTAGAATGTAAAGTCGGGTATTTTAAGTTTTATTTAAGTATCTAATCATAATAAAAAAGTAGGCTAACTTTGTAACATATTCTTAGGCTTGTATCTAAAGGAGAAAAAGATAGAAGTTATGAGAATGATGTTCTTTAATTCTCAACAAGCAGAACAATTTGTGCTGCTTCGGGCGAAAACCAATGCATACCACCAATCAATACCAGTCCTGCATGGTCTGTCGGCATATCATTCAAATCGTAGTCGGGCAATACATTGAATCCGCCTATCGACGTGATAGGGTTATACAGAGACAAAAGACGGAATCACCAAAAACGAAACCAAACTCTGCGATTTTTATTATCAATAGAATATAAACTTCAAGAAGGGTTATAATACATATTTTTATCTCTATAAAAAAGGAGTTGTGCCAAAACCGGCACAACTCCTTTTTATTTAAAAGTAACCCCATGATACTTACTACTTATTTCCGGTACTGCCACAAACAATTCGATAAAAAACTAAAACAAATGGACTGTATCGGCAACTTCAGGACGTGTGCCTTTAAGCATATTTTCATAACTATGACAGACTCCACCCCAACTAATGCCCGTTTGGATTTTACCATCTTTCATACAGACCCTGGCTGTTCCATACTCTGTGAAACAGCCTTTCAACTTATCCCCAGGTATTCCTTTTTCTAACAAATAAGTTTTAATATTAGCAACATCTTCCGTTGCATATCGCGTTATACTATGAGATGGAGGCACAGGCAGGTTTCCTGTATATATAAATACTTCATCTATTTTTTCTCTAACACCTATACCTATAATCATGTCATTATATGCTATATCAACCTTTTCTTTATTATTTTTCAATTTCCCGGCAGGATAGTGATATAATGCTGCTTTTTTATTCTGATGACTTATTAAGACTATAGCTGAACAAGATGATAACCATTCACTACAATTTTCTATAGTATCTAAGATTACCCAATTATCATCTACTTTTTTAATACCTACAGATAAACCGGTTTGTGAAGTCCTAAAATCCACACATTTATACGATGCCATATTTTGATGTTCAAATTCTATCATAATATATAATTCATTTATCCTACTCTCTCCGTGGCTTTTCGGAACCCGCCAATAAATTAACTATCTCTGTAAGCTTACAATACAAAGATAAAACCAAGTTGAAATAGTAGATAATCTATTATCTGAATAGCCAGTATTTCTTGTGAATGACCTATATCCAAGAGTAGAAAGGAAAAGAATGTTCGAACTTTATAGTAAGGGCAACTAAACTACCCTGAAACAAAATGTCTACTCCCAACCTTTGTTTTTACCATGAATAAACATTTCCTTTGTGAAAAAGTAAATGCAAGAACTTAAATTCAAATTAACCATACAAACATATTGGACATGAAAACATTCTATAAAGTTCTATTTATACTTGTCTTAAATTATTTGACTATTGCTCCTAATATCTATGCACAATTATCTTTTGAAAGTAAAAATGAAGTAGCAGTCTTTATCTCAGGAGAGGAAGGTTATAAAAGTTTCCGCATTCCGGCAATTATCCGGATTCCCAACGGCGACCTGTTGGCTTTCTGCGAAGGACGTGTCAATCATGCCGGAGATTTCGGACATATCGATTTAGTAATGAAACGAAGCAAGGATAATGGCTATAACTGGAGTAAACTGCAAGTGGTAGCCCGCAACGGGAAACTGCAAGTATGCAACCCCGCCCCTGTTTTAGATTTAACAGATTCCCGATTTCCACAAGGGAGATTATTCCTGTTTTATAATACAGGTAATGTTCCCGAAGCAGACATTTTATCCGGTAAAGGAGATAAACGATGTTGGTTCACTACTTCTATCGACGGAGGCGAATCATGGTCAGAACCGACGGACATAACCTCTTCCGTCAAGAAAGCAGACTGGCGATATTATGCAAACACACCTGGTCACGCAATACAAATCCAGAACGGTCCGTATAAAGGCAGAATTTATGTGGCAGCAAATCATTCCTTCGGAGATCCGCAAGCATATGGGAAACACTATCAAGCTCATGGTTATTACACCGACGATCACGGAAAAACTTTTCATCTCAGTACTGACATTGCTTATGCCGGAAGTAATGAATCAATGGTTGTGGAACTAAGCAATGGAAAACTGATGATGAACAGTCGCAACCAACAAGGTAACGTCAAAGCACGATTAATCAGCTTAAGTAATGATGGTGGCGAAACCTGGGAATCGCCTTACTTTGATCCGATTTTGATTGACCCAGTTTGCCAAGGCAGTATTCTTTCTTTGGGAGAACAGAACGGACAGACAATGTTAGCTTTTTGTAATGCAGCCGACACACTCCACCGGAATAATCTTACTTTACGTATCAGTTTCAATGAAGGGAAAAGTTGGATTAAGGATTTTCTTATTTATGGCAAAACACAGAATGAACAATCCATTGACTATGCAGCCTACTCCGATTTAGTCCAAATAGCAGACAAACAAATAGGTGTTCTTTATGAGAAAGATAATTATAAAATAATCGAATTTACAGCCATTAGCTTTAAATAAAGATATCAAAATATTTTAAAGTAAAAGAATAAGCCTCTGGCAAGATTTTTGATTGGAGGCTTATTACAAAAGAAGGAAATATCTAATCAGATGTTTCTATTTGGAAAGTAAACTTTCACTTCTATCATTCATATTGTCCTTATTGGCTTTTACTGCTTTCCTCGAAGTATTTGCATAACAGTAAACACAGAAATGAGAGCAAGTATTATACATCCCTATATCTTTGCTTACCATACAACCACATGTTTTTCTTTGACCTTTATCTTTCAGTTTAAGCGGCTTTAGTGGGACTTTCGATTCATCTCCGAATAACGTTTTCTCCGGCAACTTACCGTAATTAAGATAGTATATTAAATCGGTATCATCGGAAAAACATCGTTTCATCAATTCTCCATCTATGCAACGGTTATGTTCAATACCGTATTTGTCCAAATCAATATCTTCGGCACAAGTAGCCAATGAGATATTCCATCCGCTTTGTGCCCAAGCCGCACGAATTTTGGTAAGGCCCTCAACAATTTCAGTTATTTGAGTTTGGGTAGGCTCTGCCATATCCAAGTTCTCTCTGGTGAAAGCATTCGTTTCTTTAAGAAGATTCTTTTGAACCTTACGATACGTCCTGACATCAACAAAACTAAAGACAAGTTTATCCGTATAGCCTTTTAAAGCATTTCCAATGTTCCAGATACGAGTTAATAATACCCTTGGAGTAAGTTCTTTAGTCATAATAAGCGGATCAAAACGCCAGATAACCTTATCCTTTCCTATCAAAAAGGAAAGTTTTTTAAACGTTTCTATCCTACTTATCAAAGTGGGAACATTGGGTTCAAATTTTTCTTTTTCATAATCATTGAGTGTATACTGGAAATAATAATTAATACCCCTTTCTTCGAGTTCATTCAGATATGGAATTAATGGCTTTGGGTTTTTAGTCCAAAAAACCACCACTTTACAATTTTTGAATGAAATATACATTGGTTGTTGATTAAAGGGATTGTACCATACAACATAACCAGCTTTCAATCTATTGATAAACCATTTTGCATAAAACGCAGGGATGTCTGTACTTCTACTTGCAGAAATAATAACCGGAGCCAAAGCCTCAACCTGTTCTTTGTCATCAGTTATCATTTTGATTCTGTCATTCATCTCCACTACTTTTTCCGATTAGGCTTCCTCTTAATAAACAGAAGCCGCTCCATATCATTAAATAAACTTGTATCTTTCAATTCAAACATTATCCACTTGCCATCATGGTAAGTCGTCGCATTATCATATACAGTCCGTACTTCTTCTGAAAAAGACTCCCGTTCACTTTCAAACTTTGTGCGTTCATCTTTTCCCAATATAATCATAAATCCAAGAACATTTTCTTTCGCATACAAGGCACAAAGAGTTTTCCCACCCCTACGGTATTTATATTCATATACCCATGCTTTTCCTCCGGGATTCCAAAGCTGCTCCATTTCATATTTTTGCTCAATTAACCGGCAGAGTGACATCCATACCTGAAAAAGCTTTGTACCGACTAAACCTTCCAGGATTTCGGGAGTTGGCGGTTGAAATGATTGTTGCATATTCTCTTTGTTATTCTTATTCATAAAACTTTCCTCATCCAATAATTTGTCAGGCATAATCTATTTGCTCTCCGTTTTTGTTCTTTTTCCACTATGTAGCCTTTTCTCTCAAAAAAAGGCTTTGCTGTGATACAGACTTCTGATGTGATTACTTCCACATGATGTTCAATGGCATATTTTTCTACCTTATCCAAAAGAAAACTGGCAACACCTTTTCGCTGGTAATCCTTATGTATAAACAGGGACTGCAAATATCCATCTCTCCCAATAGCACTAAAACCTATTATTTCATTGATATAATTTAATGCTACAATAAAATATAAATTGGTTATCAAATCCGTCAAATGAGAGATATCGTCGCCACATGAAGCCCAATCTTCTATTTCTTCCGGTGTATAATCTGCTCTATTGACTGTACGTAAAGTGGCCTTATACATATCCTTCAATTCAGGTATATCATCCAAAGTAGCCTCCCTAAATTTATAGTTTCTATCCACTGATAATTTCCGAATCACTCTACATGGATTTCCAGCAGCCACACTATTGGCAGGTATAGACTTTGTAACAACACTCCCCGCTCCTATCACACAATTATCGCCTATGATTATACCCGGTAAGACAATCGCACCCCCACCTATCCATACATTATTTCCGATTGTAATAGGTAATGCTTTTGTCCGGAAGAAAAGGTCGCCGGACTGTTCATCCCAATCTTCAACAAACCGCTCGGCAACGGATATCGGATGGGTAGCCGTATATAGTTGTACATTGGGAGCAATCAATACATTGTTCCCTATTGTAATATAGTTATCATCCAAAAATGTACAGTTCATGTTGATGACCACTTTATCTCCCATAAAAATATGCTTGCCACATTCACAATGGAAATTTGCACCAATACTTACATATTTACCTACCCTGCCAAATATCTGATGCAGCAGTGCGGTTCTTGATTCTTCATCCGGCATATCAACAGAATTAAGCTTTGCCAGCAATTGCCTGTTGCGTACAATCATATCCAGAACCTCTTCATCAAGGTGGTTGCAATATTCACCGGAAAGGAATCTTTGGTAGTTTGTCTCCATATAAATATTTTACTTTTTCACAAATATACAAAAGTTCGCTTATATTTGTGAGAAAATAGAGACAGGCAAACTATCTATAAATCAAAAATAAAGATACATGGAAGAAATGATTCAGATACAATATTACCAATCCCCCTGCGGAGAGTTGATTCTTGGTTCCTATAAAGGAAAACTTTGCCTATGCGACTGGCAGAATGAAGAACGTAGAAGGCTGATAGACGAAAGGATCCAAAAAGGATTGCAAGCACAGTATATCGAGAAAGAATCCGAAACAATAGCAAATACCATTACTCAACTGAACGAATATTTCAACCACAAAAGAAAGACATTCGATATACCCCTGCTTTTTATCGGAACAGATTTCCAAAAATCAGTATGGGATGAATTATTACATATTCCTTATGGCACAACCGTTTCATATGCCGGACTCTCAGAACGGTTAGGCAATCCCAAAGCCATACGGGCTGTAGCTGCTGCTAACGGGGCAAATGCTATTTCCATCATTGTTCCATGCCATCGGGTTATTGGAAGCAATCAGAAACTAACCGGATATGCAGGCGGACTTCCAGCCAAGAAGCTCTTACTCGAACTGGAGTCGCCTATGCAATCACTCCTATAAACACATCTCCTTTTTTATCAAAGTGTCAAAATGACAAAGTACCCCCTTCCTACGTTGTCTGTATGCACGATATCCGGGAATGATTACAAATACGCAGCTCTCACAAAGTTTAGCTTTGTCAGTTTGTTGATACAGATGGCATAATGTTTACTAATAGATAAAGAGGTTGATATTATTTATTAGACACGGATAACACGTAAAACGCGGATTAATACATACTATTCGTTTCTTAATCCGCGTTTTCTGCGTCATCCTCGCCTAATCATATTTATACATTATACAGGTAATAATAATCCTTTTAACATTTGCATTTGATCCGATATTAGTACTATTACAGAACCGAATATCCGCCCAAGAGCATCAAAAACAAAGCATATATGGTTTGAATTCGAAACATATATGCTTTGAAATCAAAACATACATGTTTTATACGCACGAATAGTTATATTTTAGTGCGCGGACAGTTGGATTTAGTTGCAGAGATGGTTGGAAATATCCGCGAAATAAGTGGAAATAGGTGCCGGATTATATGGAAAAAGCTCTTTTTTAGAGCTAAAAAGGAGCCAGATTCCTCCAGAAAGGCCTTTTCTTAAATATACCAAGTTAGCATAAAAAGGGTTATTTCATAAATATGTCATTATATAAAGCAAATGGGTAACTTTTTGTAAAAAGTAAAAAAAAAGACTGCCTAAATAGTAGGCAGTCTTGCATTCCTTTCTTTCTTTATTAATTTGCTAAAGAGAATGAGTAAGGAGCATCTTGTTCCGTAATACCACGATTTACATTCGGAGTATTGCTCATCTGATATTGGATTTTAGCTCCATTCATCAGTTGTTCGTGTGTCAGGTAGTTGCGGGTATAATTCTTTCCGTTTACCTTCATTGTATTTACATAACGGTTTTCAAAGCTATTGTTTGGAGCCTGGATTGTAACCACCTTTCCATTTTCCATATGCAGCTTCATAGACTTAAAGAGCGGAGTTCCCAAAACATACTGGTCTGTACCCGGACATACCGTATAAAAACCTAAAGCAGAGAATACATACCAGGCAGAAGTCTGTCCGTTATCTTCATCCCCACAATAACCGTCCGGTTCTGCCGTATACAGCTTGTTCATGATCTCACGAGTCCAGTACTGCGCTTTCCAAGGCTGTCCTGAATAGTTATACAGATAGACCATATGTTGGATAGGCTGGTTTCCGTGTGCATACTGTCCCATGTTCATAACCTGCATTTCACGCATTTCGTGAATCATACCACGGCTTTCCATTCCTAAGCGGCTCGGCATAATAAATACAGAATCCATCATCGTATTGAATCCGGACTTTCCTCCCATCAAATCGATTAAGCCCTGCGGATCATGGAATACACAGAAGCTCCAATGCCAACTGTTACCTTCACAGAAATCGCGGCTCCAATCGGTTCCTTTGAAATCTGGATTGAAGATGCCTTGGTCACTCTTGCCTGCCATCAATTTATGTGCCGGGTCATATACGTTCTTATAGTTGGATGCACGCTGTTTATAGATGCCAATTTCACTTTCCGGCTTGCCTAATAGTTTTCCTAAGGTATAAATAGTCCAGTCATTATAGGCATATTCCAATGTACGGGCTACGTTTTGACCGATACCGATATTGTTCGGCACATATCCGAAACGATTGTATTCTTCAAAAGCAACACGGCCGGAAGCTGTTCTCGGCAGATGCGCATTGGCATCATGTTTCAATGCTTCCCAAAGTGCTTCGATATCATAGCCTCTCAATCCTTTTACATAAGCGTCGGCAACAACAGAAGCAGAGTTGTTTCCAACCATACAATCCCGGTGTCCCGGACTTGCCCATTCCGGTAAGAATCCACTTTCCTTATACGCATTCACCAAGCCTTCCTGCATCTTCTGGTTCATTGACGGATACATCAGGTTCAGGAACGGAAACAGACAACGGAATGTATCCCAGAAGCCGGTATCGGTAAACATATATCCGGGTAAAACTTCACCGTTATACGGGCTATAGTGCATCACCTGTCCCTGTGCATCGATTTCATAAAAACTTCTGGGGAATAACAGTGAGCGATAAAGGCAAGAGTAGAATGTACGTATGTTATCGATGTTGTCATCTTCCACTTCAATCTTTCCTAATTCGCGGTTCCAGACTTCACGGCCTTTTTCCTTTAACTGGTCGAAACTGTTGTCTCCTATTTCACGCAAATTCAGTTCTGCCTGTCCCTGGCTGATAAAAGAGGAAGCAACTTGTGCATGCACTACCTCTCCCGCTTTCGTACTGAAGCCGATGATAGCACCTGCATGATTTGTCTGGATTTCTTTCTCATCCAATACAATTGCATTGTTTTTTACGATGGAAGTAAAAGTAAACGGTTTATCGAACTTGATTACGAAATAGTTTTTGAAGTTTCTCGGGACACCTCCTGAGTTTCGGGTGGAGTAACCGATAATCTTGTTTTCTTCCGGGATTACCTTTACATACGAACCTCTATCGAATGCGTCGACAACAATGTAAGCCTTGTTTGTTTCCGGGAAAGTAAACCGGAACATGGCAGCACGTTCGGTAGGCACCAGCTCTGTCGTTACATCATGGTCTGCCAAATAAACTTTGTAATAATAAGGTTGTGCCACTTCCGATTTATGGGAGAACCAGCTGGCACGTTTGTTCTCGTCGAAAACCAGCCCTTCGGTAACCGGCATAATCGAAAACTGACCGTAGTCGTTCATCCACGGACTCGGTTGGTGAGTCTGCTTAAATCCTCTGATTTTGTCTGCATCATAACGGTATGTCCAACCATTTCCCATTTCTCCGGTCTGGGGAGTCCAGAAGTTCATACCCCAAGGCAAAGCGGTTGCCGGATAGGTATTACCGGTTGAAAGTTCATACTTGGACTGGGTTCCCACCAAGGTACTTACATAGTCTACCGGATTCTTTACCGCATAACTTTGCAGGCTAATGACAGCCGCACCTAATAAACCAATTAGTTTTTTCTTCTTTAAGAATGTTCTCATGATAATTATAGAATGTTATTGTATAATATTCCAATTTGTAGCAGCAGAGTCCCCAAATCATGATTGGCATCACTTGGCATATAACACGTTATCAAAAGAAAAGAGAATTCCACATACTTTTACACCTGCAAATGTAGTACTTTCACAGGAAACTACAAGATAAATTTTCGCCTACTCCCCATAAATAGGTATCCCGATGTTACAGAATCCCTATTCATGGTGATTTTACAGGTCCGGAATGCTTCATACATTTGCAACAATTTAAAATAACAAACAAATGAAAATAGAAAAGATTATAGGACGTGAAATCCTTGATTCAAGAGGTAATCCGACAGTAGAAGTAGATGTATTATTAGAATCCGGCGTAATGGGAAGAGCATCTGTTCCGTCAGGCGCTTCAACAGGAGAACATGAAGCACTGGAATTACGTGATGGCGATAAGAATCGCTACGGAGGAAAAGGCGTACAGAAAGCTGTTGAAAATATCAATACGATAATAGCTCCGGCTCTTACCGGTATGTCATCCCTTGAACAGCGCCGTATCGACTATGCAATGCTGAAACTGGATGGAACGAAGACCAAATCTAATCTTGGAGCCAATGCAATTCTTGGAGTTTCACTTGCAGTTGCAAAAGCTGCGGCAAATTATCTGGATATTCCTTTATATCGCTATATCGGCGGCACAAATACGTATGTGATGCCTGTTCCTATGATGAATATCATTAATGGAGGTTCACACAGTGATGCTCCGATTGCTTTCCAGGAATTTATGATTCGCCCGGTTGGTGCATCTTCCTTCCATGAAGGATTACGTATGGGAGCCGAAGTATTCCATGCACTAAAGAAAGTATTGAAAGACCGTGGATTGAGCACTGCCGTTGGTGATGAAGGTGGTTTCGCACCGAATCTGGAAGGAACGGAAGATGCTTTAAATTCCATTATTGCTGCTATTAAAGCTGCAGGTTACACACCGGGAAAAGATGTTATGATCGGTATGGACTGCGCTTCTTCCGAGTTCTATATGGATGGCATTTACGACTATACCAAATTTGAAGGGGCAAAAGGAGTTAAACGTACCGCCGACGAACAAATCGATTATCTGGAAAAACTAATCAACGAATATCCTATCGACTCTATTGAAGATGGTATGAGTGAGAACGACTGGGAAGGCTGGAAGAAATTAACAGCACGTATCGGCAAACGTTGCCAGTTAGTAGGAGACGATTTGTTTGTTACCAACGTTGAATTCCTTTCCAGAGGTATTCAAGAAGATTGTGCAAACTCCATCCTGATTAAGGTCAACCAGATCGGTTCATTAACAGAAACACTGGATGCTATCGAAATGGCACATCGCCATGGTTATACCAGCGTTACATCCCATCGCTCAGGTGAAACGGAAGATGCTACAATCGCAGACATTGCGGTTGCAACCAACAGCGGACAAATAAAAACCGGTTCATTGAGCCGCTCCGACCGTATGGCCAAATATAACCAACTGCTTCGTATTGAAGAAGAACTTGGCGAACTGGCAGTGTACGGATACAAACGAATTAAATAATCTGATATCAATCATAATCGCTAATTTTTTAAGGTACAACGAAAAAGGCTTCTCTGTGAAGAGAGGCCTTTTATTTATATTATATAGTTCTATTTAGCTACATCAATCCTTCCTGAAGAATAAATACAAGAAAATAAGAAAAGGAATTCTGCGTACATGCTTCTTCAATGTATTTAAGAAATAGGGTAATAACAAACGATAAATATATATGAAGAAGCGGACAAGGCAGACCATGCGGAACAGACAGTGAAACAAACTGAGGTATTACTTTCCTTCAAGAACAAGTTCACAGTGAAAACAACTAAAGTGATCAGTTCCGTCGAGTAGGCTCGCTCACGCCCCATACTTTCTTAGTGCCTCACTGAATCAGGGCGCGAACGGTTTCAGAGCCTTCGGTTTCTCAGTCAGGTGCATCAAACAATAAATCCGGATGAAGTTCTCCTCCCAAGCCTGGATGAACCTATCATCCAACTCTGAAGAAGATATCTACAGTTGTGGATAAACTATTCATCCACTATTGTAGATACCCTTCACCCAGATCCCCCTTTCTCCCTACCTTTTCTTAATAACCTTCAATTTACTTTTTAATCGTAACAACATCTAATACTTCGCAAATTAAAGGTTTCCTTCTTTCTTCAATGTATCAATCCACGAATCTATACGAGCGGGAGTCTGGTCATCTTCATTCATCTCATCCAGAGGCAGACCTACAAATTTACCATCTATACAAGCGGTCGAATCATCAAATGTATATCCGGAAGGGTCGACCGAACCGATAAACTTAGCACCCGTTCCTTGTAAATCAGTATAGATAGTACCAAGGGCGTCACAGAATGTATCGCTAAAAGAGGAAGAGTCTCCACAGCCAAAAAGGGCTATTGTTTTATCCGACAAATCCAGCTTTTTCATTTTAGGAAGAAAATCATCCCAATCGTCCTGAAGGTCGCCTGCCCCCCAGGTTGAACTACCTAATAGCAGGACTTCATAAGGAGCTAAATCTGTCAGGGATGATTGTGCCACGTCATGCACTGCTGTTGCATCAAGTCCCAGTTTTTCAGCAATTTGCTTTGCAACACTTTCTGTTGTCCCATTGGACGAACCATAAAAGATTCCTATCGTTTTCATTCTTATTTGTTTTTAGTTTAATAACGGAAGCAAATGTCATATAATCCGCCTCACTAGACAATACCTACAATAGTGTATTTTATCTGTTACCAATACCTGTTTGAAGGGATACCATAAATTTCAAAGCAAAACTGAAGGATAGCTTTATATTCTAAAAGATGTTATATTTATAACATTTTCATATCTAAAAACTGTTACTAAAATGAATAGCAACTCTACACACAAATTAAAAATCAAGCGATATGACAACACTTAAAGAACAAAATCAATTAAACGCCTATACTTTCGCGGGTATCTTTACATTATCATTACGACTTGTTGTTGGTTGGACTTATTTTTCCGCATTCTGGCGGAGACTAATTCTTGAAAACAAATTAATACCGGATACTGCCGGATACATTGGGGAAAAATTCAATCACTTTCTTCCTAATTCAATCGGTATCCGTCCGCTTATTGAATACCTAGTTTCAACACCGGACATATTATGGTGGGCCATGGTTGTTTTCACTCTTATTGAAGGTATCGTCGGTTTACTCTTTATATTAGGCTTCTTCACCCGCTTGATGAGTCTCGGAGTTTTAGGGCTGGCTACAGGTATTCTGTTAGGCTCCGGATGGCTTGGAACAACATGCCTCGATGAATGGCAAATCGGTATTTTGGGTATTGCTGCTGGATTTACTATTTTCCTCTCCGGAGGAGGTAAATACTCACTTGATTATGTATTTGAGAAAAAGTACACTTTAAACCGGAAAATAAAATGGCTAAGTTGGTTCATTTCCGGTACATTACCTGCCACTACCAAACTAATAAGCCGGATATCCATAGCAGGAGCCATTGTGATCTCATTATTGACTTTATACACGAATCAGGAATTTCATAATGGTGTATGGGGGCCTCTTCATAACAAATCGGTGAAACCCAAAATTGAAATCTCCAATGCTCAATTGAATAACCATACATTGTCCTTCGATGTATTCAGGGTCGAAGGTGCCGATGTCTACGGTTCATTCCTTATCGGTATCACACTAAAAGACTCTTCCGGCAAGACTATCCTTGAAAAGAATGCGGAAGAACTGGCAAACTTCCCGGTACAGGATATTTATAATTATTACATTGCGAAAGTCGCTCCCGGCAAACACAGCTTAATAATACCTTTGGGAAGCAAAGCGACCCTCACATTAAATGATACGGTTATAGCTAATTTGCCAAAAGGCAAGTATGAAGTTGTGCTAACCGATATCAGCGGATTGACCTGGAATAAAGAAATTGCTTATTAAGATAGATAATTTCGACTTCTATAAACAAATAAGTCCCTGCTTGCATGATACGAGCAGGAACTTATTTATTAAAAACGGCTACTCAAACAACAGCCTACTTATATATTTACCATCTTGGAATTTCCAAATCATCTTTGCTTGGCAATGCTGGAAATTTTGCATGCGGCTCCGTCTGATACCAGAACGATGTAGACGAAATATCCGATTTCTGATTATTATATCGTCCGTCATGACGCCAACCTAAATCCTGAATCGTCACTTTCAAATCCTTATCAAAGCGAACCGGGTCCAGCACATGCCAGCGGTATAAACCAAAAGCCGTGACAGCACGATATAGACCATCGGGGCGGATTACCTGGTGCATACCTGCGTATGGAGTAGTAAACTCCTGATACTGGTGAGTCTTCTGATTTTCAAAATTATAAGAACCGCAAAAATAATCTTCCGTTCCTGTTCCACAGATTGTAGGATATTCTTTATCTCCATCCATAAAGAATTTGATTTCACCTTCACCCCACCAGCAGTTGTCATTCACACGCCAAGCCAGATAAGTTCCCACATACTGTCCTTTTCCTTTAATACCATCTATCAAGGTATGTTCCGAACCGACTGTCGGATTTGAACGACGGAATTGTGCATGGAAATATCCTTCATCTTCCGGTACATCTGTCAATGTATAGTTGATTTGATAATAAAGGCGCATCTCTTCATTCGTATTTATATTCTCCAACGTAATCCGCGCTTTCTTGCGGAATGGCATTTTCCAATAGCAATTAAACGCACTTCCGGGATTTACACATACGGCAAGAGAAGAAAGTTGTGCATATTCATTATAAGCGCTGGCGAAGAAATCGCCGACAGGACATTCAACGGACGGTTCTTTCTCGTCATCCCAATACATACGCAGGATAGAAAAACGCCAGTTACCGGTCGGGGTCATCCAGATTTGCTGAATAGCACCGGGACCTTCTATTTCCGCAATCGTAATTGTCTCGCCCGGCTTCACGATGATGAAAGGATTTACCTTCCAACCTTTTCCTAAATCTTTAGCAGCTCCCCAAGAGTTTGCTTTGTTACGGACCTCTTTGTCTTTTACCGGATCAGCCATTCCTCCTTTTCCTTTTTCTCCTGTATAATTCTCCGGACTGATAGAACGGGTTTTAGCATTGGATAAACGGGAAAGCGTTCCCATATTCATATCCAGCCCGTTGAAAGGATAATTTTGCGCACTAGTCCAACTACTTAAACAAAGAAAAGAAATTAATAAAACACTTAGTTTTTTCATATTACTACATTTTTAAAGATAGATATTACAAAGATCATATTTTATACCATCTTTTCCTATAAAATGAAGTCTTTTTGCAAAACATATATGCTTTTACGGTTAAAAATACATGTTTTGAAGATAAAGTATGGAGCCAATAAAAAAGACGAATGATGTTAAATCCACCATTCGTCTTTTCTACAGATTCAGAAATATATAATATCTTTTATTTCATGTATCGCAACCCGACCACCTTATTATACTGTGCCATTGAAGTCTTCTGTTGATACCAGATTTGTATCAGGCTACTGTAAGACTGTATCCATGATAACTGGGCCGACAGAACGTCCAAGATAGGCAGTTTACCCTCGTTATAGCTGAATGTATTCAGTTCAAGATTTTCTTCTGCTATCTTGCAGGCTTCCTCAGCTACATTAATTTGCTTGGTATTTTCTGTGAGGCTTGTCCAGGCATTGGCAACTTCCTTTGAAATCTGATCGCGGGTATCATCCAACGCATATTCTTTGCTACGTAGAATTGCCTTTTGGGAATTGACTTCCTTAAAACGAGCACCCCAATGGAACAAGGGTATTTTCAGGGAAGCAAAGACAGCTGGCGTCCATAATTGGTCGGAGCCTTTCATATTCAACATAGGTGTACCCCATGAGCCTTGGAAACCTACTGCCAGAGATGGATTGTATTTCGCCTTGGAAAGATTAATCTGACGTTTCTGGTATTCAATATTCAACTGGGAAATCATGAAATCCGGACGGTTTTGTACTGCAGCTTCTTCACCAATACGGGTAGGCAGAGGTTGTACCTTTGTAATGTTTTCAGAAAGTTCTACCGGAGTCATCGGAGGAATTCCCATTAAAACATTCAGGTTTTGCAGAGCAATTTGATAATCTTTGTAAGCTGAACTCTTATTCAGCTCCGCTTCTTTTAAGCGGGATTCCACCTGTAGCAGGTCAGTTTTACTGATCTGCCCGTCGTTGAAACGGATAGTCAGGACATCGGCAAGTTGCTTTACAATATCCACATATTGGCACATCACATCATACATGCCTTTACGGGCTGCAGCAGACCAATAATTCATATCAGCTGCATAGATTATGTTATCGGTAGTCAGCTCTTCCGCCTTATTTGCTATCTGTCCCTGTATCTGGGCAGCTTTATAGTTATTATAAATCTGTCCGCCGGCATAGATAGGCTGATTCAATGTGGCTCCCAGGCTATAGGTATTATGATCCATTTCATAGCCGGGCATCAATTCATACTTATTAATACGATACTGGTAACTGCCGGAAAAGTCGATAGCCGGAAAGAAAGCGGTCTTTGCAGCCTTAATAGCTTCCTGCATAGCAACACGTTCTTCCGCACTCTGTTTTATCTGGCGGCTATATTCAAGAACCTTTTGTTTGTAGTCGGCAGCCGTGAGGTTTCCTTCCTGCGCATTCGCAGAAAGGGCACCAAACAACATACAACCTATAATGATTTTATTTCTCATATTATTCGGATTTAATCTTAAAGAATATACAATAAGTAACCGGAAGAACGAAAATGGTCAGAATAGTGGAGACCAGTAACCCTCCCATAATCGTGGCAGCCATACCGGCAAACATAGCATCTCCCAACAACGGCAACATACCAAGAATTGTAGTTCCGGATGCCATCGTAACCGGTACGATACGTGTCTTTGTCGCTTCAATAACAGCAGCTATCGGAGCAAGGCCGCTGTCCATCTGCAAACCGATTTCATCCACCAGCACAATCGCGTTCTTGATATTCATACCGATCAGACCTAACAGACCTAACATAGCAAAGAAGTCGAGAGACTTGCCGAATACCAACAATCCGAGTACTACACCGATAAATATCAACGGAAGCATTGCCATAATCAACACTGGTTTCCGGTAATATTTCGGGAAAAGGAATAGCAAGGTGACATAAATCAAACCGAACATCAGAGGGATGTTGGCAGCAATTGCACTGTTACCTTTGTCCTGTTCAGACTGCTCACCAAAATATTTCAACTTGTATCCTTCCGGTACATCCACCTTATTCTGAACATCAGTCCATAAAGTACTGAAGGCAGCCATAGTGTTAGCTCCACGCTTCGGTTCACACTGCATCATCATATAACGCTGGCGGTTGAAACGCTTTATCACGCTATATTCATAATCCAGAGAAAAATCGTCGATTACCTGTTCTACTTTCACAGAACGTCCCTTTGCACTATAAACAGGCAAGGTCTTAATATCGTTCAGATTGATGGAATCCTTATCGGCATCCTTCATCAAAATAGGCATAAAGACGTCACCTTCACGGTATTCACCCAAAGGAACACCGTTTGTAGCAGAGCGGAGGGAGTAAGCAACCTGCTGACGGGTAATACCTAAGCGTAAACCTTTTTCCTGTGAATATAAAGGTTTCCATACCGGAACTTTATTACCCCAGCTACCACGCACCTCCATCACATTTTCATAATCACGGGCTATTTGCTTTGCTTTTTCGGTAAGTATCGCCAATGTATCTATATTATCACCAACAAATCCGATTTCTATTGCTGCATCAGGCACAGGAGAAAGAGCGAACAAAGCCGAACGGGTTAATATATCCGGATAGTTTGCCACCATGTAATTATAGAATTTCTCCTCTTCCGCCTTTGCATCTTCCGCATTGACTGTCTCGATCAGGACATTTGCAAAATTTGGCTTCGGTCCTACGGATGAACTTGCCAGATAATAACGGACAGGAGATCCTCCCAAAGTGAATGAGAAAGATTTGATATTCTTATTTGATTTCAGATAATCTTCTTCAATCTTTACTACATTCCGTTCCACATCATCTATACCGTATCCTTCCGGGAATATCAGGTCGGCACGGAAATAAGGCTTGTTCATAATCGGGAAGAAACTCTGAGGCATAATACCCATAATAAACAAGGACAAGAATAATGTTGCCACCACAGATATAAGCGTTACATATCTGCGCTTAATCAAACGAGCCAATACACTTTCGAATTTATGATAAAGCTTCGTATCATACGGATCTTTAAATTCACCAGGTTTTGCTTCTTTCAGGATAAAATTACCAAATGTCGTGGTCTGAGTTAATGCCAATATCCAGCTTAATCCCAAAGACACTGCAAGCACGATAAACAGAGGCTTCACAATCTCCGCTACAGATGCCGGTGCAAGATACATAGGCAGGAATGAACATACAGCGATGAATGTTGCACCCAGTAAAGCCCACTGAGGCTTGATTGCACCGTCTATCAAAGCCTGATAACGGGGTAATCCACGCTTGATTCCCACCTGGGCATTATCGGTCACCACAATCGCATTATCCACCAACATACCCATAGCGATAATGAAGGCTGCCAGAGAAGTTCGGTTCAATCCTACTCCCCAGATAAGCATAATGAGCAACGTACCACCCACCGAAAACAACAGGGAACTACCAACCAGCATACCGGCACGTGAACCCATCACCAGGAAGATGATAACAATTACAATCAATAATGATTCCATCAAGTTCAGGATAAATCCGTTATTGGCTTCATCCGCAATCTGGTTTTCCGGATAGATGGTTTTTAAATCCATACCTACCGGGAAAAGTTGCTCCATTTCTTCCAGATGATCGGCAACAGCATTACCTACGGCTACTACGTCATCTTGGGCACCGGTAGCGACACCGATACCGATAGCTCGTTTCCCATCCACACGCATCAGGTTTGACGGAGGATCCATATAGCCTCTTTCTATTGTTGCAATATCTCCTAAACGAACTTCACCGCCACTCTTTGTTACGATTAGCTGATCGCGGATATCCTCTATGCTTTTATATGTTCCTTCAGCATTTATTTTTAATTGATATGTCCCGGTCATTAATTCCCCGGTATTTACCAATAGGTTTTGCGTTTGTAATACTTGCTGAATAGCATTCGGGTCTACTCCCAGATTAGCCAGTTTAGGTACTGAAATAAAGACATTGACAACCTGTGTTTGTTCTCCGAAAAGATACACTTTCTGTACACCGGGCACAGGAGAAAGTTCTGTCTTAATTTTCTGAGCCCAATCGCGCATATCATCATAGGTAAAACCTTCATCGGCTGTCAGGGCATAATAAATACCAAATACGTCACCGAAGTCATCACTCACATTAATAGCAGAGGCTCCACTCGGGAGGCGGGGTTGTATATTGGCGACCTTACGACGAAGTTCATCCCACTTAACCGGCATATAATCCGGAGCCAGAGTTGGTTGCAACTCGATTGATATCTTAGACATACCGAAATACGATTCTGACTTGATCTGATAAACATCAGACATGGATTGTATTTCGCGTTCAATCGGTTCCGTAATCAGTTTCTCTACCTCCAAAGGAGTTGCTCCCGGATACTGCGTAACCAATACTGCTTGTTTGATTACAAAGGGAGAATCTTCCTTTTTAGGCAATTTGAAGAAAGAATATATACCTCCTATCAGCAGCACTGCGAGGAAGAAATATATTACCTTCTTATTCTCTAAGGAATATTTTGGAATATTCATTATTTATCGGCTTAATCGGTTAATACTTTTACTTGCTGACCGTCTTCCATACGGGTAGCCCCGGCAGAAACAACCTGGTCTCCCACTTGCAGGCCACTGGTAATCACCACACTGTTCTTACCAAGCAACTCATCAGCCATTATCTGGCGACGTTCTACTTTTTGTGTCTGTTTATTATAGACAAATACATATTTCGTATTGTCTGTATCGCTGGCAACAATAGCTGAAATAGGAACCAACACCGCACCTTCATTAAAACCCTTTGTTTCTATATTCAAATAGATGCGACAAGAGAAACCAACAGCCACTTTATATTTATTCAAATTAAACTCTGGATCATCTATATACAAAAATACAGGAACACCGGAACCATCAGGAGAAGCTTCTACGTAATCCTTTACTTTTGCTTTAAATTTCTTTCCCTTATAGGTATCAAACTCCACATAAATAGTATAAGGAGAGTTAAAATAGGTAAGGTTTGTTTCGGGCATTGTAAACTGGACCTGCAGTTTATTCGGGTTTATCAAACATACGATACCTTGGCCAGCCTGTACTTTCTGATAGTTTTCCACATATTTCTTTTGGATGAAACCATCAAACGGAGCACGCAGTTTAGTTTGTTCCAATTGGTTCTGGGCATATTCAAATGCAGCCTTTGCATTGGAGAAAGAGGCTTCGGTCGATTCATATTCCTGTTTAGAAATAGCCTGCTTGGATAAAAGCTTCGTTGCACGTTGCAAAGCGGCATCTGCCGACTGGTAAGACGCTTTCTTTGCCTCATACTCCCATTTGAAATCCTGGGGATCTATTTCTGCTACCACTTGTCCTGTACGAACTTTTTGTCCCTCGTCTACTAACAGTGAAATCAGAGGTCCGGACATCTTAAATGCCAGGTCACTGAACTGGTCCGGCGATACTACGCCGCTAAACGACTTTTCCACAACATTCAAAGCAGTGACTTCTGCCAACTTAACCGGACGGGGACCTTGTTCCTTCACCGGTGGCTGACCACAAGAAACCAATGCTGCCAACACAAAAACGGGGATTAATTTACCACTCATGATAACTTGCATTTAGTTATTTAATTATTATTGTTTGTTTGCAAAAATATAATATAGTTCTATTAGGAATACAACATTTTTTAAAAAACTATTGTTCGAGTCTGTTTTATTTCTTTCAATTTTCAAAATAATCCAAACAATATAGCTTAGAAAGACCAAGCATTTAAGTCAACCATAGCTTCCATCTCCTTTTCCTGTCCGGAAGGTAAAGAAGGGAAAAAGTTTATACCTGTCACTTTTTCTACGCTATCGATAGGTATAACCATCTTCTTCAAAGATGTATTTTTATAATCTTTGTTATCAAAGAGAAATCCTATACCCTTATATTTTCCATTGGAATAATAACAAAGAACCTTATAAAAAGATTTAGGTATCCCTACCCTATTTTTCCCCAGGCGTTTCATATCATCGGAGATAACCGGACCGGTCACAATCCACAGAGGGCTATAATCAATTGCCCATAAACGGCTTTGTTCTTCCAAATCTTTCCAGATACCCCTGTTTAATCCTGGACTCTGAGGACAGATATTACTGAAATAAAAAGACTCGCGCATCGCTTTCGCCGACCATTTCATATCACCGGCAGGTGCCAGATGCCCCCGGTCATAACCTGTACGGGTATAGTCTTCATTCGTTGCTGTTGCACCTTTTACCATAGGATCCGGTACAAATTTGTTGGAACGTGCGTTCTTTTTGCTTTTAGCTTCTTGTGCTGTCAACTCATAAGCGACCCAGTTTGCTATACAATAATCCGAATTATAAGACACGGTATAACCCTCATGCTTAATCACTTGCTCTTTACGTTTTACGGTCAATTTAGGTATCTCCGCATTAGCAGGAACCTTAAATGTTTTTGTTGAACTTGAAACGGGAGACTTGGATTGCGCTGATTTCTTATCAGAAGCCTTCGGAGCTACCTTGGCAGGTTCAGTATTCCGCGCCACTTGCTCTTGCTTTTCCTTCTGAACGGTATTTCCGGATTGCTTGCCATCAACCGGGTAAAAACAATTGTATACAAATAGTAATCCGATAAAACATAAAACCACGAAAAAGGCTCCGATAAATCCCTTCTTCACTGTTGAGAGAAAAGAGGATGATTTCTTAGTCCTTTTTCGTGATTTCCCCCTACCTTTTCTTTTTGCCATAATTTAAACCAATTCCAATGGCTGCAAAAGTAGGCATTGTTCCTATTTTGTACAATATCCTAAAAGTTAATGTATTGGTTCATATCGATACAAAAGATGTTCTTTTTTACTTTATACCCTTCAAATTATACGTTCCTGCTGCCAATTTGCTTACTTTACCGCTTGGAGAAACAAGCTCTGCAGTTGTATTATCGGGTACCGTAATGTCACAAACCAGACTTTTGCCGGATTTACGGATATTCACCTCTATATTACCATAATGAGTAGGAACAACAGCCGAAGCCTCCGTAAGATTACCCAGACAAGGCTGTATCCTGAATGACTTGAAACCGGGAGATGTCGGTTCCACACCACAAACTTTCTGGCTTAATAAGGTAAGCGGACCACCACTCCAAGCATGGTTGATGGTGCCGCCCCCAAAACCATCCACTCCTATTCCCCAACCTTCAAACAAGGTTGTATATTCTTTGTAAGCCATCATTTTGGCATACCGTTGTTTCATTCTTTCCAAAGCAAAGACAGGCTCTCCCATTTGAAAAAGAGCTTCCAATACATATTTCTCCATATAAGGACTGGCATGATATTCCTTTTTCAAAACTTTTACCAAAGCCGGATACTTACTTGCCGGAGCCAGACCGGAAAGAACCGCCATGGCCTGCGAACGGTCGTCGGTTTCTCCTTTATAACCTGGCGAGCGATAAGCCGTTCCTGTCCAGAACTTCGTATCAAAGCATTTCTCCATACTATACATCATACGGCCGATTTCTTCGGCATCCGATTTCTTTCCCAATTGAAGAGCAAAAGCCTTTTCAGCTTTCAATGCCAAGTAATACCAGCAGTTCGTCAGGACACCCATATCTATATGTTCGCCCCAGTCTCCCCAAGTCCAATCGCCGGGACGTTCGATAGCCAAGCCGCTTTTATCCACCTCCCATACCTCATGTAAATACCGGTGTACCGGTTCATAGATACTTGCAACAAAACTACTGTCGCCGCTATAATAGTATTGCGTATAGAAACCATACCAACCTACCGAGGCTAGTATCTGGAGTGGTAATTCCTTTGCCCAGTTACCGGCAGGTACAGGCGCATAAAATGTACCGTCTCTCCTTTGCCAGTTTACTAATTCATAAATACCTTTTGTTGCCAACAGTTGTGCCGAAGGAGAAAGCGCATAAAACGTCTCTCCCAGTTCATTCACTTCATCCCCCCACCATTGAGCACGTTCGCGGTCCGGACAATCCATATAATTATCACGCATCGTAACGTATAAGGTACGTGCCGAACGTTTCCACAATTCATTTAAATAAGGGTCATTACATTGGAATGAACCTGCAAACTCCGCATCATAACCCGTCTCACGGAACTTCACATCCAGTACGTTTACCCCTTCAGGAACCACATATTGTATTTCATGTCCGTTCATCCAACCATAACTTTCATATTCCTGTATACCGTCGCGGGTGATATATTCGGCACGGACACCGTTTTCTCCACCTCCCCTGTAATTATCTGTCTGCATCCGGATAGTCAGACCGGCAGGCGCATCCACTTTCAGATAAGGAGTCGCCTGGCAATTGTAAGGCAGACGGCAATAGATAGTATCACCTGCCGCCGATTTACGAACCGACGGATAGGCCTGCAATCCATAATCTTTGAACAGAGGAATCGGACGTTCCACCAATTCACCGAAAGCCGCTTCTCCTACATTTGTAATGATATCCACATTGGGAAGCGAACCTTGGAAACCGGGTTGGTTCCATCCCTGTATTTCTTTACGGGCATCAAAGCGGATATTACTTTCCGGCAAACGGTAATTGGGGAATGGCGCCTCCGTATTCTGATAGGCGCCATATAATGCACATTTCCAGCTTTTGTCTGATAAAATTTCAATGCCGGGAGCTATCGCCTCAAACAACAAGGCTGCCACTCCGCTATTCATATGACTGAAACCGTTTTTGCCGAAATGCCAGACCAGTACGGCAATGGTATTCTCGCCGGACTTCAGATAAGGAGCTATCTCCACCACGTCATAATAGGTCGACGACGGAGAAGGTCCCCGCTTCAGCCCGCCTTCGAACACAACCATTTGCCCGTTTATCCAAAGCCAGTATTTACTATCGGCAGCGATGCGGGCTTTCAGGGTTTGGGGCACGGATGCAATATCCACGGTTTTCCGGTAAGCCAACCAGGTATTAGGGGTACTTTGGTTCCATTCATGACTGATCCAATCGGCTTTCCAATCCGATTTAGCCTCTGCGAATGTTACAGAAGCTAAAAATAAAAGGGTTAATAAAAACAGTTTCTTCATGTCTATCTGTATTAAATTGTTTATTCACCGGACTTCTCCGGAGACTCTGCCGGTTTTATTCAGGAAGGATTACCTGTACCTCATCCGGTGCTTTGACTGTACTGATTATTTTGCCGTCCACCCCTACTTCATGGCGGATAGTTATCACGCCGTACGGAGTCGGGAATGTACCTTCCACCCACTTCAAATCGCCTAAATGCGGAGTAATGCGTACCACCTTGCAACCCGGTTCCACTACCTGTACACCCAGTACATATTCGCTCAGCCAAGAAGTTGGACCCGAAGCCCAACCGTGGCAAAGGCTATGGCGGAAGCCTTTATAACAATAAGCTCCGAAATCCCCATGTATATCTTTCTTTCCGGCAGGAACCAACGCATCGATAGGGGCTGCATCCGGTAACCACTCCATATTGAAGTCTTCCCAGAAAGTCGTTGCACCCAAATCAATCATCGCCCCCCAATATTCGCGGATAATATCGAGCGCCCCTTTATAATTTCCGGCAGAAGCCATCGCACGCAGCATATAATATCCGTAGAAAGTAGAGAACCCGTTAGCACCATTCACAGAAAGATACTCCTTATCTGCTTTATTCGGGTCCATCAATCCGGCAAGAGCCAGTAAAGAAGCCGCCTGTTTTGAACCCGGCGCATCCGGAGCCACTTTCGATTTCAATAAGGCTTTTGTTACGGCAGAGGATGCCTTTACCATCTTCTCTCCCGTCGTGCGGCATTCTTTTGCCAATGCCTCATCACCGAGTACACTGCATAATTCGTCGCCCGCTTTCATTGCCTGTACCATCAAGGCTTGCAGGCCGGCATCGATAGCCACAGGATTTGCATTGGAAGGCCAGTCGAGGAACCGGTTGCCATCCAATTTCTCGCGTCCGTTTTCCACCTTCGATATCAAATGGCGGAGCAATGCGGTCAGATAAGGTTGCTGGGCTTTCAGGTAAGCCAGGTCACCCTGATAATAATACCAGTCCCGGTGAATCAACAGCCACCAGATAGAATACGAGCTAATGCCATTCATCCATTGGGGAAGCGGGGTTATGTCGCGGATAAGGTCCAGACTCTTCGGTACTACTTCGTTATAGCCGAACACGGTATTTACAGTCATCACTTCCGGATGCAAGTCGCCCACCCAAACAAGACGGTCGCGCTTCACACCATCCCACAAGTATTCCTGCATATTCAGGTGTACGGTATAAGCGCCCGTCTGCCAGATACGGTTCAACCGTTCATCATTGCAACGGAAAGAGCCTTTATAAGGGATATCACGGAACGTAGAAATCGCACGAATCTCTTTCAATTGAAGTTCAGTATCTTCATCCAGCAAGTCGATACGTACAAAGCGGAAACCCGAATTCCCTACTTCCATCACACCCAGCCAAGGCAGGCTGATGGTAAAGTCGCGCATGGCGTGGTCGTTGCTTGCGCCGTTCTTGCCATCTATTTCGCACATGGCTTCGCTTACCGACTCGCCGAAACGTACACGCACGTTTATCGGTTTCTGTGAACCGGGCATGCCGGTTACAACCTGAAGACCGCCCTGCAACTCCTTCCCGAAATCGAGCAGGATTGCCGGATGCAGTTTATCCGTACTAACTAATTTACAAATGTTTTGATTGGCCAAATCGGTCTGCCCGTTACCGGGAAGGAGCAGATTATCCGCGCCGCTAATCTGTCCCCCGTCCTGTTGCCAGACAATACGGACGGGAGACAGGTATTCGCGCACACGGCTGTCGCGCTGCCCTGCAAACGCAACCGATGTGATAAAGAAAAGAGATAAAAAAATAAGTGTTTTATTCATGGTATATATGTGTATTTTACAATCCGAACGCCGGAACCAGGTCGTCCAACTGCTGGTCTGTCATACCGGCAGGTTCATAGCCTGCCATACGGGCGCTGAAATAGATTTGTGCAGATTTACTTAATGTATCGATTGCATCGAAACACTCGATAAGGTCTTCACCAACGGCAAGGATACCGTGCTTTTCCCAGAATACCACATCATGCTTTTCAAGTTGTTTGATAGTGGCACGTGCCAGGTCGATTGTTCCGGGAATTTCATAGGGAACGATACCCACTCCCTTCGGCACAATGATACGGCATTCCGGTATCATGCCCCACAAGGTACGAGTAATGACTTCCGAATTCAGGAAAGGTGCGCAATGCGTCATTCCTATCAGGTCGGTAGGATGCGTATGCAATACCACTTTGTTATCGCGTCCTTCGGAACGGAGGTAGTTGTGCATCATCAGGTGGGAAGGCAGTTCCGAAGTCGGTCTGACCGGTTGCTCGGCTATGATATCGTAGCTTTTGCCATCCTGTGCGATGCGAATCAGGGAACCGTTGGCAAACGGGTCCTGTGCCACATAACGCATACGTTTGCCTGTACCCGTTACATAGAAAATATGTCCGCCCAGAGCTGTCATTGCTTCTTCCAAAGGAATGGAAGGGCAAAGAGCCGGTAATGTTTTCAATGCTTCATTTGCCAAATCAGTCAGGTTGACAGAGATATTTCCTCCGTTACGTTCAGCCCATCCTTTGGTCCAGAGATAGCCTGCCACTTCGGCTATGCGGTCGATTTCAGCCATCAACAGCGGCTGTTCACGAACAATCTTTGAAAGATTGATAGTAGTTGTCGTCATTTCTTTATTGTTTTAAATACGTTCTTTTTTAGTTATCACTCATTTTTGAGTCTTCGGAGGCGAGCGAAACCATTCCTTAGCGCTATTTCCTGTCATCGCTCGCGGGCGAAAGCGTTCCTTAGTGCTATTTCCTACCACCGGACGCCTCCGAAGGTCTTTTTATAAAATATTAGGCAATAGCAGAGAGAGAATCAGGATGCCCATACCACATATCAGCACCACGATTGTCTGACGGCTTACGCCTTTCCATTCTTTTAATACAATTCCCCAGAAATTACTGAAAATCACATTCAGCGACATCAGTATACTCCACGAGAAAGCAAGCATTACCGGAGAATCGGAGAAATAACTCTTTCCCATGCCCAGACCGAAGAACTGCGAATACCACAAGACTCCAGCCAAAGCGCAAAATAAGACATTATTCAACAAAGTAGCCCCCCCTACGGAGAAATAATCCTTTCCGGTATTATTTTTAATATTCTGGAAAATGCAATAAGCGGCATTCGTGACAAAGCCACCGACAGTCACCAACAGAATGACAGGATTCAAAGCAAACAGTTCGCTGGCTCCGGACTGCTTCGCCTTCTCCAGGATAGGCGTTCCGGCTTCCAGTCCAAGGTTAAAGCAAGCGCTCATCACACCTGCCAGCAAAGCGACAAGAAGCCCTTTCGTCAAGGCAAAATCTTTTACAGCCGCTTTCTTCTCTTCTTCCGTCATATTCTTGGCACGCAGGCTTCCGGCATATCCGATAACGGCGATACCCGACAACGTCACACAAACGCCTATCAGCAGGACCAGCCCGTCACCGTGGAACAAGTCCGTCCCACCAAACACGGCAGGGAACAGTGTGCCGAAGCCGGCACATGTTCCCAACGCTATACTCTGTCCTAACGCAATTCCCAGATAACGCATACTAAGCCCAAACGTGAGTCCTCCGACTCCCCACAGCATACCATAAACAACGGCTCCGGTACTTCCCCCCGCGCCCCAAAGCTCGGTAAGGCTGCTACCTTCCGGTATGGCAAGTTGCGCCCCGAGGAAAGGGAACACCAACCAGGCAAAGATTCCCTGTACCAGCCAGAATGATTCCCAACTCCATCCCTTCACCTTGTTTATCGGGACATACGAACTGCTCTGCCCGAAGCTGCCTATGGCAATGATTAGTAAGCCTATCAGTATTTCCATGACGTTATCGTTTACTTGTCACTTCCCGTTCGTACTTTTCTATTTCTGTGATGTAGTCCTCTCCTACCGGTACATCGTTCTGCAAACAGAACATATCCCATACGGCAGTCCAAGGCAAGCTCTTCATTTCTTCCTGCAAAGCAAGGCGTTGGAAGAATTTACCGTCCGCTTCATACTGCTGCAAGGTAGCAGACGGTTCCAGCAAGGCCTGCATAAAGGCTTTCTGTGTAGCGCGGCAACCGATTACATAAGCACCGATACGGTTGATGGTCGCATCGAAATAATCCAGACCGATATGTACACGATCCAGTGCATTGCAACGGATAATTTCGCGTGACAAATCGAGCAAATCATCGCTCAGGATTACCACATGGTCGCTATCCCAACGAATCGGACGGCTCACGTGCAACATGATTTCCGGAGTAAAGAGCAACAGGGCCGAAACCTTGTCGGCTATACTTTCCGTCAGGTGGAAGTGTCCGGTATCCAGTGTCACAATCTTATTCTTTTTCGCGCCGTAGCCCAGATAGAAGTCATAAGAACCTACCGTGTAGCTTTCCAGGCCGATACCGAACAGTTTCGCTTCGATACAGTCCTTCATATTCTTATATTCGGTAGAGAAGATATCATCCAGCGATTGTTCCAGAAGCTGGCGGTATTTCAGGCGGCTGGCGGGAACTTCCTTGCTTCCGTCGTGTATCCAAAGGTTCATGATACAAGGGTCGTCCTGGAATTTACCCATTTCTTCACTAATCCAACGGCAACGTTTGGTATGTTCAATCCAGAAGTTGCGGATATCGTTGTCCGGGTTGGCAAGTGTCAGGTCGCCGCTCTTCGGGTGCGAGAAAGAAGTGCTGTTGAAGTCCAGCTTCATGTCATTTTCTTTCGCCCATTGCATCCAGCTTTGGAAATGGGCCGGCTCCACTTCGTCGCGGTCTACTTTCTTACCCTGGAAGTCACCATATATTTCATGCAGGTTCAAACGATGCTTACCGGCAATCAGCGAATTGGCTTTCAGTACATCCGCACGCAATTCGTCGATTGTGCGGGCACGTCCGGGATAGTTACCCGTAACCTGAATACCTCCGGTCAAAGAGCCTCCCTGATTTTCAAAACCCGTTACATCATCCGCCTGCCAGCAATGCAGGGAAAGAGATATTTTCTGCAATTTTTCCATTGCCTGTTTTACGTCGACTCCTACGGCTGCATAGCGTTCTGCTGCTACGTCATAAGCCTGTTTGATACTGTTTTCTTTTGTCATGGTATTATTTTTTAGATGTTACTGATTGATACTTTTTGAAAGCGTCCTCCCATTCGCCGCACTCCATAGGTTGGAAAATGTGCGGCGAAATGAAAGAACTGATAAGACGGCGCATCTCCCAGCGGTCGGATACTAATCCCGCCGCTCTTGCCTGCACCATACAATTGCCGATAGCCGTAGCCTCGGACGGGCCGGCTACTACCGGCATACAGATTACATTAGTGGTTAATTGATTGAGAAAATTATTCATTGAGCCCCCTCCTATCACATGCAAACGGCGGATAGGGAAAGGAGCCATTTCTTTCAATAAGTCGAGCACTTCCTTATACCGGCAAGCAAGGCTCTCGAAAATACAACGGATATACTCTCCGTCGGTCGATGGAACCGGTTGTCCACTCTCACGGCAATAAGAAGCAATCGCCTCCGTCATGCTGGCGGGATTAGCGAAACAGGGATCATCCGGATAAACAAAACTGCGGAACGGGGTTGCTGCCTCCGCCATCTTCACAAGGGTAGGATAATCATAGGTACGTCCGGCATGCTCCCACTCTTTACGGCACTGCTCCAACAGCCACATACCGGTGATATTTTTCAAGAAACGGGTGGTTCCTTCTATGCCACCTTCGTTGGTGAAATTGTTTTGGAAAGAAGCATCCGTTATAATAGGTTCTTCCGTTTCTATACCCATCAGGCTCCATGTCCCACTGCTCAGGTAGGCAAATTCCTTGCTTAACGCCGGGATAGCAGCTACCGCCGATGCCGTATCATGTCCGGCAACAGCTACTACAGGTACTTTTCCCACCCCTGTCTCAGCAGCCAACGCATCGGTCAGGTTGCCAATCACTGTCCCCGGCATCGATACCGGACGTAAAAGTGAAGGCGATACTCCTGCCGCTTCCAGCAAAGAGGTTTCAAATTGCTTCGTGACAGGATTTAATAGTTGTGATGTGGAAGCATCCGTATATTCGCATATCTTTTCGCCTGTCAGCAGATAAGAAAGCAAATCAGGCATAAACAATATATCTGAAGCACTTTCCAGAGGCCCGAAATTTTCTTCCTTCGCGCGGTACAACTGGAAAAGGCTGTTGAAATTCATAATCTGTATACCGGTCAGACGGTACACCTCTTCACGGGATACCCGTGTAAAATAGGCTTCGGGAGCTCCCTCCGTATACGGGTCGCGATAAGCACGCGGCAAACCTAACAGCGTACCGTCCTTCGCCAGGTAACCGAAATCCACGCCCCAGGTATCTATACCGATCGAGTCGATTGCATAGTTTTCCCGTCCGCATATCGTCAGAGCTTCTTTCAATGCTCCGTATAACTGATAAATATTCCAGTAATATTTACCATGCAATTCCATGATGGCATTCGGGAAGCGGTGTATCTCCTGCATTTCAAATTTGTCACCTGTCAGGGTCCCCAAAACAGCACGTCCGCTGGTTGCCCCTATATCAAAAGCTAAAAATGTATGTTTCTTCATGGCAAAAACAAAGTTGTTTGATTTACGGTAGCAAAACTATAGGGATTATTACTATCTTTGCTTACGAAAATGATTTTAAACCTTTCAAATCTGACATCATGGAGAAACAAATGAGTGACCAACTAAAATACCTCACTATCGGGGCTACGGATGAAGAATGGGGAATCGTGGTAACCACCGTCGGTTACCAGTTTATCCAACCCAAAAGCCGCTACCCGCTATCCAGGCATCCGGACAGTTACAACTTCAAACCACAGACCGGACGTATCCTCAACGAATACCAGTTGGTTTATATAACGAAGGGAAGCGGTTACTTCTCCTCCCAATCCTGCAAACTGCAAAAGATTAGCGCGGGGACGATGATTCTGCTCTTCCCCGGCGAATGGCACAGTTATTATCCCGACCATGAAACAGGCTGGGACGAATACTGGGTAGGTTTCCGGGGTATCCATATCGACAAACGGGTGGAAAAGCGCTTCTTTACAAAGGAAGAACCGCTCCACCATATCCGGCTGAGCGCTACCATCATCAACCTGTATGAAGACATACTGAAATTCGCCTCAGAAGAAAAATCCGGTTACCAGCAGATGATTTCAAGCATTGTACTGCATATCCTCGGAACAGTTTATTATAAAAGGAAAAACAACTCCTTCACCAACACATATGTAGTCGATAAAATCAATGAAGCCCGTATCCTGATGAAAGAACAGGTAGAAAACCCGCTCTCGCCGGAAGAGATAGCCTCCCGTTTGGGATTGGGATATTCATGGTTCCGCCGCATGTTCAAAGAATATACCGGAGTATCGCCCGCCCAATACCAGTTACAACAAAAACTACTGAGAGCCAAGGAACTGCTGACCGGCAGCAACCTGAATATCTCGGAAATAGCCTATAGCTTGAAATTTGAGAATGCCGGGCAATTCTCCACCTTCTTCAAGAAGAAAGAAGGCGTCACCCCTTCCGAGTTCAGGGAAAGGGCACACTGAAATCAATACGGTTTGTAAGGAGAATGCATCACATTCAATGTCTTCGGCAGCCATACGCGGTAACGCTGGGATTTATCCCATGTGTTGCCGGCGGAGGCAAAATCACAGAAATGAACCTGGCGGGATGCGCCGTTCCCTTCCAAGTCCGTACCCAATACCATCGGAGCGGTAAACGCCATCCAGGCAAAAGCCGGAGCCGCAACCGGGGTCAGTTCCACATAACCGTCTTTGCTTACGATAACAGAAGCCTCATCCACAAAACCGTCGTTAAAGCGGCTGTCGCGAGCCAGCACCAACGGACCACGGACAATCGCCTGCGCTTCGTTCTTCTCCAGCACACGGGCACGGAGGTCCAGTTGAAGGGTAATCTTGTCTCCCTTTTTCCATTTACGTGTAAGCGGGAAATAAGCACCTTGCAGGATACCCGCTTCAGGTGCTCCGTTCACCGCCACTTTTGTATTCCCGCTCCATGCCGGAATACGTAAGGCAAGGGTAAATTCAGACTCTTTTACCGGGATTACCTCGATTTCGATTTTATCGGTCACGGGGTAATCTGTATTTAGTTTTAACACAACTTCTTTTTTACCGGGAAGTAACAAATTTGACACTAAAGGCGTATAAAAATTGACACGTACACAATCGTCCTTTACCTGACAGGCAAACTGGGGTATCATGGCGAATGCCCGCGGACCATTTGCATTGCAACAGTTAATGTGCATGCCGCATTGCTCCTCCCCTTCGTGGCGCCATCCTTCCAACGGGCTGTATTTGGCTATTTGCGAAGCATCCGCCTTAAGCGAAGCCATCAGAGCATTATAGATTGCCGTTTCCATATAATCCGCGTACAGGGAGTTCCCGGTCAGTTGCAACAGGCGGTTGCACAACTGCATCCAAGTGAAAGTAACACAGGTTTCCATCGTATGGTAAGTCGGCTGTGTCTGCCGTCCGTTTCCTCCGTACCAACATTCAAAAGCACTACCCGAACCGGCTACGTTTATTTCTTCACGGACGATATGCCCGACCGTTTTTTCCACAACGGAAAGGTAGAGCGGATTGCCTGTCACTTTATAAAGCTCCAACAGTCCTTCATAACACGACATCATCTCATAAGCCTTCTGCCCGTTCTCTTGCGAAAACCAAGTCTTGGGATGCGGGAAGCGGTTTGCCACAGGAATTTCGGCGATTGCTTTACTGATGAGCTGCGGACCTTGGGGCGTTTCCCACTGGGTTACAATATAGTTGGCAAATTCCAAAAAACGTTCTTCTTTTGTGCGGTTATATAGATACATGACCGGTTCCAGGATAGAAGAACTCGGCATTCCCACATAATTGCCTGTTTCCACAATATTCACCTTACCGGGGCCTACCTGTGTCATCAGATGGTCTATCAGGCGACAGGCTGCATCCAGGGCCTTCTTATCGCCCGACAAGTCATACCAGGCAATCAACCCCAGCGAGGTATATTTACGTCCCCATACATCCCATTGCTGCAATTGGTATTCGGGAGCATAGTTTCCGATGTATCCGTTTGGCTGTTGGGTAGCCATCAACTTTTCGGCGGCATCCTTTATGATGGCATATAGTTCCGGGTCCCGGTTGTAACGGTAAGACGCTATCGCCCCTTGTATCCACTTCCCCCAGAACTCGCTCTGCCAACGGGATGTTTCTTCATGGTGGTGAAAAGGTTCCACCAAGTGATCCACATCTTGCGCTTTGACACGATGCGTTATGCAATCGTCGATACGTTGCCCTATATAACCAGCTATTTTAATTTGCTTGATGGGTGAATCAACTGTCGACTGTGCACTTCCCACGGCCGTACCCAGACAAAACAGGAATGCAAAACAACTTTTTACCACCCAACGAACTCTCATAATTTATCGATTTAAATGCTAACGTTTTCTATCCTCCCCCAAACATCCGAAGAACTTGATTCTTCAGGTATTTATACAAAAATACAACATAAACGGACGATTACGGGTTGTAAATTTGATAGAATAGGTTTCAATTCTGACAGTGCCTGCAAAATAAGGGATTCAAACAGAACCAAAAGTTTCTACCTTTTATCGTATCGCTTCAGCCTTGGGATTGAACGTAGAGTTAACTCCAATCATGTAATAACACTCGTTGAGAATAACACACCTGCATTTCAACATAAAACAAGCCACAACACATAAACAGTGCAAAAAGTTACAATCTGAAACTTTTTCTATCGTTTTTACAACAATTATCGAGTGAACACCTGGATGGCACAAAAGTGACCTTCAGAATAAACTAACTTCCAATCACTTACACCACTACCTGATTCGTACATGAACACCTGGATGAGTACCCCTTTATAATATAGAAGTAATATTATTATATAACGATTTATAAAACGGGATTTTTTCTTTTTTTTAAAAAACATCACTTTCAAAACATAGGTGTTTTGCATTCAAAGCATATATGTTTTGCATTTAAAACACCTATGTTTTGAAAGCGCCTCTCCTATTTCTCCTAAAAAGCCCGGTAAATTACGAATCAAATTAATGGTGCCTAATCGACTCTAATCGACTCAATGTCCGGGAGAGCTATTATCTTTGTAAGCGAAATAAATTTTATACAGACAGTTATGGCAACAACATCTCCCGGAAAAATAATTATCGTAGGTGCAACCTCAGGCATAGGCAACGAAGTAGCGAAGATATACCAAGAGGCAGGCTGGAAAGTAGGCGTGGCAGGACGCAGGACCGACAAGCTGGAATCGTTGAAAGCAAATGCACCGGAACGGACCGAAGTGCAGCAAATCGATGTTACCTCGGCAACTGCCCCCGAAGCATTACGGGAACTTGCCGATAAGCTGGGAGGTATGGATGTGTTCCTGCTTTGTTCTGGTATCGGCAGCCAAAACCAGGCGCTGCAACCGGATATCGAGCTTGCCACAGTCGAAACAAACGCTATGGGTTTCACCCGGATGGTGACTGCCGCTTTTGCTTATTTCCGGGAACAGGGAGGTGGACACCTCGCGGTTATCAGTTCCATCGCCGGAACCAAGGGACTGGGCGCCGCACCGGCCTATTCGGCCACCAAACGTTTCCAGAATACATACATGGACGCTATTGCCCAATTGGCACGTATGGAGAAGCTACCCATAACCTTTACTGACATCCGTCCCGGTTTCGTTAAAACCGATTTATTGAAAAACGACGCATACCCTTTATTGATGAAACCGGAAAAAGTTGCTCAGAAAATTGTAAAAGCGCTTCATAAAAAGCAACGCCGGATTATCATAGACTGGAGGTATGCCGTCCTTGTTTTTTTCTGGCGGATGATACCCGGTTCTGTCTGGGAACGGCTCTCTGTACACAACTAAAGGTTGTATATCTTTGCTGTAATACCTACCTTTGCAGCCTATTTTTAACAGAAAAACAGAAAGATGGGATTATTCATTAAGAAACCTCTCTCGGCATTACAGGCAGAAGCCTGCCAATCCGGAAGCAAATCACTAAAACGGGTTCTGGGACCTTGGAGTCTGGTAGCCCTTGGCGTAGGTGTCATCATCGGAGCCGGACTATTTTCAATTACAGGAACCGTTGCCGCCGGATATACCGGACCGGCTATCACCCTCTCCTTTGCCATTGCTGCATTGGGATGTTGCTTTGCAGGACTGTGTTATGCTGAATTCGCGTCCATGATACCGGTTGCCGGCAGTGCTTACACCTATTCGTATGCAACGATGGGTGAATTGGTTGCCTGGATTATCGGTTGGGATCTGGTACTGGAATATACGGTAGCCGCTACGACAGTAAGTATTAGCTGGAGCCGCTATCTGGTTGTTTTTCTGGAAGGACTGGGTATAAACCTGCCCCTGGAATATACGGCATGCCCCTGGGACGGAGGTATTGTAAATATCCCTGCTTTCCTGATTGTAGTGGCGATGAGCCTTTTCCTTATACGGGGAACGGGAGGCAGTTCCATATTCAACGGTATTATCGTATTCCTGAAAGTATCTGTCGTCCTGCTATTCGTCGGATTAGGATGGAAATATATCAATACAGACAATTACGTACCCTATATTCCTCAAAACACAGGTTCTTTAGGTGAATTCGGTTTCTCCGGTGTACTACGTGGCGCAGCAATCGTTTTCTTTGCTTTCCTTGGCTTCGATGCCGTATCGACAGCGGCACAGGAAGCTAAAAACCCGAAGCGGGATATGCCCATCGGTATCTTAGTTTCGCTGTTGGTTTGTACAGTTTTATACATGTTATTTGCCCATGTGATGACAGGGGTTGCCCACTATTCCATGTTCGGTGGACAACAAGGGATTGCACCGGTTGCCATAGCCATCGACCAAATGGGACATGCCAATGAAGCTGGTATCATACAGCCTGCATATCCTTGGTTGAACAAAGCGATTATCCTTGCTATCCTATTTGGTTATTGTTCGGTTATCATGGTGACATTGTTAGGACAGAGCCGCGTATTCCTGAGTATGAGCCACGACGGGTTGTTGCCTCCCTTCTTCTCGCACATCAATGAGAAATTCCGGACTCCGGCCCGTAGCAACCTGCTGTTTATGTTGCTGGTCGGACTGCTTGCTGCCTTTGTCCCAGCCCGGGTGGCAGGAGAAATGACCAGTATCGGAACATTGTTCGCCTTTACTTTGGTCTGTGCCGGGGTATTGGTTGTACGCAAAACCATGCCGGATGTGAAACGTACTTTCAAAACGCCATTTGTACCGTTCGTTCCGCTTGCAGGTATCGTGACCTGCCTCTGCATGATGCTGTTCCTTCCGCCTGATACATGGATACGATTGATTGTATGGATGCTTATCGGTTTGGATATTTATGCTGTCTACGGAGTAAAACACAGCAAACTGGAACGCCATCTTCCCTACCGGAAAGGCTTATTCGGTATGAATATATTAGGTATTATGCTGTCGGTTTTATGCGTGATAACCGGGTTGTGGTATCAGCAAAGCGTAGGCTGGAATGAAGACCAGACCTTACTGGTTATCTCGTTTGTCTTCGCCTTCACCCACCTGGCGTTCTATATGACACGCATCTGGAAGCAAAGCATAAAACAGAAGTAAAATAAATAGATAAGAAATTATTTATGCAGGAACGTCAATTTCTTGTTCATCATGAAATTGACGGCTCCGTATACAAAAAGCCCCAAGAATTGTGCCAGATATTCGTTCAGGTCGAATATCTCTACCATAAGCAACAGGGCAAGGAATTGTGCGGCATAGGAACATCCGAAAGCAATCAGAAAGAGAGGTATCTCACGTCTGAAACGTCCTTCACGGGATGCAAATATCCAGTATTTACTCCAAAAAAAATTATTTGTTTGGGCAATTATATAAGCAACCACATTGGATGCCAAATAATTGCAATCGAGTTTCACCATCATCAACCAGATAATGAAAGCCGTAATCAACGCATTCAGCGTGCCTATCATCATAAAACGCAGAATGCGTTCTGTTTCTTTGACCTTCTTCATCCCTCCCTTTGTTTATCCGGGGCTTGCTGCGTATTCACTCTCCCCTTACAGCTAGCAAATATACAGGTTTATCCGCAAATTGCAACACTTACAACTGCCGAAGCAACCAGATAGCTGTCTTTTGAAAACCATCTACAGTCCGTATTAATGAACGCAGATGACGCAAAACGCGCAAATTTATCAGTGCCCGTCTGCGTCATCCACGTTTGGAATGGTGTATACTTTATACCATTTCTGTTTCTTAGAAATTATAACCTACACGTACGCCAACCATGGCACCGTCGAGGTCTTTTATAATGTTGTATTTAGCTTCTACACCGACAGTAACATTATGAGTAGCATACAGCTCAGCACCCAACCCCAGGTTTCCACCAAAACGGGTGATGTTATCGCCGCCTCCATGCCATACGGAAAGACTTAAACCTGCCAAGGGATAGAATCCGAACATTTCACTCAGTTTCACCACATAATGAGCATTCACATCGAACATTACGGAACTTACGCCATTATGTTTGATAAGGAAATTAACCGACGGGGCGATACGTACAGCATCGATAATGCTATAACGATAATCGATACCGATAGCGGTATTTCCAATGTCATTAAAACTATAGCCTAAATTCAAACCAACGGATGAACGCCCCTTTTCTGTCTGAGCATGAACTCCTATACTAAAAAGAGCCAACATTAACACAACTACGAATTTTTTCATACTTTTCTTAATATTTAGTTCAACATATTTTGCAAATATATCATTTTACTTTTAATCTATCACCAGCACTTTTCACAATATTGCGATAATATTCTTCATCATAACCGGGGAAATCAGGATATTCAGAGAGTCCGTAACCATTTTGCTTGAACTGTCCGTTTTCTTCTTTTTTCACATTCCCATCTATATATTTCACTAACAGGTATTCGCCCAGCTTTTTCCAGCGTGCCGTTGCCTGGTCGGCTGTAGTCGTACTGAACCAGGTAAGGAACTTAACTGCTTCGGCCGGATTTTTAGCATACAGATCCAAAGCAGCTTTATCGATGGCCGGGATTGTTTCTTTATATCCGTTTTCAAGTTCCTGCTGAACCGGACGAATGTCTTTTATCATAAAATTGTATTTATGGTAAGCCATATTTGCCACCCAGTTGTGTATCCAGAAAGCGGAAGTCCAGGAGAAGTTCATCATATCCCCGTTTCCTACACGGTAGCATTCCGGTGATGCGGTCACCGAACAATAAATCGGGGTAAATACAGCCATGTCTGCATCATCCGCACCAAACCAAAGGATTCCGCCGATTGCATCCGGCAACCAGTTACGCATCTGCGGAACGATTACGAAACCGGTCTGCTGGGTTGCAATGGCACGCTCATTCGTATAGGTTTCCCCATTTACATCGAATGTCATCGGACGCCAGCGATAAGGTACTTTATAAGAACCGGCTCCGGCATCTTTTGTCATGTCCAGGTCTGTTCCTTCAAAATGGTCGCGCATACCGTTCTGTACATCTTGTACGGAAAGCAGACGGTTCGGTTTGATATATAAAGGCATCGGGCCCTTGCTCGGGTCGCCTTTTGCAAAATCGGCATATTTATCCATCGCCGGATCATATGTACGGAAGAAAGACCATACACGGGCTTCGCAACCACGTAAGCTACCAAAGTCATACGGGCAGTAAGCAGCCTGGAAGCTGAAGTCTTTATCTTTTCCTTTAAAATATCCTTTCTCACGAGCAAAAGAGACAACATCCGGCGAATACATGCAGTTCTCTTTATCGTCAAACGGTATCTGCTGGATACGGGACTGGTTGGCATGAGCGGAGATACAATCATCGGGAATGCGGATAGCGACCCAGACTGCACCTTTATTCCCCACTCCTTTTCCAATCATCTCCATCACCCATGCCTCATTCTTATCAGCAATAGAGAAGGTTTCGCCACTGCTGTAGTACCCATGCTCTTTTACCAGGCCGGTCATCACCTTGATTGCTTCGCGTGCCGTTTTAGAACGCTGCAAGGCGATATATATCAGGCTTCCATAGTCCATGATACCGGTTGTATCCACCAGTTCGGAACGACCGCCGAAGGTACTTTCCGTGATGGCTACCTGATGTTCGTTCATGTTCCCTACCACGGAATAAGTCTGTTCCACCTGCGGAATCTGTCCCAACGGTTTATGGGTATCCCACTCGATGACATCCAACATTGCCCCTTTAGGCCAGGTAGCAGCAGGCCAGCGGTATAATTCGCCGTACAGCGTATGCGAGTCTGCGGCATAACTAATCATTACAGAGCCGTCGACAGAGGCCTTTTTTCCAACCAGCAGCCCTGTACATGCCATCGTTTCCATACCTGAAAGAAGGAATGCACAAGCTGTCATTACAATCCAATTTTTTTTCATCCAAATAAAGTTGTTTAAGCAAATAATAACATATATACACCGGCTCCGCTACAATAGCCTATCAGGGCTAACAGGGAGAAGCGCTTTGTATAATACATAAAATCTATTTTTTCCAATCCCATTACGGTAACGCCTGTTGCCGAACCGATAATCAGGATACTACCACCTGTTACGGCACAATAAGCAAGGAACGTCCAGAAACCGCCATCGGCAACAAAAGCCTGTGCATATGGACTTAGGTTCGCAGTTTGTTCAACCACCGGATACATCCCCATGGTAGCTGCCACCAAAGCAACGTTGTCTACGCATGAAGACAAGGCTCCGATTACAAAGCTAATCAAATAAGGTTCATGTACATGCTTATCTAAAAAGTCAGACATCAACCCTAACTGACCGGATGTTTCCAATGCACCTACCGCCATCAAAATACCAAGAAAAAAGAAGATGGTAGCCAAGTCTATATTCGGCAAAAGCTGGCTGATACGCAATTTGTTTGATTCGTGCATATGCAGCTTGCTGTACATAAGGTCTGTATAGAACCACAGTATAACCAACCCGGAAAGAACTCCTAAGAACGGAGGCAAATTTGTTACCATCTGGAACACCGGAACCAATGCCAATGAAAGGACACCGATGACAAAGATGATACGGCGTGAACGGTTGGGTATTTCCGGTATATATTCGTCTGCTTTCTCTTCTTCACTCATCACACGCAAGGTCGCATCTTTCTTAAACAACCAGAAATTGGCTATCGTAAGGGGAACCAAGAGGTTGACCAGTGAGGATATAAATACATGAGATATTTGATGAACGGCTGAAATATTTTTTCCTACCCATAACAAGATAGTCGTCACATCACCGATAGGCGACCATGCACCTCCGGCATTTGCTGCAATAATCACCATACAGGCATATTTCAGGCGGTCTGTACGGTCGGGCACCAGCTTACGGAGCACAGCCATAATAACAATAGCTGCAGCCAGGTTATCGAGCAAAGCGGAAAAGAAGAAAGTGGCAATGCTGATAGACCAGAGTAGCTTCCTCTTATTGGCTGTGCGGATATATCCGGTTACCGACTGGAAACCGCCATGCTTATCGACAATATCGACTATCAGCATGGAACACATCACAAAGAATAGTGTCTCCGCCACATTACCTAAATGATATACAATCGAACGGTTGGTTAAAAAGTTTATGAATTGCTCTTTAATCGGCTGATTAGCCATCTCCGGATTTTGTGCAAGGAATTCCTGAAATACAGGACTTGAACGTTCTACAAAGATGTAATAAGCATCAAACATCAAAATCATCCACAAAGAAATAGCCATAAACAAGGCTATCGCTGCTTTATTTATTTTTATCTTGTCTTCCAATGCTATGGCAAGAATTCCTCCGATAAAAATAATAGGCATCAATATAAACATAAAATAGAGTTTTAGAAGGTGTATTAAATAGAATACAAATATTTTATTTCATCCGCCCAAACGGATTCATCCGGAGTTTCCAGGATTAATGGTATGTCATCAAAACGGGGATCATCCATCAACATTTTGAAAGTGGTAAGCCCCATCACGCCTTTACCAATACTGTCGTGACGGTCTACTCTTGTTCCGAGGTCTTTCTTCGAATCGTTGATGTGCATACCGCGCAAATAGGAGAAACCTATCACTTCATCAAAATGACGGAATGTTTCCGTAAACCCCTCCGGAGTTTTGATGTTGTAGCCGGCAGCCAATGTGTGTGCAGTATCAATACAGACGCCTACACGCGATTTATCGTTTACCTTGTCGATAATATAAGCGAGTTGTTCGAAGGTGTATCCTAAATTAGATCCTTGTCCTGCTGTATTTTCAAGAACAGCGCAAACGCCGGATGTTTGTTCCAGTACCCAGTTGATTGACCCGGCAATGCGGTCCATACATACTTCTTCACTTATTTTATTCAGGTGGCTGCCCGGATGGAAGTTCAGGCGGTCGAGTCCTAATTGTTCACAGCGTTGCATTTCATCCAGAAAAGCATTACGGGACTTCTGTAATCCTTCTTCTTCCGGATGCCCCAGGTTTATCAGGTAACTGTCGTGGGGAAGGATATGTTTGGCTTCATATCCGAATTCGGCACAACGCTCTTTAAAAAGGGAAATACTTTTCTTACTCAGCGGAGCAGCCACCCACTGACGCTGGTTCTTTGTAAATAAAGCAAAAGCTTTGGCTCCGATTGCATTTGCATTCCCAGGGGCATTCTCTACTCCTCCGGATGCACTGACATGCGCTCCTACATACTTCATAATTTATATTTTTTATTCATCTTCAGCCTTGCATCCCTGGAAATGGTATTTCTCCGTCGCTTGCTCCTGCGTGACTACGAAATAAACCAAATCAGCCCGGGTACAAAGTTCGTTTTGGGAATTATATATTTCGGTTTCTATGAATATGGCATTCCGTTTACGGTCTTTTATGCGTCCCCGAACAGTCAGCCGGTCATCCTGGGTCGATACGCTTTTCAGGTAACGGACATCCATACGGGAAGTCATACCTGAAGTTTGGAGTTTACGCAAAACTACCCATCCCGCCAGTTCATCCATCAACGTACTCAGTATACCGCCGTGCATGGTGTTCAACCAGCCTTGATAATACTTTTTAGGTTCCCAAAAGGCAACCACATCATCACCGTCTTCATAAAATTCCAGATGAAGCCCCATCGGATTATCCGGAGAACAGCCGAAGCACATGTATCCGTCCAATCCTTTCCAGGGATTAATAATCTTCTTCATAAACACCAAGTTTAAACGAATTGTTAATGCCTAAAAAAACTTTTTGCGTTGACAAATATAACAAAACAAAATGTTCTTTCAGACCTATATAACAAAAAAAGCAGAAACAAGGTTAATACCTTATTCCTGCTTTTTTATTGAAAACAAATCTATTATCTTCTTAATCTTCTACTTCAGGCATTAAAAAATCAACAAAGCAGAGGGCAGCCAATGCTGTACCATACCTCTTTTCGATGGTAATACCTTCCGTGATGAAGTTCAGTTCACCCAGATAATACTTGCCGTACGTCTTCTGGTGAAGATCGTTGATCACACGGATCAAACGCGACTCGAGTTCCTCAATTCGATAGCGACCGCTTACTTCACATACCAGACCGCCTACTTTCTCGTCGAAATTCTCGTCTTTGTACATCCAAGCGTAAACCACACCAGCAGACACAAACTCATCCTGGTATCCATGCGACACCGCCATAATGGTTTTCATTTCCGAACCAAATGGAGGAAGGTCGATTTCATCCATAGTTACAAGATGTGCTGTTGCCGGAATAACAGACGAATACGTCATGATATTGAAATCCGAAATACCGGCATCATAAAGGGCCATGTGGTAAGAACCTGCATGTTTTTCCAAATCAGAGTCTCCACTACCCTTCGTAATAAAAAAGGTGTTTGGAATTAAATTCCCAACTTTCTTTACCATCTACAAAATATGTTTTACTAATTAATAATGATTGAGGGCACAAAATTAGAAACTTATTCGAGATTTCAGCTTATACAGGCGATAAAAATCACAGGAAGCATACATTATTCATGTAAAAAGAAGCTGCCTGATAAATATGGGCTTCTCCCTTTCTCTTTTTTCAATGGAAATCGGACAGTGGATAATGTAAAAAAGCTATTCGGAAAGTTTGATACAAGGGATGAATTTCATTTTACATACGCATCTATCTATCTTAGCGCCAACCTCTTCTTTTAACAATAATAGACTCTGTTTATCTTTCGATAGACTAATACTATAAAAAAAGCCTTCTTTATTGTAAACAAATATCAAATCCTCCGTGTTAGAATTACAGAACAACGATTAAAAAACACGAGCCATGCTTACATTATGTTTAAGTTTAATTTTATTGATATCAGGTAATAATAGTAATATAACAAATAAAAAAGAAGAAATTATGAAATTTGAATTAATCCAACTACCGTATGCAGCCAATGCGCTGGAACCGGTCATTTCCGAAGCTACAATCAATTTCCATCATGGTAAACACCTTTTGGCGTATGTAAACAATCTGAATAATCTGATTCCGGGAACAAAATTTGAAAATGCCCCGCTCGAGAAAATCGTAGCCGAATCAGATGGTGCTATTTTCAATAACGCCGGACAAATATTGAACCATAATTTGTATTTCACCCAGTTCTCCCCTAAAGGCGGTGGCGAACCTAAAGGAAAATTAGCAGAAGCGATTAATGCGACATGGGGTTCTTTTGATAACTTCAAGAAAGAATTTGTAACTGCCGGTACAGGTTTGTTCGGCTCAGGATGGGTTTGGCTGGCGAAAGACAAAGACGGCAAATTATCTATCACAAAAGAAGCAAACGGAAGCAATCCGGTGGCTCATGGGTTAACTCCTGTTTTAGGCTTTGACGTATGGGAACATTCTTACTATCTGGATTATCAGAACCGTCGTGCCGACCACCTGAATGAATTGTGGAAGATTATTGACTGGGATGTAGTTGGAAAAAGATATTAATACTCCGTATCTGCTCAGTATTAAATTGTTAGATTAGATAAGCAGGTCGAAATTCAAAGTTGAATTCGACCTGCTTTTTGTTGGTATCTTATACATAAATAAAAAAACTACGAGAGAAATCCCGTAGTTTTTATTTACACAATTTTATGGATAGTCTCCACTAATTACAACTATGTTATTTTGTTCAATGTCAATCATTCATGATCTTTAATATTTCCTTTTGGATTAAGCGTTGTTCCCCAAATCGAAACATAAATATCTGAAGTAATTGAGACAGAGCGATCTAATACGGTTCTCCACGGCTCCCATACAAGACCTGTTTTTTCCGTTGCTTTTATTGTAAGGTCCATTGCGCCTTCGGGAAGATTTATTTCCGAACTATAAGGAGCCGTACGAGATCTACCATTGTCTTTCCAGTGATGTTCTGCATCTCCTTCTTTCCAGTTAACATAAAATTTGGCTATATAGCCACCAGTGTGTTTTAAATGAATTGTTGCCATAAGATATGAATTATAAGTGTCTTGAATTATTTTCAAAATATTCATAAAATTCTCATCTTTAACTCCTCTACTACTTTTCACATATATATCATACACCTCACCTACATTTCCTGATACTTGAACACGATTATGACCGACACTAATGTCTAATGGATTTTTGACTAAATCTATCCTGCCATTCTCATAGTAGCCAGTAATATTATCTTCTATAAAAACATAATACATATTTGGACCAGGAGGAGCTTCAAGAAGGGTTGTAACATATCCTTTCTTTGTTAAGATATTTGCTGTTTCGTATATGAACCCCATAATCTAATATTTTAGGTCAAATAATATTTTGTATAAAGATAAAAATATATTATAACATATCCCTATATTTTTCTCGAAAAACATTCTGACTTGTTCGTACCCCCCCCTTGCTCTCCAATTTATCTGTAGTATATTCTTTTGGATGTATATTCTTCTCTTCAAAGTATATTTCTATCTGGTCTGGCTTTTCTTTGAAATCTGACAACTCAAAACAATCGAACATTTCCTTAAGGAAAGACAAAACGAAGAAATTCATCGTAACTCATAGCTTTTCTTTTTTACTCAGGCTAAGATACGATTTATTATTTTAAACCCTCAGAATTTCGGTATGATCCGATTTCGGTATGATCCTGTAAAATAAGGACATTTTGGCATAAAAAAAACGAGCCGATACAAATTGTATCAGCTCGAAATTTCTTTTTAATTAGCTAATAATCAGCTTCTTTTTTGTGTCGGGGTACCAGGATTCGAACCTGGGACCCCCTGCTCCCAAAGCAGGTGCGCTAACCGGACTGCGCTACACCCCGTTTTTGCAACCCTCATTATTTCTGATTGCGGTGCAAAGGTACGCTTTTATTTTTAACCTCCAAATATTTCTACACTTTTTTCTCTATTTATTTTTCCATCGATTCAAAATCATCACTATTACCCACTCCAAACCGTTATATAAAAATTGTGCTGCCCTAGAACATCCATAGTTATGGTTTTTCCAATTCATAGTTATGGTTTGGGAAAATCATAACTATGAATTGGAAAAACCACTAGTATAATAACTTTACCTGAAACGAGTTTACAACCTATTTTTCACATTCACAAATTCTTTCTTTTTTTAAAACAAAAAACAACTTTATGCTATAAAACATCCCTAAAGAAGCCCATGAATACAAAGAAGAGAGTAATTTTACACACAATTTTTGAAACTATAATTTACATGAAGAACAAAGTGACGCTGTCTGGTTTACAAATAGACGCTTTTAACAAGCAGATAGACAGCAAAATGACAATGTTATGTATCCTAACAAACAAGAGGGGTGCAGAACTTACTATTACCAACTACGGTGCAAAAATTGTATCGCTTATGGTACCGGATCGGTCCGGAAAGTTAACCGACGTAGTAACCGGACATAATTCAATTGAAGAATATTTAGTTTCCGAAGAACCATATTTCGGAGCCATTTGTGGCCGTTATGGGAATCGTATCGCTAAAGGAAAATTTGTTTTAGATGGTACGGTTTATGATAAACTCGCCATTAATAACGGCCCGAACAGCCTTCATGGAGGATTAAAAGGATTCAATGCCGTTGTTTGGGACTTAAAACAAATAGACGAACAGACTGTTGAATTAAAATATACCTCTGCCGATGGAGAAGAAGGTTTTCCCGGACAGTTAGAAACCACCGTCACTTATCACTTTTCAGACGATAATGAGGTGGTTATTATGTATAATGCAGTTACCGACAAACCGACTGTATTAAACCTGACGAACCACTCCTACTTCAACTTATCCGGAGCTGGTGACCCTTCGATCGGAGACCACTTGCTAACAATCAACGCCGACTATTATCTACCTACAGATGAAACCGCAATACCTTATGGCCCTAAAGAAAAGGTAGAAGGAACACCAATGGACTTCCGTACTCCATATGAAGTAGGAGCACGTATCGACGAAGATTTCGAAGCATTGAATTTTGGGAAAGGATATGACCACACATACATATTAAATAAAAAAGAAGAAAACGAACTGTCATTCTGTGCCCGTTGCGTATCTCCTAAAACAGGAATCGTAATGGAGACTTATACCACACAGCCCGGTGTCCAACTATACACAGGAAACTGGATGAGCGGTAACTTCAAAGGAAAAAACGGACAACGCTATCCAGCGCGTGCCGCTCTTTGCCTGGAAACACAACACTATCCGGATAGTCCGAACAAACCAGAATATCCAACTACCGTATTGCGTCCAGGCGAAGTATTCCAAAGTAAAACAATCTATAAATTTGCTACGGAATAAGCTAAAAATATAATTAAATATTAATAATCTAAAACACACTAAGCAGATGAATTCTAGCAGTCAAAAGAATTACACATTACCTATCATTATGATGGTTGCCCTGTTCTTCATGATTTCGTTCGTAACAGGCCTACAAAATCCATTTGGTATTATTGTAAAAAATCAGTTTGCAGCGAGTAACCTTATGTCTCAATTAGGTAACGCAGCCAACTTTATCGCTTATGCCTTCATGGGTATACCCGCAGGTATGTTATTGCAGAAAATCGGGTATAAGAAAACTGCACTTTTAGCAATTACAGTCGGATTTGTCGGAGTAGGTATCTCCTATTTATCCGGTCTGGCAGGTAGCTACGCCGTATATCTGACAGGCGCATTCGTATCCGGTTTCTCTATGTGTATGTTGAATACAGTAGTAAACCCGATGTTGAACACTTTAGGTGGTGGTGGCAACAAAGGTAACCAGTTAATCCAGGTTGCTGGCTCCGTTAACTCAATCGGTGCTACTATTGTTCCGGTATTGGTAGGTTACCTGATGGGGGACGCAGCCAGAGCAACAATCAACGACGCAAGCCCGGCTTTATTCCTTGCTATGGGCATCTTCGCCGTTGTATTCGTTGTATTGTTCCTGATGGATATTCCTGAACCACACATGGAAAAACAGAAACATGCACAAACTACAGGACCAGACAAACACAGTGCTTTCTCTTTCCGTCACTTCATCCTGGGTACAATCGCTATCTTTATTTATGTAGGTGTCGAAGTAGGTATTCCTAACTTCATGAACTTGTTTGCAACCAGCCCCGAACTGAATATCGATACAACAACAGCAGGTAGTCTTGTTGGTACTTATTGGTTCCTGATGATGATCGGACGTTTGTGCGGAGCTTCCTTGGGTGCCAAATTCTCCAGTAAATCTATGTTAACACTGGCTTCTTGCGTAGGCTTGTTCTTTATTGCTATCGCAATCTTTGCTCCTATCGAAACGAAAGTTAGTATGCCTGTATTCTTGTCTTCTTTATCATTTGGTATGGTTGAAGTTCCTATCGGTATTATGTTCCTGGCACTTTGCGGTCTTTGTACTTCTATCATGTGGGGTGGTATTTTCAACCTGGCTGTTGAAGGTTTGGGTAAATACACAGAAGCAGCTTCAGGTTTCTTCATGGTAATGGTTTGTGGTGGTGGTATCCTGCCGTTGGTTCAGGGTGTTGTTGCCGACGTTGCGGGCTTCCAGTATAGCTACTTTGTTATCCTGTTCGGTCTGGCATACTTATTGTATTATGCTTTAGTAGGAAGCAAAAACGTAAACAAGGATATTCCTGTAGAATAAATTAGATAAAGAACTTTATATCAGAATTATCATGAGACAGAAAATCAGAAATAAATTCCAAGAGTTATTTAATGTAGAAGGTAGTGTATATGCATCTCCCGGACGAATCAACCTGATTGGCGAACATACCGACTACAACGGAGGTTTTGTTTTTCCGGGTGCTATTGATAAAGGCATGATTGCTGAAATCAAACCGAACGGTACGGGTAAAGTACGCGCATTCTCCATAGACTTGAACGATTACGCTGAATTCGGTCTGACAGAAAATGATGCACCGGTAGCAAGCTGGGCAAGATATATTTTCGGTGTATGCCGTGAAATCATCAAACGCGGAGGTAAAATCCAGGGATTTGATACGGTTTTTGCCGGAGATGTTCCTCTAGGTGCCGGTATGTCTTCTTCAGCGGCATTGGAAAGTACTTACGCTTTTGCATTGAATGATTTATTTTCTTTAAATATCGACAAATTCGAATTAGCTAAAATAGGACAATCAACTGAACACAACTACTGTGGTGTAAACTGTGGTATCATGGACCAGTTTGCTTCTGTTTTCGGTAAAGCAGGTAGTTTGATCCGTTTGGACTGCCGTTCTTTGGAATACAAATATTTCCCGTTCAATCCGGTTGGTTATAAGTTAGTGTTGTTAGATTCTGTAGTAAAACACGAATTGGCATCCTCCGCTTATAATAAACGCCGTCAGTCTTGTGAAAACGTAGTTGCCGCTATCCGTCGCAATCATCCGGAAGTTGAATTCTTACGTGATGCAACCATGGAGATGTTGAATGAAGTGAAAGCTGATGTCAGTGCAGAAGATTATATGCGTGCAGAATATGTAATCGAAGAAATCCAACGTGTACTCGATGTTTGCGAAGCATTGGAAAAAGGCGATTATGAAACTGTTGGCCAAAAGATGTATGAAACACATCATGGCATGAGCAAACTGTATGAAGTAAGCTGTGAAGAACTGGATTTCCTGAACGACATAGCTAAAGAATGCGGAGTAACAGGCTCACGTGTTATGGGTGGTGGCTTCGGCGGTTGTACAATCAACCTCGTTAAGGAAGACAAGTACGATGCATTTGTGAAAAAGGCATTCGAGTCATATACTGCTAAATTTGGTCACGAACCGAAACTGTACGATGTAGTAATCAGCGACGGTGCACGTAAGTTAGCATAATAAATAATTTCATTTAATAATCCATTAAAAGTTATGACTACCGCCTTTTATCAAGAGGAAGACAAATTTTATGTTGCTGTAGACTGTATTATATTAGGTTTCAACCAAGGTGAACTTAATATACTACTTTACAAACGCAATATGGAACCACTAAAAGGACAATGGTCATTAATGGGAGGCTTTGTCAAAACCGGAGAAAGTGTGGACGATGCAGCTCTGCGTGTACTCACAGAATGTTCCGGTATTGATCACCTTTATATGGAGCAGGTAGGAGCTTATGGGGAAGTTGCCCGTGATCTTGGAGAACGGGTTATCTCCGTAGCCTATTATTCATTGGTAAACATGAACGATTTCAATGAGGATATACTTAAAGAGCACAATGCCATTTGGGTAAAATTAAGTGATCTTCCGACATTAATATTCGATCATAAGCAGATGATAGCCGATACATTGACACGTTTGCGCGGAAAAGCCATGTCGTGCCCGATAGGGTTCAATCTGCTTCCGGAGAAGTTTACCCTCCCCCAACTTCAGAGTTTGTACGAAGCAATTTATCAGACTCCACTGGATAAAAGAAATTTCCGGAAGAAATTAAATTCCATGGATATTCTTGAAAGATTAGATGAAAAAGACAAAAAGAGTTCAAAGAGAGGCGCTTTTTATTATACCTTTCATAAAGAAAAATATGATAGCCTGTTAGAACGAGGATTTTACTTCTCATTATAAGAATAAAGCCGGAACATAAGTTTCGGCTTTATTTTTTATTGTTTGCCTCTCTTTATGAGAAAGATCTGACAGTTGAAGAACTTTACCGAAAATGAATTGTTACACAGATATGATGGTCTATACAAAGAGATTGACTATATTTGCATAAAAAATAAAAACTCATCAAAATGAACGATATTAAATTAATGAACAAAGCAGCAGACAACATCCGTATTTTGTCTGCCTCTATGGTCGAAAAAGCTAAATCCGGTCACCCAGGTGGAGCAATGGGTGGAGCAGACTTTGTAAACGTCTTGTTTTCAGAGTTTATGGTATACGATCCTAAAAATCCTACATGGGAAAGCAGAGACCGTTATTTCCAAGATCCGGGCCATATGTCTCCAATGCTTTATTCAGTACTTGCCCTTACAGGCAAATTCACTATTGATGAATTGAAACAATTCCGCCAGTGGGGAAGTGTTACTCCGGGACATCCTGAAGTAAACGTACAACGCGGTATCGAAAATACATCCGGCCCTCTGGGACAAGGTCATACCTATGCAGTAGGTGCTGCTATAGCTGCCAAGTTCCTAAAAGCGCGTCTGGGTGATGTCATGAATCAAACAATTTACGCATATATTTCCGACGGAGGTATCCAGGAAGAAATCTCACAAGGTGCCGGACGTATTGCAGGTACATTAGGACTTGACAATCTTATTATGTTCTATGATGCGAACAATGTGCAGTTGTCCACTACAGTAGAAGAAGTGACAGCAGAAAATGTTGCCATGAAATATGAAGCCTGGGGTTGGAAAGTTATTACAATAAACGGTAATGATGTAACAGAAATCCGTAAAGCATTAACAGAAGCAAAAGCTGAAACTTCCCGTCCTACCCTTATTATTGGTAACACAATAATGGGTAAAGGAGCTTTAGGAGAAGACAAGAGCAGCTATGAAAATAAGGTATCCACTCACGGACAACCTCTCTCCGCTGCCGGTGTTTCGATTACCGAAACTATCAAGAATTTAGGAGGAAACCCTGAAGACCCATTCCAGATATTCCCTGAAGTTGCAGAGTTATATGCTAAACGTGCCAAAGAATTGGAAGCAATCGTTGCTGAACGTTATGCTGCTAAAGCTGAATGGGCAAAAGCAAATCCGGAATTGGCTGCTAAAATGGAAAAATGGTTCTCCGGTGAAGTTCCAGCTATCGACTGGAAAGCAATCGAACAGAAGCCGAATCAGGCAACCCGCACCGCTTCGGCCACCGTTTTAGGTATATTGGCTACTCAGGTCGGCAATATGATTTGTGCATCCGCCGACTTATCCAACTCAGATAAGACAGATGGCTTCCTGAAGAAAACCCATTCTTTTGTAAAAGGAGATTTCAGCGGTGCTTTCTTCCAGGCTGGTGTAGCCGAATTGACAATGGCTTGTGTATGTATCGGTATGGCGCTGCATGGCGGCGTTATCGTAGCTTGCGGAACATTCTTCGTATTCTCCGATTATATGAAGCCTGCAATACGTATGGCTGCATTAATGGAATTGCCGGTTAAGTTTATCTGGTCGCACGATGCATTCCGCGTGGGAGAAGACGGGCCGACACACGAACCGGTTGAACAGGAAGCACAAATCCGCCTGATGGAGAAACTGAAAAACCATAAGGGACATAACTCAATGTTGGTACTTCGTCCTGCCGACGTATGCGAAGCAACTGTTGCTTGGAAGATGGCAATGGAAAACACCTCTACTCCTACCGGTTTGATTTTCTCCCGTCAAAATATCAACGATTTGCCTTCTAAGGGCAATCGGTATGAAGATGCTTTACAGGCAGAAAAAGGAGCATATATTGTAGAAAGTGACGAAAATCCGGATGTAGTTATGGTTGCTTCCGGTTCGGAAGTATCTACCTTGGAAGAAGGTGCCGCATTGCTTCGTGCCGATGGCGTTAAAGTACGTATCGTATCTGTTCCTTCAGAAGGCTTGTTCCGTAGCCAGAGCAAAGAATATCAGGAATCGGTAATTCCTACCGGTAGTAAGATATTCGGATTGACAGCGGGCTTACCGGTTAACTTGGAAGGTTTGGTTGGTGCAAACGGTAAAATCTGGGGATTGGAATCGTTTGGTTTCTCTGCTCCTTATAAGGTACTGGACGAAAAGCTTGGTTTCACCGGACAGAATGTATATAAACAAGTAAAAGAATTATTAGGATAAAAATAAAATAACGGAAAGGGAGTCTCGTGAGAGTCTCCCTCTTCTATAAAAAATAGATATGAAGACAATAGGTTTATGTTGTGACCACGCTGGGTACGAACTCAAAGAATATGTAAAACAACTACTCGATTCTAAAGGATTTGCTTATAAAGATTTCGGTACAAATTCTATGGATAGTTGCGATTATCCGGACTTTGCCCATCCCCTTGCTGTAGCCGTTGAAGCCGGAGAAGTATATCCCGGGATAGCTATCTGCGGAACAGGCAATGGAATCGCCATGACATTAAACAAACATCAGGGCATACGAGCCGCTTTGTGCTGGGAAGAAGAAATAGCACGCTTGGCCCGCGAACATAACAATGCAAACATTATTGTTATGCCCGGTAGATTTATCAGCCGGGAAGAAGCAACCCGTTCGGTAGAAACATTCCTGAATACTCCATTTGAAGGCGGACGCCATCAACGGAGAATTGATAAAATACCAGTATAAGATATTTTCCAGATAAAAAACAAATCCTTTTCTGCCTCTATATTATAGATTCAGAAAAGGATTTGTTTTTTTCTAAAATTTCCCTCATTTATTCTTCTTCCTTCAATCCGGAACCTTGTTCCTTATATTCCTTATTCAATTTGGCATATTGTACGGGAGACATGCCATAACGGGCACTAAACAAACGGGACATTGTACGATAAGAACCAAAACCACAAGTGGAAGCAACAACATGCATATCACAATCCACCTCTTCGGAGATTTGTTTTACCACCATTTCCAAACGCAGGCTGTTTATATAATTGGTAAAATTCATGCCTGTATGAGCCTGTAAAATTGCGATAAACTTATTCTTGTTTGTAAAGAGTCTCTTCACTACATAATCCCGTGTAAGCGATGGGTCTTGAACCAGATGCTCTTCCTTCAGCAACCGGACAAACTGTTCAAATAAATTGTCCGCTCCATTTCCATCCAGTTTCAATTCTTCATTTTGGGAACGTATCAGATCTTCCAATTGCTGTATACGTTCCTGAGCTTTATCTTTCAATTTCAGATACTCATTCATCTGTGTATACATCTTCTTGTTGCGCCGTCTTTCCTGAATAACCACTCCAATAATCAAAATAATAATAACCAAGCATAAAACAACAGTCACAACCGCCGAAGAGATAATCATATCCCCTTGGTGTATCCGGACTTTCTGCCGCTCTATCTGTGATTCTTTTTCCTGTATATTATATAAGGTAGCCATCTCTAAAGCCTTACTCCTCCTGTCCCGTTCATAAAGGGTATCGGATAGTATCGATGTCTTCTGATAAAGAGAAACAGCTTCTTTATATTTATGGACATTCTGATAAGCTTCTGCCAACTGACGGCAAGTTTCAATAAATGGAGACATAATATCTCCCAGCCTTTCATAAAACTGATAGTTTCTCTCCAACAACCTGATTATATCCTCGTTATTTCCCAATACCTGATAATATCTGACAGCTAATTCCCTTCCGGTTACACTGTCAAAACAAGGGTTCGATTCAAGAATCTTAAAATACTTCCCTGCCTCGTCATATTGTTTCATTTTACTTAGAACATAAGCAAGGTTACCATAACAATGGCACTGTTGCATTTCCAGTACACGAGGAGGCATCAGCTTTTTATCGGCATCTGAAAAATTATTTATCACATCCAAATGCATTAATGCAGTTTGGTAGGCTTTCTCATAATTCTTATCTTCACAATAGTCCAAAGTTAATTCTTTATAGCTTTCCGATAATTCATACAAAGCTCTCGTCCTACGCAAAGGGACCCCCGACTTATCATCTGCAACTTTGGTAAAAAGGGTGATTGCCTCATTTGCAAAGTGGTATCCCTGCTCTTTATCACCTAAAGCAAGATATGCCTTACCTATCGTCCAATAAGGCCACCGTTTCACCCGGTCATCCAAATTTAACTCCTTAATCTTATCCAATTGTAAACCGGCACATTCTATGGCTTTCTCGTATTCGTCGATAGCCAAATAATCATCACAAAGATTTCTTGTTGCATTTATAAAATAAGAATAGTTGTTTTGTACAGAGTCTTCCGCCAAAAGCAAATTCTCATATTTTATAGAAAGCATATATTGTGAAGTATGTTTATAAATATCCGCCTGCACCCAATACAATTGATAATCCGGTATTTCCTTATTCCCCCACACACTATCTAACAATCGCTGTGCATTTCTCGGATCTGTATTCGCTAACGAACGGATAAATATTATATCCAAACTGTCTTGAACTTCAGACTTACTATAGTAAGGGAACAGCAAAAAACAAAAAAATACACATAATACTCGCTTCTTCATCTTTTATCAAATCGTTTCCAGAACACAAAAATACAATAATCAACATTAAACTAACAGACACAAACAAATATCCATCAAAAATAACAATATCATAATAATAATCAATAGTTTATAGCATAAAATAAACATATCATCCTGTGAACAGTCAAGTTTAGTTGTGATGTTTTATCCTCAAATTGTGACAAAATAACCCTTTATATACTTGCTATATAAATATTTTTGCAACAAATATCAAATTACACATTATGAAAAGAAATCTGTTTACATTCTCATTTTTAATTGCAACAGCATTATTCGTATCATGCGAAAAAGACCAGACTCCCAAACTGACACCTGCCGAACCCGGACAAATTACAATGGACAGGACCAAAGTTGGCGCCGGACAACCTGTTACCCTGACTTGTCCTATATCCTTGGGTGAAAATGTCAAATCTTATGAAGTAAGATGGAAATATCCAAGTGGCATATCTTCAGAACCAGTTCAATTAGAGGATGGAAAGGCTATATTAAAAGACTATACGCCATCAAGTGCAGGACACTACATACTTGCCTGCACCGTTTCATCACAGGGTGACGGAGGTTTCGAAAATAAAGAAGCTACAATAGAATTCGATGTTATCAATTGTGATTTCAAAACTTCTTTTTGGGGCGACAACCTCAACGATACCAAACGGAATGCACCCGGCATCCAGAAATTAGAAGGACGAAGTGATGTCTACTTTTTAATATCCGAAGACGCAAACAAGAATCAAATCTTCACTTACTACGTCTTCTCCAATGATAAATTATCTAAAGGCCTTGAAAGTTTGATTGCCGATAATTTGAGGCCTATCCGTAACCGGGTAGAAGCATCCACATTACCTGTAACTGGAAGCTATGGCCAAAGCTTTTCAAGCATCTGGAAAGATGAAACTTCTAAGACAACTCAACAGGAGGCAATTTTAGACAAAATAATGGCAGACCCATCATTAAAAAGCATCAAGAATTATGAGGAAATCAATATTCTTTCTGAACCTATTCTGAAAGGCGATTTAACGATGGAATTCACATGTTCTAACGGTAGCACTAACTCGGTATTAACGATCGAAAAACAAAAAGACGCTGACAAAATTGCTTTTCAAACAGTTTTCGAACCATAATTGATACAACAACACTGAGATAATTTATTAGACGCGGATAAAGAGTATTACATATTCCTTTATCCGCGTCTAAACATATTGTTGTAATTTTCTTCTAATAATGGTCTATTTAACATCTGCGTAAGATTTGATTTCCTACCATTTTAGCATTACATTTCAGCCTGATAACATCCAAAAACAAAGCATATATGATTCGATTTCAAAACATATATGTTTTAAAGTCAAAACATACATGTTTTATCCGTGCAGATAGTTGTATTCTATGTCCCCTAAAATGACTTTTATACATATATCTTGAGTCAGCACAAAAAGCAGAACGTTATGTAATATAAAAAACACCTAATTTTGTGAGATAATCCTTTTTGAAAATTAGAAATATAATTCAGGAAATACTACGCTTCAACTCGATAACATTCCCTTTTATCTCATAGGTGATTGGTAAGCTCTTTTGTAGAGTGTGCAATACCTGTTCCACATTTTCAAACAAAATGAGCTTTCCGGAACATTTCAATTTCTCTATATCGGACGAACAGACAAATTGGAGATAATAGTAGTGAGACAGACGGTTAAGAACATCTTTCAATTCCTTTTGATTAAATTGCAAGAATCCATCCTTCCAGGAGATATAATCATAAATATCCACATTGGAGACCGACATCTGTTCTTTATCTAACACTAACATCTCATTGGGCTTTATCCGTTTTTCCTCTCCCGAATAGTTATTTACAGAGACACTCCCCTCTTTCAGGATTACAGCTTGTAACGAGTCATCATTATAAGCTGTAACATTAAATGAAGTTCCCAGTACTTTTACCTTCATCCGGGATGTTTCCACATAGAAAGGACAGGAAGAATCCTCTTTTACTTCCAGATAAATTTCACCGTTTACATAGATTGTACGGTCATCACCTTCAAAACAATCAGGGAAACGAAGTACCGTACCCGAATTAACCCATACTTTAGTCCCATCAGCTAAAAGAATAGACGACTGGCGACCTTTGGGTACTGTCAACTGGTTTAAAGAAATTTCTTCTTCCTGCTCATCTTCAACAGCAGCTATATTCTTTTCTGAAATCTCTATTTTACCTTTTTGATTTACACTGATAGGGGTTTTGTCTATAACCTGGACCTTCTTCTTTGTTGTTAATTGCAATGTTATTTCAGTCTGTGTACTATCTATACACATATGCTGGACAATAGAAGAATTTATCGTATCAAAATTTCTTCCTTTTTGTACATACCATCCAATACCTATAGAGCAGAACAAAACAACACAAGCTGCAGCATATTGCCAGAATAGATCCCGGCGTTTAGCTTGCTTATACTTAGTCACGTCTTGTTTAATCCGTAATTTAAGAGATTCTTTTTCATCTGGAGATAAGCTGTACCGGTTCATCTGAACAGAACAAACAACATCCTTCGCATGCTGTACAGTCAGTCTTTCTTCTGGAAAAGCATCCAAATAACCAATCCAATAAGCATCCAACTCTTCTGTCGGACACAGACACCATAAAATAAATAAATCTTCATGGATTAGTTCTTTTTTTGTTTTCTTACAATTGTATTGAGCCATATCCTTCCTATAGATATTTAAATAAAGACGCAAGTATTTTAAATTTGTCCCTATACATATGCTAAATAAATATTAATAAACAACACTTTTACAAACACTTAAGATTTCATCAGACCAACCAGCCATATAAAGATAAGCAGTAATTTCTCTTCCTGCATCCGCTCAATAGCCCGATAAGTCAATTTCCGTACACTCTTTGTCTTAATTTGAAGTATTTGGGCAATTTCTTCATAACTCAAGTCTTGCATATAATGAAGATAAATCACTTCCCGCTGCTTACCGGTAAGCAAACTTATAAGATATTCAATCTGCTCAGAACATTTCTTCCGTTCTTCTTCATCCTCCAGTAAATCTAATGTCTCTACCTTTATTAAGAAGTCATATTCATTTGTCTCTTCTATATTCTTAAAGGGTATTTCTTTTCGTTTCAGAGAAATAATCCGGTTTTTCAGGCTACACAAAAGATAGAATTTAACATTAGAGGTAATACTCAACTTATCCCCACTCTCATAGAGATGAAGAAAGACATCGTGTATGGCATCCATCAGGATGTCCTTATCGATGCCAAAAGCCATTCCATACGAGAACATTTCATTTACATAGGTCTCATACCATTGGTCAAAGTCTCTTTCCTCTTGTTTCATATTTATAAATATACGAAAGAATGAAGTGAACACAAATTTAAAAGAAAATCTTCAGTAAAAAACAAAAAAGGATGAGAAACTATTCGCTGCAGTATCGAATATTCCCTTTAAACACAAAAAATTTAATCTGGTAGAGATAACTTTATTCCTTATTCCAAATATATATTTCAAAACTTCATTTCCTTCTTATATTTTTAAGTCGCAAGCTTACAGAGATAGTTAATTTATGGCGAGTTCCGAAAAGCCTGGAAGAGATTATAAAATGTAAATACATAATAAGGAGTATAATAATATGGTTCGCTAAGCTTGAAAACAATTTTTCGTCACATTATATGTATGACAATGAAGACCTTAAATATGTAAGAATTCGTTTGGTTATAAAGAACAAGGACAGCGGAGCTTTAATTAAAACTTCTAAGAAAAGCATAGTAGGATTTTACAATAGGTTAAAAAAAGCATGAAATCTCCGTTAAAATGGAAGATTTAAGAAGGTAAGTTAAAATATAAAACAAATGTGTTATCTTCAGACCCAATAGAAGACTATTATGAATTTGGCTCTTTTGCATAGCTATTTGCCCGAACAAAAATCGTTCGGGCATTTGATATTAATAAGTAGAGTCATTACCATCTAATATAAGTTGAAGAGCCTTTACTACTCTCTTTGCTGGAATCATTAACTTCAGTATTGTTAGTGGCTTCATCATTCTCTTCGTTAGAATCATTCAACGAGCTTGCATCATAAACATCTATATGAAAACATAAAGTCCAGTGATTTCCTTTAGCAGTAGTATATTTTCCATATTTAATTTCGCTTATGTCGACTTTAATTGGAGAATCACTGTTTTGACTGCAAATATGCCAATCCCCATCACCAACATCGGCGGAAGCCGAACTTGATATATTAAATCTAATCTGGTCATTTTCATCTTTACCTTCATCCCCTACGGCTAAAAGAATGTCTTGGTCCCATTTAAAAACTGTACTTCCATAAAAATAAAAGTTTGCTTCGTCAAAAAGATAATCTACGCTTGAATCATTAACCCCAATACTATTTAAAGTAATTTTATCAAGAGGTATGTATATGGAAGGTTTGGTTCCCATATAAGTCCAAATATCTTTTGAATCACCATTTTGATTACTGTAATGATATGAATCACAATGTGAGAAATGTCTCGAAAATTGAACAAATAACTTATTATCCGGAACATTTGAATAATTTGTAACTTTAAGAAAAACTGTTCTATCTCCTAAAGGAGGGCGCGGCATGTCATTATCAGATTCTGTTAACCCAATCATCGAACCTGTGGAGCTCGTAGAATTCGAATGGTTTTCTTCCTGTGTATTGTTTTTTGAACATCCGACTAAGGCTACAGTCAACAAAAATAACATACAAAAATGGGAATAATTAACTTTGTTTTTTGGTTTCATTGGTAATTTGAATTATTTGTAATATATCAGTAAAATATAAATCTTAATATTTCTATACAAAGAAAACTATCTACAGTCATTATAAATAACCTTTTTCACCGAAACGTAAATAATACGTACTGAAACGAAAAAAAGTAACACTGAAAAACAAACAGGAACAAATATAACTCATCGTAATTCTTATGATCAAGATATATCAGAAAACATATTACAGAATATTATTTTTGCTGTAAATCCCAATTTACATAAAATAAGCACATCAATCCAATATTTGATTTTTGTAGAGTTTTTACAAAATAAGATATTATCAATACTTTGGACAAATGTTAGTGATATCCCGTATTGACTTTTTAATGTATCGATATTGTTTTCGCCTTACATGGTTATTTGGCTCGTTCACAAGAAATATCGGTCATTCAGATATTTCTTATTGACAAAAATACCCCTCGGCTACTCTCTAGCCAAGAGGTATTTATTGTGTTTAAATGAAAATAGGTTCTGGTATAAGGTGAACTTATTCTATCGGAACAAGTTTTGGTATCGTATTATCATCACCTCCGGATGCAAACTTATAAGGGCTTGCATAATCCGGGTTATTTGTATTCCATTCTTCAATAATTGCATTAAGTGAAGCAATCATTTCATCACTGTTCAAATCGGAGATAAGGCTTGGGCCTTTGGTGTTCCAACCTTGACCTTTTCTATCTAAACCCGCAACAAACAGGTCTGCATTACCCACAAAATACAAGTCTTCCGTTTTTTCTATATCATAATATGACATATTCCCAACTAACCCTCCTACATAAGAGCTATTATCACCAGCTTTTATTTCACCTTCATTCAAGCAACCTTTTATGTAAGTTTTGTCAGAAGACAACATCCCTGCTATTCCACCATGATACCCCTGACTATCAATTGTTCCGTGATTGATGCAAGCTATAATATTTTCACTCGTTCCCATAATACCCCCTGTATTACCTGAACTATTATGCTTTATTTCTCCATAATTCTCACAAGCAATACAATATACATTAGAACTTCTATAAATTATTCCACCTACGTCAGAGTTATTACAGATAATATTTGCCTTGTTCACGCATCCAATAATATAAGTCCATAGCCCATAACTAACAATACCGGCACATCCTCCGTTCCCTGTAATCTCTCCGGAATCTAAAATTACATTTTTAATTACAGCTGGATTTGATGTACTTCCGTAAGCAAATCCAAATAGTCCTGGATAATCACTTGTCAAGTTTATATAAATATTTTCCACTTTATATCCATTTCCATTATATGAACCTTTAAAACCTAAAGATGATGATTTTCCTATAGGAGTCCATTGATTTTCAGTGTCACACTTCAAATCCAAATCAACTCCTTGAGTCAAGGTCCAATTGGAAAAACCATTATAATTATACCCATCGGAATACGTTTTATTCCCAAGGTTGGTTACCAAAGCTACCCAGACTAATTCTTCACGTGACATAATTTGAAGCGTTTTAGCCTCATAATCTATTATATCCGGTTTTTTAGCTGTAAGCACAGCTTTTGAGAGGTCCAACTCTAACGTTTTCGTATAACGTTTTCCTGCTTCAAAAGTTGCATTGGAGGTAGGTACATCTATATACTTCTCCGAACCATTGTCATAAAGGTATATTCTTACGTTCATATCACTATTTATAGCAGGAAAAGAAGCCATAGCTACGATAGTAGTGGTGGTACTAAGTACCGGTCCTGTCATATAAGAAAGTGTCAATTTATTTCCTGCCGAACTTATATCAGAAAGTTCTTTGGTATATACATTTAAATTTTTCTTATTATAAAGATTACTTCCCGACACTTCTATATTTCCGAGAGTAACTCCCTCCTTAGCCTCCTTTAACGTCAGATTAAACTGTAACAAAGCACAAAGATGCTCCATTTTGAAAGTCATATTATCTTCATCATCTAAATGTCCGGCTTCTTTGCCTACCATATAAGTGTACGGAAACAGATAAGAATATTCGTTAGAAATTATACCTCCTGTTTGAGTCGTTAAATCCAAAGAAATAGCCTCACCTGTACCATAAGCATAGTTTGTTCCATTATAAAGCACATAATAGTTGTCGTCAGAGGACTTCGTCACAGTCCCTTCAAACTTTGCCGATTTCGATTTTTCTGTAATAGCTGTCGTGAGAGTTCCTAATTTCGCTTTAGTTCCACTTTGATTGATACCAAAAGCATGTATAGCATCATCAGATGTCCAAAAAATATCAGCACTATTATCATTAGGTTCAATATCTACTTTTGTTACTTCTCCTTGAGAAAGTATTGCTGCAACGTGTATTTGCTCCTCTTCATTGCCATTCTCTTTTTTAATCTCATCTTTATTACAACCTGGCAAAAAGAAAGCAGTTGTTATCAATAAAAATAATATTTTTTTCATGATTATCAAATTCCATTTAATTTTTACCACGTTCCTCCATCACCAAAATCGGGAGTACTACCATCAAGGATAGCTCCTTCTATTTCCATTTCCACTACCTCAATAAAGGGTTTTTCATAGGCTATCTTAGCCTCTTGGTCTTTTTCCATTGGTCTCATAAAAAACACTGTTTAATAATTTTGTTATACAATAATCAACTTAGTTCTGTTCGAACTAATATGTAAATATTGATTATCAAGACACATACCCTATAAACATGTATTTTAGGAACTATTTAAAAATCATAGTATTATAGATTATCTAATACGTTAATTATTGTTTTTCCAATCAGAGAAGGAATAATCTAAAAGAAAAATTTAAAATCAACCGCCAATATATATAAATCAAAACGTGAAGTAAAATAATATATTTCAGAAATATGATATTTAGTTGATAAACAATTTATTAATAAAACAGAATGAAGCTTTTTAATTGAAATATAGAATTATTTTTGTACTCCCTATATTCGTGGATTTTATTATTAGTTCGAACAGAACTAAGTCTAAATTAATACTAATATACACATATAGAAACAAAATAGCCCTACTCTCACAGGTTAAGCTGTATTTTCCTAATCAAAGAAATGGTAACCATCTAAAACAGCCGGCCACTTCGTACATTGGGCTATCCACTCTGTATGCCATAATTAAAGACCTTGTATATCGAAGACTGATAAAATTGAACGTCAGGAGCAGCGCTACATCGGACGTTCTTTTTTCTGTATGAATTACAAATAAAGCTAATACGTAGTAGTCGTTGTCGTAGAAATTTCATCAGGTAAAGTCGAATCACTCTTCCATAATATCTCATATGTATACACCTTATTAATAGTATATTTATACTTACCTACCATTAGAATCTTAAGATGGTCATTAGATCCCTTATTTTAAAAAGAGTGTATAAGTATGATATTTAGCTATATATCCTCTACTAACATTATATCATGACCTTTAAAAGTAGCTTTCATTTTTGCATCATGTACTTTTTGTTCTCCCTCCAGACCATAGTCTTTAAAACCCAATATATAACCCACACATTTTTTTAGATCATGACTATCGTCACTCAATCCGGAAACATCCAAGATATTACTCAAAACAGTATTTGTATCACTAGACAATCCGTATGTAGGATTATTGTGTATTCCAACCAAATTAGAATCTGTATATCCCATAATTATTAATGTTTATTTTCCCCTACTCTCTTAAAAGCTTTTCGGAACCTGCCATTAGTAATTGAGTTTGTTAAACTTCCAATTGTAAGTAAACTTTATAGCTAAGTCTGAAACCATGCAAAAGGTGATATTTTTTGTTAACTTGAATAATTTCACATAAACTATCCTATATCGATTAATAATCAAATACAAGCGTTTATTTCTATCTTAAATAATATATTATTTGTCAAATTATCATATAGTTAATTTATGTATTTCTGTTTTTTTAATAAATTGCATAATAAAATATCATACATTGTTTTATTAACTATTGAAAATCAAACGGCTTGACATTTTTTTGATTTTAAAACAAATCGATATCAAACGAATAAATCGATATTAATAAAAACAAATGCATATTTTATATGTAAAATATAGAATTAATTTTGCGCTAAAATTATAAGCATTTTTGTATTTATTATGAGCATATTAAACCATTGCAACCTTAACAAAAAGCGTATCACTTCTATTGATGCATTAAGAGGATTCGCTTTATTTGGAATTCTAATGATTCATTGTATTGAACGTTTTGATTTAGACTTTCAACCTGTAATAGAGTCCTCTTTCTGGGAAAAGATAGACAACCTTACATTTCATTCTATATACTTTATTTTTGGAGGAAAATCATACGCGATATTTTCATTATTATTCGGATTAGGTTTTTTTATCCAAATGGAATCCCAAAAGAGTAAAGGTACAGACTTCAGGTTACGTTTTCTTTGGAGACTAGCATTGTTATTTACATTAGGTTTTCTTTACGCCCTTATTTACACAGGAGACTTTTTTAGAATCTATGCGATAACTGGAATAATCCTCATTCCATTATATAAGGCTCCAACCAAATGGCTTATTTCAATAGCTATTCTATTATTATTGCAACTTCCTGAAGTTTTTTGGTTCATATCTTCTTTAAGAGGAGATACTATAGAAGGGGTTACAACCTTTATAAACCAGATAGATGAGATCTACAACAGGTCAGCAGAGGTTTTCATTCATGGTTCTTTTTGGGATGTACTCCATTTTAATCTGAAAGAAGGGCAATTGGTCACATTTTATTGGAGTTTCGGAGAAGCTCGTTATCCACAAATGATGGGTCTGTTTATTCTTGGAATGCTTATAGGACGTTCTGGTGTATACAAAGACGAGAAAAAAATAATACTGTATAGCCGCAAGACACTGCCATGCAGTATTGTTTGCTCTGTAATATTTAAGGTTGTATTACTTGTACTTCCATTTATAAATACAAACGGGATGGAGCTTATTTACGGCGATATATTATTCAGCGCCTATGCAAATTTAAGCATGGGCATGATGTATATCTCAGCCTTCATGCTTCTTTATCATACAACTAAAAATCAAAATTGGATGGAAAAAATTGCACCTTTCGGACGAATGAGTGTCACGAATTATGTGATGGAAGGACTAATATGCGTTCCTCTTTTTTACGGATATGGTTTTAATCTGGCTGTGCAATTAAGCTACTTGCAATCTTGTTTGATAGGATTGGTAATTTTCGCTTTCCAGGTATTATTCAGCAACTGGTGGATCAAACGATATTATTTCGGGCCACTTGAATGGCTATGGAGAAGTTGCACATGGTTAAAGTTCGTTCCGTTAAAAAGAAAGGTAATAAATACTCCATGCCAATAGAAATCAGATGGCCCTTGTACCACTCACAAAGCAAAATGGAACATATTTGTTCCAGACATCCGAATAAAATGTACAGAAGAATTAAAGAATAAAAATTCTTTAGGAACATTCAACTAAATCTTCATGGTTATACAAATCTCAAAAAGTAATACATAGGCCGGGGTTATCATTCCCCGGCTGTACTTCCTAACACAAACAGAAGTCTGAATATCAATCCCCCTCCTATACAGCTATTTTATTTTCACACCTCTCCTCTTCCTTATTTAGCTCATCAATAAAAAGTCTGTTAGCAATATCAGTTTTCCGATAATCCTCACTGATATATATACCCGTGGTAATAAGATTATGTTCTGGCTCCCGGTGTCCTAGGCAGATCGAAATATCATCTTTGCTTATACCTATATCTCGCATGAGAATGGTACTCCTGTAATCGGTATAGCGTATTCGTTAGTGGGACAACGGTACCATTCTTTCCCATTTCTTCCAAGTCCTTGATTCCTTTTTTTGTGTATTCAAAGAAGTCTGTTACATAAAATACTTCACTTCAGGACAAAAGAAAGTTCTTTATAACCTTTACATCTAAAGAGTTTACTTTTTCTCCCAAATTGAGCAATTTCCTTTCGTATTTGGTGATAATCTCATTTAGTTGAATATTTTTCATACTTGCATTCGGATCGCCACCTTTACCTCCATATACACGTGTAGCTTTAAAGTTTTGAGGAAGAACATAGATACCAGTAGATATCCACTCTGCACTACCTCTATGAGTAATTTGAGTGTAAATTACACATTCTCCACTCTCTTTTGTTTGACCTTTTCTAATGACCAGTTTCAAATTTGCCATACAACCTCCATTTTCAAATTAGTTTCAAATCCTTTGTGTGAAAACGTACATATGAGCTTTGCCCGTTAGACTGTTTTTAGCAATTTTTCCATCAAAAATGAGGCATAAACAAAAACAGCACTTCACAGATTAAACTGTAAAATGCTGTTTATTAACTTGTTGCTTTTGTGACCTGGGAGGGGCTCGAACCCTCGACCCAATGATTAAGAGTCATTTGCTCTACCAACTGAGCTACCAAGTCATCATGCATTATTTCTTTTGAGTGACCTGGGAGGGGCTCGAACCCTCGACCCAATGATTAAGAGTCATTTGCTCTACCAACTGAGCTACCAAGTCATTCATGCAATCTTTGTTTCTCGATTGCGGGTGCAAAGATAGAGGTTTAATTTTTCTTTGCAAACTTTTCAGGGCTTTTTTTGTCCAGAAAATTATTCAAATTCATAAATATCAGAAGGCGTAGTCCGCTTCAATGCTACTAAAGAGACATCCTTCCCAACCCGTATTCCTTCTTGGAACAAACGGATATCCACGGTCTTATATGCTAATTCGGGATGATTATTATCGCGGCTTAAATGGCACAACCAGATATCCTTTAATTTCGGGTCATAATGAGTAGCCAGGAACTCTGCCGCCTCACGATTGCTCAAATGGCCAGTCGGACTTGCCACCCGCTCTTTCAGAAAAGCAGGATACGTTCCGAATTGAAGCATTTCCTCATCATAATTAGCTTCTATAATCAAATGGTTTGCCATGCTCATATATTTGCTTACGATATCTGTTATATGACCGACATCCGTTGCAAAAGTAAATTTATGTTTGCCGTATTCTATCAGATACCCTACACTATCGGTACTGTCGTGAGGTACTTCAAATGCCGTAATACGGAAATCCCGGATAGTAAAAGGAACTTCCTTCTCTATAATCCTGCGGGAGCTATTCAATGTTTCTTCCACATAACGGCTCTTATCGATTCCACGGTGTACTGCTTCTGTTGTATATACAGGGATACAAAATTTCTCTCCTAAACAGCCTACTGTTTTGATATGGTCCGCATGATCGTGCGTAATCAGAACAGCTACAATTTTAGAGAAATCTATAGAATTATCCTTCAATACCTTTCTTATCGTACGGATGCCTATACCGGCATCAACCAACACCCCATATTCAGGGGTACCCAGATAATAGCAGTTTCCACTGCTTCCACTTGCTAAACTTAAAAATGACAGTTTCATTTTCCTTAATCATTAACATCCGGCTTAAATTATGGACGGAATGTATCAGGGATTGTCACTTCCCCTATAAGCGAACAGTTCATATGCTCTTTCACCTCATCCGGTGTCAGGCCATGACCAAAAAGGAACATCAGTTTTGTAACCGCGCTTTCTGTTGTACTGTCAAAACCACTTATCACACCCGCTTCCAACAATTTATGCCCTGTTTCATACCGGTGCATTTCCACACTTCCGGCACTACATTGGGTTACATTCACAATAACAATCCCACGGTCTACTGCTTCTTTCAGCATCTTTAGGAACCAATCGTAACACGGAGCATTACCACTTCCGAAGGTTTCCATCACTACGCCTTTCAGGTCCGGAATATTTAAAATACTCTCTACTACCTGCGGAGAAATGCCGGGAAACAATTTTAGTACTGCAATATTCCGGTCCAGTAAATAATGGGGTTTCAATGGCTTCCGGGACACAGAATGATAAATCTGCTGCGTATCATACTTTATATAAATACCGGCATGAGCAAGCGCCGGATAATTATACGAACGGAAAGCATTGAAGTTGTCAGCATTAATCTTACTGGTACGGTTTCCTCTCAGCAGGTCATTTTCAAAAAAGATACAAACTTCCGGAACAATAGGGATACCATTTTCTTTTGCAGCAGCTATCTCTATTGCAGTGATCAGATTTTCCTTACCATCCGTCCTCAACATGCCTATAGGCAATTGCGAACCGGTAAAGATGACCGGCTTACTTAGGTTTTCAAGCATGAAACTCAGAGCTGAAGCAGTAAATGACATAGTATCCGTACCATGCAGCACTACAAATCCATCATACGACTGGTAGTTGTCTGCTATAATCTTTACAATCTTCATCCACGATTCCGGTCCCATTTCAGAAGAGTCCATAGCCGGGTCGAACTGAATAGTAGATACAGCATATCCCAGTTTCTTTAATTCCGGCATATTATCCTTAAGATGTTGGAAATTAAAAGATTCAAGGACACCTGTCTCCGGATTTTCAATCATCCCGATAGTTCCCCCTGTATAAATAAGCAGGATAGAAGCTTTTTCACGCTGAGTATTCATATTTATCGCCATATAGCTGCAAAGGTAATAATTTTATTCTTCACCTTTCAACACAGGAACACTTATATGATATTTCACTGCAAGGATACGGGATATAAAAATACTTGCTGCCGAAATAAATTGAGTCAGCAAAGGACTCACTCCTATCGACAAACAAATACAATATACAATACCACCGAACACACATGCCAGAGCATAAATATCTTTTCTGAATATAAGAGGCACTTCATTTATCAATATATCACGAATCATTCCCCCAAATGCACCCGTGATGGTTCCCATTACAATCGCCACCCACATAGGGAAACCGAATGCAAGCGCTTTCTCTACGCCAACAACACCAAAAAGCCCTAAGCCAATCGCGTCAAAAATAAAGAAGGTATTTTTCAGACTAATGACATATTTTCTAAAAATTATCACAAAAAGCAAAGCCAGAGCAGATATAATCAGATAAGACGCCTGTTCCATCCAAAAAGGCGTAGCATTTAATAAAATATCGCGGATAGTTCCTCCGCCAACGGCTGTTACAACCCCGACAACATAAGCTCCAAACCAGTCGAACTGTTTGGCGGAAGCAAGTCGGATACCACTAATTGCAAATGCGAATGTCCCTGTGTAATCGCAAAAGGTGATAAAATCTATCATTGTGTTTTTTCTGCAAAATTAATAAAAAGCTCACTATATTCTGTATTTATATAGAAATGACCAGAGAATTATTTAAACCAAACAAATAGATTTTTGTTTATAATAAATATGTTTGTAGCCGATTATGCGTTGATGATTTTACCAAACAAACAACAAAATGAGAAAAATAATATTTGGTACACTCTTATATTTGCTCTATCCGTTGACAACCTGGAGCCAGGGATATTTCCCTCAAAGAGCGACCCGACAATATACCAGCGATAGCATCAAAACAAATCCTCCCCGCCCGTGGAAGGCGGCATTGGAGGTCTTTAGTTTGAATATGGGAGTTTGGGTTTTTGACCGTTACGTTGTAAATGAAGATTTTGCTCGTATAAATTGGGGTACTATTAAGAATAATTTCAAAACAGGTCCGGTATGGGATACGGATAAATTCTCGACGAACCTGTTTGCACACCCCTATCACGGTTCACTTTATTTTAATGCAGCCCGTAGTAACGGGTTGAATTTCTGGCAATCCATTCCTTATACTGCAGGAGGTAGTCTGATGTGGGAGTTCTTTATGGAGACGGAACCACCTTCTATCAATGATATGCTTGCCACCACATTCGGAGGTATCGAGTTGGGGGAAATCACTTACCGCCTGTCAGACTTGTTCATCGATAATCGTAGCCATGGAGCCGAACGAGTAGGACGTGAAATATTAGCAGGTATTATCTCTCCCATGCGAGGGATAAACCGTTTGATTTCCGGTGATGCTTGGAAACACAGGACAAATAAAGGAAGGCATTTCCCCTCTGTACCGGTCAACTTCATTATTACTACCGGCCCCCGCTACCTATCCGAATTAAAACTGGATCAAAGCAAAGAAAGGGAAAGTTCCGTCAGTATGAATATCTCTTTCCATTTGGACTATGGGGACCCGTTTTATGATGAATTTTATTCACCATACGAATGGTTCCGTTTCCATATGGGTATAGACTTATTCTCATCACAGCCGCTTATTACCCAGGTGAATGCTATCGGTGCTTTATGGGGAAAAAGGGTTTGGGAAAAAGGTCCACGTACTTTGACGGCCGGTGTATTCCAGCATTTCGATTATTACGATTCCGGACTCAAATCGCATACACCTTACCGCATCTCGGAAGCAGCAGCAGCCGGTGGAGGTCTTATCTATTATAAGCGGGCAAACAATAAGGATGATAAAACTGATATCTTCGCCGAGTTTTATCTGAACGGAGTAGCTTTGGGTGCAAGTATCTCCGATTATCTGAAATTAGGAGATAGGGATTATAACCTGGGAAGCGGTTTCAGTGGTAAATTATTAACAGGTGCCATTTACAACAAGCGCCTGGCATTCCTCATCAATATGGAAAACTACCAGATCTTTACCTGGAAAGGATACAATCCGGATAACTTCTGGGACCCTGAAAAACTAAATGATACAAATATCCAGGGAAACATAGGCAATGCACGATTGACTATGTTTTCCGTAAGATTGGGATATTTGCTTAAGGATAAATTCAACATCTCCGTTTCGAACCGGTACTTCGCCCGACGGACAGAATATAAATACTATCCGACGGTGAACAGTTCCACTTATGACGTTATGCTGAGCTTAGGAATAAGGCTTTAATTCTTTCTTTCCAGTTCGTTCAGATTCTCCATCTTTTTACGCTGCATGAATTCGTAGATACCCTCCAAGTGTTCGGTTACTTTCTTGTGACCGAACTCATATACTTTGGATACAAGTCCATCCAAGAAGTCGCGGTCGTGAGATACAACAATCAGCGTTCCGTCGAAATCAATCAACGCTTGCTTCAGAATATCCTTGGTTTTCATATCCAAATGATTGGTAGGCTCGTCGAGAATCAGCAGGTTAACCGGTTCCAGCAACAGCTTAATCATAGCCAGACGAGTACGCTCGCCACCAGAAAGGACTTTCACCTTCTTTGTCGAGTTTTCACCACCAAACATGAAAGCACCAAGCAGGTCCTTTATTTTATTACGGATATCCCCTTTTGCCACATCATCGATAGTCTGGAAAACAGTCAGGTTTTCATCCAGCAAGGACGCTTGGTTCTGAGCAAAATAACCAATCATCACATTATGACCGAGTGTAAGCGTTCCTTCATGCTCAATCTCTTTCATAATACATTTTACTAATGTAGATTTACCTTCACCATTCTTCCCTACAAAAGCTATCTTATCTCCACGTTCTATAGTCAGGTTCGCATTTTTGAAAACAACATGGTCTCCATAAGTCTTCCCTACATTTTCAAGCATAACGGGATAAGAGCCGGAACGTGGAGCCGGCGGAAATTTCAAACGCAAAGCAGAAGTATCTTCTTCATCCACCTCCAGTATTTCCAGCTTCTCAAGCATTTTCACACGACTCTGTACTTGCAGAGTCTTTGAATAGGTTCCTTTGAAACGTTCTATAAACTCTTTTGTCTCAGCTATAAATTTCTGCTGTTCGTCAAAAGCTTTTTGTTGTTGTTCGCGGCGTTCCTTACGAAGTTGAAGGTAAGAACTGTAATTTACCTTATAATCATAAATACGTCCCATAGTTACTTCTATAGTACGGGTAGTAATATGGTCTACGAAAGCACGGTCGTGGCTTATTACGATCACCGCCTGTCCGTTATCGATCAGAAAATCTTCCAGCCACTGGATAGACTCGATATCCAAATGGTTAGTCGGCTCGTCAAGCAGCAATACATCCGGTTTCTTAAGCAACAGCTTGGCTAACTCGATACGCATACGCCATCCTCCACTGAACTCGCTGGTCTGGCGTGTAAAGTCTTCACGCGTAAATCCTAAACCCAGTAAAGTTTTCTCTATATCCGCATCATAATTGATTTCCTCTATCGAGTAGAATTTTTCGCTCAATGTAGAGACACGTTCTATCAATTCATAGTAACTATCAGAGTCATAATCCGTACGGGTTTCCAACTCTTTGTTGATGGCGGCAATCTCCGCCTCCATCTCATGCAGATGGGCGAATGCCTGAGCTGTTTCCTCAAAAACAGTCCTGCCATCTTCTGTCATTAAATGCTGGGGCAGATAGGCTATAACCGTATCTTTCGGTGCAGACACTTTACCACGTGTCGGTTCGCGTACTCCTGCCAATATCTTTAATAATGTAGATTTACCGGCTCCATTTTTCCCCATCAGGGCAATCCGGTCTTTTTCATTAATAACGAATGATATATCCGAGAAAAGAGCAGCTCCGCCAAATTCAACAGTTAATCCGTCTACTGAAATCATATGTATTATAACTTTATTAATTGAAGGCACAAAGGTAGGGAAATTTCCTTGACTGAAAATTCAGTCGGGAAAATATTTGTTTTATATACAAAAAGGCCTATCTTTGCACCCGCTAATACAAACAGCTTAAATTAATTATTCAAACATGGCAACAAAAATTAGATTGCAAAGACACGGTCGTAAAAGCTATGCTTTTTACCAGATTGTAGTCGCAGACAGCAGGGCTCCACGTGATGGAAAGTTTATTGAAAGGATAGGTTCTTATAATCCGAACACTAATCCTGCTACAGTAGATTTGAACTTCGAAAGAGCTTTGTATTGGTTACAGGTAGGTGCACAACCTACAGACACTACTCGTAATATCCTTTCCCGTGAAGGTGTTTGCATGAAAAAACACTTATTGGAAGGTGTTAAGAAAGGTGCTTTCGACGAAGCTACAGCAGAAGCTAAATTCGAAGCTTGGTTGAAAGGAAAACAAGCCTCTTTACAGGCTGTAAAAGAAAAAGACAGTGAAGCTGCAAAAGCTGCTGCCAAAGCTCTTTTAGAAGCTGAAAAAGAAGCAAATAAGGCAAAAGCAGAAATCGTAGCTAAAAAGAAAGCAGAATTGGCAGCCGCTGAAGCTGCTAAGCAGGCTGAAGAAGCAGCTCCTACAGAAGAAGCAGCTCCGGCAACTGAAAGCGCTGAATAATTCTCGCAATGCCAAAATAGAAGGCCGTCTCTTTTCAGGGGCGGCCTTTTTATTTTAAAACATAGGTGTTTCGCATTCAAAACATATATGTTTTAAACTCAAAGCATATATGTTTTGAATCTATACCTAGCTACCTTCATATTCGAAGCTACTATCTCCTTTTTCATTTAGCCCGGATTAAGGAAATTACAATCATCTCCCCGTCTCCATCCCTGTCATATTCAAATACCAGCTTCTCCGTATTCTGTTGCAAGACATAAATAATCCATGCCTTCCCTCCCTCTTCATTTTTAGCATACATAATCATATCTTTCCCATTATAGGTATAAGAACAATAATTTAAACCGGACTGGGCTGTTTCCGCCTCTCCGAAAAAGAAATGAGTTTCCGTTGCTATAAAATAAGGCGACTTATTAAAGTCCGCAACCTGTTTTTCCTTATAAACTGCCCCTTCCACATGCCAGATTCCTGCAATCTTTGCATTGTCATTCTGCTTTTTGCTACATGTCATAAAACTCAGTCCCACCACAATCATCAATAAAATCTTACCCAATGTTCTCATTCCGGACAATACTTTTGCTAACCGTTTCCTTCAGAAAGCAGATTATACATTAAATAAAAGAAAAGCGAGGAAACTACATGATACAATTGAGAATATATCTAAAAACACTCTTCTGTCACACACACTTTACAAGGACGTAAATCTAAATAAAAAAACATTCAACCCCGATGAACAATCGATAAAATCCGCTTGGTAAAAGAGTTTTTTAACCTTCTGACGAAAAAATGACAATGTGTCTCCACTCTGTAATATTGTCATAAAAACAAGGTTATTTAATTACCCGATTCCAATATGGCACTTATTTTGCATAGCCTGTTATGATTACAAACGGAAATAGATTTTATCGATTAACTATAAAAATATAAATATTTGATTATGAGCAAGCAAGGAAACATTGGTGTTACCAGTGAGAACATCTTCCCGATTATCAAGAAATTTTTGTACAGTGACCATGAAATTTTCCTTCGTGAATTAGTGTCAAACGCCGTAGATGCTACACAGAAATTAAAAACATTGGCATCGGTCGGTGAGTTTAAAGGAGAGCTGGGAGATCTGACAGTTCGTGTCAGCTTCGATGACAAAATAATCAAAATATCCGATCGAGGTATTGGTATGACTGCCGAAGAAATTGATAAGTATATCAATCAGATCGCATTCTCCGGTGCTGAAGAATTCGTTCAGAAATATAAGAACGATGCTGCAGCTATCATCGGTCATTTCGGACTTGGTTTCTATTCTTCTTTCATGGTATCAAAGAAGGTTGAAATCATTACCAAATCTTATAAAGAAGGAGCTGTTCCTATGAAATGGAGCTGCGATGGTACTCCTGAATACACTTTGGAAGAAACTGACAAAGCAGACCGTGGAACAGACATCATTCTTTACATCGATGATGAAAACAAAGACTTCCTGAATAAGGACAAACTGAACGGGCTGCTGACTAAATATTGCCGCTACTTGCCTGTTCCTATCGCTTTCGGGAAAAAGCAAGAATGGAAAGATGGCAAATATGTAGACACTGACGAAGATAATATCATCAACGACGTACAGCCGGCATGGGTTCGTAAACCTGCCGATATGAAAGATGAAGATTATAAGAAGTTCTACCGCGAGCTGTATCCAATGGCAGAAGAACCGTTGTTCTGGATTCACCTGAATGTAGATTATCCGTTCCATTTGACCGGTATCTTATATTTCCCGCGCATCAAGAGCAACATGGACTTGCATCGTAACAAAATCCAGTTGTATAGCAACCAGGTATTCGTTACCGATTCTGTAGAAGGTATCGTTCCGGAATTCCTGACTTTGTTGCATGGTGTACTCGATTCTCCGGATATTCCTTTGAACGTATCCCGTTCATATCTGCAAAGCGACCAGAATGTGAAAAAGATTTCCAACCATATCACTAAGAAGGTTGCCGACAGACTGGAAGAAATCTTTAAATCAGACCGTCCCCAGTTCGAAGAAAAATGGGATAGCCTGAAACTTTTCATCCAATATGGTATGTTGAGCGAAGAAAAATTCTACGACCGTGCTGCCAAATTCGCTTTGCTGAAAGATGTTGACGGTAAATACTACACACTGGAAGAATACAAAACGCTGACAGAAACCAATCAGACGGACAAAGATGGTAATCTGATTTACTTGTATACTACCAACGCAAACGACCAGTACAGTTATATTCAGGCAGCTAAAGACAAAGCCTATAGCGTCTTAATTATGGATGGGCAATTGGATGTACATGCTATCAGCCAGTTCGAACAGAAGTTTGAAAAGACCCGTTTTGTTCGTGTAGACAGTGATACTATCGATAACCTGATACGTAAGAGCGATGCCGGTCAGGTAACACTGGATGAAGATCAGAAGACTGCTTTACAGGAAATATTCAAGAGCCAGTTGCCTAAAATAGATAAAACTGATTTCTATGTAACTTTCGAAGCTCTCGGAGCAAGCTCTAATCCGGTTATGCTAACACAAAGCGAATACATGCGCCGTATGCGTGAAATGTCTGCCATGCAACCAGGCATGTCTTTCTATGGCGAAATGCCAGACAACTACAACCTGGTACTGAATACAGACCACGAACTGGTTAAACAAGTGCTTGCCGACGAAGAGAAGACCTGTACAGATAAGCTTAAACCTATCCTGGATGACCTGAAAGGATGGAAAACACGCCAGAGCGATCTGCGTGAAGCCCAGGGAAAGAAGAAGGAAGAAGAAATTACTTCTGCTGAAAAAGAAGATATGACCAATACGAATAAAAAGGTAGACGAGCTGGCAGCTCAACGTGATGCGATCCTTGCAGAATATGCAAGCGGCAACAAAGTAATCAGCCAGCTTATCGACCTTGCCTTACTGGCTAACGGTATGTTGAAAGGAGAAGCTTTGAGCCAATTCATCAAACGCAGTGTACAGATGATTGGTTAATCTCCTGGATGATAGATTAAAGCGTATCTATAGCTTAAATATGCAGAGCGAAACGAGCCTTACCGGTTCATTTCGCTCTGTTTTTTATTCCCGGAAGTTTAAATTAGCCAGGTTGGATAATGCGTTATCACTGTAAATTATATACATTTGTTGCCAAAGGAACAGAAGTTATTCAAAAATGGCGAGCCTTTTGTAACAAAGATTTACACATCAATAAAACAGGAATAATTATGGAAGCTAAGTTTTGTCAAAGTTGTGGTATGCCACTACAAGAACAGGAAGAGTTGGGTACAAACCAGGATGGAAGCAAGAACGAGGAATATTGCTGTTATTGTTTCAAAGACGGAGCCTTTACAATGGATTGCACCATGGAACAAATGATTGAGCACTGTGCCCAGTTTGTAGACGAATTTAATAAAGATTCAGGCCTTACCTATTCAAAAGAAGAAGCTATTGCAAATATGAAAGCCTATTTTCCTACATTGAAACGCTGGGATTCACAATATCAGAACGTCTCAAAGCAATGAAAGCTATAGCAAGTAAAGGCTTTTATACAGAATACATCCCGCTTTTATTCTATATTTAACACTCACAAAATCATGTAGACTGAAAAATATATTTATTTTTGAATTTAAATAAGAGAATCAAAATTATTATGAGGAAAATAGCTGTATTTACAGTCTTGTTTTTTATCTGTTTACATAGTATACATGCTCAAAAAGTAGGCTTGGTATTAAGCGGAGGCGGAGCAAAGGGAGCTGCACACATCGGAGTAATCAAAGCATTGGAAGACAATAATATTCCCATCGATTATATAACAGGGACCTCGGCCGGGGCCATTGTAGGCAGTTTATATGCCATGGGTTATACACCCGAAGAAATGGTAGAACTGATGCTTTCGGAAGAATTCGGTTACTGGCAAACCGGAACTGTAGAGAATGAATATAAATATTATTTTAAAAGGCCCGACCCTACTCCGGAGTTCGGCCACTTCTCTATAGATATGACGGATTCTCTGCAAGTGAAAGCGAACTTCCTACCGCAGAGTCTGATTAATCCTATTCAGATGAATCAGGCATTTATGGCTCTTTATTCGCAGGCGACAGCAAAAGCCGGATGGAATTTCGATAATTTATTTGTTCCTTTCCGTAGTGTGGCTTCCGATATTTATAGTAAAAAAGCTATCATATTCAAAAATGGAGATTTAGGCGACGCTGTACGTGCGTCCATGACTTTCCCTTTCTTCTTTCAACCTATATGGAAAGACAGTATACCCCTGTTTGATGGAGGTATTTACGACAACTTTCCGGTAGGACCGATGAAAGAAGCGTTTCATCCTGACTTTATTTTCGGTTCCGCTGTTGCAGGAGGTAATCAAAAACCGTCTTCCAGTCCGTATAACCAGCTTGAAACAATGATTATGCAGAAAACTGAATACGATGTTCCTGAAGATGAAGGAATGATGATAAAGTTTAAGTTTTCCAATGTTTCTTTACTGGACTTCCAGAAAGCACGGGAACTGATGGATATCGGATACAAACGGACTATGGCTATGATGGATTCCATTAAGTCGCGCATTCCCCGCCGGGTTGAACTCAGTGAAGTTAGCAAACGCCGGGAAAATTATAAAAAGGGTTTGCCTCCTCTGATATTCCAGAACATCTATGTAACAGGAGTTAGTGAATCTCAGCGCAAATATATCGAGTCGCAGCTCCACCGCGACATCAACCATGAGTTTACAATGGAAGATTTTAAGCGGGCTTATTTCAAAATGCTGACTTATTCGAAAATCAAAGAAATTATGCCTCATGCCGTATACAACCGGAAAGAAAAGAAATTCGACCTCTATCTGGATGTTAAGATGCGGGAAGAAATAAAGGTTTCATTCGGAGGAAATGTGTCTTCCTACCAGGCAAACCAATTATTCATAGGATTAGGCTACCAATATCTGGGATGTTTTGCGGCTGATGTAAATTCTGACTTTCAGGTCGGTAATGCTTTTAGTGGAGTTATGCTAAACGGGCGTCTTTACCTGCAAACTAAAATACCTACCTATCTAAATTGGCAGGGGGTATTCTCCGACAGGAAATTCTCGGAAAGCCAATCCTTATTTTACGAAGATGTATTGCCTGCTTTTATTAAGCAAAAAGAATTATATACAAAATTTAAACTGGGCTTTCCTTTCCTGAATCGTGCAAAAGCGGAAATCGGATTTGCTTACGGACGTTTGAACGACTATTATTTGCAGACATCTAATTTGCCTTTTCAGAATGTAACGTTCGACCATAGCTGGTACGACTTGTTCAGCGGCTCACTTAGCATAGAGCAGAATTCACTGAATTATAAACAATTCCCCACTGCCGGAAAAAAACAATTCCTTATAGCACAGTATGTCACCGGGATAGAGGAATACTCCCCTTCCCCCACCAGTAATCCTGACGGAAAAGAGTATGGGAAAACTACCCATAGCTGGCTACAGATGAAAGGAGTATGGGAAGAATACAAATCATTTACTCCACGGCTAAGTCTGGGTATAACCGGGGAATTTGTTATCTCCAGCAAAAACTTGATGAATAACTATACGGCATCGGTCCTGCAGGCTCCGGCATTTACACCTACGCCACACAGCCAAATTATATTCAATGAAGCATTCCGGGCGAATCAGTATGTAGCTGCAGGTATAACTCCTATTTGGAAATTCAGCAAGTTGCTTCATTTACGGCTGGGATTATATGGTTTTGCTCCACTGTATGAGATAAAGAAGGAAGAATATATAACAGACAATTCCTATATGGCTCTCCCCTATTATGGAAAATTCCTGAAATCATTCCAATACATGGGAGAAGCAGCATTAGTTTTGCATCTTCCGTTTGCTTCCATCAGTTTATATGCAAACGGATATAGTTATCCATCCAAAAATTTTAATTTCGGCTTAAATATTGGTTATCTGATCTTTAATCCTAAAATGTTAGATTAAGCTAAAAAAAGAGAACGGAAAGGCTTGTATGTTTTAAAAAATATACTACCTTTGCACTCGCAATCAAGAAATAATGGCCGCGTAGCTCAACTGAATAGAGTAGCTGACTACGGATCAGCCGGTTACAGGTTTGAATCCTGTCGCGGTCACAATTTCAAGATATTGTTTAAACAAAATATTAGATTGGCCGCGTAGCTCAACTGAATAGAGTAGCTGACTACGGATCAGCCGGTTACAGG